>JAJVHY010000016.1:6031-128703 GCA_022072455.1 Verrucomicrobiia bacterium | reverse complement strand
ACGGTTCGATCTTCTTCCACTGTTCGTCGGACAAGAATGGCTTTGGCATCCCGAGCTTTTCACATATTTGCTCTAAAGGTGCCAGAGGAAAATACTTACAGCAATTCACCTTATGAAACCGCTTCTACAGAAAATTTCAGCGCCTCACACGTTGCTTTCAAATCGGAAACAGAAATTGCATATTCGGGTATAGGCTTGCATGACCACCCATCACCGCCCTGAAACAGTGCTTTTGCCGACTCAGGATTGAAGCTGTTGCCGAGGCGCTTACGGACCCGCATCAATGCCTCTCCAGTACCAAGTGACCTATGGTTTGCTGCCGCGTCAGTGGTAAGCGGCAAGTCGACGAACCAGAGCAACATATCAACGACTTGTGGATCATCATGGATGAGATACTTCTGCACGAATTCCCTGAAATGCTTTGTGAGAGGAGCAGGAAGATCATGCCTTAAAGACCACAATTCCACTTCAGCGTAGTCTTCGAAATGTATGCTGAGCAATTGACTTACAGCATCCGCTTTGTCGGTGCGAAAGCGGGAAAGAAATCGATAGCGTGATTTTGCCAGATCATAGTGTTTAACGCAATGTGCTCCATATAGCCCCCAATCCCAGGGCGAGTCTATGTTCGCCCCATTTACCAACATGAAACCAAGTGGCCAGGTTAGGTTTTGGAGGTCTAGCAAAAACAGTGTGTTGTGCTGACCAAAGCACTCCTCATGAGCCGTGCGAAAGTCCACCAAAGACAAATTGCAGCAAAGCTCTCGACAAACTCCTATCAGCGCGATGGCAGCCGCCGCGAAGTTTTGCGAAATAGTTTCACCCAGTTCATCAACCGCATTACGGCGGACAGCATCAGTCCAGACATTATTAATGCTTACGACGTCGGCAGGAGTCACTTTGTGTTGACGACCCCAGTCACTGTCGGCAATTGTTCGCGACTCATTGTCGCTGAGAAGAACGCGATCATCTACCCAAACAACGGTCACGCCATTAAAGTCTGTTACGAGATCAATTCTTTTGCTCATACACGCTTTCTGATTTCACGCGTCCATCTACCGTTCGCGGATTTAGGGTGAACGATTTGCCAGGTTGGTAGATGCGAGGCAAACCGGTCAAGCATTGCGCTCTGATTGCCTCCGCCTAAGCGTGCTGGGTCGGCCTCCTCAACACATGTGTTAGTCACGCACAACGATGGCACGTCTTGCGAAGACAGTGTGACTTCAACTAAAGGCGATGGACCGCTACAATGGTGAAACGCTTCTCTCAAAAACTCGATAACGACTGCAATGAAGACACGGCCTTCGAAATGAGATTCAAATCCGAGCGTCAAGACGGGCAACACACCGATTACATTCAACGGTGCGGAAGGATCGCGAACAACATCTGCCCGTTGAAGACTGATCTTTGCTAATGGCCGGGCAATTGAGTCGGCGATGCGGCGGACTAGGCTTTCAGTTAATCCTGACTCAGTTATCGCTTCATCGATCCAGTCGATGACCGGCATCAGGCGTCGGAATGAATCACTATCTGGAGGGTGAAGCAACGCATTTTCTACGGCTAAAGAATAGAGCTCTACCGGATACCGAAATGAGCGAATCTCAGGAGGGATGTCACCAAATGATATGATTGGGAATGGTGCTGATGATTGGCGAAGTTGTTCAATGGCGTCAGAAACGGAACGAAGCTTGTTGAGATGTATGCTTATGGTATACGGGATTGAGTGCGAGACGCGCATTCGTCCCTCTAGCTGGCCAGCTTTATATTGATTGTAAATATGATTGAGATCTTGCCAGAAAGAGCGAGCCCAAGTCGCGATGCGTTCGTAGTAGGTATCACCGTCTGTTTTCGGAATCTTGGTGTCGAACTTTTGCTTCAACAGCACATAGCGAGCGCTATCATCGTCCAAACGAACACACAGGCGACCGAAGCCGTCCTCACCGATTGTATGCGCAAAGAATTCGCCTTGAGTCAGCCCTTCGCATTTGGCGTCTTCAACTGTCCAGCCTTCGATAAACTTGAAGCGCCAGCGAAAGTATCCGCTGGGGTCAAGAACTTTGGCGGGATTGTACGCAGTGATTTCCTCATCGATTACGTGCTCGGCGAGGGATTCGGCGTAGTCGTTAAAGTTAGCACGCAAAACCTCCCGCCAAGAATGGCCCAAGGGCGTCTTACTTAGCAGAGTCTCGAATAGCTGCTTATGTAAGTTAGTGTTCTTTTCGGAATAGATGAATACCCACCCGACGAATGCTCCCATCGGCCCACCAGCTTCCCATCGATCATATAGCGGAAGGGCTAAGCCATGAAAGCTGGCATCGGAGGGCTTGTCTGCTCCTAAGAAGAATGGATCAAGAAAACGCAGGTAGAGGTTACGGGAGCCTGATTGTTTTCCGGACTCCGGACCTTCGGCAAAACTGATTTCGTCGATCTCTGTTTCGCTAAACTGTGTAGCCCAAGCAGAACCGTGAAGATCTGCCGCTTTCCCCGTGATGCTCGCCTTCTTTGTTTCATCGCCGCGGGTGCTGCCCGTAATGAAGAAAAGGGGATACTGAGGACCTCCATTGTCACCAGCCGAACTTACACTAGAAAGAGCATCCAATTTTCCCGGCGTGAGACCGCTGTAACGTAGATGACTAAAAACGGATGCAATATGCTCAAATGCTTGCTCTTTGGATTGGCCGCGCTGATCCCAGGCAGACCATCGATCTGCTTTTTCTCTCTCAACATGTGATACAAGTGCTTTCCACTCATCCTTCGTACCTCTCTCTAGTCCAATGACAGAGACATCTTGGCTGAACCATTGAATCCAGCCGAACACATCTGACGACTCTGGTGTGTCAGTCCTATTCTCAAAATGCGTGCGATTATCTTGTGTAAGGAAATGGTAACGGTAAATGAACCCCGGGCGATAGAATCGAGTCGGACACACTCCGGATAAGGCAGGAATATGCTCTTCGGTGTAGCCGTCGCGCAGGGCAAGGGCGATTTTAAGCGAATCGCTTTCAAGGGGAAAGAAGGCAAAAGAGAGATCGCGGGCCAGCCGCTCTGATTTTTGCTGGATATGGTAAATCGAGAGAGGGCCGAACAGCTGAGCTTGTGAGGCTCTATCAAGCCGAGGGCCGTGGTCGGAAGCTAATTTAGAGGTGTTGGAGGGTTTAGGCACGGGTTGAAGTTGGGATGGATTTGGCCCACAACCGCGCGAGGCCGAAGGCGGTCACCGATAGAGCGATTACGATGGCACACGGGGCGACGGCCAGCCACGGGGCGGAGTTCAAACTGGACAGTCCTGCGTAAAGCAAGCGACCGAGGGTGGGCGTTGGTGGTTGTGCCCCGAGACCAAAGAACCCCAAACCGACATCGAGTCCGATCAATTCCGGCGTGAGGATTAGGACGGCAGTAAAGGCCGGCAGAAATGCCACCGGTAGTGTTTGCCGTAGGAAGATCGTGGAAGCGGGAAATCCCATAGCGCGAGCCGCCGTCACATGGGGGGCACGCCGGAGGCGGAGAAATTCTGCCCGCGCCAGACGTGCCGGGGCTGCCCAGACGAACAATCCAACAATCAGAAACGCACCGAAAAGCCCCGGTCGCCAGATTGCTGCCGCGACCACTACGAGCAGAAAAAAAGGAATGGTGTGCAGGAGGGCAATCACCCACGAGATGAGGCGGTCTGGCCACTGCCCGTGATACCATCCCGCCAACCCGCCCAAAAGCATGGCGAGTGAGAGCGCAAGCAGCAGGGCAAAGCTGGCGGCCCCGAGTGAGAGCCCCGCCGCCAGCGAGACTCTGGCGAGCACCGAGCGACCCAATTCGTCGCGGCCTGCCCATTGTTGGAAGTTTGGCGCGGCAGATGCCAAATTAGGATTGGGCGTCATCGGGTCCAAGGCGTGCCCACACAAACACAATGCAATCGGCAGCATTACCAAGAAGGCGATGCTGGCTGCAACGAGGGCAATGAAATGTGAGCGTTTCATTTGGCGACCCGTGGATCAAGGATTGGATACAAACTTTCGGACAGAAAGTGAAGTGTGATGAACACGAACGCGTTGATGATCAGGACTCCCTGAAGCATCGGATAGTCGTTGGCCTGAATGGAGGCGAGCATGAGTGTTCCCGCGCCGGGGAGGCTGAAAATGATTTCAATGACCAGCAATGCGAACACCACCACGCTCAGTTGACTGACGATCAGAGCCAGCACCGTTGGAGCAGACGGCGCCAGCAGTGCCCTGAAAAGCAATTGGATGCGGCTGAGACCAAATGCCCGCGCTGACCGGTAATGGGGCGCGGAGCGCAGCGCAGACCAACGGGCGCCCAGTGATGTGGCAAGAACTGAAGCCGGGTAGATGGCCGCCACCAAGCTCGGCAACAGAGGAGCCGGGAAAACCCGGGACGAACCCGAAGAGCCGAACATCGCCGGAAGCCAAAGGGCCGCACCAATCGCCACCAAAACAGCGGAAAGGAACGACGGAAGGATCACCGGCGCGCCTGCCAGTTGAAGCAGAAAAGCGGCGCGAGGTTGAAAATGAATTACCGCCAGAAGCAGTAATGAGATTGCGACGGCAATCGTGACGGCTTGGAATCCAAGAGTAAAGGTCCGGGTAAACTTCTCCCCGATCTCCGGAGCGACTGCCCGCCCATCAATGATGGAATGTCCGAAGTCGAATCGCAGAGCACTGCGGATATTCGCGGCCAGTCGCTCCACCAGTGGACGGTCGAGACCCATCTCATGACGAAGGCGAATTACGGACTCTTGGGACGCATAAGGGCCAAGCGCACGGCGGGCAGGATCGCCGGGCACCGATTCAAACAGGAATTGAGCGAGAAGCAGCGCTCCAAGCAGCAAGGACGCCGAATAGGCCGCATGACGAAGCATCATGTTTCTGACAGCCTTGGCCTTCATATCGAATACCTAATTTCATGGAAGAACGATGTCATCACAAGGAAGAATGTTGTTACCGCTAATCCATATGCCCGTAATTCCCTTGCGGGCCAGTACAGCCGAGCGCTTTTGATAGAGAAAAACAGCGGGCGCTTCGCCAATCAGATAGTCTTCCGTCTGCCGGATCAAAGGTAGATTTGGTTTCCCATCGGACATCGGCTTGGCGAGTTCTGTAAGGAGCGAATCGAAGTGTTCATCCTTGAATCCGAACAGATTGGGAACAGGTATGGCCTCAGGAGAAAAGAAGCCACTCAGAATCAGCTCCGGCGTCGAGAAGACGTATTCGAAGGAGAGCATGAAGCACTGCTCCTGATTTTTCAGCACCTTGTCGATAACACCATTGAAGTCCAGCTTTGTAATCTTCACCGTGATGCCAATCGCAGCCAACTCGCTCTGAATCAACTCGGCAACCTGTTCGGAAGAATCCTTTTCATGAACCAGAATTTCAAGCGTTCGCGACACATCAGGAGCCGCTGCAAGTTCGGCCTTCGCAGCTTCAGCCGACTCCCATTCTGTGATGGATGCCGGTGCGTAACCACGCAACCCGATGGGGAGTGGGCCGACGGAGGGTGTTCCGAGACCTCCCGTTATAGTCGTCGAGATCTCTGCACGGCGAACGGCTTTGGAAACCGCACGGCGCAATGCGCGAGGGACAGCTTGGTAATTAAAGCCAAGGAAGTAAGAATTAAAAACAGGATGCACGGTGGCGGTAAATCCACCAAACGCTGGGTTCAACTGGATGGTGGTATCGGTTGAGGTCGGTTTAGCAGCCGCCACTTCATTGACGAGGCTATCCGGCAAGCGCATCAGGTCAATCTTCTCTCCCCGTAGTTCGGCTAAACGAATCGCATCGTTCTTCAGAACTCGGAACGAGAGATTCTCGATATTTCCCGCTGTCTTCTTCCAATAATCAGGATTTCTCACCATGCGAACTTCGTTGTCTTGACGAGAGACTAGCTTGAACGGCCCAGTTCCAATCAGAGTTGTGCGACCGAAAACATCTGGGCCGAGATCAACGGCTTCCTTGGGGACAACCGCGAACCACGGGGATGTCAGTCGATAGAGAAACGACGGGTCGGGCTTGATAAGCTTCACGGTCACGCTCAAACCATCAACGTGAATACCGGAAACGTCCGGAGCCTTGCCACTTTGGTAATCGGCTGCCCCCTCAATGACACCAGCCAACGCGAAAGCAGATGGTGATCCCTTTGATACAATTCGTCGCAGACTATATGCAACGTCTTCAGCAGTCATCTCTCGCGAACCCGTCTTACCGAAGCACGCGTTGGGATGAAACTTGACTCCCTTGCGCACATTGAGTCGCCACTCGGTAGAGTCGGTGTTCGCAGACCACGATTCGATCAAACACGGTGCTAGTTGGTTCTTCTTGTCCAACGTCACCATGCCTTCGCAAACTTGCGCTGCTACGCGAAGCGTGAAGTTGTCCACGATCTTCAGGGGGTCGAGGTTGACGACATCGTTCTCGACCCCAATAACCAGTGATTTATCCGCAACGACCTGAGCGGGTTGTTTGCGCAGGGCAAAGTAAACAACAGCCGCTACGACAAGTCCCAACAGGATGACGACGGTTTGTTTTTTCATGGTTAGTGGAGGGCCGGAATGAGGGTTTCAGTTTTGACGGCCTCAATTATTCTCGGCAACAAGTGATCATAGTAATTCGTGAGCAACTGATGAGTTCGCGGGGACTGTTGCGCCGCCCGCATCATGGCCGAAAAATCGCAACTGTGTTCGCGAGCGGTTGCAAGAGTTCGCAGAGGATAGAGACGGGTATTGAATATGTCATCCACCGCCAAAACACTTCCCTCTGGTGTGATCCGAACAGAGTGGTAGCCTGCCCACGGGATTGGGAAGAATTTGAACTGCATGCGGAATCCGTTCGGGAAGGCATAATCAATCCACGGCACGCGGCTACGATCCATCTCAATTCGATTCAAAGAAAACCAGTCAGAGCGAAGGAACGCAACGAGCGCTTCGGGGCAAAGAGTATCCACTTCAACAAAGACGGTCAACGGATGCTCAAGTTTTGCGGAGCTAAGAACGTGCAGACGGTTGAAGAGCGCTACGTAATCATTCTCAGACAGAGTCAAGCTCGCGTCATTGTAGACCGCAGGGTGGAAGAAACTCATCCCGACGTTCTGGACACCCAGGTGATTAAGGTGCAAAACAGCTTCGTTGAAGCGAGGCAGATTCTGCTTCTGGGCAGTGAGACTCACGAAGAATCGGCTATCCAACGTGCGGGCAGCCCATTCGAGGTTTGGCCGTACTTGGTCGAACGCGCCCGGCCCGCGAATCACGTCGTGGTCCTGCGGCAGGCCATCAACGCTAATGTCAAAGAAAGTCAGGTCGGCATTTTCGATCAATTCGCGGTGTGGCGCGATCAATGTGCCATTGGTAATGACGCCAAATCGTTTTGTCGGCGAAAGTTTCCGGCGCAAAGCGGCCAACCTAGCCAGCAGAGCCGGGCCTTTATCGCCTAAAAACACTTCCTTCCCATTGAGGGAAAGCATGGTGATGTCGCTTCGCAGGGCGGAGATGAAGATGCGCTCCCAGTCCGCATCCGAAAGGGCGCGGTCGGCAAGCGCCGGAACCTGTAGATAGCAGTGGCGACAATGCAGGTTGCAGGCGTTGTTTACGACCATGCTGACATTAACGGGCGTTTCACAGGAGCGCACATGGCGGTTCAAGGCCGCGAAATCGACACCGCCGGTTAGAAGCGTTCGATAGAAATCCGCCCGTGAATCGCGTGGCGCGGTTCCGTTACGTCCCCCTGCTGTTCCGGTTATGGCTGGCATGGCATTTTCTCCAAACTATTTTTCTGTATTCGTGTCGCTTGATCAAGCGTTGTTTCATCTGTTTGAGCCGCGGTATCACGCAGATTCCTGCCGCATGTTGCCGCGTTCACCAACCCTTGAGTGTATGGATGTTGTGGCGATTGAAAAACCGAGGCGGCGTGACCACTCTCAATGATGTTGCCGCGAAGCATTACAACCACCTGATCGCAAATTCCAGAGACGGCCCCCACGTCATGGGAGATAAACAGCAGAGACATTGAAAACTGCCGCCGCACCTCACGGAGAAGATCAAGAATTTCTGCCTGGGTCGTGACATCCAGTGCGCTGGTCGGTTCGTCAGCAATCAGCAGTTTCGGGTGACATGCAATCGCCATGGCGATCATCGCGCGTTGGCACATTCCCCCGCTCAGTTCGTGTGGGTAGCAGCGATAGCACCGCTCCGGGTCTCGGAGTTGGACGGCTTCAAAGAGTCTCAGAACCTCTGCTTTAGCATCCGCTCCAATCAGCCTGCGATGAAGTTTGAGAACCCACTCGATCTGGTGCCCGACTCGAAAAACAGGATTCAGCGATGCTTGAGGATCCTGAAAAATCATGGCAATTTCTTTGCCGCGAATCTGCCGCAGTTCGCCTTCTGGTAAGTCCAGCAGGTTATGCCCAAGCCACTCAGCGCGCCCAGACGTCACTGTCCCATTGCTTGGCAGGAGTCCGAGAATGGAGTGAGCCAAGACGGTTTTGCCTGAACCGGACTCGCCAACAAGCCCCACAGTACCGCCTTCGGGGATGTTCAGGTTTACCCGCTCCAAGGCACAATGCGCCGTTGGCTTGCCGTTGTCGAAGACAACGGACAAATCCGCCACGTTTAAGAGCATTTTCGACGTAGCCGACATTTGTCGTTTCTGTTTTGAAACTGCTGGAAGTCTGGCGTGACATGATGCGTCACAGGAATGTCGGCGACAAGTGAAAATGTGTAATATATTGTTTACCAACATGATGTCACCATTTTGATTATACATGTGAGGAGGCGTTTTGCTGTTTGGGTTGGCTTTTTTGGATTTGCTTGGCCGGCGACAATTTTCGCGAAAGCGCGGTATCGCTGATCTCTACAAAAGCCACCTTCTGAGCATCTTTCGCTTTCTTGGTCTTCGAAGACGTGGCTGCTTTGTGGATTTCACGCCTGTGTACAATTTGAGCTTCGACAGTCACGGTCGGGATGGTGAATGAGCGTTCGCGCTGTTCCCATAGGCTCGAAGTTGCGCGGGATTTGTGCTTGGGTGAGACTGCCGGGTGAGTGTGAAAGACAAATGGGCGTGTGGGTCCTTGGGCGGTAAGGAGTCGCCCGATGGCGTGGTAGTTCGGCAAACCCTGAACATCAAGCCCACTAAATTCCGGTTCTATGTAGGGCCACAGCCTTTCTGCATCCGTGGGACCAACGCGGAAGGTGATCAAGTTGCCAACATTTCCCAAGACCGCATCCAAGATGTTTTGACGACCGGCGCTGGCCAGAAGTTGGCTCAGGTTCTGATTCGCTAAGGTCAAATACAGTCCATACTTCCGCGCTTCAGAGAGCATGTGCGCAACTGTGTCATTGGTGAAATTCTGGAATTCGTCAACGTAGAGGTGAAACGCGTTGCGTCGCCGCAAGTTCATACCTGCTCGTTGCATCGCGGTGGCGAACATTTTCGAGAGCAAGAATGAACCGAGCAGTTGGGTATCGAGTTCACCCAAAATCCCCTTGGGGAGCTTCATCAACAGGATTTTGCGGGTGTTCATGATTCGACGAAATGGAATCGTGCTTTTGGCTTGCCCGATGATGGGGCGGATCAACGCATTGCAGGTGAACGCATTGATTTTGCTGACAATGTAGGGAGCGATATTCGCCAGAGACGCCTCCCCATGGACGCGTTCTGCCTGATTGCTCCAGAAGGAGACAACAAGCGAATTCTTGCAGCGTGATTTAAGGAATTTTCGGTACTCAGCATCTTCGAATACGAGCGAAAGCTCAGTCAGCGTCACGACTGGCAAATCGCTTTCTAGGAGTAATAGCATGGCATTTCGGAAGTACATTTCAAACATCGGCCCTCCGCACTCGCGCATATCGTAGAGCCGGTCAAACGTCTTGAGGAGTTCATTGATCGCAAAATTGATTTGCATGGAACGGTTGGGTTCATTGCATTCCAGTGGATTGATTCCTGGAGCACCGTCGGGATTGCCGGGACTGAAAAGGAAGACATCCTTGGCCCTATTTCGAGGCATCGCCTCTAACAATTGATCGTATAGGTCGCCGTGTGGATCAATGAGGCCAACGCCCCGATCAGCCCGGATATCTTGAAGGATCATATTAAATAAGAGTGTAGACTTGCCTGTGCCAGTTGCCCCCAACACATACAGATGCTGGGCGCGAGCAGATTCTTGGAGCCTCACGTCGCGGTGTTTGTCCTCAGCAACGCTGCCCAACAAGATGCCGCTGTCGCCAAAAGGAGAAATATCGTGGTTGAACAACCGCCGGACGCGTGCGTTGGCGAGTGACTCGAAGCCGGGAAACAACGAAGGCCAGTGCTGTCCGGTCCGAATGCAGCCGGTCAAATCCAAGCTGATGTCGTCTGTCTTTTCATCCTCTGCTTTATCGACATCGCCCTCCTCGGCCAGTTGGGACAGGCTCTTGACTTGCGTACCAAACACATCGTTTCCGATCATTTGTACGAATGCATCCGCCGGCCAGTCGGTGAAGTAAAGGTGGCACTGCACTTTGCATCCCCAAGGCTGTCGAAGCCATGCAGTCAGGAGTTTGTGGATGTGTCCCGTGTTCTCAGGCACAACCAGTGAACCCACTGACAGGCGCTTTGCGACGTGCCCATCTCGTTCCAGCCAGTCCAAAGTGCTCGAAATGATGGCCTGCATTTTGTCGTCTAAGGCAAACCGTGTGAAGGAAACAGCGAGTAGGACCGGGCTGGCTGACAGCGCGACGGCTTCTGCGAGTGACTTAAAAGATGTTGTGGTCGTGCTCATGGCGGGGAGCGTTAAGGTACATGCAGGGGCTGCCGCCTGCTGATGATTACCCCCGAAACCAATCGGCGTGTGTGCCACCACTGGGAGGAGGAGTTGTTGCGGAACCAATTTGGTCTCCCACGTGAACTGGGGCGGCGGATCTTGATCATCGGAATGAAATTGAATTGGCGTAAAGCTGAATCCCGGTTCGCTGGCTAGGACCATTTGCAGGCTGGTTCGCAAGCTGCCGGCGGCGGACCGGGCGAGTTTGGGAGACGAGGCTCCCCGGATGGCCGCACGGATGGACCAGTGAAAATTCGTGTTCCCACCCCCGCCATACTCGAATCGAATAATCGCGTTGTTGTCGAGTTTGGGCAGGAGACGGGAGATCAAGCGGTCTCCATTCGACGGCTGTAACGTTTGGCGTCCCTCAACAGGTTGACGTATTCGGCCATTCCAGACAACGCCCATCAGGTCAAAACCAAACTCGGCGGTGTAGTCACATCGCTCCTTGCTATTCACAATCCGAAGGAATTTCCGCTCCATCTTTTCGATTCGCGATTGCTCGCATGGTCTTTCCAGATGCCGAGACGGGAAGGCCGTCAAAACCGGACGCTCAAGAGATCGTCGGAGCCTGGATTGCTGTCGCCCCATCTTGGGATGAAGTGGCTCCTCCCATCGGAGAATCTCATTAGGGTACATGTTACATCCTCCTTTCGTTATTGGGTTTCATTTGAACGCGATTTTACTGAACGATTTTCAACCAAGATCGGATGGCGGCTCACTTCGCTGACGATTAGTTGGATGTGGTCGGCGGCTAAAAACTGTTCCAATCCAAATTGCAACACCAGCGCATTAGGCCGTGCTTGCGGGCGGAGCCTCAGTAAGATTTCCACCGCGCGCGCGACAACTGGTGCGATCGTTGTCGCTGATTGCTCTTCGCGGAATAATCCCCGAATGATTACAGCCAGCGTTACAGCCGTGCTGCGGGAGAGTCCTGCCAGACAATGAATCAATATTGGCTCGCTGGGATGCGCGTCCACGAATCGGAAGATGCCTGCAATATGTTCGCTTCGTGGTGGCGTACTCGCGACCTGATAGTCAATTCTCTCCAGATCATCAAAAATGACCTCATGGAAACGTTTGGCATATCGGAGAGAAGGCGGTCGCGGAATGTGCGGTTCACGGATGGACACCACGTTCCAAAACCGGGCATCCATTTTCAACATTCTCTCCAGTTCGGCCAGTGAACAGACGGCCAAGTGCCGGCCCAGTTCTTCGATGAACATCGCTATTGATCCTCCGGTTTGGTTTCCTCAATGGAGTCGTTCAGCCGTTCAGTGAGCTTCGCTGAATCGCCTCTGAAATAGGCCTCCTCGACTGCATCGTTGCCGACTTTCTCGCGCAGCAAATGTGCAGATGCGCGCTCTTCCGGATATGCGACGGGATCACCGGGGCTGGGCTCTCGACCAACGGTTTCGATAGCTAAATCCTCGGTCACACCTTCGTAAAGTTTAGGCCCAAAGATTTCTGGAGCACGGGCATCAGAAAGCTGGTGAAGCCGTTCATGCACAGTGGTTTCAGGAACACTCGCCATATCCTCAGTGCTGACGTGGGCCGGACGACCACGCTCAGTGTAGCCAACCACGCCCGCTTCCGGCGGAACACCGGCTTCCGCTTTGAACGCCTTCGCAAATTCCGGTGATGTCTCAAAGGAAGTGGGCTGATTCGCCATGGTCTGCAAGCGGTCCGGTGGGACGAGGTGGCCGTATTTCTCAGTCAGAACCTTGACGGTTTGCTCATCCACGTCCTGAAAATAAGTTCGCAGCTTGTAGGTATCAGACTCCAGCCGGCGTGGTGTCTTTTCGACTTGGTGGTTGTTCATAGGGATTCCTTTGTGTTACGCGGTGATCGTTTCGACGCGTCTGTGATTCATTTGATTTCTCATCTCCTCGATTGCCGGTTTGTCGAACTTCCCCAGCGCAGCAATGTTCAATAGCAGGCAGAAGGCGACGTCCGCCTTGTTGCTCACGGAAATCTGACCGGCTGTGGACAAACCAAATTGCCACAAGGCATCCCATCCCCTTGTGATGGCTTGTTGGAATCCCGGGGCGAGATCTTCGGTCACCATTGTCCGCAGAATTGTAGTTCTCATTGTGCATTTGGTGCTCAAACAACCTGGGCACGACGGCAACACCAGTTGGGGGTGTGTGAATCTCGTCGGCTGATCATGGCTGGACGGTGGCAAGTTGAACTTCGTTTTCATGTGTTCGATAATCTCAGCTTTTGACGGAACACTGGACGGCTTGCGCAGTTGATGACCAGCGTTGGGAATCGACAGATGACATGCCAATTCCCGTCCTTCGGCGAACACGACTGCCTGGCCTGTGGGCAACGTGGAGAGGAAGCGTTCGTGGGCAGGTGACAAATTCATGGTCGCCCCAACCAGTCGGCGATCATCTTCCGCCGGGAGGCGATGAACGATTTTCAGGTTCACGTTCTTCAGCAAGTCAGGGACAAGCTTGGATGGAATTTGGTCGGCGATAATGACACCTTGACCGTAGGCGCGGATTTCCGCCAATAGATTGCAGAACGTCTCCACCGCTTTCGCGCGTGGATTTCCAACATCCGCTGCAGTGTGGGGCGGAGTCGCCGCCAGAAGCCGATGTGCTTCCTCAATCAGCAAGACATGCTGTAGCCGGCCATCGGTCAATCCTGTGGATTGCCGGTATTGCGCCAGCCGCATCAGGATGGCACCGAGGAGGAAGGCTTTCTCTTCATCATTCCCGACGGCAGACAATTCCAAGATTGCCGGCTGAGACAAAAGTTGGTCAAACGACGTCGAAATACCCAGGTCAAGCATGCGGCCTTTGCCGCCGCTTGTGAGACTTGAGAGACGGGTCGTGAGGCCGGCTCGGATGGTTGAGGAAATTTCCGCGTTGTAGCCGAGTTCCTCCACGAACGATGGAATCAGCCTCAAGAGGTCGCCAAGCGTTGGCTGCACGTCGGAGGAGTATCCTTGGGGATGCGTTCCCTGAACTAAATCCCAGCCACGATTGAGATAGAGTCGATGGACCGCCAGTCCGAGTACCTCCGGCATAGGGGAAACCCATCCAAATGCAGCGCCAAAGAGCGACAACGCACTATCAATCTGCGTTTGAACATGAATGCCCGGCAAAACCTCCAACGGGTTCAGCCGAAATGGAACGCCACTTTCATCCCCCAAGGTGAAAATTCGCAGGTCACCAGCCAGTGACGAACGTAGCAACCGCCGATATTCAGATTTCATCGAAGGTTCAATGACCAACCACGGAATCCGGTACTCCTTCCAGAGCTGGACTAGGAGATTCTGACAGGTATTTGTCTTACCGAAACCGCTTGCTCCCACAACGAGGGCATGGCGCGTCAGGTCGCTTAGGGGAACCGAGAACCAGTTTCCGGTGCGCGCCCCGGTATCCATCACGGAACCGATGTCCACTCCGTTTGAAGGCCCGACAATCGGTCCTGAAACAGCAAAACGGACATACTCCCGCACGCGATAGCCGTGTAATTCCTCCTCGGGGAGCTTGGCAATAGTCACCGCTTCGTTGGTATTCAGACGGGTGTAGAAGGACTGCGCATTCTCGCTTCGTTGGGGGGAGCAAGATTGCACACGGATGGGTTGAGGACGACTACCGGGGCCGGAGAGTGCGGCATGCAGCGCCTGCTTGCCAAAGAACAGGTCAGGTGCCGTGCGCGTACGCAAATGCGCTTGGACATCCCACATGCCAATGGTCAAACCCAATTCGTGATTGCTGCACGCAGCACGGATCAATTCCAAACAGCGTTTAGCTTGCGGATGATTCTGTTCCTCGGCTGAACCGCGCCGCTGGAAGTTGGACACTAGCTCGCGCTCCTCAGCGGCAAGACGGTTGAATGACTCTTGGATTATCTCCACCTTAACTGGGCGAGCAACTACGAGGTATGCGAATTGACGGCCACGCATATTTCGGAGCAAAGCTTCCAGTCGAGCGGCGGAAACGGCTGAGCCGGTGGATTCAGAAGCTGCAACCGCAGGATTACCGGTCAGCGCGGCAACGTGATCAAGACTGGCGATTTGTCGCTCAAGGTCGAGCCGATTGCCAACCGGAGAAAACTCGCAACCGGGAAAACAGGAGGCTAATCGTAGTTCCCAAGCGTTGTGGACGTTTCCAGATGCAGGTAGCGCTAGATACACTTGGATTTGCGATGAGTCACCCTTGACCAGAAATCCCCACGGACATCTTGTTGCATGGAGACCTGACAGGAATTGGTTTTGGGGAGCGAGCAGCACGGTACTGGTCGGAGAAGAGGATTCGATGGACCGAGCCACACTGAGTACCCGAACAAAGCCCCAATTGCCCACGAAGTGTTGGCCCGGCCGATTAGGCACGACAGACTCGACATGCTTTCCTTCAAGGGCTTGAATTCGCTGAACTATGTTCATAGCGAACCTCCCAGTTCATGCATTCTTTGCCCTAAAGTGTGGATCGGTTGATAAAACCAACAGAACAGAAACAGAATAACCCCCAAAGTGACAACAAGACCGATCCACGAGTACGAGTTCTGGAACTGTATCTGGCTACGCGTCCGATGGTTGAATCCACGTTTGACAAAGAGCGTCCCGCCGCGCCAGTATCCCCACAGGGAAACCAAATCGTCCGGCGACACATTTCCCAAGCACGTGTTGCCCTTCATGCGAGCGGTCCATTCATCTTCGTTTTCATCCCTGACCCTCAAATAACGAACGGGTACCATTTCCTGATCTTGTCGTTTGAGTGGACTCATCACTGCATGCAGACGCCACAAGGCAAACAGATTGGACGGCGTGATAAACCGGAGGAGAAAGAATACGCCAACGACGGCCAAAATAACCGGTAGCGCGCCGAGTTTCGTGAGCACCACATGAAGCAGCAAAATGGGAGACGCCACCAATAGTAGAAACCAGAGCACCTTTGTGAAGAACTTGCACCAATCGAAGTCCGGTTTTTCCTGATAAGGTGCCTCCATCAGGATCACACGACCTACTAGATCACCTTGAAGGGACGGATTTCTTGGTGTCGGAGCTATGGTGGGAGGCGTGGAAGTGCGGGAACGCTGGATGGCAGGGGCTTCCCCGAGCCACGGCTCCTGTGCGGTGACAGGAAGTGCTGCCTGAGCAATGTTCCAGCCAGACGAAACAGATGCATTTGATCCTGCGGCGACCAAATGCTGAGGCAGTGTCGCATTACAGTTTTCGCATAATGGTGCGTTGCCGGGGGTTTTCAGGCCACACTCGGGACAACGCACTGTGGACGTTTGCGGGATGGCTTGTGTGTTCATTGGGTTCCTTTGGGGTTGCAAGCGGTTTCAACAATCAGTTACCAACTGCACGCGATTGCTTGTCGGATTGCAATTTCACCGAGAATCATCAGCCCACAGGCCGGAAGGATGATACAAATCCAAGCGGACGGGTTTTCCTTTGGATTGGAGTCTGCGACCGGGTGAACTTGCTTGCGAAAAAGAAACATGATCAACAAAAACAAACAGGAGGAAAGAGCGCCGTAGTAAAGCCACGCTGGCCAGCAGATTGGGTTATGCAACCGGTAACTTACACGCGTAGTGATACGTGCGGGTAGACTATCTGCGCTCCCCATTCCCAACAAAAGATTTCCACAAAAAGCCGCGAGCAACAAAGCAAAGCCCACTACGCACCAAATTCCACGTATCATGTACTCTCGCGCCGTTACGAAGCGATTGCGTTCAGTGATGACCGATCGGATGATCTGAACGTCTTGTGGTGCTGTTTGGGCGCCGGCATTTAGCTGTGCGTTCATTATGTCTCCTTTGTTGAAGTGACTGATATTCACGTTTGGTCCTCGCTAATGTTGCTAGTACTTAGTGTATCGGTGTGTGAGCATTGGCCTCGGTGAAGAGGTCAGCGAGTTTGATCTCCTGCCAATAGGGGCTTTCTCGGCGCTTCGAAAGATTGCTGTCACCGCCACGGTTGCCCCGGGTGACAGCGAAATGGAAAGCTTTGTCTACGGTTCTTCCGTTGAATTGAATTCTCACAATGCCCGAAACGCTGCTCCTGGCGCTATAAACATTCAGCCAGATGGACACGTCTTCCAGCCGTCCGTGTTTGACCTCGACGTATTCCCAGCTTGCAGTCCAATCACCTCCGTTTTGCGCCGGGCCGGCATGCCGGACGTCGCGAAAGTAAAAGGCCCCGGGGGCTTCCGGATGTCTCCAATAGACCTCTTCTCCCCCACGTTGAGCGGCCACATAGAGATCCATGTCAGCTGCAGATGCAGCGCCGGTCGGCACTTCCCAAACAGCGGCAATCCCGATGCGCCCTTGCGGGGTTTGTGGGATTTCTGTGACGGCCTTTATGATGGCTGGTGATTCCACTTTTGGAGCTGTTGGGAGCAGAGGGACGGCTATCTCTGGGATCACAGCCGGTGTCTCCGGCCGACTGGGTGTCTCAGCCGGTTCAATCGGAATTTGTGATTCGACCATTCGGTTAGTTGTCGGATGAACTTCAGAAACTGGAGTGGCTGCTGGCGGCGTCACTAGCCGGGTGGGTGTTTCGACCGGTCGAACCTCGACATGCGACTCTACAGGGAGTGCCGTTATACGTCGGAATACGGGAGGGGGCCGCATTACTAGTTCCCGGTCGTTAGGATCGAGTATGGCGTCAATGATCGGGGTGCTTTCGCCTTGTACCGCGTTCCCAAATACGCGTGCGGTGTCGCTGCATAAAGTGCTGAGCGTGGCCCCCTGAACTCCGACAAAGACCGCCCAAAACCGAATGACGGTGCGCCGGTGGACTTCGCTTAGGGCCCAATCGTCCGAAGGTGTTAGCCAGTGAACCGTCGCGCCCTGCAACTGGCCCTTGCGCTCCTTCGTACCGAATAAAGAATCTTTGATGGAGGCAGCTATCATCCCGTCGCTCGGCGTCAAGCCCTTCTCCATGTCGAAAGCTGCTTCGCGTTCGTTGGATGCGATGTAAAGAGGAGAGCCGACCACGATTAAGGTAAGAATCTCCTGTGGGTGAAATGAGCGACCAATATCGTCCAGCAATTGTGGTAGCCGTAGTTGCATGGCTTGACTCGAATCTGGAGCGGAGGAAGTGGTCACAAATTGTTTCAGTGCGCCGAACTGACCGGCGTATTCACGGCTATTCGCGCGCTCGCGCACTGTTCCTTCTGGCACCACTACATCCGCGAGACGAGTGCCCTTGGGAGCGGCGAGGAATTCCACACGGTCGCCGGGGCGGGCTTGTTTCAACAACAGTTGCAGACTTTGCCCAAATACTTTCTCCCCAAGTTTTGCCGGCAGATCTGAACTGATCAGCACAACATAGTGTCGGGATTGATGCTGGTCGGGCGTGGCAGTGGCTGAATGTGCAAAGATTAACGTCATGGCAAAAACTGCGAAAAATGCTGTTTTCAATGCGTTCATGTGATGTGGCGTCTCCTTTGTGTGTTGGGTTGTTTTCACGATTGTTCTCCGATGTTGGTTTTACTTGGTTTGGGACTTCTCCATCATGGCGCGCATCTTGCGACGGTGATCGCACTCCGCTGCTGCCACGAGATAGAATTCCACGGCACGGGTGACCAACTGGCTGCGCATCGCGGCTATGATGTCCAACTTGCCCTGGCTCAGACCTAGTTTCTCGTGTTCTTCGCGGATCGCGGTTGCTTGCTCATCCAAATCATTCCTGACCTGCCGCCACATTGGATTTTCTGCTCGTACAGAGGGGCGATGGCGCTCGACAAGTTGCGCTGCTGTTAACCACATCGCACCGGCGACGAGATTTCCAACGAAGAGTTGCAGGGCGAAAGTCCACGCCGCATTCGACCCGTGTGAACCAGTCTCATTGGCGGTCATCGAGATGAGAGGATCAACGGCGAGTCGCGAATAAGTCTGCGCGAAGACTGGGACGGCTACTATGATGGAAAGCCCAGCAAGAGAAAGAATGGTGAATGCGTAGCGCCTACGAGCAAGGTCTGTTTCCAACCAATTACCCACAGACTTTATGACGAACGCCCCCCCCATGATGATGGAAAGATTGAAGAGCGCTGATCTCAACCAATTGTTTCGGAATGCTTCAATGCCGCTTTCCATCAATGTGACTGCGGCACTATTTACATCCACTCCCAGCAAAGAGAGGCCGAATGCGAGCACGGCGATGAGTTGAACCAAATCCCACCATGCCCACGGCACAGTCTTACGCTCCACTTCGATATAGCGGTTGGTATTCTTCAGGCGTTGGGTGAGTTCGCGAATGTGGGCTTCTCCACTGCGTATGTTGATCCCCATTTCATGAACGACAGCAGTCAAGACACGTTCGGCTTCTGCCCAAATGGCATTGAATTTCCATGTGTGGTGCTGGGTTACGACTTGTTCACCGCTTTGGTTCTCAGCCGCGGCAAGGATTAGTTCGCGGTCGAGTTCTACAACCGGTCGTTTTTCTTTTCGGTCCCAGTAGGCCCGTGAATGGGAAATGAATGCACCCGGGTCCACGTCTGGACTGGTAGTCCCAACGCCCGTAATAGCGGCTTTCGGAGTTGCCGCTGTGGACACTATATGCTCCTTCGGTTCGCCATGCCCGTTATTCCCATGCGAACCGTTTCCCGACGAATGCGAGGGCTTTGGATCTACCGCTGTGTCGTTGCCGGCTGTTCTAATCATGCGGTTTCTGTTCATAGACTCCTTTTGGTGTGGTTGGTTTTTCGTGGTACAAGGACATGCAACTCACAAAAGAGAGAATGATTTTAGAACAAGAATACTTCTCAGATCACAAAAACTCCTATTCTCGTATTTTATGTGCAACAGATTGATGGAGAAATTATTACGTCATCATTGACCTAATCACGTAGAGGAATTCCTGATGAAAAATGGATAGGAATTTTCTTCTTCTGTGAGAGGATTGAGACGAGTTGGCCTTCCTTACGGGATGCCGCACCGTTAAGGCTGAATATTGTATTACCCTCACGCCCCGTGACCAACGCGAGCTTGGCTGCGCTGCACGCGCTTCCGGTCGCGGCCCTGTCTCCCTCCTCGATCACGCTTGTTCCGCTCCGCCAAACTCGCACTCGTCACGAGCGGGACATTCTTGGTTCATCGCATCTGCGTTCGCTTCCGTCTGCGGCTCGGCGTTGCCGTTGCGCTCTGGCCGCGCTCCGTTATACGCTCCGCGCCGCCGCTGCTTCACTTCCGCCCGCCGACCACAGACAGAAGCGGTCTCTTCCACTACTGCCATTGGCCACGCCGGCGCATCACGCCTCCATCCCGCCCGCACTGCGTCCGGCCATTCTTCTCACGCATCCGCAATCCGGTTTGAAATGTCCGTGACCAACGGGTGCTGCGTTTCGCCGACCGGGCTATTGGTCGTTCCCCCGTTTCCCTTCCGCCCACGCCCGTTCTGCTGCACGTTGCGCCCGTTCGTCACTGGACCACCTTTTGTCTCCACCGCAGACGCGGCGGCTTCCGTCTGCGGCTCGGCAGCGGCGTTACGCTCCGACACCGTTCCGCTAAACGCTGCTCTCCGTCTCCGCTTCACTTCCCCCGCTTGCCGACACGCAGACCGAAGCCGTTCTCTTCATCGCGGCCACCCGCCGTATATGAGTGCATTGCGCCCAGTCACGCTTCCGGATGGGGTTGGCCAACAGTCCTTGGGCATCCGCGACCCCACCACAATGTTCCGTGACCAACGCACTCTGCGTTTCGTTGACCGGATCATTGGTCGTTCCCCTGTTTCCCTTCCGACCACGCCCGGTCCGCTACACTTCGGCGCGTTCGTCACGAGACCCACTTTTCATCTCCACCACAGACGCGGTGGGCTTCCGTCTGCGGCTCGGCGGTGGCGTTGCGCTCGCCGACACGCAGACCGAAGCCTCTCCCAGTCGCATCCGCGAACACAACTACCCGTCACCACTCCGCACTGCGCCATTCGGCGACGAACCGACACCGCGCGATGAAGACCAGTTCGATTGTAGGTCGGCGGCGCAGGCGTGCAAGGATACTTCGGGTCGTGGCTTCCGATCCTCCTTGACCCCCGCGCCGCCGCCGAAACAGCTTGGCCTCTAAGATTTCATCGCGCACATCTGTCGCTGCGCTTGCAGAAAATACGTCTGAATGTAACGTAATTGTGGTTTGAATGAGCCGCCCGCTGGGTGTTTAATGGCGCACGATGCTCGGTGTGCCCGATCCCCGGCCACAACAAGGAGCGTCGTTGAGCGCAACAGTGCAACGAGATTTTTACCGGAACGGCCAAGTCCGGCAGGAAGTGCCACTACGGAATGGACACAAACAGGGTGTCATCCGCACGTGGCATCGCAACGGCGTTTTGGCGTCCGAAGAACCCTTCGAGAACGACCTCCCGCACGGCATCTGCCGGCAATGGGACGAATCGGGTCGGTTGCTGGGCCGGTACAAGATGGTCCACGGCACCGGCATCCAGCGGCACTGGCACGACAATGGTCAACTCCAGGTCGAGGTGTCCACGGTCGCCGGCCAGTTCTGCGGTCGCAATCGCATCTGGCTACGCGACGGCACGCTGATCGAAGAACGATTTTGCCTCAACGGCCGGGAAGTCACCCCCGACACTTACAGGAAAATGGCGGCCAAGAATGGCCGGCTGCCGAAATTCAGGCGCACACCCGTAAAACCGCTCCCGAAAGGTCTCGCGAAAGAAAAACACCTACACCGCGTTTTCGTGACCGGCCTGTTGGAGAAACCCAACTGCTCCGAAGCCAGCGCTTGGCTACACAAGTCGAACGGCGACAAAACCGCCCGGTTGCTTGGCCGGTTCAATCGCGAGGCCGACGCCGTGCGCTTCGTCGAGGACTTGTACCGCGCCGGCGCGCGCGCGGTAATCGTGCCCGACATCTACTGCAACAAGGCCGGTGACCAGTTCGCTGATGGCCTGCTCGTGCGGTTGCCGAAGGACGCCACAAAACGAACCGCAATCCGCAAGGTCTGCGCGCAACTGCAAACGAAGCGGCTTGGTGCTGCGCAACCGGGGGAGGACTTCGGCGAGTCCGTAATGTACGTCTCGATTGCCTGACCGGAACTGGGCGATGCCCAGTGGCACTGAGCCTCCTCAATCAACCGACGTACTC
The DNA here is from genome assembly GCA_022072455.1 of Verrucomicrobiia bacterium. Taxonomy (GTDB): domain Bacteria; phylum Verrucomicrobiota; class Verrucomicrobiia; order Palsa-1439; family Palsa-1439; genus CAINDI01. The sequence continues at coordinate 106,846 of JAJVHY010000016.1, read as the reverse complement.
CTCCGTTGTGTATCAGTGCTGGCAGAGCTTGCCCGTTCCGAGTGCGTTTGGCATATTGGCAGGCATGATGAACCCCACGCAGAGGAGAGCCGCAAGGTGAAACCACGACTGTTCGTTGGATCGTCAGCGGAGAGCAAAGCCATTGCCTACGCTATCCACGAAAATCTTGATTACGACGCAACCGTCAATGTTTGGACGGATGATATTTTCAAGCCATCGAAGACGGCACTGGACTCGTTGCTCGATGCAGTAAGCAAGCACGAATTCGCTGCTCTTGTGTTTTCACCCGACGACACGACGAAACTGCGTGACGCAACTTTTAAGACGGCACGCGATAACGTGTCAGTCGAGCTTTCGCTGTTCATCGGGAGGCACGGAAAGGAGCACGCATTCATTGTGCTGCCTCGTAACGTGAAAGATTTCCACCTGCCCTCTGATTTTGTTGGTTTCACCCCTGTGACGTACGATCAGGACCGCGCAATTCGGGAACCGGTTCCCGCGTTGAGGCCAGCCTGCCAGCAAATCTTGCGAGCAATGAGGGATTGCCTCAATGCTAAGCCCACTGTGCAGGTTGCCGTGAAGCACGGTCGAAAAGATACCGACACGTTTAAGTGCAAACTTTATCTCACCATCTCCAATCACACCGGCAAGAGCGTCCTCTTGAGTTCAGCGGCGTTCCGTGGCGGAAAAGTGTTACGGCTCGACAAAGGAATGAAGCCCGACGTCACAACCGGGCTTGCGCATCTCAAGTTTATCAACGCCGCGAAAACGGACATGACCGAACCTCAGTATTTGCTGAGGGATAACGAAAGTACCTACGTGTGGGTTGGGATTGACCCAAGTCACACGGACGCAGAGATCGCAGATGCAATAGCGAAGCACCAGATTGGCGAATTCGTTTTGGACTGCGCATGGCCCGGTGCGAATAGTGTCACCATTCTGGTTTAACGAATCAGTGCTTTGGGTGTCGCGGCTTACCGGACAACGAGGCAGTCGCGTTCTTCGTCCACGCTGAGGATGCCGCAGGCGGCCCGGTGCTTGAGCAGACATTGTGCTGCGGCATCGCCCACGAGTTTTTCAACGGCATCACGCATCGGGCGCGCGCCGAGCTTAGGGTGAAACCCTTTCCTCACGAGATATGGCAGCACTGCCTTGTCGAGTTCGAGCTTGTGGCCACGGGCAGAAAGAAACTCGATCTCACGTGACAGGAATTTCTCGGCGATCTCTAACTGGTGTTCGTAGCTGAGGCGACCGAACACGAGCTTCTCGTTCACACGGGCGAAAATCTCCGGTCGCAACTGTTGTTGCGCACGGGTGAGGACGTGGCGTTCCAGTGTGGCGTCGTTGGAATGTTGCAGGCTCATCAATTCAGCTGAGCCGATGTTCGACGTGAGCCACACGTAGAACCCGCTGAAGTCGAGCGTCTCGCCGGTGGCGACGGTGATACGCGCGGCATCGAGCAGTTGCAGCATGATGTCGAGCACGCGCGGGTGTGCCTTTTCCGCCTCGTCGAACAACAGTGATCCTTCCGCCGCGCCTTCTCGCACCCTTCCCAAGTAGCCCACCTCGCCGAGCCTCGCGCCGAGCAGGAGGCCGAGTGCTTCCTGCGTTTGGAATTCTGACATATCGAACCGGAACAACCGGCCCGCACCGAAGATTTGTGCTGTCGCGACGACGACCGTTTCCGTTTTCCCGACGCCGGTCGGGCCGAGCAACAGGAAACTGCCGCGCGGACGACCGGGTTTCGTCAGGCCAAGTTCGCCGCGGCGCAACGAGGAGAGGATGCGCGGCAGCACGTGGGACTGGCCGCGGATTTCGCGAGGCAATCGCGCGTCTAGTTCGTGGAGGTTGGTGATCTTTCTCGTGTCCAGTGGTGTGTTCATGCGCTGACCACTAGCACGGACTGACCCTGTCATTCGTGTAGGAGCTACACGGCGCTTTGATTTTCTTCTGCGATGCTCGCTCTCAGATTCAGCGGGAGGTCCGCTGAGCGAACAACAGAAAGGATAGAGAAAAACGACATGAAAGTACATCTCACAAAAGACCGGCTGGCGCGGATGCGGTTCATCCTCGCCGTGACGGCGATGCTCGTGCTCCACAACGTGTCCGCGTTCGCGCAAGCGGGCGGCGGCACGGGATTCAACTCCACCGATCTGAAGACGGGCATCAGCAACAGTCTGGCGGTGATCATGATGTTCGGCTTCGTGCTGGGCATCTCGGCGGTGATATACGGCGGGTTTGCGATTCGGCGCGGCGACGTGGATCAGGGCAAGATGTCCATCATCGGGGGCGCGATCATCGCGGCGGCCCCGGCCGTCGTGTTCGCGTTCTACAAAATCTTCGGACTGGATGCGAACAGTTCCGTCGGCGTCGGCAGTTTCTAACCCGCCCAACCGCCCAGAGCCACCATGAAAACGGACCTTCGCTTCACTGATACCAACGCCGCTTCCGACTCCCAGGGGAGGACGTGGGGTTTGGAGGGAAGCCTTTTCTGGTGGCTCGTGGGCGGCATCGGCGCGGCCATCGCCGTGTTCTTCGTTCTCCTTGTCCCGCTCAAGATGTCACTCATGGCGTCCGTCGGCAGTGCGCTCGTACCGCTGGGATTGTGCGCGGCCTACATCTTCGGGTTGCGCCAAGGCAAACCACCCGGCTACGACCGCGACTGTTTCGAGCACTGGTTGGCTCGTAGCGGGTTTGGTCCGGACGTCGAGACCGCCGGGAATCTGCACCACCCCTTATCGGAGAAATAATGATGAACCCTAACGAATCTGCTGCCGCCCAGTGCGAACGCGAGGCATTGCTCGGCCAACTCCGCACTGCTGAGACCACGTTACGTGGTCGCCTCTATCGAGACCAGATCGACCCGATTGCCCGTGCGCACATGGAGCGCGCGTTGGCGCACGTTCGCGAAGCCTGCGCCGCAATTCGTGATACCGGCAGCGCCCGCACCGTGGATCAACTTGTGAGCGAACTTCAGCACGCGCAGCAGTTGCTTCGTGCGCGATGCCTGAACTGCCAACACCGAACCACCCGCAAATCAATTCATCGGTGATCTATGTTTGAACGCGCTCCCAACGGTTTCTTCGTCCGCGACTTGGTTGTCTTCAATCATCTGCGCCGGGGCGGCTACGTGTCGAAGGGTTTCATTTTCGACGCACCCGACCTCACGAACAGCCCGGCCGCCGACCTTAACGGCTTCCAAGATCAACTCTGTCTCCTGTTGGCTTCCCTCCACGAAACCCAACGCCTCCAGGTCCAGTACTTCTGCGACTCGGACTACAAGGGTGAACTCCTCCGCTACCAGCAGGAGACGGAGCGTTTTTCCAATGTCTGGACCAAACGCGCCCGTAATGAGCGCTTTGCCCGCTACTGGCAGGCAATGGCCGAACGGAAGCTACGCCGGCAGCGTGTGATCTTCTACGTCTCCCGTGCGCTGGACAACGTGCCGAAATCGTTCCAGACCGCTGCCGCTCGTCGCGGCTACTACGCCACGTTGCTCGACCAACTCGAAACTGAGTTCGCGCATGTTCATCATCTACTACTGGAGATTTTCGGTTCGAGCGGCGCGCGTGTCGTGCCGATGACCGACCTCGACCACTTCCGACACTACAAGCGGTTTCTCAACCCTTCCTTGAATGACCGGTTTGGCTACGACCCGGCGGACGGGTTCGCGCCGGAACTATCCATCCAGGACAACTGCTGGCACAGCGAGGGGAACGGCCAGAGCGACTACGGTTTCTTCCTCGACGGTCATTATCATTCGTTAATCGTGCTGACCCGGTGGCCGCGCACCACATACCCGGGCATCATCCAACGCCTCACAAATCTGCGGTTGCTCGACTACACCATCACGGTGAACGTCGATCCGCTCCCCATCACCGAGGAGATCAACAAGGAGGAAAAGGCGCATGACCGCGTGGCCGGTGACTATGCCAGTGAGAAGAAGATTTCGCTGCTCACCGTGATGGAGAAGAAGCAGAAGAAGATTCACGCGTTGATGCAGGGCCAGACGATTCCGTTCCATGCCGCGTTCACGATCCGCGTTTGGGACAAGACTAAAGACGGTCTGAACGCCAAGACCGGAGCCATCAAAAACGCAATCAACTCGATGAACGCCGCGCAGTATTTCGAGAGCAACCTGCCGAGCACCTCGAAGAATCTGTTCTTCCAGACGTGGCCGGGATGGACATGGGGCCGGTACAATCACCGGAAACTGTACGCCGAGCACCGGTTCTTGGCCGACATGTTGCCGGTCACGAGCACGTTCACCGGCCATCTGGCCGGTGCCGAAGCCATCTACGACGGTCCGCACGACAACCTGGTCGGCATTGAGACGTTCTCCGGGTCGGTGGACAACAAGACGCCGCAACACGCCGTTCTGCTTGGCATGTCGGGGGCCGGCAAGTCGGTCACCGTTTGCGACCTGCTGACGCAGACCGAGGGTTATTTCGGCTACACCGTGATCATTGAGGAAGGGCTGTCCTATGGCATCTACACGCAGACGGTGGACGAAGGCGCACGCCCAATCATTATCCATCCGGACGGCGATCTGACGATCAACTATCTCGATACGAAAGGACTGCCTCTCACACCCGACCATCTCTCGGCAGCGACCGCGCTTGTGGCGCGCATGATCGGCACGAGTTCGCAGGAAGACAAACAGATGCTCCGGCAGGCTCAGATTGCCAAGTACGCCAACCTGCTTTACGAAGATTCGTTCCAAGACTGGCAGAAGAAGCGGCACGACCAGTTGCTCGACATTGCCCGGCACGCCCTCGCGCTTCAGAAGTTTCGCGGCGAACGGATGCCGCCCGGCGCCACCACGTTGGAGACCTTTGCGGATTTCCGGGATTGGCGCGCGAGCCATCCCGACGAAGCCGACGCCTACCTGCGCCAGTTCGACGAGGCAGCAGCATTGAAGTTCCTCAAAGACCCCAAGACCAGTAAGGAAGTTCGCAATCTCGCATTCGCCAGTTTCACGCCCGAAGAGTTCCCGACGCACCGGATGCTGCAAGAATTGATGATGCTCGACCCGATGGGCGCAGAACGCGACCAGATCATGGAGATCGCGACGCTGATTCTACCGTGGTGCCGGGACGGCAACTACGGTTGCCTGTTCGACGGCACGAGCAACCTGTCGCTCACCGGCAAGATTGCGCACTTCGAGTTGGGCTACATCCCGGAGTCGGCGAAGGAACTGAAAGCGGCGGCGGGCTTCCTCATCACCAATCACGCGCGCAAACACATCATGACGCTGCCGCGCGCGATTCGGAAACGGAACGTGTACGAGGAGGTCGCCCGGTTCCTCGACATCCCCGGTGGCCAGGAGATCGTGCAGGAAAGTTACGCGCAGTTGCGGAAGTTCAACTGCTGGAACATCTCCATCGTCCAGCAGTATGCCCGGTTCAAACAGAGCCGGATCCGGTCGGCTGTGTTCGGCAACAGCCGGCAGTTCTTCATCATGCGGCAGAATGACCGGACCGACTTGGAGGACATGGGCAAGGACATCGCGCTGCCCGAGGTGACGCAGCACGCAATCATGAACTACCCGCTGCCGGACCACCAGGTCGGTCAAAAGTATTCGCCGTTCACGTACCTGCACACCGACTCGACGCGCAATCTTTGCGGTACGGTCCACAACGTCGCGTCCGCCGAGATGCTGTACTGCTCCAGTTCGAGCGGCGAGCACTTCGACCGTCGCGCCCGCGAACTGCGCCAGAGTCCGAGCATCGTGGAGGGCATCATCCTCCACGCCAACCCGCAGAAAGAAACCAAACCCGAACCGAGGACACCCTGAACTTATGAATAACCCTACCATTATATATACGTGCCGAATCGCGCTGGCTGCACTCGTGGCCGGCATCCTGACCGGCTGCGCTGCCACGCGCCCGATTGGCGATGTTGCACTTGGTGCCGGCGGCGCGTATCTCGGCCACGAACTTTCCCACGGCGACCCCCTCGCCACCGCCGCGGGCGCAGCGGGTGGAGTCCTTCTCAACGAGGGACTCCACTTCGCTGCGAAAAAGCAATCCGACAAGGCTTACGCAGCCGGCTATGACAAGGGCAAGAGCGACGCCGTGAAGCAGCAGTACTGGCTTTACGTCGCCATGCAACAGCCGCGCAGCCAAGCCGGCAACGTTCGACTTTACCCCGTGCAACTGCCAGAGCAGCGCATTGACGGGGTAACGTTCCAACCCACAACCAAGCTCCTCCGCATCGAGGAGTGACGAAAGGAGACCCCATGAAGAAGTCCGTCATCGCCGCATTGCTCTCATTGACCGTTGCGTTCACCGCGCGCGCGCAGTGGATCGTTTATGACCCGACCATGAACATGCAGCAAATCATGGCGCAGGCGCAGAACATCGCCAAATACATCGAGATGGTGAACAACCAGGTCCAGCAGATTCAGACGCTCACCGACCAGTTGAACGAGTTCAAGCATTACGAGGACTTGTTCGGCGATCCGAAAAGCGTCCTGCTCGCCACGGTTCAGCCACTCGTGAATGACCTGACCAAGACCGAACTCGGCCAGACGCTCACGACGCTGGAGACCACCGTCAACGCCGGTCAGGCGATGGTGTACAACGCCAACGGCCTGTTCCACAGCGTCGGCACGACGTTCACGACGCCGAACGGTCAAACGGTGAACCGTCAGCAAGCAACGTATCTGCCGGTCGCCGCCGTACAGAAGACGACCGACAATTATCTGACCGTCTCGACTGACGCAGCCGCGCGCCGGGTTGCGTTGAAGAATGAGATCGCCGCCACGACCACGCAACTCAAGGCGGCGAAGACCGACGCCGAGGTACAGAAGCTGACCGGCGTGCTCATCGGCTTGTCCGCCGCGTTGAACAACACCGACTACGAACTCAATCAGGCCACCGCGTCCGCATTGGTGCAAGACGTTGCCAATCGCAACGATGAGCAACGGCAGATTGAGGCGCAGAAAGAACAGCAACACGCCGAATTCACGGAGGCGATTCAGCAGTACGGGCAGAAATTCCGGCTGATGAACGCACCCACGCTGTTCCCAACCCAATAATCAACCATCGTCCCGGCCATGGCTTCATTCGAGAGCATATTCCCGACGTTCATGCAGAAGTGCGCCGAACTGCATTCGCTGCTGTGCCTCGTGGCATTCATGTTGTTCATCGTCGGGACGATCCTTTTCGTCCAACCCGGCTTCACGGGCAAGGCGTTGATCATGCACCTCGTCCGTCTCATGGTGCTGACCGCTTTGCTCGTGATGCTGCCACGCTGGGGCAACGACGTGCAAACCGTCCTGCAGAACTCGATCCTCAGCGGCTTGGGCGTTGACCCCACTCAGGTCCACGACCAGTACAACCAACTGCTCGTCATCAAGCGGGATACCAGCACCGGTCACTCGTGGTGGGACATTCTCGGCGACGTGCGCGGGTTCACGGTCGAGATTCTCATCTCCGGTGTCCTCTGGCTCGTCGGGCAATTCGCGTCGCTGCTGCTGTTCTGGGCGTACGTCATCCAGAAATTCATCCTGTTCTCCAGCTACGCGCTGTCGCCGCTCTTGATCGGCATGATGGCCATCCGGCACCTGCGGCACACCGGGAGTCGCTATCTGTTGCACATCGTTGGCGTGTTGCTGTGGCCGCTCGGCTGGGCCGTCGCCGCGCTCATCACGCAAGGGATTCTGGATTTCATGACCGATCCGTCCTTCCAGTACATTGACCCGACCGCCACACTCTACTCGCTGCAAGCATCTGTCGGAGTGGCCGTGGTGGCATTTTGGATTGTATTCAGCACCGTCGCCGCGCCACTCGTTATTCAGAAGGTTCTCGCCCACGGTCAACTGGCCGGCAGCGAACTGATTTCCGGGGCGGCGAGCAGCTTCTTCCAAACCGCCGCCACCACTGCCGGCGCGGCTGCCGTCGCGTCCACAACTGGTATCCCGCTCGTCACCGCTGGTGCGGCCGGCATGGCTGCCGTCTTGAGCACGCTCTCGACCGCCGCCGGTCAGGGCAGCGCCGGCGCGATCATCATTGCCGGCTCCGGGCTCCCGCCGCGCTCCGCGCGGGGACGACCAGGTGACGACATCACCGGCGACAAGTCTGTCCGTGAACTCATCGCAAAAACAAAAGGCCACTACTACTAAACTCCATGGAAACAACCCCATCCAATCTGCACCAAACGCCAACGACCGTTGCCGGCGCACCGCGCATCGCGCGCCGCCGTCTCGATCCTACTCAATTGTTTGCCCAGCGTGACCGGCTGCCGTGGTTCTGGTTCTTTGTCGCTGTCGCCGTGACCGTGCTCGCCGCGTTCGACCGGTATCATCTGGTCGAGCATTTCAAGCAGCGCGAGCGTGTCGTCATCATCGACCCTGCGCAAACCTACTACATCAGCCCGTTGCTACAGTTCCAGGAAGCAAAGGACTTGCATGTGCAGCAGGCTGAACTGGCCGCCGTTGCGTTCCTCGAACGCAACCCGAAGGACTTCGATCATCCCGAACTGCTCAAACAGATGTTCCTCAAGGCCGCGCTGCAAAAGGCCCAGGACCATCGCGCCCGGGAAGTCGTCGAGTTTCGCGCCAAGCAACTGCACCAGAAACCGGAGATCGCCCGTATCGACATTCTCGCCACACGCGAGAACGAGGTTCTGACCACGGTGACCGGGCAGATCATCCGCTCCGGCATCTTTCAGGAAAAGGCGTTCACAGAGGCGTTTCACTTCAAACTGAGCCTCCGCCTGCTCCGCAACCCCAACTTGGCCGCGAATGGCCGTTTCCCAACTGCTGTCTCGGAGTTCAAATATGAAATCACGAATTAGCCTGCTCCTGCTTGCCGCCAGCGTCGCTCTGGCTGAACCACCAGAATCCATCCAGCGCGTCATGCTGGACGAACGCGCCGTCATTACTGTGCCGGTAGCCACGAATCGTGTCACGACGATTAGCTTTCCCGGTCCGATTGCGGCCATTGATGGTGTGGGCGTGACTGCGGACGGCAAGTCGCCGGGGCAATTCCAACTCGCTCACACAAAAGGCTCGGCGTTTCTGTCCGTCCGGGCGCTCGCACGACGGGCAGCCACGAACCTTAACGTCCGCTGGAACAAATGCACATACGTCTTTGAGCTGGTCGAGAGTGACACTCCGATTCTCGCGCTCAACCTCGAAGACCGGGCGGCCACCGAGGGCGCCTTATCCTCACCGGCAGTGACAACCACAAAGCTACTGGCCTTGCTGGACATGGCCAAATCGTTTCCGCTCCTCAAGAAGCAACACCCGGAGGCTGTTGCTGACGCCGAAGCCCGGACGTTCGGCAACAAGCCACAGGTTACCGACTTCAACGATTACGAGATTTGCATCGCGGAAGTGTTCCGGTTCAACACTGACGACACGCTCGTATTCCACGTTACACTACGGAATAAGTCGGCGCGGGAGATCCGTTACTTGCCGGAGAGTTTCGTGGTCCGCGTCGGCAACCGGCTCTACTACCAGTCTATCAGCGACGCGCCCGGCGTGTTGCCGGTGCACTCGGCGAGCACGGTGTATTTCGCCATTACCGGTGCGCCGGACGGTGGACGCAACGAGCTTTCGCTGAAGAACGAATTCAACGTGCTCGTGACGCGCGTTCAACCGCTCCCGGGGTCCGTTGGCCACAAGGAGAAGCAATGAAACCGCGCGACTTTCTCAACTTCTTCAAGACTCGCAGCGGCAAGCTGGTCCTGTTTGCCGCAGTGTTCGGCGGCGGCCTGCTGTTGTTGAGTGTGTTCCGTGATCGTTCACGAAAGCCCGGCGATCTGGATTCATCCATTGCGCCGAAGCAGACGGACAAACCGCAAGTGGTGCAGTCGTTCGAGCGGCCCATGCAGCCGTTCTATCCACCGCCGCCGAAACCCGAACCGCGCTCCGAGCCGGTGGGCAAAGACGCACGCGCTGTGCAACAACAGCGGCAACAATCTCTCCAGGAAACGGCACCGGCGGCACTCGCGCCAATCAGCCTGTTTGCTGACAGCGTGGCCGGTACGCCCGAGGGAAAATCGCTGAGTTCAATCTACGCGCCGTATGGCCGGCTCATCTCATGCGAAACTGTCATCACGGTGGATTCGGCCTCGATCCAGACGCCGATTGTCGGACTGATTACCGAGAACGTCTATCACCACGGCAAAGTCGTTATTCCCGCCGGCACCGAAGTTCACGGCACAGCGCAGACGGATCATCATCGGGAGCGCATTGCCAGTGGCGGCAGTTGGACACTGGTGTGGCAGACTGGTGAAGAACTTCGCATCAAGGCTGTCGCGCTCGACCGCGAATTCTCCGGTGACCAAGAAGGCTGGGGCGTTACGGACGGCAGCGCCGGATTGCGCGGCCAGATCATCAAGTCGGACGACATGGCCGAGATCAAGCTGTTCGCGGCAACGTTTCTTTCTGGCGCAGCCGGTGCGTTGACCGAGAAGCAGCAAACTATCTTCGGTCCGGTCAGCAGTCCGTCGCTGAACAACGCACCGTTCGAGGGCGCGCAGAAAGTTCTCTCGGTCTACGCGCAACGCATCTACGAGGCAATTCAACGGGATGGTTTCTACGTCCGTGTTCCGAGTGGCAAACAGTTCTACCTATACGTGCAGCAAGTGATTGACCGCGCCGATGCCACGATTGGTGGTTCGGCAAAAACTTTTGCGGAAGAAAATCAATCGAAGATTGCAACCTTCCGTGAACCTGTTGCCCCGGTAACGCAGCCGGTAACAACACCACAACCCTCAACCCCAGTGTACCAGCCATGAAATATCTGACCTTTATTCCGCTGTTGCTCGTCGCAGCTTGCGCTTCGCAACCCAAACTTGTTGTTCGTCCCAACCCGCCGCCGGCGGTCGAGCCGGTGGAATCGGTGCGCTATGCCGAGGTTGTGCGCGCCTACAACGTTGGCCGCGCCGTTGATCCAAATCATCCCGAGACGATGCAGGAACAGCACCAGGTTTATCGCATCGAGTCAACCGCCCGATGGAATCTGCATCCGGGAGCGCAGAACACAGTCAGCCTCCTGAACCCGCCACCCAATGCCGCATTTGCGCCGCCACCTACGAATGATGCCGTGGTTGCCGAGATGAACAGGCAACGGGAAGCCACCGCTCGCGTGATGCAGGAAGCGGCACGGCTCGCTCAGTCCTACGGCGAATTGCAGCAGGTAATCGGCGAGATGAAAAACGTCGCTCACAACAGTGTGCTGATGAATGCGCGGCTTGCCACAGCCGAGCAGCGCGTCGCGGAGTTCGCGAAGGAACTTGAGAGGCTGACCGTTTCACCGGCAGCGCCAACGAACGACGTGCCGGTATCCGTTTCCGAAACACCAGATACACCGAAACCATGAGGACACTTTGCCGACACGCGTCGGCGAACACGGCAAATGCCGCGCAACCACCAAACCCAAAGGAGCTCAAATGAGCAGAACCAAGACAACCGCCCCAACGGGCGCCGGCGGTAATCCCGCCCCCACCGACCAGCCGAACTTCCGGAACAACCCGGAAGTGGATGCGAAGATCGACACGTACATCCAGGAGAACCCCAAGTATTGGGCCTACATCCAAGCCATGCCCCGCGACCGGCTGGAACGCACGGTCGTACTCAACGAGGTGCGCGAGTTGGATCGTCAACAGCGCATGCGGGAAGGCGTCCTGAAGCAGATCAACCGCAACCCAGAACTCAAACGCGCCTACGATCTCCTGGTCAAGGACCTGCCGGAAGATCAGAAGGAAGGCGTGATTGCCCAGATCGCCCGGCAAGCGCGGCGTGTCGTCGCACGCACGCAGGGCCGGCAGCAAACACCAGCGGAAGGGGTCGGCGTCTGAACCCACCACGTACGCTCCGGCTTGGCACTGTCACGACGCAGTCCAAGCCGGGGCTATCGTAGCCACGTCACCGGATGGAGTGCTTCACAAGAATGTTCGGTTTGATTTGGTCCACGAAATCCAACGTGGCGGACTTCTGCGGGAAATTGCCAATGGCCATTTCAGCTACAACGAAGATCGGCTTGCGAAGCCAATCGGAGAATCGAGTGCGGATCATTCGATTCCATACGAGCGTCTCCCAACCGCCCATTCCGAAAGAGACCACGAGACCGCAACCATATTCGGGGATGGATTTGGTGTGTAAGAAAAAGCCGATCGAAAGATCAGTGCCCTTGGGAATCCTCGTGCGCTTGTTCCCCGTCAGAGGTCTGTACGACCTCAGTCGTGCCCCCTTGTGTTGCTGGAAGTCCAGATCCGCCCGGTCAAAATTCGCGGCCACACTTTCGCTAAGTTGAATATGAGAGCGAGCACAAATCGCAAGGTAGTTCTTACACTCAGTGAAGATCTTTTCTTCAAGATGCGTGCAGCTTTTCAGCATGCGTTTTTTGTCGCCATGCGTCAGATCATCAATCGGCGGGCGAGTGGCCAGGACGATCAGGTCATTCGGTTTGATAAACCGGAAAAACTCTGCACCAAGGCGTGGCCGTTTTTCAGGATGGAACGGTGGATTGTAAATCAACTGACCATACCGGAACCCGAGTTCGACCAATGGGGCAGTAAGCTCACTGAACGCCGCGCCGTCCCGAATCTTGAACGGACTGGGTTCTTCTCCGTCACGCATTGCCGCCGAATAGGCGAACCGATGAAAGTGCCGCATGGATATCCTCGTCTGATCCCGCCACAAGATTACTACTTTCCAAGCCGAGAGGACTCAATAACAAAAATCGCGATTCCGCGGCAAATGCAGTTTCGTAACGAATTCACATTGGGCGCGGATTTCTTTTTCAACTCAAAGAAATTCTTTTTGGCTCTCTGTTACCTTGTGTGGTGTTATGGAGACGGGATTTTCCATACGGTGTTTGTTCTGCAAGCTTCGGCGCTGGCGTTGTTCCATTCTAGGCAGCGACCAGCCGACGATCCCAACCCAGAAAACTACCCATTTAATGTCGTTGCTGCCCCTATGGGGGCAGCTACCGGGTGAACCGCAGGTCATGAGGCCAGGAGGTTCAGATGTCCCAGAAATGCAATCTTATCGGACGCAACGTATCGCGGGAGCGATACCAGCGTGGGTGGTCGCAAGAAGAACTTGTTACCAAGGTGACACTCCTCGGGTGTTATATGACCCGAGATATTTTGGCGAGCATCGAGACTCTCCGGTGCGTTGCCAGTGACAAGCACGTTGCGATCTTTGCCGCAGTCTTCGACATGCCGATCGAAAAGCTGTTCCCGCCCAATCCCCACCTTCTATGCAAGGAACCGGACCGCGAACCACAACGCCGGCGGCACAAACCGAAAACCCGCCGCCGCAAGAAATAGGAAAGTGTCATGGCCGCCCGACGCAACGGCTCAGAACCAGACGGGCAACTTGACCTTTTCGGATCACCGAGGCCAACACATGAGATTCCGCTGAAAAACCCCTCTTCAGACTTCATCCGTTTGTTTCGGCGCGACCAACCTCCAAAACGTCGTCGGTTTGGCGTCCCGTTCGCTTTGCGCATCGCCGGGAGGGTGCCCACTTCGCTTCGACAAGCTGACGCACGGCGGGATCACGCCGCGACAGCCTCCAGATCCCACGCCAGCAGCCGCAGCCAGCGTTTCACATTACACGCCGCGCCGGTCAGCCAGTTCTGTAACGCCACTTTCCGCAACCCCCGATACCGCGCCCGCCGCAGACCGTGCGCCCGCACCAACTCGCTGATCGTCCCCTCAATCGCCGCCCGCCGTTTCATCAATCCCGTAAACGCGTCGGTCTTCATCTCGCGTCGTCGCGCTTGCAACACGTCGTGATGTTCGCTCACCACCAGACTGCGATGCGCTTGGTTCTTGCCGACGCATTCCTCGCGCCGCGCACACTCCCGACATTTCCAACTCCACTCAAACCGGTAACTCACTTTCCCGCTCGCGGCTTCTTCCAACCGACTGCATTGCGTGCTCGATGCCCCCGCCGGGCAGAGCGCCGCGCGCGCCGCCACGTCCACCGTAAAGTCCTCGCTCGTGTACCCGCGACCCTTGCTCACGGCCGGTTGCGCCGGACCCAGCAACTCCCAACCCTGCGCGCGCGCCTGCGCGATGAGCGCCGCGCTCACATACGCGCCGTCCACGTACAACTCACTCGGCCGGTCGCGCTGCGCTGCTTGCTGCACGCGCAACACCTGTTGCATTCCCGCTTCATCGCTGCCCGTCGCCGACTGCGTCTCCACCGCCGTCACGAATTGCCGCGTCGGCTCGCCGGTCGCGACCGGTTGTTCTGCCGCGGTCTCGGCCACTTGTACCTGATAGCCCGTCCAACTCTTGGTGTTGCCCTTGGTGCGCCACTGCGCTTCGGGATCGTGCGGGTTGACGATGCTGGCGCTGACGTGCTGCCGCCGCCCGCGCCAGCCCTGTTCCACTCGCTCAAAGTATTCCTCAAACACCCGCGCCAGCAACGTCACCTTCGGCTGCGCTTGCACCGCCACCGGCAAGGCCAGCACCCATTCCAACACCGCCCACGCATCCGCACCAGCTTGATCGAGTTTCTCCCACAACGTCTGTTGCTCTGCACGGTAATCCAGCTTCGATTCCACGTAGCGTTCCCACCACGCCGCCCACGCCGCCGGTCGCTGTCCCGCGACAGCGGGATCGGCCACCGCTTCCAACGCCAGCCGCAGCGTCTCACGCACGCACTCCAACGAACTCATCTGGCGCACCACCCCCAACACGTGCGTCGAGTCCAACCGTTGCCGGACGCGCTGGGCCACCAACCCGACGTCGCTCAAGCCGTCGAGGATGGTGTCGAACACCAGCCGGCCCTGTTCGTGCTCAAGCAGCCGCTCCCGAAAGTACGTCAACAAACTCGGATCATACGCCCCGGCATCCAGATCGCGATGCAACGCGCGCTTCCAACCCAGATGCATCGTCAACAACTCCATCGCCACACGGTCGGGCGCGCGCTCCAGAAACTGCAACAGACACACTCCGGCCAGCACCACGGGCTCGGCGGCGGGTCGACCATTGTCCGCGCAATACATCGTCTCCAACACGGGCCGCGCCTGGGCCAACAACGGCCAGACCTTCTCCGCGAACAGCCGGTAGCGATTGGTGGGGGCAAACAGATTGTCGGCCAGACTGCCGATGCCGAACAGCGATTGCTGCGCGGAAAAGATGGGCAAGCTCATGCGCCACTGCTATAACAAGCCGCCGGAAATTCCGGAAGAAAAAAGTGACGCCCCGGCAAGAAAATTAACGGGAGGGTTTTTCAGCGGAATCCACATGAGACCATTGACCCAATACGGCCGGATGGCCGAGAAACACTGGCGGGAACACCTACCCAAGATGGTGCGCGACCTGGAACGCAAGGGCCTGCTCCATCAGATGTTGCTGGAGGCGGAGGACAAGACGAAGGACGAAATGGCGACTCTCCGGGCGCAGTTGATGAAGCAGGGAGCGACACCACAGCAGGCTCAAGATCAGGCGTGGGAGATGTTGCGGGAGAAGTACATCCTGCTGCCACCCGAAGAATAAGACCGTCTGCTCCCGAACCGCCCAAGAACCTCAACAGCTACCGGATCACCGAGGCCGACCGCCTTGGCGAAGGCGGACCGAAACAGAAGTTCCAGCAGAATCTCGCTGCAATCAAAGCACTTCGGCGCGTGCAAGCTGAATCACGCCCGGCGACTCAAGAGGAGAAAGCGTCGCTGGTGCGTTACGTCGGCTGGGGCGCGATGCCGCAGGTCTTCGATCCCGGCAATCGTGAATGGGCGAAGGAACGTGCTGCGCTTAAACGTGAACTGACTGAGGACGAACACGACGCTGCCCGGTCCACCACGCTCAACGCTCATTACACGTCGCCTGCTGTCATTTGGGGGATCTACCAGTCGTTGCGGCGGTTTGGATTTCAAGGTGGACGAGTTCTTGAACCAGCATGCGGCATCGGTCACTTCATCGGGCTGATGCCAGAAGACATGCTGCACCGCTCGACCATCACCGGCATTGAGATTGACCCGCTGACCGCCCGCATCGCCAAGGTGTTGTATCCAGACGCCGACATCCGCGCTCAACCGTTCGAGCAATCGAAGCTGGCCGATGGGTTCTACGACGCCGCGATCTCAAATGTTCCGTTTGGCGACTACACCGTTCACGACCCGCGCTGGAACGACTACAAGTTCCCGATCCACGACTACTTCTTCGCGGCGGCTCTGGACAAGGTGCGGCCCGGTGGCTTGGTTGTTTTCATCACGTCACGCGGCACGATGGACAAGTTCAACTCCAGCTTGCGCGAATTGCTGTCCACCCGGGCCGAGTTGCTGGGCGCAATCCGGTTGCCCAATGACGCCTTCAAGCGCAATGCCGGCACCGAGGTGACGACCGACATCGTGATGCTGCGCCGGCTCCGACCCGGCGAAGCGCCGACCGGTCCAGCGTGGAAAGCGACTGGCGATTTCGTCAATGACACGGGCGACAACATCACCATCAACGAATACTACGTTATCCGGCCGCTCATGATGTTGGGCCAGATGCGGCTGACCGGCAGCATGTACCGGGACAATGAGCCGACGCTTGAACCAGACGACCGCGATTTGGGCACTGCGCTGTCGCAGGCCGTCGAGCGATTGCCGGCGAACATCTACCAAGCCCACGTCCGACAAGTCGCCGAGCCAACCCTCGACCAGACCATCCCGGCACCTGATGTCGTCAAACCGAACGCCTACTGCATCCACGACGGCATCATCTGTATTCGGGAGGACAATGTTCTCCGCCAACTTCACGATTTGCCGTCCGAGACCCGCTCACGGATTCGCCGACTGATTGAGGTGCGTGACGCAGTCCGGGTTTGTCTGCGTTCCCAGATTGACGACAGCAGCGAGGACCAAGTTGTCGAAGCGCGCGAGAAACTGAATCACGCCTACGACCGGTTCGTGTCCCGGTTTGGCCCGATTAACCGGCGCGGTAATCAACGCGCCTTCGACGGCGATCCTGATTTGCCACTTCTGCTTTCACTGGAGCACTACAACGATGAAGCACAGGTTGCGACCAAAGCGGCCATTTTCCGTGAACGCACCATTCACCACCGGCAGCCGGTCGAGTCCGTTGGCTCGCCAAAGGAAGCGTTGCTTGTCACATTGAACGAGCGTGGACGGGTCGACCTCGACCACATGAGCGGACTGCTCAACGAACCGGTCGAGGAATTCCTGCCCGACCTGAAGGGCCTCATTTTCCTCAACCCGCAGACGAACCAGTGGGAGACCGACGACCAATATCTCTCCGGCAATGTCCGCGAGAAGCTGGCCGTCGCCGATGCCGCCGCCATCACCGACCCGCGTTTCCACGAGAACGTCGAGGCGTTGAAATCCGTCCAACCGGCCGACTTGCCGGCGACCGAGATTGACGTGCGGCTTGGCGCATCCTGGTTGCCACCGGAAAACGTGCAGCAATTTACAAATGAACTGTTGGGCGTTACCGATGGAGTCGAAATCGGCCACATTCACGCGCTCGGCACGTGGCACGTCAACCCCGGCTGGGAAGCGCGCTCCGCGACGGCCAACACGACGGATTGGGGCACGGACCGGTATTCAGCGCTCGAATTGATTGAAGATGCCCTCAATCTCAAGACACCGACCGTTTACGATCTCGACGAAAAGCGGAAACCGGTCGTCAACGGCCAAGCCACCGAAGCCGCACGCGAAAAACAGGAACGCATCAAGGAGCGGTTCAAGGAATGGGTCTGGCGGGATGATTCCCGCCGGGAACGGCTCTGCCGGCTGTACAACGACGCGTTCAATCACAGTCGCGTCCGCACGTTCAATGGCGACCACCTGACGTTGCCTGGTGCGAGCCAGTCCATTCAACTACACCCGCACCAGAAAGCCGGCGTTTGGCGCATCCTCCAAACGCCGAACACGCTGCTCGCTCACGTCGTCGGCGCTGGCAAGACGTACACGATGGTCGCTTCTGGGATGGAGTTGAAACGGCTCGGACTGGCCCGCAAGCCGATGTTTGTCGTTCCAAACCACATGCTCGGCCAGTTTTCGTCCGAACTGCTCATGCTGTATCCGGGCGCGAACATCCTCGTGGCGGGGAAAGAGGATTTTGAGTCGCAGAATCGCCGCCGGCTGTTCGGCCGGATCGCGACCGGCAATTGGGACGCCGTGATCGTCACGCACTCCGGATTCGAGCGCATTCCGTTAAGCCACGAAACGCAGAAGCGCTTCTTTGAGGAGCAACTGCACGAGTTGGAAATTATCCGGTTGCAGCACGCCGACAGCAGCAATCGTCGTCTCGTAAAGGAACTGGAACGCGCGAAAAAACGTCTCGAAGCGCGTTTGCAAGCCCTCGCTGCAGAGCATAAGAAAGACAACACGCTCACGTTCGAGGAACTCGGCGTGGATCGTCTCTTCGTGGACGAAGCGCACTTCTTCAAGAATCTGTTCTACGTCACGAAGATGACCCGCATCGCCGGACTGCCGCAAACCGCCAGCGAGCGCGCGTTCGACATGTACCTGAAGGTCCGCCACGTGCAATCTACCAATGACGGAGGCGGAGTCGTCTTCGCCACCGGCACACCGATCGCCAACAGCATGGCCGAAATGTTTACCATGCAGCGGTATCTCCAGCCGGACGATCTCAAGAAACACAACCTGCATCATTTCGATTCGTGGGCGGCCACGTTCGGCGAGCCAGTGACGGCGATGGAATTGTCACCGGACGGCGCCGGCTACCGGTTGAACACACGGTTCGCCCGGTTCATCAACGTGCCCGAACTCATGCAGATCTTCCGCCAGGCTGCCGATGTCCAGACCGCCGCTATGCTGAACTTGCCGCGTCCGGCACTTGACGGCGAGAGGCCGAGCATCCGCCACGCGCCGGCAACGCCTGAACTAAAGACTTTCGTTCAGGAACTCGCAAAGCGTGCTGAGCGGTTGAAAACCAATCGCGTTGACCCGCGCGAAGACAACATGCTCAAGATCACGTCGGAAGGACGGAAGGCGGCACTCGATCTTCGCTTGATGAAGCCGGCTGCACGCGATGAACCGGACGGCAAAGTCAACCAGGCTGTTGAAAACATCTACCGAATCTGGGACGCCACGAAGGCCGACCGGTCAGCGCAGATGGTTTTCTGCGATCTCTCCACGCCGAAGGACCATGGTTTTTCCGTGTACCACGACATGGCCGAGAAGCTCGAACGACTCGGCGTGCCGAGTGCCGAGATTGCGTTCATTCAGGACTACGACTCGGATGCCTCAAAGTTGGCGCTGTTCCGGGATGTGCGAGCCGGCCGCGTCCGTGTCCTTTTTGGCAGCACGCAGAAGATGGGTTCCGGCACGAACGTGCAGGAACGCCTGATTGCCTTGCACCACCTCGATGCACCGTGGCGACCGGCCGACGTGGAACAGCGCGAGGGACGGATTCTCCGGCAGGGGAACAACAACGCCGTCGTGCAAATCTACCGGTACGTCTCCGAAGGCTCGTTCGACGCCTACATGTGGCAGACGTTGGAAACGAAAGCCAAGTTCATCGCGCAGGTGATGAGTGGCGACATGACGATTCGCCGGCTCGAAGACCTCGACTCGGCTGCATTGACCTACGCTGAGGTGAAGGCGATTGCATCCGGCAACCCGCTTGTGATCGAGAAGGCACAGGTGGACGCCGAGTTGATGCGGCTCACGCGGCTGCGCTCTGCCCACGCCGAGGAGCAGTACCGGATTCGCACGAATATGCGACGCTCGCACGAGGAAGCGGAAGTTTTCACCGAACGCCTCGCCAATCTGCGTCAGGACATCACGACGCGCCAGGACACAACGGGCGACAAGTTCCGTATCGAACTCGACAAACAGTTGATCGACAACCGGGGCATTGCCGGCGAGTTGATCGTCCGGCAAGCCGAAAAACTGAAGAACCGGTTCGGCGAGGACATCAACATCGGACGCTTTGCTGGCTTCGAGATTTCCCTCCGTCCGGCCATGAACAAGAATGTCGAGATCATCGTGCGCGGCAAGAACCACTACAGTGCGCGTGCCACCGACACGGCGCAGGGCACGATCCGTTCACTCGAAGTGGCAGTGCAGGGTTTCGAGGAACGTACCACCAAGCTGGAGTCTGACATCGCCGACGCCCAGAAGCGGGCGAAGGAACTGGAGGCCAAAGTCGGCGCACCGTTTGAGCACGAGAAGCGGTACGAGGAATTGTGTCGCCGCCAAAGCGAAATCGAGGAAAAGCTCGACCTCACCAAAAACCAAGCCCCCAGCCAGGCCGACGCGACAACAGACGACGAGGTTCAGGAGAAGATAACTGTGAGGCAAACTCCTGCTGAACATCCATGCCACCGCAAGCGGTCCGCCGTTCGCGTGTGATGTTGGGGTAGAAACAGACGTGTGCTGCCGCATGTCGGATTCACTATTGGTGTATTCACAATTCAGGTCGCAATTTGTCACAAAAACAGGTCAGTTTTTGTTACAAGAATCGAATGGTAAAGACTTCACAACCTATTGATATGAGAATACTAAGGTCGTTCAGAGCGGCCAAGCGTGGTTCAGTGCTTTCAGCAAAGCATTTTGATGGGATAGGCAGCGCAGTAGCGGTACGGCAGGCTCTCTGCCGGCTGGTCAAAGCCAGCAAGATTCGACGTGTGCGTTGGGGTCTTTATGATTTGCCCCACCAACATCCGATTTTTGGCCGAATCGCACCTGACATCATGGCCACGGTGCGAGCGCTGATGGAAGACAGCCATGCGCAGTGGCAGTTCTCAGGCGCTTACGCGGCCAACGCACTCGGATTGTCGAACCAAGTGCCGGCCAAAATCGTGATCTACACGGACGGCCTCGCTCGGCGTGTGGCGTTGGGGAATTTGACGCTAGACTTCCGCCGCGCTGCGCCGCGCAACTTGCTGGGTGCTGGTCGGTCCGCCGGCCTGGTCATTCAGGCGTTGCGCTTCATGCACGGTAGTCCCGACACGGCGCGGCATGTCGTCCACTTGAGGAAGCACTTGGATGCGGCGACCAAGGCCAACCTGACCTCGCTTGCGCCGAAGATGCCGGCCTGGATGCGACCACTTATCCATCAGATCGTGCAGGACGCCACATGACGAACGGAGATCCTGATTTGGGGCATTATGTGTGCTGAAACGTGAGGTCATGATTACGTTGATCTGCAAATCATACCGGGCACGAGTGGATGGCGAGAACGTTGTACTGGAAATTGACGAGGCTCAACCGACGAGCTTCGTGCCGCAACTCATGAGCAAAGCGGACGCGGCAAGTCGTCTGAAAATCAGTCCCCGCAAAATCGGGGAACTGGCTCGCTCAGGGCGGCTGCCGACTATTCGTATTGACGGTTCGGTCAGGTTCAAAGAGGAAGACGTGTTGCGCCTCCTGATTAAGAACCAAGGACCCAAACCGCGCCTATTAGCTTAGCTGGAGTGCCCCAAGTCAGGATATAGCTCCAGTTATGGTGACGGGGAATCACTCCACTGGCCCATCACCTCTGAAATTACCGTGTACCGGATACACGCGCATCCCGGTGTCGCGTGGTAAGCATGGGAGTGCTATGAATGCGAACGAGCAGCAGGCGGAGTTCTTGAGTTGGAAGGTAGTGCCGGCGCGACTCAGCGCGATTCAAACGGCATGGTTTCTCGGATTTGAGCCGCACGAGATTCCCATTTTGATCATGGACGGGTTGTTGAAACCGCTCGGCCATCCGCCGCGCAATGGCACGAAGTTCTTCGCCACGTCCACGCTGGAGGAGCTTCGCCGTGACGAGAAATGGCTCGCCCGCGCCAGCGACGCGATCTGCGCGTACTGGCGCGAGCGAAATGGGCGGAAACAAAACCGCACGTTCAACCGGCCGCCTCGACCAAACGGACCGGCGGCTGCTCCGGTAACGGCGCCGGCATCGCAATGATGTTGCACTGCGCGGCCTGTTTTTCGTAACTCTCCAACGACGGCAATTTCACGAGCGCCCTGCGCGCGTAGGCACGATGGACAGCCTTGCTGTTGTGGCCGAGCGCTTCTTGCGCGAATCGTTCCGGGTAGCCGGCAATTTTTGCCCGTTCTGCCCAAGCGTACCGGTACGAGTGCAACGAGACGCCTTTGATGTTGAGTCCGTCACAGCGTTGCTTGAATTCGGTCGAGCGGTCGCCCGATCGAACCGTTCGCAGATAGGGGAACAACGGACCGCTGGCCGGCAACCGTCGCAGCACTGCGGCGATGCTTTCGCCGAAGTGGATCATGGCCAGGCTGCCGGTCTTTTGCCGGTGATACGCAATT
The DNA here is from genome assembly GCA_022072455.1 of Verrucomicrobiia bacterium. GTDB lineage: Bacteria > Verrucomicrobiota > Verrucomicrobiia > Palsa-1439 > Palsa-1439 > CAINDI01. The sequence goes on along the minus strand of JAJVHY010000016.1, from coordinate 84,635 downwards.
GTTTGATTCGGCCAATCAATGTCTTCGGCTGTCAGATTGGCGAGGTCGGTCTGCGAGCCACCAAGATGCCAGCTCAGTTCGTAGAAGTCGCGCCGCTCCGGATTCTTCTCGCGCTCGATGATCAGGCGATGCTCCTCAATCGTAATCGCGCGTCGCGGGCGATAGCGCACTTCGGGCCACAGTCGCTTCGGGATGATCGGCCACGGCAGCCAGTTCATCGACAGACAGAAGTTGTGCAGCTTCCGCAGGTGAACGTTCGTGCTGACGGTGCCGGCTTTGAGGCACGCCAGCAGATGCTCCGCTTGCGTCTCAAGAATGACGCGATGACGAATGCCGTCGAACGCCGCCTCCTTCGCCGCGCAGCGCCAGCGTTTCTGCGTCGAGCCCTGCTTCGAATCAACAATGACATCGAAAACATTTTGCCAGGTGCGCGTGGCGATGCCCGAATCGCTGCCGGCCAGATAGGCGCGGGCGAGGTGCAGATTCAACTGCGGTTGGCGATACGATTCATTGCGGGCGGTGACCAACAACTTCGCTTCGGCGCGGTCGCGGGTGCCGAGGCTTTCCTGTTTACCAGTGACGGAATCGTGCGCGTAGAACACGCGGCTGTTGGCGCGGCGGTACAAACGGAATCGGTTTTTCATGGCTTGAACTTTCTGGTTCAAGCCTGCCACACGCGGGCGAGTGTCAGGTGCATCTGCTACACCAAACGCGCAGCCAATCGCGTTTCAGCAAGTTCTGCCGTGGTGGTAGCGGAGTTTTGTCGAGTTGCTCCAAATCACCAAACTGCTGGCATTTTGCTGGCACTTGGGGCTTGTGACTTTTGCAACTCCTTGTCCAAGCAAAGCTTGGAATTGGAGGCGGGTGTCGGAATCGAACCGACGGATAGGAGTTTTGCAGACTCCCGCCTTACCACTTGGCTAACCCGCCCTCCAAAAAGGTTCGCGGACACTAGCATGCTCGTCTGCCCAGTGCAAGGTTTCGGATTGCGACGGCTCAACCCTTCCGATATAAGCCAACGCATGACTTCCCGCAGCATCGCCTTCGCAAACCAAAAGGGCGGCGTCGGCAAAACTACCACGGCCGTCAGCATGGCCGCTTGTCTTGCCGAACATAGTAAACGCACGTTGCTCATTGACCTCGATCCGCAGGCCAATGCCACCAGTGCGCTCGGCTTGGAAAAACTAACCGGGGGCAGTATTTATCAGGCGTTGCTTGGGTCGGCGGCGCTGGCGGATTCGATTCGCCCCAGCGGCATCAAGCATCTCGAAGTCATTCCCAGTGAAGTGGACTTGGCCGTCGCTGAAGTGGATGTCGCGCGCACGGAAAATTATCTGCAACGGTTGCGGAATGCTGTGAATCCGCTGCGCGAGTTGCGCCGCTATGATTTCATCCTGATTGACTGTCCGCCGTCACTGGGAATTTTGACGATGAACGCGTTGGCAGCAGTGGACCGGGTGATTGTGCCGATTCAGTGTGAGTATTTTGCACTGGAAGGCCTCTCGGTCATCATGCGTGTCATCGGTCAGATCAAAGCCAGCGGGGCGAATCCCGATCTCGATATCGAAGGGGTCATCATGACGATGTACGATGGCCGGACCAATTTAGCGCAGCAAGTCGTCAGCGAAGTGCGCAAGCATCTGGGGGAAAAAGTTTTCAAGACGCTGGTGCCGCGCACGGTGCGATTGGCGGAGGCCCCCAGTTTCGGGAAACCAATCAACGTTTATGATTCCGGTTCATATGCCGCGTCTGTCTACCGGTCGTTGACCGATGAATTATTGGCACGCAGTGCCGCCCCGGTGGTCGTGAAGAGTGGTGCAGCCGGCGGGAGTTGAACCCACAGCCTTTGGCTCCGGAGGCCAACGCTCTATCCAATTGAGCTACGGCTGCACATGGAAGACGCGAGGACACTAGCCTTGCTGGCCGTCCGGTTCAATCTCGAAAAATGGCTTGCTGCTTCTCGACCTGCCGGTCATCCTCCGCGCCATGAAACGCATTGACGGTCGCCGGGTTGACCAACTTCGTCCGCTCGAAATCCATCCGAATTATGTCGCCACACCAGCGGGGGCGGTGCTGATCGAGATGGGGAAAACACGCGTGATCTGCGCGGCGTCGGTCGAGGAGGGCGTGCCGCGGTGGATGAAAGAACAGAAAGTTCCCGGCGGCTGGGTGACGGCGGAGTATTCGATGTTGCCGTATTGCACGAAGCCGCGCAAAAGCCGGGAAGTCTCGAAGGGGAAGGTAGAGGGGCGGACACAAGAGATTCAGCGGCTTGTGGGGCGGTCGTTGCGGGCGGTGACCGATATGACAAAGCTCGGGGAGCGGACGGTGTGGGTGGATTGCGATGTGTTGGAAGCCGACGGTGGGACGCGGACTGCGGCCATCACCGGCGCGTATGTGGCCATGATGTTGGCGATGCGGAAATTTGTTGCGGATGGGAAATTGGCAGAGAATCCGATCGGCGCGGCAGTTGCGGCGGTGAGTGTGGGGGTGATTGCGGGCGTGCCGATGTTGGATTTGTGTTACGAGGAAGACGTGATGGCGGCGGTTGACATGAATGTCGTGATGACGGATGCCGGGAAGTTTGTCGAAGTGCAGGGGACAGGCGAGGAGTCGACATTCACCAAGGATGAGCTGAATGAACTGCTACGGCTGGGCGAGCATGGCATTCACAAGTTGCTCGCCGCGCAGAAGAAGGCGTTGCACTGAAAACAGAAGCGGCGGTCAGCGACCGCCGCTCTGATACGATATTGCGGTGGTGTATTTCGTTAGCCGATATGGGCGGTAAGCTTCTTGTCGAGGTCTTTCTTGCCGACCATGCCAACGAGCTGCTCTTTGACGGTCCCGCCCTTGAAGATGAGTAACGTCGGAATCGCGCGAATCCCAAACTTGGTGGCGAGATCCTGATTTTCGTCGACGTTGATTTTCGCGATCTTGACCTTACCGGCTTTTTCGTCGGCGATTTCGTCAAGCACGGGAGCAATGGCTTTGCACGGGCCGCACCATTCAGCCCAGAAGTCCACGAGAACCGGCACGGCGGACTTCAGGACTTCTTGCTCGAAATTGCGTCCAGTAATTGTGACAACGTTGGCGCTAGCCATAAAAAGATCTCCAGTTAGTTACGGGTTGAGTTGTCGTTCGGTGGCAAACGGTCCAGCAATGTATTAGCCGTTGCTCAATGAGAAAAGGTAGCCGGCCACCGCCAAGGCTACCAACATTGCGGCGATTGCCAGCCCAAAGTCCACGCCGCTGACGGACGAAACTGCGGCCGCGGCCGGGCGTGCGGCTGGGGCGGCTGCGGGTGTAGGAGCTGTCGGGGCGGCGGGCGCAATTTGCGAAGTGCCTTCCTCGCGTTTGAGTTTGACCGTGGGGCGTGGCATTTCCGGCGCACCGGGTTTGGTGGCGGGAACTTGAACTCGGGAAGTGTCTTTCTTCGGCTTGGGGGTGGCCACTGGCATGCCCATGACGGCGGTTTCTTTTTTGGATTCGTCGTCGCTTGCTACAGCTCCGGGAATCGGGCTGGGTTTTAGCCGTACGGTGGGTGTCGGTGAACCGGCGGGCTTGACAGCGCCGCCTTGGGGGAGATTGATGCGGACGGTATCCTTTTTGGAATCGTCATCCGGAACATTTTGAATCGATTTCTCGTCAGCCATGGACTTAATCCTCCGAAGTGCGTGCAAAGAATACGCGGCGGACTCGCGGGCGTCAATCTCTTTGACTGTTGCCAACATGGCGCTCCCGGCCAGAGTCGAACTGGCGACCTGCGGTTTAGGAAACCGACGCTCTATCCATCTGAGCTACGGGAGCGCTGTGACGCCGGCACGATACCAACGCCACCCAAGTGACGCAACAGGCAACGCCGGTCAAGGTGCGGCAACCATTGCCCGGAGGAGCGGCTGTAAGACGTGCCAGACATTCTCCGCGATAATTTTCTGACCTGCAGCGGTGGGATGGATCATGTCATCTTGATTGGCTTCGGGACGGCCGCCGACGCCTTCCAACAGAAACGGGACGAGTGCCAACTGATTCTGTTTGGCAAGCTCGGGGTAGATCGCGCGAAAACGGGTGATGTAGTCTCGCCCCATATTGGGGGACATTTCCATGCCAGCGAGAACGATTTGGATGTCGGGATATTTTTGTTTTGCGAGATTGATCATCGCTTGCAGATTGGAGTGCGTGACGTCGGGGGCGATGCCGCGCAAACCATCGTTGCCGCCCAGCGCAAGAATCAGGACGTGCAGCCGGCGTTGCAGCAACCATTCCATGCGCCGGAGACCGCCGGCCGTGGTGTCGCCGTTCTGGCCGGCATTGACGACGGTGAAATTCCAGCCGGCAGCGTTGATGCGCTGTTGCAACAAAGCCGGGTAAGCTTCCGCGCGATTAACACCGAAACCAGCCGTCAAGCTGTCGCCGAGCACCATGAGCGTGCGCGGTTCGACGGCTTTCTGTTCACTTGCAGAACCGGCTTGGGTCACGGATAGTGCCGCCCATAAAATCCAACCGAGCAGATTTCGATTACTCATCATGACAATGGTCCCTAATCAACACGAAGCGGTCAACGGCGTCAACCGAACGGTGCCGTTACTTCAAGTTACCAGCCTCGGCAAGACCTATCGCATGGCCGGCGCCGAATTGCCGGTGCTGCGGGATGTCAGTTTCGCACTCCAACGCGGCGACACCTGTGCGATTCTTGGGCCCTCTGGGAGCGGGAAGACGACGCTGCTGGGTTTGTCCGCCGGTCTGGATCGGGCGACCACTGGCACCGTGAGGTTGAACGGGCAGGACCTCGGCGCGCTCGACGAAAACGCCCGCGCCGCGCTTCGCAACACGCTGATCGGTTTCATTTTTCAGAACTTCCAACTCATCCCGACTTTGACCGCACTCGAAAACGTCATGGTGCCGCTCGAACTACGCGGCGGCAACCCGGCGCCCGAACCGGCCATCGCGCTGCTGACGAAAGTCGGCTTGGGTGAACGACTGCGCCACTATCCCACACAGCTTTCCGCCGGTGAACAGCAACGCGTCGCGCTGGCGCGGGCGTTTATCCATCGCCCGGAGATTCTTTTTGCCGACGAACCGACCGGCAACCTCGACGCGGAAACGGGGCATCAGGTGATCGAAACCATGTTCGAGTTGAATCGGGCGGCTGGGACGGCGTTGGTGTTGGTCACGCACGATTTGGAACTGGCGCAACGGACGCAGCGGATCATCCGCTTGCGGAGCGGGCGTGTCATTGACGATACCGGCAAGGCGGGCAATGGCAGCTAGAGCTGGGTTGTTCCAATCGTGGGTGTGGAAGATGGCGTGGTGCGACAGCCGCCGCTCGCGGCGCCGGCTGGTGTTGTTTTCCGGCTCGATCGTGATGGGCATTGCCGCGCTCGTGGCCATTGGTTCATTCGGCCGGACGCTGCGCACGGCGATGGAGCAACAGGCCAAGGCGTTGCTCGGCGCCGATCTGGAGATCACTTCGCGCCAAGCGTTGTCGCCCGAAGCCGAAGCGTTTCTCCGCTCACTCGGCGGTGAGCAGGCGCGCGAAACGTCGTTCACCTCGATGATCCAGTTCCCGAAGAGTGGTGACACGCGGTTGGTTCAGGTGCGGGCGTTGCAGGGCGGGTTTCCATTTTACGGAACGATGGAAACGCTGCCGGCGGAGGCCGCCGGTCAGTTTCGCACTGGCGGCGGCGCGCTCGTGGAGGAGAATCTGCTCACCCAGTTCGGCGCGGCGGTGGGCGACAACATCAAAGTGGGCGAACTCTCGCTCCGCATCGTGGGAACGCTGCAACGCGTGCCCGGCGAAACGCTCGCATTCGCCACGTTTGCGCCACGCGTCTATATTTCGCTGGCCGACGTGGAGCAAACCCAACTGCTGAAGTTCGGCAGCCTGGCCCGGTATCGCACTTACTTCAAATACCCGTCAGGTACCGATGTTGTGCGGTTGGTGGAGACCCACCAAGCGCAGTTGCAGAAGTTTCGTCTGCGCCACGAGACGGTCGAGAAACGGAAAGAAGAAATGGGCGGCGTGTTGGACAATGCCTATCATTTCCTGAATCTCATCGGGTTTGTCTCGCTGTTGTTGGGGGGGATCGGGATTGCCAGTGCCCTGTACGTCCATGTCAAACAACGCCTCGGCACCGTCGCCATCTTGCACTGCCTCGGTTGTTCGGTCCGGCAGACGTTCGCCATTTATGTGATTCAGGGAATGGTGCTCGGGCTGATTGGAGCGGTTTTGGGGGCCGTGGTCGGGATCAGTATCCGGAGTTTTATCCCCTTGCTCGTTCGCGGCATTCTGCCGTTTCCTGTGACCGGCGATATTTCCTGGATTGCGGTGTTGCAGGCGATGACGGTTGGATTCGTCACGTGTCTGTTGTTCATTCTGCTCCCGCTGTTGTCGGTGCGGCGCGTCTCACCACTCACCGCGCTCCGGTCGCTTGAAACCGACGCCGCCGCCCGGTGGAAGGACCCGCTCCTCTGGCTGGTTTACCTGCTCATCGCCGGCGGTCTGACGGCGTTTGCCATTACCCAAACCAGTCGCTGGCAATATGGGGTGGGGCTGACGTTGGGGTTGATCATCGCCTTCACCCTGTTGGCCGGTGTGGCGAAACTCATCACCCTGTTGGCGCGCCAGCTCATTTCCACCCGCTGGCGCTACGTCGTCCGGCAGGGCGTCGCCAACCTGTATCGCCCCAACAATCGCACCGTGATGGTCATGCTGTCGCTGGGGTTGGGCACCTTGCTGATCCTCACCCAGTTCTTCCTCCACGCGACACTGATGGCCGAGCTGGCTCCGACCAGCCCCGGCAAACGTCCCAATGCCATCTTGTTCGACATCCAGTCCGACCAACGCGCGGTTGTCGCCGATTTGGTGCGCTCGCTGCAATTGGAAGTTATCGAGCAAGCGCCGATTGTCACCATGCGCCTCCAATCAATCAAAGGCCAGCCGGTCGAACAGATGGACGCCACTCCGCGCGGTTCCCGACCGGCGTGGGCGCTGCAACGGGAGTACCGGAGCACGTACCGGGATCACCTGACCGACACCGAAACGCTCCTCGCCGGCCAGTGGCCGCTTCCCAAGGTGGGCGATTTGCCGGTGCCGATCTCTATCGAAGCCGGCATTGCGAAAGACCTCGGCGTCACGCTGGGTGACGAAATCGTATTCGACATCCAGGGCATTCCGCTGGCGACACGCGTGGCCAGCGTCCGCCAAGTCGAATGGCGGCGGGTGCGGCCCAATTTTTTCGTCGTCTTCCCGACCGGTGTCTTGGAGAAAGCTCCGGCCATCCATGTGTTGGCGACGCGCGTGGACTCCGCACAACAATCCGCCACCCTCCAGCGCGAAGTTGTCCGGCAGTTCCCGAATGTCTCCGCCATTGACCTGACGCTGATCATCCAAACCGTTGATTCAATCCGCTCCAAGATTGCGGCAGTGGTCCGCTTCATGGCGTTGTTCACAGTGGCGACCGGCGTGTTGGTGTTGCTCGCCACCATTGCGACCGGGCGGAGTCAACGGCTGCGCGAAAGCCTCCTCTTGCGGACGCTTGGTGCCTCCCGCCGGCAAATCCTCAGCATCCTCGCGGTGGAGTACGTTTGCCTCGGTGTGTTCGCCGCATTGACCGGCATCCTGCTGTCACTGCTGGCAAGCTGGGCGTTGGCAACGTGGGTGTTCAAACTCGCGTTTGTCCCGGCGCTGGTGCCGATGTTGATTGCGCTGGGGCTGACCGTGGCGCTGACGGTTGTGGCCGGTCTGGTTGGCAGCCGCGGCATCTGCGAACAGCCCCCGCTTGAAATTCTCCGCGCCGACCTCTAACGCACAAACGCTTTCAACGTTGCGCATCTTGTGCCGGGAGTCAGTGGTGCAATCGTGTATGGTCCGGCGGCGGCGGGGACGATGAACGTCTCGGCATAGTGAATCTCGAATGGCGCAAAACTCCGGTCGGGACTTTCCACCACCGCTGCCGGACCGGCCACCAGATTCAAAACTTCGACGCTCCCGGTCCGCTGGTGCCGTACCGGCTGGGTGAACCAATGACGGCGCGTCTCGATGAACTCGCTTTCATGCAACCCGGTCCGCTCTTCGCGCCAACCGGCACCAGCCGCGACCGGCGTCACCCGGTTGATCAACTGCTCGCGCACCCATTGTTCCGTGCGGTCCCATTGCAAGTTCGCCGCCCCGCGCTCGCGGTTGAGTGGGCGCGGCTTGCCGTCGAGCCCAAGCCGGTTCCAGTCCCAGAGTTTGAACGTAAAAATATACGGCGTCGCGCTGATCTCCAAAACCATGCTGTTCGAGCCAGAACAATGAATCGTCCCGGCGGGGATCAGAAAATGATCATGGGGCTTAGCCGGCCACCGCGCGACATGCCGGTCCGCGTCGAAGGGTGGGGCGGCGGTGAGTTCCCGGAGGAATTCCGTGGGGTTCACGTTCTCCTTGAAACCCAGATACACCGCCGCGTCGGGCCCGGCGTCCAGCATGTAATAACTTTCGTCCTGCGTGTACGCCATCCCGAATTGCGTGCGGATGTACTCCGTCAACGGATGCACCTGCAACGACAGGTTCCCGCCGCCCATCGTGTCGAGAAAATCAAACCGGATCGGGAACTCCGCGCCGAACCGCGCGTACACCGCCTCGCCCAACAACGCCCGCGGCTCCGCGAAAACCAAATCAATCGCCGGCAACTCCACCCGCGCCGCGCCAAAACCCAACACCAGCGAATTTTCCTCCGGCACGCAATCAAAACACCACGCAAAATTCGGCGCCGCTCGGTCAAGATCGCAAACCTCCTTCATCCACTGTCCTCCCCACGGCCCCGGATCAAAAAATGGCACTATCCGAAACGGCCGCCGCGTGCACTCCGCCAATCCCCGCCGCACCGCCGCGCCTGTCACCAACTTCGGAGTGGCCGGTTGATTCGTATCCAACACAAAATCCCACCGCGCCATCACGGCGCGTTTCCACCGGTCCGCCACGCGCCAATCCACGAAGAACGCCCGTTTGTATTTCTCGCCGGCATTCCCCGCGCGGCGGTGCCGGAGCTGCGCCTCCCACCGGGCCAGGTCGGCGTACACCAACACATCGCCGGGATGAATCAACGCCGCGCCTTGACCGATGACCAATGCCTTGCCGGCGGCGGCGATTTGGCGCAGGGCCGCGAGCTTGGCCGGGTCAAAAAACTGCCGCAACTCCAGCGGACACAAGAACCCGAACAACGGATCACTCCCCCCGAGATAGGGTGCACACAGCCGGTCAATCTCCGCCGCCGGCAACAGTGCCTCGCTGGCAAAAATCGTCTTTCGTCCCGGCAACGCGGCTGCAATCGCGCGTTCATCCACGCCGGTATAACATTCCACCACCACCACGCCGTCGCGCGGGAGTTGCGCGCCGATGGCGTCCCACCCCGTCCAACACTCGCCGGCCACCGGAACAAACGGATATTTGTCGTAATTCGATTTCACAATCTTTCCTGTAACAACCATTCTGCGCCGAGCAACGCCGCCCGGTCGCCCAGTTCCCCGGCCACTACCGGCACGCGACCGCCCGGCATGAATGCCTCCGTGTCCACCCGCGCCTGCACCGCCGGCAAGATCACGGCCGCGCTCCGCATCACGCCACCGCCGAAAATGATCCGCTCGGGATCAAACGCATGCACCAACGTCACCGCCAGTGCGCCCCACACCCGCAACGCCCGCTCCTTCAACGCCTGCGCGGCCGGCGCGCCAAAGACCACTTCATAGTTCGGAAACTCCGCCGGTAATGTGTGGCTGGCCGATTCCGACTCGACCGTGCCCGGCGTGGCGTTCCAGTTCACCACAAAAAATCCGCCGAGATTGCCGGCTTGGTGATGCACTCCCCGCAAAACGGTGCCATTGAGCAGCACCGCCGTCCCGATCCCGGTCCCCAGCGTCACCAAGGCGAGATTCCGGCAGCCCCGGCCCGCGCCGTGTTGCCATTCCCCGATCAAGGCTAACCGCGCATCATTCTCCACCGCCGCCGGCAAGTTCCAGGTTCGCCGCACCCAGTCGGGGAACGAGAAGTCCCGGCAGCCGGGATATTTTCCGTGCTCGGTCAAGATGCGGCCGGTGGGGCGGTCAATAATTGCCGGAAAACCGACCGCGACGCCTGTTGGTTGATCCACCCACATCCGCTCCAAGGCCATGCGTGCGTCGGCTAACACTTCTGTGACCGGCTCGTGAGCGCGGGCCGGGAGCGTGGTTTCCGCCACCACTTGCCCGGCGCGCACCACGCCCAATTTCAGGCGCGTCCCGCCGAAATCCATTGCCAGAACCGATTGCATTGTCGGGGATCGTTGTTATCATGCAGCCAACAAGGATGCTACTATGGATATTCTGATTCATACCGACGGAGTCGTTTTGACCGAAGCGTTGCACGAAGCTGTGGAAGATAAAATCGGTCGGGTCGAACAATACGCGCCGCGCGCGTTGCGGGCCCGGGTCCGGTTGCGCAAATCGAGCGCCCATGCCAATGCCGGGCAATATATCGTCCGCGTGTTGATTGAACTGCCGGGGCGCGATGTGAGTGCCGAGCAAATCGGGCCCGAACCGCAGATGGCGCTCGATATCGTCGCGGAGAAAATCGAACGGCAGTTGCGCAAGCGCAAGACCGCCCAGCTTGCCCGGCGTAATCGCCGGTCCCCGCGCACCCGCGAAAAAGCCTGATGCGCATCCGCCACGTCATTCTCGACTGGTCCGGCACCTTGGTGGACGATTTGCCGCCGGTGTTTGCCACGACGAATCACGTGTTTGCGACGTTTGGGTTGCCGGCGTTGACGCTCGATGAGTTTCGCCGGGAGTTCTGTCTGCCGATTCGCCAGTTTTACGAACGCCGGATTCCGCAGGTGCCGCAGGCGAGATTGGAGGAAGTTTTTCTCACGCGGTACCACCAGATCCTCGACGACATCACCTTACTGCCGCACACGCTCGGCTTTCTCAATTTCTGCCGGCAACAAAAGCTCGGTGTCTACATCGCCAGCACCGTCGATGTGCATACGTACGAAAACCAAGCCCGGCGGTTTGGCGTGGACCGATACGTCACAAAACCGTACCTCGGCATCGCGGACAAGACGCAGAAGATTCACCACATCCTGGAAGAAAACGCCATTGTCCCGGCGGAAGCGGTGTTCGTTGGCGACATGGAGCACGATGTCGCCGCCGGCAAGGCAGGCGGAGTTCACACCTGCGCGGTCTTGACCGGTTATAACCATTACGACAAACTTCACGCCACGCAGCCGGATTGGATTTGTGAGCATCTCGGTGAATTGCAGGAGCGTCTGACCCAGCATGGATAAAATCACCATCAAGGACTTGGAAGTCCACACCAACATCGGCGTCACTCCCGCCGAGCGGGCGCATTCGCAACGGCTGTTGATCACCGTCGTCATGGAGCGCGACCTTGCCGAAGCCGGTCGCACCGACATGGAAGCGTCCACGACCGGCTATGATGTCGTGACCGATCTCATCAAACAAGTCGTTGCCCAACGGCCCCGAAAATTGATCGAAGCCGTGGCCGACGAGGTTGCCGGGGCGATTCTGCAACGCCGGCTCGCGGTGGCGGTGACGATTGAAGTGAAAAAGTTCAGCATCCCCGGTTCACAGTACGTGGCCGTCGAAATCACCCGGACCCAATGATCAAATGGCTTTGGTTACTCGCGTTGGCGACTGCGGTGTCTGCCGACCTGATTCGCCTCACCGACGGCACGGAGGTGGAAGGCGAAATCCTCGCGGAAACCGCCACGAATCTCACCATTGAAGTCCGGCTCGCCGGCGGCACGATTTTCAGCACGAAAGTCATTCCCAAATCTGACGTGGCCAGCTTCACCCGCTGGACGCCGGAGCAGCGGCAGCTGGCCGCCATGCAGCGCGGTTATCTGGCATTGGCCAAATACACGCCCGCCGAAGACAGCAGCGCGAGTCTGGCCGCTTGCGATCAAGCCATTGGCGAACTGCAACAGTTTTTGTCCACCTATCCCGAGTCATCGCACACTCAGGAGATCAAAGACCGGCTGGCGCAATGGCAGGCCGAACGCCAGCAGGTCGCCGCCGGCATGGTCAAGATCGGCGGCGTGTGGCTGACGAAGGAAGAATCTGAGAAACGTCAAGCGCGCACCAAAGCACAGGCCCTGATGAAACAAGGCGCCGATGCGCTGGCCGCCCGGCAATATGCGCTGGCCGTCCGTGCGTTTGATGCCGTGATCGCCTTGCAGGCCGGCGGCGTCACCGAAGTCCTCGCCACCCGGCAAGTGACCGAGGCGCTGAAGGGATTGCGGTTCGAGGTGACGGCGCAACTGTCCCGGTTCGAGGCGGAACTCGCGGCCGCGCAGCAACGGTTCGACCGTGCCAAACAAGCCCGTGAGACGCGCGCTCCCACACAGTCGTTAAGTAAATCCGGCACCGGCGACGGCAAGCTCGGTACTGGACCGAGCAGCGAACTGTTGCGAGCGCAGAGTGATTATCCCGCGGCGGAAGCCAACTTGAAAACTGTGCAAACGCAAACCGACCGGCTGCGCAATCAGCTTGCCGTCATCGACCGGCGACTTGGTGAAAACGCGCCCGCGCCCGCAACGGCAGCGGCCCCCGCCGAACCGGCGCCGAGCGGGGATGTGTTGGATGCCACTGCGTCGTGGTGGAAAGACAACTGGCTGATGTTTACCGGCGTCGCGGTCGTGCTGCTGTGGTTGCTCTCGCGGATCGTGGGCCGGTAACCGGCTACTTCTTGATCATGCCGGTGGCGCGGGCGTACTCGAAGATTCCGCCAGCATCAATGACCGGCCGCGCATCGCCGAGTGGTTTCGTCGCGAACACCTTGCCGGTCTTCACTTGCTGCAGTGTGCCGGCATCGAGATCGAGTTCGACTTCATCGCCGGTCTGGAACACATCACACAAGCGTTGGTCGCATTCGACCGGGTAGAGTTCGCCCGTGGCCACGCAGTTGCGGAAGAAAATCCGGGCAAAGCCTTCCGCCACCACCGCCGTGCAGCCGGTCGCGCCGAGGGCAATCGGCGCGTGTTCCCGGGAACTGCCACAACCAAAATTGCGTCCGGCAATGACAATTGGGAACGCCGTTTTGGCCGTGCCATCGGCCACATAGCGGGTCGGGTATTGATCCTTCGGCAGGCCGCAAAGGGCGTAGCTGCCGAGCTTTTCATACTCGTCGGGAATGGTCGGAACCAGCGCCAGATACTGCGCCGGGATGATCTGGTCAGTGTCAATATTGTCCCGCACGACATAGGCGCGGCCACGAAGAACAGTGCTCATGGCGGCTAGGGTAGCGTAGGAAAAGTTGGCTGGCAAGGCTTCTGCTTAATGGGTTGGCATGCCTGAATACAGCGATCCCGAAAGCCTGTACACCCTTGATTATCCCGAGGGTTGGTTGCCGCTGACCCATGAAGGTTCACCCCGTGTGAGCTTGGCCAGCCTGACCACGGGCGGGTATCTCAAAATTGAGGCGTACGAATTTGACCAACCCAACCGCGCCGATCTCCATCCCGAAAAAACGCTCCGCTCGTTGACCGAAGCCGACCGGCGCAGTTGGCCGCAAATCGGTGAGCCGTTGATCCAAAACCGCAGCCGGGATTACATGACCTACGCGTTCACGACTTACACGCGCATTGAGCCAAAAGACGAAGCGCACACGGCAGATTTCGGGCACACGCGCGCCTGGGTCTTCACGCGCGGCGATACGCAAGTCCGCTGCCTCTACCGCTGCCGGAGCAACGACGCCGGCGTGGACGACGACGATTTGAATGGGATTATCAATTCACTTTTGTTGACGAACATCCACCACCTCGACGCCAACAGCTTCACCAATTATTACTACAGCCTCCTCAAGCGGCACCGCCCGCAACTGGCGGGCCGCCCACCCGAAGGTTTGTCGCTCACGCTCGCCGACGGCCAGACGATCCTGCTCGAACATCTCTTCAACCACTACCTCCAGGAGCCGGAGAAAATGGATGAATTGATCGAGTCGCACATGGGCTTGCTCGATTTCTGCGGCGATGACGTGCCGGATCTGACCAGCTTCAAATCCATCAAACCGCTCTTGTTCCCGAAACTGTTTCGCGCCAATGGCCACGCCTTGCCGGCGCATCGGACGAAACTCTGGCCGGGCCTCGCACTCGGTGCTGTCATCCAAGGTACCGTGTTCAATTACGGTGTGAACCAGGAACGCCTCAAAGCGTGGGGTGTCAGTTCGCTCGCCGACATCAAGCACGACCTCGTCGAAAACCTCTACGCCATCCCGCCGGTCGCCCCGCGCGGCCTGCGTGACGAGGAAGGGGAGACCCGCGCGATCAGTTATGTGGACCATCCCTTCGCCGCCTCGTTTGTGATGTTTGCCGACTTCTACGAAACCACCGCGCAAAATCTCGGCGCCGACCAGTTTCTTGTCGGCTTACCGGACCCGAGTTGCGTGTCCTGTTTCCGGGATGACAACCCGCGGTTTGTGGTCCATCACACCGCGATGTTGCGCTGGGACTACCATCGCAGCGTCGAACGGCTGACCGACACGATTTACCTCGTCACCGGCCCGCACCTCAAAGACGTCAAGCCCTACGACATCCTGCACTGCTGCGTGAAAAAAGTCTGAACCGGCCCAAATCCGCGCTTGCCCAAACCGGCATTGGCGGTAGTCTTTCTCGCTGGTGGCACTCATGGCAGACGGCAAATCGTTGCCCATTGCGGGTCTCAGTGAAGACGTGGCGCTCCGCCGGATCGTCGAAGGCACGGTCACGGAAACGGGCGAAAAGTTTTTCGCGGCGTTGACCAAGAACCTCGCCGAAGTCCTCGGCACCTACGGCGCGTGGGTAACCGAATTCGTCCCGGAAACGCGGCGCCTGCGCATCCTCTCGTTCTGGATCAAGGATCATTGGCAAGAACCCTTCGATTACGACATCACCGGTACGCCCTGCGAAACCTGCATCGAAGAAATGCGCTGGGTGCATGTGCCTGACAACATCCTCCAACTCTACCCCGGCGACACCGATTCCCGGTTTGGCCAGGCGGCCAGTTACCTCGGGTTGGCCCTTCGCGATACCGACCAGGCCATTCTCGGGCATCTCGCCGTCTTGGACGACAAACCGATGCCGGCGAATCCGCGCGCGCTTGCGTTGTTTGAGATTTTCGCCAGCCGCGCCGCCGCTGAATTCCGCCGCCTGCGCGCCGAGAAAGCCGTTCGCGAACGCGAGGAAAAACTCCGGCGCCTCATCACCAGCGCCATGGACGCCATCATCGAGCTCGATGCCGGCCTGCGGGTCACCTTGTTCAACCCGGCCGCCGAGAAAGTTTTCGCGCCCGCCGCCGGTCAGGACTTCGGCCAGTTCCTTGCGCCCGATTCGCGTCGCAAACTCAAAGCGCTCGTGCGCGAACTGGACGCGCGGCCGGCCGGCCAGCAATTCATGTGGATTCCCGGCGGACTCGAGACCCGCGGTTTCCCGGCGGAAGCATCGCTGGCGCGCTCCGAGCAAAACCGGCAAGCCTTCTACACCCTTGTGCTGCGCAACGTAAATGACCGGCTCGAAGCCGAGCGCAAAATCCACTCCCTCACCGCCGAAGCCGAATACCTCCGCGAAGAAATCCGCACGCTCGAACAGTTCGACGAAATCATCGGCCACAGCGAGCCGCTCTTGCGGGTCCTGAAAGACATTCAACAAGTCGCCGTGACCGACGCGACTGTCTTGATTCTCGGCGAGACCGGCACCGGCAAGGAACTCATTGCCCGCGCCATCCACGCCGGCAGTCCGCGCCGCGACCGGCCGCTCATCAAGGTCAACTGTTCCGCCATCCCGGCGACCTTGATGGAGAGCGAATTCTTTGGTCACGAAAAGGGCGCGTTCACCGGCGCCACCGGCAAACGCGATGGCCGCTTTGCCCTCGCGGATAGCGGCACGATCTTCCTCGACGAAATTGGCGATCTCTCGCTCGATCTCCAAGCCAAACTCCTGCGCGTGTTGCAGGAGGGTGAATTCGAGCCGGTCGGCAGTTCCCGCACCCACAAAGTCAACGTCCGCGTCGTCGCCGCCACCAACCGCGACCTCGGCAAAGCCGTTCACGAAGGCCAATTCCGGCAAGACCTCTACTACCGGCTGAACGTTTTCCCGATCAGTCTGCCGGCCTTGCGCGAGCGGGGCGACGACGTCGTGTTGCTGGCCGAAGCGTTCGTCAAACGCTTCGCGAAGCGCCACGGCCAAAACGTCACCGGCCTTGCCGCGGACGATCGCCGCAGACTCCGCGCCTACGATTGGCCCGGCAATGTGCGCGAATTGCAGAACGTCATCGAACGCGCCGTCATCACCGCGCGCGACGGCCGGTTGAATTTGGATCGCGCGCTGCCGGAAAACTCGCCGGTCGCGTCACCAGCGCCACCGGCCGGCGCAATTCTCACTGCCGTCGAATTGGCGCAGCTCGAACGCCAGAACATCCAGCGCGCGCTGACTGCCGCCGCGTGGCGCGTCGCCGGCAAGGACGGCGCGGCGGCCCGGCTGGGGATGAAACCGTCCACGCTGACTTCGCGGATGAAGGCGTTGAAGATTCAGAAGCAGTAGTTCACTCGCGAAGTTTCGCCATTCCACGTCACGAGATCTCGTGACTCGCGAAATCTCACGCGCCATCCCGGTTGCTCAACTTGTCAAAACCCTTGTGTTTATTGGATAAAACGCACCTTGGGATGGACTGGCACGCGGCGTGTTAAAGGAGTTTTTCATGAATACAAACACGCTTCTCGTTGAGACGAATGAACAGGTTGCCATCCAAACTCTGACTGCCGCGTTCGCGCACGATCCCGCCGTGCGGTGGATGTATCCGAACGACGCCCAGTATCGCGCGCACTTTCCGGAGTTTGTCCGGTTGTTTGCCGGCGGGGCGTTCACGTGGGGGACAGCCGACACAATCGCGGAGGGCGGCGGCGTGGCGTTGTGGTTGCCGCCCGGGGTGCAACCGGCGGAAGAACCGCTCGTCGCGCATTTGTTGGCC
Source organism: Verrucomicrobiia bacterium (assembly GCA_022072455.1). GTDB lineage: Bacteria > Verrucomicrobiota > Verrucomicrobiia > Palsa-1439 > Palsa-1439 > CAINDI01. Next base: position 67,661 of record JAJVHY010000016.1, on the reverse strand, counting down.
AGTGTCGCGGAATCCCGGCAGGCGGCCTTGCTGGAATTGTTCGCCCAAATGGGCGCGTTTCATCCGACGGAGTCGCACTGGTATTTGCCGTTGATTGGTGTTGATCCGCGGTTGCAGGGGCGGGGATTGGGCGCGGCGTTGTTGGCGGAGTCATTGCGCCGATGCGACCACGATGGCTTGCCGGCGTATCTCGAAGCGACGAACCCGCGCAACATGGCGTTGTACGAACGGCACGGTTTCCGCCCCATCGGCCAGATCCAAGCCGGTAACTCGCCGTTCCTGATCCCGATGCTGCGGCCGGCTCAATAAACAAATCACGAAGGACAACAACCAAACCAGAAGGAGAAAGTAGTCATGCAAACCACAATCGAAAAAACAGTGAACGGCGTGAACGTCGAGCAGTTGATGGAGACGATCAAGACCGTGAAAAGCGAACCCTCACTGGGGGCGTCAAAGTTTCGCGCCAGCAACAAATGGATCAATGGCGCGCACAACCGCTCGACGATCCAGGGCTTCTACACCGCAGGCCGGGAAGATGCGACGCGCCTGCGGCCGCATGTGCTGGATGCCGATGAACCCGCCATCCTCGTCGGCGAGGATAAGGGGGCGAATCCGGTTGAGCATGTGTTGCACGCGTTGGCCGCGTGCCTGACAACCTCGATGGTCTACCATGCGGCTGTGCGGGGGATCGAAATCGAAGAGTTGGAATCGCAACTGGAGGGTGACCTCGATGTTCGTGGTTTCATGGGCATCGCCCCCGACGTGCGGAAAGGGTATCAGAACATCCGGGTCAGCTTCACCGTCAAGAGCGATGCGCCGGTGGAGAAGTTGAAGGAACTCGCAGAGTTCTCGCCAGTGTTCGACACGATCCGCAATCCAGTTGCCGTCACGGTCAATGTGACGAAGTAACCACCACGCCCCGGTCGCTCTCTCCTCGTTCGCGGGGAGAGGGCGAGAGCGGGGGATTAACTAGCGCACCGGCTGAAACTGTATGTTAGCTTTACCGGATGAAACCGGTCATCTTTGGGCAGCACGATGGCGCCACGGTCCGGCAGATCGAGACGTGTCTGGCCGCGGGCGGCGAGCGGGCGGTCTTGTGCGCCGACGGCCACAAGGGATACGCTCAGCCGATCGGCGGCGTGGTCGCTTACAAGAATCAGGTTTCCATCTCCGGCGTCGGCTTCGACATCGCCTGCGGCAACCTCGCCATCCGCACTGACGCCACAGAAGCCGACATCAAACCAAAAATCGAAAACATCATGGATGATGTCGTGCGCAACATCTCCTTCGGCATCGGGCGCACGAATAGGCAAAGGGTGGATCACCCGCTGTTTGATGATCCGGCGTGGAGCATCCGCGAAATCGGCCACCTCAAACAGACCGCGCAGGAACAACTCGGCACCGTCGGCTCCGGCAACCATTACGTGGACGTCTTTTCAGACGAAGCCGGCCGCGTCTGGGTCGGTGTGCACTTCGGTTCGCGTGGACTTGGCCACAGATCGGCCACGCATTTCCTGAAGGTGGCCGGCGGCAAGGACGGGATGGACGTGCCGCCGACCGTCGTCCCGCTCAACGCAGCGGTCGGGCAAGATTACCTCGCCGCCATGAAACTCGCTGGCCGGTACGCGTACGCCGGGCGCGAGTACGTCGCCCGGTACGTTGTTCGCGAGATTCTCAAGGCGCAGATCATGGAAGAAGTTCACAACCATCACAACTTCGCCTGGGAGGAAGTGCATCAAGGCGAGAAGCTCTGGGTCGTGCGCAAAGGGGCGACGCCGGCGTTTCCGGGTCAGAAAGGTTTCGTCGGCGGCAGCATGGGCGATGACGCGGTGATTATCGAAGGCGTGGACTCGCCGGCCGCGCGCGTCGCCTTGTTCTCCACCGTCCACGGCGCCGGCCGCATCATGTCGCGCACCGCGGCGAAGGGGAAGCATGGCAAGCCGGGTTTGGTTCGTCCCGACGAAATGAAACAGTGGTTACAGCGCAAAGGCGTCGTTCTGCGCGGCGGCGACCTCGACGAAGCCCCGCAAGCGTACCGGCGTTTGCCCGATGTGCTGGCCGCGCACGCCGGCACGATCCGCGTCCTGCACACCTTGCGCCCGCTTGGCGTCGCCATGGCCGGCCGCGATATCGTGGATCCGTACAAGGACTGACCCTCCGCGTGGTTGGGACGAGCCGCCGGCATGTCCGCCGCGGACGCAATCGCGCGCCGCGCAATCAATAGTTGCATCGCTGCCAGATGCCGGCAATGGTACCGACAACGACGGGAGGCTGCGATGAAATGGACGGAGATTGATGAATGGTTGACTTCCCCAATGATCAAGTTGGGGCAAACCGAAGTGTCCATCGCCACGTTGGTCTGGTTTATTGTGTCGGTGCTGGCGGTTTTTGTGGTGTCGCGTTTCACGCGGCGGTTCTTACGAACCCGCGTTCTGGTGCGCACCAAGCTCGATCCCGGTCTGCAATACCTCATTGCGCGGATGGCCGGCTATGGCGTGCTGGCGTTGGGGTTGTTGGTCGCGCTGCAGACGGCCGGGTTGAATCTGAGTTCGCTGACCGTCTTGGCGGGCGCGTTGGGCGTCGGGATCGGATTTGGCCTCCAGAACATTGTCAGCAACTTCGTCAGCGGCTTGATCCTCATGGGCGAACGCGCCATTCAAATTGGCGACCGCGTGGACGTCAACGGCACGCTCGGCCGGGTGACGCGGATCGGCGCGCGCGCGACATCCATTCAGACCAACGACAACATCAGCATCATCGTCCCCAACTCCGAATTCATCGCGCACCGCGTCGTGAACTGGAGTCTGCAGGGCGATCAACGCGTCCGGATGCGCGTCCCGGTCGGCGTTGCGTACAACAGCGAACCGCGCCAAGTGGAAAAACTCCTCCTCGCCGTAGCCGGCACGAATCCGCACGTCTTGAAAGAACCAGCGCCGGTCGTTGTCTTTGACGGCTTCGGCGACAGCGCCCTGAACTTCGAACTCCGCGTCTGGACGAGCGACATGACCCATCGGCCGGGTGTTTTCAAAAGCGAACTCTACTTCGCCATCTGGGATAAACTGAAGGAAGCCGGCGTTGAAATTCCTTTTCCCCAGCGCGACCTGCATCTTCAAGGACCGGTCAAGGTCGAATTGACCAAGAACTGAACCCGTGGCTTAATACCAGTGAACGGAGGCGAACCATGAAAACCTACAACATGTATGTGAACAACGAGTTCGTCAGTGCAGCCGATACCCGCGAGATCATCAACCCCGCCACCGGCGAGGTGATCGCCATCGTCCCCGAAGCCGGCAAGGCGGACGTGGACAAGGCCGTCGCCGCGGCGCGTGCGGCCTTCGACACCTCCAACTGGAAAGATTCCGCCAACGCGATGGCGCGGGGCCGGGTGCTCTTCAAGATGGCGGAACTTGTCCGCAAGAACGCCGCGAAGCTCGCCGAGTTGGAAACCCGCAACGCCGGCAAACCGATCGTCGAAAGCGACTTCGACATGAACGATGTCGCCACCTGCTTTGAGTACTTCGGCGGCATGGCAACGAAAGTCCACGGCGAGACACTCAACGTACCGGACAACGCGCTCAACTTCACGTTGCGCGAGCCAGTTGGAGTCGCCGCGCTCATCATCCCTTGGAACTACCCGTTGCTCATGGCCGCGTGGAAACTGGGGCCGGCGCTCGCCGCCGGCTGCGCCGTCATCCTCAAGCCCGCCGAGCAAACGCCGCTCACCGCGCTCGAATTCGCCAAGCTCGTGCAGAAAAACATCCCGGAACTTCCGGCCGGCATTTTCAATGTCGTCACCGGCGCCGCCGAAGCCGGCAAGGCGCTCGTCGATTCGATGCAGGTGGACAAAGTGGCGTTTACCGGCAGTGCGGAAGTTGGCCGGCACATTCTGCGCGGCGTGGCCGGGTCGAACCTCAAGAAAGTCTCGCTCGAACTCGGCGGCAAGTCGCCCAACATCTTCTTCGCCGACGCCGACCTCAACGCCGCGACGGATGGCGCGCTGTTTGGGGTGTTCATCAATCAAGGTGAAGTGTGCAGTGCCGGCTCGCGAGTTCTCGTTCAGCAGGACATCTACAAAAAGTTTCTTGGCGTGATGAAAAAGAAGACCAAGCGCATCAAGCTCGGCGACCCACTGAAGCGCGAGACGAAGATGGGGCCGGTCGTCAGCCAAGAACATTTTGAGCGCGTCACCAACTATCTCGAAATCGGCAAGAAAGAAGCCAGGTTGGTGATGGGCGGCGGCCCGGCCAAAGCCTTCAAGAAGGGGTTCTATGTCGAACCGACGATCTTTGAGACCGACAACACCACGCGCATTGCCCGCGAAGAAATCTTCGGCCCGGTCGTCGCCGTCATCCCGTTCAAGGACGAAACCGACGCGCTCAAGATCGCCCACGACACTCCCTATGGCCTCGCCGCCGCCGTCTGGTCGCGCGACATTTTCAAGTGTCTGCGCATGGTCAAAGCCCTCCGCGCCGGCATCGTCTGGGTCAACACGATGCAACCATGTTACGTTGAAAGCCCGTGGGGCGGTTACAAGCAAAGTGGCCAAGGCCGAGAACTTTCGTTACACGGAATTGATGAATTCCTTGAAACCAAACAGGTCCACATCAATCTGAGCGAAGCGCCAATTGGGTGGTATTGAACGCGATGATCAGAGGCGCGCAATGATCTGACTGAAGATGATCATGCAGACCAACGCCGCAGGATAGACGGTGGCATAGCCAACGGCCGGCGCGTTGGATTCTGTCAGGGGTGTTACCGCCACCAACCCGGGAGTGCTCGTCATGGCGCCGGTGGTCACGCCGAGCAACGTCAGGAAGTTGATCCGAAAAAAATAATGGCCCACGATCGCGCCGACGATCATGGGCAGCAAAGTCAAGACTGCGCCGACGGCAAATAGTTTCAGCCCAGAGCCGGCCAGAGTCTCGACCAAATGCGCGCCGGCTTCGGTGCCGACGGAGGCCAGAAAGAAGAGGAGACCCAACTCGCGCAAGAGCGTATTGGCGTAGCCGGACATGCTCCAGATGATTGGCCCGGTCTTGCCGAGCCGGCTCAAAAGCAGACCGACCACCAGGACGCCCCCGGTCATCCCGAGCGAAAGTTGGAACGAGCTGACTGGCAGCGTGAGTTTGCCGAGGACAACACCCAACACGATGCCGAGCGCGATGGGAAGGAAATCGGTTTCGGAGAGCCGCTTGTTGTCGTTCCCGAGAATCTTAGCGACTTGCTCCATGCTCTCTTGCCGGCCAGCGACCATTAATTTGTCACCGAACCGGAGCACGCTGGAGCCGGTCGGCGCGATGTCAATGCCGCTGCGGCGAATCCGTGTGACAGTCGCGCCGTAGAGCGCCCAAAGGTTTAACTCAGCCAACGACCGACCGACCGCCTCTTTGCGGGTGACCAGAATCCAGCGGACTTCGTGACCTTGAGCGAGGGGGATGTCGCGGTCGGTTACTGGCCCGACCAGCAAACGGACGTTTTCCAGCGCTTTGGCGGTCCCGACGGCTTTGATCAAGTCGCCCAGTTGCAGCGGGGTGTCTTTGGTCGGAGTAATGGCGGAGCCGGCGTGCATCACGCGGGAGATGGTCGCGCCGGTCATGGTGCCGATTCCGACCTGGCCGATCGTCTTGCCGGCGATGTTGGCGTTTTCGACGACGAAGTTCTGGTTCGACATTTCCGGGAAATCCGCGCGGGTCTCGCGGTGGTAATCAGTTTCGCTCTGCCGCAGATTGACCCGCAACACTCGCGGCAGCAACCGGACAAACAAAATCACGCCAATCACGCCAAACGGATACGCCACGCCATACCCGATGGAAGCCAACGGCGATTTCGCGCTCTCGATGGCCGCCGCCAAGCCGGGGGTGCTCGTCAACGCGCCGGCAAACAAGCCGACACCGAGCTTGGCATCAATGTCCAAACTTCGCGCCAGCACGACCGTCAGCACCGCCCCGGTGCCGACCATGATAATCGTCAACACAATCAGTTGCCGGCCGTATTTGCGGAAGGACTCGAAAAAACCCGGACCCGCCTGCAACCCGACCGTGTAGATGAAGAGGACGAGGCCGATCTTCTGGAAGTCGGCCGGCACGGTGACGCCGAAGTGACCAAAAACCAAGGCGGCAAAAATCACCGCCGACACATCCAGCGACAACCCGCGAAACTGGAGATTCCCCAACAGAATTCCGACCGCAACGATCAGGAAGACCGCGAAATACCCTTCATGCAATAACTGACTCATAGTTGAGTAGATGACCGGGCGTAGGACGGCTTGTCAAGCACCAGTACAATCCGGGCGCGCCCGATGCGAATTGGGTCCGGCGTCCGCTCACTGGCGCTCGCGGCTACGAAGTCAGCTTGTTGTACTTCGCGTACGGGTACCAGTATGTCTTGCGCTCGGCTTTGTAGTCGAGGTGGACGTGTTTGGTTTCGCGGAATTCGTCGAGGCCTTCTTCGCCGAGCTCGCGGCTGTGGCCGGTTTGACGCATACCGCCGAAGGGGCCGGCATCGTTGTCGGTAAGCGGGTCGTTGATCCAGAACGTGCCGGCCGTGATCCGCTCCATCGCTTTCATCGCCCATTCCATGTTGTTGGTGTAGATGTTCGCGCCGAGGCCGTAAGCGCTGTCGTTCGCGAGCCAGATGGCGTGATCAATATCTTTGACGCGCATGATCGGCAAGACCGGGCCGAACGTTTCCGTCTGCACCAAGTTCATGTCGTGTTCGACATCCGTCAGCACGGTCGGTTCGTAGAAAAATCCTTTCTTGAATTTCGGTGACCGGCGTCCGCCGCAGAGGATGCGCGCGCCATCGTTGACGGCTTGCCGGACGCGGTGGTGGACGTCTTCGAGTTGCCGGAGGTTGATCATGGGGCCGAGGTCGGTATCGGGTTTGAGACCGTTGCCGAGTTTGAGCGATTTGGCGTGTTTGACGGCGAGTTTGGTGAACTCGTCGGCAACGGACTCGAAGACATAGAGGCGTTTGCAACTGGTGCAGACTTGGCCGGTATTGAGGAAGGCGGCCCAGCAGGCGGCGCGGCTGGCGATGTCGAGGTCGGCATCTTCGCAGACGATGAACGGGTCGTTGCCGCCGAGTTCGCCGTGGAACTTCTTGACTTGCGCCGCGCAAAGTTGGCCGACGCGTTTGCCGGTCTCCGTCGAGCCGGTAATGGCGATGAGATCGGTGCCGGGATGTTGGATGAGCGCTTCGCCGATTTCCGCGCCGCGACCGGTTACGATGTTCACGACGCCAGCCGGCAAATGCTTTCCGAAGAGGTCGGCGATGGAGAGAAGTGAGAGCGGCGTTTCGTTGCTCGGTTTGAGGATGACGGTGTTGCCGGCCATGAGGGCGGGGGCGACTTTCCAGACCATCAGGAGCAGCGGGTAGTTCCACGGGATGATGCCAACGACCACGCCGTAGGGTTCTTTGATGGTGAAATTGACTTGGTGATGAAACGTGGGCGGAATGGAATTACCGCGCGAATTGCGGCCGACTTCGGCGTAGTACTGGAAGCAGGCGGCCACCCATTCGACTTCGTCGCGGTTTTCGCAGAAGGGCTTGCCGCCTTCCTGCGTCATGAGCGTCGCGAGTTTCTTTTGTCGGGCGCGCAGGTCGCCGGCAAGGCGGTGGAGCATCTGCGCTTTTTCGAGTGCCGGAATCCACCGCCAAGTCTCGAAGGCTTGCCGGGCGGCGCGGACGGCGAGGTCGGCATCGGCGGCAGTGCCGCGCGGGATGTAATCGAGGATTTCCTCGGTGGCCGGGTTGACCACGGGAATTTTGGCGCGCGCCGGCTTGTGCCACTGGCCGGCAATCCATTGGGCTTTCATGGAGCCGGCTTGGCGGGTTTGTCTTTGGTTTCCTTCTCGACTTGCTTCAATGTGTCGTTGAGTTTGTCGAGCATGTTATCGAGCAGTTCGTAGCTGATGTTCAGCGCCGGTTCGATGCGGATGGTGCGCGCGCTGAGCAACGTGCCGGCGACGAGGACGCCGCGTTTGAACAAACCAGCGGCGACCCGGTAACCGATGAACCGGTCGGAGAATTCGAGGCCGATGAGCAGACCTTTGCCGCGAACTTCTTTGAGAATCTCCGGGTAGAGCGCGTGGAGGGAGCGGAGCCGTTTCATCAGGTATGCGCCTTTTTCAGCGGCTTGCTTTGGCAGTTCTTCTTCGAGCATGACGTTGATCGCGGCGATACCGGCGGCGCAGGCGAGGGGGTTGCCGCCAAACGTCGAGCTGTGGAGGAAGGGATTATCTTCCAAAACTTTCCAGATTTTGGGCGTGCTCATGAACGCGCTGAGCGGCATGACGCCGCCGCCGAGGGCTTTGCCGAGACAGATGATGTCGGGCGTGACGCCTTCGTGTTCGCAGGCGAAGACGCGGCCGGTCCGGCCCATGCCGGTTTGGACTTCGTCGAGGATCAGCAGGATGCCGTATTCGTCGCAGAGTTGCCGGAGGCGGCGGAGGTAGCCTTCGGGGGGGACGACGGCGCCGGCTTCGCCTTGCACCGGTTCAAGAATGATGGCGGCGATGTCTTCGCCGAGGTCGTGGAGTTTGCGGAGTTCGCGCTCCATGTCTTTGATGTCGCCGTAGTCCACGAAGAAGATGTCTGGCAGGAGCGGATGGAACGGTTTCCGGTAAACGGCGCGGCCCATGACGCTGAGCGAGCCCATGGATTTGCCGTGGAATCCGCCGGTCGTGCTGATGAAGCCGGTTTTCTTGGTGTAGAGACGGGCGAGCTTGAGCGCGCCTTCGACGGCGTCGGTGCCGTTGCTGATGAAGAAGCATTCCTGCAGGTCGCCGGGGGCGAGTTCGCCGAGGAGTTCGGCGAGGAAACCACGCAGCGGGTCGAGAAGTTCCTGTGAAGAGAGCGGCATGCGTTCGAGTTGGGCTTTGACGGCGGCGATGATCTTGGGATGCCGGATGCCCATGTTGTAAACGCCGAAGCCACCGAGGCAGTCGATGAACTTGCGGCCCATGATGTCTTCGATGATCGAGCCTTGGCCGGTCCATTCGATGGCGGCGATGTCCTCGGCTTCCGCGACCGATTTCCGGTATTGGAGGAAGCCCTTGTTGAAGTAGTCATCGAAGTTTTCGAGGGTGTGTTTGATGATGTGGTTTTTGTCGTCGGGATCGAGTTTCTTGCCGGCGCTGACTACGTCAAGGTACTCGACGGATTTGCGGAGGATTTCGACCGTTTTGTGCGGTTTTGGAGCGGTGGTCGGAATGGATTCCGGGATGACGGCTTGGGTGTGTGGTTCGATTTGAGTTTGGAGTTTTTCGTCCATATCACACCTCCTTTCCTGAGAGGTAAACTACCCTAGCACAGCCCCCCAAACCGGGCTAGGTCACGAGTCCGATGTCGTTGGCCGGTAGGCTAGTAGAAATACGCCGCGCCGACGCCAATAGTCACCTGATCCCGGTGGCCGTCAAAGGCGGTGCGGAGCGACGAACGATCCCAGCGCAGTTCGGGCGAGATGCGGATTTCGGGAATCGGTTTGTAGTTGAGTGTGAGCGTGACGCTGTAAAGTTCCTGGCCGGTGTTTATTGGGAACTCGGTCCGGTAAGGCGCTTGGGAGGTGCGCGCGCCGTCGTTGTCGTTCAGGTAGTCGGTGCGCAGGGTAGCGTTCCACTTTTCCGACTTCTCGTAAGTCAGCCAGAGGCCGGCGGCGTACCATTCAGCGCGACCGCCCAAAGTCGGCTCGGCGTCCACGCTGCCGGGAATTGTCTGTGCGAGATCAACGAAATTCGTCGTTAAGGTGGTCCCGATCACCCGGGCGCCGGATTCGGTGCCGTAATCGAGTTGGACGACGCCGGTCAGGTGCGGGGTTAGTTTATGGCTGACGATAATTTCGGCATCGCGCCGCCAATCGGAATCGTTATTGGCTTCGGGGCCGCCGTAGCCGACGAGGGTGAAGCTGGTGTTGTCGTTGGGGGCGTAGTTGAAGTAGCCCATGAACGATTTGCTGCCGTTGTCGTCGGTGACGTTGTCCCAACCGTTGTTGATGAGGAGTTGGACTTCGGCTTCGTCGGAGATTTTGTAAGCGAGCGCGAGGCCGGTGTGGGTGAATGGTTCGATGAGTGTCCATTGATTGCCGCCGGACCAGTTGTAGTTGTTTTCGGTAAGACTGGCTTCGTAGCCGAGCATCGTGCCGTATTTGCCAAACGTGACCTTCAAGCCATTGCCGATGGGAATGTTGAGGGTGACGTTGGCGAGGAAGAGGTCGCCGTTGCTGCCCAAGTCGAGGCCTGACGCTTGCATGTATTCCACGTCCTGACCGAAGACGAGTTGCGCGGCGAAGCCGGCCTGCCAGTCGAAGGCGTTGTACTCGACCGGTTTCTCAAGCGTGAGGACGGCTTTGTTGATCATGAACTCGTTGTGTTTCACGTCAAAGCCGCGCCCGGTATTGGCGTGGTCGAGGGGGCGGTTGAAGTTGTAGAAGTAGGAGGCGGACGCGAAGCCGCTCAACTCAACTTTTTCGAGGAAACCAACGGTGGTCTCGGGAACGGTTTCTTTGGCAAGGTAGAGGTCTTCTTTGCCGCGTTCTTCGATCAGGGTGATGCGCTTTTCGAGATCATCGTTGCGCTGTTTTTGCTCTTCGTAAAGCTTCTTGTAATCCACCGCCTCGTCGGCGTGCGCGAATCCCGCTAACAAAACTGCCAAACCGACGACCGTCACAGTATGTTTTCGCATGTGTCTCCTCCGGTTGGATGCCGAAAGAGTCTGCTTCCGCCGAAAAATTGTCAAGCCGTGAAACCGGCGGCGCAATTACGGAACGCGCGCCCCTTGTTGCAGGAAGCGTTGGAGGCCATCGGTGAGATTGTCGCGTTCGGCCTGTCGGGTTTTGGTGGTGGCGCGTTGCCGGGCGAGTTGCCAGTCGCGCCATTCGGCTTCCGTGGCGAAGAGCGGTTCGACGTAGATCGGTTGCGCGGCCAACTCCGGCAAGGCCAGCGGCTTGCCATCAGCTTCCGGTAATGCGATGGGCCGGAAATGGAGGAGCGACTCGGCGCCGTTGCGTTGGTCGGGGATGCGAAGTCGGATGTTGGCGATCGACGGGGAACCGGCGCGAGTGGCCGGGGTGATGCCGGGAACTGAAAGTGAAGATGGTGTTTGGTTGGTAGCGCTGAAGGGGCCGCCGAGAGCGGAGAGCATGATTGGTTTGGGCCTTTGATCGGCCGGCGGGCTTGGCGGTGCAAACGCGGGGTCCGCGTGGTAGGGACGAGCCGCTGGCTCGTCCGTCACGCTGGAGACAGACGGGCGACCCGGCGGGTCGCCCCGACCGGTAGAGAGGCTGGCCGGCGCCGAGGCCGCTCCGACATTATTATTTTTTGTTGGCGCAGGAGTGGAACTGGCTTGGTTGGGAAGAGCCGCCGGCTCGTCCGTCACGCTGGAGACAGACGGGCGACCCGGCGGGTCGCCCCGACCGGTAGAGAGGCTGGCCGGCGCCGAGGCCGCTCCGACATTATTATTTTTTGTTGGCGCAGGAGTGGAATTTGCTTGGTTGGGACGAGCCGTCGACTCGTCCGTTGCGCTGGGACCAAACGGGCGGCCCGGCGGGCCGCCCCTACCAGCTACGCCAGAAGACCGGCCTGCGGGATAATCATCCACCAGCTGGACGGACACATTTTTCCTCGGCGTGCGGCAACCGATGACCAACACGCCAGCCAGAATCACGCTGGGCCAGCGCCAGTTCACTTCACCGAAGCGACAGGTGCGCCGGTCGGGGTCGCGGCACGGGCGCTGACGATGAATTGCGCTTCGCGGTCGGATGCGAACGATTTTTCGACGAGTACTTCTTGCGCGCCGGTCGGAGTCGCGCTGCCCAGCATCGTGCGCAGGCGTTCGATGAGCGAATCGTAGTCGAGCGTGTCGGCGCACCGGTCGAGCAGTTGGCCGCCGAGGCCGGCTTCGGTGCCGGTGCCGAGTGTGGCGAGCGTTTGGAGAGCGGTCGGTTGAAGCCGGTCTTTGAACCGGTCGGCTTTGTACGCGTAGTCGGCGGTAATGGCGAGGTGATCGGCGCCGGCCGGCTTGAGTTGCAGGACGAGATCAAAATCCACAAAGCGTTGGAGTTGTTGATAGCGGACTTCGGCGGCGGCATTCTTGGGCAGACCGGCGAAGAACCGCGCGGCATCAAGCCAAACGCCGGCCACACCTTCGCGAGCCAGTGCGCGGGCCGGGAGTTTGGCGGCGGTATCACTCGTGGTGTCGATGCGCGTGGTGAGACACGCTTGGATTTCGTTTTCCACAATGGGCGCGGCGGCATCGCCTTCGAGTTCGACGAGGAGCACGGCGGAATGATCCACCAAACCAAACGTGAAGAACCCACCTTCGGAATCGAGATACCGGCCGCGTCCGAAGCGGATCATCGCGCGGCCTTTGGCCGGGGCGGGGGCGTTGCCGGGGCGGAGGGCGGCGCTGATTTGGTCGGCCATGCGGGCGAGCGCGGCTTCGGCGGCGACCGGGTCAGTGACCCGCGCGACGAGGCCGGCCAGCATGACGGGCTGGTCAGTTTTCTTTTCCGGGAATTTGGCAAAGGCGTAGACGTCGGCGTGCTGGTCAAAGCCGCTCTTGAGCAATTCGCTGAACAACTGGCCCGGTAACGCGCCGATGTAGTTCGCGAACATTTCCGGTTTGGCGTCGGGCCGGAGCGTGACGACGGCGAAGCTGTTACCGGGAACGAGGTTGGCGTGTTTGCTTTGGGCGGCTTGCCGAAAGGAGCCGATACCGTAGTGCGCGGCGACGGCAATGCCACCCGTGCCGGCAGCGAGGAGGACGATGCTCAAGCCGATGGTCGCCATGCGCGGCCGGCGGGAGCCGTTGCCGTTGGTTTCGGTGACCGGCGCACTGAGGGGGGAGCGGCGGTTACCGCCGAAGTCGCGCATCAAGGCGACGTTGAAGCCGACGGCGAGGCAGACGGCCAGCGGATCGAACACGAGCACGAGCGCGAGCGTCAGCCATTTGACGACGTTGTCGGACGAGGCGTCGAACGCCCGCGCCACAAACCGGTAGGAGCCGATGTCGGTGGCGGCGATTTGATCTTTGAGGTGGCGGATTTCGTCGTTGCGAGCGCGGATGCGTTGGTAGAGAGCCTCGATGGCAGTGCTGCCGGAAACGGTCGTGGTCTGGCCGAGGGCTTGAAGGGCGGCGACTTGTTGTTCAACGCCGGCCAGGGAATCCTTGGTGGCTTGGCGGAGTTCTTTTTCTTCGAGGTCGAGGGCGGCGAGGCTGGTGTCGAATTGTTGCCGGACGGCGGCGATTTCTTTGTCGGCGGCGGCGACGTTGGCGGTGAGTTCGAGGCGGAGTTTTTCCTGGAGTTCGCGGTGCTCGGCGATTTGGGCGGTCAAGCTGGCGCGTTGTTTGGCTTGCCGGTCACGGAGGTCTTCGCCTTTTTTGATGCTGTCCACTTTGAAGAAGCCGGGGCCGCCTTGTTTGGTGTAGGCGTCCACCGCGCGGTCGAGGACGGCGAGTTGGTCGTTGAAGCCGGCAATGAGGGCGTCTTCGGTGGCGAGCGCTTTGGTCAACGCGTCGTTGCGGCCGGCCAGTTGTTGCGTGAGCGCGGTGATGTCGGCATCGCGGCGGGCTTGGGCGGTGGTGCGTTTTTCCTGGAGGCGCGTGAGGGCTTGGTCGAGCGAGGCGGTGCCGGTGGCGATGCGGGCCTGGAGACTGGCGAGGCTTTCTTTGCCGGTGTCGGTGGTCTTGTTGAGTTGACCACGCGCGGCGTCAATCTGGCGTTGCGTGTCGGCGTTTTCCTTTTCCAGCATCACGATCTGGTCTTCGAGCTGGGTGACGCGGGTGTGGGTTTTCTCGTAGGCGCGGGCGAGGTAGCCGTAGTTGCCCAGCGAGGTGATGCCGATGAGCAGGATGACGGCGATGAAGAGGTAGGTGCGGAGCGACCGGCTGATGACGTTCCAATACCGGTAGAGGAACGAGGCGGCCACGAGTTTGCCGACTTCGAGGCTGGCGGCCATGATCATGACGGCCGTGGCCGAGCCGATGAAGAGCAAACCGAGACCTTTGACCGAGAAGAATGCCGAGCAACCGGCAATGAAGAGAGCGGCGGCGCCAACCAAGTACTTAAAACCCGACGGCAGAGATGTGGCTTCATCTCCCCCACGGGGATTCCCCAAAGACTGCATAGAACGACCTCCTTGTTGGGCGGTAAGTAGCAGAATGAGCCGAGCAAGTCAAACCTCGAATCGGATTTGACAGCTCACCGCGGAAGCGGACGGAGTGGCAATTGGCTTTATCAGTCGATCACAAGATCGCGGAGGTGCACCTTGATCGTTTTGGCGATCCGCACCAAGCCATCCACTGAAATGTTCGTCTCACCCCGCTCGACTTCGCGGTCGTAATTGGGGTGGCTCAGCCGTCCAGTTCGGGTATGACGCAGACTCGCGGCTGACGACGGTCAGCAATGACGCGCAGCTTATGATCTATTCCCACCTTGTTAATTCCCCGCTTGTGAGTAACATCGCGTTCCAGACTTGGGATGTCACGAAGATGACCACGATGAAAACCCAGATAATCTAAACCGTCTGGCTTCCGTCGTATCATCACCAGCTTGACAGGTGTCGGAGTCTCTTTCGCTTCCGACTCGGCTAAGCCGGAACCGGAGTTAGTTGGGTGGTATGGAGCACCGAAAAGAACAGAGGACGAATCGTGAGTTATGGGAGCAAATTCAGCGGATTCAGGAGGATTTGTCATGTGTGGAGATCTGACCCCAATGATTGTATCATGTCACGGAAACCGGAAACGTGGGCTCAACACCGGTCACGGTGCCAACAGCGGCTCAACTCGAGACGAAGTTAAATGCAGTCTTTGGGAAGCAGGCGAATGTGTTCTTCTCAGTCTGGAATGAAATCGCGATGGATTTCCCCTATGATTTTGATCTGCCGAACGACAAATTGGATACGATGACGACACCTTGTGATCAAAATACGTCGAGCGACGAGTGGCAAAACTTGTATTCGGGGACAATCACCAATGCGGATTTACAAGTGTTCCACGTGAAAGCACTGGCCAACATCTGCTCAACAATCCAGCCCGGCGGATGGACACCGAAGGGGAACGCCCCCAACACTTTCTTGCCCGTGTCATTCGTCCAAGATGATCATCCCGGTGGCGCAGCCTACATTGACACACACGAGATCGGCCATGCCCTTGGCTTCTTAAAAGATTTAGAGACCGCCGCCCTCGGCGACAACACTCGCTTGATGTGGCATTCAGCACAAGAGGGTGATCCATGCAGACTTGTTCGTGATGAGTGGAGAAAATTTAATCGGCGCGCACGTGGAGAGCCATGATGAAGACCGCACTTTCTAGTGGTTCTGCTGTGGCCTTTCTCCTTCTTTCCAGTCAAGTGATTATTGCGGAGACAAATTACACTGATGCTGAGCTGACACGCCGCTTGGAGCTTTACGATGTCGCCGCCATTAAGATGATTGTCAATGAGGGGCGTACGAATCTGATTCCCGCGCTGGAACTTGTTGCAAATGCCCCGATTTTGGCGGAAGAGCCAAGCCGGATTTGGGCGCGCAAAGCGCTCGCCAAATTGGGTGTAAAATTATACTATGATGACATCGTTCGTGACATTCTGCGCCCCAACGAAAACAAGCTGGGGCAAGCGTTGGACGATATTATCTACCTTCAAGATCCCGCTGCCGTAAAGGTATTAGCACCGATGCTCTACGAGAGCCCGATTACAAAACCGGGTGATCCGTCGCCACCACAAAGTGCCATATTTGTGCTCTCGCGCTTGCATCTCCCCGATGCCCCACAATTTAAGCGACCTATCATTCACGCTCGTCAGAAAGAAATCGAAATTTGGCAACGCTGGTGGGAGGAGCACAAGGACTACTACGAGAAAGTGGAGTTTGGGAAACCGCTGCCGCCACGAGAATTCCCGGCTCCAACCAGTGCGCCCAAAACCCAATCGAATCCCGTTTCTCCGCCACGAACACCGCAATCCCCCGCCAGCGAATCAGCCGCGCCGTCAGCGTCTTGGCTGTATCCCCTGATCATCATTGGAGTAGTCCTCGGGGGATTAGTTGCTTGGCTCCTCGTGCGCCGGAGGGGTAAGTCTTGAGGTTATGGAGATCACAGTTGGGTATTGTCCGGTAAGCAGTTGGCAATGTCACGCCGGCCAACCGTTTGGTTCAAAACTGTAATCCAAAAGTTTGACAGTCGCTTCGCCGCTAGTTAGTGTCGCGACGTTTCGACGGAGTGTCGAAGCGCCCCGTTGTTCAACCGGAGATAAGAAATGATCGTTACCACCGCCCAATTATTCAAACTCGCCTATGGCAAGTACGCCATCGGCGCCTACAACATCAATAACGCCGAGCAGGCCATGGGCTTGTTCCGTGGCTGCGTCGAATCGAAAGCCCCGTTCATCATCCAGATTTCCAAGGGCGCGCGCAAATACACCGACAAACGGATGCTCGAGGCGATCATCCGCTCCGCCAGCGAGATTTTCCCCGAAGCAGTGTTCGCGGTGCATCTCGACCATGGCGACGAGGAAACCTGCTACGACTGCATCAAGTCCGGTTTCTACAGCTCGGTCATGATTGACGCGTCGCACGATCCGTTCGACAAGAACGTCGCGATCACCAAGCGCGTCGTGGACGCGGCCCATGCCAAAGGCATCTCCGTCGAAGCCGAACTCGGCATGCTCGGTGGCGTCGAAGAAGACATCAAGGTCGAGGAAGGCAACGCCTGCTTGACCGACCCGGCCGAAGCGGAGCAATTCGTGAAGAAGACCGGCTGCGATTCCCTCGCGTGCGCGATCGGGACCTCGCACGGCGCGTTCAAATTCAAGGGCCGGCAATCCCTCCATTTCGACGTGATGGAAAAGATCAAAGCCCGCCTGCCCGGCTTCCCGCTCGTCATGCACGGCAGCTCCAGCGTCCCGAAGGACGAAGTGGATCGCATCAACGCGGCCGGCGGCAAGATCAAAGACTCGATGGGCGTGGACCCGAAGGAATACCTCCCCGCCGCCAAGCTCGGCGTTACCAAGGTGAACATTGACACCGATGGTCGCCTCGTCTGGACGCGCGTGCACCGCGAATTCTTCCGCGACAAACCCGGCGAATTCGACTTCCGCCCACCCGGCAAAGTGTTCATGGACGAGTACACCAAGTTCATCGCCAGCCGGAACGTCTTGCTCGGCTCCGCCGGTCAGTTGGACGAAGTGCGGGCGAAGCTGAAGAAGTAAACTTACCGATTCACCAAGCGGCGCGGAGTCTGACCGGCTTCGCGCCGTTTTGCGTTAAAACCCGCCGCGCTCGAATTCGCTTTCGCCGAAAAGGATTTCCTTGGCGCGTTCGTACTCGGCTTCCGGGATGAACACGTCGGCGTCGCGGTCGAGATCGTTGAGGTCGGGAGCTTCTGACTTCTCGCGTAACTCCGGGTGCAGACCCCATTTCTCCAACACAAGCACCACCATTTCCGAACGAACGGCTTGGGCGCTATAGAGATGTTTCATCGCTGCCGGAGATTTTGACGAGATATTCGAGCAGGTACCCAAGCACATGGATGCGCAACAATGCCAGGTCGCGCGGTTCGGCGAGGTTGAAATCGGCGTTGGCCATGTCGGCTTCGGTGACGTGGTGGAGTTCGCCGAGGATGAGCCGGGCTTGGTTCACGGCACTCAGCCACGCGTTGAGATGCTCGGCCGGGAAGGTGAGTTGTTGGAGCTGTTTCGCGCGCGGGTCCGGCTCGACCCCCGTCAGATCGCGCAGGACGGTTTCGCTGGCGGTGACGAACAGATGCCGGAGGTCGGGCGTGACGTTTTGTTGCCAATCGGCGTTGAGGGCTTCGTTGTCCGCCGTCGGCACCGGCAAGAGACGGTCGCGCGCGGCCGGTTTGTCGCGGAGTTCGAGGATTTCCGGCAAGGCGAAGAGACTGTCGAGCACGACCGGGTCAATACCGGTGATGCGGAGGTTTTTCGGGCCGTCCGGTTGAACACGCAGATGAATCACGAGGCTTGCTCCATCTGGGCGAGGAGTTGGTAGCTGTGCAATTGGTGGACGTAGTGTTCGGCTTGTTCGCGGCCACCGGACCAGACCAGCGACCGGCCTTTCTGATGGACTTCGAGCATGTGGCGCTCAGCGCGTTCGCGCGGGTAACCGAACACGCGCATGAACACCAGCGTGACGTAGCTCATGAGATTGATGGGGTCGTTGTGGACAATGACATTCCACGGTTGATCGAGCGCCGCGTCGGTCGCGGTTTCTTCGATGTGGATGGTGCCGGGGTTGGGCATGGCGAGTGAAGGATAGCAGAAAGCGCAGACGGGTCAAAGTTACGGCTGACCGAGCAGATTGGTTTCCATGCCGGCGTAGTTCGGGTGGATGTGGAAGTCGCCGTAGCACAGTTGCCGGAGAACGGCTGCCGGCCGCAAATGCCAACTGGCCCACGTCAGCGGAGAATCGCCGTTGACGTCTTTGACATCGCGCCGCGCGCCGGCAGCGAGGAGGAGTTGAATGGTTTCTTCCAACGCAAAAGCGGCGGCGCGATGGAGCGGGGTTTCGCCTTTCGTCCGGCAGTCGCGCATGAAGCTGCCGGTTTCAACCCCGGGCTTGGTGGCGCAGTTCGGATTCGCGCCAGCGGCCAACAAGACTTTGATCACGAGATGATGGGGGAGACTGTTGGCCTTGCACAGTGCCGCGTGCAACGGCGTCTCGCCCGTATCCGGCAACGGGTGATTGGCGTCCGCGCCACTCTCGATAAGGAACTGACAGAGCCGCCAATGGCCATGAAACGCCGCGCCATTGAGATCGAGATTGTCACCAAGCAACCGGAGCGATTCGCCGTTCGCGAGCAGAAAACGGATAGCGCTGACATCGCCGTAGTACGCGCACCATTTGATGAGCGAACAGCCGGTATTGTCCGTCGCAGTCGCGGGGTGACCGGCGGCAATGTAGTCAAACACCAAATCGGTGCGTCCCGCGCTGATGCGTTCGAGCATTCCTGCGAAGATACCAGATGAAACCTGCCAAGGTCAAAATCGTCACAAAACCAAAATTGACCCACCCCGTAGTTATGCAGTAGTTTCAATCCAGAGCGCGGGTCGCAGAAACCATTGGTGGCGCTCAGTCGAGAAAGGGTTGTGCTTCATGGGCGAGTATTGGATGTGGCGATTTCTTTTTTTGGTTTGGGGCGTTTTCTCCTTTTCGTCAGGGCCGGCTTTTGCCGACACCATTGCGTGGAACAATCCCGCCGGTGGTAACTGGAACACCGCCACCAACTGGAGTCCGGCCGCCGTCCCCGGCCCCGGTGACGATGTGCAGATCGCCTTGGCCGGCACCTACACCGTTACCCTCAACACCAGCGCCACCATCAACAGCCTCACCGTTGGCGGCGGCAGTGGTGTCCAGACTTTCTCTGTTTCCAGCAGCACGTTGAGCTCCGCGGTCCCGTGCGTCATCACCAACAACGGCGCGTTGCTCCTGCCCGGCGGCGCATTGAAAGCTGCCGTGCTGATCGCCAGCAATGCGACCGCCACCTGGACGGGCACCGACCTGTTGAACACGCTCACCATCGCGCCCGGCGGCACGCTGACGATCAACGGCAGCGTCACACTCGGCTACAACAACAACCTCCGCCACGGCGGTGGCTCGGTCACCAACTTCGGCACCGTGGTCTGGAACTCCGGCTTTATCCAAGGCTACGGCAATGCCCGGCTGCACAATGTCGGTCTGTGGGAAGTGGCGGGGAGTCACACCATGTCCCTCGTGGATGGTACCAATTATTTCACCAACGTCGGCACGCTCACTAAAACCAGCGGCACGGGCACGAGCTCCATTCAATGGCGGTTTCAAAATACCGGGACAATCAACACTCCCACCGGCGCCTTCTCCATCGGAAGCTGGACAAACAACAGCACGCTCAACGGAACTTGCACCATCGATTTCAACCCGCTCAACTCCAACAGCACCGTCACCGTCGCCAGTGGCGCTACGCTCGCCTGGAACTCGGGCGACGTCCTCGGCACCCTGCTCGTGTCCGACAACGCCACCCTCACCATCGGCGGCAGCGTCTCGCTCGGCTACAACAACAACCTCCGCAACGCCGGCGGCTCCCTCACCAACCTCGGCACCGTGGTCTGGAACTCCGGCTTGATCCAAGGGTTCGGCAACGCCCGCATCCACAACGCCGGGCTCTGGCAAATCGCCGCCAACCTCAACCTCAGCAACAGCGACGGCACCAATTATTTCACCAACGTCGGCACCTTGACTAAAACTGCCGGCGTCAGCACCGCCACGCTCGGCTGGTTTTTCACCACCACCGGCACGCTCACCACCTCCGTCGGTAATTTCCAGATCAACGAATTCAACGGCGCCAGCACGCTCAACGGCGCCTTCACCTTCGGGCTTGCCACCACCCGATCCAACGCCACCGCCACCATTGCCAATGGCGCGTCCGTCACCTGGATCAGTGGCGACCTGCTCGGCGGATTCACTGTCGCGTCTGGCGGCACCCTCACCATCGGCGGCAGCGTCTCACTCGGCTACAACAACAACCTCCGCAACGCCGGCGGCTCCCTCACCAACCTCGGCACCGTGGTCTGGAACTCCGGCTTGATCCAAGGGTTCGGCAACGCCCGCATCCACAACGCCGGGCTTTGGCAAATCGCCGCCAACCTCAACCTCAGCAACAGCGATGGCACCAATTATTTCACCAATGTCGGCACCTTGACCAAAACCGCCGGCGTCAGCACCGCCACGCTCGGCTGGTTTTTCACCACCACCGGCACGCTCACCACCTCCGCCGGTAATTTCCAGATCAACGAATTCAACGGCGCCAGCGCACTCAACGGCGCGTCCACCTTTGCCATCACAACTCTGCGCTCCAACCAAACACTCACGGTCCAAAGCGGTGGGGCGGCGACGTTGACCGGCGGCGACATCCTCGGCGGCGTGACCGTCGCGCCCGGCGGCACCCTCACCATCGGCGGTAGCGTCTCGCTCGGCTACAACAACAACCTCCGCAACGCCGGCGGCTCCCTCACCAACCTTGGCGCCGTCGTCTGGTCCAGCGGCGCGATCGTCGGCTACGGCAACGCCCAGATCCACAATGCCGGCCTCTGGAATAGCATAGCCAACACCTCGCTGCAGAACGGGCACGGTACCAACCAATTCACGAATGCCGGCACACTTCGCAAAAGCGCCGGCATCAGCACCACCACGATTGGTTGGTCTGTCACCAATACCGGCACGCTCGATTCACAAACCGGCATCCTGGATTTTTCCGGCGCTTACACCCAAACCGGCGGCGCGACCCGGCTCCGCATCAACAGTTCCGGCAATTATGGCCGCGTCTCTTTCACCGGCCCCTCGCCGTTGGCCGGGCCGCTGATCGTGGAACTTTACGACGGCTACCTGCCCACGCCCGGCAACTTCTTCAACCTCATCAGTTACGGCTCGCTCGCCGACACCTATGCCACGACCGACTTGCCGGCGGCCATCAACTGGAACCCGCAATACCTCGCCACCACCTACCGGATCACCGCCCAAAGTTTCAACACGACCCTGCCCGACCTCCAAGTCACCAATCTCGTCGTCACCGGTAATCCCTCCCTTCGTTCCGGCGCAAGTGTTACCCTGCAATGGAACACCCGCAACACCGGCACCGGCGACGCCGGCGGCACCTGGAGCGACCGCATCACCGCCGTCAACACCAACACCACCCAAACCCTCTACACCGCCAACCTTATCTACAATTCCGGCTCCATCGTCAGCGGCGCTCTCGCCGCCCGGCAATACACCTTCAGCCTCCCCGACGGCACCGACGCCGTCGGCGACGTTCGTTTCACTGTCACCGCCGACATCAACAATTCCGTCCCCGAAGGCAACGCCGGTGGCACCGCGGAACTAAACAACTCCAACGGCGTCATTGCCGCCGTCACACTCGCCCCGTATCCCGACCTCCAAATCACCGGCCTCAATGTCGCCGAGCCAACGCCATTCTCCGGCCAAAACATCACCATCAACTGGAACGACACCAATGCCGGCGATGCGCCCACCACCGGCGCGTTCCAAGACCACCTCATCATCCGCAATCTCACCACCACCAATCTCCTCCTCAGCACCACCGTCCTAAACACCAATATCATCGCCGCCGGCCAATCCTCCGCCCGGCAATACATCTATAAACTCCCCGACGGCAACCTCGGCACCGGCCATATTGAAATCGCCCTCACCGCCGACTTCTACAATCAGATCTTCGAACTCACGAACTCCAACAACTCCGCCACCAACATCATCACCAGCACGCTCGCCGCGTATCCCGACCTCATCGTCACCAACATCACCGCCCCCGCCAGCGGATTGCCGGGGCAGACCGTCACCGTTTCTTGGACGACGAAAAATCAAGGCAACGCCACTGCCACCAACGCGTGGACCGAACAAATCTTCTTCTCCAACGGCGTCTACCTCGCCACATTCAACTACAACACCCCGCTCGCCGCCGGTGCCACCGCTAATCGCTCCGAACAAATCACCCTCCCGTTGACCGGCAGCGGTGACCGGTATTTCCTGATCAAGACCGACGTCGGCAACTCCGTCTTCGAACTGAGCGAAGCCAACAATACCGGCCTCGCCACCGCGCCGCTCAACATCCCGACCGCCCTCACCGTCGCGCTCTCTCCGGCCACTATCGGCGAAGCCGGTACCGGCTCCGCCACTGTCACCCGCAACGGCGACACCACCGGCGCACTCTTCGTCACCCTCACCAGCAGCAACACCGCCGCCGCGACCGTTCCGGCCGACGTGACGATTCTCTCCAATCAAACCAGCGCCACCTTCACGATTACCGGCGTCCCTGACACGCTTGTCACCGGCTCGCGCCTCGCCAACATCACCGCGTCGGCCGCCGGCCAAGCTCCCGGCAGTGCGCTGCTCACCATTGCCGACGACGACACGCCCACACTCCAACTCGCCATCTCGAACGCCTCCCTCAACGAATCCAACTCGAACCCCGCCGCCACACTCACCGTCACCCGCAACGCCCAACTCGCCAACCCGCTCACCGTCACCCTCCAATCCGGCAACCCCGCGAAACTCACCATCCCGGCCTCCATCATCGTCCCCGCCAACTCTCAATCCACCAACGTCCCCGTTACCGTCGTCGACAACGACATCGTGGACGGCTCGCTCAACGTCACGCTGACCGCCGCCGCCACCGGTTTTACTCCAGCCTCCGTCCCGGCCGAGGTCGGTGACAACGACGTGCCGCAACTCACACTCACGCTGGCCGACACCGTCGTCAGCGAAAGCGCCGGTACCCCCGCCACGGTTGCCACCGTCAGTCGCGGCGCTCCCGGCACAGCGTTGCTGCCGGTCACCCTTCGCAACAGCGACACGACCGCCATCACTATCCCGGCGCAAGTTGAAATCCCGGCCAACGAAGCCAGTGTCTCCTTCAACGTCCTCGTCCGCGACGACAACCTCGTCAACGGACCGCGCACCGTCACGCTCACCGCCATTCCGCTCAGCAATTCCGGCCAGCAACTCCTTGCCGGCCAGACCAACGCGCCGCTCGAAGTCCTCGACAACGACGGACCGACTCTGGCGCTCCAATTCCCCGCCGTCGTCGCTGAAGGCGAAACCAATACCGCCACTGTCACCCGCAACGTCACCACCAACGCCAGCCTCCTCGTCACTCTCGCGAGCAGTCAACCCGGTCAGGTTGCCGTCCCGGCCACCGTCACCATTGCCGCGAACCAGACGACGACAAATTTCTCGATCATCGGCGTCACCGATGTCACCCCCGACGGCGTCCAACATGTTACGATCACGGCCAGCGCACCCGACTATGCCGGCGCCGCGCGCGGGTTGAGCGTCACCGACATTGACCTGCCGGATTTGCAGTTGTCCGCCATCACCATCACCCCGAACGGCACCACCGGCGGCACCGCACCGATCAATTGGACCGTCACCAACGCCGGCCGCGGCCCCGCGTCTGGCCCGTGGGTGGATCGCGTTTACCTCTCGCGCAACAATCAGTTCGACGGCAGCGCTACCCTCGTCGCCACGTTCACCAACTCCCCGGCGCTGGCCATTGGCGAGGCGTACACGCAATCCCCGACGATCATGCTGCCGGAGACGCCGGGCGAATACTGGCTCATCGTCACCACCGACGCCGGCAACGCCGTTGACGAGGGTGCCGAGTTGAACAACATCGGTGTCGGTGCGCTGACGATCATCGTTGACCCCGCCTACCGCGCCACCGTCGCCACCACCGTCAACGTCGCCGGCAAAGGCACGGCGATTCCGCTGACCGGCACCGCGTACATCCCCGCCACCACCAACCTCGTCCCGAATGTCCCGGTCACCGTCCGCGTCCTCGTCCGCGGCACGCGCCGGGTGATGACCGTGACCACCGACGCCACCGGTAATTTCGCCACGACGTTCCAGCCGCTCGGCAATGAAGCCGGTGACTACGACCTCGCCGCCGACCACCCGAAAGTTGCCGCCGACACGGTGCAAGATTCGTTTGAACTCATCGGCTTCACCGCCACGCCCGATAATCTCACGCTCCGCGTTGCGACCGGCACGCCAGTGACCGGCACGATTGAATTGAACAATCTCAGCGAACGCTCACTCACCGGTATCGCCGTTACCACGTCCAACGCCCCGGCTATGCTCACCGCGAACCTTACCGGCCCCGCCAGCATCGCGGCCGGCTCGACGGCGGCGTTCACGTACACACTCGAAACCACAGCCACAAGCGCGCTGGGTACGCAGATCTTCTTCCGCGTCACTTCGACGGAAGGCGCGGTGGTCGTTATTCCGCTCAACGTCACCGTCGTTCCCGCCGCCGCGCAACTCGCGGCCACGCCCGCCTTCCTCGAACGCGGCATGATCCCGGGCCAACAAGCGCAGGTTCAATTCACCCTCCGCAACAACGGCGGCGCGCCCAGCGGCGAGCTGACCGTGAACTTGCCGGTGTATTCGTGGTTGTCGCTCGTTTCGTCGCGAACGATTCCGTCGCTCCTACCGGGCGCGGAAACCATCGTGACGTTGTTACTGAACCCACCGGCAGATCTGCCGCTCGCGTTGTATCCCGGCAGCCTGTCCATCGGCGGCGCGCTGACCGGGGTCAGCGTACCGTTCCAGTTTCGCGCCATGTCGCAGGCCGTCGGGGATCTGCTTTTGTCGGTCACGGACGAATACACGTTCTACGTCGCCGGTGCCCCGCTCGTCAGCAACGCGACCGTCACTGTCCGCGACGCGCTCGATGGCGCACCCATCGCGTCCGGCGTAACCGGCACGAACGGCACGGTCTTCCTGCCCAACATCACGGCTGGTGATTACACGATCGATGTCAACGCCGACCGCCATCAGACCGGCCGCCGGCTCTACCGGATCGTTCCTGGCATCACGAATGTCACCGAAATCTTCATCTCCCGGCAACTTGTCACGTATCGCTGGTCAGTGGTGCCGGTCGATTTGGAGGACAAGTACACCATCGTCCTCGAATCAGTTTTTGAAACCGAAGTGCCGGTGCCGAATGTCATCGTCGAAAATCCGTTCCAGATTCCACTCGTCATTCCCGGCGAAGAAACGCAGATGGAACTCCGCCTCCGCAACGAAGGCTTGATCGCCGCCAACGGCGTCGAAGTCGTCATCCCCAGCAACGACCGGTATGTGGTGACGCCCTTGACGCGCGACATCGGTTTGATTCCGGCCCGGAGCACGGTCAGCGTCCCGATTCTGATTCGCCGCCGGCTGGTGGGCGAAATGCAGGCCGCGGCGAGCGTGATGGACAAGCGGTTGGTGACGCTCGATGAAGAGCCCGCCCCGCAATCCTGCGAACTCGAAGGTCCCGACTGCGCCCCCGGCTTGCCGGTCGGCGTCCTCTATTACTACCGGTGCGGTGGCAACGACGTGATGCAGCAACGCCAAGCCGATTTCCGGCCGCTCTGCACCGCGCAAGCTACGAAGGATTGTCTCGATTCGCTGAAGGAAGCCGGCGAATCCGCGCTCGAAAATCGCGGCAACCTTGTTGAAGCCGGCTGCGATGCGCTCGACGCATTGCTCCAGTGTACCGGCGCGGAATTGTCGCCTTGCCAGGAAGCCGCGCTCAAGACCGGCTGCCAGACCATCGTCGGCGGCCTGACCGGCGGCGCGGGTGGTGCCTTGGCCGGCGCGAAAGACGCGCTCGGTGACAGCCTCGGTTGTTTGTGCGATCTGCTCCAGCCGGTCTTCGAGGCCATTGGCCAACGCATCCTCGCCTATGGCGCGAGTCGGGTGCCGGGCGGCTGCGGGCTGTGCGGTGGTGGTTATTCCGCGTACAACTTCATCACCAGCGGCTACGGGTTCGGTTCCGGCTGGAACATTGTTTGGGGCGTGCCGATCGACATCACCGGCCCGGATTTTCTCCGCAACCGCAATTGCAGTGAAGTGACCGGCCAAAACCTGGTCGCGTTGCCGGCCACCAAGCGCTTCGCCGACGCCATCGCCACCGCCGGCGATTTGCAGACACTCAACTCGACCACGGCCGGCGTCTGCGCCCGCGTCCGCATCCGGCTCGAACAGGAAGCGGTCACCACGCGCACCGCGTTCCAAGGCGCGTTTGAGTTGGAGAACAACGGGGCCGATGCGCTCACGGGACTGCAAGTCACACTCGATTTCCGCGACGCGGCCGGCGAACCGGCCAGCGATAAATTCTTCTTCACCCCGCCTGTCGTCACCGGACTCGGCGATGTGACCGGCACCGGCACGCTCAACCCCGGCCTCAGCGGCTCTGCGCGCTACCTCTTCATCCCGACGAAGGACGCCGCGCCCGACCAGCCCCGCACCTACACCATCGGCGGCACGCTCCGCTACTTCGACGGCGGCGACGAAGTCGTCGTGCCATTGCTCGGCGCCACGATCAAAGTCTACCCCGATGCCCGCCTGCAACTCGTCTACTTCCAGCAACGCGACGTCTACAGCGACGACCCGTTCACCAGCGAAGTCGAACCGACCGAGCCGTTCACGCTCGGGCTGCTCGTGAAAAACACCGGCGCGGGCGCTGCTCGCAATCTCACCATCACCTCCGCGCAACCGGAGATAATCGAAAACGAAAAAGGTTTGCTCATTGATTTCCAGATCATCGGCACCACCGTCGGCACGAATGCCGTCGACCCCTCGCTCACCGTCAACCTCGGCGACATCGCCCCCGGCACGTCACAAGTCGGCAGTTGGCAACTCACCTTGACGCTCCAGGGCAAGTTCCTCGAATACACTGCGACGTTCGCGCATTCCGACGACCTCGGCGGCGACCAGACTTCGCTCATTGACAGCGTCGAGATTCACGAACTCATCCACCAAGTGCAAGCTGACCGGGTTGGCGACGATGCCTTGCCGGATTTTCTGGTGGCCGGCGCGGTCCACATGAGCGACGGCACCGTTGCCGTCGTGAACGAAGCCACCGGCTCAGCTTCGCCCGGTGCGTTGAGCATGACGTTGACCGCGACACAGCCGAGCGGCTGGAGTTACCTCACGATTCCCGATCCCGGCGTTGGCTACCGGCTGCATCGCGTGGTGCGTTCCGACGCGAAAGAAATTCTCGTCGGGCTCAATGCGTGGACGACCGACCGGAGTTTCCCGAGTGCCGGCACGGGTGCGGTGCGCGAATGGTTGTTCCATTTGTTCGACCACAACGGGACCGGCAGTTACACGCTGCATTACCGGGTGGAAGATTCAGTCGCGCCGACGATGCTGGAGATTACCGGCCTCGCGGATGTGACGTTCTCGGAACCGATTGATCTCGCGACATTCGATTTCAACGACCTCACGCTCACGCGCAACGGCACCACCAACACACTGGATGGCAGTGTCACCATTGCGTTGCTCTCGAATACCACCTACCGGATCAACGGGCTGACCGGCTTCGCGACTCCAGATGGAAATTACACGCTGACTGTCACTGGCGACGGCATCGAAGATTTCGGCGGCAATCCGGTCGCCAACAGTCTCAGCCTCGAATGGGCCAAGGGCGACGCCGTTGCGGTCGTCGCCAGCATCGGCCCGATCACCTTCCCGGTCGTCGAGGTGCCGGTCGTCTTCACTAAACCAATCCTCCCCGGCAGTTTCGGCACGAACGATGTGTTGCTCACGCGCGACGGCAACCCTGTCGCCGGCGCGTTCACCATCACACCGGTATCGGAAACGACGTTTGCCCTCAGCCTGAGCAATCTCACCACCGTCGCCGGCAACTACGCGCTCACCGTGTTCGCCACCGGCGTTGAGGACACCGATTTCCAAGCCGGTCTCGGTTCGCTGACGAGAACGTGGACGCTTGACCTCACCCCGCCGCAGCCGGTCGCCCTCAGCCCGGTCAACAGCCCGCGCAACATCGTCGTCCCGTCGCTCGACGTGACGTTCTCGGAGCCAGTCACCGGCACAATCCCGGTCACCCTCACGCGCGACGGCAACCCGGTTGCCGCCACATTCATCATCACGCCGCTCACGCCGACGACGTACCGAATCGCAAACTTCAACTGGGTCAGCGGCACCGAAGGCGAATACGCACTCACCGTTTACGGCGCCGGCCTCACCGACCTCGCCGGCAACCCCGGCACCGGCACCGTCGCGCGGACGTGGACCATGGACACAACCGCCCCGGCCACGCCGACGAATCTCGCCATCGCGCCCGACCGCGGCGTTTCCGGCACCGACGCCCTCACGAACACGCGCGACCTGACGTTCAGCGCCAACGTCCCCGTCCGCGTTTTCAACGTCACCACCGGCTCCGATCTCGGCGAAAGCGGCGCGCCGTTCACATTGGCCGCACCGGGCAGCCACAAACTCCGCGCCCGCGCCGTGGACGCCGCCGGCAATGTGTCGCCCGAGGCGTTCCTCGACATCTTCATTGATGAAACGCAACCGACGGCCAGCATCGTGCCCATCGCGCCAAATCCGCGCGCCACGCCGGTCAGTGCGATTGATTTTACGGTTTCGGAATCTGTTACCGGCACGATACCGGTCACACTCACCCGCGACGGCAGCCCGGTCAGCGGCGACTTCCCTGTCACGCCACTCGGCGGCAACAGCTACCGGGTGAGCAATCTGACCGGCCCGACCGGCTTGGCCGGGACGTATGAGTTCACCGTGCAACCGGGCACCTTCACCGACCTCGCCGGTAACCCGTTGTTCGGTCCGGTCACGCTCACGCTCCAGATTACCGGCTCGACGCCGCAGGTGGACGCTGGACCCAATGCGACGATCGCCGAGGGCAGCACGTTCACCGGTAACGGCTCATTTGTGGACCCGGACTTGAACACGTGGACGGCCACGGTGAATTACGGCGACGGCGCCGGGAC
The DNA here is from genome assembly GCA_022072455.1 of Verrucomicrobiia bacterium. GTDB lineage: Bacteria > Verrucomicrobiota > Verrucomicrobiia > Palsa-1439 > Palsa-1439 > CAINDI01. Next base: position 38,365 of record JAJVHY010000016.1, on the reverse strand, counting down.
GCAGGCATTGAGTTTGATGACAAATAAGACATTTGCGTTGTCGCGGATGTATGCGGATGACGGCGTGTACGCAGTGGCGGTCAGCGTCAGCGATGGCGGCACGACCGGTAACGATTCATTGACGGTCACGGTCACGAACCTCGCGCCGGCGATTCAGATCGCGACGAACATCGTCCGCAATGCCGGCAATGGGTTCTGTCTGACGGGCAGCTTCACCGATCCCGGCGCGGACACGTGGGCGGCGACGGTGGATTACGGCACCGGCCCGCAAGCGCTGACGTTGAACGCTGACAAGACGTTCACCATCGGGACGCAGTATGGCGACAACACGCCGCAGGTCGTCGTCGTGACCGTGACCGATGACGACGGGGGTGTCGGCACCGCGACGATCACGATTCAGCCGCACGCCGGTGCGCCCCCGAGCGCGCCACCGATCCTGGCGATCGAACGCGCCGGCAACGATGCGGTGGTGCGCGTCCGCGGGACGTTTGGATTGAACTACCGGCTGGAGTATATCGGCGACCTGACCGGAACGGTCTGGACGCCGGTTGGCGCGGTGCAGGGCGGTGATTGCGGAGTGCTGACGTTCACTGACCCCGGTGGGTTTACAGCGGCCAAGCGTTTCTATCGCATCGTCGTCAGCGCTCCGTGAAAATGCCTTTACTCTACCGCTAATCGTGTTTTCATCGGTGCGGATGGAATTGACCAAACGGTTATTGTTGCTGGCGCTTGGCGGGGCCTTGGGCACGGTCGCCCGGTATGGGTTAAACGGGTTGGTCGCCCAGCGGATGCCGACGTTTCCCCTTGGTACATTGGTCGTCAACTTTTCCGGTTGTTTTCTGATTGGTCTGCTGGCCCCGCTGGCGTTGCGGCCGGAATGGCGGTTGTTTCTGATGGTTGGCTTTTGTGGGGGCTACACGACTTTTTCCAGTTTCAGCCTGCAAACCTTCGACTTGGCACGGGACGGCGAATGGTTGGCCGTTGCGGTGAATGTCATCGGCACGAATGTGCTGTGTTTGCTGGGCGTCTATCTCGGCGTGGTCTGCGGCCGCTTACTTCACGGAGGCACCTCATGAAACTCGAAGGCGAAGGCACCTTGTTGCGCATTTACATCGGCGAACTCGACAAATGGCAGCACACGCCGCTCTACGAGGCCATCGTCCTCAAAGCGCGCGAACGTAGTCTCGCCGGCGCAACTGTCTGGCGCGGCTCGATGGGGTTCGGCGCGCATTCCCATTTGCACACCGCAAAAATTCTCCGCCTCAGCGAGGACCTGCCGGTACTCATCGAGATCGTGGACAAGGAAGAAAAAATCGCCGCCTTCCTCCCCGAACTCGACGAGATGGTTCGCGATGGCCTGGTCACACTGGAAAAAGTTCACGTCATCAAATACGCTGGCAACCCGGCGAAGTTGTGATCGGGCGTGATGAAATTTCCCCTACGCTTTAACCGGCACGAGTGGGCGGGGGCGCTGGGCGACATTGGGACGGATTTTCCGTTGCTCGTCGGGATGATTCTCGCCAGTGGGTTGGATCCGGCGAGCGTGCTGTTCATGTTCGGCGCGATGCAGGTGCTGACGGCGCTGACGTACCGGCTGCCAATGCCGGTGCAGCCATTGAAGGCGGTCGCGGTGTTGGTCATATCACAGAAGTTGACCGGCAATGTCATTTACGGTGCCGGGTTGGCCATCGGCGTGGTGATGCTTGTGCTGACGGCGACGCGGGCGCTCGATTGGTTGGCGCGGGTGATTCCGAAAACCGTTGTGCGCGGCATCCAGTTCGGCCTCGGCGTGCAACTCGTCCAACTTGCCTTGCGCCAATACATCCCGAGTGACGGCCCGGTCAGTTATGCGCTGGCGGGGATCGGGTTTGTCATCGCCGTTGTGTTGCTCGGGAACCACAAATTGCCGGCGGCGTTGGCGTTGATTGCGCTCGGCATCGGTTATGCGGTTGTGTTTCGCTGGAATGAGATCACCGCGTTGCCGGCGGTTGCGGTGCATCTGCCGCAATGGCGCGTGCCGGAGTGGCCGGACATTGTGACCGGTTTTCTCGTGCTCGCGTTACCGCAAATTCCGCTGTCGCTCGGCAACTCGATTCTCGCGACCCGGCAAGTCGCGCACGATTTCTTCCCGGACCAACCGCTGTCCGTGCGGCGGATCGGGTTGACGTATTCGCTGATGAATCTCGTCGCTCCGTGGTTCGGCGGTGTCCCGGTCTGTCACGGGTCAGGCGGGATGGCCGGGCATTACGCGTTTGGTGGTCGCACCGGCGGGTCGGTGGTGATTTACGGCGGCTTGTACTTGGCGCTCGGGTTGTTTTTCAGCGATGGCTTTGGGGCATTGACGAAGGTGTTTCCCTTGTCAGTGCTTGGCGTGATTTTGTTGTTTGAGGGGCTGACGCTGTTGGCTCTGGTGCGGGATCTGACCGACAGCAAACCCGATTTCGTGATGGCGTTGTTGATCGGGTTGATTGCCGGCGGGTTGCCGTATGGCTACGTCATTGCGTTGGTGGCCGGCTCGGCGTTGGTCTACGCGGTGCGGTCCGGCTGGATCAAGGTGACGACGGAATGAAGGCCCGCTGGCTCAATCGCACGGTGCTCGGGATCGGGTTGGCGTCGTTGCTCAGTGATTGGTCGCATGAGATCGCGACGGCGGTGATGCCGGCGTTCTTGGCGACGATGGGCGTGGCGGCGGCGTGGCTCGGCATCATCGAAGGCGTGTCGGATGGGTTGGCGAGTTTTGCAAAGATGGGGTCAGGGTATTTTACTGACCAACTGCGCCGGCGGAAACCGATCGCGGTGGCCGGCTATCTCGTGACGGCAACCGGCACGGCATGCATCGGACTGGCGACGCAGGCGTGGCACATTTTGGTATGCCGGGCGGGCGCGTGGTTGGGGCGCGGGGTGCGGACGCCGGTGCGCAAGGCGCTGTTGGCGGCGGCGGTGACGCCGGCAACGTATGGGCGCGCGTTTGGGTTTGAGCGGATGATGGATACGTGCGGCGCGATCGTCGGGCCAATCACGGCCACGCTGTTGCTCGCGGCGTTCGGCGGAAATTTCTCGCGCGTGTTACTGGTGACGCTTGTCCCGGGATTGCTGGCGGCGACGGCGATTGGGTGTCTGGTCAAGGAACAGGAACGCGTCCATGTGAAGTACATTTCGTTTCGGGCGCGGCTGACGGCGTTGCCGAAATCGTTTCAACGGTTCTTGCTGGCGGTCGGATTATTTGGCGCCGGTGATTTTGCGCACACGCTGTTGATTTTGCTGGCGACACAGCAGCTCACGCCTTTGCACGGCGCCGGCAAGGCGGCGACGATTGCCGTGTCGCTTTATGTGTTGCACAACGTGCTCTATGCCGGGTTTGCGTTTGTGGCCGGGTGGTTGGCGGACCGGTATGACAAGCGCGCGGTGCTGGCCGGTGGGTATGGGCTTGCGGCGGTGACCGGATTGATCCTGGTTTTTGCACCGCTGAACTTGCCGGTGCTGGGGCTGGTGTTTGTGTTGGCCGGGATCTTTGTGGCGACCGAGGAGGCGTTGGAGGATTCGCTGGCGGCGGAGCTAGTGGACAAGGAACATCACGGCATGGGGTTCGGGGTCTTGGCGACGGTCAACGGCGTGGGTGATTTTCTGAGCAGCGTGGTGGTGGGGGTGTTGTGGACGGCGTTCGGGACGGCGGTGGCCTTCGCGTATAGCACGGTGCTGTTCAGTGCCGGGGCGTGGTTGATTTGGCGAAGTGGCCGGAAGGTTTGACAATCCAAAGCGCGCGGCGGAAAATGTGCGGCATGAAAGCAATCCACATCCTCATCGTCAGCGGTGTTTTACTCATCGGTGGGGAGGTCGTGACTGCGGGGACTGCGCCCGGGTGGTTGGTGCAACTGGGGATTGAACCGAACGAAAACAAACTCACCACGCAGTTGTATGACGAGGTCGTGCAACCGGCGGATTTGAAGAAGGGTGTCGGTCATTTTGTGTTCGAGACAGACCGGCGCGGGCGCGAGCACGCGGCCAAGCTCGGTAAATCGCCGAATTCCATCGCCAATTATGCCGGCACGTGGATGGAATACAGCTTGATTGCGGCGTTGTTGGAGCGCGGGAAGAAACCGGTCTACTGGCAGGCGGAGTTCAAGGGAATCCCCAAAAATTTTTACGATGTCGTGATCTTCACCAAGGAATATGGCCCGGTGGTGCTCAGTCCCAAAACCAGCTTGCGTGAACGTTACAAACAGGCCGACCTCGAAGCGTTGGCGTTGCGCGGCCTCTTCCCGGCGGCACGGTTTTATCTCTTGTCGCTCGATCCCAACAAGAAGCAGATCGAGAATGTGCAACGGAAAATTGCCGGCGGCGAGGTGCGCGGCATCCGGGCGTTGTCTGACGAGACGAACATGGACGAACTATTCATTGAGCTTGATGCTCTGACGGTGGTTGACCCGGAGCCCGGCGTGTTGCGGAGTGCCCGGCGCATCCCTGCCAAGCCCCGCTGAATCACGCCCGCGGGCTCAAACTCAACGCTGCGGTATCAGGCCGACGCGAGCTTGCCGAATCGATTGGCAATGGCCAACGCGGGGTCGAGTGGGACTTCAGCGCGCTTGACGTTCTTCGGGATGCTGATGGTCGGTACTGCGCGGAGCTTCTTACCGGCGAATTGCGGCAGGTACTTCGCCTCAGCTTGCAGCATCTCGGCCGTCATGTCGCGGATTTCTTTCAACGTCAGCACGGACGCCGTCAACGGATCCATTGCCACGGCGTTCATCACCAACTCCGGATCGCCGGTAAAACTGGCTTCGACGGTCAAGCCTTGGACGAGGATGTTCGTCATGTTTAACGCCGCACATTGAACCGGTAAGTTGCCGACGACCGTCGGATGCAGTCCGAGCCGGTCGACGAACATGGGGACTTCGACGCAGCAGCCGTTCGGGAGATTGGTGATGTAGCCGTCGTTACGGACGTTGCCGTTGAGGCGGAAGACGTTGCCGGTTTCTTTGGCTTCGATGATGTGCGAACAATACTCGGCACTCCGCGGTCCGAGTTTTGTCGCCTCCATCGAAAGCGGATCGGTCTTGGCGAATTTCTCCGCGAGCATCGCGCAGTATTTGTAGTACGCACCGGTCTCGCCGCCGAAGGCCGGTTCGTCGCAGTACAGATCGAGCGCTTTTTTATTCTTCCGGAAGTAGGGGAGGTATTCGCTGAGATGACCGGTGCTCTCGGTCATGAAATAACCGAAGTGCCGCATCACTTCCGCGCGGACTTTCTCGTTCACGTAGTAGCCGGGTTTCTCGAAGTTCTTTTTCAGAGTCGGGTAGAGGTCTTTGCCCTTGTGCTCCAGCTTGAGAAACCAGCCCATGTGATTGATGCCGGCGGCGACGAAATCTATCTCCTCCTTCGGCAGGCCGACAAAGCTGCCGATCAAATCCATCGTCGTCTGGACGCCGTGACAGAGACCGACGAATTGCAACCCCGGCACGCGTCCCAGCGCCCAACAACACATCGCCATCGGGTTGGCGTAGTTGAACAAGATCGCGTTCGGACACAATTCCTGCATGTCGCGCGCGATATCGAGCAGGTTGGGGATATGCCGCAGCGCGCGGAAGATTCCGCCCGGCCCCATAGTGTCGCCGATGCACTGATCCACGCCGTATTTCAGTGGGATTTCGTAATCCTGCCGGAATTCCTCGACGCCGCCGGACTGGATCATCACCACGACATAATCCGCCCCTTTGAGCGCCTCGCGCCGGTCGGTCGTCGCCGTGACGGTGGCATTGATGCCGTTGTCCTTGATCATGCGTTTCACGAACGCGTGCATCTTGTCGAGCCGCGTGTGGGTCAACGCCATCAAGCGATACTCGCTACCGGCGAGCGCGGGGGTGGCGAGAAAATCCGCCATCAACGTTTTGCAGAACACCAAACTACCAGCGCCGATCATTGCGATTTTCGCCATGACTTATTTCCCTTCGTTGAAAAACACGTACAACCCGCCCTTGCCGGGCGCGATCAAATCCAACCGGCCTGTCCCGCGTAAATCCGCCACGGCAAAATGAATCCCGCAGCCTTTGCCGGTGCCGATGGGGCCGTACTCGATCACCTGCTTGGTGAAGCCGTTCCCGGTCCACTTGAAGTAATAGATCCCCAGGTCATCCCACTCACCGGCTTCGTTGCCGCAATGCGCGCGGTGCCGCTTGCCGGTCACCAGTTCGGGTTTTCCGTCCCCGTCAATATCCACCCATTGCAAATCGTGGTACTGCGCGCAGTCCAAATCAATCGGATGATGAATCCATGTTCCATCGCGCCGCTCGCTCCACCACAACCCATACCCGTGCGCGTTGCCGGTGATTAGTTCGTTCTTACCGTCACCATTCACATCCACCACCAACATCGGCACACTCGCCGACCAACCCCACGGCGGCTTCGGGAATTCCTCGTGCCAAATCCACTGTCCCTTCCAAGGATCGGCCGGCGCTTCCAACCAACCCCGGCAGAGCACAATATCGTGGCGTCCGTTGCCGGCGATGTCGCCGCAGCCGAGGCCGTGACCTTGCCCTTGTTTTTCCGGGAAAGTGTATAACGTGTGACACTCGAACTTACCGGGGGCGACGAGTTTGAATGCCCGCACTTCCCGGCGCATCGGCGTATTCGGCACAATCTCAATCTGCCCGTCGCCATCCAAATCCCACGCCCGCGTCGTTTCGACGTTGCCGACTTCGGCGATCACATGCACCGGCCATTCCTTTTTCGGATCGCCCTTGGGATTTTCGCGCCAGCGGAGCGTGTTACCCCACCAGCCACCGGTAATGAAATCGAGGTAGCCATCGCCATTCACATCCAGCGCGATTGTCGAGAAATCGTCGTAGTACTCGCCGTGTTTGCTGACCGGCCCGACGTTGTGTTTCTTGCGGAAGTCCGGCCCCTGATACCAGAACGCGCCGGAAACAAGGTCGAGCACGCCGTCGTTGTTCACGTCGAACACCCCGGCCGACTCGTAATTTTCGTCGGCGATCCAAACCTTCTTCCATTTCACAGGCATTGTTGTGGTCTCCTGATTCTCACTTACCGGTCTTGAGCCGGATGTATTCGCGGGCGAGTTGGATGTCGGCTAATGCGTCCTCGGCTGAACACATCGTCGGCTGTTTGCCGGCGACGGCGGCGACAAAATTCGTGGCTTGCTGCCACATCGCGTGGACCCACGGCAGTTGCGGGATTTCCGTCTTCGGCGTCACGCCCTTGCCGGGGTCGCGGAAAATCTCGACCTGACCGGGCCGCGTGAATGCCAATGGCGCCGGTAACGAAAGTTTCACCCAGCCGCGTTCGAAACAAACCAAGGCCGACTCCTGCCAGTCAATCGTCGTCTGGTACGGACTCATTTCGATGGTGCAAGTCACGCCGCTGGCGCTCTCACCGGCCAGGAGGACGCCCGCTTTGTCGGCATAGGTCGCCTGCCACGTCTCGCCGAGCAGGTGGCGCATCAGGTTCACCTGGTGAATGTAATAATTCACGAACCCGGTGTAGGCATCATTCGTGGCCTTGTCCATGTCCTTGGCCGGCGCGTCCCACTGCAGTGCCGGGTTGGGATCGGTGCTGCCGAGGTTTTGGTTGAAGCCATTGGCCACCCAGTCGCCCGCCGGCATCAGGATGCGAATGTACCGTAACTTGCCCAGCTCACCGGACTGCTTCAGCCGGTTAATCTCGGCCTTGGCGTACATCGTCGCGGGATCGGAGCGCTTGTGATAGCCGATCATCATCCACGTGTGGTTCGCCTGCGTGGCGGCGACGATTTTCTCACCCATCTCAACCGACCCGGCAATCGGCTTTTCGGTGAAGACCGGCTTACCGGCTTGCAGCAATTCGGGAATCAACGTCCCATGCCGGGTAAACGGCTGAGACGCCACGATGCCGTCAAGCTGCTCCTTTGCCAACATCTCGGCGTGCGACGCGTAGACATGCGCAATGCCCCACCGGGCTGCGACCTTGCGCGCCAGCTCCTGTTTCACTTCGGCGAGGGCGACCACTTCGCACTCCGGCACCAGCAGGTAATTTCGCAAGTGCGCGCCTTGCCCCATCGCCCCGACTCCGACAAATCCGATTTTGATTTTTGTGCTCATTGGTGACGCACACTTACTGCAACTCGCGGCTTGCCGGCAATGGTGCGGATTGCTTAGTTTTGTCGAAAATTGCCCATGAACCTCACCACCGCCCGGTATCTTGGTGTCGGCCATTTACTCCCCGATCCCCGCTGGGAAATGGCGCATCACTCGCACGCGTTCCACGAGTTGATCGTCGTTCAACGCGGCCAGATTTACGTCGAGATTCGCGACCAAATCCGCACTGCCCGCGCCAGTGAACTGCTCTGGTATCCCGCCGGCGTTGTCCATTGCGAATGGGTCAACTCCCGCGCCCCGGCCGAAACGATCTTTATGAGTTGGACTTGGCAGGAATTGCCGGCGCACTGGCCGCTCCAACTCAGCGACACGTTGGGCCGCATTGGCGAAATGTCCCGTTGGCTCCTGGCTGACCGCGATGTCCACTGCCCCGGCCAACCGTTGCTCCACGCGATTCTGACGGAGTTCAACCGGCTCGTGACTCATCCGGATGATCCACTAGTGACTGGACTGCGCACCCACATCCGACAACATCTTGCCGACTCCATTACGCTCGATCATCTCGCCGCCAAAGCCGGCCTGAGCAAGTTCCACCTCATCCGCCGGTACAAAGCGCTGACCGGTCGCACCCCGTTGGAGGATGTCCGGCATATCCGTCTCCAAACCGCCCGCGATCTGCTGCTGACGACCGCTTTGTCGTTAAAGGAAATCGCTCCGCGCGTTGGGTTGGGGGATGAATACCGGCTTTGTCGGCTCTTCCGGCAATATTTCCAGACCACACCCGGCGCATTGCGCCAACGTTCATCGTCCGATAAGATGCGCGGATGATTCCACTTTTCGAACGAGCGCGGCAGGCCGGCGACCGGCGCGCAATCATTGCGCCCGAAGGAACATTCTCGTACCGGCAGTTGCTTGAATTGTCGGCCGGTGTTGCGGGTCGGTTGCTTGACGGGGCGGACGATTTGCGCGGCGGCCGCGTGGCGTTTCTGATTCCGTCCGGGATCCACTACGTCGCGACGCAATGGGGCGTCTGGCGGGCCGGGGGGATAGCGGTGCCGTTGTGCATGCATCATCCGGCGCCGGAGTTGGAGTATGTGCTCACCGATTCCCAAGCCAGTATTGTTGTGGCGCATCCGCAGTTCGCAACCCGCTTGCGGCCGCTGGCGGAGAAGCTTGGGCTGCGGTTTCTGCTGACCGGCGAGACAGGGCAGGGGAATTTGCCGGAGCTGACACTCGACCGGCGGGCGATGCTGGTCTACACGAGCGGCACCACGAGCAAACCCAAGGCCGTCGTCACGACGCACGCGAATCTCGAAGCGCAGATCGCCAGCCTCGTCACCGCGTGGGAGTGGACGGCGAACGACCACATTTTGCACGTGCTGCCGCTGCATCACGTCCACGGAATTGTGAATGTGTTGCTTTGTGCGTTGTCGGTTGGCGCAACCTGCGAGATGCTGCCGGAGTTTGATGCGGAAAAAGTTTGGGACCGGCTGGCGTCACGCGAACTTACGCTTTTCATGGCCGTACCGACAATTTATACGCGGCTGGCCGCGAAACCGCGGGCTGGCGATTACAGTCATATTCGGTTGATGGTCTGCGGTTCGGCTGCGTTGCCGGTTTCGACGTTGGAACGTTGGCGCGAACTGACCGGCCACACGTTGCTCGAACGTTATGGCATGACCGAGACCGGCATGATTCTCTCGAACCCACTGCATGGCGAACGGCGACCGGGTTACGTCGGCACGCCGTTGCCGGGCATCGAAGTCAAACTGGTCGGTGAACCGGCGGAGATTTGGGTGCGCGGGCCGGGGGTGTTCCGCGAATACTGGAATCGACCGGAGGCGACGGCGAAGGCGTTTTGCGATGGGTGGTTTCTGACCGGCGACGTGGCGGTGTTCGAGAACGGGATGTACCGGATGCTCGGGCGCAGTTCGATCGACATCATCAAGACCGGCGGTTACAAGGTTTCCGCGCTGGAGATCGAAGAGACGTTGCGCGAACATCCCGCGATCAAGGAATGCGCGGTCGTTGGCGTGCCCGATTCGGAGTGGGGCGAGCGCGTGTGTGTGGCGATTGTCGGGAATTTGCAGCTCGACGAATTGCGTGAGTGGGCAAAACAGCGCTTGGCGACGTACAAGGTGCCGTCGCGGTTGGCCGTTATGGAGTCGCTTCCGCGAAATGCGATGGGCAAAGTTGTGAAGCCAGAGTTGGTGAAGCTGAAGTGGTAGGCACAAATTGGCCCATGCCCAACGGCGAAGTTGGCCGCTGGACTGGCGCTGTCGGCCAAATCTGTATGTGAACGGGGTGGCTCTGACGATTGGGCGACTGGGCACAGTTTGGTGCGATGGATGGTGGGGGATTGGGTCAACGTTATGTTATCATTTGTGCCAGAACCCATCGTCTTATCGTTGTGGCACAGCGGTTTCCTCACATTTGTCGCCGCAACCGCCGCCGAAAATTCAGCTACCTTTTGTGGTTGCGCTTGACTGGGTGTGAGCTTTCCCACAAAATCCCGCCCATGGAATCGAGTCCCAAAATACTTGCGGGCAAAAAAGGTGTGGTTTTTGGTGTCGCCAATAAACGTTCGATTGCTTGGGCGATTGCCCAGGCGTTGGCGGACGCCGGAGCACAACTGGCGTTCACTTACCAAGGGGAGCGTCTCAAGGAGAATGTCGAAGAACTGACAGGGACATTTGGACCGGGTACTCCCCTCTATCCTTGTGATGTGACGCGGGATGAAGACATAACTCGCGTCTTTGATAGTTTGGGCAAGGATTTTGGAACACTCGACATCGTTCTGCATTCCGTCGCGTTTGCCCCGAAAGATGCGCTCGAAGGCCTTTTCATCAACACCAGCCGTGAAGCTTTCCGGGTTGCTCATGATGTCAGCGCGTATTCTCTGGTTGCTCTTGCCCGGGGGGCTGCGCCATTGATGCCGAATGGCGGATCAATCATTGCGATGAGCTATTATGGCGCAGTGAAAGTCATTCCTCATTATAATGTCATGGGTGTGGCCAAGGCGGCCCTTGAAGCATCAGTCCGCTACCTCGCCTATGATTTGGGCCCGAAGAAAATCCGCTGTAACGCCATCAGTGCCGGCCCCGTCAACACTTTGGCCGCCCGCGGGATTGCCGGGTTCACCTCGATGTTGAAGTACTACGAGGAGCACGCCCCCTTAAAACGTAACATCGAAGGCCGGGAACTCGGTGACGCTGGACTCTTTCTCGCCAGTGATATGTCCACTGCCACAACGGGACAGGTCCTCTACGTTGATTCGGGTTACGAGATCATGGGAATGTGATGTGAGGACATGTTCAATAGTGTCCAGTGGGCACTGACATCCTTGACACATCTCTCCCTGCGGTTTATTAACTCCCCCAAGTCGGACCTGCTGCAAATCAGCGAGTTGTGTTGTGGCGCACAGGTTGCTTGACATGTAGTGTAGCCCGATCAAGGCGCACCGCACATGCCCAGAGCTAAAATTCTTGTCATAGACTCGGACGCCACTTGGACGCTCACGCTTTCCGAGTTGTTGATACCCGACAACTACGAAGTTTTCTCCGCCAACTCTGCTCCTGACGCGTTTCTCTTACTTGAGGTTCACTCGATTGACCTGCTCATCGCCGAGGTCAATCTGCCCGGCGTCGATGGCACGGCCTTGCTGGAGCAGCTCCGTCAGATGTTTCCTCAATCGGGAATTTTGATCCATACCGCCAAGCCGTCCATTAGCCAAGCTGTGCATGCGACCAGACTCGGAGTTTTGGATTACATCGAGAAATGCCACGAAGCGGTCGCGCTCTCCACCCTCCGGGATAAAATCCGCCGCACCATCCAGCAACACGGCACCTACGTCGGTTCGTCTCAGCCGGCTGATCCACGCAGTCGAGGCGTCTTGGCGTCACCGGTGCAAGGGTTTTACGGCATTTTAAGCCAAAATGACCGAATGCGGGACATCTTCGAACTCATCCAAACTATTGCCGACAGCACAGCTAACGTTCTCATCCATGGCGAAACCGGCACTGGCAAAGAGCTCGTCGCCCGCGCCGTCCACGAAGCCAGCGTCCGGCATGGCAAACCGTTCGTCACCCTCGACTGCTCCGCGTTGGCGCGGGAACTACTCGAAAGCGAACTGTTTGGTCATGAAAAAGGTGCTTTTACCGGCGCCACCGACCGGCACATCGGGCGTTTCGAACGGGCCAACGGGGGGACCTTCTTCCTCGACGAAGTCGCCAACATTGACCTCAACGTCCAAGCCAAACTCCTTCGAGTGCTCCAATCCCGCAATTTCGAGCGTGTCGGCGGAACCAAACCGATCTCCGTGGACGTGCGGATTGTCTCCGCGACCAACAAACCCCTCGAAGAACTCATCGGTGCCGGCAACTTTCGCGAAGACCTCTACCACCGCCTCAACGTTGTCCAGATCGACCTCCCCCCCCTCCGCCACCGCAGCGAAGACATCCCCTTGTTGGCGATGGAATTTCTCCGCCGGTTTGCCCGGCAAAACTCCAAAGACATGCGCGGTTTTACCGACACCGCCATCGCGACTTTGAATGGCTACCACTGGCCCGGCAATGTTCGGGAACTCGAAAACGTCATCCTCCAAGCGGTTGTCCTCGCCAAATCGGCATTGATTGACCGGAGTGACCTACCAAAACGCATTCTCGATGCCCCTGTGCAGGAAACGCCGGCGGTCACTCTGGCGGGGCAACTTGGCGAACCGGAAAAACAAATCGTCCTCAACGCCCTCCGGCAACATGGTGGCAACATCAAGCGCGCCGCCGCGATGCTCGACATCAGCCGCACCACCCTCTACGCGAAGCTCAAAAAATACGACATTGACCCCGATGCCGTGCGCTGAGGTTTGATTGCGCTGGGGGCGACCAACCTTCTGGACCGTCTTCCTGCTGGCCGCGGTGGCGGCGGGTTTGTTGCAGATCCGGTTGCTGGCGGACTTGAACAAGAACGGCGGCAACATGGGCGACGAAGCGGAGATGCTCTGCAGCATGTTGCGAGTGCAACGCGGCGAAACCCTCTATCGAGATTACCGGCAACCGCCACATGTGCTTGCGTTATACATGCCGGCCTTCTACCTCGTGCCGGGAACGTTGAGCCGGTGGCTGTCCGCCACTGACGACCAAACAATTTTCATCACACGGGTCTATGTCTATCTCGCATGGATCGGCGTGGCGGTTTGCCTCGTGGCGCTCCTCCGGCAAGCCGGCGGAACATGGGACACGGCGGCCATGGCGGGATTATTGTGGTTGGCTGGTGCGATCTCGATTCACAGCGCCCACGCGGCCCGCCCAGATGCGCTGCTGATCTTATTCTCGCTGGCCGCGCTCTGGGCATACCGGCGGGGGTGGTTGGTGACGGCGGCGATCCTCGCGGTGGGCGCTGCGTTTCACAAACAAAACGGCGGTCTCGTCTGGCTCGCGTTGCTCGCGGCGGAACTCGCCGGCCGGCGTTGGCAGAATGTGGGGAAACTCGGCGGCGGGTTTATCGTGGTCGGGGGGTTGGGCTTGATGGCCGCCCAATTCGCCTGGGGCGATTTGTTTTGGCTGAATCCCGTGCAGGGGTTGGCGCGGCAATATAGTTTTGACCGGCTGGGAGTGGTTCTTTGGTTGACCCTGCTCGGCGGCGGGGTTGTGTGGTTGACTGGTTTCTGGGGTGCCGCCACCGCGCCGGCGGCCTGGCGCTGGTACTTCGGATTCGCGTTGGCGTGGGCGGTGATAAGTTCCGGTGGGACTGGGGCCGGCGATAATTACTTTTTGGAGCCGTATGCGCTGGCGTGTTTATTGACGGCGTTCGCGGTGAGCACCGGGCGGGGCCGGAACATTGTGCTGGGCGGGTTGCTGGTGTTCTTGACCGCCGTGACCACCATCCGCGCAACTACCGCCGCCGATTGGTGGAGGCGTCTGACAATGCGCGCCCAAGTTCGTGCGCAAGAAGCCGCGGCGTGGACGGATTTGCTGAACCGGATTGGCGTCCCTGATCAGGCGGTGTTGATTGAAGATCCCGCTCTTGCCTTACGTCGCGACCGTGAGCCGGTTTTGCTGAACGCCAGTGGGCTGCTGACCTTGCAACGCGCCGGTCGCTTCGATGACAGCCACATCCGGCAAGGCATCGAACGCGGGAAGTGGCCGGTCATCGTCCTCACTGCTCCAATGGAATCTCCCGGCGGCTACCGACACTTCGCGGCGGAATGGTTGGGGGCGATGCGCGGCCGGTATGTGTTGCAGGAACAAGTCGGGCTGTACCACATTTACCGGCGCGAATAAATGACGGCAACTTCGTCGTGGTAGTTGTTCGTCCAACCGCCGGTATCGAGAGACAGTAAAGCATTCAACGGATGTTTCGGCGGCAGCAGCGTCCAGCCGACTTTGTATTTCTCCAACACGGCCTCCCAGCCGGGTTTCGTCCGGTCCACCGTATTGAATTCCTCGCAAAGTTCTTTTCCAAAAAAATCATTGCGGCCATCGATGAATACTTTCCGTTCCGGCATCGCCCACAGCAAATAACCGCCCCAGCCGTACTCATTGAACATCTCGCCTTGAACGGCGGTCGGGTTTTGCCGGACAAACTCCAGCGCGGCGACCGGGACGCGATTAGTCAAAATCTCCGTCTCCCAACCGCCCACGATGCTCGGCTTGGAAACCACCACGAGCAATCCGATACCGGCCAGTGCGGCGAGCACGTAACCGCCGGTTGTGGTGTGCATGTTATTGGCCCGCGCACTCAAGCGCAGCCACAACGGGTGCCGCAAAAATGGTTGGTAATGACGGGCCAGGATCGGGGCCGCCACCAGCGCGAAGACGGGCACGTTGCGCACCGAATGTAACGCGAAATACCCCCACACGCCGAGTAACAGGATTTCCGTCGGCGCCAACACCGGCCGCACGACCAGCAGCAACAGCGCGATCGCGAACAACTCAAACAACAATCCCTTGGCGCCACCGCTATGAAAATTCGGCGACCGGAACTCGTTAACCATACCAGACAACTCCGGTGTCCGCAGAAATCCGATCACTTGAAGATGAAGATTCCAGCCGTTCGGGTTGACCAGTGATGCTGCCAAGCACGCGGTCAGCACTCCGGCCAGGGTGACCGCCCGGTCACGGCGCTTCTCAAAAATCGCCCCGACAAAAAACAACCCGATCAAAATGAACCCGGTAAAAAACGCCCCGTGCAGATTCGTCCACAAGCACATCAACGCCGGCAACGTGGCCCACAACCGCCGCGCCGAACAACGGTCATTCCGGTAATCGTGCAGCAACCAGCCGAACACCACCACCAACAAATGCGTCACCAGATGCGGCCGCGCCAACCAATGCGTCGTCGCCGCAAACGCGGTCATCAGTACGAGAAGAGTCGCCAACAGCGGTTCCGCACCATTGACCAGCAGTTGCCGGTGCAACAGCCAGAGCGTGGTCGCGATCAGAAATGCCGCCAGCAGGATGACGCCGTTCCAACCAAACGCCAGCGACATCACGCTGAAAATGACTTCGCTCAACCATTCCTTCGAGATCAACTCGGCCCCGAAGCGGGTGTGCGAAAACTGTTCCGTCCGGATCACCTCGCGATTTTCAATCATCCATTCACCGATGCGCCGGTGGAGCGCCGGGTCGCCGTCGGCGCTGATCATCACCAACCGCCAGTTGGAAACATTGAGGGCGACAAAGAAGATCAACCAGATCGTCACGCTCAGATTGGGTAACAATAACCGGCGCAAGTTCATGGTGTCTTGCTCCAGACCATTGCCGTCGCATCCGAGTGAACGCAGCTCCACTCCGGCAACTTGGCCAGCGCTAGATTCAGCCGGTGATCTTGCGGCATCAACACCCAGCCGATGTCGTATTTAACAAACGAATTCGTCCAGCCGGGCAGCAAGCCGGTCGTCACCGAAAAATCTTTGATGAGCTCCTCGCCGAACACATCCGTCCGTCCATCCACAAACGTCTTGTGCTCCGGCAATTCCTTCAGCAAGTAGCCGCCCCACATGTATTGATTGAACATCTTGCCGGTGAATTGGTGCGGGTGGTCGCGGATGTACTGCACGGCCTCGACCGGCCAGTTTTCCTTGGGAAACGAAATCGGGTGCGGCGTCACCGCGAGCGCCACGCCGACCGCCGCCACCAACCACCACCCGTGACCGGCTTCGCTGACGGCCAAAACCCGTTGCGACAACGCGCGCCACCGCTCCGGCACGACCGGCGTCAGCGCGCCGGCCAAGACCGGCGCACTCAACAACACCAGCAACGGCACATTCCGCCCGGCGTACAACGCAAAATAAATCCACGAGAGCAACAGCACGCCGGAACTTGCCGACAATTTGGGGCGGACGAGCACGAGTGTGAAAAAGATTACCGCCAGCCAGATGGTGAATCCCAACGCGCCGGCCGAGTGAAAATCGGTGGACGCGTATTCCGCGAGCCAGCCGGTCAGGAATTTCGATTGGAGAAATTCCAGATTGTTCAAATGCAGCCGGTAGCCGCTGGGATTGATGAAGGACGCCGCGCCGCTGACGACGCCGGCCAGAGTCAGATACCGGAATTTTGTCCAGTCGCGCTCCAGCACGGCGCCGAGCCAGTACGCGCCGAGCACGAGAAAGCCAGCCAGAAAACCGCCGTGCAAATTGACCCACAAGCCGGTCAGCAGCCCGAGCGTCAGGATGAGCCGCCGTCCTTGCAAGCGGAGGAGGGCATCGTGCCACAAGACCATCATCAGAAAACTGAACACGTGCGGGCGCGCCAACCAATGACTGCACGCCGCCCATGTCGCCAACACGGTGAGTCCGCCGGCCACGAGCAGGTTGTTGCCGGCGCGCAGGAGTTGCCGGAAGAGCAGGGCGAACGTCAGGGCGATCACGCTGGCGGCCACCAAAACCAAACCGTAAAAACCGGCCAGTCGGCCCGCGCCGGCAAAGATCAGTTGGGCGAGCCATTCTTTCGAGATGATCGGTGTGCCTTGCCGGGAGTGGGAGAAGTCGTCGTGTTGGATGAGTTGCCGGTTTTCGAGCATCCACTCGCCGACGCGCCAATGCATGCAAGCGTCGCCGTCGCTGGCGACCAACGCGGTGCGCCAGGCGGCGGAGGTCAGCGTGAGCAGGAGAAGGAGGCCGAACCATTGCGGCAAAGTGGGGAGCAAGCGGTGCAGCGGTTTGGCCATGGGGCGGGAGAGTAGGAAGCCGGGGGGCAATCTTCAATCTCGAACTACGCCGGGCGGTCTGATATGCACGCCGAATGAATTGGCTGCGTCGGCTGGGCCGGAATCGGTTGCTCGATGTGGGGGCCGCAGTAATTGCCGGCTGGGCAGTGGTGCGGTTGGTGATGGTGTTGCTGGGGCCGGCCGACCGGGATGATTTCGCGCATTACTATGTGGCCGGCTGTTTGTTTAATGCCGGGCGTGACCCGTATGTGGTGTTGGATCCGGTCGCGGCCGAATTTGGGGTGAAATTTTCCGAGCACTTGCCGGTGCATGTCGCGCCGAATCCGCCGCCGTTTTTGTGGATGATCAGTCCGTTCGCCCGGTTGCCGTTGCGGGCGGCGTATGCGGCGTGGATGGGGTTGAGTTTGCTGGCGTTGGTGGTGGTGGTGACGGTGAGTTGCCGGCTGCTGGAGGACCGGTGGTCGCGGCGGGGCCGGTACTTTTTTGTGATGGGTGTGCTCGCGGCGGCACCGGTTTATTGGCATTTCATGTACGGCCAAGTGGGGTTGATTTTGGCGGCCTTGGTGTTGGTGGGGTACGCGTGGCACCGGCGCGGTTGGGCCGGGGCGGGGTGTGTGGCGGTGGCGACGGCCGGGTTGTTGAAAATTTTTCCGTGGGTGTTGTTGCCGTGGTTTGTCTGGCGCGGGCCGGGCCGGTGGCAGCGGGCTATGGTGACCGGGGCGTTTATTGTCGGGGTGAGTTGGGCGAGTGGTTGGGATTTGTGGGTTTCATTCCGGCAGCAATCGTTGCCGTTGGTAGCTGAGCAGTCGCTGAATCAGAGTTTTAATTACACGGTGCCGTCGTTCGTGATGAACCTGCAACTGGCGGCGACGCAGCAGACCTGGTTGATGCTGGGATCGGCGACGGGGTTGGTTTTGCTGGCCGGGGTGTATGCGTTTTGTTGGTGGCGCGACGGTGACCGGGAGGTGGAGTTTGCGTTGTTGTGTCTGGTGATGTTGATCGCGAGTATCCGGTCGTGGGGACACTATTTGGTGATGCTGATTTTTCCGATCGCGGTGGCGCTGGAAAGCGTACGGGGGCGCCCGACGGTGCCGCGGGTGTTGTGGGTGGGCTGTGCGGTGGCGTTGGTGAATGTGACCGGGACCATGACGTCGCCGTGGTTGGATCAACACTTGGTGGTGAAGGTCTTGGTGAACTATTTCCCGTTGTACGGATTGGTGCTGCTCGGCGGGTTGCTCGTGAGCGAGTTGAGTCGGAACGGTTCGGCGTCCGGTTCCAAGAGCCAGATGTGCCGGTCAGAATAGTATTTTAATAGCTCAGACGGTTCCAGTTCCCGCGCCCAAATGATTGGTGAGCGATCAATGTCGGCGCCATTGAAGACCCATTCATCGTCAGGATTGTGCGTGGCCGAATAGCGGACGATGACGAGGTGGTTGCCGCCGGTTTTCTTTAATTTCGCGATCACGGCGGCCCGGTCGCGTTGGAACTTGGTCGGCTCCGAGCGCGCCAACAACCCCGCCGCAGTCACACCCGTTATGACCGCGCTGATGATCAGCAGAAAGGCGAGGAGCCGCCCACGTTTCCGCAGGGCGCGGAGGTACCGCAGGCCTTGCACGACGATCAGAACCACGAGGGGAAACCCGGGCGCGGCATAGTGGAGGTTGTACCAACTGCTGGCCAGCAGACCGAGGGTGAAGAGTATGAGGACGAGTACCACCGCCGGCATCCACGCGCGGCGCCAGGCAGCGCAAATCGCGGCAGCGAGCGCGAGGGCGTACAAAACCGGGGTGCCGAAGAGGTCCATTGGAAACGCCCCGGCAAGATACGTCCGCAATTTGTCCCGGCTGACTTCCAGCCAGCCGGCCAGAGTTTGTTGTTTTTGGTAGAGGTGCCAATCCCAGCCCAGATGAAACTCGCGCATGACCGCGTGCCGGTATGTGGGAATCGGTTGGGGTTTTTCCCAAAGCAAGAGCGGGGCGACACCGTATTGTTGTTCGTAGACATGGTAAGGCAGTCGACCCGGCGTCCCCGTAATTCGCCAGTTGTAATAGCCCATCCAGAGGCCGGCCAGAGTGAGCACGAGCGCGGTGCGCCACAAGTCGCGCCACCGGCAACTCCAGACCCAGACACAGCCGGTCGCGAGTGTCAGGACCAACCCTTCAAAAGGCCGGCAATTGGCGAGCGAGGCGATGCCGATTCCCAACCACCACGCGGCGGCTGGTTTGGGGTGCCGGTGATCCACGAGTCGTCGCCACGCGCCAATCACCAGCGCGCCGGCCGTCATGGCGAGTGTGCCGCCGAAGTACCAGGTGCCCCAGAGGAGTGTGACCGGGTGGAGCAGAACGAGCATCCCGCCCAACCAAGCCCAGCGCGCCGGTATCCACGCGCGGAGCATCCAGACGACAGCAAGAGCAGCACCGGCAGTGGCCAGCCAGACGCCGATGTGCGGGTGCCCGATGATTTGGCCGAGGGCGAGGATGGCCCCTTGGAGGGGCGGGTATTTGGAGGCGTAGGTGGGTTGATGAATGGTGTGGAAGGTTTCGAAGTGTTGCCAGAGTGGATGGGGTGGATTGGTGAGTCGGCCTTGCGCGAATGTGTCAGCGGCCAGCAGGTAGCCGTAGGCGTCGTGCCCCCACGGAGGATAGAGCCCGATGAGGAGGTTGATCGTGACACAGAGAAAGAATCCACCGAGTGCCAGAATGAGGAGTGACCAGCCGGTGTGGTGGGTGAGTTTGCGCCACAGGCGTTCAAGTGGGATGATCCATTGCCGGCCGAGTTTGGGTTTGGCCCATGCAATGGCAAGAACCACTACCACGAGGCCGGCATTGGTAATCCAATTCACGGAGGCGCAGAGTAACGCGCCGACAAAGCCGTCACAAGCCGGCAAGTTTTCACATCGCGAGGCGAGGTGAGTTTGCGGTATGGATATCAGGGTGAAACGGTTTGAACGACGTGATTGGGTGGTGGCCGCGGTGTTTTTTATCGTGGCGATCGGACTTTATCAATCGACGCGGACCCGGCAACCCTATCTGTGGGACAGCGTCGAGTTTGCGTTGGGGGTGACTGATTATAATGTGGAGGTAAGTCAGCCCCATGCGCCGGGGTATTTTTTATATGTGATGTTGGGTCGCTTGGTGAATGAGTTTGTAGGAGGTCCGCACACGAGTTTAGCGTGGATGAGTGTCGTGGGCGGAGCGGGATTGGTTGGGGTGATGTATTTGCTGGGGACGGCGATGTGGGGGCGGGTTACCGGGATGGTGGCGGGGGTGTTGACGTTGACGAGTCCGATGGTGTGGTTTTACAGCAGTGTGGCGTTGACGTATGTGGTGGATGCGGTGCTAGTGGTGAGTTTGGTTTTGTTTTGTTGGCGGGCGCGGGAGAGGGAGGTGCCGTGGGGGTGGGTGGTTTTGATCGGGGCGTGGCTGGGTTTGATGGGAGGAATCCGGCAACAGTCGGTGCCAGGAATGGCCGTGTTGGTCGGTGTGACGTTGGGGCAGGCGCGGGACTGCCGGTGGGCGAAGATCGGCACTGCCGTCGCGGTGTGCGGTGCGGTGACGGCAGGGTGGGTGGGGTGGATGTTGGCGGAGATTGGTGGGTGGGAGGTTTATTGGAAACCGTTGGAGAGTATCGGGCGTTTCCACGCGCATAAGACATTGCTCGGCGGTGGAGTGGGGGCGGTTGGCTGGAATATGTTTTTTGCGGGGCTCTATTCGTTTAATGGAGTTTTACTGGGGAGTCTTGCGGTGGTGTGTCAGCTTCGCGAGCACTGGGGGGAGTCGGAGCGATTTTTGGTCTGGTGGGGGTTGCCGGTGTTTTTGTTGGCGACAATGGTTGGGTACACTGAGGCTCCTGGTCATGTTTTTACCTATTTACCGGCGTTGGTCCTGTTTGCCGCGAGCTTTGTGGGCCGGCGTTGGGGGAGGATGGCTATCTTGGGGTTGGTGGCGATGGTAGTGGGAAATATTTTCGTGTTCTGGGCGTGGCCGGCAAAATGGGATGGAATTCTGTGGGGGACGCTCCGAACAGCTCGGGAGTTGCGGGAGCATGATCAACAATTGTGTAAGGCGGCCAGTCGGATTCGTGAACAATTTCGTCCGGGAGAAACAATTTTGTGCCATTGGTATGGAGATTTGTTGTTTGGGATTCGTCATTTTCAGGCTTGTTTGCCCGAGTATGAGAATTTGCGATTGGATCCCGATCTGGCGATGGTCAAGCCGCCAGGGCGAGATTTCATGTTCACAAGTAATGGGCGAACTGAGTTTGTTCGCAGTGTGGATTTTCGGCGGTACCGGCAGGTGGTTGTGGTTGTGCCGACGCATTTGAGTGCTATGGAATCAGCTAAATTCGGATCATTGGAAGAAGTGTCGGAAAAGATTGCGCTCGGGAAAATTGATTTATATGTCATGTCCGGCAGTGCTGAGTTTCTGAGAGGATGGTCAGCATACGACACGAGTGCGAGTGAATAGAGTGCTTAGAGTGTTCAGTATCTGGACAACTCATGAACACATGTTCAGATGGACTGGCAACTCTGCGTCTCAGAATTCATAATTCGAGTTTTGCTGGATCTGAAATTTGGAAATTCATTTTAGTCGCAAGTATCTTATTAATAGTTAGGTGTGAATTATTGTCTGACGCCCAGCAGAATTTGTTGAGCGGTCTTACCAAGGGATGGCATTAAAACTGCGAATAGGTTTGTTGCTTGAAAGAATCCAAAGGTAAAGTTTTAACAACTGTATCCGATAAAGGGGGTGAGAAATAGATGACAAAGCGTTTTCAAAAAGTCTTGCGCCGTTTTTCGAAACGGTCGGGCCAGAGCTTGGTGGAGTATGCGTTGATTCTCGCGCTGATCTCCGTCGTGGCGATTCTGGTTCTTCGTGGTATTGGGTCGAGCGTCAATAACAAGTTGACGAACGTCAATGCCAACCTGAACTAGTCGGCCGTATACCAGTGTAACCGAGGAGGGTGGGGTTTAAGGCTTCATCCTCCTCGGCGCGCTGGGGATGCAGATGCAGTGGAGTCGTTACTCATGGTTATTGCAAGGAGGAAGTTCTAGCTGGACGGTGTCACATCCATGACCGTATTATGAGCTTGTTCTCATGGTCCTTGAAATGAAGGCTGGAATCAGGTCAAGCCGATGGTTGGAAGGTACGCTGATTGCTATCTACCAAATTGTGCTCATCATTATTAAGGGTATTTATAAGCGGGAAATTTTAAGAAGCAGTTATTTTGGAGATCGGATATTCATCATGTTGAATCAAGGAGGAGTAAATGGCTAGAAAACCAGGGGCAAGCGGAATCATATTAGTGGCAGTCGTCTTGGGTATCGTGACGGCTATTTTGATTTACAAGCAGTTGGATAAGATGGCGGCCAAAGAAAAAGCCAACTGGGTCCCCGTCGTGGTGGCGGCGATGGATATCAAGTCGCGCACCAAGATTACCCGGGAAATGGTGCGCTTTGAGTCATTCCCCAAAGAACTGGTTGCGGAAACAGCGATTCTCCGGATCGAGGATGCTTTGGATCGGACGACGCAGACAGATATTGCGATAAAAGATCAAGTCCGCTCCACGAGTTTGCTGGCGCCTGGGCAAAGTTTTGGCTTGGCTCTCAAAGTTCCGGATGGCATGCGCGCTGTGGCAATTGCCGGTGATGAAGTGCGGTTTGTGGGCACCAGCGTTCAACCAGGGGATCGCGTCGACATTATTGCCACTTATTTCGATCCGCGAACCAAGCAGGATGTGACGAAGATTATCCTGCAGAACTTGCTCGTATTGGCCGTTAATCGCGGCGAAACCGAAGCCGGTGGCAAAGGTGGTGGCGCGCAGAGTTCCATGACCTTGGCCGTGAAACCTGAACAGACGGAATTACTCAAGGCGGCTGAACGCTCCGGCACAATGTCCGTGACGTTGCGTTCCTTCAAGGATAAGGAAATTATTCAGCCGGTCGGCATCACCCCGCGTGACTTGGCTGCCGGGGCGGTTCAAGGTGAAGAGCCAACTTCTCCCGAGGCCACCGGTCCCGAAGCCACCGACAACCGGTCGACCCCGGTCATTTTCGTCAATCCGCAAAATCGCGCGACGCCGAAAGAGACGGAGATTAAAATTTTCCGTGGGGCTGACGAACGTTCCACCGTAATCGGCAAATAACCCAATTCTGCCCAACCTAACGCCAGACGATCGAAAGGACGAAAAAAGTATGAACCAGACAAATAAATCCACGGGTTGCCGTGGGATGGTGACCAGCATCATGGCCGTGATGGTCGCTTGGTTTTTGGGGTCAAATGTTTTCGCGCAATCTGACAACGCGATTCGCGTGAATTCAGGCGAAGCCGTCACCTTGGCAGCCGAAAATGTTGCCAAGCTGGCAATCTCCGATCCATCGGTCGCTGACGTTGTGGCGCTGTCAGACAAGGAAATCAGCGTCATCGGCAAAAAAGTCGGGACGACGACCTTGACGATTGTGCGGCAGGACAAGCCGACGCAAATCTACAAGATCGAAGTGGGCAACGATCAGACAGCTTCCCTGATTCGCAAGATGGTGGGGTCGTCGAGCATTGTGGTCCGCAATGTTGGTGAAACCATCATCCTTGATGGTTACGTCAATGACGAAATCGAAGCGAGCCGGGCCGCGCAGATCGCCGGGGCGGTCAAAGGTCAGCAAGTCGTCAATCTCATCGAAGTGCGAAAACCGCGTCAGGTCCGCATTCGTACGCGGGTTGCGGAAGTCAACACCGACGCGGTCAAAAACATCGGTTTCCGGTGGTTTGGCGCCGGCGGGGAGGTACAATATGCACTTGATTATGCCGGTGGTGGTTCGATCATTCACGGCCTTTTGCAACCGGCGAGTTCGGGCACCACACCCAGCAGCCCGGTGGCCTTGGACATTGGCGTGGATGTGCTCCTGCAACTGCTGGTCACGAAGAGCTACGCGCGCTTGTTGTCTGAGCCAACCTTGACCACTTTGAGCGGTAAGGAAGCCAGCTTCCTGGTCGGCCAAGAAGTGCCGATTGTTCAACAGCTTCCCCAATCGTTCACCGTCGAGTTTAAGGAAATCGGTGTGCGGATGAAAATCAAGCCGACAGCCGACAGTCAGAACCAGATCAACACCGTGATTCATGCCGAAGTCAGCCAGATTGTCGGCACCGGCCAACTCGGGTTGCCAATCATCGGTTCAAAGAAAGCAGAAACGACCCTCCAAGTGCGTGACGGCCAAACTATCGTGATTGGTGGCCTGCTCGAAAACAATGTCGACAAAGATTTTCTCCGGAAGGTTCCGTGGGTAGCTGACATCCCGGTCATTGGCGCGCTTTTCCGTAACAAGCAATACCAAGCCGCTCAGCGCGAAGTCTTGTTCTTCATGACTCCCGAAATTGTCAAAGATGTTGATGCGGACGTCGCGAATGCTTCCAAGACGCCCTATATGAAAGACTGGAATGAAAAGAACACCCTTGAGATTCTCGAAAAGCCGAAAAAGGGCTATGACTGGGGCGTGCATGACCCCGGCACACTGGGTTTCCCGCGGTCTGAAGGTAAAGCAGCGGCGCCCGCCAAGAAAGCTGCAGCGGCCCCGGTTGTTCAACCCGCTGCTGCGCCAGCCAGTGAAACGACCAGCAACTTCACTCCGGCTCGACCAGCCGGCCAATAAGTCATGGCCGACACGATCAACATCGTCATCGCAGACAACGAACTGTCCGAGCGCGAGAAGCTCAAGAGCATGCTCGCCAATGAAGCGGACTTCCAAATTGTCGGTGAGGCCCGGGACGGACGCGAAGCAGCCGATCTCGTGCGCCGTGAGCGGCCGCGGATTTTGTTGATCAAAGAAGACCTCCCGGTCCAGAACGGTTTGGCTGTTGCCGAGCAATTGACCACCGAAATGCCGGAGGTGGGCATCATCCTCATCCTTACCGGCTCGGAAGGTGAGGAAGTCTGGCATAAAATGCTGCGGGCCGGCATTCGCGAATTCATGACGCGCCCGATTGCTGCCGACCGGCTCATCGAAGAAGTTCGCAAAGTGGCGCGCTTGCAGGAAAAACAAAATCGCCGCACGGGGGCCACGCCATCCGTCATCACTCCCGCCGAAGGGCCGAAACACCAGATTATCACGGTGACCGGGCCGCGGGGTGGCTGTGGAAAAACAGTCATTGCCACGAATCTCGCTGTCGCACTGGCGGGGGGCAGCGATAAAGTTGCGATTGTGGATCTCAACCTCTGGGGGGGCGACATTGCCATGTTGTTGGACATGACGCCGCGCCGGTCACTAGGGGATTTGTTGCCGGGTTTTGGTGGGATTGACTATGACGTGGTGGACAGTGTGATGGGGAAGCACGGCTGTGGTGTTTCGGTGCTCGCCGCACCACTTACCGGGACATTTGATGGGTCGACGCTGTCGCGCTACATGGTGCAAGGCATCCTTGAAGCCTTGCGGGAACATTACGAATTCACCCTTGTGGATACCGGCTATGCGAACCTCGAATCGACCTTGGCGGCGATGGATTACTCCGACGTCATCTTGGTGGTTGTGGGCATGGATTTGCCCCGGTTGCGGGATGGCAAGCTTTACTTGAAAAACCTGCTTGCGGCCAACTATCCGAAAGAAAAAATTCGGGTAGTTGTGAATCGGGCGGGAGGGTCGCGCGAAATCCCGGCCGGGGAAGTCGAGTCCATCCTCGAATTCCCCGTCTTGGCCCAATTGCCGAACGATGAGGGCTTGGTTGCCTCGTCGGTCAACCTCGGTCAGCCGTTTGTAACCAACAGTCCTAACCGGCCCTTGTCGCGCGCACTGCAAAATTTGGCCGAAGGCTTGGCGCCGAGTGCGGCTGCGGCCGCGGGTAAAAAGCGCAGCGGTGGTCGCTGGTTTTCGTTCATGCAATGATGGAATGGAGCATTAGGCTATGGCCGCTACCCCTGAAATCAGTTCGCAACTTTATCTTGAATCAAAAAATGCGATCCTTGGCTATCTGGTTCAGAATATTGACCAGAAGCTCTTGGAAAAGGGCGACGAGGCTCTCTTGCGCCGGCGGGTCGAGGAACTGGTTGATGAAAAACTCCGTGCCGAACGCCTGCCGTATCCCCGGCAAATTCGCAACCGGCTCGTCTCTGACATGGCGGACGAAATCCTTGGGTACGGCCCCATCGAACCGCTGTTGCGCGACCCGACCGTGACGGAAGTCATGGTCAACCGGGCTGATCAAGTCTATTGCGAGCGGTTTGGTAAAATCGAGTTGGCTGACATCCAATTTCGTGACAACGACCATATCCGGCATGTCATTGACAAGATCGTCACTCCCTTGGGGCGCCGGGTCGATGAATCCAGTCCGATGGTGGACGCCCGATTACCGGATGGCTCCCGCGTCAACGCCATCATCCCACCATTGTCCCTGAATGGCCCCGTGTTGACGATCCGGAAATTCTCCGTTGATCCCTACACTGTGGAAGATCTGATTGGGTTTGGTTCGCTAACCCAGCAAATGGCTGCTTTTCTGGCGGCGTGTGTGAAGGTTAAGCTGAACATCATCGTCTCCGGCGGTACCGGCTCGGGAAAAACGACATTGCTCAACGTCTTGTCGTCCTTCATTCCCGAAGGTGATCGCATCGTAACGGTCGAGGACGCCGCCGAACTTAAGTTGCATCAACAACATGTCGTCCGCTTGGAGTCTCGTCCCCCCAACATCGAAGGCGAAGGTGAAGTCAAGATTCGCGACCTCGTCCGCAACTGTCTGCGGATGCGTCCCGACCGAATTATCGTTGGCGAAGTTCGTGGCGGCGAGGCCTTGGACATGTTGCAGGCGATGAACACGGGCCACGAAGGCTCGATCTCCACGGTCCACGCCAACACGCCGCGCGACGCCTTGTCGCGGTTGGAAACAATGGTGATGATGGCCGGTATGGATCTGCCCTCGCGTGCGATTCGTGAACAAGTGGCCGCGGCGGTGCATTTGATTGTTCAAATCGGCCGCATGAGTGATGGCAGCCGCAAGGTGATCAATGTCAGCGAAGTTCAAGGGATGGAAGGCAACGTCATCGTTTTACAAGATTTGTTTACCTACCAACAAAAGGGGGTTGGGGAAGGCGGCAAAGTGCTTGGCTCCATGCAGGCCACCGGCATGGTGCCAAAATTCATGGAACGCTTCAATTCGGCTGGCTGTCATTTGCCGGCGGAAATGTTCAAGCGCTCGGGAGAATCACGGTAAGTCATGGATACGATTTGGTTTATCGTAATCGCTGGTGCGGCAACGGTGGCGTTGCTTATCTATGGGCTTTCGACGATGTTTGGCCGCAACCGTGCGATCCTCGCTGAGCGTTTGGAGACGTATGCCGGCATCGAGGAAGAAGCCGCGCTCGCCACAGAGGTTGAAATGCGTCAGGGCAGCGGCTTCCAGAAAGCGTTGAACAGTCTTTTTGGGCGCAGCTACCTCCAACGCATCGAAGACTCCTTGGTTCAAGCCGATGTTCCCATGCGCGCTGTGGAGTATGTACTCTTGCGGTTGGTGTTGGCCGGCTTGGGCGTGATTATCAGTATGTATCTCCTGCCGGATCCCAACAATTCCTCCATTTCCTTGTTGCGTCTACTGGCCTTTGCGGGGCTGGGTTATTTCACACCCGCAATTTCCGTAAAGTTTCATCAGCGCCGCCGCCGTGCCAAGTTTGTTTCCCAACTCGCAGACGCGTTGATGTTGTTGACGAACTCGCTGCGCTCTGGTTACGGCTTCCTCAAGGGCCTGGAATTAGTGGCCAAGGAAATGAGCGATCCGATTTCCAAGGAACTTCATCGCACCCTCCGCGAAATCAACCTCGGCGCGACCGTTGACCAAGCCCTGCTTAACTTGGGCCGTCGCGTCAACAGCCCCGACCTCGATATTGTCATCAGCGCCTACCTTATCCAAAAAGATGTCGGCGGCAATCTGACGGAAATCATGGAAAAAGTGGCCGAAACGATCCGCGAACGCATCCGCATCCATGGCGACATTCGTGTACTGACCGCGCAGGGGCGCTTGTCCGGCTTGGTCGTCGGCCTCTTGCCGGTCGCCTTGTTTCTGATCTTCCTGTTTAACACCCCCGACTATTTTGCCCCGATGTTTGGCCCGCCGACATTGGAAATTCTACCGCGTGTGGAACTTCCGCTTGGTGTCCTGTGGTTGCTGGGAGCGTTTATTTGGCAGTGCATTGGCGGTTACATCATCTACCGCATCATTGATATCAAGGTTTAACCATGCTTGTTTTGGCCCTCATTTTATTGGTCGTCACATTTATCCTGCTGGGGATCGGCTTGTACCGTGGGTCATCGCGCTATGCCGTCGAGCAGCGGCTCGAAAAAATTCGGGAAGTCGACGAGCAAACCACCGAAGAGGAACTTAGTAAGCCCTTCTTTCAGCGCATTGCATTGCCGATCGGTGAGAGCGTCGCCGGCATGTTCCGAAAATACACGCCGGCCGAAATCGCCGACCGTACCCACAAACGTCTCGTCATGGCCGGTCTCTATCCTCGCGTCACTGCGGCGCACCTGCTGGGATTGTGCTGGTTGAGCGCCGCCGGCTGCTTCCTCTTGATTGTTTTTCTCCTCATCTCGATGGGCGGCAAAGGTGGCACGATTCAAACCAACGACCCACTCAACCTCCTCTATTTGATTTTGGCACCCGTCGCGGGCTACATCATCCCCCAATTCTTCCTCGGCAAACGCGTCCAGGAGCGGCAGGAAGCCATCCTGCTTTCCTTACCCTACGCCATTGATATTCTTTCCATCAGCGTCGAAGCCGGGATGGGATTCGATGCCGGTGTCGGCTACACCATGAAGAAGATCAAGGGACCGCTGGCAGAAGAGTTTTCCAAAACCCTCAACGAAATTCGCCTCGGGAAGCCTCGCCTGGAAGCCTTGGAAGACCTCGGCAACCGCACCGGTGTGGATGAACTGAAAGTGTTCATCACCGCGGTTGTTCACGCCAGCCGGTTGGGCGGCAGCATCACCAACACCCTGCGTATCCAAGCTGACTCCATGCGCGTTCGCCGGCGGCAACGCGCCCAAGAAAAGGCCATGAAAGCGCCCGTCAAAATGGTATTCCCATTGGTGCTCTTCATCTTCCCGGCCTTGTTTGTTGTTATTCTTGGGCCGGCGGGACTGGCGATTTACCAGCAGCTCATGCAATAAGCTGCCGCCCGGTGCATACTCATGGTCTTGGTTAATGCCACCAAAAAAACAACCGTCGCGGATCGCTGCCGGTTTGCGAACTCCGTCTTCAAACGAATGATCGGGCTCCTGAACCGCGCCGCGTTTGCCCCCGGAGAAGGACTCTTGCTCGACCGCTGCTATGGCATCCATACAATCGGAATGCGCTTTGCCATTGACGTCCTGTTCTTGGATCGCGACCTGCATGTGATGCGCGCGGTGCCGGCTTTGCCCCCGTATCGCACCTGCGTCGTCCGGCAAGCGGTTTATGTCTTGGAATTGCCGGTGGGGGCGATCGCCCAATCACGGACAGAAGCCGGTGACCAGATTCAGATGCGAACCGTGGGGACCGACACCACCACCGCCGGCCTCAAAACTCAACCCGCCGCCAAATAGTTTCCCGCCACCCGACAGTACTTTTCCGCCCAGCCTTTGATCTCCCCGCGCTCCTTCGCGCCGAGTTGACTGATGACTTTTGCCGGCGAACCGTAAACCAGCGAACCAGCCGGTATCTGCATTCCCTTCGTCACCAGTGCGCCTGCGCCAATGATGCTCTGCGCGCCGACGACCACGCCATCCATCACAATCGCCCCCATCCCCACGAGCACTTCGTCGCCAACCGTGCAAGCATGCAAGATCGCCCGGTGTCCCACCGTCACGTAATTTCCAACCTCACACGCAAAATGATCCGCGACATGACACAGCGCCAAATCTTGAACATTCGTATGATGCCCGATCACGACGCGATTGATGTCCCCGCGCAATACTGTATTGAACCAGATACTCGAATGATCACCCACCGTCACGTCTCCGATCAATTGCGCGCCGGTGGCACGATAGACCCCCTGGCCCAGTTGTGGCTGCTTATTCTGATAAGAATGAATGCTCATTGCGATTGATTTTGTCCGCAATCCCCGCCAAATTCAAAGCTGATTTTGGGCATGAGCAACCAACTCCAATGGATCGTGGCGCGTCTCGGTGACGACTACAACTGGTGGGTCGAATCCACCAGTGTGCCAACCGGTACCCCGCCCGGCTTATCCTCCATCCTTGACCCCCGGCAAGTCGCGCACCTCCGCGAAATTTTGGTGGAATACCGGCAATATGGACTGACTCAGCAACAATGGGCGCGCGCCTTCACTTTTTTCACGCTGCAGTCTGAAATTGCCGAAGGTCAGGTCCGCTTGGTGCCGGCTGATGACGAAACTGCAGAGGTCTTCGCCCTGCCGGTCATTGACCCGGAGGGCGAAAGTCCCTACTCCGACTTCCTTGATGCCGTCGTGTCCGCGCGCGTCCGCAAGCTCAATGCGACCCACGGCTACCTCACCGATTGCACTGCCGACGAGTTGACAACCGAACTGGAAATGCTCGATGTCGACCGCTACTTCAGTGATGAGTCCCGGCACTGTTTCGACGAACTCAACGAGATCCTCGAGTGGGAACCGGCTGAATGGGAAGATCCCTCGGAATCCTGATCGTGGCTATGCTGGTGGTGTCCACAGCCCACGCCAATTGGGCGGTGTTGAACCGCTTTCAAGAAACCATCACCCGCGCGGAGTTCGACGCGCTTCTCACCACTGTCTATTGTCCCAGTGGCGCGCTGACCAATTACCTGACCTACACCACCAACGCAGTCACCGTTTTTTCAACTCCGGCGAAAACAAATACCCTCTTTACCCTGCGGTTCGGCACAACCGGCCGCCCGCAGCCGGCAACCCTTCTCCGCAAAATCGTTCTCGATCCCGGCCACATTGGCGGCGAATGGGCGCGGATGGAAGAGCGGTACTTCGTCCGCGGCAAGGACCGGCCGGTGCAAGAAGCCGTTCTCAACTTAACCGTCGCCCGGCTCCTCCGCTCACGCCTCCAGGCTGCCGGGGTGACCGTCTTCATGACCAAGGACGACCTCCGGCCCGTCACCACCAAACGGCCCGACGATTTTCGCGACCAAGTGGACGCGACCATGATCCCGGTCCGGGTTAACGATTCCTATTCCCCGCTCGAAAAAGAAGCGGCGCTGGGTGATACGCGGCGCCGGCTGCTCGAACAGCTTTTCTACCGCGGCGCCGAAATCATCGCCCGCGCCAAACTGATCAACGACTGGTACGAACCCGACCTCACCATTTGCCTCCACTTCAACGCCGTCGAATGGAATGAACGCTACGAGCTTGTGGATGATAATCGGCTCGTCGTCTTCGTCCACGGCAACTATCTCCCCGGCGAACTGACCGACGACGTCCAGAAATTGCGACTCTTTGCCAAACTCCTCGAACGCTCCCATGCAGTCGAATTGGCGGCGGCCGAATCCGTTGCCACGGCCCTCGCTCAAGCCACAAAACTACCGGCCGTCCAATACGCCCCCGGTGCCGGTGCCACCCGTGTCGGCACGAACGCCTACATCTACGCCCGCAACCTCGCCGCCAACCGGCTCATCAACGGCCCCGTCATCTTTCTCGAACCCTATTACATGAACAACAAAACCGTCTATCAACGCATCCAGCTCGGCGACTACGACGGCGAAAAAATCGTGGCCGGCCAATCCTACCGGAGTATCTTCCGCGAATACGCCGACGCCGTTGTCGCCGGTCTGCGTCCCTTTCTGGCGGCACCCCGTTAACGAGAGCAGTTGCTAGAAGTATTTCCGAAATGGTAGGGCGTGCTGTCCCCAGCGCGCCGAAAACTACGGCTCGTTGGGACAACGATCCCTACCAACAATCCGGATTCGGAAATGAGTTTTTGCGATCTGTCTAGCGCGCGGTGAACGGCGACGCTTAGGCATTCGCCTCGACGAGTGATTGCTGTGCGTGTTTGATGGCAGGGGGAATTTTGAGTGTGGGAAGCGGATGAGTTTCGATCCCTTCCAACGAACCGCATATTGAGTTATCGCGCTGTTTTTTTCTTGCGTGACACGGGGGGGGGGGGGGAAAA
>JAJVHY010000016.1:0-6021 GCA_022072455.1 Verrucomicrobiia bacterium | reverse complement strand
GTAAAGTTGCGCCACTTACTGGGTGACTCTTGTGAAAGCGCGCGCGCGAATTTTTCTGATAGATGACCATCCGACCATGCGCTGGGGGATCGGTCAATTGCTCAACGGGCGTGAGGATATGGAGGTGTGCGGCGAAGCCGGTGACCGGGCCAGCGCGCTGGCCGGGATTGCGGCCACCCAGCCGACACTTGTCCTTGTTGATCTAAGTCTGGGCGCTACTTCTGGATTGGAAGTGCTCAAGGATTTGCGCGCCCAATACCCGGCAGTACTCGCGTTGATCTTCACCACGTACGACGATCCGGATCATGCGGCCCGCTGTTTGCGCGCTGGGGCGCGGGGCTACGTCCACAAGCAGGAACCGGTCGTTTCGCTCGTGACGGCCATTCATACTGTGTTGACCGGTGGCCGGTATATCTCGCCCGCGGTGGCTGGCAAACTCACGGATGTCTGGCTGGCCGGGCCTGCCGCTGATCTCTCGCCACTGGCGCAGTTCACCGATCGTGAGCGGGAAGTCTTCCGCTTATTGCAGCGGGGCTGCACACCGGGGCACATCGCCGTGGCGCTGAATACGGCGGTGTCAACGGTCTATTCGCACCTCGAACACATGCGGGTGAAAGCCGGTGTGCACGACACCCACGAATTGACGGTATATGCTTTGCGGCACAGCGCAGCCTGGTTGTTCCTCTGCGGGCTATCGTAAAAATTACGATACCAAAATCCGACTTTGTCCGACAGACAGAGAGCAGATCACCGGCTAGTCTTGCGCCCATGAATTCGGGAACTCTCGGCTCGGTCGCCCTCGCGCGAGGACATGTCGCCGCCGTTCCCGCACTTGTCCCCGTCAGCGCGCGCCCGGTCGCCCCGTTCGACGGACAAGTCGTGCCTGAGCCGCGACATGGTCCCAGGAGTTCGCGACCGGTCGCCCGCCAATTTCGACAGGTCGCCTCGGTGGCACGACAAGTCCGCCGCAGTTTCTTGCCTGTCGCCCCCGATCCGCGACTTGTCGCGGACGGTTGGGGACATGTCGCGCGGCTTCCGCGACTTGTCGCCCCGAGTGTTCGACCAGCCTTTCAAGAGGTCGGTATTGTTTCTGACGTATTTACAATCAACCACTTATGGCAAATCCATGGCTGCCTCGCTGGGGGGATCCGGCCGTCCGGTATGACCGTGGCTGGCGGTACCCAACCGCGGCGGAGATTTTGGCCGCAAAAACCCAACCAACCCTGAAAGGACGAATGAACAGTCAACGCTACTACCCGAATCGCATCAGCGCCCAAGTACCGTGGTTGGAGAATTTCCGCACGAAGGTGCCGGCCTTGGTTGTGCCCTTGAGTTTGCCGCCGGCGCATGTGGATGCGTGCGTGGCATCGTGCGACTTCATGATCTATGTGCTCAGTCCATGGCTGACTGCTGTCCGCGCTTTTGGGCCGGCGGCGACCGCCGCGATGGATCTGTTGCTCAACGGTACGGGGCCTGACGCGGTGGTCTTGCCGGTGTTCAACCTGCCCGCGTTACCGCCGGGCGTGGCCCCGGTCCCACCGGGCGCGCTCAACCGGCTCTTCGATCTTGTGCAAGTGATCAAGAATAGTCCCGGCTACACGGAAACGATTGGGCAAGACCTCAACATCATCGGCCCCGCCGCCTCGGCGTCTTCAGCGAGCGCGTTGGCCGCCCCCGATCCGAAGTTGAAGCTGATGGATGGCACCGGCCAGAAAGCGGTGCTGCTCACGTTCAAGAAGAACGGCCACATGGGCGTGACCATCGAGTGGCGGTTCCCGAATGGCCAGTGGCAGTTCCTCGCCGTGGATACGGAATCGCCGTACCTTGATGACCGGCCCCTGCAAGTGGCCGGCACACCCGAAGTGCGCGAGTACCGGATGCGGTATTGGGACAAAGGTTTTCCCAATGGCGACTGGTCGGATGTAGACAGCATCACCGTCGGGCCGTAACGAACTGGAATTAACCACGGAGAGCACAGCAAATGAAACGAAAAATCTTGATTCCCTGTGGGGTGGCAGTGGTGTTGGTGATCGCGTTGGCACTGTGGCCGCGAAGGACACAAACCGAGATCGCTACACAGAACACAAAAGAAGAAAGTCGAGCGGGCGTCCCGTCTGTTGCCGGCGATAGTCGAACAGACCTCGCGCCTGTTTCGTCTTCCCAACGTAGGAGTGACCTCCCGGTCGCGACCGGCTCAGCAATATCCGCCGGCAACAGCCATGCGCGGGAAGCTCGCACGACGCCAACCGGACGCGCCGCCTATTCCGTTTCGCACATCGGCACTGAACCGCTGGCGGCCGACCTGCCGGACCCGGTCGCAACCGCCACGATTCGCGTCGGGGATCAGACTTTCCGCGAGCGTTCCAATGAGCATGGGGTGTTTAACGTAATTCGGATTCAAGAACGGCAACAGGTCGCGCTGGAGGTGGCGTTTGGCGCGGGCGATCCCGGCCAGCGAGTGGTGGCCATGGTGGAAGATGGCGGCACCTTGCGGGATGGGCAGCGGGTGTTGCCGATGCAGTTGGATGCCCAACTCAAGGTGGCGTTTGATTTCACTGCCAGTGAGAACCGGGGGGTGTATCGAATTCGACTGCGGCGGGGGACAGAAACGAAAATGGTGCAATTCTGGGCCGGCGAACCGCTGGCCTTGGCGAGCCGATAGGACTTCCAAGCACCGAGACTCAGTAAACTCGAAGAGGCGAATATGAAAACAATCCAACGAGGGATGTTTGTGAGCGCGGCGGTCGTCGCCCTGACAATTCAGGCAAGCGGGCAAAGCGTCCCACCAAGCGCGCTTTCACCAGGGCCCGCCACACTCGAACCCGGCAATCCCGCCGGTTGTGCCAATGCCAACCCATGTGGGACGACCCCACCGGAGTGTTGTGTGCCGACTGCGGGCGCTAACCCCTTCGGCGTCTTCGGCGGGAACAGCCATCGCAACATTCGCGACCTCGAAGTATTTGGTGGTGTCGGCGAACATCAACTGGCGTGGCAGCGTTACGGCCACAGTCGGGACACGTACCCGGTCTTGTGGTTTGGTCAAGGCCATCAATGGCGCCATAGCTATCAATGGGAACTAGTGGATATCACGGGCACGATCAAGCAGGTGAATTACCCGGAGGGTGCCACTTATCAGTTTACGTGGACGGGGAGCAACTTCGTCGGCGTCGCCAGTTGCCCGGATGTGTTGCTGGCCAATGGCGACGGTACCTTCACCTTGCAGCGGGCCAATGCTTGGCGGTACGACTTCAAACCCTACAATGCCAATGGCAATCTCCGCATGGAAACGATTACGGACAGCCAGAGCAATGTCTATACGCTGGCGTATGCGCCGAGCACAGCGCGCTTGACCCAAATCAACGAGCCGGGGGGACGCTGGCTGAAAGTCACCTACACCAACCTGCCGGTCGCGGTACAAACGTGGACGACCTTGGCGACCGTGGCGGCCACGCCGCCAAGCAACCAATGGACAACCCTTTCGGTCGCCAATACTAACCAATACCGTTACCTGCGCTACACCGGTAACAGTTGGTGCAATGTCACGGATATTGAATTCCTGGGAACCAATGGCGTGGCACTAACCGGGACAGCCTTCGGCACCAGTCCCGCGTTCAGCAATTATCCCACCGCAACATTCGACAAGGCCACCGATGGCGATACCAACACGTTTTTCTATAGTGCCTACCAGACGTTTGGATTCACCGGTATTGACTTGGGGGCGGGCAACGCCAGTTCGATCGGTTCTGTCCGGCTCTACCCACCGCCGTACTTTCCGGGAAGAACGGTGGGGGCCACATTCGAAGGGGCAAAGTTAACAACCAACACCGTCACCGTCATTAGCCGGATTGACTCCTTCGACAGCCGGTCGGTGGTTTATAATTATACCAATGTCACCGATTTTGTCTTGGAAGCGGATTACATGGTACTCACCGGCGCCACATACAGCGACGGGACACAGGCGTACTATGGCTATGTCTCTCAATGGCCGGGCCAACGCGCATTGTTGAGCGAGGCTATTGACCCGCGCGGGATCGGCAGCGCACCCCACATCAAATATGTCTACTCGCTCAAGGCATTACAAATCGGCGTGCTCTGGCAGGAACAGAATGGGGAAACCGGGGCCGCGATCGCAACCCTGGAGAGTTTCGGCAGTCTCAACAACGCCAAGGTGACGTACGCCAATGGCAAAGTGGAAACTTTTCAAGAGAACGGGATCACGCTGTTGTCCTCTCGCACCAACGGCTTGGGCTTCGCGACGCAATCTGTCTACAGCCATAACAATCAGGGTTTCTTGATTCAGCAAACCGATGCTTTGGGCCGGGTGACGACCTTTACCAATGACGCGCAAGGCCGGGTCCTGGGCACGACTCATCCGGACAGCACGACGGAGAGTTGGACGCGCGATAGTTTGGGCCGAGTGCTGACACACACCGATGAACTCAGTCGGACGACCACCTACACGCGCGACAGCCGGGGCCGTGTGACGCGCATTGATTACCCTGACAGCAGTTTTGAGACATTCACGTATAACGCGTTCAGTCAGGTCACCAGCCAGCAGTTGCGCAACGGCGGCACCGCAGCGGCGACTTTTGATGGGCGGGGGTTGAAAACGGACATGACCGATGCCGAAAACAACACTACCTACTTCACCTACAATACCAACGACCTTGTCTCTGTGATTGAAGACGCGCGCGGAAATACGACGAGCTACCTGTACAATGATCGCGGCCAGGTGACGAAGATTACCCATGCGGACAGCAGTTTCCGGACGATGGCCTATGACACGTTCGGCAATCGCACCAACATCGTTGACGAGCTTGGTCACGCGAGTGCCATGACGTATGACGAGTTCAACCGGTTGCTCACCAGCTCAGACGTGCTGGGGCGTACAACATCGTACGGCTATGACGGGGCGGGTGGGGCTGGCACCAGTTGCGGCTGCGGCGACTCGGAAAACAAACCGACCATCATTACTGATCCGGCCGGCAACACGACGGAGTTTGCCTACGACCTGGAATGGCAACTGACGGACGTGAGCGATTCCAATGGCGGAGTCACCAGTTACACCTACGACGCGGCCGGCAACCGAATTACGCAAACGGATGCCAATAATCACACCTACCGCTGGGTCTACGACTCGCGCAATCGGGTGATCGCTGAAACCAATGCGGTGAATCAAGCGACGACGTACGCTTACGATGCCGTTGGAAACCGCACCAATCGCGTCAACGGGGCCGGGGAGGCAACGTTCTGGCATTACGACGCCATGAACCGGGTGACGACCAACGGCTCCGCTAATCTCCAGTACGAATATAGCTACGACACCGGCGGCCGGCGCACCGCGATGCGGACCCGTGTCAGCGGCAGCGTGACGGAAACGACGACCTATTCTTACGATCTTCGCGATCTTCTGTTAACCAAGACTGACCCGTCCGGCTACACGTTAACTTACACGTATGACGAAGTCGGCAATCGCGAGAGCCTCAGCGTTGCGCCATCCGGTGGCGGTGGTGCGGTCTTGAGTCAAGGTTACACTTATGATAATCGTAACCGCGTGAGCACGATCACCGGCAACAGCAAGACGACGACGTACACGTATGATGCTGTGGGTCGGCGCACGGGAGCCACTTGGCCGAACACTTCCACGGCCACGTACACCTACGACAATGCCAATCAGCTACTGAGCTTGAACCACAAGACCTCCGGTGCCGCCAATATCGCGACGTTTGCGTATGGCTACGACCTTGCCGGTAACCGGACCAACATGACGACGCTGGAAGGCGTGAACAGTTATTCGTATAATAGCAACAACTGGCTGACGGCAGTGACATACCCTGACACGCGCACACAGCAGTTCACTTATGACCCGGTCGGTAACCGGGTCCGATTGGATGACAGTGGCGCGGGCGTCTCGCCCGTATTGTATTCCTTTGATGCCGCGAACCGCATGCAAACCGACATCGCCGGCACGACCACCAACGCCTACACGTTCGACGGAGCCGGTCGCTTAACCAACCAAAC
>JAJVHY010000023.1 GCA_022072455.1 Verrucomicrobiia bacterium | reverse complement strand
TTGACACCGGCCTCTACAACCTCACCAACGACATCACCGTCACCAGTGCCGACAGTGGCGTGGCCACCGCCCTCGTCACCTTCGTCGCCAGCCCCTACGGCGTCACCGTCAACCGCGGGGATACCAACGATCCCGCCGCCAGTTGGTATCTGAATGGGGCCGCCTTTATCCGGCTCACCACCACCAACGACACCAGTTTCCCGGCGATACCCCAACGCTGGCTCCAACTGACCGGCGGCGCGCGTGGATACCGCAGCACCGGCCCCGGCAATCAGCTTGGGCGGGTCGAAGTCGTCAGCAACACCTTGTACGGCGTCGTCATCAGCGGGGCCGCCGCCTCCAACAACGTCATCGAGAACTGCCTGCTCCGCGACACCACCGACGCCAGTGCCGGCGTCGGCCTCTATCTTGGCAGCGCCCGCGCCACCGTGCGCAACTGCACCCTGACCGGCAACGGGCGGTATGGGTTGCGGTTGGTTGGTGCGACCTTCACGAGCGTGACCAACAACCTCATTACGGCCAGCGGCACCGGGGCCTGGGCCGTGCATGTCAACACCGCCACCGCCTTCAGCGGGATGGACTACAATCTGTTGTGGGCCACCAACGGCGCGACTCTGTCCTCCCTTAACGCCACCAACTATCCCACCCTGACCGCCTGGCGCAGTGCCAGTGGGCGCGACGCCAACAGTCTCGAACGCGATCCACTCTTCGTCGATCCCGCCGCGGGCAACTACCACCTCCAATCCACCGCCGGCAGTTATCACGACGGCGTCTTCACCACTGACCTGGCGGACAGCCCCGGCCTGGACACCGGCTTCGGCGATGTCGGTCTCGAAACCACTCCCAACGCCACCCCGTTGCACCCAACCAATACCGGCAAACGCAACCTCGGCGCCTACGGCGGCACCGAACAAGCCTCCCGCACGCATTCAGGTCGGCAACTCTATTTGTATGCACCCATAGGCGGAGAGAATTACCCAGTGGCCAGCGGAGTGATCACGACGCGGTGGACGTGGGTTGGCACTGCTTGGTCGGGCGGCGACACGTTGTTTTTGGAGTATCAGAACGCATTGACGGGGTTCACCAACGTTCCCGGCGGCGGGGCGGTGGCAGCGAGTGGGACACAGTTCTTGTGGGACGTGGCCGGCCTGCCGCGCGAATCGGGCTATCAACTGCGGCTGACGAGTAATCAGGATGCCGGCGTGACAGCGGGTTCGACGACGACCTTTAGTCTGGGAGGAAAATTGATCCTGTACGTGAACGATAGCTCACTGCTGGATGATATTTGGTGCACAGTCATCGGCAACGATGCAAACGACGGCACCGCCACCAACCGACCGAAGGCAACCATCCAATCAGCGTTGACCACACATGATCTGCAACCGGGGGACGAAATCCGGATTGACACAGGCAGCTTTAATCTGACCAGCGACATTGTGATCAGCGCTGCGGATGGCGGAGTGGGTGCGAATCCGGTGCTCTTCCTCGGTTCACAACTGGGGAATGGTACCGTTCTGAATCGCGGCAACACGAATGGCAGCACGACGGTTATTGATTGTCAGGCATCGGGAGTGAAGCTGCAAAATCTCCGCCTGACTGGTGGGGCGCGCGGATTTGTTCACAGCACCGGTATCAGCAATACATTGGTCAACTGCCTCATTTATAGCAATGCGTCCGGGGCGCGGGTGACCGGCACAGGGACATTGTTTGTCGTCAACTCCACCATCGTGGATAACACTCAAGCCGGCATCAATTGCACCGGAGCAACCAACAGCCCGACCATCGTCAACACTATCCTCTGGAACGTTACCAACGACCTAATCGCCGCCCAAGCCACCTACTCCAATATCAAACAGGGCGGCAGCGGCACAGGCAATCTCAGCGCCCCACCGCAATTCGTCAACGCAGCAGCAAATGACTACCGGCTGCTGGGGGCGTCGCCGTGCATTGACGCTGGGACAAATATATCCGCCCTTGTGCCGGCCACCGATCTTTTCGGTCAGTCGCGAATCTTTGCCGGGCGGGTGGACATCGGCGCCCATGAACAGCCTTGGAGCGTCAGTTTGGTCGCCTCGACAAACCTCGTGGCGGAAACCTCAGCGACAACTGCCACGATTACCGTTGTCCGCGACGGCTCATTCTTCCGTGACTTACCGGTGCCGTTGACGATTACCGGCTCGGCGGGTAACGGTGCGGATTATGAGTTGGTGGCATCCAGCGTCACCATCAGCAACGGTGCGACAACCGCAACCTTTAATCTCCAGCCCATCGCCGATACGCTCTTGGAAGGCAACGAAACGGCTACGTTCACCCTCTCCACCACCAATCTCTACCTGCTCAGTTCGACGAATACCGCCACCATCACCATTGACGAATCCGCAGATGTCATCACCACCAAGACTGGGCCACCGACCATCGGGGCAGTGGGTGAACTGTCATACACATTGACCGTCAGTAATGCCGGCCCGGCCACCGCGCTCGACATTGCGCTGACGGATGTCTTGCCGGCGGGCGTCACATTTGTGGCGACCTCGGCCGGCGGTACGCATGATGCCGGGGTCGTCACTTGGCCACTCATTGCCAGCCTCGACAGCGGCTCAGCCTCCAATTTCACCGTCACCGTTGCCGCCCCAGGTGACGGGACTCTCACCAATCTCGCGTCCAGCACCGCCGCCACGACTGACCCAGACACGGCCAACAACAACGGCACCAGCCCAGCCGCCCGCGCGATCACCACAATTACCGAGGTGGCAGACGTGATCACGACCA
Source organism: Verrucomicrobiia bacterium (assembly GCA_022072455.1). GTDB lineage: Bacteria > Verrucomicrobiota > Verrucomicrobiia > Palsa-1439 > Palsa-1439 > CAINDI01. The sequence goes on along the minus strand of JAJVHY010000023.1, from coordinate 133,599 downwards.
AGAGCGGTCCCGCCAGCGTCAATGCCATTGCCGAATTCACCTACACGATCACGGTCAGCAATGCCGGCCCCTCCGTTGCGTCGAATGTGTCTGTCACCGATCCGCTTCCACCGGGGGTCGGGTTTGTCATCGCCTCGGGTGGCGGCACCAATGCCAATGGCGTCATCGGTTGGCCGCCCCTGCCACCTCTGGCCGCCGGGAACCACCTCACCCTGAGTTTGACGGTCACAGCCCCCGCGCAAGGCACGCTGACAAACTTCATCGCCAGTTCCGCCACCACGCCGGACACCAACGCCGCCAATAACGACGGTTCAGCACCTACCGCCCAAGTCATCACCACCGTCATCCCTCGTGCAGACGTGGTCACCACCAAGGCCGGCCCCGCCACTGTCAACGCCGGCACCGAGTTGACCTACACCATTACCGTCACCAATGCCGGGCCCTCCATCGCCACGCAAATCGCCGTGACCGACCCGCTCCCCACCACCGTCAACTTCCTGACTGCCAGCGCCGGCGGCACCAATGACAACGGGATTGTCGGTTGGCCACTCGTGGCGGCACTACCGGCTGGCGGCTTGACGAATTTCACCGTGACCGTCGCGGCACCAGCGACCGGCCTCCTGACCAACACCGTCGCCAGTGGGAGCGCGATCTTTGACCCGAACGCCTCCAACAACAACGGCTCTGAACCAGCCGCGACCGTTGTCACTCTCGTCATCGAACAGGCCGACATCATCACCACCAAGACTGGCCCGGCCACAGTCATGCAGGGCACCAACTTCACTTACACCATCACCGTGACCAATGCCGGGCCCTCCATGGCAGAAAACGTCGCAGTTGCCGATCTCCTCCCGCCGTTGGCCACTTTCGCGGATGCGAGTGACGGCGGCACCAATGCCAATGGTCTTGTCGGTTGGCCGTTGCTCGCGGTCTTTCCGGCCGGTGCCACCACCAACTTCACCGTGACGGTCACGGCCCCAACGGAGGCAGCCATCCTGACCAACACCATCGCCAGCACCGCCACCACGGCTGACCCGCTCCCCGGCAACAACAACGGTACCGCACCCGCAGCCTCCGTCTTGACCACGGTCATCCCCGAAGCCGATATCCGCACCACCAAGACCGGCCCGGCATCCTTCAATGCCGGCACCAATCTGACCTATACGATCACGGTCACCAATGCCGGCCCGTCCGCCGCCACGGAGATCGCTGTGACCGATCCGCTGCCGTCGTTCTCGACTTTCGTTGCCGCCAGCGCCGGCGGGACGAATGCCAATGGCATTGTCGGCTGGCCCTTTGTCGGCGCACTACCGGCGGGCACCCACACCAATTTCACCGTGACCATCCACACGCCGGCGACAGGCGTCCTCACCAATACCGCCACCAGCACCGCCGCCACACTTGACCCCAACCTCGCCAATAATGACGGCACCGCGATCACGTTGATCATTGAACAAGCCGATATCCGCACCACCAAGGCCGGCCCCGCCACGGTCTTGATCGGCACCAATTTTACTTACACCATCGCGCTCACCAATGCCGGGCCCTCGACTGCCATCCAAGTGGCAGTCACCGATCCGTTGCCGCCACTGGTGACGTTTGTAGACGCCAGTGCCGGCGGCACCAATGATAATGGGGTTGTCGGCTGGCCCAGCCTCGCTGAATTGCCGGCGGGCGCGACGACGAATTTCACTGTGACGGTTACCGCGCCACTGGCCCCGGCCACCCTGACCAATATCAGCCTCAGCACCGCTGCCACCGCTGACCCACTGTTGACCAACAATGACGGCACCGCTGCCGAAGCGCAGGTCACCACCACGGTTGTCCCGTATGCCGACATCCTCACGACCAAGAGTGGCCCGGCAACCATTTTGGCCGGCTCCAACCTCACCTACACTGTGACCGTCACGAACGCCGGCCCCTCGGTCGCGACAGCCATCGCCACTCTGGACACTCTGCCGACCAATGTCGTCTTTGTCAGCGCCAGCGACGGCGGGACGAATCTTAATGGCGTTGTCGGCTGGCCACTCGTGGCGGAATTACCGGCGGGCGGCGTCACGAATTTCACCGTCACCGTCCTCACGCCCGGCACCGGCAGCCTGACCAATACCGTCGCAAGCAGCGCGGTCACATTCGACCCCACCCTTGCCAACAATGACGGCAGCGCCGCCGAAGCTACCGTCGTCACGCTTATTCTGGAACAAGCCGACATCCGCACCACCAAACTCGGTCCCGCTGAGGTACCGACCGGCTCTAACTTCACCTACACCATCACCGTCACCAATGCCGGCCCTTCGACCGCCAGCGACATTGCGGTGGTGGATACGTTACCGGCGCTCACTACCTTCGTCAGTGCCAGCGACGGCGGTACCAATGATAACGGCCTCGTCGGCTGGCCGTTGCTCGCCACACTGTCGGTCGGTGACACCACCAACTTCACCGTGATCGTGACCGCCCCCGTCACACCAGCCACGCTGACCAACTTGGTGTCCAGCACATCCGTCACACCCGACCCGAACCCCGTCAACAATGACGCCAGCGACTCCGCTGCCCGCGTCATCACCCTTGCGAACCTCCTCGATAGCGACAGCGACGGGATGCCGGATGTGTGGGAACTCGCCAATGGCCTCAACCCCGCTGACCCCGCCGATGCCGCGCTCGATGCCGACGGTGACGGTCAGTCCAACCTGGCGGAATACCTCGCCGGCACCGATCCGCAAGATGCCGGCAGCCTCTTCGCCATCACCGCCATCTTCCGAATAAATGACGATGTCCATGTCCGATTCCCCAGCGTCACTGGCAAACAGTACCTGCTCCAATATCGGTCCAGCATGGAGACCGGCTCGTGGACAGACGTGCCGCCCCCGATCCCTGGCAACGACACCGAGCTGGAAGTCAGCGACCCGGATGGTGCGCTCGAAACAGGCCGGTACTATCGCATCCGCCTCGTTTTGCCGCCGTAAGTCTGCTAACATCCTACGGATGGAACTCAAATCTGGTTTTGCAGTTTTAGTTGGCCGCACCAACGTCGGGAAATCCACCCTTCTCAACGCCCTCGTCGGCACCAAGATCGCCATTGTCACACCTAAACCGCAAACCACGCGCGACACCTACCACGGCATCCTCACGCGGGACAGCGTCGGCCAGATCGTCTTCGTGGACACTCCCGGCATTTTCAAAACGCAACCGAGTAAACTCGTCGCCAATCTCCACCACAAAGTTCGCGATGCGATTGAAGGCATTGACGTGGTCATCCACGTTGCCGACCCGACGCGGTCGCTTGGCATTGAAGACCAACGGGTTTGCGACCTTGTGAATCAGGTCGGCAAACCCAAGATTCTTGTCCTCAACAAAGCGGATTTGCCGGACCGCTCCTACCGCGAAACTTGGCTCGAACGCGGCGGCAACTATGCCAGCGTGGTCGAAGTCTCCGCGTTGACCGGCCAAAACGTTGATCTCATCATTCAGGCCATCTTCCGTCATCTGCCGGCTGGCCCGCTGCATTATCCCGCGGGTCAGGTCACCAATGTGACCAATGAATTCTGGATCGCGGAACTCATCCGCGAAAAACTTTACCTCAAGACAAATCAGGAAGTCCCCTACACCGCCACCGTCAAAATCGAAACGGTTGAAGACCGCCGCGACAAGGCCGGCCGCCCGCTCATCTATATCAAGGCCGTCATCCTCACGACCGATGACCGGCATCAGCGGATGCTCATCGGCCAAGGCGCGCGCAAGATTCGTGACATCGGCAGCTTTGCCCGCAAAGAACTCGAAGTCGCCATGAACAAAAAGGTCTTTCTCGACCTCGATGTGTTGATTGATGACGAGTGGATGGACCGCCTGGATTGACCGGCGATTACGCGCGGTGAACAACAAAAGTCTGGCGTTCACGGGGATCGCCGGGCTTTGCCGAAACCGTTCCACCGGTTGCGGCGACAATCTGCTCGTTGCCAACCTTCACGAGCCGGTCATTCACGAAGACCTCAAACTGGCCGGCGTCAAAGGGTTCGCCCAACAACTTCGCGGCGGCGGTGGCGGCGGTGATGGTTGCGTTCAGTGTTGCCGGCTGTTTGCGGATGTAAACCAGCCCGCGCCGGCCTTCGGCTTCATCCACACTGATGTTCGCTTCGTGCGACACCAGCAGGATGCCGGGGCCGTGGTGAACGTGGCTGTAGTCGTGGACGTCAAGCAGCATGTGGCCGGGTAGCGCTTGCCGCTGAATCCAACCGTGGAAGACCGGGATGTAGTCCTTGAGCGGCTTGGGCGAATTCGTGAAGAACAGTTTGACGCCGAATTTGAAAGTGTCCATGAGCTTACGATTTCAACACCGCTGCGCGTTCGGCGGTTTTTTGGAGTTGGAGTTTGTCGCCACACGTGTGAGCGCCTTCGATGAAGAGTTGGGCTTCTTCGATGAGCCGGTGGGCGGTTTCCTTGGATGTTGCCGGTGCGCCCTCGTGACGTTTGAAGAAATAGCCGGCCAACTGGGGCTGAAACAGACCGGCAAATCGTGCTTTGAACTCAGCCACCACGGTGGCCGGATCGGTCGGCACGTCGAGCCATTGCTCATGCACCAATCCGCGCGCGGCTTGGAGCATGGCGGCATAAGCGAGTTCGTCAGCCTTCGCAAAATTACCAGCTTCGTGGGCGAGTTGGGCTTCGAAATTCATCCGTTCGGCGGCACTCAATTCGAATTGCAGCGCCGAGATGACTTCCCCGGCACATTCGCCCATGCCGATGTCGCCCATGCTGAATTCGCGCGGATCGCCCCAGTCGCTGTAAAAGCTCGGGGCTTTCTCGTACGGCGGGACGATCATCAAGTCTTCAATCATCTTGCGCGACTCAGCCTTGCCGATGCGCGCGTAGAAATCCTGGAGTGATTCATCCTTCGTGCGCTCCTTGACGAATCGCTCGGTGATTCGTTCGACGACTTTCGGGACGTTTCGAGCCGGAACGCTGCCGATGGCGAGACCGTAACTGCCGCCGTTGTTACGCCATTTGCCGCCCAGCAATACTTGGAAATGGGGAACTTTTCGGTTGGCGATGGTCCGGCTGTTGCCGTAGAAGCCGATGTCGGCAATGTGATGCTGGCCGCACGAGTTGAAGCAGCCGCTCATCTTGATCCGCAGACCTTTGACGGCTTCATCCAGCGTGAAAAACTTTCCCGCGAGTTGCGACCGGAGTTCACGGGCCAGACCGCGAGACGAGGCGATTCCCAGTTTGCAGGTGTCCGTCCCCGGGCAGGCCGTCATGTCGAGAATCGTCCCAGCACCGTGGTCGCCAAGGCCGATATTTTTCAAGGCGGTGTAAAGAGTCGGCAAGTCCACTTCGCTGACCCAGCGGATCAGGATGTTTTGTTCAACACTGGTGCGGACGCTGTCGCCGCTATATTGGCGGACGAGATCGGCAAGTTGCCGGGCTTGGGTGGCGGTGATATCGCCGATGGGGCAAGCAACGGTGACCGTGGCGAAGCCAGTTTGGCGTTGCCGATAGACATTCGTTTCCAGCCACGCGGCAAAACCTTCGGGCCGGTGACCATTCAGGGAACTGGCCGGCTTGAGCGGTTTTTCGTCAACGACTGGAAATTCGCTCCAGCGCGGGTCCGGTGGCAAGGTCTTGCGTTCTTCCGCAACGAGGCGCTTGAATTCTTCGATCCCGAGTTTATCCACGAGGAACTTAATGCGGGCACGCGCACGGTTTTGTTTCTCACCGAGCCGGGCAAAAACGCGGGCGATGGCTTGCGCAGTCGGCAGAAGTTCTTCGACCGGGAGGAAGTCAGCGAACACTTTGGCCTGATACGGCACGGCCCCCAGGCCGCCGCCAACATAGATTTTGAACCCCTTTTTGCCGTCGCGAACTTGGGCGATCCCGCCGAAGTCGTGCATGTTGACAAGCCCGCAGGCTTCGTCTTCGCAGCCGGAAAAGGCCGGTTTGAACTTGCGACCAAAGCCCTGCGTGTCGGGGTGGCCGAGCAAAAAATAGGTGAGCGCCTTCGCGTACGGCGTCACATCAAATGCTTCGGTCCGGCAGATGCCGGAGAGCGGACAGGCGGTGACATTGCGCACTGAGTTGCCGCACGCTTCCCGCGTGGTGATGCCGACCGCTGCCAGGCGTCGCATTATGGTCGGCGTGTCTTCGATGTGGACGAAGTGAAGTTGGAAGTCTTGCCGGGTGGTGATGTGCAGGATGCCGTCGGAATGTTCTTCGGCGACATCGGCCAACACTTCGAGTTGGCGGGGAGTGAGTCCACCATACGGGATCTTGATGCGCTGCATGCCGGGGGCGTCCCACGCGGTGTCCGGGCCTTTGGTCAGCGGCGCATGCGGATATTTCAAGTGCTGGGTTTGGAACCCATCGAAACGCTGCGCGTTGTCATAGCGCTGGCCGTAGGCGCCGCGCCGGAGGCGGGTTTCGGCAAAAAGTTTCTCATCGATCTTGCCGAGTTTGCGCAACTCCATTTGTGTTTCGTAAATATCAATTTCCTGGCCGAGATCAGCCGGGATTTGCGAACCAAGATTTTCCTTCCAAGTCATGATGGGGTGAGTGTGTAGCAGCTTGCTGGTTCCGCAACAAGAAAATCGGACTGATTCACTCCGAATGGTCAGCCCGGCAGTCAGGATTTCACAACGGCTTGGTCTGCTGCCAAAGATGCAGGAGGCCGACAAATATCCCGAACCCAATCGTGAACCACAAAATCAACATATAGATGTAGTATGGACTGAGTGAGTCACTGGCAGCGCGGCAGAGTTCCTTGTAGCGGTGCATGTCACTAAGAATGCGCCACGGCAACAGGCCGGTCGGAAAATGCGCGCCGTTCCGGTAGAGTCGCGGGCAAATGATGCAAACATGAATCACCAAACTAATCACCGCGCCAATGCCCCAGAGGACGGTCAGGCCGATTATGACGCGATCTTCCATGCCTAGAGTGTCCGTAAGAACCCGGCCAATTCGAGCACGGTCGGACTTTTGGCGGTGCGCACATAATAACCGGAGTTACCGACACCAATCTGAAGCGCGACTTCATCGTCGGCGCCGATCAATTGGCCAAGACAGAAGCCGGCATTGAAATGATCGCCCGCACCGGTGCTGATGAGCGGCTTCTCAACGAACGGCCCGGTTACCTTGACCAGGCCGGCCCGGCTGGCCGCGACCGCAAATGCGCGCGGGTGTACCACGACGCCGGCAATCTGCAATTTCTCATGCACATACTTCGCGACCGCCGGCACGTCGTCCGCCCCTTGGTAACCGAGCGCCGCGGCGATCTGGTGCGATTCCTTTTCGTTCAAGCCGAGGTACGTCTCGAAATACTGCTGGAACTTCGCAATCAACCCAAGCGCGTGCGCGATGTCGTCCCGGCTGCGCGATTCCGGGTCGGCAAGATCGAAGAAAAACGTGTGCCGCGTCTGCAATTTCGGGCAGATCTCCTCCAGCACGTGCTGCCAGATGTCACTCATCTCCGGCAACATTGTCCAGTTCTGCAAGCCAATGAGCTTCGAATTAGCGAAAAGCTCTTGCAGCCGGTCACGGCCCACCCGCGTGACGAGATTTGTCCAGTTCACATCCAGCATCGTCTTGCGTTTGCCGAGCATCAGCTTGCCGTCGTCAAATTCGAGCGCGTCGGTAAAGGCCGGTTCCGCAATACTGAGAACCGTGGCGTGTTTCGCAAATTCCTCAAACGCCGGGTGAATATGCGGGTACCCCAAATTCCCGATATACGTTGTCGGCGCCCCGAATGCTGCCAATGCGTTGGCCATGATCGGTCCGTTGCCGCCGAGTTTGATGCGCTCAACCCAGAGTTCGAGATTGGAACTTTTGCCGGCCGCACGGGCAAGGCGTTCCACCAATGCGCTGATCGTCGGCAAGGTGGTGAACTGGTGCGTGGACTCCCGTTTGTCCACCGCGCGAATGATGGAGTCAACGAAACCATCGAGACCAATGGTTACCGGCAATTGCGTAATCGTCTTGGCATTCGCGGTCAGTAAATCAGCAGCGCGTTGGGCAAGTGACATACCGTGTGTCTCTAGCAGAGGCTGGCGACCGTCGCAAGCCTTGACCTTTCCACCGGCATTGCTAGGGTACCAGACGGGAAACGAAAGGGAACAACTCGGGATGAAGAAACTTTCCATCGGACAACACGCACCAGACTTTTCCTTGCCGGGCATCGACGGTCACGACCGTGCGCTGCATTCATTCAAGGACAAGACCGTCATCGTGGTCGTTTTCACCTGCAACCATTGCCCCTACGCCCAAGCCTACGAAGACCGGCTCGTCACCCTCCAACGCGATTTCGCCGACCAAGGCGTCCAACTCATCGCCATCAATTCCAACGACGGGGCCGGCTACCCCGAAGACAGTTTCGACAACATGGTTCGCCGCGCCCAAAAAAAGCAGTTCAACTTTCCCTATCTCCGCGACGAAACCCAGCGCGCCGCCCGCAGCTACGGGGCTGAGTACACCCCCGAAGCGTTCGTCTTCAACTCCCAGCGCGAACTCTGCTACGTCGGGCGCGTCGACGACAACTGGCAGCACCCCGAGAAAGCCCGGTCGCACGATCTGCGCAGTGCCATCGAAGCGGTCCTCGCCGGCCAGCCTGTCAAAAACCCGGTCACTCACGCAATCGGCTGCACCATCAAGTGGAAATTGTGAGACGCATCCTCATCCTCCTGACCAATCTCGCCATTGATGTCCTCGCCTTGGTCGCCGTGGATCATTTCTTCGCCGGCATCACCCTCGATACTTGGCAAGCCGTCGTGGGTGGGGCCGTCCTCCTGGCCCTCGTCAACGCCTATCTCCGCCCACTCATCGTCGTCCTCACCCTCCCCATCAACATCCTCTCCCTTGGCCTCTTTACCCTCGTCATCAACGCCGGCATGCTGAAGGTCGTCAGTTGGTTGCTCCCCGGTTTCCATCTGACCGGCTTCTGGACCGCCATCGGCGCGGCGCTCACCATCAGCATCCTCAGCACCGTGCTCAACTGGTTTCTCAAACCCAAAAAACAGTCCAACATCGAAGTCACCGTCATCCGCGGATGAAATCCTTCCGCGCCGTCATCTTCGACATGGACGGTGTCCTCATCGACAGCGAACCGCTCCACTCCCAAGCTTGGCAAGCACTCTTTGCCGACCTCGGTCACGCCCACGGCAACGGTGTGAACTACCGCGACTACATCGGCGTTTCCGACATGGTTTTCCTCAAAGAATTCCTCGCCAAGAACCCCCTCCCCCAAACCGCCAAAGAACTCCACTCCCGCAAACTCCAACACCTCTACCGTCTCATCCGCGAACACCGCCCCATCTACCACGAACTCCACTCTCTCGTCCCCGCACTCGCGCAAAAATACCGGCTCGCCGTCGCCTCCAGTTCCAATCAAGAAGTCATTGATGTCGTCCTCGAAGTCGCCGGTCTCACCGAACATTTCAAAGTCACCGTCGGCGGCAATGCCGTCGAACACCACAAACCTCACCCCGACGTCTATCTCCTCGCCGCCAAAAACCTCGGCATACCGGCGGCGCAATGCTGTGCGATTGAAGACTCACCGGTCGGCATCGCCGCCGCCAAATCTGCCGGCCTGACCGCCATTGGCATCACCACCGGCCTTTCGCCCGATAAACTGACCGGCGCCGACCACATCGCCCGCAACTTTGCCGAAGTCCGGCAGCTTCTCCTGTGACCCAATTCGTCCTCATCAAAACCCCGCTCGCCGACGCCGAATCACTTTCCACACGGATCTGGGAACTCCCCGGCATCCTCGGCATCGAAGAACTCCCCGCCGACGGCTCACTGATCTTTCGTCCCGACCTCGCGCACCACTTCGTCCGATTCGACGGCCGGCAACAATTCGACGACTGGCTCCGCACCGAAGAATTCCGGCGCGGCGACCACATCCTCCTCAAGGTGTACCACACCGGCGAATTGCCCGACGGCTTTGAAGTCATTGCCCGCGGTACCGTCGAACCTGAAGACTACCTCGCCAAAATGCGCGAGCAGCATCACGGCCGGCAGATCGGTCCGTTCTGGGTCGGACCGCCCTGGGAAAAACCCGGCCAACTCCCGGTCATCATCGAACCCGGCACTGCCTTCGGTCTCGGTGACCATCCCACCACGCAGATGTGTCTCGAACTGCTGTCCGGTCACCCCAGGCGTGTTCTTGATTTCGGTGCGGGCTCCGGCATCCTATCCATCGCGGCTGCCAAGCTCTGGCCAGACTGCGAACTCACCCTCGTTGAGATCGACCGGCAATGCTGGCCGAATATCGAACACAATTTCACGCTGAACGGCTTACCGGTACCGCCGATTTACGAACAGGTACCGGCTGGCGCATTCGATCTCGTGCTGGCGAACATCTATCTCGAGATACTGAAATCTGTCCTCACCATCAACGCGCCGCATTTCATCATCAGCGGCTTACTCGGCGCGGAGCAGCTCGCGGCGCTCTCGACCGGCGCGTTTCAGGTCGTCCGGCAACTCCAGCGCGAAGAATGGTTCGCACTCGAATTGCGCCGGTGCTAAATTCCGCCCATGCCAAAATTCCTTCACACCCGGATCCGGGTCAGCAATCTTGACCGCACCATCGCATTCTACGAGAACCTCGGTTTCCAGTGCACCCGGCGCACCGACAAATCGCCCGCCGGCAACCAGCTCGCCTTTCTCGAACTCGCCGGTAACGACCACTTCCTCGAACTCTGCTACTCGCCCGACTACAAACTCGCCGTACCGGAAGACCTCATGCACACCGCCCTCGGCTACGCCGACTTGATCGCGAAGTGTGACGAGTTGGAGAAGAAGGGCATCGCCATCTGGCCGGCCGACTGGCGGCAGAAATTCCCCGCCGGCAACAAAATGGCCTTCGTCACCGACCCGGACGGTTACGAAGTGGAGTTGCTCGAGCGCGGATAAACTCGCGCAGAAACCCGCCGGTATGCGTCCGCGTCCGCGCCACGCTGGCCGGCGACCCGGCGGCGACGACTCGACCACCACCGGCGCCACCTTCTGGGCCAAGGTCGATCACCCAATCCGCCGCCGCCAAAACGTCCAAATTGTGCTCGATCACGACGACGGTATTGCCGGCATCCACCAACCGGTGCAAGACGTGAATGAGCTTCGCCACGTCGGCCATGTGCAACCCAATGGTCGGCTCGTCCAAAACGTAGAGTGTTGTCGACCGACTGGGCGCGTCGGCGCTTTTCGCAAGTTCAGTGACGAGCTTGATCCGTTGGGCCTCGCCCCCGGAAAGCGTCGGCGACTGCTGGCCGAGCGTCAGATAACCCAGCCCCACTTCCTGCAACAATTTCAGTCCCCGGTGAATCGCCGAATGCGCCGCGAAAAACCCCACAGCCTCGTCCACATTCATCGCCAACACTTCGCCGATGCTCTTGTCCTTCCACTTCACGTCGAGTGTCTCGGCAGTGAACCGCTTCCCGGCGCAGACTTCACAATGCACGACCACGTCCGGCAGGAAACTCATCTCGATTTTCTTTAGCCCTTGGCCTTCGCATTCCGGGCAGCGTCCCGCGGCCGTATTGAACGAAAACCGGCTCGCACTGTAGCCCCGCATCTTCGACTCTGGTATGTTTGCGAAAAGCCGGCGAATCTCATCCCAAAACCCAATGTAGGTCGCTGGGCACGACCGTGGCGTCTTGCCGATGGGCGTCTGATCGACTTCAAGTGCGCGCATCGCACTGCTCTTCACTTGGCGGTACAGCACATCGCGCACGAGTGTGCTCTTGCCGGACCCGCTCACGCCGCTGACTCCCACCAGCCGCCCCAGCGGAATTTTCACAGATAAGTTTTTCAGATTGTGCAACGTCGCGTTCCGAACTTCGATCCAGTTGGTGGGCGCAGGCTTCTCGCGTGCTGGAGCAAGCGGCGGTCGCCGCAACCACTGTCCGGTCAGCGATTCCTGGCAGCGCATCACGTCGCTGACTGTGCCCTCCGCCACCAGCCGGCCACCATTCGTTCCCGCGCCCGGCCCCAAATCCACAATATGCTCTGCCTGCCGGATCGTGTCCTCGTCATGCTCGACCACGACCACCGTGTTCCCTTTCGCCTCCAACTTGTGCAACGTGCCGAGCAACATCCGGTTGTCGCGTGGATGCAGGCCGATGGTTGGTTCGTCGAGGATGTAACAGACGCCGCGCAGGTTCGAGCCGAGTTGCGCGGCCAACCGGATGCGTTGCGCTTCACCGCCGCTCAACGTCGGCGCGGCCCGGTCGAGCGACAAGTACGCGAGGCCGACTTCTTGGAGAAATTCTAAGCGGGATTTCAACTCGGCGAGGATGTCGCGCGCGATTTCGGCCTCCCGGCCGCGAAGTTTCATTTTGGCGAACACTTTTGCAGCGGTTTCCACCGGCAAGGCGGCGAAATCGGCGATGTTCTTGTCCTGAAACCGGACGGCCAGTGCTTCCGGTCGGAGACGCGTGCCGCGACAGGCCGGACAAGGCCGCTCGCGGCCGGTAAACCATTCGTTCCACCAGATTTCTTCGCCCGTCTGTTCCTCGTCAAAGCCGGCAAGTTGCAGACCGGTGCCATAACAGCTCGGACACCAACCGTGCTTCGAGTTGTAGGAAAAGAGTCGTGGATCGAGTTCAGGGAAGCTGCGCGAACATTTCGGACAGGCGCGATTGATCGAGAGCAGTTGTTCGGAGGTGGGAGCGGCGTCCCCGCCGCGATTCCGTCGGGTGTGGTCCGGTCGCGGCGGGGACGCCGCTCCCACAACGACTCGGCCCTTTCCATATTCCAACGCCTCTTCCAGCGTTTTCACCGGCAGCTCGATGTTGTGTCCCTTGAACCGGTCGAGCCGCGGCCAGTTGCCGGTGGGCAACAACTTGCCGTCCACGCGCAGATGCGAGTAGCCCTTTTTGAGTGCCCACTCGGCGAGGTCGGTGTAGAGACCTTTGCGGGCAACGACGAGCGGCGCAAACAGTTTTTGGCCCGTAACTTTATCGGCGATGGCTTCCGGCGATTGCGGGCGAATCGGGACGTTGCAGTCGGGGCAGAACTGCGTGCCGAGTTTGACGAAGAGCAACCGGAGAAAATGATAGACCTCGGTAACGGTGGCGACGGTACTCTTGCGTCCGCCACGGCTGGTGCGCTGTTCGATGGCGACAGTCGGCGGGATGCCGAAGACGGCATCGACATCAGGGCGCGAGGACGGCTGGACAAATTGCCGAGCGTAGGCGTTGAGCGATTCAAGATACCGGCGCTGGCCTTCGGCGAAGAGGATGTCGAATGCGAGTGTGCTCTTGCCGGAGCCGCTGACGCCGGTAATGACGGTGAATTTGTCGCGGGGGATTTTGACGTCGATGGATTTGAGATTGTGTTCCCGCGCATTGTGAATTTGGATGGACCGATTAGATGTGGGAGCGGCGTCTCGCCGCGAGTGGGCCGGTCGCGGCGAGGACGCCGCTCCCACAAGAGCTTTTCCCGTGTGGCTCTTCTTACATTTCGCCACTTGTTCCGGCGTGCCAACGCAGACGATCTCACCGCCGGCATTGCCGCCTTCCGGGCCAAGATCAATGATCCAATCGGCGGCGCGGATGACGTCGAGGTTGTGTTCGATGACGACGAGACTGTGGCCGCGGGCGAGCAGTTGATCGAAGGCTCGCAGCAACGTCGCGATGTCGTCGAAGTGGAGGCCGGTGGTGGGCTCGTCGAAGAGGAAAAGCGTGCGGGCGTTGGTGGTCTGAGAAAGATGCCCGGCAAGTTTGAGGCGTTGCGCTTCGCCGCCAGAAAGAGTCGGAACCGGCTGACCGAGTTTGACGTAGCCGAGGCCAACGGCGCGGAGCGGTTCGAGGCCGCGGAGAATTTCTTTTTCGCCGGCGAAGAGATCGCAGGCTTCGTTGACGGTCATGGCGAGGACGGCGGCGATGGATTTACCGGCAACCGTCACCTCCAGAACCATGTCGCGATAACGGCGGCCGTTGCAGTCGGGGCAGCGGAGGTAGACGTCGCTGAGGAATTGCATTTCGACGTGCTCGAAGCCGTTGCCTTGACACGTGGGACACCGGCCTTCACCGCTGTTGAAACTGAAGTCACCAGCGCGGTAGCTGCGTTCTTTGGCGAGGGGTTGCCGGGCGAAGAGTTTTCTAATCTCGTCGAACGCGCCGACGTAACTTGCCGGGTTGGAGCGCGTGGTTTTGCCAATGGGAGATTGATCGACCATGATGACCTCTTCAATCTGCTCATGGCCGGTAATGGTTTTATGTGTGCCGGGTTGCTCGGTCGGCTTGTGTTTCAACCGGCGCATGCCGCGATAGAGCACGTCTTCGACAAGCGTGGACTTACCGGAGCCGCTGACGCCGGTCACGCAGACGAGCCGGTTGAGCGGGATCGAAACATCGATGGATTTGAGATTATGTTCAGCAGCGGCGCGAATCTTCAACCAACTTGTGGGAGTGACATTCTTGTCACGACCGGTCGCGGCAGGAATGCCGCTCCCACGGAGATATTTCCCGGTCAGCGACCGCTTGCACTTCTTCAATTCCGGCAGCCTGCCGAAGAAAACGATTTCGCCGCCACGTTCGCCGGGGCCGGGGCCCATGTCGAGAATGCGGTCAGCGGCGCGGATGACGTCGGGATCGTGTTCGACGACAAGGAGCGTGTTGCCGGCGTCGCGGAGGCGTTGGAGGATGCCGATGAGACGCTGGATGTCGCGCGGGTGCAAACCGATGCTGGGTTCGTCGAGGACGAAAAGGGTGTTGACCAGCGATGTGCCGAGCGCGGTGGTGAGGTTGATGCGCTGGACTTCACCGCCGCTGAGGGTGCGGGATTGCCGGTCGAGGGTGAGGTAGCCGAGGCCGACGTCGACGAGATAGCGGAGGCGCGAACGGATTTCGGCGAGAAGGAGGTCAGTGGCTTCATCGAGCGGGGCCGGTAATTTCAGATTGTCGAAAAGGTTCCGGCAAGCGGCGAGCGGCAACAGCATCACGTCGTGGATGGTTTTACCGGCAATGCGCCAGAGCAGCGCGTCCGGCTTGAGACGCGAACCGTTGCAGGCTTGGCAATGCACGTAGGTCCGGTAACGCGAGAGCAAGACGCGGACGTGCATTTTGTAGCTCTTGGTTTCGAGCCACGTGAAGAAGCGTTTGACGCCGTACCATTTCCGCTCTTCCCACGAACCTTCGCCGTCGATGACCCACTGGCGCTGGTTGTCGGTGAGAGCGCGCCACGGGATATCGGTTGGGATGTTGCGTTTGGCGGCAAACTCCATCAGATCATCCTGACATTCCCGGTAACTCTCTGTTTGCCATGGCTTGATTGCACCGGCGGCGAGCGTTTTGGTTTCGTCCGGGATCACGAGATCGTAATCAATGCCGATCGTGCGCCCAAACCCCCGGCATTTCTCACAGGCGCCAATGGGCGAGTTGAACGAGAACGTGTTTGGTGACGCATCCCGGTAGTGGATGTCGCAATCGGCGCAATGCAGATCGCTCGAGAATTTCTGCCCGTTCACCGCCACGCGCCCTTGGCCGGCTTTGAGCGCGGCTTCGAGGGCTTCGATGAGGCGGGCGCGATGGCGCGGTGTGTTTTCGACACGGTCTTGGATGACTTCGAGTGTGCTCCCGTGTGTTTCAATCCGCCGGTAGCCTTGTTTTTCGAGGAGGGCACGGACTTCGGTTTCGGTGAAGTTTTTGGGGATCGGGACAGGAAAACTGATTTGAATCTGACCGCTGATCGCTGAAAGCTGATCACGAATACTTCCCGGCGTGTCGCGTTGGACGCGGTTGCCACATTGCTGGCAGAAAAGTCGGCTGGCGCGCGCGTAGAGGAGTTTCAGGTGGTCGTTCAACTCCGTCATCGTGCCAACGGTCGAGCGGCTGGTTTTGACGGTATTGGTTTGGTTGATGGCGATGGCCGGCGGGATGCCGTCAATGCGGTCGACCTGTGGTTTATCCATGCGGTCGAGAAACTGCCGGGCGTACGGCGAGAAGGTTTCGACGTACCTGCGCTGGCCTTCGGCATAAATCGTGTCGAACGCCAGCGAGGACTTGCCGGAACCGCTGACGCCGGTGACGACGATCAGTTCGCCCAACGGCAACTTGAAATTGATGCCCTTGAGGTTGTGCTGTCGTGCGCCGATGACTTCGATCAAATCGCCTGAAATTTTCGCCATGCTCGCGGGCGGTACTGTAACGCATCACGCACGGTTGGCAAGCCACCCCGGATTTCCAGTCGCCTCCGGCGGCGCGGGCACGCAATGGCTTGAAGACCGTGGCCGTCCGCACTAAGCTGTTGTCCACCATGAACGCCCACCCTCCGCCGGAGTTGAACTGCCAGCAGTGAATGTTTTGCCGGCCCATCGCCAGCACTCGCGCCATTGGGAAAACTTCCGATACGTTTACCCGGTGCTCTCGCGCCGCAGTCACGGCATTTCCATCGGCCTCAACGTCAATCCCGACAAAATCTGCAACTTCGATTGCATCTATTGCCAGGTGGATCGCAGCGTGCCGGCGACGGTGACTGAGTTTGACTTGAGCGTGGCGGAGACCGAACTGCGGACGTTATTGGCGACGGATTTCTCGCAGTTTGCACCATTCGCTGGCATCCCCAAGGATCAACTCCGCATCAACGACATCGCCCTCAGCGGGGATGCCGAGCCAACAACCTTGCCGGCGTTTTCCCAGACGATTGCGATGGTCGCACGCGTGAAACCACCCGAAGTTAAGATCGTGCTCATCACCGATGCCGGCGGATTAGACCGGCCCGAGGTGAAACGCGGACTCGAAATCATGGATGCCAATCAGGGCGAAGTCTGGGCGAAGCTTGATGCCGGCACGGCGGACTATTACCGGGTGATCAACCGGTCGGCGATTCCGTTCGCGCGCATTCTCCAGAACATTGCCGGGTGCGCGAAAGTGCGGCCGGTGGTGATTCAGAGTTTGTTCCTCAAGCAGCACGGCGTGGGGCCGAGCGAGGCAGAGGTTGCCGCCTATTGCCAACGCTTGACGGCGATCGCGAATATCAAGCTGGTGCAGGTCTACACGATTGCCCGCCCCCCCATGGCCGGCGTGGCCGGCTTGACGGCGCTGACGGATGCGGAAGTGGACGCGATCACAGCCCGTGTCCGCCAGGCAGGGTTGCCGGCCGAAAGTTTCTACGGTCACTCATAATTTTCTGTTGCCGGAGCAATGGAGTTCTGGGTAAATCCATCCGGCAACGGCGGCGAGTTGCACGAGGAATCAACTTATTATGAGTCATTACAGTCTCCAACACCACGGCATTGAAAACCCCGGCAAAGTCCACTGGAATCTGCCAGTCCCCCTCTTGGTCGAGGAAGCCATCAAACGCGGCGAAGGCATGCTCACGGCAACCGGCGCCCTCAATGCGATGACCGGCACCCGCACGGGACGCTCGCCACGCGATAAATGGGTCGTCGAACAAGCCGCCATCAAAGATCAAATTTGGTGGGGCAAAGTCAACCAGCCAATGGCCGAGGAAAACTATCTCACGCTCCGGCAGGAAACCCTGGCGTATTTGCAGGGCCGCGAACTTTTTGTGATGGATGGTTTTGCCGGCGCGGATCCGCGGTACACCTTGCCAATCCGCATCGTGACGGAATTTGCGTGGCACAATTTGTTCGTCAAACAACTCTTCCGGCGCGCCACTGCGGCACAACTGGCGACTCACGTACCGGAATGGACCGTCATCAACGCCTGCCGGTTCCAAGCCGATGCCAAGAAGCACAAGCTCAACAGCGAAGCGTTCATCATCGTGGACTTTCAGCGCAAGACGGTGCTCATCGGCGGCTCCCAATACGCCGGCGAAATGAAGAAGAGCATCTTCAGCGTTCTCAATTACATCTTGCCCCAGAAGGGCGTCTTCCCGATGCACTGCTCGGCTAACGTCGGCGCCAAGGGCGACGTCGCTATTTTCTTCGGCCTCAGCGGCACCGGCAAGACGACGCTCTCCGCTGACCCGCAACGCGGGCTGATCGGCGACGACGAACATGGGTGGAGCGATGACGGCGTGTTCAACTTCGAAGGCGGCTGCTATGCGAAGTGCATCAAGATGTCAAAAGAACGCGAACCCCTCATCTGGGACGCGATCAAGTTCGGCTCGGTCATCGAGAACGTCGTCGTTGATCCGGCCACACGACTGCCGGACTACAATGACGATTCCATCACCGAGAACACCCGGTGCGCCTACCCGCTCGATTACATTCCTAACACCGTGCCCGCCGGCATGGGCGGTCATCCGAAGGCGATTGTCTTCCTTGCGGCGGATGCGTTCGGCGTTTTGCCGCCCGTCGCCCGGCTCACGCCGGCGCAGGCGATGTATCATTTCATGGCCGGCTACACCGCGGCTCTCGGCGGCACGGAGACGAATCTCGGCAAAGATCCAGTGCCGACGTTCTCCAGTTGTTTCGGCGCCCCCTTCCTCCCCTTGCCCCCGCAGATCTATGCGCAAATGCTCGCTGAAAAAATGCGCAAGCATGGTACCCCCTGTTATCTGCTCAACTCCGGGTGGGTCGGTAACGCGTTCGGCCAAGGCCCGCGCATTCCGCTCAAGATCAATCGCGACAACATCAGCCAGATTCTCGACGGCACGCTCGACAAGGCACAATTCAGCGTTGACCCGACGTTTGGTTACGAAGTCCCGAAAGCTTTGCCGGGTGTCCCGCCCGAACTGCTCGCCCCCCGGTACGGTGCGAAGGACGCCGCGGAGTACGACCGACGCGCCAAAGACCTCGCCGGCAAGTTCAAGAAGAACTTCGAGCAATACACCGGGGCTGCCGCCGAGATTCACGCGGCCGGCCCGCAAGTGTAACCGACCCGACTGACCGTTCTACTTGCCGGCCTCCAGCCGTTCCGGTATGGTCCTGCCCATGCGTACGTTACTTTTGCTAACGCTGACACTCGTGGCTGTAACAGCTCGCGCCCAACGCAATTCGTCGGGTGCCGAGATCATTGACGGCGTCGCGGCCATCGTAAACGACAAGGTCATCACCTATAGCGATGTCCGCGAATACGTCCAGCCGCTCATCGCCCAGATGCGGCGAAGCGCCAGC
The DNA here is from genome assembly GCA_022072455.1 of Verrucomicrobiia bacterium. Taxonomy (GTDB): domain Bacteria; phylum Verrucomicrobiota; class Verrucomicrobiia; order Palsa-1439; family Palsa-1439; genus CAINDI01. The sequence goes on along the minus strand of JAJVHY010000023.1, from coordinate 114,593 downwards.
GGGTCGGACCTGATGGACAAGATCAAGTCCGCCCAACGCGACGCGCTTGACCATCTCATCGAGCGGCACCTCATCCTCGCGGAGTTCAAATCCAAGGGCTACAGTTTTCCCGACACCGTCATTGACGAGCAGATGAACGAAATCATCGCCACCGATTTCGGCGGCGACCGGGCGGCTTTCATCAAGACCTTGCAGGCCGAAAGCATGACGCTGGCCAAATACCGCGAACAGTTGCGCGACCGCATCGTGGTCCAAGCCATGCGGAATCGCAAAACCCAAAGCGAAGTCGTCGTCTCCCCCGCCAAAGTCGAAGACTACTACAAAGCCAACATCGAGGAATTCCACGAAGAGGCCGAGGTCAAACTGCGAATGATCGTCATCCGCAAACCAAAAGAGACTGACACTCCGCCCGCCACCACCAACACCCTCACCGCAGTTGACGCAACTCCCTCAACCGCCGACACCCGCCGGCAAATGGCGACAGAAATCCTCGCCAAACTCGATGCGGGCGACAGCTTTGACAGTCTTGCCAAAGTGTATTCCGACGGCAAAGAAGCCGCGAAAGGCGGCGAATGGGGTTGGATCAAACGCGCCGAACTGCGCCAAGAACTCAGCGAATCGGCATTCACTCTCAAGCCCGGCCAACACTCCCGTGTCATCGAAACCACCGACGGCTATTACATCCTTCAAGTCGACGACGCCAAACCCCACCGCTACCGCCCCTTGGCCGAAGTTCGCGACGCCATCGAAAAACAACTTCTCCAAGAACAGCGCGCCAAACTCCAGGAAGCCTGGGTCAAACAACTTCGCGCCAAAGCCTACATTCGGATGTTCTAATGCGCCGGCGCATCGGCATCACACTCGGCGATCCCGCCGGCATCGGACCGGAAGTTGTCGAGAAAGCGCTCGCCTCCGGTAAGTTGGATCGCCAGTTTGATTACGAAATCGTCCGCGCCCCAACCCCCCGGCAAGCACTCGAAATCGCCGCGCGCCGCTGTCTGGCCGGCGAACTGGTCGGCGTCGCGACCGGCCCGATTGCCAAGCGGCAGGTCGCGCCGTGGCCCGGCCAGACCGAATTCCTCGCCCACCTCAGCCGCACCAAACGGTTCGCGATGATGCTAGCCACCGACAAACTCCGCGTAGCCGTCGTCACCACCCACCTCCCGCTCCGCCAAGTCGCCGACCAGATTACCGGCCGAAAAATTCGGGAAGTCGTCGCGCTGACCAATGACTTCTGCCGGCGTCTCGGAATTCGCCGGCCGCGCATCGCCGTGACCGGCCTCAACCCCCATGCCGGCGAAGGCGGTCTCTTGGGCGACGAAGAACGCCGCATTATCGCCCCGGCCATCAAACGTTCCATCAACGCGACCGGCCCCCACTCGGCAGACACCATTTTCTACCGGGCCTACCACGGCCAATTCGATGCCGTAGTCGCCATGTATCACGACCAGGGACTCGGCCCCTTCAAACTCCTGGCCTTTGACAACGGCGTCAATGTCACGCTTGGTCTTCCCTTCATCCGCACCTCCCCCGATCATGGCACCGCGCCTGACATTGCCGGCAAAGGCATCGCCCGGCCCGACGGCATGATCGCTGCCATCAACCTCATCGCCAAGCTTGCCGGCAAACGCTGACGCTACTCCGCGATCTCCACCGGCATCCCCAGCGTCACCAACTGCGCCAAGCGCGTCGCATTCCAATTCGCCAATCGGAAACAGCCGTGCGAAAATGTCTTCCCGATCTGCTCGGGGTGTGGTGTCCCATGGATTCCGTACCCGGGCTTGCTCAACCCAATCCAAGCCATCCCCACCGGATTATTCGGCCCCGGCGGCACCATCAACTTCCCATACCCCTTCTGCCGGTCATCCAACTCCGGAAAATTCACCGGGTCATATGTATAATCCGGATTCACCGCCACCACCGTCACCGTCAACTGCCCCACCGGTCGCTTCTCCTGATCCGCCGCAATCGAACACGGAAACAACGCCAGCAACTTACCGGCGGCGTCGAAAGCCCGAATCGTCTTTCCGGCCAAACTCACCTCCAACCGCGCCGCCTTGGGAAGTTTTGCCGGCCGCAAGGCCGGGACCTTCACCGTCTGCGGCACCGGATTCGTCACAGTCGGATTCAGTGCCCGGATCAGGTTTACCGACGCATGCGCCCGTTCCGCAAGCATCTCGGGCAACGTCGAAAAATGCATCGCCGGCAACAGCGACCGTTCCCGCCAATCCTCCGGTATCGGCGTCAACCCGGCAATCTCCTCCGCCGTCACCTCGACATTGGTGAATACCGGCCCACTAGCCGGGAAGTGCACCGCCGTCGTCCGATCAAACTCCCCCGTCGCCGGCAACCCCTGCGCCGACTGCCACGCCGCCAACGCCTGCCGGCTCAAGCCACCCCAGCTCCCGTCAATCAACCCCGGCGAAAACCCGGCATCATCCAGCGCTGCCTGCAGAGAAATAATCTCATCGCGCGTCATCGCGCCGGCCGCCGTGCAAACCACCAGGAAAATCAACCACCACATGCCTGCCCTTGTAACACATCCGTCCCTCCCCTAAAATCGCGTTGTGGATGCAGTTTACCGGCAACTCAATGAAGCCCTCGCGCGCGGCGAACGGGTGGCCCTCGCCGTCCTCGTAGAAGCGAAAGGATCGACTCCGCAAAAAGCCGGCGCGAAAGCCTTGTTTTTCCCCGATGGCCGCATCATCGGCACGCTCGGCGGTGGTTGTCTCGAAGCCGAGACGCGCACGAAAGCGTTGCGAGCCCTCGATACCGGCGAACTCCAAACTTTCCACGCCGTCCTCGACGACGATTTCGGCTGGGACGACGGTCTGATCTGCGGCGGCTCCGTCCGCATCTTCATCCAACCAAACCCGGCACAAATCCCGGCAATCCCCGAACGCCAACGCGCCGTCCTCATCACCGACCTTCGTACCGGCCACCGCGAACTCCGCGCCGACAACCAGCCGGTCATGTGTGTCGAAGACGAAAAGTTCTACGAGCCGGTATTGCCCAAGCCCACGCTCATCATCTGCGGTGCCGGTCACCTCGGTGAAGCCGTCGCAAAACTCGGAGCATGGTCCGGCTTCACCGTCACCGTCCTCGACGACCGGCCCGACTACGCCAACCGGCAACGCTTCCCCGACGCCCACGAAATCATCGTCGCTGATCCCGCCACCGCGATCCGCAGTTTACCGGTCGACGCCGCCACCTACATCACGCTCGTCACCCGCGGCCACCGACACGATGCACAAGTGTTGCGTGAAGTCATTCACTCCAACGCCGCCTACATCGGCATGATTGGCAGCAAACGCAAACTCCGCACTGTCGTCGAAGGCTTCATCAAAGAAGGCGTCGCCACCGCCGAAGATTTTCACCGCGTCCATTCACCGATGGGCGTCCCGATTGGTTCGACCAACGTCGAAGAGATCGCCGTCAGCATCGTCGCCGAACTGGTTGCCGTGCGCCGCGGCGTCAAAGCGCCATCGCTATCAGCGACCGGTTTGCTGTTGGACAGCGCGAAAGACAGCCTCGCAAGTCGCCGGTGATGCGAGTCGCACCTCGCCGCCTCTCCCAAACGCCGCGACCGCATCCCGAATCGCCTCCCGCACTGAAATCGCCAACATCAACGGCGGTTCGCCGACAGCCTTGCTGCCGTGAATCGTGTTGGGCTGCGCCGCATCCGGCAAGAGCGTCACCCGAAAATCTGCCGGCGCGTCGCTGAATGCCGGTATCTGATACGTGCTCGCCGAATGCGTGGCTAACCGGCCTTTCGCATCCCACACGAGATCCTCGCGCGTGAGCCAGCCCATTCCTTGCACGAAACCACCTTCGATCTGCCCGCGATCCACGCCGGGGTTCAACGAATCACCGACATCGTGCAAAATATCCACACGCAACACGCGACTCATCCCGGAGTAACCGTCAACCTCCACCTCCGTCACCGCCGCGCCGCACGCGAAGTAATGGAACGGATGCCCTTTGCCGGTCTTGAAATCGAAATGCAGATTCGGCGTCGCGTAGTAACCGGTCGCCGACAAGCTGACCCGGTCGAGATACGCCTGATGTGCCACTTCTTCAAACGTCGGTGCGCGCCCCGACTTCGCCCGCAACTTCTCCTCCACCGGCCGGAGCCGCGCGCGCAACTGCTCGCAAGCGTTCTTCACCGCCGCGCCATTCAAGTCCGCCCCGCTCGACGCCGCCGTAGCTGACGTATTCGGCACCTTATCAGTGCGCGTCTTCATCACCCGCACCCGCTCCGCTGGTACGCCGAGTTCCCTGCAAGTAACGCCGAGAATCTTCGTGTACAACCCCTGCCCCATCTCCGTGCCGCCGTGGTTCACCTGCACTGTGCCGTCCTGATAAATCAACACAAGCGCACCGGCCTGGTTGTATTCCGACTTCGTAAACGAAATCCCGAATTTTACTGGGGTGATCGCAATCCCGCGTTTGATCCGCGAGTCCTGCCGGTTGAACTCCGCAATCGCCGCGCGACGTTTCGCCAACTCCGCCGACTCCTTCAACGTCGTCCAAATCTTCTGAATCCGGTTATCGCCAATCAACTCGCCGTAGTGCGTCGTGTTCGTTTCACCGGTCCCATGATAAAGATTCCGCTCCCGCACCACCTCCGGCGGCAACCCCAAATGCCGGGCCACGCGATCTATAATCTCCTCGATCACCAACATCCCCTGCGGCCCGCCAAACCCGCGAAACGCCGTGTGTGAAGTCATATTCGTCTTACACACACGCCCCGTAAACGCGACGTTCGGCAGATAATACGCGTTGTCCAAATGAAACAACGCCCGGCACAACACCGGCATCGACAAATCCAACGACCAACCGCCATCCGAAAACAAATCCACCTTCGCCGACTGAATCTTGCCGGCATCATCAAACCCAACCTTGAACCGGGAGTAGAATGGATGCCGCTTTCCGGTCATCATCATATCGAGATCGCGATCCAACCTCACCCGCACCGGCTTCTTCGTCTTCCACGCACCGAGCGCCGCAATGGCGGCAAACGTATTCCCCTGCGTCTCTTTACCGCCAAACCCCCCGCCCATCCGCGGGGCTTCGACGACGATCTTGTTCCGCGGCAAATGCATCACATGCGAAATGATCGCCTGAATCTCCGACGGATGCTGCGTCGACGACGAAATAAAGATATCCCCGGCATCCCCGCAGTCCGCCCAAGCCGCGTGCGTCTCCAAATAAAAATGTTCCTGACCGCCAAAGAAAAACTCGCCGTCGATTTGCTGCGGTGACTTACCGGAACAGTCGCCGCGCTGCATCCGGTATTCCTCGGTATGAAACTGCTCTTGTCGGATCGCTTCAGCAATCGAAAGCACCGCTGGCAACGGCTCATACTCCACGACAAACTTCTCCGCCCCCCGCCGGCAAGCCTCGCGCGATTCACCGATCACCGCCGCGACGAGATGCCCGTGATACATCACCTCTTTATCGGCAAACAATACCTCATCGTGTTTCGCCACGCCGACGTCATTCAACCCCGGCACGTCCTCCGCCATCAAGACCGTCACCACGCCCGGCACTTTCAACGTCTCGCTCGCATCGCGACGCAAAATCTTCGCGTGTGCATGCGGCGAAATCACCGGCCACACCTCCAACATCGGCCGTCGCGCCGCCTCGTCATCCACATACAACGCCCCGCCGGTCACATGTCCGACTGCGCTATCGTGCTTTAAGGCCTTCGACGCATCCGACGCGACCGTCGGCGTCCCGGTCACAAACGTGAGCGGCTTATCCTGCGAAAAGCTTTCCTCACCGGCCACAAACTTCTCGAACAAACTCACAATCAACCCGCGCCGGTACTCCGCACTCCCCCGCGCGTCATCAATCGGCGAAAATTCCTCGCGCAACACCTTCAGCGCGTCGGCAACCGAACCGTTCAGCACTGCCGCCTCGGTTTTGCGCGCCCGGACCGGCATCGGCGCAACGCCACCATACGCGAGCCGGGCGGTCTTCCCATCGAAGCGAAACGCTGCCGCCACGATGCTGATGTCGAGTTCTCGGCGTTTCGACACCTTGAAGAAGTCCACGCGCCCCGGCAATCCGCGCGGCAAGAGTATCGCCGTCAGCACTTCGCCCGGTTTCAGCGCCGTCTTCCGGTAAGCGACGAAGAATTCATCGAGCGGCACGACGCGCTTACCGGCGGCGCTCGCGAGTTCCACTTTCGCGTCGAGCGCCAACAATACCGGCGCTGAGTCGCCGATTGGTGAAGCGGTCACGAGATTACCGGCGAGCGTGGCGCGGTTGCGGATTTGTCGGGACGCGAACACCCAGAGCATTTTGTCGATGACCGGGTACTCGTGATTCAATGCTTCTTCGATCTCGGTCAACGTCGCCGCGCCGCCGATGCGCCATTCGTTATTGGTCTTGGAAATCTGTTTCAACTCGGCGACAGCCTCGGTTGAGATGAGTTGGGAAAATTGTTTGGCCTTCTTGTTGATCTCGACGCCGATCTCCGTCGCACCGGCCACCAACTTCGCCTCCGGCATGCGTTGCATGAGCGCGAAGAGTTCGCTCAACGATGCCGGGCGATAAAAACCCAGGTACGAATCCGGAACGCCGCCGTCCCGGCGGTCGGAGTCCGAAGGGAAGACCGCCGGGACGGCGGCGTTCCGCAGCACCTGAACCATCGCATCGCGAATCGGCCGGTAGCCTGTGCAACGGCAGAGATTCCCGCATAGTTGGTCGGCGATGGCGGAGTACTGATCCGGTTTGAGCCGAGCATGTCCTTCGGCCATCGAACAGATAAAACCCGGCGTGCAGTACCCGCATTGCGAACCGTAATGCTCGACCATCGCACGCTGCACTGGATGATCATGCAAGCCCTCGACCGTGACCACCTGGCGCCCGGCCACCATCGGCAGCAGCGTGATGCAGCTATTCACCGCGCGACCGTCGAGCAACACCGTGCACGCACCGCAGTCGCCCTCGTTGCAGCCTTCCTTCGAGCCGGTGCGACCGGTCGAGCGGAGATATTCGAGCAGCGAGGTGTTGGCGGAAAAGCCGGAAACGACGATACGTTCGCCGTTCAGTTTGAACTCGAAGCTCTGCGACATCGGACGAAATTTAGCAGCGAGTCGGAGTCGTGTCGATGCTGCTGTAGCCGAAGCGTGAGCTTCGGCCTTCGTCAATCCTCTGTGCTGACACGTCGACCGAGGCTTACGCCTCGGCTACAGAACTACGCCGCGCGATTCACGTCTTTGTAGTAGATGTAGCGGGCGGGCTTCTTGCCGGAGCAGACGAACCATTGCGGACAGTACGGACCGATCCAAATCATGTCGCCTTCGATGACGGGATGCCAATCGTTGTCGAGCCGGTACACGCCCTGGCCGGACAGGATCATCATGCCGTGTTCCATCACGTGCGTCTCGACGAAAGGCAGCGTCGCGCCGGGCTTGTACGTGAAAACGTTCATCGCCATGTCGAAGCTGAGATTGTCCGGCAGCAGTGTCTGTAAAATCGCGTCGGGATCACCGAGAAACGGTTGACCGGCAATCTTGCTCTCGTTGCCAAACATCGCCGCGGGCGTCGGCGTACCGGCTAGCGGTTCATACATCTTCTCGATGAGCAAAACGCGCGCGTCGTTGCTGGTAAAAGTGTAGGCCGTGCCGGGCGGCAACCACGCGTAGCCACCGGCTTCGAGCTTCTCATTGTTCAACGCAACCTTACCGCTGACGACGTAAGCGAAAAGTTGCTTCGCGCCAGAATTACCGGTGCCGCGACCGTCTTTGGCGAATGTGACGAGATGCTGATTGAATTTTGCGCCGAGCGCGCCAGAGATCAGCACGTTGAACACGACGCCCGTCCAACCCGGCATGTTGCTCGGCACGAAACCGTCGGGCGTGATGAGGGCGTAGTTGGGTTTGATGACGTTGCGCGTGAATCCGAGCGGCGTGTTCATGATTTCCTCGTAGGTTTGACCAAACGACCTTGCGGACGCGAGACAATTTTGCCGTCGGCGAATACCGACCGGCCGCGGGCGATGGTGCGCACGACCTTGCCGCGAATTTTCCGGCCGACGTACGGACTGTGTTGATGCCGGTAGAACAACTGACCGGCTTCGACCACGTTCGTCTCATAGAGTCGCACGAGCGCGAAGTCCGCGTCCGCGCCGACTTCGATCTTGCCCTTGCCGGGCAACGCGAACCGGTCGGCCACGTTGCCAGCGGTAAGTTTCGCGTACGCTGCCGGCTCGAAGCGCGACAGCAGCAGCGGCCAGGCGTGTTGCACGCTCGAGATGCCGCCCCAGACTTTGAAGAAATCGGTACTCGTCTTCATGCTCCACGGCGACGGCGAGTGATCGGACGCCAGAAACAATACCGAGCCATCCTTCACGCGTTCCCACAGAAGTTCCTGTTCACTGCCGGGTCGTAACGGCGGCGCGCATTTCGCGACTGCGCCAAGGCGTTCCATGTCGCGGTCGGTCAGCAGAAGATAATGCGGACAAGTCTCGCACGTGACATCGACACCTTGTTGCCGGGCTTGCGTGATGAGGTCGACGCTCGAACCCGCGCTCACGTGAACGATGTGCAGCCGGCAACCCGTCTCGCCGGCGAGTTCGATGGCGATGCGAATCGCTTCCTGCTCCGCCGCGATCGGGCGCGACTCCAAATAGTCGCGGACGCTCATTCGTCCCAGCGGTGGCGTCTTCAACTTCGCCGGCCATTCCGCGTGGAGCGCGACGATCTGTTGCAACGGCGCGAGGCGTTTCATGCCTTCCCGGAGCGTGCGATGATCGACGTTCGAAAAATCGTCGATGCCGCTCGGACTCATGAACGCCTTGAAACCAATGACACCGCATTCAGCGAGTGGCTCAAGTTCGTCGATATTGCCGGGGACGAGTCCGCCCCAGAACGCAAAATCGACGAGCGACTTGCCGGTCGCGGCGGCGCGTTTTGCTTCGAACGCGGCGACGTCGCAGGTCGGCGGATGCGCATTGAGCGGCATGTCGAAGAAGAGCGTGCCACCACCGGCTGCCAGCGCGCGCGAGCCGGTATCGATTCCCTCCCAATCAGCGCGACCGGGATCGTTGAAGTGGACGTGGGCGTCGATGTAGCCGGGATAAATGTGCAACCCGGCGGTATCGATCTCCTCGCGACCGGCTTCGCGGACGACGCCGATTGCTTCGATTTTGCCGTCGCCGACAGCGATGTCACCGAGTTGTCCACCGCGAATGACGAGATCGTAGGCCACGGGAAAACCCTAGCAAAAAGCCGCGCGTTTGTTAATCTTCCTGCGTCGCAGCAACCACGGAGAGCTTATGGCTGGTATATTGTCCCTTCCAGATGGCGTTCAAATCACCGCCACGAAAATCACTCCGCAGTATGCTGAAATCCTAACGCCGGAAGCCTTGGCGTTCCTCGCGAAGCTGCAACGCCAGTTTGGGTCGACGCGCGAGACGTTGTTGGCAAAGCGCATTGAGCAGCAGCACGAGATCGATGCCGGTAAGTTTCCAGATTTCTTACCGGAGACGCAGAAGATTCGCGAAAGCGAGTGGAAGGTCGCGCCGCCGCCAAAGGATTTGATTGACCGGCGCGTGGAGATTACCGGACCGGTCACGCGCAACATGATCATCAACGCGCTCAACTCCGGCGCGAAAGTGTTCAAGGCGGACTTCGAGGATGCGTGTTCGCCGTCCTGGAGCAATCTCCTCGACGGTCAGGTTAATTTGCGCGATGCGAATAATCGACGGATTGATTTCGTGTCGCCGGAGGGCAAGGAATACCGGCTCAACGCGAAGACTGCGACGTTGATGATGCGTCCGCGCGGCTGGCACTACCCGGAGAAACACGTCCTCGTGGACGGTAAGCCGATGTCGGGGAGCTTGTTCGATTGGGGTCTCTACTTTTTCCACAACGCCAAGACACTCATCGCCAACGGCAGCGGGCCGTACTTCTACCTGCCGAAGATGGAGAGTTACCTCGAAGCACGGTTGTGGAACGATGTGTTTCTCTTCGCTCAAGCCGAGCTCAGTATCCCACGCGGCACGATTCGAGCGACGGTGCTCATCGAAATCATTCTCACGTCGTTCGAGTGCGAGGAAATCCTGTGGGAGTTGCGCGAACACTCCGCCGGCATCAACGCGGGCCGGTGGGACTACATGTTCAGCTTCATCAAAAAGTTTCGCAACCAGCCGGCGTTTCTCTTCCCCGACCGCAGCGCGATGACGATGACCACGCCGTTCATGCGCGCCTACGCGCTCAACGTCATCAAGTGCGCCCACAAACGCGGCGCGCACGCCATCGGCGGGATGGCCGCGCAGATTCCGATCCGCGACAACCCAGTCGCCAACGAAGCCGCGCTCGAAAAAGTGCGCATCGACAAGGAACGCGAAGTCACCGATGGCAACGACGGCACATGGGTCGCCCACCCCGGTCTCGTCGCGACGGCGAAGGCGGTGTTCGACAAACACATGCCCACGCCGAATCAGATTCACCGGCAACTCGACACCGTGAACGTGACCACCAAAGACCTACTCGCCGTGCCTGCCGGCAAGATCACCGAGCGCGGCCTGCGTCACAACATCAACATCGGCATTCAATACCTCGAAGCCTGGCTCGGCGGTAGCGGCGCAGTTGCGCTCTACAATGTCATGGAGGACGTCGCGACAGCAGAGATTTCGCGCAGTCAGATTTGGCAATGGATCAAGTTCGGCGCGAAACTCGATGATGGCCGGCAAGTCACGCTCGCGATGTATGAGACGATGTTGCCGGAGGAATTGGCGAAGATCAAAGCCGAGGTCGGCGAGGAACGTTTCACGTCCGGTCACTATCAACGTGCCGCCGAGTTGTTCACACGGATGACGAAGAACAAGGACTTTGACCAGTTCCTGACCTTGCCGGCGTACGAATATCTGGAGTAGCCGACGAACACTGTAGCCGAGGCGAGAGCTTCGCCCGAAGCTCATGCTTCGGATACAGAGAGCAGAAAGGCCTGCAGTATCGCTGCTGCCTTCGCCACATCGCCGGGTTTCACTGATTCCGCGGAGTTGTGGCTGATTCCATCCTTGCAGCGCACGAAGAGCATGACTACCGGTGTGATCGCTGCCATTGCAGCCGCATCGTGACCGGCACCGCTTACCAGTAACGGAACAATTCGCTGATGTTTCCTAGCTGCCTGCGTCATCGCCTTCACGAGTCCGCCATCACAGGCGACTGCTGACACTTCGGATTTGTTTTCCCATACCATCTTGATACCGGCGCGAGGCTTCCATCGCCGTAATGTTGCCACGGCGCGTTGACGCATGGCATCGTTTTCGTGACGGATATCCACGCTGCAAGTCACGTGACCGGGAATGACGTTACCGGCTGAGTTGCGGATTTCGAGCGTGCCGACAGTCGCCAACACGCCGACCTTTTCCACAGCCAAGACAAACTCCGCAGCAGCACATAACGCGTCCCGGCGCATCTTCATCGGTGTTGTCCCGGCATGGCCAGCTTGGCCGGTAAAGGTGATGCGCGTGCGAGTCTGGCCAGCGATTGCTTTCACCACGCCAACGGCGAGCCGGCGTTGATCGAGGACCGGGCCTTGTTCGATGTGGACTTCGGCGTAACCGAGCAAATCGCGTGGATTACGCCGGCAAGCGCTGAGATCGCCGATGAGTTGACCGAGCGCGATGCCGGCGGCGTCTTTGCGGTTGAGGTTGCGTTTTGTGAGCGAACCGGTGACTGCGCCGCTGCCGAGGTAAGTGGTGGCGAACCGGACTCCTTCTTCGTCGGCGAAGCCGTAGATTTCGAGATTGAACGGCAAGTCACGGAGTTGGCCGGCAACTTCAATCGCAGTGAGGACGCCGAGGATGCCGTCGTATTTGCCGGCATCTCTCACGGTGTCGAGGTGTGAGCCGAGGATGAAAGTCTTGGCGCGCGGATTTTTTGAGGCAAGTCGGCCAATGAGATTGCCGGCGGGGTCTTCGCGGACGGTCAGGCCGGCTTCGCGCATCCATTGGGCAACTTGGGCGTTTGCCCGCTTCATCGCAGGCGAGCGAAATGTGCGGCAGATAATACCGGGTTCGTCAGTGATTTTAGCGAGGATGTCGGCCTGCTCCAGAATTGTAGGAGCGACATTCTTGTCACGATCTGGTTTTCTGATCGGGGCAAGAATGCCCCTCCCACATAACGATTTTTTCATGTGCCGCGATAGGTGCTGTACGCCCACGGTGTGCATAGGAGTGGGACGTGGTAGTTCTGAGCAGCATCGCTGATCCGGAAATGGATGGGCACTTTATCGAGGAAGTTCTTTTGACCGAAGTAGTCGCCGATGTGGAAGATGATTTCGTAGTTACCAGGCTGCGCATTAGTCAACAACTCGGCGCGGCCGTCGGCGTTGGTGCGGACGGTTTTCACCAGCTTGCCGGCGGCGAAGAGTTCGATTTGGAGATTGGCGGCGGGCCGGCCGTTCATGGTGTCGAGGACGTGGGTGCTTAGTTTGCCGGGCATAAGTCGTCTAACCTGAGTTTAGCGATCTTGTAGATTTCTTCGAGCGCGATTTTGATTTCGGCATCACGCGTATTGTGGAGACGCGTGCGGAAGCCGGCCAGGATGGTGTCTTTGTTATTGAGGCGGGCGCAGATGACGAAGGGAAAACCAAACTTCTCCCGGTATTGTTGGTTGGCGGTTTCGAAAATTGCGATTTCAGATGTGGTTAGCGTAGTGAGACCGGCGCTGGCTTGTTCGCGTTGGGATTCGGCAGTGAGTTTCATGCGGGTGACTAGGTCGGGATGGGCTTTGATGAGTTCGAGTTGGTCCATCTCCCTTGAGGCACTAACCGTATCGCAGAGTAACTGGTGTAAATAGGCAACGTCGCGGAACGGGCGTTTTAACCAAGTGGCTTCGGCGATCCAGGGGGAATGTTCAAAGACGGGACCAACAATGCGGATGAAGTCAGCTTGGGACAGCGCATTGAGTTGGGCAAGTTGCATTACCGGGTGGCGGACGTTAGGGCGGCGGTAACTGTATCGAGTTCTTTGGTTAACGCGGTGAGGTCGGTTTGTAATTTTCGACCGGCTTGGCTGGCGCGTTCGATGAATTGGGTCGCGGATTGAATTCCGGCGGGGGTGAGGTCGTGGCCGAGGTATTTTTCGAGGTCGCGGAGTTGCGCCGTGTAGGCTTGGGATTGCTGACGAGCCTGGGTGACGAGCGGGGGGACGCGGTTGTAGGTGTCGATCAAGATGGTGCGCCGGTTGGCGGAGGTGAGGCGCATTTGTTCGTCTTGTATGGCCGGCAATTCTTCACGCCAGTGGTCGTAGTAGGCCGCGATGCGGGTGCGCAGGCGCGCCGAGAGGCAGGACATGCGGCGGGTGCGTCGCTCGAGGTCGGTTGTGCTGTTGCGAAGTTGCAGATAGGCAAGGTGCGGATCGGTATCTTGGAGGTCGGCGAGTCGGCGCAAGGCGGCAAGTGACCATTCGGTGCTTTGCTGCAATTCGGCGACGCCGGCCCGCATCGCGGCAGCACTTTTTTCAGCGGATTCGGCCCGCTTGTAATTAGGCGTGGCACAGCCGGCCACCAAGCCGGTCAGGATTAAGGTGGTGATGAAGATAGGGCGCATGTTTTTTCCTTTCTAATGTTTAATGCCATCGCGCATGATTTTGGCGCCGAGCCAGCCGAACAGGACAAAGAGACCGAGCATCCAGACGCTGTATTTGGTGGCGTAGGTCGCGATAGGAAAATGATTGCTGATCATGATGAGGATGACAACCCACGAGTTGTAGGAGTTTTGTTTGGAGCTTTGCCGGGCGCGCGCGGCGCGTTGCATGTCGGGGGGCTGGCCGCTCTCAATCATGCGGATGATTTGTTTTTGGGCGGGGATGATGAGCATCCAGACGTTGGCAACCATAATCGTGCCGAGCATCGCGCCGATGTGGAAAAAGGCGGCGCGCGCCGGCATGACCTGCTTAAGGCCAGACGCGGCGGCCAAGAGGAGAATGAAGCAAACCGCAGCACCGACAAATTCGTTCTTCCCGAGCGGGGAACGCCAGACGGCTTCGTACACAGGCCACGCGATGATAATTGCCGCAATGCCGATGAGAATCGACTTGCCGGCACTGATGCCGTTCGGGGCGTCTTCCATCAACCCGCCATGGTAGTAAACCAGACCGAGCAGGATAATCCCGGTCAGCCACGTGAAGAACGATTCCCATTTGAACCAGTGAAGTTTGAACGGGAGTTTCTTGAGACCGGTCAGTTTCTCGACGACGAAGAAACCGCCGCCGTGCACCATCCACATCTGCCCGGCTGAGCCTTCAGCCACCTTGCCGTCGGGCGGCATCTGGATGCTGTGTTCCATGCGGATGAAAAGATAGGTCTGACCGATCCACGAAATGCCGAAAATGAGATGCAGCCACCGCGTCAGCAGATTGACCCATTCCGAGACGTTGAAGTCCATGCCGGCGGCAGAATAAACCACGACGGAACAGAGCGCACGGAGAAAATCAGACCGGGTGGTCCATCACAGTGAGAGCGGCGGTTCTTCGAACACCAGCCACAGCTTCGCCGGCAAATCCTGAAACGCTTTCTGGTAGCGCGGCGCGTCCGCGGGCTCCTGAGTCACATCCCGAATCAGGATACGCTTGATCTGATGCGGAAATTGCCGGGCCAACGCGCCGAAAATTTCCGGGTCTTTCTCGCCGGAATCACCAATCAGGATGAATTGCCGGCGGGGAAAACGCGCGAGCAGCGGCGCGATGACGCCGGTCTTATACTTCTCCGGCGAATCAAACAGGTCGAAGAACGTCTTGTCCTTCCAACGAAATTGTTTCATTTGAAAGCTGCCGGCGGGAAAACCGGCGGTGGCAATGAAATCAGCCAGCGCTGGGTACAACTGCCACGGGCTGGCGCTGACGTAGTGAAACTGTGCGCCCTGCTCGGCGAGTGACCGGTAGAAGGCCGGCATCCCCGGGACAACGCGAAACGGACGGGTGAAGGTGTTAGCCAGCAACGCGCGCCGGTCGCGGACTTCGCTCACTTTGATCGTGTCGTCTATGTCGGAAATGACAGTGACGCCGGTGTCTTCCCAGAGTTGCAGGGCGCCGGCGGGAAAATCCACGGGGCCGACCGGGACGCGGATGTGATCAGTGAAATGGCCGTCGGGATTCGATTTGGAGAGTTGATGTTCGGTGCCGTTAATCTGGATGCGGATTTGCCGGCCGCGCTCGTTATCCACCAGAAACCACCGGGCGCGCTCCATGAAAATCTGTTTTTCGTCGGCAGTGAGCGTGTCGCCATCAAATCCCAACGCGCGCCGAAACGCCGGTAACACGACGGTGCGCGATTCGGGCTCGAAGACCCACCCATGAACCGCTAATTCCCATTCCTGGCCGGCACGGGCGCCAATGGTTGGAAAGAAGATGACGCGTTCATCGGACTTAAGCTCGGTCGCGAAGGCTGAACCGAGAGCGACCACACCGGTGAAGAGTGCAATCAGTCTTGGGACAAGATGTGCCATTTGGGCCGTTTCCAACTGTCGCGAAATTCTTGCAGACCGGCTTCGACGGCGCGCTGCTGGCGTTCCCGGCCATCGAGGAAGATGACGAGATCGGTTTGCTGCTGGGGCGTGCCGAATTGCTCGGCAAATTGCCGGACCATTTCGTTGGCCGGGGTGACTTTGCGTCCGAGCATGTCCACGAGCGGGAACGTCAGGCCGGTAAAACCCGTGGCCGGCTCGTAGGACTTGTAAACCAACTCGGTGCATACCAGCGTGGCGTCGGTCGCGAAGTCGAAATTGAAATCATACGGGCGACCGGCGTAATGGAAGGCACGGATGATAGCCTTGGCTTTCTCAGAATTCGGCAGCCGGGGTCGCAACACGGCGAGCGCGTCGCAGTCGGCGGAGTGTTCGAGGGTGGTGAACGAAACGCCTTCACTGATGGCTTCGAGAAGCCGGTATGGATGGCCGTGTTCGAGTTGCAAGCTGCGCCGGTAGGCGTCGGGATATTTCGTTTGAAGCTCGTCTTCGATCTGGAGATCCCGGCGTTCATCGGGTGTGCCAATGTAGAGCGCTGCGTGCGGCCAGAAGCCCGGCAAGCCGATGTTGGAAAGATACCATTCCCGCCGTTCGAGAAGAATGTCGCCCGGTTTGAGACGCGGTGCCAGTGCGGCGATTTGTTGGGTGGAGATGAGGGACCGGTTTTGCCGGTGGACTTTGGTGTCACCCATCCATTCGGACACGCCGGCTTGGACAGGAAAATAGGCGTCGGCGCCGGTCTGGCGGAGGATTTGGATGGCGTTCTTGGCGGTGAGGATTTCGCCGCGGCCTTGGCCCATGCTCCAGATTTTTTTCGCGTCTTCGCGGGCGTCCGCGGACCGTTCAGCTTGAAATGATCGGAGCAGTGCCTCCATAGCGGCGAACTCGCTGGCGCGCCCAAGATGCAGGTAGCGGAACTTCAGTTTCGAGTAGGTCTTCGCCGGTAAGCCGATCTCAGGGACGGGTTCATTCAGCAGCGTATCGAGCGCGCGATCGTTTTCGACCCGGTGGATAAACTCCAGCGCGGACCGGTAGCGGGCGAGAAAGGCCGCGTCAGCAACCATGAAGGATTGTTGCTGGGTAGCGTCGCGCTGCCGGTGGAAATTCCGGTGCTTTTGGCTGAGCGAATCGAGTGCCAGCAGATAGTCGAGGAGTATTTTCCAGGTATTCCAGATGAGTTCTTTCTCCTCGCGGCGCAGGATGCGGAGTTCTTTCTGCTTCTCAGCCGGAAACAGGTCGGGCCGCGATTCCACATAGCTCAACACTGCGCGCAAGCCGTCACGATAAACGCGGACGGCTTGGAGATCGTTTGTTTCAGCCTGAACGGTCGACGCGACAACAAGCAGGATGCCAGTGAGTAGAAGATTGAGGACTGAGCTACTCATACGGCCGAATCATCGACTTTTGGCTTGGATATTCAAGTAGTTAAGCGAATCAAGCTGTGGATTCGGAAAGGCGAGTCTTGAGGTTATCAGCCATCAATGTGTCGAGGAGTTCGTTGAGGTCGCCTTCGAGGATGGCCGGGAGATTTTGAATGGTAAGATTGATGCGGTGATCGGTGACGCGGTTTTGTGGGAAATTATAGGTGCGGATTTTTTCGGAGCGATCGCCGGTACCGATCTGACTTTTGCGCGCTTCGCTCTGCCGGGCGGCTTCTTGTTCCTGCTTGTGCGTGAGGAGCCGGGAACGAAGAACGCGCATCGCTTTGGCTTTGTTCTTGAGCTGCGAACGTTCGTCGGCGCACCGGACAATCAAGCCACTGGGTTTGTGGTGAATCTGGACGGCGCTGTCGGTGGTGTTGACGCCTTGGCCGCCGGGACCACTGGCGCGGCAGACCGTGATTTCGAGGTCTTCGGGTTTGATTTGGACGTCCACCTCTTCAGCTTCCGGCATGACGGCAACGGTGGCTGTGCTGGTGTGGACCCGGCCTTGGGCTTCCGTGGCCGGGACACGTTGGACGCGGTGGACACCGGATTCGTAACGCATTTTTTTGTAGACGTCTTGGCCGAGCAGGGAAAAGACGATTTCCTTGAAGCCGCCGCGTTCGCTGGGGCTGGTGTCCATGACTTCGACTTTCCAGCCCATCGTGTCGGCAAACCGGGAGTACATGCGGAAAAGGTCGGCTGCAAAGAGTGCGGCCTCTTCGCCGCCGGTACCGGCGCGAATTTCGACGATCGTGTTGCGGGAGTCATTGGGGTCGGGCGGCAGGATTCCGTATTCGACTTCCTGCGTCAGCTTGACCAATTCTTGCCGGAGAGTACCGAGTTCAGACTCGGCTAATTCGGCCATTTCGGGATCTTTACCGTTGGCCAATTGTTCGTTTTCAGCGATCTGTTTCTGCACCACGTGCCAGCGGTCGTGATCTGCCATCAATTTCTTGAGGCGGAGAAGCTCGCGGGCCAGATCGCCGGCGCGGCGTTGGTCGGCGTAGACAGCGGGATTGGATAGCTCGGCTTCGAGGTCGGCCGCGCGGTGGCGGAATTTGTCGATGTTGGGGAGGCCGGTCATGGGAAAAGCAGAAGGCACAGGCGGGTTGCCTGTGCCTTCAAACTGGAACGGGATCTACTTCGCTTTCTTGGCGTAGCGTTTCTGGAAGCGCTCAACGCGGCCGGCTGTGTCCACATATTTGGCGGTGCCGGTGAAGAACGGATGACACTTCGAGCAGATGCCGATGCGCATGTCCTTGTGAGTAGAGCGGGTTTTGAAGATGGTGCCGCACGCGCAGTGGATCACGGCGTCGACATATTCGGGATGAATCTTGGCTTTCATGGTGTTCCTTAAGAGCGGCGAACAGTACAAAAGCACTGCCCAAGGCGCAAGCTGTATTTACTCGTAGCGTTTGACGATCAGGGTCGCGTTGTGACCGCCAAAGCCCAGGCTGTTATTGACGCAGGCATTGACTTTCATCTGCCGGGCTTTGTTCGGCACGTAGTCGAGGTCGCAATCCGGATCGGGAGTCTCGTAGTTGATTGTCGGCGGGACGATATTGTCGCGAATCGCCAAGGCGCAAACGGCGGTTTCGACGGCACCGGCAGCGCCGAGGAGGTGGCCGGTCATCGATTTGGTGGAACTGACCGCCAACTTCTTCGCGTGCGCGCCAAAAACTGATTTGATGGCCTGGGTTTCGCACTTGTCGCCCACCGGCGTGCTGGTGCCGTGAGCGTTGATGTACTCGATTTGGTCAGGATTTAGTCTGGCATGCCGGAGCGCCATGGCCATGGAACGGGCGGCGCCTTCGCCTTCGGGCGCGGGTGCGCTCATATGATAGGCGTCGCCGGTAATCCCGTAGCCGGCCACTTCGGCGTAGATGTGCGCATGCCGCTTGCGAGCGTGTTCGAGTGATTCAAGAATGACGACCCCCGCCCCCTCGCCCATGACAAACCCATCGCGGCCGGCATCGAAAGGCCGGCTGGCGCGGGTCGGGTCATCGTTGCGGGTGCTCATGGCGCGCATGGAACAAAATCCGGCGTACCCAAGGCCGGTAATAGCAGCTTCGCTCCCGCCGCTAATCATCACGTCGGCGTCGTTATGAACGATGGCGCGCGCCGCTTCGCCGATGGCATGCGTGGCGGTAGCGCAGGCAGAAACGACTGAAAGGTTCGGGCCTTTGACTCCGAGCAACATGGAAATGTAACCGCTGGCCATGTTCACGATTAGCATCGGAATCATGAAGGGCGAAACGCGGCCGGGGCCTTTGGTGAGCAGGATGCCGGCTTGTTCCTCGATCGTTTCCATTCCACCGATGCCGGAGCCGACGAGGCAGCCGACACGGTTGAGGTCTTCTTTGTCGAGTTCAATTTTGGAGTCCGCAACGGCCTTGCGGGCAGCGCCGACGGCGTAGTGGGTGAACCGGTCGGTCCGGCGCGTTTCCTTGATCGGCATGAATTGGTCGGCTTTGAAGTCCTTGACTTCACCGCCAATTTTGGAGTCAAACTTTGTCGTGTCGAAACGTGTCACCGGCCCAATCCCACTTTGTCCGGTGAGCAGATTTTTCCAAAAGACCTCCAAGTCACACCCCAAAGGGGTGACGACTCCGATTCCGGTTATGACAACGCGACGTTCGCTCATAGCTCAAGAAATTGGGGCATAAAGTGTAGGAAAGCAATTCACTTTATGCCCCAACGAAACGACAGGTACCCGCTATTTGTCGCCGCGCTCCTCGATGTACTTGATGACGTCGCCAACGGTCTGCAACTTCTCAGCATCTTCATCAGGGATTTCGGCACTGAATTCTTCTTCAAACGCCATGACCAGCTCGACGGTGTCGAGAGAGTCGGCGCCCAAATCTTCGATGAACTTGGCTTCGGGCGTGACTTGATCCGGATTCACGCCGAGTTGTTCGACGATGATTTCCTTCACGCGATCTTGGACTGATTTTTCTGCCATGGTTTCGTCCTCCTTAAATTGGTTTCGTTTAACTTCACCTTACATCGTCAACCCGCCGTCCACCGTCAACACCTGCCCGGTCACGTAACTGGCCATGTCACTGGCCAGAAACAGAACCGCATTCGCTATGTCCTCGGCGGCACCCAAACGGCCCAACGCAATTCGCTGTTTCAACTGTTCCTGCATCTCTGCGCTCAACACGTGAGTCATATCCGTCACGATGAACCCTGGGGCCACCGCGTTCGCCGTGATGCCGCGGGACGCCAACTCGCGGGCGACCGATTTTGTAAACCCAATCAAACCCGCTTTCGAGGCGGCATAGTTAGATTGCCCCGCGTTGCCCGTCAAGCCCGAAATGGATGAGATATTGATAATCCGCCCACTCCGCTGCTTGAGCATCGAACGGGTGAGCGCCTTGGTAAAAAGAAATGCCCCCTTGAGATTCGTGTCGAGAACTGTATCCCAATCGGAATCGCTCATGCGCATCAACAATCCATCACGCGTCACACCGGCATTGTTCACCAACACATCCACCCGACCAAAATCCTGCAAAACTTTCTCGCACGTCGCCCCGACCTGTGAGCCGTCAGCCACATCCACGGCATATGCTCTCGCTTTGCCGGCGATTTCTTTCACAGTGGACTCGACATTGGCCAACGTCCGGCCGCAACAGGCCACGCTTGCGCCCTCACCGGCCAACCGCAATGCAATGGCCTTGCCGATTCCGCGCCCGGCTCCTGTGACCACCACGACCTTGCCTTCCATTAAATTCTGCATGCCGCCGTGTGTACCGAGACAGTACCCATGCTGTCAATCCGCAAGCGGTAGAATTTTCGAGAGACAGTCGCAACGCGAATACTGAGTCGGCAGGCGTGAACCGATCTGGCTAAAAACCAGATTCCTGAAACTTCGAAACCGTGGTTCCCAATGAGGCACAATCACAGACGTTAAACATCTCAACGCTCTTATCAATGCGTTTCATCAACCCGCTGAGGACATTACCGGGGCCTAACTCAATAAACCGTGTGTAACCTTCCGCAACCAACCACTGCATTGACTCGCTCCACCGCACCGAGCCAGTCACCTGCCGGGTTAACAGGTCTTTGATCTCGGCAACCGAATTGCCGGGCCGCGCGCTGACATTGGCCACGACCGGCACTCGCGGTTCGCGCATCGGTAATTTTGCCAATTCCGCCGCCACCTTCACCTGACCGGAAATCATCAACCGCGAATGATATGCCCCGGCCACCTGCAACGGGATCGCCTTGCGCGCCCCGCGTAACTTTGCCAATTCGACTGCCCTCGCAATTTTTTCCTTCTCCCCAGAGATAACTGTCTGACCGGGCGAATTAAAATTTGCGATGTCCACATCGGCTTCCCGGCAGACTTCGATCAACGCCGCATCCTCCATACTGATGATGGACGCCATCCCACCAGAAGTCGTATCGCAGGCTTCCTGCATAAACCGCCCGCGGGCCTGCACCATTCGCAAGCCGTCTTCGAAACTGACAGCCTCCGCAGCGGTCAACGCAGTAAATTCTCCGAGCGAGAGACCGGCGGTAGCTTGAAAACTGAAATTGGCAACCTGCGACCGGAGCGCCTCCAAACAGGCAAGGCTTGTGAGAAAAATACCGGGTTGGGCATTGTCGGTCTTGGTCAATACATCCTCTGGTCCGTCGAAGCAGATTTTCTGGAGATCACGCCCCAAAACGGCATTCGCTCTGGCGAAGAGTTGCCGGCAGACGTCATACTTTTCGTAGAGGTCACGCCCCATGCCAACGGTCTGCGCCCCTTGGCCAGCGAACAAGAGTGCGGTTTTCTTCATTTCGCGCCGGCGTCTCCCCGCGCTTCCGCCGCCAACGGGGTGCTGAGATAACGCTCACCGGTCGAGGGCGCGAGGGTGACGATCAACTTGCCCTTGTTCTCCGGCCGTTTGGCGTATTGCATGGCCGCCCAAACATTCGCACCGGAGGAAATACCGCACAATATACCTTCCTCCTTCGCGAGCCGGCGGGCGACTGCAAAGGCATCGTCATTGGTGACCTTGATGACTTCATCAATGATCTTGGGATTAAGGTTGCCGGGGATGAAGCCGGCCCCAATGCCCTGAATTTTGTGCGGCCCCGGCTTGCCGCCACTGATGACCGGGGAATCCATCGGCTCAACTGCGATCGCTTTGAAACTGGCTTTCCGGCTTTTCAGCACTTCACTCACGCCAGTCAGCGTCCCGCCCGTGCCCACTCCGGCCACCAGTGAATCCACCCGGCCATCCGTGTCCTGCCAGATTTCTTCGGCGGTCGTTTGGCGGTGAATAGCCGGGTTGGCCGGGTTATTGAATTGTTGGGGCATGTAGGAGTTGGGCGTCTCTTTGACCAATTGTTCTGCCCGGCGAATCGCCCCCGGCATGCCTTCCGTGCCGGGCGTGAGCACGAGCTCGGCCCCGAGCATGCGAAGCAGGGTCCGCCGTTCCAAGCTCATCGTTTCCGGCATGGTCAAGATCAGCCGGTAACCTTTCGCCGCGCAGACGAAAGCCAATGCGATGCCGGTATTGCCGGAGGTTGGCTCGACGATGAGAGTGTCCTTTTGAATCTTTCCGGCGCGCTCACCGGCTTCAATCATGGCCACGCCGATGCGGTCTTTGACTGAGCTCAATGGGTTGAAAAACTCGCATTTGACGAGGATTTCTGCCTCGAGACCAGCGGTGATTCGATTCAGGCGGACTAATGGAGTGCGCCCAATTGTTTGCGTGATATCCGAAAAAATCTGTCCCATACTTGCCTCCGTACCAGTTTGGAATTGAGAAACCGCTGCCGAGATGTTTTTGTAGGGGAACGATATGGTAAACGCAAGTCTGCTTTTCCTCGCCCTGCTGCTCTGCGGCTGTGCGCACTCCAACGTGCGCCACTATTGGTTTTCGACCGCGGATATCAACACCACCACGATCGATCAAGTCCTTGCCGCCCAGCCCTTGGCCATCGGCCAAAACATCAGCGTAATCAATCTTGGATTTGCTGAGTCCGCCAGCCATCATCTCGTGCAAGTTCGCCACGCTGAACCGCTGCATATACATCACCACCACGACCTTTCCGTCTGGATTTACCGTGGCAGGGGGCGAATCCAAGTTGGGACAAATGTGTTCGAAGTCAGCACTGGAGATTCTGCTTACATTCCCCGCACAATCGCCCACCGGTTCATCAACGACGATAACTCACCCGCAGTGGCGATAGTGATTTTCAGCCCAGCCCTTTACGGTACCGACTGTGAACTGGTGGAAAAAGATAAAAAAAGATTCAGGAGTTGCACGCCAAGGAGGTGGGGGTGGGGAACCCCTCTGAAGAACGTGCAAGCTCCTGAATCCTTAAACTGCAGCTGAAGCTAATAGGACTTCCGTTGTTTTGCAACAACTTTTTTTTGGCCAAACAATGAACCCAATTTTAATAGAGCCGGCACAAGTTAATGAAGCACTGTTGTCATATTCGGACAAAGATTGGAATTACAGCCGCATAACACTTGAGGTTAAGCCATTAGAATTTCTGAAGTCACCTTATGTTCTAATACTCGAGTACATTGATGTCAGCCCTCCTACCAAGCGAAAAGCATTCAAAATATGCGAAGATGAGGTAAATTGGGGCATTCGCCACTCGAACGAGTTGGGTATACTGGAGTTAATCAGTCTGCGGATCAACAAAGCATTGATTGAATTAACTTCCGACGAATATTGGAATTACCGCCGACCTGTTGTCAAACTCGTGAAGAAGGAAGAACTTCTAGAAAAAGGAGTTAACAATGCACTTTGGTACTGTGTGACCGAAGTCGCCGGAGAGGATTTTGACAATCGCTAGCCACCCGCCACCGGCACGATTACTTCAAGCCGGTCGCCGTCCTTGAGCGTAACGTCGGCGATTTTTGCCTTTGCCACAACTTCTCCGTTAAGTTCGACGACTACCTGCGACGACTTCCACCCGGTTCCCGCAAGGAAATCGGTGAGACTAGCAGCTTCAACTTCTTGGCCGTTGGCAATGATTTTAGCCATTGAGGGTGTTATCCCAATCCTTCCATACCGCCTCGTACCCCATACCGGCCAAGACACCGGCAACCTCCGCCGGCGAGCGATTATCGGCAATTTCAAACTGAACCGTGGCGTGTTCACCTTCCGATTCAATGTGACGACCGCCTTTCGTTAGGTGTAGCTTGTCTTTACCTTGACCGGTGTAACCACCAGGTTCCGTATGACTTCCCGCGCTAATCATTGTCACGCCAAGTCGGATCAGACCATCGCGAAGGTTGGCCGGCTCACGGGTGCTTAATACGATTCCAACTTCCGGAAATGTCAGGCGCATCGCACAAATAAACTGAGCCAGTTCCCGGTCGGTTACATGCACCAACGGCTCAAACTCGCCTGCCGCCGGACGCAATCGGGGTACGCTAATCGTAATCTGCGATTGCCAGCACTTCTTCAGTAAATACTCCACATGTGCCGCCAAACAAATCGCTTCCGTCCGCCAATCCGCCAAACCAAGTAGTGCGCCGATTCCGATTCGCTTGAAGCCGGCAGCGTACGCCCGTTCCGCTGTTTCTAATCGCCAGTCGAAGTTCATCTTCGGACCGCTGGTGTGCATGAACTTGTAGACCGTCCGGTCATAAGTCTCCTGGTAAACCACCAATCCCTCCGCCCCCGCCTGCACAATTGGCCGGTACTCATCCAATTCCAATGGACCGACTTCCAATGAGACGCTCGGCCAATCTTTCCGCAAGCGTGCCACGCAATCTCGCAAGTAGTTATTCGAGACAAAATGCGGATGCTCGCCAGCCACCAACAGGATGTGTCGAAATCCTTCCGCTTGTAGATACCGGGCTTCTGCCTCGACCTGATCCAAAGTCAACGTCACCCGCAAAATGGGATTATCCCGCGAAAAACCACAATACTTACAGATATTGATGCACTCGTTGGAAAGGTATAGCGGCGCGTACAATCGAATGACCCGCCCGAAATGCCGGAGCGTCACCGCGTGGGCACGTTGCGCCAACTCCTCCAAGTCAACCGTCGGTGCCAACATCGCCGCAAACCCTGGCAAACCCTGCGTTGCCGGTGCGCAGCGCCGCAATTCGGTTAATGGCAAAGCGTTAAATGTCTCAACAAAGCTCATGAATTCAAAAATCCCGTCAACGGACTCGTCGCGACAGCTTCGCGGCGTTGCGGAGCCAAACCGATTTCGAACGCCGCCCGCCCGGCTTCGACTGCCGCCTTGAACGCCTCCGCCATCCGTACCGGGTCAGTCGCGACCGCGATGGCGGTATTGACCAATACCGCCGCCGCTCCGAGTTCCATCGCCGCCGCCGCGTGTGAAGGAGCACCAAGACCGGCATCGACCACGACCGGCACCGTCGCCTGTTCGATAATAATCGCCAGACTCGCCCGCGTCTCCAATCCCCGGGCACTGCCGATGGGCGACCCCAGCGGCATCACCGTCGCACAGCCGGCATCTTCGAGCCGCTTGGCCAAGACCGGGTCGGCGTTGATATACGGCAGCACGGTAAAACCTTCCTTCACCAAAATCTCCGCCGCCTTCAATGTCTCAATCGGATCGGGCAACAGATACCGGGGATCGGGATGAATCTCCAATTTCAACCAGCTCGACCCCGTTGCCTCTCGTCCCAACCGCGCCAGCCGGCAAGCCTCTTCAGCCGTCCGCGCCCCACTCGTATTCGGCAACAGCCGGTACCGCTTCGAGTCAATGAATGAAAGAATGTTCGCAAACTTGTCCTTTCCACCGGTCAAGTCCGCCCGTCGTAACGCGACCGTCACGAGTTCGGTGCCGCTGGCTTCAAGCGCGGCAGCCATCATGTCACCGGAAGCAAACTTCCCGGTCCCCATGATCAACCGGGACGAAAAATCGCAGCCGGCAACCCGTAAACGTTGAACTTTGTCCGTCATCGCACCCACTGTCCGTCTTGTAGCAAAATGCCGGCATTTCCACCCGAACCTTTTTCGACATCCCGGCGCTTCCAGTTGGCAACCCGCTCATCCCACAGCCGCTTTTTCACCACGCGAATTTGCGCCTGCAGTTCGTCGAGGTCGTTGAGCCGACGCTCCAAGGAAGCCCGCTCCATTTCCAACTCGTCTTTGCGGGACTGCAACGCAGCCAATTCGGCTGTGGTTGCACTGTGCGTTTTCTGCAATTCGGCCAATTGACCCCGCACTCGCCCGAGTTCACCGGTCACAGTGGTGAGTTTGGTGGTGATAGCCGTCCGTTCCTCCTGCATCGAAACGAGCCGCCCTTTCTCATCGGTCAAATCTTTTTCGAGTAACGCCAACCGCTGCCGCAAATCCTCAGCCTGTGCCTCCGCTCTGGCTTTGTCCGCGCTGAGAGCAGTGACCTCCGCCATCTGCCTTGTCAGTTGCGCGCGCAACGCCAACAATTCAACTTCGGCCTCGGCCACCCGATTACTGGCTGCGGCGAGCCGGTCACGGGAAAGGTCAAGTTGCTCGTGAGCCAAGTCCATCCACTCTGCCTGCTCGCGCTTGGTAACTTCACTCTGAAAATACAAAACACCAACCAGGGCCAACGCAATGGCCAAGACAATCACGGCAATTTTCATCCCCGTGTCCCTTTTGTTTTCATGACAACTTCGTTTGTACTACCCCGCCGGTATCCCTGCAAATCCAGCGTCACGTACGCGTAGCCGATGACCTGTAATGACTTGGCTACCGCCTCCCGCAATTCATCCTCAAGAAACCGGCTCATCTCCTCGGGGCCAACTTCAATGCGGGCGATAGTTTTGTGATGCCGAACCCGTACGTCATAAAAACCGGCATCGCGCAACACATTCTCCGCCGCCTCGATCATCGCCAATGCCTCATCAGTGACCGGCTCGCCATACGGAATCCGCGACGACAAACACGCCATCTGTGGCTTATCGGCCGTTGGCAACCCAAGTTTTGCCGAAAGCTCACGAATTTCCGCCTTTGTCAACCCAACCTCCTTCAACGGCGCCCGCACTTGATATTCTCTGGCCGCGACCGCTCCCGGCCGAAAGTCCCCCATATCGCTGGAATTTTCGCCGTACACAATCGTCGCCCATCCTTCCGCCTTCGCCAGCCCATGCAACTCATCAAACAACTCCGACTTGCAAAAATAACAGCGATTCACCGGATTGCTCGTGTAATTCTGATCTGTCATCTCATTGGTCTTGATGACGCGCACCGGGAAGCCAAACCGCGCGGCGATTGCCATGGCATCCTTCAGCTCCCGGCGTGGCAGACTCGGCGAATCCGCGATTACCGCCAACGTCTGCGCCCCCAAAACATCATGCGCCACCTTCGCCAACAACACGCTATCCACCCCACCCGAATACGCCACCAAAGTCCGCCCACAGGAACGCAGGAGCGCATGCAAATTGTCGAGCTTGGTGGCCACCTTTTGATACTAACGGCAACTCAAAGGGGTGTCAAAGGGAACACTGTCCGCCAAAATCACTCGACGATTTCACATCAATAGAATATAATACCCACATATGCGGATGCTTCTTTTTCTCTTGGCCTTCACCACCGTCAGCATTCACGCCGCGCAACACATCCCCATGGAACGGACCTTTCCGGAAGCGTGGCAATCCGCCGGCTACCCCGGCGAAATCCCCTCCCCGGCGACAATCAAAAACGTGCGCGACTTTGGTGCAGTCGGCAATGGCGTCACCGACGACCGGCTCGCCATACAGAACGCAATCAACTCATTCGGGGGGCAACCCGGTGTAGTGTACTTCCCGGCCGGCACGTATTTGTGCAACGAACGTATCAACCTCGTCAGCGGCGTCGTGCTCCGCGGCGAACGCACCGGCAATACGACCATCCTCCTCGGCACCTTCATCTCGGATCACATCATCAAATCCGTCGGCACCGCCGGCGCGACCCAGTCGGTGACTGGCGGGTACAACATGCACTCGTCCACTATCGAAGTCGCCAACGGCAGCGCGTTCGCTGCCGGGGATCTGGCCGAGATCTACCAGACCAATGAC
Source organism: Verrucomicrobiia bacterium (assembly GCA_022072455.1). Taxonomy (GTDB): domain Bacteria; phylum Verrucomicrobiota; class Verrucomicrobiia; order Palsa-1439; family Palsa-1439; genus CAINDI01. Next base: position 86,708 of record JAJVHY010000023.1, on the reverse strand, counting down.
CCGGCCATGGGCATTCCCGCCGGATACGACAACAGCGTCGGACAGATGATTCGAATCGCGTCCGTCACCGGCAACACACTTACGCTGGTCAATCCGCTGCGCTTCACGTTCAAGGCGGCCCAGAATCCGCTCATCCGCAAAGTGACGCCGATCCAAAATGTCGGCATCGAAAATCTCCGCGTTGCCCGGCAAGTCGCCGGCGACAACACGACGCGCAACAACAAGCACACGATCCATTTCAGCTTTGCCGCCAACTGTTGGGTGCGCGGCGTCGAAGGCACCAATGGTTTCGGCGCCAACGTCGGTGTGGAACGCAGCACCAAGCTCACGATCAGCGGCTGCTACTTCCACAGTCCCTACGAAGTCGACGGGGGCGGCTCCGGCTATGGTACCAAAATGCAGTTTCACCCCGGCGAGTGTCTGATCGAAAACAGCATCTTCCGCAAACTGCGGCACTCAATGTCCCTCCATGCCGGCGCCAATGGCAATGTTCTCGGCTATAACTACTCCCGCGAACAAACTCGCACTGAAACCTATCCCGACTTCGCCGCCGACATCAATTTGCATGGCAGTTATGCGTTTGGAAATCTGTTTGAAGGGAATATCGTCCAGAACATCCAAGCCGACGCTAACAGCGGCGCGAATGGCCCATTCAATACATTCGTACGAAACCGCGCCGAGTACGGTGGCATCAATATTACCGATAACGGCTGCACCAATGTCAATCTGGTCGGCAATGAAACGTACACTTCGCCATCACTCTGGGCGTTACTCTACGACGGCTGGCTGCTCAAAGGCTCCGGCAATTTCGCCCACGGCAACAACACCCAATCCGACGGCGTCCAAGCCCCCGGCACCACCACGCTTTCCGACTATTCTTACTATCTCACCAACGATCCATCCATTTTGCCCTCCGTGCCGGTGTATTGGAACATCACCAACGAATTCCCCACCATCGGCCTGCCCCTCACCCGTACCGCCATTAAGGAAATCCCAGCACGCGCGCGCTATTTTGCCGGTGGAAGCCTGACCGTCGGCCCGCCGAGCCTCGCGAAACAACCAACCAATTTCACCGCCCAAGTCGGCGCCACCGCCGCGTTCTCGGTTCAAGCCACCGGCACTCCAGTCGCCGTGTTCGCCTGGTTCCGCAACGGCGTTGCCCTCCCGGACCAAACCAATGCCACCTGCTCGCTCCCCAACGTCCAACTCGCCGACGCCGGGGACTATGACGTATTGATCACCGATGGTCACCCCTACTCCGTCCGCAGCACCGTCGCCACGTTGACCGTCGAAGGAAGCGACGACATGGAAGATGCCGACCTCAATGGATTGCCGGATGCGTGGGAAACAATGTTCGCCGGCACTGCCGATTCGGATACCGATGGCGATGGTTTTACAAAGCGGCAAGAGTACGTCCTCGGCACCATTCCCACGAATACCACCAGCCGCTTGGAAATTCAGATTGATCAGACCAGTGTCCGATTCCCGACCCTGGCGACGAGCGGCCCCGGCTACACTGGACTGGAGCGATACTACGACCTCGAATACTGTGCCGACCTTTTTATTCACGATTGGCAACCAGTTCTCGGTTACACCAACATTCTTGGCGACGGGAATGAGGTAATTTACGCGCTGCCCACGACTGGCCCGGCCGGATTTTACCGCGCCAAAGTCCGGTTACAGTAACCTACAACTCTTCGCCCAACTCCACGTTCCAGTAGGCGAGATCGAGGAAGTGCTTCCAACTGTCGTGCGCGACGGCACCGATGGTGACGTTCACAAACGGCCGCCACTTCGGGCGTTTCGGTTTGCGGATTAAATGCATCCCGGCTTCCGTCGGCGTGCGATTGGCCTTGCGCGTGTTGCACGGAATGCAAGCGCAAACAATATTCTCCCATGTCGTCGTCCCGCCGCGGTCGCGCGGGATGATGTGGTCGAGATTGAGTTCGCGCCGGTCGAAGTGCTTGGCGCAATACTGGCAGGTGTTCCGGTCGCGCTCGAAGATGTTGTGCCGGGTGAACTTCACTTCCTTGTGCGGCAGCCGGTCGAAAAACAACAACAAGATCACGCGGGGAATGCGGATGTTAAATGAAATCGTCCGCACCACGTCCTCACCGGCATGGTCCCGCGTCACATCACGCCACTCGTGGAAATCAAAAGTCTGAAACTCGCCGTCATTCTCTGTCACAACCTCGGCATGTCCCATGTACAACAACGTAAACGCGCGCTCGACCGTGCAGACATTGATCGCCTGCCAGAGCCGGTTGAGCACAAGCACGTTCTCATTGAGCACGTTTCTCATACAGCGTGGTGAAGCTACCATACCGTCCGCCTCAACGTCAATCAGCCCGCCAGAGCCGCTTCGCAATCGCCGCCAAAGCACAAAACGTCACACTCACCGCGACAATCGTCGGCCCGGTTGGCAAATCCCCCACATAAGAAATCGCCACGCCGGCCACCGTCGCCACCACGCCGGCCAAGACTGCAATCACCAATACCGAACGCATCCGTCCTCCGAGCAACAACCCCGTTGCCGCCGGCAAGACGAGAAAGTTGAACACCACCAACGCTCCCGCCGCCCGAATCGCGAACGAGATCGTCACCCCAATCGTCAGAAACAACAGCACATTCCACGTCCGCGCCCGGACCCCCAACGCCGTCGCCATATCGGGATCGAATGCGGAAAAGAGGAACTCCTTGAAAAACAACCCGTGAACCACACCAATGACCACCGCCAATACCACCAAGCCTGCCACCCCACTTCCGCTGATCGTCAGCACATTCCCAAACAACAGATTCACCACCGCCGCCTCCCCACCGGCCGTCACCGCCACCACCAAAATCGCCGCCCCCGCTGCCGCCGCATACACCACCCCCACCAACGTCTCGCGCGGCAACGAACGTTCCCGGTATTGAATCGCCAACGCCACCGCTGCCCCGAGCGTCAGCAACAACGCCAACGGTTGTCCCCACCACGGCAAATCATGACCGCCGACCAACCCGAACGCCCCACCCAACCACAACGCCACCGCCACTCCGAGCGAACTTACCTGCGCCAGCGCCGCCCCGACAAACACCGCCCGCCGCAACACAATGAACACGCCGAGGTACGCGCACAACCCCGCCACGATTACCGTCCCAGCCAGCACGCTCAACATGAAATCCTGCTGGAACATTTCAAGCAGCTTGCTCATGCGAGAATCACCCGCCGCCCCTCAATTAGCTCCACCCGCACCGGCACGCCATACACCGCGCTCAAAACTTCGCTGGTCAAGACCTCGTCCGCCGTCCCGACGCGCACCTGACCGGCATGCAACAACAACAACCGCTGCACCACATTCGTCAACTCATTCAAGCGGTGCGTCACATACACCACCGTGATGCCGGTCTCCGCGCGCAACCGGAAAATCAAATCCAAAATACTGCGCTGCCCTTCGAGATCCATCCCATCCGTCGGCTCATCCAGCACCAACAAGCGCGACTCCGACGCCAACGCCCGCGCAATCAACACCCGTTGCTTCTGCCCGCCCGACAATGCCCGAAACGGCCGGTCCGCCAACTCGCCGGCCCCGACATGTTCAAGAGCTTCCTGCACGACTTGCCGGTCGCGCACGCCCGGCCACTGCAACGGCCCGCACACCGCCGCCCGCCCCATCAACACAATGTCGCGGCCGGTCAGTGGATACATCTCATCCAGAAAACCCCGTTGTGGCACATAGCCAAACCGCAGCGCGCCCGGCATCTCATTCAGCACCACTCGCCCGCCTTCCGGCAACGCCTCGCCAGCCGGCAAATACCCGAAGATCTGACCGCGGTGCGGTTTCAAAATCCCCAGCAACGCCCGTAAAATAGTAGTCTTACCGGACCCGTTCGCGCCCACAATGCCGAAAAACTCCCCGTCACGAATGCTGAAATTCAAATCCTCCAGCACCACCCGCCGCCGGTAACCCAGCGTCACATTATCGAAGCGAATCAGCTCAGTCATGGATGAACTCTGTTGGTTCGGCAGTGGCGCCGGCGCCAAGCTTCGCACCGCGCGACGCCAAAGGCCAGCGCACAAAACAGCACAATGGTCGCCCCGGAAGGCAATTGCCGGTAGTACGAGGCGTACAACCCACCCACCCCAGCCAGGACTGCGATCCCGGTCGCCACCGCCATCATCATTAGCAACCGCCGGGTCACCAAACCCGCTGCCGCTGCCGGCGTGACCAGCAGCGCGCTGGTAAGCAGGACGCCCACCGTTTGGATGGTTGCGACAATCGTCACGGCCAGCAAGACGAGCAGGATGCCGCGCAGCCATTCGGGGCGCAAGCCAACGGACTCCGCGTGTTGGGGATCAAACGTCGTCAATTCGAGCTCCTTGTGCAGCAACCACAACGTGCCGCTTACCAACACCGTCAACACCGCCAACACCGCCACGTCGCCGCGGGTCACGCCCAGCACATCGCCGAACAGCAGATGCGTGACGGAGCGGTACGACCCGGCGCGTTGCATCAGCACCAAGCCCAGCGCGAACATCGTCGTGTACCACACCCCGATGGCGCTGTCCTCAGTCACCTGTTGCCGGCGCCCCGCCCAACCGATCCCGGCGGTGGTCACCAACGCCGCCACCAACGCGCCGGTCCACAACGGCCAGCCGCCAATGTAAGCCACGACCAACCCCGGCAAGACCGCATGCGACAACCCGTCACCAAGAAACGCCATGCGCCGCAGCACCACGTAACAGCCCACCCATGCACACAACACGCCCGCCAGCAGCACCGCCAGCAGGCCGGTCCGGAAAAACTCATACTGCCACGGCTCGGCCAGCCAACTCATCGAACAACCTCCCAATCTCCTGCCGGCTCCGCCAGCCGGCCCTCGGCCAATCCGATCACGGAGTCAAAACTAATTTCCGAACAGTGGAGATGATGGGTTGCCGTGAGGACGGCGCGACGCTGATCCGCCGCCCGCCAGCGCGCCAGCGCCGCGCCGAAGGCGGAGCGGGTCGCCGCATCCACCTCGTTGAGCGGCTCATCCAGCAACAACAACTCCGCCCCCTGCGCCAGCGACCGGGCCAACAGGGCGCGTTGCTGCTGGCCGCCGGACAGTTCGCTGATTTGACGTTGCGCCAACCCCGTCATGTCCAACTCCGCCAACGCCGCGTCCGCCGCCGTCCAGTCCGCCGCGCCCGGGCGTCGTAGCCAGCCGAGGTGCGCGTAGCGACCGGTCACCACCAACCGCCGCACGGTGATCGGGAAACGCCAGTCCAACGCGTTGCGTTGGGGCAGATAAGCCACGTGATGATGACAACCACCGCGCGGCAATCCGCCAACGCGGATGTCGCCACCGGTCAGCGGCAGCAGTCCGACAATCGCTTTCAGCAACGTGGACTTGCCGGCCCCGTTGCAGCCCACCAACGCCACGCTCGCGCCGGCCGCGACGGTCAACGTCAACGCCACCAAGGCCGGTCGCGGCGCACCCGGATAGCTGACCGTCACATCGCGCACCGCCAACGCCGGCGCGTCCGGCCGAAACGCGTGGCATACCCGGCGCGCATACGGCCAGCGCGGATGGCCGATTGTCTGCCGGGTTTCGGCGGGCTGGGTCGTCTCGTCGGTCACTCGGCACTTCCGAGCGCCGCCACGATGGTCGCGGTGTTGGAGCGCATCAGTTTCAGGTAGGACCCGGCGGTGCTCTCCGCCGGACCGAGCGCATCGGTGTACAAGACCGGCGCCAGCTTCACCCCGGCTTCACGGGCGAGTTGCCGGACGACTTTTGGGTTGACCATGTTCTCGCAAAACACCGCCGGTACGCCGGCGGCCTTGACCTTCTGGATCAACGCCGCCAGTTCTCTTGCCGACGGATCGGGCACGTCGGTCGTGAACGACCCGAGCGCCGTACCCAACACGACAAAGCCGTACCGCTTCGCAAAGTACGCAAAGGTGTCGTGCGAGGTCACAATCTTGCGCCGCGCCGCCGGCAACTTCGCCGTCTGCTCCGCAATCCACGCGTCGAGGACTGCCAGTTCCTTCGTGTAGGTTTCCGCCCGGCGCTGATATTCCGCGGCCCGCGCCGGGTCAGCCTCAACGAGCGAGGCGCGGATGGTTTCCACAGCCACTTGCGCGAGCCGTGGGTCGTGCCAGAAATGCGGGTTCACGTCGCCGTGTGCGTGTTCGCCATGTGCCCCAGGCCCGTGCCCGGCGTGATTGTGCTCCAATTCCGGCCGTAGCGGTCTGATTCCGCGCGTCACGACGACCCGGCGGGCTTTGGTTTGCGACGCCGCCACCAGCCGGTCCAGCCACGGCTCGAAGCCCAGACCGTTCTCGAAAATCACCACCGCGCGGGTCAGCGCCGCCGCGTCAGCCGGCGTCGGGGCGAACGTGTGCGCATCGGCATCACGCCCCACCAATACCCGCACGGCCACGCTGTCCCCACCCACTTGGGTTACCCAATCGGCCAAAATGCTGTGCGACACGACTACCGGCACCGGCTCTGCCGCTTGGGCCGCGCCCGTTAGTAACAAGATTCCTATTCCAAAAACTTTTTGTATCAGATTCATCATCGTCTCTGGTCGGCCGGCGGGAGACGGCAAGGAAGCCGTCTCCCGCCCGCCATGAGTTTATTTCAAGGCCACCGCCACTTTCTCCGCAAGGAGTTTGATGGTGGCAGGGTAGTCCGTCGCGGCAGGATCACCACCGGTTTGCGTGGGCAAGACCACCACGGTCGCCCCGGACTTTTTCGCCACCACTGCCGGGGTTCGCGTTTCGTGCCACTGCTCTTGCAGGATGACCTTCACGCCGTCGGCTTGCATCCGGTCACCCAACGCCGCCAAATGCGACGGCGACGGCGGGATACCGGGTTTTGGCTCGACTGTGCCGACCACGACCAGCCCGTACCGTTCGACGAAGTACGGAAAGCTCTTGTGGTAAGTCACCACTTTCGCCCCGCGAAACGGCGCGAGCAGCTTGCCGGCTTCGGCTTGCGCGGACTCAATCCGGGCCAGCAACTTCGCCAGCCCGTCGTCGAACGCCGCGGCGTCACCGGGCGCGGCCTGTTTCAGGCCGGCGGCGATGGTTTTCGCCACGATCTTTCCGCAATCCGGGTCGAGCAGGAAATGCGGATTACCGCCGGGATGCACATCGCCCTGAGAGCGATCCACTGGACCCGTCGGCAGATCGAGCACCGGTACGCCGGCACTGGCAACGACCCGTCCCGGTCCACCGGGACGGATCTTGCCGTTGCGGGTTTGATCCAGCAACGCCGGCAACCAGCCGATTTCGAGCTCCAGTCCATTCTCAATCAACACGTCAGCTTTGTTGAGCGCGACGATGTAGCTCGGTTTCGGCTGGATGTAATGCGGGTCTTCGCCCGGTTTGCCGAGACAGGTGACGGTGACTTTGTCGCCGCCGATGTCGCGCGCCATGCTGGCGAGGTCCGGCAGCGTGGCGACGACGTTGAGCTTGGCGTGAGCGGACAGTGAGCCGGCCAGAAGGAGTGCAATGGTGAGCATTTGTTTCATAGTATTTCTCTCCTTTCTTAGAACTTGTGAGCCGCGTGCGCGCCGAGGGCGAACTCGAACTGCAACCAAACCGTGTGATCGTCGCCGATTTGCTCGCGATGGTCGTAATTATATTGCAGGCGAATCTTCGAAAACTCCGTCGGGAGAAACGTGAGATTCGGTGACACGCGCACCCGGTCGGTGCGCAGATCGCTGGCAAAAGAGCGATCGTTGCCGGTGGCAAATTCACCACGCAGCCCGGCAATCCAACCGGGCCGGAAACCCCACAGCACTTGCGAGTACAAACCCCAATCCCGCAGCGTCTCGGCCGGATACGCCGTCACCAGGTCCGCCGCATCGATGCGCGCCGCCGCCTCATACCGGCGCCACAACACTTCGGTCTGCCACGACACAAATGGGAAGCCGCGCTGGGCGCGTTCCGGCTGCCATTTCCAGTAGGCATCGAGGCCATAGATCTGCGTGTTCGCGCCCGGCCCGCTGTCGTTTGGCCCAAAGGCTGCGCTCGCGCCGAGCAGAAGCGTCTGGTGGTCGGTCAGATTGAACGACGTCGCCAGTCGCGGCACGTACAGCAAGTCGCTCATGCTGTTCAGGCCGCGCTCGGCCGGGATGCCGCCCGCGATGTCAGTCGTGCCTTCGCCCCGGTAGCTGAACGCTGCTTCACCGGAGCCGTTGAATACGCCGAGCGTCAACTCGGTGTACCACGGCGTCGGCGCGAGCCACGAAAGCCGCGCGCCCGGATTGCGCAGGCCGTCCGCGCCGAAGAACCGGCGCAACACGACCGCTTGATCCACAAACGACCACGAATGCGGGTGCTGGGAGTTCTGCCGGCCAAAGTCGGCGTAGAACAATCCGCCGCGGGCCTGCAAGTTCCATGGCAACGACGTGGTTTGCATCCACGCCTCTTCGAGTTCGACGGCGGTTTCGCCCGACGGTTCGAGCACCCACGTCAACGCGGCCAACCCCTTGAAATACGGGTCGACTGCGCCGTCGAGCACGACTTCGGCGGCCGTCACCGAGAACCCGCGTTGGTTCGGATCGTGATGCGCTCCCTGCAACGATTCCACGTCCGACTCCGTGCTGCCGCCAACCACCGCATCGGCGACAAGGCTAAGGTTCAGATACGCCGGCCCCGCGCTGGCGAGCCGAATCGGGTTGGTCAACGACCAAGTCGATGACGAGGGCGATACCGGTGGTGGAGTGGCCGCCGTCCCGGGGGCTGGCGGCGGCGCGGATGTTTGCGTCCCCGCGAGCGCATCTTTCACACGCCGTTGCACTTCCTGTTCGAGCCACGGTTTTAAGTCTTCGATCACTTTCTTCCGAATCTCATCCTCCGACTGCGCGCGTGCGACCGGGGCCAACAGCACGAGCACAGCGGCAAGACCACTGCACAATAATTTCTTCACGACAGAACTCCTCCAAAGTTGGGTTGACACCACGCGCCGACACTGCGGGCGTGATGGTTTTTTATGTTTGGAACGTCACCGACGGCGAACTATGCCGGGGTGACAGGAGGAGCGCGACTCGCGGTGTTGGGTAGGAAAGGCGACTCGGGAGTAACCGTTGCGGGGTGGAGAATCGGTCGGGAGACGACCGTCAAACAAAACAAAATGTCGGGGACCACCGGTACATCAGTTGCCGCACGCGTTTGCCACTGGCAGGCCGCACAATCATCGGAGTGGCCGGCAACCGCGCCATGGTCGTGGTTATGGTGATCATGCCCAACACCACCAAGCACCGCCATACTCAGATAGAGCAGACTGATGAGGGCGGCTAGTTTGCGGCGCTTCAAAATCACGGCGCAGACCTTGCCGCGAAAGCCTAAGTTTGTCAAATAGATGAGCAAACTAAACTCTGATTTCAGCCACGACAACCTGCTCTTCCGCGTCATGCTTCAGTTTGAAGCCGAGTTTCTTGCAGACAGCTTGCATGCCGGTGTTTTCGGGCAGGATGCTGGCGCTGATGCGCTTGATGCCTTCCTGTTTGCCGACTTCGACCAGCCGACTTAGCAGTTCGGTGCCGAGCCCGTGCCGCTGGTATTTGTCGGTGATGAGCACGGCGAACTCCGCTTCGTCGGGCTTGAATTTCCGGCTCAACCGGCCAATCCCCAGAATCCCGTCCTTGCTTTCTGCCACGAGCGCCATCTCGCGGTCGAAGTCGTTGAAACAAATCCGAATCAACCGCTCGTGCGCGGTGCGTTGGCCGAGCGCGATCATGTGGAAATAGCGCAGATAGACGCTCTGCTCCGATAACGCCTCGTGGAACTTGACGACCGCTGGCTCGTCTTCCGGCCGAATCGGGCGAACCGTGACAACCTTGCCATCGTTCATTTTTGCTTTGCCGATGTACTGCGTCGGGTATGGCCGGATCGCGAGCTTCGGAATGTCGCTCTCCTTCGTCCCGGCTGGGTGCAACACCACGCGCGCATCGAGCCCGATCAGCCGGTCGGGAGCGGCCATCAGCGGGTTGATGTCAATTTCCTTGATCCAGCGTTGTTCTGAAACCAACTGACTGAAGCGCACCAGTAATTGTTCGAGCGCCGTGATATCGCACGGGGGCCGGCCGCGCACGCCTTTCAGCGCGGTGTAGATCTTCGTCTGCTCCATCAACCGGCGCGCCAACGTCGTATTCAATGGCGGTAAGCCAAGCGCCCGGTCCTGAAAAACTTCCACCAGTTGCCCACCAGAACCAAACAGCAAGACCGGTCCAAACTGCGGATCAAGACTGCACCCGAGAATCAGTTCGTAACCGTCGAGCTTGACCATTGGCTGCACGGTCACGCCGAGGAAATCTTTTGCGCTGACTTTGCCCTTGATCGCCACAAACGCGTTCTTCACTGCCGTGGCATTCGCAAGGTTGAGTTTCACACCACCGACATCGGTCTTGTGAGTGATTGTTTCCGAATGCAGTTTGAGCACGACCGGATAACCAATTCCCTCGGCCGCTTTCACCGCCTGCTCATCCGTTTTCGCAATCCGAGTTTCCACCGTCGGGATCCGGTACGCTGTGAGTAATTCCTTTGACTCGAACTCGGTCAGAATCGTCCGCTTCGACTTCCGCACACCATCGAGAATCTTCCCGGCTTTCGCGCGATCGGGGGCATTGTCGCCCTCGGCCAAGACCGGGGTTTCGTAAAGATGATTTAAATTCGCCGTGTACTGCCACATATACATGAACGTCTTCGCTGCTGTATCCGGATAGGGAAACGTCGGAATCCCGGCGCGACTCAGAATCTCGTCGCCTGCCGCCACGTCAGCACCGCCCATCCAACTCGCCAGCACCGGCTTGCCGAATCCTTGCGCGTACGGCTTGAGTTTCTCCGCCGTCGCCGTCGGATCGGTCATCGCTTGCGGTGTCAGAATCACGAGCAACCCGTCGGTATTCGGATCTTTTGCCGAAATCTCCAACGCTTTTGCATATCGTTCCGGCTCCGCATCACCCAGCACGTCAATCGGATTATTGTGACTCCATGCACTCGGCAAGATCTTGTTCAACTCCTCAATCGTTCCTTGCGATACGTCCGCGAGTTCGCCACCATTGAGAATCAGCGAGTCCGCCGCCAACACCCCAGGTCCGCCGGCATTCGTGAGTACTGTGAGCCGCGGGCCTTTTGGACGCGGCTGTTTCGCGAGCACTTCGGCCATGTAAAACACTTCGGAAATCTGATTCACGCGCAACACACCACTGCGCCGGAACGCCGCTTCAAGCACCTCATCGCTCCCAGTCATCGAGCCGGTATGCGAGGCCGCGGCCTTGGCCGCGCCTTCCGTTCGACCGGCTTTAATCACGATGATCGGTTTGCTCAACGCCACCTCGCGCGCGGCCGACAGGAAGGACCGCGCGTCGCCAATGCTCTCCATATAAATGACAATGCTCTGGGTCTTCGGATCGTTCCCGAGTAACGTGATGAGATCCCCCCACCCCACATCAAGCATCGAACCGATCGATACAAAGGAACTGAACCCGACGTTCTCGCGAAAACTCCAGTCCAGAATCGCCGTTGCCAACGCGCCACTCTGACTGACGAACGCAACATTACCAGGTCGCGCAATCTTACCGGCAAACGTTGCGTTGAATCCCGTCGGTGGGCGCATAACCCCCAGACAGTTCGGACCGATAATGCGCATCTGACCGCGCCGGGCTTGCACCATGATCTGCCGTTCCAGTTCGACACCCGCCGCACCGGTCTCTTTGAAACCGGCGGAAATCACAATCGCCGCCTTCACGCCCTTATCAACGCATTCCCCAATGATGGCCGGCACTGCTCCAGCTGGCGTGACGATCACCGCCAGATCCGGCGGCTCCGGCAATTCCCGCACACTCGGGTACGCTTTGACCCCAAGCACGTTGGGGCGTTTCGGATTGACCGGATACACCGTCCCGCCGAAGGGACTAGTGATGAGATTCCAAAGAAGGGTTCGACCAACGCTCCCGACTTTTTCTGTCGCCCCCACAACGGCCACCGTCTGCGGAGAAAAGAAAACATCAAGCGGTTGCCGTTCGGCGCGAAGAATGTCAAAAGCAGGATCAGAACCCGGTTTGTCTGCACGTGCCATAATCGTAATATCCTATCTTAAACAAACGGGGTTAGATTGTTGGTATCATAACTTCCGGGCGGGTGCAACAATTCTGACTCGACATCTCAAATCGCACCTCTTAAATCTGACGGCATCATGAACTACAAAGTCACCGTTTTTGGAGCCGGCTTCGTCGGCTCGACCACCGCCCAACGCATCGCCGAAAAGGAAATCGCCGACGTCACGATGATCGACATCGTCGAAGGCATGCCCCAGGGCAAGGCTCTCGACATGATGGAATCTGCCATGCTCGAAGGCTTCGACGCCAAAGTCACCGGCTCGAACAATCCCGCCGACGTCAAAAACAGTGACCTCGTCGTCGTCACCAGCGGCGTCGCCCGCAAACCCGGCATGAGCCGCGACGACCTCCTGAAAATCAATGCCGGCATCGTCGGCCAAGTATGCGATGCCATCAAAACCAACGCCCCAAACGCGACGGTGATCATTGTCAGTAATCCGCTCGACGTCATGACCTATCTGGCCGGCGTCAAACTCGGTTTCGCCAAAAACAAAGTCATGGGCATGGCCGGCGTGCTTGACAGCGCCCGTTTCCGTTGCTTTTTGGCAATGGAACTCGGCGTCAGCATGCGCGACGTGGACGCGATGGTGCTCGGCGGTCACGGGGACGACATGGTCCCGCTCGTCCGATATGCAACGGTGGCCGGCATCAAAGTCGAAGACCTCATCCCGAAAGACAAACTCGACGCGATGGTCACCCGTACCCGCAACGGCGGCATTGAGATCGTCAATCTCCTCAAGACCGGCAGCGCCTACTACGCGCCGAGTTCTTCCGTCGTCGAAATGGTTCGCGCGATCTTGCACGATGAGAAGCGCCTGTTACCGGTCGCCGCGTGGTGCACCGGCCAATACGGCATCAAGGACATGTTCGTCGGTGTCTCCGCCGTCCTCGGCAAAAACGGCGTCGAAAAGATCGTCGAACTCAAACTGACCGCCGACGAACTCGGTCAGCTCAAGAAGTCCGCCGACCACGTTCTCGAGAACGTCAAGAAGCTGAATCTGTAATCTCAGCTACTTCAACGGCTGCACGCCAAGCGTGCCAATCAGTTGCTGCCGGTAAGCTGCGGATCGAACAAACTCGAGCCGCTGGCGAGCCATGGCGAGCCGGGCCTCGATTCCCAGCCGGGCGGCCTCCTCGGCGTAACCGGGTTTTTGACTAAACTGCTCGAGCGCGACGACGTGGCGCTGCCAAAGTCTCCCGTCAACAGCTTGCTGTGCTGTGAGTCGAGCCGCATACCAATCGCTCGCAAGCATATTCTCGCGCGTGAACATCGCACGCAATTCGGGATGATTTAAATTGCGCCCCTCGAATTGATCATCACGCATAATGTGTAGGAGCGCGCACAACGGCGGACAGGCGTCGGTAATGCTGCCGTCGTCGAAGTATGCCTGCGCGACCCGACGTTGGGTGGTGATGACGTTGTCCATGCCGTCCACGAAAACGTCGAGATCCTGCAACTCCGGCCGAAGCATCTTCGGCGTAAACACGACGTGCGGGTAGTGGAACACGCGTCCGAAAAATGCGAGCACGAACTTCATCGTGATGCGCCAACCAAGCCGGCTCGCCATAACCGTACGGCCAGCGTTCTCAAAATCCCGGCACCGTTCAAGGTAACCGTGTTCGATCAGAAATTTCGGGTCGCGTTCCGCCACAGTCATCCGACTCCAAACCTCTGGCACGATCATGCTGATGTCGTGGTCCACCCGGCACTGCGGACCAACGTAGCCGGCGGCAGTCACAAAACCCGCGTCGCCGGTCAGCAGCATCGAGACGAGCGCATTATTCAAATCAATGATCGGAAGCAACGCGTTGAATGGTCCTTTCGTCAACGCGCCTTCCGAGCCGGCCCCGGTCGTCGAGGGTGACTTGCCCGTCATACTGCAGATGTACTCCATGAACAACTCCGGCAATTCCATGTAGTGAATCGGATTGTAAACCGCGAGCGACCGCACGCTCCCTTCGGGAGGATTGTTACGCCGCCCCGGCAAGACTGCGTTGACTGGTGTGTGGAGTGGTTGTCCCACCGGACACCGCCGCCACAAGCGCGTCCCCATTTCCGCCAGATACGTTTCGCGCGCGCGCAACAAATCCGGCCGCGTCTGGAGATACCGCGGATTTTTCGACGGCTTGCCGTCGACGAGTCGCGGGTTGGAAGATGACACCACAAACTGCGGCGTTGCGGCGGCGACAAAATCGCGAATCATACCCTGCATCGGCTCGGTGAATTTGTCGAACCCGATGGAGTCATCAATCAACTCGTTGGCCTGAGCACGCGTTAGCGGCTCGAAGTTCGAGAAGAAGTTGCCGGGTTTGGAGAAATCCGCTTCCGTCTGCTTATCGTAGCCGCGATGGATCGCGTCATCGGGACGCTGGAACAACCGGTACTCGCAGTTCTGAACGAACTTCACCGCCGCCTGCTGATATTCCTCGTTCAACTTCTTCAACCGCTCGACCGGCACAACGACCGACGCGCTGATGTCGTCTTCGGCCTGGATTTTCTGGGCCGGATGAAAATCCCGGCGCAACCCAAACGTCCGCCACGAACCATCTTCATCGAAACCGACCCGCAAGTACGTCGTGACGAGTCTGCGGCCTTGAAACTTCAGTTCGTTGCCGGGTGTGCCGTTGATGACGTCCACGCTGAAATGCTCGCGCCAGTTGTCCCCCATTTCCGGCTGGTAATATCGTTTTACGACGAACACCAGCACCTTGATGTACGGCGGGATGGATTCGAGCCACGCATTGTATGCGTCGGTGTACTCCTCGGCCGGCGTGAGCAGTTTGATGACCGAACCGAGCGTCCGTTCCGCACTCAAAATCGGCCGACTCCGCGTGGTCACCTTCGCTGGATCGCGAAACCGATCACCATAATTGCGGCGGATAATCCGCGCGACAAAATCAAACTCCCGGTTGAAGTCCGCGATGAACACCGGCCCCTGCAAGATGGCGTCCGTGATTGGTTTGGAGATTTCCGACTTGCCGCCGCCCGAAACCGTGCAGGGCTTGTGACAAACCGTCGGTTCCGGCACTGTCCCGATCAATCGCCACGACCGGCCCCCCGCCGGTTTTTCCATGTGAACCTGATAGCCGGACGGCCGCACGTATGTCTTGCCGGGCAACAACCGCACGCCGCCGCCGTTCCACGTCACCGTCTGTTTCAGCAAATCAAAATGCGCGTCCTCCGGCACATACAGGATATCCGCGAACCGCTTGTCCACCGCGTACCCTTCCGGCTGCACCGTGAAACTGTCGGCGAACATCTCGCGCACTTCCGTCCAATGATGCCGGCGCCCCACCACACTCCGAACATATTCCTCCCCCAAATCATACCGCGGATAGACCAACGCCCCACCCGCGTGTTCCTCCTCGCACAACCCGGCCAGGTTCGCCGCGAAACTGATCTGCGTCTTCACTTCTTTCTTGCAGTACCCAAAATAATTATCCGCGATCACTGTCAGGATCACGCCGCGCGCGTCCCGGCACGTCGCCTTGAACGCGCCACCGTTGTTGTACAGTTCATCTGGCGACTTCCAACACATCCCGTCACGCCGCTGCCGTTCCGTTGCCGCGTCCCATGCCGGCAAACCGATCTCCTGTTTCGTCACCGTCGTCAAATGCGGCGCCAGGATCACACACCCGGTATGCCCCGACCAATGCTCCACATCCAATGCCGCGTCGTGCTCCGGCAGAAACGGATCACCGGCATTACCGAAAATACTTTCCACGAAATCCAGATTGCTCACCAGACTACCCGGCACGAAGAACCGGATCTCCAATGATTTCTCCGCCGTAAACCCCGGCACCGCCGGACAAACCAATGGCCGGAGCAGCAACGACACGAACGTTTCCGCCGCCGCCGCGAACGGCAACCGTAGCGCCGCCGCCGGCGGCATCAATGCCCGCCGCAACAATTCGCCAAATACCGGCAACGGCACCGCCCGCTTGTCATCCGCAATCGGTAAACCGCCTTCTGCCACGTGAAAGATGCCGGCCGTCGTTCGCCGGTCAGCCTTCGGATTATGCAACACCCCCTGCTGCACCCGGTAGGACGCTCCATATGGCGACTTGTAGTCATCGCGATCCGTCGGCAACGACAACGCCCGCGCCAGCCCATACCGGTCAAGCACGAACGTTTGCGCCGGCAGCTTCACCGGCAATTTCAGCGAGTTGAGGTAATCCTGAATCCGTTGGTCCGCCGGACACAGGTGATCCGCCAGCAGTCGGTTCATTTCCTGCTGCCGCGACAGCAGCGGCCCGGCCAACTCATCCAATTCCCCGGTCGTCGGCAACCCGAGCAACGCCAGCTTCAGATTGATGTAGCGTCGTGTCGCGGCATCGGCAAAATCACGATGCCCCAGTCCAATCTTGTCGTTCCAATCCATAAATTCGGCTGTCTACTTCTCATCAATCGCGCCATCGCGCAACCGGAATTCCAATGCTATAGTCCCTCCGCACATTTTGAATAGCGATCCCCTGTTCGCCGCCGCGCTCGGGTCACCGTTGATCCGCCCCATCCAACGGTGCCTGGTTGCAGGGGATTTTTTGTCTCTCAACTCCCTGGCCGACCCCGGCAAGCCATTCGCCGTCGCGCTGCTCTCCCGCCTCGCGAAGCGCCCGCTGCTCGTCGTCACCGACGGTCTCAAATCACAAGAAGCTTTCGCCAACGACCTGCAAACGTTCCTGCCGGCAGCGCAGTGCTACCCGGCTTGGGAGACGTTGCCGCACGAAGATCAACTCCCGCACGCCGACACGATTGCCGACCGGCTCAAAGCCCTCGCAAAACTCGATGCGCCGGTAACTGTCGCGTCGGTCCAAGCGTTGATGCAGCGAACATTTTCGCACGCATCGCTTGATGCGCTCCGCTTCACTGTCACGCTCGGACAAAAGCTCGACCTGCAAGACTTCACTGACCGGCTCGTCGAACGGGGCTATCACCCGGAGTTCCAAGTCAATGAACGCGGTGATATGGCGATGCGCGGCGGCATCGTGGATTTTTTCCCACTCGACCGCGACTTACCGGTGCGCCTGGAACTGAGCGGGGATGAGGTTGAATCCATTCGCAGCTTCGACCCGGTCTCGCAACAGTCGCGGGACAAGCTGGAGTCTGTGAGTGTCACGCCGGCCGGTGAGTTGGGGTTGTTGAAAAAGTCGGCGGGCGCAATCACGCCGCTGATCGATCTCTTGCCGGCGGACGCGTTGTTGGTGCTCAATGAGCCGGACGATTTGTTGCTGGCGGCCGATCAGTATGCGCGCCAGATACCGGCGGGCGACCGGTTTTTTGTGCCGTGGCAATACACGCTGGCAGCCGGGCGGACGACTGTGCAACTTGCCGAGGCCATCGCCCTTGAGCTACCGGAGAATCATGTGAATCTCCGGCTGACGTCGCTCGATGCGTTCCGGCCACTCGACACGAAGGCGCCAGATCCACAGGTTGCCGAGGGGATGCGGCAGGCGTTCTTTGGACAGATGGAACGTTGGATCGAGGAAGGCTACCGGGTGCATGTGTTGTGCAGCACGGACGGCGAGCGGCAGCGGTTTGAGGAGCTGTGGTGCGAAGGTCGCGAACCATTGCCGGCAACAATCGGGTATTTGAGCCGGGGGTTCTTGTGGCCGGAGGCGAAGCTGGCGGTCATTACAGACTCAGAGATCTTCGGGCGATATAAGCCAGCCCGGTCGCGGCAGAAATTACACGCGAGTTCATCGCCGGTATCCGATTGGACGGAACTCGAAGACAGTGACTACATCGTTCACATCCAGCACGGTATCGGGATATATCTCGGGCTGAAAACGCTGGAAGTCAGCGGCGCTAAACAGGAAGTGCTCGCCATCGAATACGCGAACGAGACGCGGCTTTACGTGCCGGTCGATCAGGCGCATCTCGTGAGCAAATACATCGGCGCCGGTAAGCGCGCGCCGAAATTGCATGAGATCGGCGGCACGTTGTGGCAACGGCAGAAGTCGTCGGCGGAGAAGGCGGTGATGGATCTCGCGAGTGAGTTACTGGAGATCCATGCAGCACGGGCGACGTTGGAGGGGCACGCTTTTTCGCCGGACACGACTTGGCAGCGCGAGTTTGAGGCGGCGTTTCCGTTTGATGAGACGCCAGACCAACTCACGTCGATCGAGGAGATGAAAGCCGACATGGAGGCGAAGAAGCCGATGGACCGGTTGGTCTGCGGCGATGTCGGGTACGGGAAGACGGAGGTGGCGATTCGCGCAGCGTTCAAGGCGGTGATGGACGGGATGCAGGTGGCGGTGTTGTGTCCGACAACAGTGTTGGCGGAGCAGCATTGGAACACGTTTCGCGAACGGATGGCCGGTTATCCGATTACGGTGGAGATGTTGTCGCGGTTTCGGACGCCGGGCGAGTCGCGGAAAGTCGTGAAGTTGCTTGCGGAAGGCAGCGTGGATATCGTCATCGGGACTCACCGGCTGCTATCGGCTGACATTTACTTCAAGAACCTCGGCCTCGTGGTGATCGACGAGGAACAACGCTTCGGCGTGTTGCACAAGGAGAAGTTCAAGCAGTTGCGAAAACTCGTCGACGTGATGACGCTCAGCGCGACGCCGATTCCGCGCACGCTCTACATGGCGTTGACCGGCGCGCGCGACATGAGCACGATCGACACGCCGCCCGTTGATCGCTTGCCGGTCGAGACGATCATCGCACCATACGATGAACGCCTCATCAAACAAGCCATCCAACGCGAGGTCAACCGCGGCGGCCAGGTTTACTTCCTCCACAACCGCGTAAAGACAATTGATGCGGTTGCTGACCGGTTGCGGCAGATGTTTGAAAACATCACCATCGACGTCGGCCACGGTCAGATGAGCGACGACGAACTCGAAACCGTCATGCACCGGTTCGTCAAAGGCCACACCGACGTGCTCGTCTGCACCACGATCATCGAGAGCGGCCTCGACATCCCCAACGCGAACACCATCATCATCGACCGCGCCGACCGGTTCGGCCTCGCCGACCTCTACCAACTCCGCGGCCGCGTTGGCCGGTACAAGCATCAAGCTTACGCGTACATTCTCATCCCGCGCCACATGCAACTCATCCAGACCGCCCGCAAACGCATCAGCGCCATCAAACAATACAGTTCGCTCGGCAGCGGTTTCAAAATTGCGATGCGCGACCTCGAGATCCGCGGCGCCGGCAACATTCTCGGCGCGGAACAAAGCGGCCACATCACCGCCATCGGCTTCGACCTCTACTGCCAGCTCCTCAAGGAGAGCGTTGCGCGACTCAAGGGCGACAAACCGAAACGCGTCGTGCAAGTCACGATGAAGTTGGATTTCATGACCGACGAAGCCGGCGAAACCTTCGCCCGCATCCCGACCAACTACATCAAAGACAACCGCCTCCGCATCCAAGCCTACCGGAAGATTGCCGGCGTCGTCGAGTTGCCGGAGGTGGAAGCGTTGCGCCATGAGTTCCGCGACCGGTACGGCAAGTTACCGCGCGAAGTCCGGTTACTCCTCCAGTGCGCCGAAGCCAAAGTCCTCGCCGCCCACGCCCACGTCGACGTCGTCGAAACAAACGAAGACAAAATTCAACTCAGCCAGCGTGGCGTCCTCTTCCAAATCGCCGGCAAGTTCCCCCGTTTCACGAAAGAGCGACCGGAAGACAAGCTGACAGAATTGAAGAAGCTGCTAGAATCGTTAAGCCAATGAAACAGACTCCGAAACACTTTCGCCGCAAGATCACCATGACGGCGCAGGCATCGTACTTGTTGTACTTACCACCCGGTTATGCGAGTGACCGGAAGAAGCGCTGGCCGCTCCTGTTGTTTCTGCACGGGGCCGGCGAACGAGGCAATAATCTCGATTTGGTCCAGAGCCACGGCCCGGCGAAGTTGATCAAGCAGGGACAGGAGTTTCCCTTCATCGTCGTGTCGCCGCAGTGTCCGACCGGCGAATGGTGGCGTGCGGAGGTGTTGGGGGCGTTGCTCGATGAAATCGAGAGCCGGTATCGCGTGGATACGCGGCGGCTTTATGTGACCGGCCTGAGCATGGGCGGGTATGGGACGTGGGCGCTGGCGTTGACATTTCCACACCGGTTCGCCGCCATCGCGCCGATTTGTGGCGGCGGTCATTGGTGGACGGTGACGCGCATCAAACACTTGCCGGTCTGGGTGTTTCACGGGACGAAGGACAGCGTTGTGCCATTCAAGCGGTCGAAGGAAATGGTGGACGCGCTCCGGCAAGCGGGTGGCAATGTCCGCTTCACGCGTTATCCGGGTGTGGATCACGATTCGTGGACGGCGACGTACGCGAATCCGAAACTGTACGAGTGGTTCTTGCAGCACCAACGCCGGTAGCGCCAGCACGCCCGCCTTAATCATTCTGCGGAGAAACATTGGCCTTTCGCGCGCCGTGTGTTAGCGTCCTGACATTCCGTGGGAGACAACATGCTGAGAAAACTCATCGCCCTGCTGCTCTTTATCGCGCTCGGGCAAATCACGCTGGCCGCCGTCACCAATTCCACGTTGATCATCGGCACCTACAACGTCGAGAACTGGAATTACATCGAGCGCAACAAAAAACCCAACCAGCCTAAATCTGCAGCGGCCAAACAAGCGGTCGTCAATGTCATCGTCGCGACGCAACCTGACGTGCTCGGCCTCCAAGAAATGGGAAACACGAATGACTTTGCCGAGTTGCGCACAATGCTCGAAAAGAACGGACTCGTTTACCCGCACTGGGAACACGTCCAAGGTCCGGACAAGGACCGGCACGTCTGTCTGCTCTCGAAATTTCCCATCGTCGCCCGCAACTCCCGGACGGATTACTCCTACGATTTGAATGGACAAATAGACCGCATCAGCCGCGGGCTGCTCGATGTCTCGGTTCGCGTCAACGACCAGTATTGGTTTCGCGCGTTGGTCGTCCACCTGAAATCCAAGCGCCAAGTCGAGAACGCCCCTGGCCAAGCCCTCGTCCGCCTCGAAGAAGCCAAGTTGGTCCGCGCCCATCTCGGCAAAATCTTAAAGCATGATGCCCACGCCAACTTGATCACCCTCGGTGATTTCAACGACACGCCCGACAGCCCGCCCTTCCAGACCATCCTCGGCGAACCGCCATTTTCCTTGTTCCCACTCCCCGCCAAAACCGCGCGCGGTTATGAAGGCACCCACCTCTGGCGCGCGCGCGGCGAATGGAGTCGGATTGACCACCTCCTCGCCAGTCCCGGTTTGTCGAATGAATACGTCGCCGGCAGCGCCACAATCCGGGAAGGCAAAGACGACTCCGAAGCCAGCGACCACCGCTTGGTGTCCGCCAAGTTTTACACCCACGACATCGGCCCTGTGCCAACAGCAGAAATCGCCGCCGCGCCGGTGCCGCCGCCGGCGGCGACACCAGAAACCCCGGCCACCACTCCGCCTGATTATCGGCGTTTAGTTACTGTGATTGCGGTGATTGCTGTTCTTTTGGCGTTGCTCGCATTGCTGCGCCGCCGGCCGCCGGGCAGGTAGAGTTACCGGCCGCTGTTCCACTCCGCCGCGGGGTTCTCCGCACCGGCATTCTTGTCGAGTGGATCATACTTTTCCGCCAACCCCAGCTCGAACGCCGTGTTGTTAGGATTCTCGCTGAAATCCCGGTATTGCGCCTGGCATTTGTAACAGATCGTCACATTCGGCAGGAACTTATACAGCAGCGCGTCCGCAACCGTAAACACCGCCCACACCAACGTGCCTTCGATCAGCCGGTTGAACCACGCGCAGATCAAAAACAAAATCGCCCCGGCGATAAAGATCGAAACCCCGACTGTCCGGTTAAAATCCTTTTGCACGTACACCTGCGGACAATCGCAAATCAGGCAGTGCTCAACGACGTTCTCCCGCCGCGTCCGGTCACTGATGCGCAACGGAATCATCTTCGTGCAGACCGGACACGGCGCCGCATCCTGCGAGAGATCCTCGAAGTTCAACTCATGTTTGCAGTGCGGACAGCGAAACCAAATTTTCACGCGCCCACCCTAGCAAGCCCGCCCGCGCCTTGACAAGAACCACCCGTGGCGCGACTTTCCCCCGCACTGTGCGGTTCATCCTCATCATCCTGATCATGGCTTGTTGTGTCGGCGCCGCGCCAGAACACCGCGCCGACCGCATCCTCGTCAAACCCAAACCCGGCCTCGCCGGCAAAGTCGCCCACGCCCACCAAAAATTCGGCGGCCGACTCCATCGCCAATTCAACCGGCTCGGCGGCCTCCAAGTCATCCAACTCCCCCGCGGCATGACCGTGGAGAAAGCCCTCGCTCATTACCGGAAACTCGGCCTCTTCGAGTACGTCCAACCCGATTACGTCCGCCGCATCGCGGCGACTCCGAATGATCCATCCTTCGGCTCACTCTACGGAATGCTCCAAATCGCCTGCACCAACGCCTGGGACATCCGCACCGATGCCACCAACATCATCGTTGCCGTCATTGACACCGGCATCCGCTACGACCACGAAGACCTCATTTCCAACCTCTGGTCCAACCCCTGCGTCAACTGCCCCGTCAACGGCATCATCTACTCCAACGACGTCCACGGCATCAACGCCATCACCGGCACCGGCGATCCGTGGGACGACAACAACCACGGCACCCACTGCGCCGGCACAGTCGGCGCCACCGGCAACAACAGTCGCGGCGTCTGCGGCGTCGCGTGGCGCGTCCAGATCATGCCGCTCAAATTCATTGCCGCTGATGGCAACGGCTACGATTCCGACGCCGTCGAATGCATCGAGTACGCCATTGCCAAAGGCGCTGACATCCTCAGCAACAGTTGGGGCGGCTACGGCGACAGCCCGGCAATATACGACGCTATCCGGCACGCCCGCGATGCCGGCATCATCTTCGTCGCCGCCGCCGGTAACAACAACACCGACATTGACGGCAATCCCTTCCTGCCGGCGGTGTTCGACCTCGACAACATCGTCTCCGTCGCCGCAACGGACTCCTCTGACAATCGCTGGGGCTCTTCCAACTATGGCCGGACCAGCGTGGATTTGGGCGCGCCGGGAGTCAGCATCTACTCCACCACGCGCAGTGCCACCAATTCGTACGGGTACAGCACCGGCACCTCAATGGCCGCGCCGCACGTCGCCGGTGCGCTCGCATTGCTGAAAGCCGAATTCCCCAGCGAGAGCTTCACGCAGTTGATCCATCGCGTCCTCGGCACCGTGGATCCGATTGCCACGCTTTCCAACCTCACCGTCACCGGCGGGCGACTCAACGTCCACCGTGCTCTGACCGCTGAACCGAAACCACTCGCGGATTTTGCGTTCACCCAAGTCGGTGGCACCGCGGTCAATTTCACCAATCTCGCTTTGGGCGCAGTGACCAATCTCGTCTGGGACTTCGGCGACGGCAGCCAAACGAGCGCGCCCCACCCCACTCACACCTACACCAACACCGGCACCTACGACGTCACACTTACTGTCGCCGGCCCCGGCGGCGAACATGCCCGCACTCGCACCCTCACCGTCAACAACAACTACTACACACGCCCGGCCACTTTCGATTGGATTGACCCCACCGGCCTGACGCCCCTCACCTTGACCGATGATTCCTTCAGCAGCGGCCAAACCTTACCATTCGATTTCACGTACTACGGCCAGACCAACACCACATTCTACGTCGGCTCCAACGGCCTGCTCGTCTTCACGCCGACCACCGCCACCAATGCGGTCCACCGCAAACTCCCCGCCACGACCGCGCCCAACCATGCGCTCTACTCCTACTGGGCGGACCTCGACCCCACCAGCGGCGGCACCATCTCTGTCGGCACCACCGGCGCTGCGCCCAACCGGGTCACCGTCATCACCTGGCTCAACGTTCCTCACTTCGACACCAACACCATCACCTACACCTTCCAAGTCCAGCTCCACGAAACCACCCACGACATCGTCTTTCAATACCTCGACATCACACCGGCAAATCCCAGCTATGCCAATGGCAACGCCGCCACCATTGGTATCGAGAACAGTACCGGCACCCTCGCTCGGCAAATCACCTACAACGGCAGCACCCTCATTACAAATAACCAAGCCATACTTTTCACCCGCACCCCGCCCGCCCCGACATTGACCGGCCCGGCCACCCCCGCCACCAACTTGACCATTCTCCTCACCGGCACGACCGAACCACTCGCGACGGTTGCCAACTGCACCGGCGCCGTGGTCGCAGTGGCGAATGAAGCCGGCAACTTCAGTTTCCCGGCAACAGTCGAACCCAATTCGCTCACCGCCTTCCAAGTCCAAGCCACCGACACCGCCGGCAACCTCTCTCCCTGTTCCAACGAAATCACCTACCGGCATCTCGCGCCGGGCGATGACCCCGACGGCGACGGTACCAGTACCCAAGACGAACTCGCTGCCGGTACCGATCCACTCGATTCCACCTCAGCGCCACGAATTATCAAAGGCGCGCCGGTCACGATTCATTCCGTGGAAGGCCGGACGTACCAACTCCAATACCGGGACGATCTCCTGACCGGCGACTGGACGGATAGCGGTGACCCGGTCGACGGTGATGGTTCACTGCTGGAGTGGCCGGTGGACGACGTTCCCCAGCGATTTTACCGCGTGAAGATTTCGCAATAGCCGGCTACACTCCGCCCCCGTGCGAATTGTCATCCAACGCGTCTCCCGCGCCGCCGTGCGTGTGGACGGCCAAACCGTCGGCGAAATTGGCCGCGGCCTCCTCGTGCTCCTCGGCATCGGCAAGTCCGACTCCCCGGCCGTCAGCGAATGGATGATCGATAAACTTCTGAAGTTGAGAATCTTCCCCGATACCGCCGGCAAGATGAATTTGTCGGTCACCGACATCGCCGGTGGACTATTGATCGTCTCGCAATTCACGCTCTACGGCGAATTGGAAAAAGGCACGCGCCCGAGTTTCTCCGACGCAATGCCGACAGCGGAGGCTGAGAAGTTCTACCGGGAGTTCATGACAAAACTGCGCGCCGCGTCAAGTTTACCGGTCGCCGAAGGGCAATTTGCCGCGATGATGGAAGTCGAACTGGTGAACGATGGACCGGTAACAATTGTGTTGGAGCGATGAGAAAACCAACTGAACAACATCCCGAGCCGGTCATGACCTACGGCGCGCTGCCGAACCTCGTCAACGTCAGCGTTATCCTCGTCGAACCGGCGACGCCCGGCAATATCGGGTCGACGGCGCGGGCGATGAAGACGATGGGGTTGAGCGATCTCGTCGTCGTCAACGGGGTCAAATTCAAGGGCACCGTCCAAGCCGCCATGATGGGGCACGGTGCCGGTGATTTACTCGACTCAGCACGCGAATTACCGACGTGGGAAGAAGCGACCGCCGGTATCCACTGGCTGGTGGGCACAACCCACCGGAAACGCCGGGCACAATATCCGCAGATGATCCCGGCGCGTGAGGCGGCCGTGAAGGTTGCCAGTCTCAGTGAGAAACACCGGGTCGGGCTTGTGTTTGGGCGCGAAGAAACCGGTCTGACCGATGCGGAGCTGCGGAAATGCCATGACATTGCCAGCGTGGCCCAAAGCGCGGAGCATCCGTCGTTGAATCTATCGCAAGCCGTGATGATCTTCGCGTACGAGGTTTTTCTCGCGAGCCTCGGCGAAGTTGCCCGGCAACACTACAACCTGGCGACGGTTCACGAAGTCGAATCAATGCTGCAACACATGGCGACCTCGTTGGCGAAAGTTGGGTTTGTCCCCCACCAAGGCAACCCGGATACATTCCTGCGGGCGTTGCGCCGCGTGATTAGTCGCGCCCCGCTAGAGAAACGCGATGTGAACGTGCTACACCGGATCTGCCAGCAGATCGATTACTACGTCAAGGATCACTCTTGAACGTGTTCCCACGCGTGGTAGGAACTGCGCACGAGCGGCCCGCTTTCGACATGCCGGAAACCGAGCTTTAGCGCGTCTTCACGCAAATCAGCAAATTCCTTCGGCGTGATGAACGCGCGCACTGGCAATTGTTCCGGTGACGGTTGGAGATACTGACCAAGCGTCAGAATATCGCAGCCGTGCCGGCGGAGATCGGCAAAGACAGCAAGCAACTCTTCCCGGGTTTCGCCGAACCCGAGCATCAGACCGGACTTGGTGATGATGTCCGGCCGGATTTCCTTCGCGAGCGCCAAAACGGAGAGTGACCGGTCGTATTGCGCGCCGTTGCGAACTTCCTTGTGAAGACGCGGAACGGTTTCTATGTTGTGCGCGAGAACCAGCAACGGCGTTTCAACCACCCGGCGGACACAGGCCACCTCACCGCGGAAATCCGGGATGAGCATCTCTTGTTTGCATGTCGGCAATCGGCGATGAATCGCTTCGATGGTCGTTGCGATGTGATTCGCGCCTTGGTCCAGCAAGTCGTCGCGGTTGACGGAGGTGAGGACGCAGTAATCGAGCTTCATCGCGGCGACGACTTCAGCGATGTGTTCCGGCTCGCTGGCGTCGAGCGCACCCGGCCGACCTTTTTCCACCGAACAAAAATTGCAGCGGCGCGTGCAGACATCGCCCATCAACATGAACGTCGCAGTGCCGTGACTCCAGCATTCGCCCATGTTCGGGCATTTGGCTTCTTCGCAGACGGAGTGGAGGTTGTACTCGCGCATCACGTTCTTGAGATACGTGAAGCGCTCCCCGCCAGCCGGGCGCATGCGGATCCACGCCGGGATGCGTGGCCGGGGGGTGAGAAGCACCGATTCCATCTTAGACCGCGAGGATCTCTTTTTCTTTGTTCGCCAAGAGGGTGTCGATCTCTTTGATATATTCGTCGGTCTTTTTCTGGATTTCTTTCTCGGCGTGGGCAAGATCGTCTTCCGTGATCTTGCCGTCTTTCTCCAACTTCTTGACGGCATCGAGGCCGTGCCGGCGTTCGCTGCGGATCGCGACGCGGCCTTCTTCGGCCATGTGCTTGATCACTTTGTCGAGTTCCTTGCGGCGTTCCTGGTCGAGTTGCGGAATCGGAATGCGGATGAGTTTGCCGTCCACGACCGGATTGATGCCCAGCTCGGACTTCTGAATGGCGTGAACCACCGCCTGCACAACGGTGACATCCCACGGCTGAATCACAATCAGGCGCGGCTCCGGCGTGGCGATGCCGGCGAGTTCGCGGAGGCGCATGTGGGTGCCGTAGGCTTCGACTTGGATGTTTTCGACCAGCGAGGTTGAGGCTTTGCCAGTGCGGATTTTGGCGAACTCGTTTTGCACGAAGTCCAGCGACTTCATCATTTTTTCTTCCATCGCGTCCAAAGCGTCTTGAAGGCTCATGGCAGAAAGATTAGAAACTCCCCACGGTAATGTCAACCACCCGAACTCTCCTGATTGATGCCGACGATACGCTCTGGGAAAACAACATCTACTTCGAGCGGGTCGCACAGGAATTTTTTGCCAAGCTCACCGAAGCCGGCGTGCCGGAGCCGCGAGCACAAACCGTGTTGTGGCAGACTGAACAGCGCAACATCAAGACGTCCGGCTACGGCAGTCAGGCGTTCTGCGCGTCGCTCCACCAAGCGGCGCAAGAGCTCGGTGCGCCGGGCCTCGAGCCGTGGATCAAGGAACGCGAGAGGTGGATTTTTCACCATCCGATTGAATTGATGCCGGGCGTGGCTGAAGCGTTGCCCGACTTATCCGAGTGCAACCGGCTCATCGTGCTGACCAAAGGCCAACCGGCGGAGCAACTCGGCAAGTTGAACCGGTCGGGATTGGCGCAGTTTTTTCACGCCACAGAAGTCGTGTTTGAGAAGAACGTCAACACCTACCGGGAGGCCGTGGCCAAACACGGATTAGTGCCGGCGCGAACATGGATGATCGGCAACTCGCCGCGGTCTGATATCAATCCCGCGAAGGCCGCGGGCTTACACACGGTATTCATCCCATATCACACGACATGGCAACATGAGATGGAAGAGATCACACCGAATGGCAGCGAGACATTGGTGCTCGATAATTTCGCGCGGTTGACGGACCACTTCGCGTAAACTTTTCGCTTACCGGTTCAACAACTGCAACGGCGGCTCTTTGATGGGGACGACTTGGCGGATCGTTTCCCAAGTTCCGTTGGTGGTCAGCCCGCGAACCTCGAATGCCATTTTCTCCGGCAGGTAGTCGAAAATCGCTCCGGCTTGCAACCGCGCCCAGTCGTTGGTTTCGCCGTTGATTGTCACCACCGTTTCACGCAACGCCCGCACACGCGGGCCGGGAAGCACGTGGACCCGGTAATCTCGCTCCAGTCGGGCGAGTCGGCGCGCCGCGCCCGTCGGCCCCTCAATTTCATACACGTAGTAGCAGTCCAACGAATTGACCAGGATGCGGGTGGACTTTTCCGGCAGCGCCACGGGGAGTGGATCGCCGGCCGGCTCGTTGCGCAAGAGCGGAACCAGTTGCTTCTTCTGTCGGTCGTACCGGAGCCCGGCCTCTTCCAAGTCAAACAAGCGGAACCCCAGCGGTTGCACGCGCACCGTCATCACCACGTCCGCGCCATCGGTTGCCGCCCGCCAGTTGGCCGCATCAAAATCCTTCAGGACCAGTTCCAGGCGCACGGTTAAATCCTGCTGCGCCACCTTGCCCGCCAGCCGGCGCAACTCCGCGATCTGCTGTTCGACCTGGCTCTCTTCCGCCCCGATCAAGCCCATCCCCCGCCCGGCCGCGCGGGCTTGGCGATACACGGCCAAGCCTTTCGTATACGATTCAGCCGCTTCGGCATACCGGTGGGCTTGCGCCTGAAGGGGGCCCAGCCTGAAGTACGCATTCAAATCATACACATCGTCGGCCGGCGGAATCTGCAAGACCAACTCCAACTCCTGTTCCGCCATGGCGGCTTGCTTGAGTTCGATCAAAAACTCTGCGGCCGCAAAATGCGCGGCTTCATTCTCGGGATTGAGCGCCAGCGCCTGATCCGCCAGGGCCTGCCCGGCGCAGACCTCACCTCCTTGCACCAACGCCAGTCCGTGCAAGTGCACAAACCGCGAGTCATTCGGCACCGCTTCCGCCAACTGCCGCGCGATCTTCGCCACATCGAGCGGGGGCTCCTGCCGCAGTCGCGCCTGCAATTCCCCGACCGCTTTCTCGACCAAATCACGGCGGATGGCGTCATCTGCCGGCTGTTCTCCCAACGCCTGCACGCCGGCCACCGTCTGCCCCAACTCACCGAGCGCCCAACCCCGCACACGCCGCTGGGCAGCAGTTGCCGCTGGCTTCGGCCAACGCAGGACTTCGCGGGCGGCCTGTTCCCGCGGCTCGACTTCGCAGATCAACTTGACCGCCGCCTCCTGTTCTTCTCGCGATTCGCTGGCCAATCGCGTCATCAAAAACGGCACCGCGCGCATCTGCAAGGCCGTCGCCACACGCCGCAGAACATCCAACCGCTCGGCTGGCGGGCGTTCGGCCAGTCTCCGCACCGTCGTCGCCAAATCCGCCGGCCAGTCGGGCGCAATTCCCAACCGCAAATCTCCCAACAGCTCCTGCACCTGCAGCCGCACCTCAGGATCCGGCGCGTTCTCCATTTCCTCCAAGGCCGGGACTGCTTCGCCACCCAGGGCGCGCAACTGTTCGGCGGCGCGCGCGCGAACCCGAAACTCCGTGGCCCCCAACTCCTGCACCAACCGCCGCGCCAAAGCGCCCGGCGGCGCGTTGGTTGACGCCCCAAACCCGGTCGCGAGGAACGACAAGTGAAGCGCAACAATGAGCACGCCCAATTTCATAGGCACGCCGCCATGATTACACCCCCGCCCCGCCCCGGCAAGTGTTGGTGCTCGACAATTCCACCCAGTTGATTGAACACTTCGGCCGGTAGAAACACGCATGGCCAGTAACGGTGAACTTCCAGTCGAACTCGCCCGGCAACTTCAGCCCGGCGAAACCGTCCACATCGCGCAACCCAGCGATCTGACGCTCGACCGGCGTTTCGGCACAAGCCATCTGGTCGTCACCGATGCGCGGGTGTTGGTCTTCGATGCCGGCAAGCTGGCGTTCGCCGCGCCGGTCGCGACGCTCAAGAAAGTCCGCATTGACGAACTCTTCGGCAGCGCGCGGTTGGTCGCGGAGACACCGGACGGCGACCGGCATTTGATCTACTACAGCAAGGCCTGCGTCCCGCATTTTGCCGGCGTGAGCCGCGCGCTCAACGATCTCGTAGAAGGCCGGCCCGCCGTCTTACCGGACAAGGTGGAACCGGCGTATTGTCCGCGTTGTCAGGCGCCATTGCCGGAACGCGGGGCGACCTGCGTGTTGTGCGTCCAGCGGTTGCAGGTGTTCAAACGGTTGCTGGGACTGCTGCAGCCGCACCGGGGGAAGGCGCTGCTGCTGATGGCGACCACCGTGGTCACGGTCGGGGCGCAGATGGGGCCGCCCTACATCACGAAGATGATCGTGGACGATGTGATCAAGGGCAGCCACCCCGAACGCTTGCCGGGGTGGATTGCGGCGATGGTCGGGTGCGGGCTGATGCTGCTGGCGTCGCGGTTGGTCGCCGGCAACTTGACGTCGTGGCTCGGGGCGCAGGTGGTCGCGGATTTGCGGGCGCAGTTGCACACGCAGTTGCAGCGGCTGCAGATGAGCTACTTTCAACGGCGCGAGTCCGGCGAGCTTGTCGGCCGGGTGATGAACGACACCGGCGAGTTGCAGCGGTTTCTCACGGACGGGTTCCCCTATTTTCTCGTGAACACGTTTTCGTTCGTCGTGATCGCCGGCATCCTGCTGTCGCTCGATGCGAAGCTGGCGTTGCTGGTGTTCGTGCCGGTGCCGTTTTTGGTCGGCGGCGGCCGGTGGTTTTGGCGGCGGCTCGTGCCCATGTTTCACCGGCATGGCTCACGGATCGGCGCGTTGCACTCGATCCTCAACGAGTCCATTTACGGCATCAAGATCATCAAGGCATTTGCGCAGGAGAACAGCCGGTCGCGCAAGTTCAACCGCACCAACGCCGCCTTGACCAATGCCCGGTTCAGTATTGAGCAGACGTTCATCGGGTTCAGCGAAGTGATGTTTTGGATCATGACACTCGGCGTGACCGCCGTGTGGTTTTTTGCGGCCCGCCGGATCAGCGCCGGCGATCCGACGTTTACGCTCGGGAGTCTGCTGGCGTTTGTCGGCTACATCTGGTTGTTTTACGGACCGCTGCAATGGTTCACGGCGATCATGAATTGGATGACGAATGCCTTTGCCGGTGCGGAACGCATTTTCAATGTGCTTGATTCCAAGCCCGAACTCTACGACGCGCCCGATGCGATTGACGTGCCGAAGTTGCGCGGAACGATCCGGTTCGACGACGTGCGGTTCAGCTACGAACGTGACAAGGAAGTCATCAAGGGCATCAGCTTGGACGTCGGCGCGGGCGAGATGATCGGCCTCGTCGGCAAGTCCGGCGCCGGCAAGAGTACGATCATCAATCTGATCTGCCGGTTTTACGACGTGGACTCCGGACGCATCACCGTCGACGGGCATCCCCTCCCGAAATTCAAACTCGAACAACTCCGCCGGCAAATCGGCATCGTCCCGCAAGACCCGTTTCTTTTCAACGCCAGCATCCTCGACAACATCCGGTACGGCTGGCCGCAGTCAACCTTTGCGGAAGTCGTCCGCGCCGCGCGGGCGGCCAACGCGCACGACTTCATTCTCGACAAGGAAGATGGCTACGACACGATCATCGGCGAGAAAGGCGCGATGCTGTCCGGCGGCGAGAAACAACGCCTCGCCATCGCGCGCGCCATCCTCCACGACCCGCCGATCCTGATTCTCGACGAAGCCACGTCGAGCGTGGACAGCGAAACGGAGAAAGCGATTCAGGAAGCCATCGCCAATCTTACCCGGGGCCGCACCACCATCGCCATTGCCCACCGGCTGGCGACGTTGCGCAACGCCCACCGGCTGGTCGTGATTGACGACGGCAAGATCGTCGAACAAGGCACGCACGATGAACTGATCGCGAAAGACGGCACCTATGCGAAGCTTGTGCGCCTGCAATCTGAAATCAATCAACTCCGGTCACAAACGGTGGTCTGGGCATGAAACTTCTCCGGCACGGCGATCAAATCCACGCCGAACTCGACGGTGAAACAAAGGTCGTCCGGCTCGTCTGGGCGCGGCCGATCAGCACTGCCGGCCGTGAAATCGCCCTGCTCGACGAGAAAAAGCGGGAGGTCGCGCTGCTGCCGGGCTTGGACGCCCTCGACCCGACGTCGCGCCAAATCGCCGAGGAAGAATTGCGCCGCCGGTATCTCCTGCCGCGTATCACGCGCGTCCTGCAAACCCGGTCACACTTCGGCACGCGGTATTGGCACGTTGAAACAAACCATGGTGTCCGGCGGTTTGTTGTCCGCAACCCGAATCACGACATCATCTGGTTGAGCGATGATCACTTGGTGTTACGCGATCCCCTCGGCAATCGGTTTGAAATCCCATCGTTGGCCGCACTCGATTCGGCATCGCGCGCGGCAGTGAACAACGTCACGTAACCGGCGGTGGTCGGCTTCATTCACTGGACAAGTGCGCGAGGCGGTGGATAATCAAGACAAACGGGAAGATGAAGCCTTGGGAAAATATAAGGCGGAAATCGACAGCAGACACGAGGTCGGACGGACAGAACAAGCAGGCGTTACGTCGTTGGCAGGAGGAATTGGAGCGACGGGTTTACGAGCGCACTGCGACTCTTGCCGAAAGCGAAGCGCGCTACCGGCTAATTGTTGAAACTGCACATGAAGGCATCTGGCAAACCGATGCCGAAGGGCGGACGACATATACCAACTCGGCCATGGCCGCCATGCTTGGTTACACGCAGGAGGAGATGCAGGGCCGGCTGCTGTTTGACTTCATGGATGGGCACGTCCGCCCAGAGGCCCGTCGGCTTTTTCGTGAGCGCCGGCACGGCACATCCACACAGCATGATTTCCGGTTTCGTCGAAAAGACGGTCGTGATCTGTGGACCATCGTAACGGCCAGCGCTTTACAGGACGAGCAGGGCAAGTTTATCGGGGCACTCGGACTGCTCACCGACATTACGAGTCGCAAACAGGCCGAACAAAATTATGCCCGCCAACAACAATTGTTGGAAAGCGTCATGCAGACCACCGACGTGATGTTGGCGTTGTTGGACCCGCAGTTCGATTTCGTGTGGGTCAACGAGGCCTATGCCAAGACCTGTGGGATGAGACCGGCAGAAATGGTCGGCAAGAACCACTTTGCCTTGTATGCGCACGCGGAAAATGAGGCGATCTTTCGCAGGGTCCGCAATACGGGCGAGGGGGTTTTCTACAAGGACAAGCCATTCAAATTCCCGGACCAACCCGAACGCGGCGTGACCTATTGGGATTGGAGTCTGGCGCCGACAAAGGATGCAGAAGGGAAAGTCATCAGCCTGGTCTTATCCTTGCGCGAGACAACGAAGTTTAAGCAAGCCGAAGACGCATTACGTGCCAGCGAGCAGCGCTACCGGCTGGCGGTGGATTTTACGTACGACTGGGAATTCTGGCTCAATCCGCAGGGAGAATTTGTCTACTGCTCACCGTCTTGTGAAAAAATCACGGGCCGCAAGGCGGATAAACTGCTGAGTGTTGACGGGCTGCATGGACTGGTTCACCCTGAGGATCTGCCACGATACGACCGGCACATCCGGGAGTGCGAGTTGAGGCGGAAACCCGGCGAAGGGGAGTGGCGCATCCGCCACACCGACGGCACTTATCGCTGGGTTGCTCACGCCTGCCAGCCGGTTTTCGATGAACACAGGCAGTATCTCGGAGTGCGTGGCAGCAACCGAGAAATCACGGATCGCAAAGAGACCGAAGCAGCACTGAAGAAACTCAACGAAACGCTCGAACAGCGGATTGCTGAACGGACGGCAGCCTTGCAGGCCAGCGAAGAGCGCTTTCGGCAGATGGCTGAAAATGTGCGGGAAGTGTTCTGGTTGGCCGATGCGGACCTGAGCCAGATGCATTACGTCAGCCCAGCCTTCGAGACCATCTGGGGACAACCTTGCGAAAGATTATATAAGAACCCACGCGCTTGGATCGAAGCCATTCATCCTGAGGATCAAGAACGAGTGCGCCGCATGTTTCTCCGTGACCGAACGAGTGGGGATATTCTGCAAGGGGAATACCGGATTGTCCGGCCTGATGGTACATGCCGCTGGATCGCTGACCGGGGTTGTGCGCTACGTGACAAGTCCGGCCGCGTCTACCGCATCGCCGGTGTGGCACGGGATGTCACCGAAGAGAAACGCTTACAAAGCGAAGTCGAACGCGTCAGCGAAATGGAACGCCAACGTCTCGGACGCGACCTGCACGATGGATTGAGTCAACACCTCGCGGCCATGTCGATGCTTGGGGATTCGCTCACCCGCACGCTTCAGTCACGGTTGCCCGCTGAAGCCAAACAAGCAGCCCGGCTGGCTAATGATGCCCGTGATGCGATGACCGTGGCACATGATCTGGCCCGCGCTCTTTACCCGACCAGCCTGCAGATCAGTGGGTTGTCCACGGCACTGAAGGAGCTGACTCTCTTGGTTGTGAAGCTGTTCCCAATCCGGTGCCAGTGCCGCAAAAGCAACGGGTGGCGGCTGGCCGATCCGAACCTGGAACGCCAGTTGTTCCGGATCGCACAGGAAGCTGTGTTCAACGCGGCCAAGCACAGTCGTGGGCGAAATATTTGGATAGCGCTCCGGCAGTCGAAACAGTGGTTGACTTTGACGGTCAAGGATGACGGCGTTGGCGTGCCCGAAGCGCGACTTGTGACAAGCGACATGGGGCTGAACATCATGCGGTACCGGGCTAATCTGATCGGCGCACTGTTGACGTTTGATACACGGCGCGGTCACGGAACAACCGTCACCTGCAAATTAAGGGGTCCCCCGCCATGAAACCTGCGAAGAAACGCGTTTTCGTCGTTGACGACCACCCGATGATCCGGGAAGGCACAGCGAAAGTCATTAATCAAGAACCTGATCTAACGCTCTGCGGCGCGGTCGCAACCGCGGCTGAGGCGTTGGGTGGCATCCCCCGAGCCAAACCCGATGTGGTCGTAGTTGACCTGAGCCTCGGGGGACGCAGCGGCTTGGAATTGCTCAAGAGTCTGCGCGCCAATTTTCCGAAATTACCGGTCGTGATCTACACCATGCACGAGGAGGCCCTCTACGCCGAACGCGCCCGTGCGGACGGCGCCAATGCGTATGTGACCAAACAGCAACCGACGATGGTGTTGTTGAAAGCGCTCCGCCAGGCCGTCCATGGGACGGCAGCCACTCGGCCACGGACAAAGGTTAGTGAGGCTGTTGCCAGCCTGCTTCTCGGTAAACTGACCGACCGGGAACTGGAAGTCTTCGAACTGCGCGGCCAAGGACTGACCGGCGATCATATCGCGGCGCGGTTGTACTTGAGCCGCAAGACGGTAGACACGCACCTCGAACATATCAAACATAAACTCGGCCTAGCAAACTCCGCAGCGGTGCTCCAGCGCGCTGTGGAATGGATGCAAAACCGAAATTCGCTCTAAAACCCAAACCAACAACTGGCCGGCGTGCGGGTTGTCTTGTTTTCATAACGCAGTGCCCTGCCCTCCAGAATCAGAAGTTCTTCCGATTGCTGCTCAAGCATCGCGCTCGTAAACTCAACGCAGATTGAGAGAGTGAGTTATTTCCGGCTAGGGGTGAGTTGTATCGTTAAGGAGCGATCAGATAATGAAGCAACCAACGCGAGATGCAACGAGTGCAATAGCAACAGTTCTCTGGGTCGTCTGTCTGGCGGCCATCACGGCGATGTGGTTATGGCTATTGAATTAAAACCGCCGGAACAGATTGTGGGGCATGACGGCCTGCAGCCGGGAACGATCCTCGTAGTCGATGACGAGGCCGATATTGTCAATCTGATTCGCGACACGCTTGAAATGGCAGGGTACGCTGTCTGCGGTACTACCAGCGCTCAACACGGGCTTGAGGTGTATCGGGACAACTGGCCAAAGATTGTTATGGTGCTCGCGGATCTGGCGATGCCGGCCATTCGGGGCGACCGGCTCTACGAATACTTTCGCGCAATCAATCCCAAAGTCCACTTCATCCTTGTTACTGGTTACGTGGCCGCGGAGGTCGAGTCCTTGATCCAAGAACGGCAAATCGGCGTTCTGCCCAAGCCGTTTCATCTCGAAGAACTTGTCCAGAAAATCCGCGCGACAATTGCCAGCCCAATGCCACTAGCAACAAGACGGCCGCATGTATCATGACCATCCCCATCGCTTTCACTTCAACTCAGTGGCAGCCACACCTCATTGTCGCCTGTCGGGAGGAGTTACCCATGACTGACACGCAACCCGCATCTGACATCACTACCGAGCAAATAGCGACCTACGCCTATCTGATTTGGGAACACGAAGGCCGTCCACACGGACGCGACAGGATTCACTGGCGAGAAGCCGAAGAACAGCTACGCAACCTCACTCACCGCAATCCGGTAACCGTGATCGGCACCAACCCCAGTAATCAAACCAAGCACGCCAAGCGACCACCAGTGCGTGCGCGAAAGAACACCCCATGAAGGCTATTCGCCGAGGCACCGAGCTGGCAGTTCGATTAAACAACGTCCTTGAAGCTCTCGACCCGGTGCTTACGATCTTGGCCAGTCGTGGAATCAAGGTTTTTGCCCGCAGCATGCTTACCGACCGGCGTGGTTGCAGCCTACTGCTGTTGACGGATGATCACCAGCGGGCGCGATCCGTGTTGGAAACCGCTGGCTATATCTGCGAACGCAACGATGTCCTCTGGGCGCGTTACGATAACTATCATCCCGGAGTCGTCGCCCTGCTCTGCCAGGACCTGAGTCAGATGAAGATCAACCTTCAACGCGTTTACGTCTCCACTCTTGCCGGGCAAGGCTGTGTCGTCGTCCTCTTGACATCCGACAACACTGCGGCACTCCAAACCATCACCCATAATAAACTCCAGCATGCGGCCTAATCATCGTCCCAATGATATCCCCGGCAGTCACCGACCATGACTCACACCGTCAATGATCATTTCCTACCAGTGGCGCTGCAGTTGCTCAAATCGAGGTCTAGATCAGCAATGAAGGTCCGGAAGATTTCAAGCTCGGTCGAATG
Organism: Verrucomicrobiia bacterium; assembly: GCA_022072455.1. Classification (GTDB taxonomy): domain Bacteria; phylum Verrucomicrobiota; class Verrucomicrobiia; order Palsa-1439; family Palsa-1439; genus CAINDI01. The sequence goes on along the minus strand of JAJVHY010000023.1, from coordinate 49,549 downwards.
GGCCGCCGACTCGTATCACGGGTTTCTCGCCGAGAAGCCGGCTACCACACTCACGGCTTGGCTTGGCCAGCGAATTGCACTAGACTGACTGGCATGCACGACATCCCAGTGTTGCATGTGACCGGACAAACTCTAGCCTCCGCCTACGAAAATGCTCTGATCAGCCTCTTCCAACACGGCGTCGCCTTCCAAACGCAGTACGACAAGCCCGGCGACCCGCGCAGCCTCGATTGCACAATGAGCCTCACTGTGCTTGAACCGCTGGCCGACCCGATGATTCACAAGGCGTTCCCCGGCGGCATCGAAGACTTGCGCGAGTATGTGATGGAAGTCCAGGGTGTCAAAGATCATTGGGTCAAAAACATGGATGACCCGAAGGACACGCGTTGGGAATACACCTACCACGGCCGGCTTGCGAACTACGGCACGTGGCAGGAAGCCGGCCAGCGCGTCGGCCCGTTCCGCATTAACCAGATCGACGCCGTCATCACCAAGCTCGCGAAGCAACCCTTCACCCGGCAAGCCCAGATGATCACGTGGATGCCGAACATCGACCTCGATTGTTACGACCCGCCCTGCCTGCAATCGCTGTGGTACCGGCTCGTGACTGACGAGGCCGGCGCGGACTGGCTTAACTGTAACGTCCGCTTCCGCAGCAACGATGCTTGGGGCGCGAACTTCATGAACATGTTTGGCTTCGTGATGTTCAACAAGGAAATCATCGCGGCCGGCATCCAACAGCGTACCGGCAAGCCCGTCCAGCTCGGCCGGCTTCACTGGCACGCCGACTCGTATCACATTTACGGCAAAGACATCGCCGACGCGAAGCAACGCCTCTTCGACCGGCTCGCGACGACTACCTTCGACGAGCGCGTGTACAGCTTCCAAGACGAGATGATCCGCGACATGTACAACGAAGCCGAAGCCGCGGTCCGCGCCAAGATTGCCGAGTACGACCGGACGCATTGATTTCGAGCGAAGACTGGCGGCTAAGCACTGTGTTCGCGCAGATAGCGGCTGAGGACGGCCCAGGCTTTTTGGAGGGCTTTACCGCGATGGCTGATCCGGTTCTTCACTTCGGGCGAAAGCTCGGCGAATGTCTTAACCTGACCATCGGGGATAAAGAGCGGGTCGTAGCCGAACCCCCCGCCACCCCGTTCGTCGTCGATGATCGTGCCGTTGCAGATGCCTTCAACGCAGTCGACGAGTCCCTTTTCATCGGCAATCGCGACGACGCAGCGAAACCGGGCTGAACGTTTTTCCAGAGGCATCCCCTTGAGACTCGCGAGCAGTTTCTTGATGTTCTCGAAATCCGTCGCTTCATCACCCGCATAGCGGGCCGACCGAACACCGGGTTCACCATTGAGCGCATCAACTTCGAGGCCGGTATCGTCAGCGAGGGTAAGTTTCTTCGCGAGCTTCGCGGTCTCAACAGCTTTCTTAATCGCATTGTCGCGCACCGAGGCCGCATCTTCGACGATGTCCGGCAAAGTCGGAATGTCGGCCACACAGCGCAGATCGAACTGTAGCTCCGCGAGAATGGCTTCAATCTCTTTTAATTTGTGACGGTTCCGCGTGGCGACAAGCAATTGCATGGGCGAGGATTGTATGCGCCGCCGCCCGGCGTGGAAAGTCTATTTGTGAGCGAGAAAAGCAAGGGCGAGCCGCGCTGGCTCGCCCTTGCTGGATTCGTTGTGAAGCCGGATTACTTGGCAGCCGCTTCTTGCTTGGGAGCCGCTGCTTTCTTGCCGGGCTTGCCGGCTTTCGGTGCGGCTTCTTTGCCTTTGTCACCTTCCGCAGGCTCTGGCGCGGTCACGACGGTGCCGGTCCATTCGAGGATCGCCATTTCGGCAGCGTCACCGATGCGGTTGCCAACCCGAATTATGCGGGTGTAGCCACCTTGCCGATCGGAGTGTTGCTTCCCGAGTTCGGCAAACAATTTCGTCACCAGATCTTTCTGACCCAAGAAGGCGATGGCTTGCCGGCGGTCGTGCAGGGTGCCGCCTTTGGCCAAGGTGATCATTTTGTCGGCGTACCGACGGGCCACTTTGGCCCGCGCGATGGTCGTCTTGATGCGGTTGTGTTTGATCAGGCTCCCGACCATGTTGGCCAGCATAGCCCGACGATGCTGGGATTTCATCCCCAGCTTGGCGGTGCGTTTCTTGTGTCGCATGACAGTGTTCCCGGTATGCTTATTCAGCCGCGGCAGTTGCCGGCGCGCTAAGGAGTTCAGCGGTCGCGTCGGCAGGAGCTTCCGCAATCGCGCCTTCGAATTTCATGCCCAGGCTCAGTCCGAGGGCGGAGAGTTTGTCTTTGATTTCGTTGAGCGATTTTTTGCCGAAGTTCCGGTATTTGAGCATCTCGGCTTCGGATTTCATCGCGAGCTGACCAACAGTGGTAATGTTGGCATTATTAAGGCAGTTGGCGGCGCGCACACTGAGTTCGATTTCGTTGACGCTCATCCCAAGCACTTTCTTGAGTTTGGCTTGCTCGACGCTGACTTTTTCCTGCGCTTCTTCAAACTCGATCACCAAGTCCTTGTCGTAGTCACAGAATACGGCGATGTGATGACGGAGGATGTTGCTGGCTTGAACCATCGCGTCCTCGGGCGTGATCCGACCATCGGTCCAGAGTTCGATGATGAGCTTCTCGTAGTCAGTCCGCTGACCAACGCGCGTGTCCTCGACGCCGTAGCGGACGCGCCGGACGGGCGAGAACAGCGAATCGATGGCGATCACGCCAATTGTCTGTTCGAGCTGCTTGTTTTCTTCGGCCGGGCAGAAGCCGCGGCCAACTTTGACTTCGAATTCAGCTTCGAACTTTTGCTTTTTGTCGAGGGTGCAGATGTGTTGGGCCGGGTTGAGGACTTCGACGACTTGATCGCTCTTGATGTCGCCAGCCGTGACGGCACCTTCTTTGTTGACGGAAAGAGTGACGGTGTGCGGTTCGCGGCTGTGCGACTTCAGCAGAACCTTTTTGAGATTCAAGATGATGTCGGTCACATCCTCAACAACGCCGGGAATGGCAGTAAACTCGTGGGGGGCACCCTCGATTTTGATTGAGGAGATAGCGGCGCCTTCGAGTGAGCTGAGCAAGACGCGGCGCAGGGAGTTGCCGATGGTATGGCCGTACCCGATTTCAAATGGTTCGGCGATGAACTTGGCGTAGGTGGACGTCGCTGTGCTTTCTTCGCGCACAAGACGCTTGGGCATTTCAAAACGACCGAGACGGACTGGCATGTGACACTTCCTTCAGTGGGTTGGGTTTCCCGCGCTCTAGGAACACGGACCAACAACCCGGTTAGTTTTTTGACTACCTAGAATAAAATTCAACGATCAGCTGTTCATTCACCATCGGCTGGATGTCATCCCGGCTCGGAATGCGCATGATCTGCGCCCGGTACGCTTCCTTTTGCAGGGTGATCCAGTCCGGCACGGTGTGAACTTGGGCAGACTCCAAACTCTTGTTCGCGAGTTGTTGCGAGACAGCGGTTGGACGGACTTCAACAATGTCACCGGCCTTGACGTTGAAGGAAGCTGCGCTGACCTTCCGGCCGTTGACGCGGATGTGACCATGATTGACCATTTGCCGGGCAAACGGGCGCGTGGTCGCGAAGCCAATGCGGAAGACCACATTATCCAACCTGGTTTCGAGCAATTGCAGCAGGGTCTCGCCGGTAACGCCGCGCTTTTTGCGGGCGATTTCAAACATCCGGCGAAATTGCCGTTCGAGCAGACCATATTGATACCGGAGCTTCTGCTTTTCGGCGAGGCCGATACCGTAGTCGCTTTGCTTGCGGCGCGACTTCTTCGGACCGTGGACGCCGGGCGGATAGGCGCGGCGCTCGAGATACTTCGACGGGCCGAAAATCGGCATGCCGTATTTGCGACTGATACGAACTCGTGGACCTTTGTAACGTGCCATGTGAAATCGTCTCCTTAACTACACGCGCCGCTTCTTCGGCGGCCGGCAACCATTGTGCGGCACCGGCGTGACATCTTTGATGGTGGTAATTTCCAAGCCGACGGCTTGGAGGGCGCGGATGGCGGATTCGCGACCGGTGCCGGGGCCTTTGACCCAGACTTCGACTTCCCGGAGGCCGTGGGCCATGCCCTGCCGGGCGGCGTCTTGGGCGACGAGTTGTGCCGCGTACGCCGTACTTTTGCGGGAGCCTTTGAAGCCCACGCGGCCGGCACTCGACCAACCAATCACGCGCCCCTTCGGGTCCGTAATTGAAACAGTCGTGTTATTGAACGTCGCCATGATGTGCGCGATGCCTTGGATGACGTTCTTGCTGTGTTTGGCCTTGATGACCTTCTTGGCAACTTCGCCCTCGCCCAAAACGTCGGCCGCAGTGGCCGGAACGCCAGTCGGTTTGGCTTCAGCGGCTGGGGCCGGAGCGGCGGCGGCTTTTTCAAGCGCCGGAGCTGGTTTGTCTTGGGGTTGGTCGGGGGTCTTTGCGTCTTTCGCCATGATGTTCCTCTACGATTAAACTTTTGCGGCTTTGGCGTCTTTGCCGCGTTGGACGCCGACGGTTTTGCGCGGGCCTTTGCGCGTGCGGGCATTGGTGGAGGTGCGTTGACCATGCACCGGCAAGCCCTTCTTGTGCCGGGTGCCCTGATAGCAGTTGATACTCATCTTGCGCTTGATGTTCGTCTGAATCTCGCGGCGCAGATCGCCCTCGATCCGGTAGCCCTGCAAAGCGGAGTTCAAGTGCGCGAGTTGCTCGTCGTTTAAATCTTTGGCGCGAACGTTGGGATCAACCTTTGCCTTGGCGCAGACTTCTTGCGCCGTCGTCGGTCCGATGCCGTAGATGTAGCGCAACGAGACGCCGACTTTTTTTGCATCTGGAATTTCAACACCGATTATACGTGCCATAACAGACCTCTAGCCTTGCCGCTGTTTGTGGCGGGGGTTGGTGCAAATGACACGCACCACACCCTTGCGCTTCACAACTTTGCAGCGTTCACACAAGCGTTTCACTGATGGTTTAACTTTCATTATTCTGCACTTCCTACTTTTGCCGGAATGTGATCCGGCCCTTGCTCAAATCGTACGGACTCATTTCGATCATGACCTTGTCTCCGGGCAACAAGCGGATGAAATTCAACCGCATCTTACCCGAGATATGGGCCAACACGCGATGTTTATTCGGCAACTCCACCCGAAACATCGTGTTCGGCAACAGCTCGACGACCGTCCCTTCTACTTTAATGGCTTCTTCTTTGGCCATGTTAAAATTTCCGCATCCCCAGCCGTTATCAAAACCGTATGCTCAAAATGCGCGCTCGGCTGCCCGTCCGCGCTCACGACGGTCCAACCATCGCTGAGCATCTCAACTTCATAAGTTCCGGCATTGACCATCGGCTCAATTGCCAACGTCATTCCCGGCTTCAACTTCGGGCCTTCCGCGGCCCGTCCAAAATTCGGAATCTGCGGCTCTTCGTGCATCTTCCGTCCAACGCCGTGGCCGACAAACTCGCGCACCACCGAAAATCCGTTCGCTTCGACCAACGTTTGCACTGCATTGGATATATCGCCGACACGATTCCCGGCGCGTGCTTTCGCAATGGCCGTATACAACGCTTTCTCGGTCACATGCAACAATTCTTGTGTCCGCGGTTTGACAACTCCAACAGCTACTGTCGTCGCATTATCGCCGACATAACCGTCCAAAATAATCCCAACATCCAAACTTACAACGTCGCCATACTGCACACGCCGTTTGCCCGGTATCCCATGCACAACTTCCTCGTTGACTGAGACACAAACATTCCCGGGATAGCCTTTATATCCATGAAATGGACTCTTACCCCGGAACTCTGCAATCAAATCACCGGCGGCTTCGTCTAATTCGGCGGTTGTCACACCGGGAACGCACATCGCCGCCACAGTGTGCAAGACCTCTGCGGCCGCTGCGCAGGCAGCGCGCATCCGCTGTATTTCGCTGGCTGACTTGATTGGAATCATACCGGGAGTAGTTCCAAAATATCAACGAACCCGCGTTCATACAGTCCACTGGCATTCACCCGTCGCAACAACCCCGTCGATTCATAATGATGAACAACCGGTATTGTCAGTGTCTCATACCATTGCATTCGCTCATGCAGAATCGCCGCAGTATCATCATGCCGGCGGATCAGTTGTCCGCCACACTTGTCACAGATACCGGACTGCTGCGGTAGGATGTTTTGCGCATGATATAGTGCCCCACATTTTTCGCAACTCAACCGCCCCAGAATCCGACCAAGGATTTCCTCCATCTTGACCTCCATTAAAATGATGAGTGTCAGTGGTAAGTTGCGCTCCGCCAGCAAGCGATCAAACGCCTCAGCCTGTGGCAAAGTGCGCGGAAAACCATCGAAGATGAATCCACCGTCCGGTCCGTGGTCGTCCAGCCATAGCCGGACGATCTGCACCGTTAATTCGTCGGGCACTAATTGCCCTTTGTCAATGAACTGTCGAACAACTTCACTTAACGGTCCGCCTTTGCGAATCGCGTCGCGGAACATCTGTCCCGTGGACACATGCGGCACCTGGCAGTGGGCGCTTACAACCTGCGCCGCTGTTCCTTTGCCAGACGCCGGTGGGCCAAGAAAAACGATCCGCTGGTGACTCAAGTCACCCTCCGTTCGTTATTTCCGTCCGCGGAGTTTGCCCTTGCGCAAGAACCCGTCGTACCCGCGCATGAATAGATGCGACTCGACCTGCCGCATCGTATCCAACATCACGCCCACCACAATGAGCATACTCGTCCCGCCGAAAAAACTCGCCGTCAAATACGGGAGCTTGAAATTGTGCGACAAAATATACGGAATCACGGCAATGATCGTTAAAAAGATCGCGCCGGCCAAGGTGATGCGCGTCATCGTGTGATCAAGGTATTCGGCCGTCTGCTTACCGGGACGGATACCGGGAACGTAACCGCCATAGCGCTTGAGGTCATCCGCGATCTGCAACGGATTAAACTGTGTCGCGACCCAGAAATACGAGAAGAACAAAATCATCAACCCATAAACCGTCAGATACAGCACTTCACCTTCGGTGAGCATGCGCGACAAATTTTTGAAAAACGACATATGCGACATCGAGAAAATTTTCTGTGGGAAGAGGAGAATCGCTTGGGCGAAGATGATCGGCATCACGCCGGCATAATTGACTTTCAATGGCATGAAAGTCTGTCCGCCACCTAACATCTTCCGGCCAACCATGCGCTGCGCGTATTGGACCGGAATCTTGCGCTGGGCTTGCGTGACCGCGATGATCCCAGCAATCACTGCGAGTGCCATTACCAGAAGCAAGATGGCATGCAGCGCATTGAACGCGCTTTCGGCTCCGAAAAACAGCGCCCATGCTTGCGCGCCGGCCTGCGGCAAGCGTTCCACAATCCCAACCGTAATGATCAGCGAAATGCCGTTCCCAATCCCACGGACTGTGATTTGCTCGCCCAGCCACATCAGCAACACGGTGCCACTGGTGATGGTCAGGACGGTCAACATTTCAAACCCAAATCCTGGATTTTTTACCAACACCCCGGTAAAGCCAGGGAAAAGCTGTTCCGGATGCTCAAATGCTTTCGCTAAGAAAAACCCCTGCACGATGCAAATCAGAACCGTGAGATACCGGCCGTATTGAATCAATTTCGCGCGGCCTGTCTCACCTTCTTGCTTCAGTCGTTCGAGCGACGGAACAACTGCCGTCAACAACGTCATGATGATTGATCCGCTGATGTACGGCATGACGCCCAAGGCAAAAACGGCGCAGTTCTGCAGCCCGCCACCGGTCAGCAACATCGCCAACCCAACAAAGCTGCCACCAACCTGGCTTTGAATCTGATTGATGTAGGCATTCAGGGAAGACGAGTCAACCCCCGGACACGGAATGTTCGCACCAATCCGCGCGACCACGATGATCGCGAGCGTGAAGATGATCCGCTTCCGAAGTTCTGGAATCTTCCAGCTATTGAGAAACGCTGAAAACATTTACTTCGTCACGACCTTCGTGCGGATGCCGGGCAATGGCACCACTTCGCAAGTGCCACCAGCTTTCGTGATTTTTTCGCGAGCGGTCGCACTGAATTGTTGCGCCTTCACGGTCAACTTTTTCGTCAAATCTCCATCGCCGAGAACCTTCACACCCGCGAGGAGTTTTTTCAGCACACCCTGTTCTTTGAGAGTTTCTGGAGTAACTGTGGCGCCATTGTCGAAATTGTCGAGGACGCCCACATTCACAGTCGCCAAGTGCAAACCGAATGCCTTGTTATTGAAACCGCGTTTCGGAATCCGCCGCAGTAACGGCATTTGGCCGCCTTCAAAACCCAACCGGATCGTGCCACCAGACCGGGCCGTCTGACCTTTGCCACCGCGGCCAGAAGTTTTCCCATGACCAGAACTTTCACCGCTGCCGAGGCGCTTCGTGCGGTGTTTGGCACCGGGGCGCGGTTTGAGATTATGCAAACGCATCGTCATATCAATTCACTCCCGCCGCGACCGGCCGGTTGAGTCCCCGGACCCGGAAAATTTCCGACTTGGGGCGCAATTTGGACAGACCTTCGAGCGTCGCTTTGACCACGTTGACAGCATTGTTCGACCCCAGCGACTTGCTCAACACATCGCGAACGCCGACACATTCCAAAACCGCCCGAACGCTACCGCCGGCAATGACTCCCGTGCCAGGTGAAGCCGGCCGGAGCATGACATGTCCGCCGCCATAGCTACCAATCACTTCGTGGGGAATGGTTGCGTCTTTCAAATTCATCGTCACCATCGAGCCCTTGGCCTGCTCGGTCCCTTTGCGAATCGCATCGGCGACTTCGTTGGCTTTGCCAAATCCCCAGCCCACCCGGCCGCGGCGATTGCCGACGACAACGAGTGCGCTGAAACTGAAGCGCCGACCACCTTTGACAACTTTGGAGCTGCGGTTAACGTAAACCACCTTCTCAATCAACTCCCCTTCGCGTCCCTCCAAATCAATCTCGTCAGTGACGACACCGGGAGCAGCTTCTTTGGCCTTGGCAGGCACGGGCTTGGGACTACGGCTTTTGCGTTCTGGAGGCATAACTAGAATTTCAATCCTGCTTCACGGGCGGCATCGGCCAAGGCTTTCACGCGGCCATGGAACCGGAATCCGCCCCGGTCGAAAACGACCGTGCTGATGTTTTTGGCTTGGGCTTGCTGCGCGGCGAGCGCGCCGATTTTCTTCGCACCGGCAACTGTCGCCTTGGTCCCTTTGCCATCGCCGGCATTGGTACTGGCGGCGGCCAGCGTCTTGCCGGCCACGTCGTCGATGAACTGCACGTAAATGTGTTTGCCGGTAAAACTGACGGCCATGCGCGGACGGGCGGCGGTACCGCTCACTTTCTGGCGCAAGCGGAGATGGCGGCGCGCGCGAAATTGGGTTTTGGAACGTGGAATCATAAGAATTAACCCCCAGCCGAGGTGACCGTTTTCCCGGCTTTGCGGCGAACTTGTTCGCCGACGAAACGGATACCTTTGCCTTTATACGGCTCGGGTTTGTAGAACCGGCGAATGCAGGCGGCCACTTCGCCGACCAGTTGTTTGTCAGTGCCTTCGATGGTGATTTGCGGTTTCTTGTCGGCGGTGTCCACCACGGTGACTTTGATGCCTTTCGGAATCGTAAAGTTTATTGGGTGGGAGTAGCCGAGTTGGAGATTGAGACTCGCACCGGTCACAGCGGCGCGGAAACCGACGCCCTCGACGAGCAACTGCTTGGTGTAACCATCATTAACGCCCTTGACCATGTTGGCGATCAAGCTACGGGTCAATCCCCAGCGGGACTTGCCGATGCGGTCGAGTTGCGTCGTGGAGGCGTGAACTTTGCCGTCCTTCACCGCAACTGTAATCGGGGGCGGGACGGTGAATTCGAGCTTTCCTTTCGGCCCTTCGACAGCGACGAGTTGGCCTTTGACTTCGACTTTCGTCTTGGCCGGGATGGCAATGGGTTGTTTTCCGATGCGTGACATATCTCACCAAACGTAAGCTAAAATTTCGCCGCCCAAATTGGCCTTCTTGGCCTCATGACCGGTCATGACGCCCTTGGAGGTCGTGACAATCGAGATCCCCATTCCGCCGAGCACACGCGGAAATTCTTGTGCTGCCACATACCGGCGCAGACCGGGGCGGCTGATGCGCTTGATGCCAACAATGGAGCGTTCTTTTCCGACGATCTTTAATTGAATCTTAAGCAATTGCGGCCCGGTTTCTTGCTTTTCAACGTAGAAGTCGGAGATATAGCCTTCGCGCTTGAGGACTTTGGCAATCTCGCCCTTCATGCGCGAAAACGGCATCGCGGTCTCGGGTTTAAGAGCGCGGTTCGCATTACGAATCCGCGTCAACATATCGGCAATGGGATCAGTCTGATTCATGTCTTACCAACTCGCCTTGGTGACGCCGGGAAGTTTGCCCTGGCTGGCCAATTCCCGGAAGCAAATCCGACAAATTTGAAAGCGGCGGATGTACGCATGCCGGCGGCCACAATTTTTACAACGGTTGTACTTCTGCGACGAGAACTTGGCTGGTCGCGTTTGTTTGATTTCCCAGGTTAATTTCGCCATAGCTTTCCTTTAGCTGCTGAACGGCATGCCCATCAGCTTGAGAAGCTCTTTGGCTTCCGCATCGGTGTTCGCCGTCGTCACGATCGTTACGTCCATGCCGAGGTTGTGTTTGATCTTGTCCAACTCAACCTCGGGAAAAATGGTCTGGTCTTTGACGCCCATCGTGTAGCTGCCCCGGCCATCAAACCCACGGGGGTTGACGCCTCGAAAATCGCGAATCCGCGGCAGTGCGGCGTTGAAAAAGCGTTCGAGGAACTCGTACATGCGCCGGCCACGCAACGTGACTTTGGCGCCAACCGGCATGCCCTGCCGAACGTGAAAATTGGCGATGCTCTTCTTGGCATGCGTGACCACCGGCTTCTGGCCGGTAATGGTCATGAGTTCCTGCTGGGCCTCGGCGGTAACATCCTTGTCGTGCTTGGAGTTGATGCCCATGTTGATGACGACTTTTTCCACCTTCGGAACTTGCATCCGGTTGGTGTACTTACCGCTCTGCAGGAGCTGCTCGACAATCGTTTTCTGATAGTGTTCGTGAAGCTGAGACATAACTTTGCCTAGACCTTATCGGTCGTGATCGCGCCGCGCTTTTTCTTGCGGGTTTCAAATTTTTCCTGAAGCATGACCTTGGCCGCGTAAATCGGAAATTCCTTGGTGATAATCCCACCCTTCGGGTTGTCCTGCGATTTGCGCAGCGACTTGCTCATCAAGTTGACACCTTCGATAACGACGCGACCACGTTCGGGCATTGCGACGAGGACTTTGCCGACTTTGCCTTTGTGTTCACCCGAAAGGACGACAACCATGTCGTTCTTTTTGACGTGAATTGAATTCATAATTACAACACCTCCGGCGCGAGCGAGATGATTTTGGTAAAGTCTTTGTCACGCAACTCACGGGCGACAGGACCAAAAATTCGCGTCCCTTTGGGGTTGTGTTGGTCGTCGATGATCACCACGGCGTTACTGTCGAAGCGGAGGTAAGAACCATCCGCCCGGCGCAACGGTGACTTGGTGCGGACAACAACACAGGTGACGACCTCGCCTTTTTTCACGGTGCCGTCTGGCGAGGCTTCTTTGACGTGCGCTTTGATAATGTCGCCGACGCGCGCGTAACGTTTCTGGTGGCCCAAGACGCCAATCGCCCACGCAAGCCGGGCGCCGGTGTTATCGGCCACATCAAGATTGGTACGGATCTGAATCATGCCACTTTCTCCACCGACTGCGCCTTCGTCACAATTTCCACCAACCTCCAGCGCTTCAACTTACTCAACGGACGTGAAGCCGTGATGCGCACGCGGTCGCCGAGATTGGCTTCGCTTTTCTCATCGTGCGCGTAAAATTTTTTGTACTGCGTCATGATCTTGTGGTAGCGCGGATGCCGCACGCGACGAGCAACCTGGACAACGATGGTCTTTTCCATCTTGTCACTGACGACCTCGCCGATGACTTCTTTTTTCTGCGCTTCAGGTAATGTTGGTTCAGCCATGATCAAACTCTCTTACTTACTGGCGGTCGGCGCCTGCAATTGGCGTTGCCGCAAAATCGTCTCGATACGCGCCACATCTTTCCGCAAGTCATGCAACCGGCTCGGGCGCTCCAACCGCGCCGCATGTTGTTGCAGGCGGAGGTTGAATAGTTCTTGCCGCAAGTCGCGCAGTTTTGCTTGCGCCTCGGCGTCCGTCAATTCGCGAATTTCCTTCGATTTCATTAGCGTCTCTTCACAAAGCGGGTCTTGATCGGTAATTTCGAAGCGGCCAACCGGAACGAATCCCGCGCCAGCACTTCGGTCACACCGCCCATTTCAAACAAAACGTTACCGGGGCGAACAACCGCCACCCAAAATTCCGGATTGCCCTTCCCCTTGCCCATGCGGGTTTCGGGTGGACGCTTGGTCACGGGCTTGTCCGGGAAAATCCGGATCCAGAGCTTGCCGCGCCGTTTCATATTACGGGACAAAGCAACACGACACGCTTCGATCTGGGTCGCCGTCATCCAAGCGCGATCCAACGCCTGCAAGCCGTACTCGCCGAACGAAACGGCAGAACCGCGCCACGCAATCCCAGCACGGTTGCCCCGCTGTTGCTTGCGATGTTTTACTCTCGATGGCATCAATGGCATAGCAAATTCCTCTACGCTGCGGGCGCGACTGTTGCCGGCGCGCCGACCGGCTTCATTTCCGGTACAGCCTCTTTCCGGGCGCGCTCGCCCTTACAAACCCAAACCTTCACGCCGATTTTGCCGTACACCGTATTGGCTTCGGCGAATCCATAATCAATATCCGCGCGCAGGGTGTGCAACGGAATTTTCCCAACCCGATACTTTTCATGACGGGCAATTTCTGAACCGCCCAGGCGGCCACCGCAGGCAACTTTGATTCCTTGGGCGCCAAAGTCCATCGCAGTCTGTACGGACTTTTTCATGGCCCGGCGGAAACTGATGCGGCGTTCCAATTGCAATGCAATATTTTCGGCGACCAGTTGCGCGTCCGTCTCCGGCTGCTTGATCTCGACGATGTCCACGTAGATTTCTTTGCCGGTCAGCTTGCCCAACTCTTCCTTGAGTTTGTCAATTTCCGAACCTTTGCGACCAATCACAATTCCGGGCCGAGCTGTGAAAATTGTGATGCGCGCGCGATTGGCATAGCGCTCAATAGCGATCTTCGGTACCGCAGCGGCAGCGAGCTTCTTCTTGACGATGTCGCGCACTTTAATGTCTTCGAGCAACAATGGCGCGTATTCCTTTTTATCGGCATACCACTTCGACAGCCAGTCTTTGGTGACTGACACGCGGAAACCAACCGGATTTACTTTTTGTCCCATAACTTATTGTCCGTCCGTCAAAATGATCTGAATGTGACTGGTCCGCTTAATGATCGGCCCCGCACTGCCGCGCGCTTTGGGTTGGAACCGTTTCAACCGCGGCCCTTCATTGGCCACCGCCTCTTTCACACTGAGGGCATCCGCCGCCAGCTTGAAATTGTTCGTCGCATTCGCTATGGCCGACTTTAATGTCTTTTCGATCATGCGCGCCGATTTGCGCGGCACCGCACGGAGCACCTCAAGCGCGTCCGCGGCGGACTTGCCCTGAATCATGCGTGTCACCTCGCCAACCTTGGCGGGGCTCATTCGCGCGTATTTCGTTATCGCTCGTACTTCCATAAATTTGGTTTTATTTCCTACTCACGCGTGCGGCATCACCCGCTTGCAACGTGATATTGTTTTCGACATTCTCAACCAATGCACCGCAAATTTTCGACCGCACTTCGACAATTCGCAACTCAGCAACTCCACGGTTGCCGCGCCAAACAATCAACGGCATTCCGATGCGCGCTCCCTGCTGAACGCCGAAATCCAATATTACCAACCGCAGCTTTGGATTCACGTCCAACACTCGCGTTGCTTCGATTGACCCGCCGCCGGCTGGGGCGACTGGCTTTTCAATGGCCGCCAGCATCTGCTTGGTCAACTCGACCTCAGCGTCAATCTGGCCATTTGACTCAATCACGGCCACTAACCGCTGTAACCGCTCGGTTAACCGCTGCCGTTCGGCTTCCGCGATATACAACGCCCGAAGTGTTTCCACAAACTGTCGCTGTTGCATAGCTTCGTCGGCACCGGCGATATTCTGCCCGAGTGTCTGCACTCGAACTTGAGCTTCAGTCCATAACTTTTGAAAAAGCTCACTTTCCGTCCGTGCTATCGCCAGGCTTTCAGTCAGCGTCCGTACAGCCGCCTCGCGTTCGACAAGTTGGCGTTGTACGGTCGTATAACTCGCGCTGAGTTGATCCAGCGCCCGCCGCAACTCGTCATCCGCACCGCAAACTCCGCCGGCTACTACAAAGAACAAGACACCCAAAACCGCATTGGCTCGCGCCAATTGCACGACTACTTCGCGACGGCTTTCTCAGTCGCCGCTCCGTGTGCCCGGAACTGCCGCGTCGCCGCAAACTCGCCGAGTTTGTGACCGACCATGTTTTCTGTAACGAACACCGGCATGTGCTGCTTGCCGTTGTGCACCAAAAAGGTGTGCCCAATAAAATCCGGCACAATTACCGACCGGCGCGACCAAGTTTTAATTGGTTTCTTCTCACCGGCCGACATCTTTTCCACCTTGGCCATGAGGTGGTCATCAACAAACGGGCCTTTTTTGAGGGAACGTCCCATTATTTCTTCCTACGCTCCACGATAAATGCGTTAGAGTATTTCTTCTTCCGCCGAGATTTGCCACCCTTGGCGAGTTTACCCCACGGCGAAACGGGGTGGTGCCACCCGCCGCCACCCTTGCTCTTACCCTGACCGCCACCCATCGGGTGGTCGACCGGGTTGCGGCACATGCCGCGGCTGATCCCGCGAATTCCGAGCCACCGCGACCGCCCCGCTTTACCCAGCATCACATTCATGTTATCAGGATTGCCAACCTGGCCAATCGTCGCATAGCAATCTGCGTGAATTCGCCGAATTTCGCCCGATGGCAATTTCACGAGGGCATAATCACCCTCAATGCCCATGATCTGCGACGCCATTGCCGCGCTCCGGCAAAGCTGACCACCACGCCCCTTGTGCAATTCAATATTGTGAATCGGCAGACCCGGCAAAATCTTTCGCAACGGTAACGCATTACCGGTCGCCAACTCAGCGTCCGGCCCATTCATCAGTTTGCTCCCGACCGTCAAGCCCATCGGGGCGATGATGTAGCGCTTCTCACCGTCCTCGTACTTCAACAAGGCGATTCGCGCAGAACGATTCGGATCATACTCGATGCTCTCAACAACCGCCGGAATCCCGAGCTTGTTGCGTTTGAAATCAATGACACGGTACCGTTGCTTGTGCCCGCCGCCAATCCCCCGCGCCGTCACGCGGCCGAGATTGTTTCGTCCGCCAGTGCGACGTTTCGCAACCGTCAACGATCGCTCGGGTTTGTGTGTTGTCAACTCCGCGAAGTCCGGCAATACCGTTCCCCGCAGTGATGGCGTTCTTGGTCTGAAAGTTTTGAGGCCCATGATGTCTTATGCCACTTCGATTTTGTCGCCCGTCTTCAACGTGACGATTGCCTTTTTCCAAGCCGGCGCAAACCCCGCTTGTGCTGTTCGTTGCCGGCGCGCTTTCCCGCGAACGTGGAGCGTATTGACACGTAATACCTTGACCTTGAAGGCACGCTCCACCGCCTGCTTGATGTCGACTTTGTTCGCATGTTTCTCGACAACCACTTGGTATTGATTCGACTTGTTTTGCTGGTCAGTGGCCTTCTCGGTCACGCGCAATGTTTTGATGACTTGAAAAGGAGTTTTCATTACTTGCTTACCCGAGTCGCCAATTTTTCGAATCCCGCTCGCGTCGCCACAATTTTATCGAAACGCAATAACTCATAGGTGTTGACTGAATCTGCCGGTTCAACCAAGACTGACGGCAAATTGCGGGCCGCCAGTTTCAAATTCTTATCAACAACATCGGTAACCACCAAAGTCGCCCCCTTGGCTGCAACGATCTTGCTGATCAGCCCAACAAAATCCTTCGTCTTCGGACTGTTGACCTTGAGTTCATCCACAACCACCACATCACCGGCAATGAGACGTTCACTGAGCGCCTTGCGAAACGCTAGTGCTTTGACTTTTTTCGGGACAGTAATCGTGTAATCGCGTGGATGCGGACCAAACACGACCCCGCCACCCCGCCAAATCGGGGAAGCAAATGAACCAGCGCGTGCGCGACCGGTGCCTTTTTGCCGCCACGGTTTCTTGCCGCTGCCATGCACATCCCCGATCTGTTTTACCTTCGATGTGCCTTGGCGCTGATTGGCCCGGTAGGCCGTCACTGCATCATGCACGGCTTGCGATCCTTTGCCATTTTTGATGAGCAACTCGTCAGCGATTTCGACTTCGCCTTTCGCCGTACCGGCCGTTGTAATTACTGAAATTTTCATGCCGCCTTTGTCTTCTTAATCGCGTGCCGCACTACGACCAATGCGCCGGTGTGGCCGGGTACTGCCCCTTGAATCAGGAGAACATTGTCAGCCTCGCGAACCTGAACGACTTTCAAATTTTGCGTGGTGATTTTCGTATGACCCATATGCCCGGGCATGCGCATGTTCTTGAAAACACGCCCCGGGAAGAGACGCTGACCGATTGCACCACTCCGCCGGTGCCACCCCTTCGCACCGTGAGTCATGTCGCCACCAGCAAACTTATGCCGCCGCACGACACCTTGAAAACCCTTCCCCTTGCTCGTGCCGATAACATCCACGAATTGGCCAGGTTGAAACTCTTTCACGGTGATTTTGTCGCCGACATTAAACGCAACCGGTTCAGGCGTCCGGTATTCGCGAATATGGGCCGCCGGGGCCGCGTTGGCCTTCTTGCAATGGCCGAGCATCGGCTTCGTCGCGGTGCGTTCTTTCTTAGTGCCAAATCCAAGCTGCACCGCATTGTAGCCGTCCGACTTCGCATCCTTCTTTTGCAAGACGGTGCAGGGACCAACTTCAATAACAGTTACACCAATGAAGTTCCCTTTCGCGTCAAAAACCTGTGTCATTCCAATTTTTTTACCGAGAAGTTCCATGACAAAACCTAAATCTTAATCGTGATATCCACGCCCGCCGGCAAGTTAAGTTTCTTGAGCTCGTCCACGGTTTTGGCAGTTGGATCAATGATGTCCAGCAACCGCTTGTGGGTTCGCATTTCAAATGACTCCATGGACTTCTTGTCCGAATGCGGCGAACGATTGACTGTATGCCGCCAAATATCGGTTGGCAATGGAATCGGCCCGGCCACCTTCGCTCCGGTGCGCTTGGCGGTTTCGACGATCTCGTGGGCTGACTGATCGAGCAACCGGTGATCGTAGCCCTTGAGGCGGATTCTGATACGCTGATTGTTCATTTCTTCTTTTCCTGACCCGCCCGCTGCGCCGGTTGGCCGGCGTTCTTGGCCATAATTTCCTGAAGGATATTCTCCGGCACTTTCTGGAAGTTCAACGGCTCCATCGAATAACTCGCGCGGCCTTTGCTCAACGAGCGAAGAGCAGTGGCGTACCCGAACATTTGCGCGAGCGGCACCTGCGCGTGAATGATTTGGGAATTGGAACGCGCTTCGATACTGCTAATCCGACCGCGGCGGCTATTCAAGTCGCCAACAACATCACCCATGTGTTCTTCCGGGGTAATGGCTTCCACCGACATGATCGGTTCCAACATGATCGGCGCGGCTTTTTTGCAGGCATCCTTGAAGGCGAAAATCCCAGCCATCTTGAAAGCGAGTTCTGAACTGTCCACCTCGTGAAATGTTCCGTCAACAATCGCTACTTTGACGTCAACCATCGGGTATCCAGCAAGCACCCCGGTTAGCGCGGCTTCAATAATGCCGTCTTCCACGGCGCCGATAAATTCGCGGGGAATTGCCCCACCAACAACCTTGTCCTCAACTACAACGCCAGAGCCTGCTTCACCCGGCTCCATTGTGACACAGGCATGACCGTATTGACCACGCCCCCCCGACTGGCGGATGAATTTTCCCTCACCCTCGGAAGCTTTCGTAATCGTTTCTCGGTAGGCAACCTGTGGCTTACCGGCCGTTGCACCAACGTTAAATTCGCGAAACATCCGGTCTTTGATGATGTCGAGATGCAACTCACCCATCCCCGAGATAATCGTCTGACCGGTTTCTTGGTCTGTATTGAGCCGGAAGGTCGGATCTTCTTCAGCCAACCGCTGCAAAGCTGTCGCCATCTTGTCGCGATCAGCCTTCGTGTTCGGCTCAATGGCCATGGAAATGACCGGTTCTGGGAACGTAATTGACTCAAGTAAAATCGGGTGGTCTTCGTCGCACAAGGTGTCACCGGTGGTCACATTCTTGAGCCCAACCAACGCGCCAATATCACCAGAATAAACTGTCTCGATTTCCTGACGGTGATTCGCATGCATTTCCAGCAAGCGACCGATTCGTTCACGCTTGTTGTTGCGCGGATTGTATACTGACGAACCCTTGGTGACCTTACCGGAGTAGGTACGAAAGAAAATTAAACGCCCAGCGTACGGGTCGGTCCAAAGCTTAAATGCCAGCGCCGCAAAAGGCGCATTATCATCGGCGACACGCTTCTCTTCAGCTTTCGTGTCGGGATTCGTTCCGATCACATGCTCAATATCAACTGGCGACGGCAGATAGTTGATGACTGCATCGAGCAAGGGTTGAACACCCTTGTTCTTGAACGCCGCGCCACAAATCACCGGCACGATCGTGTTCGAAATGACGCAACGCCGAATACCGGCCTGCAAAGCGTCGGGCGAAATTTCTTTGCCCTCCAGATAAAGGTTACCCGTCGCTTCATCTTTGTCCGCAACGGCCTCAACGAGTTTGTTGTGGGCTGATTTCGCCGCTTCGAGCAAGTCGGATGGAATGTCAGCTATGTCGAATTTCGCGCCCAGCTCTTCTCCCGTCCAGATGTGAGCCTGCATTCGAACCAAATCGATAATCCCCTTGAAACCTGCCTCTTTGCCAATCGGCAACTGAATCGGTATGGCATTCGCTGCCAACCGCTCGCGCATCTGGGCCACCGCCGCTTCAAAATCAGCACCCGTCCGGTCCATCTTGTTAACGAATGCAATGCGCGGAACTTTGTACTTGTTCGCTTGGCGCCACACGGTTTCGGATTGCGGCTCGACACCACCCACCGCACAGAACACGGCGCAGGCGCCATCAAGCACGCGCAAACTGCGCTCAACTTCGACAGTAAAATCCACATGACCAGGTGTATCAATGATGTTGATGCGATGGTCGCGCCAAAAACAGGTCGTTGCCGCGCTGGTGATTGTAATCCCCCGCTCCTGCTCCTGCTCCATCCAGTCCATGGTGGCGGTGCCTTCGTGCACTTCACCGATCTTGTAGACCTTACCGGTATAATAGAGCACGCGCTCGGTCGTCGTCGTCTTGCCGGCGTCAATGTGCGCGCAGATGCCGATGTTGCGCGTCCGTTCGAGTGTGACCTTGCGGTTCACATCAGAACGACTTTTCGCAGTGGTCTGCGTTTTATCTTTTTCAGCGACGGCTTCCATGGTCTGTTCTAAAATTTGACGAAACGAATCCTGTACTCTTGTTCTCGTGATTATCAGCGGACTACCAGCGATAATGCGCAAAAGCTCGATTGGCTTGCGCCATCTTATGCATATCTTCGCGCTTCTTAACGGACGACCCGGTATTATTGGCTGCGTCCAATATTTCAGCGGCCAAGGCATCAGTCATTCCTGTTCCTTTGCGCGCTTTTGCATAGTCAATTATCCACCGCAAGGCCAAAGCCTCTTGGCGGTCACTAGAAACCTCAACCGGCACCTGATAGTTCGCGCCACCGACCCGCCGGGATTTTACTTCCAGCTTTGGCCGCACATTGTCCATTGCAACTTGGAGAACTTCCAGCGGACTTTTCTCCTTGTTCTTATTGGCGATCTTGTCAAAAGCCGCATACACCACGCGTTCAGCCACGGACTTTTTGCCGCCGCGCATGACGGTGTTGATCATCCGCGTCACCAACGGACTGCCAAAACGCGGATCCAAAACGCGGGGTCGTTTTTCAGAGCGACGTCTACGCATAACTCAAATTAACTCGCTGCCGGTTTGGCAGCGCCTTCCTTGGGACGTTTCACACCATATTTTGACCGGCTGCGGCGGCGCTTCTCAACGCCCATCGCATCGAGCGTCCCGCGCACGATGTGATAGCGGACACCCGGTAAATCCTTCACCCGTCCGCCGCGGATCAACACAATCGAGTGCTCCTGCAAGTTGTGACCTTCGTCAGGAATGTAGGCAATCACTTCCACGCCGTTGGTCAGCCGCACCTTCGCCACTTTCCGCAAGGCGGAATTCGGCTTTTTCGGTGTACGCGTCATCACTTGCAAACATACACCGCGTCGTTGGGGACACCCCTTTAGTGCGGGCGACTTCGACCGCGATTTCAGCAGTGACCGTCCCTTGCGAATGAGTTGGTTAATCGTTGGCATTGTCTAAAATGTGTTCCTTCGGTCTCACCGAAAGAGCGCGCAAGCTATCACGTTCCGTGACTTTTACGCAAGCCCTTTCCTAACTTAATTAAGATTCTCCGTTGGTTGCTCGGTGATTGGTTCCAAAATTGGCTGTTCGACGGGCTCACCCAATTGCACCACTTTCACATTGCGATGCTTGAAGTAACCAGTTCCAGCCGGAATCAGATGCCCCATGATCACATTTTCCTTGAACCCTCGCAACGTGTCCACCCGGCCATGCGTGGCCGCCTCAGTCAAGACGCGTGTCGTATCTTGGAATGATGCCGCGCTAATGAAAGACTCTGTCGAGAGCGACGCCTTTGTAATTCCGAGCAACACCGGTTGCCCTTCTGCAGGTTTGCCGCCCGCTTCCGCGACTCGCTTGTTTTCTTCTTCAAAGCGAATCTTGTCAACCTGGTCATCCCAAAGGAACTTGGTGTCCCCTGGTTCGATGATGCGAATTTTTCGCAACATCTGACGGACGATAATTTCAATGTGCTTGTCATTGATTTCGACGCCCTGCAGCCGATAAACTTCTTGGACTTCGTTGACGAGATATTCCTGCAAGTCTTGTGGGCCGCAAACTTCGAGGACTTCATGCGGCACAACTGGTCCTTCCGTTAACTGCTGCCCTTTCTTGACCGCGTCGCCGCGGAATACAATGATGTGTTTCGAGATCGGAATCAGGTGCTCTTCCTCAGCGCCAGACTTGGCATCTTTGACGAGGATTCGCCGCTTTCCACGCGCCGTACCGGCAAAATCCACAATCCCATCTATCTTCGCGATCTCCGCAGCATCTTTGGGACGCCGGGCTTCAAACAATTCCGCCACCCGCGGTAGACCGCCAGTAATGTCTTTCGTTTTGAAAACCTTACGCGGTGTCTTGGCCATCAACCCACCGGCTTGCACCTTGTTACCCTCTTCGACAACGATGTGAGCACCGGCCGGGATGCTGTAGAACGCGAGCACTTCGCCGGCATCGTTGACCAGATTGATCTGCGGATGCAAATCTTCCTTGTGTTCGATGACGACAGTTCCCATCAGTCCGGTCGCTTCGTCGAGTTCACGCTTAACCGTGATGCCTTCGATGATGTCATGGAATTTCACTACGCCGGCAACTTCCGACAAGACCGGCACGTTGTAGGGATCCCACTGAACGAAGATTTCGCCCTTCTTGGAGCGGCCACCATCCGGCACGCTGATTTCCGCGCCAACAACAATCGTGTATCGCTCGAGTTCTCGGCCCTCGTCATTGTAGATCGCCACTTGACTGTTCTTGTTCAGAACGACCCAGTTGCCTTCAATGCGCTTGACGGCCCGCACATCATGATACCGGACAATACCGTCGTTCTTGGCCTTGATTTGCGGCTGCTTAAACACCTGACTGGCCGTTCCACCGATGTGAAACGTCCGCATCGTCAGCTGCGTGCCTGGTTCACCAATCGATTGCGCCGCAATAATTCCGACCGCATCACCGATCTTGACCGGCTTGCTCGTCGCGAGATTACGACCGTAACACAGCGCGCAAACACCCCGGCGCGATTCACAAGTCAGCACCGACCGAATCTTGATACGCTCCAATCCGAGCTTGCCAACGGCTTCGGCGGCGGCTTCATCAATTTCCGTGCCGGCTTTGAGCAGTTTTTTCTTGGTCAGCGGATCAGTAATGTCCTCAGCTGCCACGCGCCCAACAATCCGTTCACTGAGCTTGACGATTTCATCTTCGCCTTCGTAAATCGGCTTGACGATGATCCCGTTGACGGTGCCACAATCCTCCTGAAGGATAATGACATCCTGCGCCACATCCACGAGCTTCCGCGTGAGGTAACCGGAGTCCGCGGTCTTGAGCGCCGTATCCGCCAAACCTTTCCGCGCACCGTGCGTCGAGATGAAGTACTCAAGCACCGACAGACCTTCACGGAAATTCGAGAGAATCGGCCGTTCAATGATTTCACCCGACGGCTTGGCCATCAAACCACGCATACCGGCCAATTGGCGAATCTGTTGCTTCGAACCCCGCGCCTTGGAATCCACCATGGTAAACACGGGATTGAGTTCAGGCTTGCCGCTGTTGTGCTCCATCGCAGAGTACATGATCGAACTGATCTTGTCGGTCGCGTGCGTCCAGATATCGATGATCTTATTGTAACGCTCGCCGTCGGTAATGATCCCGCGCCGATATTGCTTCTCGACTTCACCCACGTCCTTTTGCGCGGCACCGATGACTTCGTTTTTCTCCTTCGGGACAATCATGTCGTCAATCCCGATTGAGATACCGGCTTTGGTCGCGGAGTCAAAACCGAGCGCTTTCAACTTGTCGAGCACCTCAACAGTCTTCGCCTGTCCCGCAGTCCGGTAACATTGCCAGATGATTTCGCCGAGGGCCCCCTTGTTGACAGTCTTGTTATGGAAGCCGAGCTCAGCCGGCCAGATCTCGTTAAAGAGTACGCGGCCGACTGTTGTCTCAATCACTTTCGCAACGGCATCGCCGTAAACGGTCTTCCGACCATAATCAGGATTCTTCAGTCGGATCTTCTCGTGAATTGAAACATCTTTCTCATCGCGACAGAAAAACACTTCCTCGGCGCTGCCAAAAAGTTTCGTCCGTGCGCCAGCCGCCACCTTGTCCTTGCCAGGGTTCGTCAGGTAATAGATTCCAAGCGCGATATCCTGCGTCGGCGTCATGATCGGCTTGCCAGAGGAGGGCGAGAAGATATTGTTCGTCGCCAACATCAGCATCCGCGCTTCCATCTGCGCTTCGATTGACAAGGGAACGTGGACGGCCATCTGGTCGCCGTCGAAGTCCGCATTATACGCAGTACAGACGAGCGGGTGAATACGGATCGCGTCGCCTTCAATAAGCTGCGGTTCAAACGCCTGAATCGAAAGTCGGTGCAATGTTGGGGCGCGGTTGAGCAATACGGGGTGGCCCTTGGTGACTTCGTCGAGGATGTCCCAGACTTCCGGCGATTGGCGTTCAATCATCTTCTTTGCCGACCGGATCGTATGAACGAGGCCCATCTCGCGAAGCCGCTTGATGATGAATGGCTCAAACAACACGAGCGCCATCTTCTTCGGCAAGCCGCATTGGTTCAGCTTCAATTCCGGCCCAATGACGATGACCGACCGGCCCGAATAATCGACCCGCTTACCAAGCAAGTTTTGCCGGAAACGGCCCGACTTGCCCTTTAGCATATCAGCGAGCGATTTGAGCGACCGACCACCTGCGCCCGTCACTGGGCGGCCGTGCCGGCCATTGTCGAGCAACGCATCCACGGCTTCCTGCAACATTCGCTTTTCATTCCGGATGATGACGTCAGGCGTGCGGAGTTGGAGCAGGTTCTTCAACCGGTTGTTCCGGTTGATGACACGCCGGTACAGATCATTCAAATCACTGGTGGCAAACCGTCCGCCTTCGAGAGGCACGAGTGGGCGCAAATCCGGCGGAATCACCGGCAACACTTCGAGAATCAACCACTCTGGCCGCATCTTGGTGGCGATGAACGCCTTGATGATTTTGAGACGCTTGGCAACCTTCTTTTTGATCTGCTTGCTCTTGGTTGTATCGAGCTGATGCTCCAAATCGTGCGCTGTCTTGCGCAGGTCAATCTTGGTGAGCAATTCCTTGACCGCTTCCGCGCCCATCTTGGCGACGAACCCATCACCGTATTGTTCGCGTGCTTCGCGGCATTCCATTTCCGTCAGCAACTGCTTCGGTTGGAGCGGAGTTTTCCCTTCGTCAATGACAACGTAGTCTTCGTAATAAAGCACGCGTTCAAGTTCACGCGCGGTCATGTCGAGCATCAAACCCACGCGGGACGGCATGGATTTGAAGAACCAGATGTGGCTGACCGGCACCGCGAGTTCGATGTGCCCCATGCGCTCCCGGCGAACGCGGGCGAGTGTGACCTCGACGCCGCACCGGTCGCAGATGACACCGCGATGCTTGATCCGTTTGTACTTGCCGCAATTACATTCCCAGTCACGTACCGGTCCGAAGATTCGTTCACAGAACAATCCACCTTTTTCGGGCTTGAAGGTCCGATAGTTGATCGTTTCCGGGTTCTTGACTTCCCCATGCGACCAAGAGCGGATGACATCCGGTGCCGCAATGCCGATGCTGACATTGTCGAACGCTTCGGATTTTTCCAACCCCAACGCGGCACGGGCGGCCGCGGTGGCGGAAGTCGGTGGGGCCGACGGTGTGGGGGTAGCAGGAGCTTTAATGGTGCTCATATTTACTTGTCACCTGAGTTGTGGCCGACGCGGACGTCGAGACAGAGACTCTGCATTTCTTTCATCAACACGTTGAACGATTCCGGGGTGCCGGCTTCGAGGATGTTTTCGCCTTTTACGATGGATTCATAAATCCGGGTGCGACCTTGTACGTCATCGGATTTAACCGTGAGCAATTCCTGCAACGCATAAGCCGCACCGTAGGCTTCCATCGCCCAGACTTCCATTTCACCGAAACGTTGGCCGCCGTATTGCGCCTTGCCGCCGAGCGGCTGTTGCGTGACGAGTGAGTACGGTCCGACCGCGCGCGCGTGAATCTTGTCGGCCACCAAGTGGTGGAGCTTCAACAGGTAGATGTAGCCAACGACAACTTCTTGGTCGAACCGGTCGCCGGTGCGACCGTCGTACAGATGGGTCTTGCCGTGCGTCGTGACCCACTCGAAGTTTTCGAGCTTCCGTGCGTCGGTCAACATGCTCTTAATTTCTTTTTCCGTCACGCCATCGAACACCGGCGAACAGAAGTTGAAACCAAGCGCTTTGGCCGCGACGCCGAGGTGCGTTTCGAGAACCTGTCCGACGTTCATCCGGCTCGGGACGCCGAGTGGATTCAATACGATGTCCACCGGCTGGCCGTCCACGAGGAACGGCATGTCTTCTTCGGGGAGAATCTTCGCAATGACACCCTTATTTCCATGACGGCCGGCCATCTTATCGCCAACACCCAGCTTGCGCTTGCTGGCGACGTAGACCTTCACCTGCTTGATGATGCCGGGCTCGACATCTTCCCCGCTTTCAATCTGCTCACTCTTGCGATCGTGTTCGAGGTTGAGTTCACTGAACCGATGCTCAAACTCGCCGATGATCTCGCGAATCTTGATGCGGATCGGCGACGGATCAATTTCGATCCGGTCGTACACACTCGCGAGCTTGCGGAGGAGGGTCTTGGTGATTTTGCGATTGGCCGGGATGATGATTTCACCGGTTTCGCTGTTCACAACATCAAGCGGAATTTTTTCACCGAGGAGAATGTTCGAGAGCTTCTCGGTCAACTCTTCCCGGAGTTCCGTGGACTTCGTCTTGTAATCGTCTTCAATCGTCTTGCGCTGCTTGCGGACTTCGCCTTGCGTAAACTTTGGACGTGTCGGCTCTTTCCGCGAAGAGACTTTGACGTCCATCACGATGCCGTAGGTTCCGGACGGCACGCGCAATGACGTGTCTTTCACGTCGGCGGCCTTCTCGCCGAAGATCGCCCGGAGCAAACGCTCTTCGGGCGCAAGTTCGGTTTCGCCCTTCGGCGTGATCTTGCCGACGAGGATGTCGCCCGGCTTCACTTCGGCGCCAATTCGAATCACACCGTCGTGACCGAGGTTCTTCAAGGCTTCTTCGCCAACATTGGGGATGTCGCGCGTGATTTCTTCCGGACCGAGCTTGGTGTCGCGTGCGCCGGCTTCAAATTCCTCGACGTGAATCGAGGTGTACGTGTCCTCTTTGACGAGCTTCTCGTTGACGAGAATCGCGTCTTCGAAGTTGTAACCACACCACGGCATAAACGCCACGAGGACGTTCCGGCCGAGCGCGAGTTCACCGCCATCACACGCGGGACCGTCGGCAATCGCCTGCCCTTTTTTCACCTTGTCGCCGACTTGCACAATCGGCTTCTGGTTGAAGCAGGTGCCGGCATTTGAGCGCATAAACTTCCGGAGTTCATAAACCCAAATGTGGTGCTCGGGATCCGTCACCAGCTTGCGCTTGCCTTCCGGCATTTCGCCATTCTTCGTGATGACAATGCGTTGCGCGGTCACCGACGCAACCGTCCCGGCTTCCTCCGCCAAAATACAAACCTTCGAGTCACGGGCGATGACGCCCTCCAAGCCGGTTCCCACAAATGGCGCCTCGCTCTGCAACAACGGCACGGCTTGGCGTTGCATGTTCGATCCCATCAAGGCGCGGTTCGCGTCGTCATGCTCCAAGAACGGAATCAGACCGGCCGCGACCGAAACGAGTTGCTTCGGCGACACGTCCATGTAATGCACGCGCTCCGGCTCGACTTCGATGAAGTCGCCTTTGTAGCGGCACGAAACCTTCGGAATCGTGAAATGTCCTTTGCCGTCAACGCTGATATTCGCTTGGGCAACGACATAATTCTCTTCCTGGTCGGCGGTCAGAAAATCAATCTGTTCCGTCACCCGGCCATCCTTCACCTTCCGATAAGGCGTTTCAATGAAACCAAATTCATTGATCCGGCAGTAGATGGACATCGCGCTGATCAAGCCGATGTTAGGGCCTTCAGGTGTTTCAATCGGACAAATGCGGCCGTAGTGCGAGGGATGAACGTCCCGGACTTCGAAGCCCGCACGGTCGCGCGAGAGGCCGCCCGGCCCGAGCGCCGAAAGACGCCGCTTGTGCGTCATCTCGGATAGCGGATTCGTCTGGTCCATGAACTGACTGAGCTGGCTGCGACCGAAGAAATCGCGAATGACTGCAGACAAAGCCTTCGGATTCACAAGCGCCTGCGGCGTCATTGCGTTGGTCGTGACATCAAACAGCGTCATCCGTTCCTTCACAACGCGTTCGGTTCGCGCCAACCCAACCCGGCATTGGTTCGCGAGCAATTCACCAACCGCCCGAAGGCGTCGGCTGCCCAAGTGGTCAATATCGTCGACTGAACCTTCGCCCTTCTTGAGGTTGCATACGTACCGGATCGCTTCGATCAAATCTTCCTTTTCGAGGACGCGATTTTCGAGATCAACATTTCGGTTGAGCTTCTGGTTGATCTTGTACCGGCCGACGCGACCAAGATCATACCGGCGGGCGTCGAAGAAGAGGCGCTTGATGAGCGCGTTGGCGTTCGCCACCGTCGGCGGATCACCCGGCCGCAACCGGCGATAAATGTCCTTGAGTGCTTCTTCCGTATCTTTCGTCGGATCTTTGCGGAGACACTTGATGATGACGCCGTCGTCCACTGTGGTATCAACCACTTTGACCTTGTCAATGCCGAGGTCTTGCAGTTGCTTGCACATTGTCTTGGTAAGCGGCTCGAACGCGCGCGCGACAACCACGCCCTTCTCTTTGTCTTCAATATCGGCAACAAGCACCTTCGTGCTTTCCTCTTCGCCGGTCGTGAAGTCTTTCAACTTCACGTCTTCAATGGTGTAGAACAACTTGAGAATGTCCTCGTCCTTGCTGTAGCCCAGCGTACGCAGGAAGGTCGTGACCAGGAACTTTCGGCGGCGATGGCGCCGGTCGAGGTAAACATTGAGTAAATCGTGCTGGTCGAATTGAGTTTCAAGCCAGGTACCGCGATCCGGAATGATCCGGAATCCAAACAGCACTTTACCGGAGGTGTGAATGGTTGATTCAAAACAAATGCCGGGTGAACGGTGCAGTTGGCTGACAATGACGCGCTCCGCCCCATTGATCACAAAACTGCCCGACGGCGTCATGAGCGGAATTTCGCCCATGTAAACTTTTTCTTCCTTCGTGCCACTCGCGTCTTTCAGACGGAAGGTGACGTGCAGAGGGGCACTGTAGGTGATGCCTTCACGCAAAGCTTCGAGCCATGTCAGCTTGATGTCGCCGATTTGGTAGTCGACGAAGTCCAGCATGGACTGGCCGTCATAGCTCTCAATCGGGAAAACTTCTTTGAAGACAGTTTGCAGACCAACCATTTTCCGGCGACTGACCGGAACGTCGGCTTGCAAAAACTCTTCGTAAGATTTGATCTGCGCCTCAATCAACTGAGGCGGCTCAATCACGTCACCCAACTTGCCGTAGTATTTGCGCTCGCGCATTATGATTCCTCGACCTTGCGGCCGGTTTAAGTTTTAGTCGGGGCGGGTTGACCCCGCCCCGACCGGTACAACGTTGACGATTTACTTCAATTCGACTTTGGCGCCGGCAGCTTCCAACTTCTTCTTGATCTCTTCGGCTTCTTCCTTCGACGCGCCTTCCTTCACGGTCTTGGGCGCACCTTCGACGAGATCCTTGGCTTCCTTCAAGCCCAGGCTGGTCACGGCGCGGACTTCTTTGATTACGCCAATCTTATTCGCGCCGGCTTCCTTCAACACAACGTCAAAGGTCGACTTTGCTTCGGCGGCCGGAGCGGCAGCCGCACCGGCAGCAGGACCGGCAGCAACGGCGACCGGAGCCGCGGCGCTGACGCCCCACTTCTCCTCCAATTTCTTCGAGAGCGCGGCCGCCTCAATGACGGTCAATCCGCTCAACTGCTCTACCAATGTATCTAGGTCTGCTGGCATCTACGTTTTCCTTTTCTGGTATCGTCGTGACGCAAAGCTTCGCGCCGTTTCATCCCACCAGCCGGCAGGACGACGAGGAACCGGTTTGTTTTCCTACGCAGCCGCCGGTTGGGCGGCCTTATCTGCATGCGCCTTGATGACGCGCGCAATTTGGCTTGCCGGAGCACCGAGCACCACCGCGATCCGCGTGGCAGGCGTCTGGAGCATCCCAATGAGTCCGGCCCGCAAGACGTCGAGCGACGGCAATTCAGCCACTGCATCCACTTCGGCCGGCTGCAACAATTGTTTGCCCATCACGCCGAGTTTGACTTTGCCCTTCTCGGTGTCCTTCGTGAACTGCTTCAAAATCTTCGCGGCCGCGCTGATGTCCGCCTTGGCATCACCGATGACCACCGCGGTCATTCCGGCGAGTGAGCCGTTAAATTCGCCAAGTCCGGCTTCCTTCGCGGCATGCCGGAGCATGGTGTTTTTGACGACGTGACATTCGGCATGCACTGCGCGCAGTTTCTTGCGCAGCGCGGCGAACTCCGTCACCGTCATTTTGGTGTAATCTGTCACCAGCAGGAACGGCGAGGCGCCGACTTGCTTGCTCAACTCTTCAACGATCAGTTTCTTTTCGGCTCTCATGTTAATTCGTGCTCGGTGTAAATTCGTGCGTGTCAATCCGCAGTCCCGGACTCATCGTGCTTGCCAAGGTGCAGCTCTCGATGAACTTGCCCTTTGAGCTGGCCGGCTTGGCATGCATGACCGCATTGATGATGGACTTCGCGTTTTCTTCAATGGCTTTTGTCTCGAACGACAACTTGCCGAACGCAATGTGCAAGTTGCCGGCTTTGTCCATTTTGAATTCGACTCGCCCGGCTTTGACTTCCTGGATTGCCTTGGCGGGATTGTCTGTCACGGTACCGGTTTTCGGGTTTGGCATCAGGCCTTTCGGGCCGAGTTGCTTGCCGAGTTTCCGGACTTCTTGCATCGCTTCCGTGGTGGCCACAGCCACGTCGAAGTCCAGCCAACCTTCTTGAATCTTTTTGATCAAATCATCAAAGCCGACATGATCTGCGCCGGCGTCCTTGGCCGCTTGGGCGGCGGCGCCTTTGGCAAACACGAGGACACGCACCTTCTTGCCGGAGCCGTGTGGTAACGGACAGGTACCGCGCACCATCTGATCGCTTTGCTTCGGATCCACGCCGAGTTTGATCCCCAGTTCAACGGTTTCGTCAAACTTGGCTTTCGGGAGTTTCTTCAACAACTCAACCGCCTCGCCGATTTTGTATTCACGCCGAGTGTCAACCAACTTCAGCGCTTCTCGATAACGTTTGCCGTGCTTCGCCATGTGTCGTTTTTTCCTTATCTGCGGTGCTGGCGGCCGCCGGTCAGGCAACCTCCCGCCGTTAAGTTTCGCTCAGTCCACTACATCGATGCCCATCGAACGGGCCGTACCGGCAATAATCCGAAACGCACCCTCGTCCGACTTCGCATTCAAATCCGCCATCTTGGTTTTCGCGATTTCTGCGACTTGCTTCTTGGTCACCTTGCCAACCTTGTTGCGGTTGGGCTCGCCACTTGCGGTGGCAATCCCGGCCGCCTTTTTCAACAAGGAACTGGCCGGTGGTGATTTCGTGATGAAAGTAAAGGTTTTGTCTTTATAGACCGTGATGATGACCGGCAGAATCGTGCCGGCCTGTTTCTGGGTCGCGGCATTGAATTCCTTGCAGAACGCCATGATGTTGACGCCCTGTTGTCCAAGCGCCGGACCAACCGGCGGGGCTGGATTCGCCTGCCCTGCCGGGATCTGCAATTTGATTATACCGGTAACTGGTTTGCCTGCTGCCATGTTATGCCCTCTCTACTTGCCAGTACTCGAGTTCCACCGGCGTCGAGCGCCCGAAAATCGAAACTGAAATCTTAAGTTTGCCGCGGGCGGGATCAATTTCATCAATGACGCCCGTGAAGTTTTGGAATGGTCCATCGGTAATTTTGATCGTCTCCCCCTTCTCGAAGGCGACTTTCGGTGCGACTTTTTCTTGGCGTTCCTCGATCTGTGCCAGAATGCTGTTGACCTCGTCCGTCTTCAGCGGCACCGGCCGATCGCCACCCACGAAACCAATCAGGCCGGGGGTTTCACGGATGAAATACCACGAGCGGTCAATCAACTGGTTCTTTTCATTCAGCAGCTTCATGTGCACAAGAATGTAGCCGGGGTAAAACTTCCGGGTGCTCGTGGTCTTCTTGCCCTTCTTGACCTCCGCAACTTTTTCGGTCGGAATCAGGACTTCCTTGATGAGGTCGCTGACCTCCTCGACTTTCAAGCGCTTCTCAATGCTGTCCTTAACCTTCTGCTCCTGACCGGACAACGTGTGGAGCACGAACCACTGGAAATCAGCTTTGGTTTCTTGTTCGACAGCCATGGTCATATCCTTACGCCGATTTGGTCAGCATCCCGACAATCTTGACGAATACCACGTCCGCAAAGGCAACGAAGATACCCAACACAATCATCGTCACGATGACGATCACTGTTGAGTCAATCAACTCCTTGCGCGTCGGCCACGATGATTTCTTCAATTCGACAACGACCTCGTTGCAGAATTCTTTCACCTTGGTGACAAGATTCGATTTCTTTTGAAGTTCTTCGGCCATATTTTTGTCTCGCTACACTTCCTGTCTAACTGGCACGCCAGGAGGGACTTGAACCCCCAACCTACGGTTTTGGAGACCGTCGCTCTGCCAATTGAGCTACTGGCGTATCCAACTGGTGTGGCTGCGCTGCCCGCCTATTTCTGCTCTCGATGCGTCACATGTTTCCCGCACTTCGGGCAGAATTTCCGCAACTCCAACCGGCCCGTCTGCGGGCCTTTCTTGTTTTTGTTCGAAACATAGTTGCGGCTCTTGCACTCCGTGCAGGCCATCGTGATCAATTCGCGCGGCATGAAAACTTACTCCTGAATGTCGGTCACGCGGCCCGCGCCGACGGTTCGCCCGCCTTCGCGAATCGCGAAGCGCATCGTCTTTTCCATCGCGATTGGGGTAATCAATTCCACTTCCATCTGGATGTTGTCACCCGGCATGACCATTTCCACGCCCGCCGGCAAGGTGCATTGGCCGGTCACGTCGGTGGTGCGGAAATAGAACTGCGGCCGGTATTTCGTAAAGAACGGCGTGTGGCGACCACCCTCTTCCTTGGAGAGCACATAAACTTCCGCTTTGAATTTCCGGTGCGGCTTGATTGAACCGGGCTTCGCGAGAACCTGACCGCGTTCGATCCCTTCTTTGTCGATACCGCGCAGCAACGCACCAATATTGTCACCCGCTTCCGCTTGATCCAGCAACTTGCGGAACATTTCAACGCCGGTAACCACCGTCTTCGTCGTGTCGCGCAAACCAACGATCTCGACTTCTTCGCCGACCTTGATGGTGCCGCGTTCCACGCGGCCAGTCGCCACCGTGCCGCGGCCGGTAATCGAGAACACGTCTTCGACCGGCATCAGGAACGGTTTGTCAACTTCACGAGCGGGCTGCGGGATGAATTCATCCACGGCCTTGACCAACTCGAGAATTCCCTTCTCCGCTTCCGCATCCCCCGCCAACGCTTTACTGGCGCAAACCCGGACAATGGGAGTTTTGTCGCCAGGGAATTGGTACTTGCTCAACAAGTCGCGGATTTCCATCTCGACAAGTTCGAGCAATTCCGGATCGTCCACCAGATCCACCTTGTTTAACGCAACAACGATCGCCGGGACACCAACCTGCCGGGCCAGAAGGATGTGCTCGCGCGTCTGCGGCATCGGGCCGTCCGCCGCACTGACGACAAGAATCGCGCCGTCCATCTGCGCCGCACCGGTAATCATGTTCTTGACGTAGTCAGCATGGCCGGGGCAGTCAACGTGCGCATAGTGCCGCTTCTCAGACTCGTATTCGACGTGCGCAGCCGCAATGGTGACAGTCTTGGTTTCATCGCGGACAGTCCCCCCCTTGGCGATGTCGGCGTAGCTTTTGACTTCCGCCTTGCCTTGTTTGGAAAGAACCGCGAGCAACGAAGCGGTCAATGTCGTTTTGCCGTGGTCGATGTGACCGATCGTGCCCACGTTGGCGTGGGGCTTTGTGCGTTTGAATGTATCCTTGGCCATATTGTCCTCCGTATTCCTTTTTCTGTTTTGCTCGCTTAAACTACGCTCAATTATCTGGAGCCCACGATCGGGATTGAACCGATGACCTCGTCCTTACCAAGGACGTGCTCTACCATCTGAGCTACGTGGGCAAATTTCATTTTTTCCTGCCCCGCCCTGACGAGGTTGGCTCAACATCTCCAACCACCAAACTTTACGCACTTCCAAAGACACGAAGACGGCAAAAATCCCGTTCCCGCTTTCATTTTGTGAAACGAGCAACAGAACCCTACCGCACTTCCTCAGTTATGACTTTTACTACCCCCAACTTAATGGGCACGCGCAGTATAGTGACCGGCGGCTT
Source organism: Verrucomicrobiia bacterium (assembly GCA_022072455.1). GTDB lineage: Bacteria > Verrucomicrobiota > Verrucomicrobiia > Palsa-1439 > Palsa-1439 > CAINDI01. Next base: position 16,016 of record JAJVHY010000023.1, on the reverse strand, counting down.
TCTGTCAACAATGATTTCGATTCTTTCCTAAATTATCGTTCCGGCAGGGATTGTTGTGTTCTTCGGGATGATTACGATCCCGTCCCGGTGGTAATAATTCGGACCATCCATGTCCGGTGCGTCAGGCTTACCGGCAATTGTCACGCCTTCGCCAATGTGGACATTCTTATCAATTATCGCCCGGTGAATCCGCGTGCCCCGGCCAATACTCATGTGCGGCATCGTCACGGTCTCTTCCGAAGCCGCTTCCGGCCCGGGCGCGTAATAATCACATCCCATGATTATCGTATCGCGCACATCGCAATTCTCGCCAATATACGACCGCAAACCGATAACGCAGTTCTCCAAATTCGATTTAATTATCACGCACCCGTCTGCCACAAGCGAACGGCCAATATGACTCTCCACGATTTTCGTCGGCGGCAGAAAGCGCGCCCGCGTATAGACCGGTGACGACCGATCAAAGAAACTAAAAGCCGGTTTCAAGCCACACATCGCGAGGTTCGCGTCGAAGAATGATCGGATGGTCCCGACATCCTCCCAGTACCCCTGATACAAATAGGCAAAAACCTGCCGCCTCAAGATGGATTCCGGAATGATGTGTTTACCGAAATCTTCATGGGAATTCTTCAGCGCATCAACCAACACATCCCGTTTGAAAACATAAATCCCCATCGAGGCCAGCATGTGATCCTCGCTCGTGGTCACCCGCAGCGACGACAACAGCGGATCCTGCAACTTCAAACTATCCAGCACGGCCGGATCTTTCGGTTTTTCGACAAACCGATTGATCTTCCGCTTCTCGTCCACCTGCAAAATCCCCAACCCCGGCGCTTCACTCCGCTTGACCGGAATCGCCGCAATCGTGATATCCGCCTGCGTCTCGACGTGCTGCTGCAACACCGCACGAAAATCCATCCGGTAGAGCTGGTCGCCGGACAAAATCAAAATGTGATCATATTCAGGAAGAGCAAAATACCGGAGATTCTGCCGCACTGCATCGGCAGTCCCCTGATACCAGCTCATGCTCCCGGTCGTCTGCTGCGCCGCGAGAATCTCCACAAAACCCCGCGAGAACCGGTCAAACGCGTAACTGGAATAAATGTGCCGATGGAGCGACGTGGAATTGAACTGCGTCAACACATATATCTGCCGGATGTTGGAGTTGATACAATTCGAGACCGGGACATCCACCAGCCGGTACTTCCCACCAATCGGCACCGCTGGTTTGGCGCGTTCCTTCGTCAACGGAAACAAGCGCGTCCCGGCGCCACCACCCATGATCACCGCCAAGACTTTGTTCGAGGTCTGATCCACAGGGCGATGATAAGCAGGACAACTTCACCGCGTCAATTGACAAAACATCGGCCCGTGCTACGGTACGCGCGTCAGCGGCAATAAATAACAAAGCTCCTCGAAGTCCACGCCGTTGTCGTTCGCCAAGCCGCTGATCTTTCTCACCCGAGAATTGGGTTGAACTGCCGCGGTGCGACTTCAAAAAAGGCAGAACCACTATGTGTGGCATCATCGGTTACATCGGCACCAAACCCGCCCCCAACGTCATCCTCGAAGGTCTCCGTCGGCTCGAATACCGCGGTTACGACTCCGCCGGCATCGTCACGCTCAACAACGGCCAATTCGAACTCCGCAAGAAAACCGGCCGCATCAATGACCTCGCCGCCGTCCTGAAAAAATCGCCCGCCCACGGCCACACCGGTATCGGCCACACCCGCTGGGCCACGCACGGTGCCCCGACCGACGCCAACGCCCATCCCCATCTCGACCAGTCTGGCAAAATCGCGCTCGTCCACAACGGCGTCATCGAAAACCACCAGTCACTCAAAGACAAACTCATCGCCGCCGGTCATCAGTTCCTCTCACAAACCGACACTGAAGTTCTCGCGCACCTCATCGGCAATTTCTACAAAGGCGACCTAACCGAAGCCGTCCGCCTCGCTCTCAAAGATATTGTCGGTACGTACGGCATTGCCTGTGTCCATGTTGACCATCCCGAGATCATCGTCGGCGCCCGCCGGGGCAGTCCACTCCTGCTTGGTATTGGCCGCAACGAAAACTTCCTTGCCAGTGATGTCAGCGCCATCATTGCCCACACCCGGCGCGTCGTCTACCTCAACGACTTCGAACTCGTCACGCTCACCCGCGACGACTTCCAAGTCTCCACCATCGAAGCCGCCACCGTTACCCCGCAAGTCCGCGAAGTCGAATATGCTGCCGAAGAAGTCGAACGCGGCAAATTTCCGCACTACATGCTCAAGGAAATATTCGAACAACCACGCGTCGTTGAAAACGCCCTCCGCGGCCGCATCGTCCACGACGAAGCCACCGCCCGGCTCGGCGGCCTCAACCTCTCCCCGGCCGACCTCCGCGCCGTCGACCGCATCATCTTCATCGCCTGCGGTACCGCCCTCCATGCCGGCATGGTTGGCAAATACGTCCTGGAAGAACTCGCCCGCATCCCTACCGAAACCGACTACGCCAGTGAATTCCGCTACCGCAATTCCCCCATTGATAAACACACCCTCGTCTTCGCCATCAGCCAGTCTGGCGAAACCATTGACACCCTCGCCGCCGTGCGCGAATGCCGGCGCAAAGGCCACAAAACCCTCGGCATCGTCAACAGCGTCGGCAGCACGATCGCCCGCGAAGTGGATGGCGGTACCTACATGCATGCCGGCCCCGAGATCGGCGTCGCCGCCACCAAGACCTTCCTCTCCCAAATCACCATCCTGACCTTGCTTGCCGTCCTCATGGGCCGGATGCGCCACCTCGCCTCCACCCGCGGCGCCGAAATCCTCAAAGAACTCGAAACCATCCCCGGCAAAATCGAACGCATCCTCCAGCAAACCGACGCCATTCAAAAAGTCGCCCAAAAATATTGCGACGCGAAGAGCTTTCTCTTCCTCGCCCGGCAATTCAACTTCCCCATCGCCCTCGAAGGCGCGCTCAAACTCAAGGAAATCTCCTACATCCACGCCGAAGGCTACCCCGCCGCCGAAATGAAACACGGCCCCATCGCGCTGGTTGACCCGCACACCCCGTCCGTCTTCATCGCCCCGCGCAATTCTGTCTCTGACAAAACCATGGCCAACATCGAAGAAGTCAAAGCCCGCAAAGGCCCCGTGATCGTCGTCGCCACCGAAGGCGACACCGCGACCGCGCAAAAAGCCGACGACGTCCTCTACATACCCGACACCAACGAATGTCTCCAACCGTTACTCACTGTCATCCCGCTCCAATTACTCGCCTATCACATCGCTGTCGCGCGCGGCTGCGACGTGGACAAGCCCCGCAACCTCGCCAAGAGCGTCACCGTTGAGTAGCAGGACGCGATTGCAAATACGGCGCGAGCCGGCTTGTAGCCGCGAGCCTGCTCGCGGCTACAACACCCGCCCCCTCACGCAATCGGCGTCACGCCGTTGTTACTCACCGCCGCCGCCAACCGGTCAATCGCCTCCGCCACCGTCGCGGGCGGACTGCCGGCCCAATGCCCGGGATTGCCGGGTGAATACGCGCCGGTACTGAACGCATTCCCGGCCCCGTCCTTCAACGTCCCATCCGCCCACGACGCCGCCACCGTCAATCCATCGCTGCCGATCAACGTCCGCAACTGCGGATTCAGAAACCCCTGCCCCGCCCCGTCGTTGAGTTGCGCCGCGGGATCGTCCACGCCGGGGATGTAACCGCGGAACCCGACAATCGGCTGGCCCGCCGCATTGCAGAGGGCATGCTGGGCGGTGTTGAGGACCGGCGTGTTGGTCGCGGCATTGTTCACCGAGTTTTTTACTCCGACGTGCCCGGCATTGACGATGTCGTGTTCATCGCACAGCACCGCCCCGGTCAAGGGACTCGTCAACGCCGCGTCGAGCCGCGCCTTGTCGCCGGGCACGAACTGCGCCGCTTCCGACGCCGCGAACACCGGATCGGTTTCCGGGGTCGGCCCCGGCAGGTTATCAATCAAGTCTTTGAGCCCGGTGAATTGCGCGCGCATCTCGGCGGAACTGAGTTCGGAGTGATCGACCGGTAAGAGTGGGTCAAAAGGCATCTTGATTTTCCTTTCTGAGGATATTGGTAGGGACGACCCGCCGGGTCGTCCACTTTGGGTTCTGGATTCGGGCGAGCCGGCGGCTCGCCCCTACCGTGGCGGCGCGCGGCGCGAGCGCCCGACCGGGCTCGCTGCGCCCCGGTCACTGCCGCCCAGTGACCGGGGCGCGCGCGCGGCTTTCACACGGCCATCAGGTTGGCGACATCCGACCAGGCGCCGTAGCCATCCTTGCCGACAGCGCGGACGCGGAAGTAATACATCGTGCCCGGCGTCAACCCCGGAAAGATGATTTGCGAGGCCTTGGTGGACAGGATGCCGTTTTTCCAGTTGGCCGGTTCGTTCGGGTCGCCACTGGCGTACTCGCCGTTCCAGGCGGTCGCGCCGGGCTGGCGTTTCACCCGGCCCACTACGACCCCGCTCAGGGTGCCGCGGCGCACCGTCAGGAGGGGCGCCGGCAATGTGTCGCTTTCCGTCGGCACGCCATGCACGATGGGTTGCCGCAGGCTATAGCCGGTGGTTTCGAGCATGGCCGGATCGCCGGCGGCTTCGGCGACGGACTCCAAATACGGGGCGAGCCGTTTCAAGATGCGGGTCAACTTCTTCCGTTCGCCATCGCGGATGGCGATGGCGTGTTTGTCGCCGTTCTCGGCGTCGTAGGCGGTCTCGAACGCCGTGAAGGCGGCGGTCAAGTTCGCGCGCGAGGGGAACATGGCGGGCCACGGCTCCGGGAACAAGGTCAGGGCCGGTTCCGAGGTCAGGGCGTTCTCGATGCGCTGCGACTGCGTGAGGAAGTTCGGCAGGCTCAATCGGTCGAACGTAATGATGAGTTTTTGCATACGAGTCCTTTCGTGCGAGCCGAGGGGGTTGGACGACTGGTCCCAGGTGAGTCCCGAGTCCCAAGTGAACGATGGTGTGTCCCAGCGTATGAGGTTCATCCTCGCCGTCCGGCCAATCTGCCGTTGAAGAATGTTCGTCGGTAGCGCATCGGCTGATTTGTGAAGAAAAGCAAACGGTGTACCAGTGCCCGTGACTGAGCATTCACACCGAGTGGACCGAGCATCCCCGCCGACTTCGCCACGCACCCTCAACGACCTCGTCTCCGAGTCAGCCGACCCGACTCAGCATCCGTGCGGGGCTGGCAGTGTATTCATGCGGGATGGATCATGCATCCGTGCTTGCCTGACCAAGCATGGGTGCTGACAAGACCATGCAGGCGTGCTCGCTTGACCAAGTCTGGATGCTGGCACGACCAAGCATCCTTGCCTGGCCGACCCTGCATCAATGCTGACCATCGCCAGTTGGGATGCTTGCTTGCCCCTTGTGCCCTGCTGACCGCCTCAATCACCCGTGCTGGACCGAAGAGTTTTTCCGCTAAAAATATTTTCAGAGGCAATCGCACGGGCCCGGCGCGGTTGGAAATTCTCACGGTTGCTGAGAACGCGGTCTTGTTCTTCCAACAACTGCGAAACAACCCGGCACTCGTCCGCGCGTTTTCGCGCGCCGGCAGATCGGCCTCGTGAACGGCGGTAGAGCCACGGGCTCCCGTCTTTCCGGTCTGGCTGACTGCTCACCGCCGACTGCCTTGTCCGCCAAAGCTTGTCATTCCCTCACGGGCTGCCTGCTCACCGCCTTGTCCGCCAAAGCTTGTCGTTCAGCGACGGAGGACCTGTCCCGCCAAAGCTTGTCATTCAGCAACGGCGAAAGTAAGACGAAGGAGGATTTTGCCTGCTTAACTCATCCCTTCCCATACTACGGCTTGCCGAACACGCACCGACTCCCTACACTGCATCCCGCTATGGCTAAAGCGACAGCGAAGCAGAACGGCGGGGCGAATCTGGGGTTTGAGGCGGTTCTATGGTCGGCAGCCGACAAGCTGCGTGGACACATGGACGCGGCGGAGTATAAGCACGTCGTGCTGGGGCTGATCTTCCTGAAGTATATCTCCGACTCCTTCGAGGAAAAGCACACCCAACTCGCCAAGGAAACGAACGCGAACCCGGAAGACCGGGATGAATACGTCGCCGACCATATTTTCTGGGTGCCGCCAGAAGCGCGCTGGACGTATCTCCAAGGACGCGCCAAAGACCCGCTCATCGGCAAGCTGCTCGATAACGCCATGGTCGCCATCGAACGCGACAACGCTTCGCTCAAAGGCGTGCTCCCCAAGAATTACGCCCGACCCGACTTGAATAAGCAGCAGTTGGGCGAAGTGATCGACCTGATTGCGACGATTGGCCTTGGCGACAGGGAAAGCCGGTCGAAGGACATCCTCGGGCGCGTGTACGAATACTTTCTCTCCCAATTCGCCAGCGCCGAAGGGAAGAAAGGCGGGCAATTCTACACGCCCCGCTGCGTCGTCCAACTCCTCGTCGAGATGCTCGCCCCCTACAAAGGCCGGGTGTTCGACCCCTGCTGCGGTTCGGGCGGCATGTTCGTGCAATCGGTCCGGTTCGTCGAAGCGCATGCGACCGGGAACGGCAACCCGCCTTCGCCGGGCCTACGGCGGGCAAGCGGCGACCTGAGTGTTTTCGGTCAGGAGAGCAACCCGACCACGTGGAAGCTGGCCAAGATGAACCTCGCCATCCGCGGCATCGAAGCCGATCTCGGCGACGAAAACGCCGACAGTTTCCATCGCGACCTGCACAAAGACCTCAAGGCCGACTACATCCTCGCCAACCCGCCTTTCAACATGAGCGACTGGGGCGGCGACCGGCTCCGGGACGATCCCCGGTGGAAATACGGCGCGCCGCCCGTCGGCAACGCCAACTTCGCCTGGGTGCAACACTTCATCCACCATCTCGCCCCGACCGGTTTGGCCGGCTTCGTCCTGGCCAACGGCTCGATGTCCTCCAACAGCAGCGGCGAAGGCGACATCCGCAAGGCCATCATTGAAGCCGACCTCGTGGACTGCATGGTCGCGCTCCCCGGCCAGCTTTTCTATTCGACGCAAATACCGGTTTGCCTGTGGTTTCTCGCCCGCGACAAACGCAACCATCGCCACCGCGACCGACGCGGCCAAACGCTTTTCATCGACGCCCGGAAACTCGGTAGCATGATTGATCGCGTCCACGCGGAACTTACCGGCGACGATATGGCCAAGGTTGCCGGCACGTATCACGCGTGGCGAGGTGACAAAGGCGCGGGAAAATACGCGGACGTTGACGGCTTTTGCATGAGCGCGAAGCTCGAAGAAATCCGCGCGCAAAGCCACGTCCTCACACCGGGCCGGTATGTGGGCGCGGTAGAAGCAGAAGACGACGGTGAGCCGTTCGAGCAGAAGATGAAGCGGCTTACCGGCGCGCTCGACGAGCAGTTTGCGGAATCGGCGAAGCTGGAGAAGGTGATTCGAGATAGTCTAAAGGCAGTTCGCTATGCTTGATACTCTTCCAAACGGCTGGCGAATCTGCCGAGTGGATGACATCAAAGCGAAGACGGACTCTGCCATCGCGATTGGCCCTTTTGGTTCTCGTATGAAGTCTGATTGCTACGTCGACCGAGGTATACCGGTCATTCGTGGCAACAACATTTCGGACACGAAATCTTTCACCGGAGAGTTTGTTTGCGTCAGCCCCGACACTGCGGCGAGTCTGAACTCGTCAAATGTCTATGACGGTGACCTCGTTTTTCCGCACCGAGGCTTGATTGGTGAAGTAGGTATTGTGACCGGTGGCACGAAAGCGCACTACATGCTTTCAACGAGCCTCATGAAGCTAACGGCCAACCGAGAGGCCGCAGACCCGCTTTTCCTCTTTTATTACTTCCGCTCGCCTCTCGGCAGACATGAGCTGCTAAAGAACGCGTCCCAAGTCGGAACACCGGGCATCGCTACTCCGCTCGCATCACTGCGAGCGATTTCGGTCACACTGCCGCCACTTCCCGAGCAGCGGGCGATCGCGGGGGTGTTGGGGGCGCTGGACGACAAGATTGAGTTGAATCGGCGGATGAACGAGACGCTGGAGGCCATCGCCAAGGCAGAATTCAGAAGGATGATGGAGGAAGGCGGACCCGGTACGCTCGGAGAGATCGCAGAGAATCCGAAGCGCGCGGTTGACCCCAGCGAGATTGACGCGTCGACGCCATACATTGGCTTGGAGCACATGCCGCGTCGCTGCATCGCGCTTGGCGAGTGGGGCACTGCCGGTGATTTGGAAAGCGGCAAGGCGCGCTTCCAACGTGGCGAGATTCTTTTCGGCAAGCTCCGCCCGTACTTCCACAAGGTCGGCGTCGCCCCGCTCGACGGTGTGTGCTCGACAGACATCCTGACCATCGCGCCGAAGAAACCGGCATGGTTCGGTCTCGTGCTCGGTCATCTCAGCAGCAAAGAACTGATTGACCACACCGACGCCTGCTCGACCGGCACGAAGATGCCACGCGCCAGTTGGGCGGACATCGCCCGCTACGAGATTGCACTTCCGCCAGAACCAGTCGCAGCGAAACTTACCGGCGTGGTCCAGCCGCTGGTTGAGCGCATCATTGCCAACATCCACGAATCCCGGACGCTGGCCGCGCTGCGGGACGCGCTGCTGCCGAAGCTGCTGTCGGGACAAATCAGAATCCAAGGAGTCAAAGCATGAGTGCAACTATATTCAAGATTCCACGCCAACCTGATCGTCAGGTGATTGAATCATTGCAGAATCTCGCAGGTCAGGCCGGCGTCCCACAACCGGAGCTTTACATCGCTCCTTTTGAGGATGGAGGTAGCAGATATGTTGCGTTCGGAGCATTAGAGAACGACGCCATTCTGAAGGAGGTTCTACCGCTGAATGACGCGAGCCTCACCTCAATTTCACTCGTTGGCCATGGTCCGCAACAGCGACGGCATTACGTCACAATTAAGAGGATCGGCAAAGAACTGTTTGATGAAGTGCATGTTCAGTTTCCGGGAAATGAGCCTCGTCTGAACGAAGCGCAATTCTCGAAGTTGCAGGGTCTGGCTAAGAAAATCCTGAAGGAAGTGCGTATTGAAGGTGTCCTCGGCGGCTTCGCCAGTGAAGAAATGACCAAGTATTACGAAGCTCGAGAGGCCACGCTCTCCCGGCTAGAGGGCATGAACCGGGAGCTTCTCTATGGAATCCACGAGCGACAGCGTCAACTTGATGAGCAATTCGAAAAGAAACGCCAAGACTTGGATTCCGAGTTAGCGAAGCAGCGCGAGGAACAGCAGAAACTATTCGATGAAAAGATGGACTTGGTCCGGCAGGAAAAGGATGCACTTACGAAGCGCGAAGCAGAGCTTGATCTTCGTGCAAGTAAAGCTCTGCGACGGCAGCATCACAAGGACATGCTTAAGCAGTTAGGGGCGCTCAATGAGAAGTTCCAACTGACCGAAAACACGAGAAAACTTCGCCGCCCAATAATCATGTTTCTCATGGTCTTCCTCGCGTTTTGCGGCGCGATGACTGTTTTGAACTTCTTGCAAGCCTCAAAGATTATTGAGGCAGCCGGCAACGACCTGACGAAACTCTCGTGGGGACATTTGAGTCTTCTTGGCCTGAAACAACTAGGCTTCGGTGCGGCATTTCTTTTCGGCGCGTGGTACTTCGTCAAATGGAATGACCGCTGGTTACGCCAGCACGCCGATGCTGAGTTCATGTTCAAGCAAATGGAGATTGACGTTAACCGCGCAAGCTGGGTTGTGGAAATGGCATCGGAGTGGCTTGATGAGAAGAAGGCTGAATTACCTCAACACGTCGTCGATGTCTTGACCCGCAACCTCTTCAAATACTCGGCACGATCTGAAGACCACGAGGAAACTCCTACAGACATTCCGTCGCTGATTTTCGGTGCGGCTTCCTCCGTGAAGCTGACGACTCCTACCGGTGCAGAAATTCAGTTAGACCGAAAGGGCGTGAAGAAGACCCTGAAGGAGGGCGGCAATTGAGCTTTCCCGATTTGGTGACGCTGGCCGCGCTGCGGGACGCGCTGCTGCCGAAGCTGCTGTCGGGGGCGGTGCGGGTGAAAGGAGAGACATGACACTGATTCCTTTGACTGATGAGAAGGAGATCAAAGGCGCACTGGACACGTTACGCGCGCGCTTGAAGAAGGGCTGCAAGACATACACGCGCGTAATCGGATGGCAGGGAGGTAACTACGAAACAGAAGTTTACTGGAATTCTCAAGAGCGATTCTGGTTTACGCAAGAAACAACCAGAGAGGGCGGACGGTACTGGTGTCCGTTTGGCACTTGGGACCCGGTGACTCATCAGAATCTGAAAATAACGGTGGAATGCAACCCGCCATGCGACGGAGTGGATCGCCGTTGCGCCGGTGCATTTCTCACTGATGGCAACAAAATTTTCATCGCGCACAGTGGCAAGATTGGCGGCGGGCGAGAAGGTATAGGTAAGACAGCATTCGTGGACTCATATCCGCATGGCAATTGGTGTGAGGTCCGGTGGCCGGATGGTTTTGAGAACGAGATGATCGTTATTGGGAGTATTGCCGGCAAGCGATTACCGCAGCAGTTCAGCGAATTCATCCGTGAAGTACGGAAGTTCAAGCGGGACATCGAGGCCGGGGAAGAAACTCCGCCAAGTGACTTCGAGCCTGGCTTTTCACCTGAGTTCGAAGGCAAACGCAAGAAGTACCGGATTAGCGGCGACATCGAGAGCAGCTGTGACCACGGCAAAATTGTGAATCAGCTTGAGAAGTGCCTTCGGAAACTCGGCTACAACCGAATCGGCAAAGACCAACCTCGGGACATATTCTTGCTTTCGGAAAACAATGCGCTCGAATTATTGTTCGAGATCAAGCCGGACGTCAGCACAACAGCGGTGTATCAAGGAATAGGACAACTTCTTTACCACAGTGCAGTGGACGGCAAAGCGCCGCGAAAGATTTTTGTTGTACCGGAAAAACCAAAGCCCAAAACACAAGCGGTGCTAGATAAACTTCGCATCGATGTGCTGACGTTTGGGTGGAATGGAGAAACGCCGGTATTTCACAACCTGAAAGGCTTGCTCAAATGATGCTGCAGGACGCGCTGCGCCGAAGCTGCTGTCGGGGGCAGTGCGGGCGGCAGAGGCGGACGCAATTGTGGACGGAATGGACTTTGTGGACGGGGAGAACTTAAACGACGCCATGCCTGAGCCGGAGAAACTCATTCCGTTGCATGGGGGCTACCGCAAACTCAAGAGCTTCCAGGTGGCGCAACTGGCTTATGATGTCACGGTGCGGTTCTGTGACCGTTATATTGAGAAGCGCAGCCGCACCCACGATCAGATGGTGCAGGCGGCGCGGTCGGGCGTGCAGAACATCGCGGAGGGCAGCCAGGCCTCCGGCACTTCCAAGAAGACCGAGCTCAAGCTGACGAATGTGGCGCGGGCCAGCCTCGAAGAACTGCGGCTGGATTATGAAGATTTTCTCCGGCAGCGGGGCTTACCGCTGTGGGAGCGCGAAGATCCGCGCCGCGCCGCGCTGATTGCGCGACGGTGCGCTACCGCGGATGATGTGGCGGCATGGGTGCGGGAAATCCACGATGGACAGACGGGAAGTGGACGGGATGGACAGAGTGGACCGGGTCGACCGGAGAAGTCCAAGCAGTCCATGAAGTCCACAATGTCCACCTATCCGGAGATTGCCGCGAATGCGGCGCTGGTGCTCATTCTGGTGGCGGTGAGTTTGCTCGACCGGCAACTCGCCGCGCAAGCGGCGGCCTTCGAGAACGAAGGCGGCTTTACCGAAAGACTTTACCGGGTGCGCAGCCAGAGGCGGGCGGGCGCATGAGCGCGAAGTTTGCCGAGGAGGTTGTGGAGAATGCCGCGCTCGCGTGGCTGGGGGAACTGGAGTACGCCTTCAAGCACGGCTCCGAGATCGCGCCCGGCGAGCTTCACGCGGAACGTACCGGCTTCGGTGAAACGGTTCTCGCGAAGCGGCTGCGCGATGCGCTTGCCGCGCTGAACCCCAACATACCGGCAGAAGCTCTCGACGATGCTTTCCGCAAGGTCACGACGACGCATCATCCGTCGCTCGTCGTGAACAACCGGGCATTTCACAAAATGCTCGTGGACGGCGTGCCGGTGGCATACCAGAAAGACGGGCGGACGGTTCACGATCAAGCGTGGCTCGTGGATTGGAACGATCCCGACGCGAACGATTGGCTGGTGGTGAATCAGTTTCCCGTCGCAACAGCCCATCACAATCCCGCCGACGTTAAAGCTATGGCGGGCACGCGCCGACCGGACATCGTGATCTTCGTTAACGGGCTGCCGCTGGCGGTGATCGAGTTGAAGAACGCGGCGGATGCGGACGCGGACATTTGGGCCGCGTTCCGGCAACTCCAGACTTACAAGGATCAGATTCCGTCGTTCTTCACGTACAACGCGGTGGCGATCATCTCGGACGGTTTGGAGGCGCGCCTCGGGACGATCAGCGCGGACACAGAGCGATTCATGCCGTGGCGCACCATCGAAGGTGAGACAGTCGCACCAAAATCGCAGACGGAATTGGAAGTGTTGCTGCGCGGGGTGTTCGAGAAGCGGCGGTTTCTGGATTTGGTCCGGTACTTCATCGTCTTCGAGGATGACGGCACCGGTACGGTCATCAAGAAGGTGGCCGGGTATCATCAGTTCCACGCGGTCAGGATTGCGGTAGAGGAAACGATTCGCGCATCCGGTGAGAGTGCAAATCTCGTGAAGGAGCCGGGCGGCGGTTATTTCGCGAAGCATCAGCCCGGCGGAGCAGAGGGTGACCGGCGCATCGGTGTGATCTGGCACACGCAGGGGTCGGGCAAGTCGTTGACGATGGCGTTCTATGCGGGCCGGTTGGTGACGCATTCTGCGATGGCGAACCCGACCATCGTGGTCATCACCGACCGCAACGATTTGGACGATCAATTGTTCGGGACGTTCTCGCGGTGTCATGAACTGTTGCGGCAGAAACCGAGACAAGCGACCAGCCAGGAAGATTTGCGAAAGTTGTTGGACGTGGCGAGCGGCGGAGTGATTTTCACAACCGTCCACAAATTCATGCCTCCGCAGACTCCGGCACCCTCACCCCAACCCTCTCCCAGCGGGCGAGGGAGTCAGTACCGAGGCGGACTGGAGTTTGGGGGACTAGTCGAGCGGGCCAGAGAGTTGCGGCAGAAGCAGACGCCAGCGGAAGAATTGCTTTGGTCGCTGCTGCGAGACCGGCAGTTGGGCGGCGCGAAGTTTCGTCGGCAACATCAGTTTGGCGATTACATCTGCGACTTCTACTGCGACGAAGCGAAGCTCGTAGTCGAGTGCGACGGTGAGCCGCACGAAGAGAAGCTGCGCAAGCACGACCAAAAGCGTGACGCCTATCTCCGTTCCCTCGGTCTGACAGTGTTGCGCTTCGAAAACAAGACCGTCCTCGATGAAACGGAACGGGTGCTCTCCGAGATTGCCGGTCATCTCCCCTCTACCATTGGGAGAGGGGCTGGGGGTGAGGGTGACGCGTTATCGCTCCGACGGAACATCATCGTGATCGCTGACGAAGCTCACCGGTCGCAATACGATTTCATCGATGGCTTTGCCCGCCACATGAGGGAGGTGATCCCTAACGCGTCATGGATCGGGTTTACCGGCACGCCCATCGAGAAGGCCGACGCGAACACGCGGGCGGTGTTCGGCGATTACATCAGCATCTACGACATCCTGCGCGCGGTGGAAGACAAGGCGACCGTGCCGATTTATTACGAAGGCCGACTCGCCAAGCTGGAACTCAAGGCGAACGAGAAGCCGAAGATCGATCCCGATTTCGAGGAGGCGACGGAAGGCGAGGAGCTTTCCAAGAAGGAATACCTCAAGACCAAGTGGGCGGCGTTGGAGAAGATCGTCGGCGCGGACAAACGGCTGGGGCTGATTGCCGCGGATTTGGTGAAGCACTGGGAAGCCCGGTTGGAAGTGATGGACGGCAAGGCGATGATCGTCTGCATGAGCCGCCGCATCTGCGTGGAGTTGTACGATCAGTTGGTCAAACTGCGTCCCGACTGGCATAACGAAGACGACGACAAAGGCGCGATCAAGGTTGTCATGACCGGTTCGGCAGACGATGGTCCGAAACTCGCCAAGCATGCTCGCAACAAGACGCGTCGGGAAGCCATCGCGAAGCGGTTCAAGAATGCCGGCGACCCGTTGAAGATCGTGCTCGTGCGTGACATGTGGCTGACCGGGTTCGACGTGCCGTGTCTGCATACGATGTACGTGGACAAACCGATGCGCGGTCACGGTCTCATGCAAGCCATCGCGCGAGTGAATCGCGTTTTCAAGGACAAGCCGGGTGGCTTGGTCGTGGATTATCTCGGACTCGCCTACGAATTGAAGAAAGCTCTCGCCACGTACACCGAGAGCGGCGGGCACGGTGAGGCGGCGGTTGACCAAGAGGAAGCCGTCGCCGTGATGCTGGAGAAGTACGAGATTTGTTGCGACTTCTTCCACAAGTTCGACCGGTCGGCTTGGGTAAGCGGAAACGCGAAACAGAAGCTAAGTCTCTTACCGGTCGCGCAAGAGCACATCCTCAAGCCCGGCAAGGATGAAACGCCCGACGAGAAGAAGAACCGGTATCTGCAGGCCGTGAGTGATCTATCGAAAGCCTTCGCGTTATCAGTACCGCACGAGAAGGCGCTGGAGATACGTGATGATGTTGGTTTCTTCCAAGCCGTTCGCGCCGCCTTGTCGAAGGCCACCGGCGAGAAGCAGAAGTCACCGGACCAAATCGAGGCCGCGATTCGCCAGATCATCTCGCGTGCCGTCGCTTCAGATAAGGTCATCGACATCTTCGAAGCGGCAGGCCTGAAGAAGCCGGATATTAGTATCTTGTCCGACGAGTTTCTTGCCGAAGTGAAGAACATGCCCCTGAAGAATCTCGCGGTGGAAACCTTGCGCAAGCTGTTGAACAACGAGATCAAGCTCCGGCAGAAGAAATTCCTGATTCAGTCGCGGAAGTTTTCCGAGATGCTGGAGAATGCCATCCGCAAGTATCAGAACCGCGCCATCGAAGCCGCGGCGGTCATTGAAGAGTTGATCCAGTTGGCGAAACAAATGCGCGAAGCCGGCAAGAAAGGCGAAGAGTTGGGCCTGACCGACGACGAGAAGGCGTTCTATGACGCATTGGAAGTGAACGACAGCGCCGTCAAAGTGATGGGCGAGCCGACGTTGACCACCATTGCCCGCGAGTTGGTGGAAGCGGTGCGCAATAGCGTCACCATTGATTGGACTGAACGCGAAGCCGTCCGCGCCAAAATACGTGTGATGGTCAAACGTATCCTGAGAAAATACGGCTACCCGCCCGACAAACAGGAGAAGGCTACGGCAACCGTCCTCCAGCAAGCCGAACTCCTCTGCGCCGATTGGGCGGGATAGACTGCGCCGTTGATTGAGCAGCTAATAGCTATGAGTAACGGCGTTCCTGTTCTCCGTGCCTTCGTGCCATCAGCAGCGCCGGCGGCGTCGCGGTAGACGCAGTTTAGTGGAACGGGCGGCGCGCCCGTTGTTGTCGGTTTTGCAGGGGAATGAACGGGCGGGACGCCCGTTCCACTAAGACGATCCTCCAGCACGACGGAATCGAGGGGGTTGCCAGAATAGATGCGTTCCGGTGATTCTGGGTACCGGGTCGGCTTCGCGGGTGCGGTCTTGGGTTTCTTCGCCACGAGGCCGCTCCCACTTTTCGTCTTTCGTGTGCATTCGTGCATTCCCGCCGTCGCCTGGCCTTTGGCGGGCAAGCCGTGGTTTCATCCCTTCCCCTCCGCCTTCTCACATCTGCTACCGGCTTTCCGTGATCTTCCGTGCCTTCGGTGGTTAATCCAGTGGACAGTTGTCAGTTCGCGGTTGCCGGCTTTCGTGTGCATTCGTGCATTCCCGCCGTCGCTGGTAGTGTCTGAAAGGTTCAGCAAATAGAAGGGTCATGGTAGTTCTCCCTGCTAGCCAAACAACAAACACAAGGAGAACCAATCCATGACCCGGCAGAAGCATAGCATTGACGTGGCCGAACTGAA
>JAJVHY010000014.1 GCA_022072455.1 Verrucomicrobiia bacterium | reverse complement strand
TCACCTTGTTGGGCAACGCCCAGATCCATCAACTCAACTCCCTGACCGAAACGCTCTCGGTGATCCCCGAACCCAACGTGCTGGTGCTCTGGCTCAGCGGCTTCCTCACCTTCGCCGCCGCCAGACGTCGCCACCGGAAGAAATGACAATCTACACGACCGCGCCGGCACCTCACCGTGCACCATGACCCTCACCGGTCATCTTGCCCTCACCCCGGCGCGGTCGTTGCCTGTCACTCGAATGAAATGTTTGCCCATTCAGTTCCCGACTGATAGAAGCGCTGCCAACTCCTTATCATGACAACCCGAGCATTCTCCCCCTTGGTCCGTCACAGCCAAAACCCCATCATCGCTCCGGCTCAGATGCCGGTCGAATGTTCCGCCGTCTTCAATGCCGGCGCGGTGCGCTTCAACGGGCAGTACCTGCTGGTTTTGCGCGTCGAGGATTACGCGCGGCAGGTCAACTTCCACGTCGCCACCAGCCGGGATGGTGTGCGCTTTGAGGTGAACCCCACGCCGATTGAATACCCGCTGCGTGCCATCGAGCAACAGTATGGGACCTACCGGTTCGATATGCGCATCACCCCTCTCGACGGCCAGTTCTACGTCTGCCACGCCGTGTGGATCACCGGGTTGGGGTGCATGATCGGCATGGCGCGGACCCGCGATTTTGTAAAATTCGAACCATTGCCACACGTCTCGGTGCCGTTCAATCGCAACGCCGTACTGTTCCCGGAAAAAATCCGCGGCCTTTATGCGCGGTTGGAGCGACCGATGGATGAAGGTGGCCGCATCTGGGTGACGTACTCGCCCGATCTGCGCTTCTGGGGCGACGCGATGCCGTTGAACCTCCCCACCCAAGTCTGGAACTGGCGTAAGACCGGCGCCGGCGCCATGCCCATCAAGACCGCCGCCGGCTGGCTCACAATCTATCACGGCACCGCCAAGACGGCTTCCAGCGAGAACTACTACCTCGGCGTGGCCTTGCTGGACTTGGAAGACCCGAGCCGGGTCATTGCCGCCCCGAAGAAATTCATCCTACACCCCCAGGAACATTACGAGTGCGTCGGCCAGGTCCCGAATGTGGTGTTCACCTGCGGCGCCGTTGAAACCGATGACGGCCAGTTAAATATCTACTATGCCGGCGCCGACACCTGTGTGTGCCTCGCGCAAACCAGCATCGCCGCATTGCTGGACTTCTGCCGCGCTTGAGCGCCGGCTACACGGCGAGCATCTGCGGCACGCTGACATCGCCCAAGCCTTTTGCCCGCAGCTGGGCGCGCGCGTCTGCAGCTGCGAAGCCCACCGCCAGCACCTTCATCCCGGCGGCCAGCGCCCCGGTCACACCCGCTTCGGCGTCCTCGACGACCAAGCAAACCTGCGCCGGCAACCCCAAGCGCCGCGCCGCCAACAGAAAAATCTCCGGATCCGGTTTGCTGTTCGTAATGTGGTTGCCATCCGCGACCGCATCGAACCGGCCCGCCAAGCCGGTCCGTTCCAGGATCAACGGGCAATTCCGGCTCGACGACGCGATGGCGGTCTTGATGCCCGCCACCTTCAGCCCCTCCAACACCGGCAACACCCCCGGCAAGACATCACGGGGCGTGATCTGCTGGAGCAGTTCCCGGTAGTACGCGTTCTTGCGCGCCGCCATCGCTTCTTTTTCGGGCGGTGAATAGGTCTTGGTGGCGCGCTCCAGCAGAATCGCCAAACTTTCCATCCGGCTCACGCCTCGCAAACGTTCGTTGATCCGGCGATCGAAGTAAATCCCTTCCGAATCCGCCAGCCGTTGCCAGCCCAGGTAATGAAACTCGTCGGTCGAGACCAGTACACCGTCGAGATCAAAAATCACGCCTTGGATCATGATGGAAAAGTCTCCTTCGCGTTGGGGGCGATAGTGCGCGCGGTGCCATTGACATTGACCGGCAGTGGTTGGGAGCCGCGATTGGTGATCGTCGTACCGGCCGGCGAAATGTCCACGGCTGCAGCGCAGCCTTTCCACACCACCGGGAATGCCAACCGTTTCCACCGTTCGGGCAAGCGTGGCCGCAACGTCAAGGCGTCGTGCCACAACGCCGTCCCCATGCCGGCAAAACCCAACACCGCAACCAGCCAACTCGCCCCGGCATTGGCAATGTGAATCCCTTGGGCCGCCCCCCCGTGCGCGAGGTCGAGATCCAGCCCGGCCGTCATCTCCCAGAACTGCCACGCCTCACGCGCCAGTCCCAACCGGCACGCCACAATCGCATGCGCGCCCGCTGACAGCGACGAGTCGTGCGTCGTATACGGCAGATAATAGTCCCACGCCCGCCGCACCTCGGCGTCGCTGAACTCGTGCGGAAACAACAGCATCAACATCAACACATCCGCCTGCTTCAACGCCTTGCTCCGGTAGAGCCGTTCTTGCGAGACATTGCCGGCATAGCCGGTCTGGCGGTTCGTCCAGAGTTTGTCGAACTCCGGCTCGGCGAGTTCATCAAAACCTTCGCACTGCCAAACCAACAGCCCGTCCGTCGACCGGTAAATCGGCAAAGCCTTCGCCACTGCGCCTTCCCCGGCCAATGACAGCGCAAACGCGACCAGCCGGTTGGTATAAGCGTTGTTGTGCGTGATCGGTGCGTATTCGTTCGGCCCCATCACGCCGAGTAAGTGCGGCTGGCCGTCACGGAACGTGATTCGGTCCAGCCAATACCGGGCCGTCTCCGCCAAGACCTGCGCCGCTGGTCCCTGCAGGTACGTCGGGTCCACCGCCCGCGCGTAATGCGCCAGCCCATACACGACGTCGGCGGTGACATGAACTTCATGGTCCCGGTATTGCCAGCTCGGACACTGCTCGCGGCCAACTTCATCGGACTCCCACGGGTACCGCGCGCCGCGGTAGCCGTACTCCTTCGCATTCGCCATCGCCCCCGGCAACGCTTGCACCCGAAAATCCACAAACGTCTTCGCCCGCGCCGGGTCGGTGTAGAGGTAGAACGGCAACAGATACATCTCGGTATCCCAGAAGAACCGCCCGAAGTACGCATCGCCGGCATACCCCTTCGCGTCAATGGTCACGCGGGGATCGTTCGTCACGTGACAGCGCAACAGGTGATACAACGACGTCATCATCGCCCGGCTTCCGCTCTCGTCGCCCTCGATCACCACCTCCGATTTTTCCCAACGCTCCGCCCACACCGCTGCGTGCTCCGTGTGCAGTTGCTCAAACGAAAGCTCCTCCGCCTCCTGCGGTTTGTCCAAATCGCGACTTGTGGTCACGACCGTCCGCTTCTCAATGGTGACCGGCAACTGGCACTGACAACGCAGCGTCCCGCGGCGCGGTTCGCCGATAAACTGCCACTTCGCCCCATTCGCCCGGAGCCGCGCCACCATCTGCACCTCGGTGTCGCAATCCGTCACAACCCGGCACCGCACGCCGTCGGTTCCCGCAGTGGTCACGCTGACGGACTTGAAATGGTCGTGCCCACTGGTCAACACGTCGGCCTCAATGCCGGCTTCAATCTCCGCCACACCCGCGCCAGTCAGCGTCAAACGCTGGACACACAAGTGTGGCCGGGCCGCGCTTACAAACCGCTCAAACCGGACCGCAATTCGCCGACCACTCCGCGTCTGCCACACGAGGGTGCGCTCCAATGTCGCCGTGCGCAGGTTCAACGCGCGCCGGTAATCGCTGACGTTGCTGCGCCGCATGTCGAGCCGTTCGCCGTCCACGATCGGGGCCAAGCCGAGGAACCACGGCAGGTTGACCATCTCCCGGTTGAGCAAGGGGTGCTGGCCAAAGATGCCGGGGACGTACGTACCCCACTTGGCGCCGCGCGCGGCGAACTTCTCTGCGGTCACATTGGCCGGCAGCCGCAGATACCGGGTGTTCTGCGGCGCATCGCTCAAGTGCTCTTCGAGCGATCCGCGAATGTGGAGGTACCCGCTGCCTTGCGTGAAGAGTCCCTCGTACGCCAGCGCGGTCTGTTCTTGAAAAGTGGTTTCGACGAGTTTCATCAATCAAATCTCCGGCGGATTTTCTGGCCGATGGCCCAAAACTTTGGGTGGATGACAGCATACCGGCCATGCAACTGTTCATGCAACGCTTCATACACCAGCCAGCTTGCCGGCGCGGTCATGTAGTACGCGCCCCACGAAGGCGCGCCGGTCTGCGGCCGGTACATCAGGCGCGTGTCACAAGGAAAGTGTTGCAGGGCCTCGACAACACGCTGCCAGACCGGCAACGCTCGGGGGTGTCCCAACAACGCACACGGCGCAAGGCAAAACGCCTCGATGTACGGCAGCCAACCGTAGAGGGAACCGCCGCTTCCGTCCGCGGCGACTTCGTCCGGCGGGACGGCAAACCGGTCGCTGCCGTGCAACTCCAACAACGCATTGGCACACGCCCGCAAGCGTTCGCGCGGCAGCACATCTTCACCGGTCAGCAGCCGGGCGTACAACTCACCAGCCAACATGCCGGCATGACAATTCTCGTTACCGGGAAACGCCCGATAAAACCGGCCATTCCACAAATCGGTGTCGAGCTTGCGTTGCGCCGCCACAATCCAGCGGTCGCACTGGCCGGCAAACTCCGCGTCGTTGTGTTCGCGCGCCAATTTCCGGCCCACCAACAACGCGGCAATCCAGAGTGTGCCGATGTAGGCAGTCGTGCCTTCGTAGTTGTAGCTGTCATAACTCGTGCCGAGGCCGGTGGCGTGGCCGAGTTGCGCGACACCGTCACCGGCATCCGCCCATTGGCCGTGGCGCTCCAGCGCCAACCGCAAGGTCGGCCACGGCACGACTTCCACGCCGGTCAGCCATTGATGCCGGGCGCATTGGATGACAAATGAACATTGGATGTCCGGCCATTGCTGGCCCGCTTGTTTGCTTTCGAGGTGACCGGCGCCAAGGTCGTGATTGATCTCGCCGTTGGCGGTCATGGTCGCCGCGAATTGCCGGAGCTCGCGCTTGTTCAGTTCCGGGAAGAACAGCAACGTGGCCGGGTGGGCGGCGAGGCGTTGGTCAATCGTGCCATAAACGCCGGACATCTCGGTGGGGCCTTCGTTGATGCTGAAGCGACCGTCCCGGTAGAACACGCTGTTGGTCACGAGTGGGTAGCAGCAGTTCAGCAAGCGCCGCCACATCCACTCCGGCAAGTCGGTTTCGCGCAGCAACGCTTCCAGCGCTCCCGCACCGGCAAGGATGGTGTCAAAGTTCGCAACGACATACCGGATGATCTCACGGCCATCGGCAAAATAGTTTTGCCAGTGGAGGCCCCGTTCAACACCGAGTGAGTCGGTGGCGTGCGGCATCGCCCAGACGAGGACGAGGTCACGACCGCGGCGGGCCACGTAGTGTGCGCCATCAGCGGAACGACAAACCGGGCTGGCGGCGTTGGTGTATTCGCAGACGGCGATGTCGTCCATCACAAATTCAGTGATGCGCGGTTGGTCCGGCGGCGGCCAGTAACGGTAAGAACCGTCGCCGTAGCCGGTCCGTCCTTCCGCCCGGCCAACACCACCACCGGCGCCGACAAGGTTCGGCCATTGAAGATCAATGGCATGGCCCGATTCAGAGCGAATCAACACCGCCGGCAAGCTGCTGGTCTTGAGGTCGTGCGGCGTAAGGGGCCCCGACAGCAGAATGGAGATGTCACCTTGCCGGAGTCGGGCTTGGGGGAAAGCCGGGCTGAAGTCATCCGGGCGGAATGGTTGGCCGGCCACGAGCAAGCCACCGAGACCAGCCGGGTCTTCGAAGGGCATGTCTTGGTTGTTGTTGCCGGAGAAATTACGAAAGCGGCCATCCCGGCAAATGTCCACCCGGCCGGTCCCGATGCCGCCGAGCGGGACACCGCTGGGGGCCCACAGCGGATCGCGTTGAGAATCCAACCAATCATCCGCTTGGCCCGAAGTGACGAAGCGCGGCCAAGTGCAGAGTAGAAGTTCACCGTCGGGCAAGGGGCCGGTCAACGTGAGTTGACCGTCACCGCGGGCGAGGGGTAAACGACCGAGATTCAGCCATTCGTGTCCATCCCGCGCTGGTAATCGTTCTGGCTCGTGGACGCGGTGGGTGACATCGGTGCAGTTGAGGCCGGTGAGTCTGACGTGGATTGTGCCGTGGAAAGTGGTGCCTGCACGGACGCGGAGGAAGACGTAGTAGCCAAGCGGGCCGAGGGCGCTGGGGATGTGCAGCGCGAGTTGGGGACGAATCGCGCCAAGAAACAACTCCTGGTGTTCGCTCTCTTCGAAGATCTGCGGTTGATTCACGGGGTGGTTAGTGGCCGGAGGCGGTGGGCCGCGGGCTGCCGCTGATGGCGCCGCCCACCGGTAGTTTACTGAGCGTCAAGGCGCGGTTATTGCGGTGACGAAATTGCATTTGGCATCTGAGGCGCATCGGGGAGTGTAGCCGCGTTGGCTGCTGTGACAACGTCGTAGAATGGATTGTTGGCCGGCGGTTCAGAAGTTTCGTCCGGGCGACCGGCTTGCGGGTCGGGTGGCTTGGCAAAGGCGCCATGCCGGGCAATCGCCAAGTGAACGAGGCCAGCTTCGAACAGCGGTTTCAAGCGGCCATCGAACGCCAAGACAGAAATCAGTTTGGGACGCGGCGCGGGAAGTGCGGCAAATTCGTCCAGCGAGAGTCCGTAGGCGCCACCAAAGACGACAACCGCATCGGCGTTGCTGTTCTTGCGGACCAGATCCGTGAAGCGCGCGCTGAGGGTGGAATCGCCACGCTTTGCCGGTAAGGTTTCGAGGTTGGTGACTGCGATGCCGTGTTGCCGGAGCGCGGAGCGGAAGCCGGTCATAGGGCCGTCAAAGCGTGGCAGGCCGGCAAAGGTGTAATCCAACTGGACGACAAGCACGCGGCCTTGGTTGGCGAGGAGCTTGGCGGTTTCAGCGGCGGCGAATTCACCAAGGACAGTGGAGTCTTGGCCTTGGACTTGCCGCACAGCGGGGCGGAACCAGTACCAGAGTATTCCGCCGGCCAGCAGAAACAATAGCGCGGCGAGGGCCAGGAGAAATCGGTTGCGGTTCATTGGTCAGAGCGGATTCTGCACGGTGGGCGTGGGGGCGACGACGTACCCGCCGTAGGAGTAATTGGTGCCCGGGGTTGCCATTTTGTAGTCCAGGATGGCCACCGGCAGCGCGGAAAAAAAGCCGACCCGGCCATCCGGGAAGAGGATATTTCCGCCGGCCGCGGCATGGTTGCCGGCAGTCCAGCCGGCGCCGGCAAGGCCGTTGGTGGGATTGAGCAGGCTGAAGGTCAAGGGGCCGGCACCGTAGTAGGCCACACCGCCGGTATTGGCGCGGAAGATCCCTGGCCCGGTGCCGACGCGGTCCATCGCGATGGCGTTGGTCTTGGAACTACCACCCCACCGGAGGTTTCGCCCCAAGGAATAACTACAGGTGTTGCTAATCGTGGTGAAGGATGCCCAGTTGGTGACGGTGCGGGTCGGTTGCCGCGTGTCGCTGGGGCAGAGAAAGACGTTCCATGCGGGGAGGTACGACTGAAGATTGGTGAAGGAATGATTGGAAACATCGACCGGTGTTGTTTGGTAAGGGACGGGATTGTGGGAGAAGTTGCCGGCGAACTGGCTGATCGCCAATCCGATTTGGCGCAGGTTGCTGCTGCAGGCGGCGCGGCGCGCGCGTTCGCGAACGGTACTGACCGCCGGTATGAGCAGCGCCGCAAGAATGCCGATGATAGCGATGACCGTCAGCAATTCAATCAGGGTGAAGCACTGTTGGCCGCGGTGCGAGAGAGATGGTCGCTTCAGCATGGTTACTCCCCAAGCCAGCCTCCGGTCCGATCCGGATTGCCCGGGGCCAATCCCGACCAAAGATAGTACCGGGGGGTATTCATGACGCTCGCGAACCCTGTATAGGGCGTAAACCAAGCCGGCGGTGCATTTCCTGTCAGTGCTTGGTGGACAATCTCTTTCCAAGCATAAGTCCGCGCACTGCCGTCGAGTCTCCCAATATTGGTCTGGCCATTGACCGTCAACCGCCCCGTTCCATGCAAGGGCCACGGCGGGTTGTTTGAGCCAAACCCCGGCAACCCCATCATCGGAGAGTACCAGCCGCCTGCCCAACCCGAGTCCGGCCAAAATCGGGGGATTTTGCAGGCAAAAACCATCGTGCTGCTCGGGTAGGGCAATTCGCCCAGTGCAACCGGTCCGGTCGCCCCACCCGGCTTGGCAGTCAGCGGATTGACCGTTGTCCCCCAACCACTGCAGACGTCACGCCACCAGAGACTCGGGTCTTGCGTTGCCATGCCATAATGGAGAGTCGAGCCGCCATAACTCGAATATGCCGGCGGGTCATCAGCGGCTGGATCATTCCAAAACGCGATGAAGTTGGCGGGGGTTGTCCCATTGAGATACCGGCCCATCGCAACAAAAAAATTACCGTCCCCCGGGCCAGCACAGTTGTTAATCAGCGGCGGTCGCAGACAATACTCGCCGTGATCCGCGCTCCACATCCGGTAGGCGATACCCATTTGGCGCTCGTTGCTGAGACACGCAGAGGTTTTCGCGCTTTGCTGCGCCGTTTCCAGCGCCGGCAAGAATAAGACGACCAGAAGCGCAAGGATCGCGATCACCACCAACAGCTCGACCAAGGTGAAGGCCTTGCGTTCGGGGGAGGGTTTTGTCCGACGAATGATCATCTCCAGTTCACGATGTCATCAGCGGAAAACTTAAAGCACTTCGCAGGGTCGGTCATGCCGTTCCACGGCCAGCCGGTGTTATTGCCCGGATAGGGCACGGGCGTGACTCGGTCTGGACCGTACGACCACAAATCAAAAGATACAACGTTGACCTGGCCGCTGGTCACGGCCATCGGCAGGGTGTTGGTCGTGACTTTTACCCAACCGTAGTAAGAGAACGAACCGCTGTTGCTCATCGGCACCACCGGAGCGGTGCAAATGTAATTGTAGGGCGATCCCCACGGGTCAACCACATACGGGGTGGTATTTGTGAAGGCGCCAAAAACCATGTTGCTCTTGGTTTGGTCCGGACGAAAGCGCAAGTAGGAATTGCCGTTGCTGCCACTCAACGCCCCATAGAGCGCAATTGAATTACTCATCTCAATCACGCCCGAACTCGAGACACGCCAAGGGGTGCTGGTGGGGTACCGGCCGAAATCGATCTTGTAGGACTCCAGCGCCAAACTCATCGCGGCCGTGTCCGCCTGAACCCGCGAGACATCCATCTTCCGCTTGGAGTGGCCGGCAATCCCCACAATCATCCCCGCCAGACCGGCAATGATCACCGCCAAGGCCAGTAGTTCAATCAGCGTGAATCCGCGATTGGTTTGCTCAACCGGCAGTCCTGGGCGGCGCAACATACTTTAGAGTTTGGGCGCGACGTTTTGATCGGACGGCGTTGTTTGTTCGCGTGGATTGACGTCCTCGCGACACTGATGGTGGATATTGATATGGGACTCGGCGGGTCGTTCACCCTGCATCAGCTTCACGAGCATCTCCGCCATGGTGGCGGCGACAGCATCGGGATCGTACTCCATCCGCACGACCGGGAAGGGACAGTGAACACTGGCGCCTTTGTTCGCATGGGTCACGATCAACAACTGGTCCGGCACTTGAATGCCCAACTCCATAATTGCCGGGACGACATCGCGGAACAGCAGATCGTCGCACACCAACAACGCATCTGGTTTTTCCGGGTAGGCGGCCCAGATTTCACGAAACTCTTCCCACCCGGCGCCGATCATGTTGGGATGTAGATCACCGCTTATCCAGTGTGGCCGCAATTCGACCTGATGCTCCTCCAAGAGCTGGCGCACGACCGAGGCGTGATCGGTAAACCACTGCTTGCCGGCCGACCAGCTCAGAATGGCAATTCGCCGCCGCCCTGTTTGCAGGATATAGCGGATCGCATCTGTCACCATCGCCGGGTAGTCCAACACCACCGCGTGTTGATAGGCCCGGTGATTCGTGGTGTCGAACTCGACCCCCACAACCGGTATCTTGTGTTTTTCCACAAGTGGTGTCCACCCCGGCATCGGCCACAAACCGATGGCAACCAAGCCGGCCAGCCGCTGGTTTTGAATATCCTCCAAGAACCCCGGACAGTAGCCGGTAAACTCCTCGTGGGGCAGATTCCGGTCGATGTACAACTGCAATCGCCAACCGGCGCTCTCCAAGGTGGACCTTAACTGCCCGACCAGTTGCCGGAAGAAATGTGAAACTTGCGGCTGGAGGACATCAAACGCCACATACAGTCCCACTGGCTTGTCGGTCTTGTGGTCGAGCACGTAACAGCCACTTCCTGGTCGGCGCTCAATCAAGCCTTCTTGCGAAAGTGTGGCCAGCGCGATGCGCACCGTCAGTGGACTGATGCCGAAGCGTTTGGCGAGCTGACTAACCGACTCGATTCGGTCGCCGGGTTGGAGTTTATCATTGATTTCCTTCTTCAGGATCGCCTCCAGCTGCTCATGGATTGTCGAAGATCGTAGTTTTTGGGTTTTCATGGTCAGTTAGCCTGTTACATACTTACCACCATCCGTCGCGATGAACAAAGCTTTTCTCTCTCAACTGGATGCAATCTTGCGGGTGAAGCGATAGAGCCGACCTTCGCCGGGTTGGAAATACAGCTCCCGTTTGTTCCCTGCCAACAGATCGATTGTATTCCATTTTGCGTCTATCGGAGAGCATTCTTCGACGGCGTTCGTACCGAAACTGTAAGTCGCGACTGCCGGCTCGAATGGATTCCGATTCACGATGAAAACCAACTCGCGCTGCGCGGCGTCACAAAAGTGGCCAACGACGATCGCATCCCCCCGCGAGAACATGTCGGTCTGCGCGCCGAGCAGGAACTGGTCGAGTGGACGCGTGTAGGGGAAATTCGCGGGGTGATGATAAACCCCGATGCTGCGCAGCCCGAGAAAAATTGGCCCCCAGGTGTGAACGAGGCGGTTCAACTTCTGGGCAACGGGCCAATACCGGGCCGGGGTGCCGTCGTCCTCCATCAACATGTTTTGGTGTTCGTAGGCAAAATACTGCAGCCCGACTGCGCCGTAGGCAAGCGCGGTCATGAGTTGAAAACGCATCTCACCCTCAGCAGTCTCCGGCAGGAGCTCACCTTTGGCGTAGGTGAACGCCCACATCGGCTTCTGCCATTGCCGGGCATATTGCCGCTGCAGGTCGAGCATCTCGAAATAATGCGGATGGAGCTTGGCCTTGTGCCGGGGAAAATAATTAGCCTCACCGGCATGCGCCCGCATTTCCTCCTCGGGAATGGCCTTGACCGGATACTGGTCCGCGCTCACCAGATCAATCTGCGCCACGGCGTAGAGCGATTCCCACATATCCTCATAGCTGCGCGCGCCCTGGTAGGTCTGCCCGACCGCCCAGTGATTCACGTAAAACATGTGGTCCGGATCCAGCTCCCGACAGACCTTGTACGCCCTGCCGATGTCGTCAAACATCATCCGCACCGGCTCGTCGGCAATCATGTACCCGTAAAACGCCGGATGATTGCGCACCTTCTGAATCGTGTCGCGCATCCGCTCAAGCCACGCGTCGTTCACGCAACCCGGCGTGCGCCAAATGGTCGTGTCCTCGACGCCCACCAGCAGTTTCACCCCGACGTCGTGGGCGATGGCGAGTGCCTCGGTCAATTGGTTTCGCCGCAGAATACAGTAGGCAACATTGAAGCCCGCCTCGGCCACATAGCCCATGGATTTGCGGTGGTACCGCTCCAAGTTGGGGCCGTACCATGTCATGATCGGAAATTCGGATTTCATTCGAGCCAGTCCATTTTCAATTTGCGGTGGGGTGCGCCGACGGCTTCCAGCGCCGGCAAGTAATTGTGAATCTCCAAGTCCGCCGGCATGGCTGGGTCTTGGCAGCCGAACGTCCGCCCGGCCAGCGTGCCGAACAAGGCGTTGCCGACCGGTTTTAAGTGGGCCGGATCGCGCATGATTTGCCGGTACTGTTCCAGTGCGCCATCGCGCCAGGGCCCGAACCACGCATATTGGTCAATCAGCCCCGCCTCCGTCGTGCGCGCAACTCGCCGGATCACGTCCATGTACGCCCCCAACCCGGCACCGGCTTCCGGCAGCAAGGCATAGTAAGTCTGGAAGACCACCAACGCGCCGGCGTCCCGCAATATCTGGTGCAGCTTGCGGAGGTTCGCCTCGAACTCGTCGAGCGAGTGCTTCTGGAAATAATCATTCCCACCAATCGTGATGATCACGAGGTGCGGCTGCACCGGCAACACATCCCCGCGGATGCGCCCCAGCAAATCGCGCGCGGTGTTGCCGCCGATGCCGGTGTTCAGCGAAAAGATGTGCTGGCCAACTGAGGCGCGAAAGATACATGACAACCAGCACGGCCAACCATGCCGGCCTTCACTATGCCAGCCGATTTCCGTGTTGCTCGAACCAAACATCACCACGCGAAACGATTCCTGGCCCCGCTTCGCGCGCCATTGTTTCATAAGCTCTGGGAGTTCCATCGAGTCAGATCCGGTTGCCGCCACTACGCAATCCTTGGCTGTTGCTGTTCAGGAAATGCATTCATCGCCCGGCAATGAATCCGCCCCACCAGTAGCCCCAAATGGTACTTTCGTTGCCGTTGTATTGCCAATTCGCTGCGGTCGCAGCCTGATAGGCGAGAACCTTCTGCAGATCTGGCAACATGGAAACATGACCGTCTTCATAGCAACTATTCACCGCCCGGCGCCGGTGCGCGCCGAGCGGAATCTGGGCCGTGGTGGCATCAAGACCGGCTTGGCGGCACATCAGCAACCCGGTGGTTAAGGGCTTGCTCCAATCCAACAACCGTGGGCCATTCCCCCGGATCCCCGGCCGGTACGACCACGAATAGAAGACATAGGTGCCGGACGACCAACCGGGTGCAACAAGGCTGCGTGTGGTGTACATGCCGCGCCAGTTGGCAGCGCCCCGGTAAGAGATGCACGAACTGTCGAGATTGTTCATGAAATCCGGATCCAGCATGACTTCACGTTGCGTGTAGCCCGTGGCCCACAACTGACCGAGACCGCGATAGACATGGCGCCCCGGCGGACCGTCAGCGGGCGGAAAGTTGCCCGCACCGTCGTTATAAGTCTCCCAATACCAGCCCGACGAAGTTTCAAGCCCGCCCCAGCCACCATGGGGATCAGCCATCGGTAACCGCCGGCTATGGTCATCGCCGTAAGCAATCGCAGCGATGAACAATTGGCGCTGGTTGTTGGCGCAAGCCGAGAGCCTTGCTCGGAAGCGGGCAGAATTAAGCGCCGGTAACAATAGCCCAGCCAAAATCGAGATGATTGCAACGACAACCAACAATTCGATCAATGTAAACCCAACTTTCGTGCGAAAGCTCAACATAACAGATTGAATAGCATAAGAAATGGCTCTTGTGAAGCAGCATGTTACTGAGTTGCATGATTGACTCACCTGAATTCAGTTCACTTTCACCCGACCAGCTATTCCCCACCTTCAAATCTGGATCACGTTCCCATCGGTTCATCCCGCGCTTGTCTCACGCGCTTGAGTCAACACAAGATCTTGAGTAAACTCCCCACCATGAAACGCTCTGAAATCAACTCCGCCCTTGCCCGCGCGATGCGCTGTTTTGCCACCCACCAGTTTGCCTTGCCCCCCCACCCCGGTTGGGACGCCACCGATTTTGGCCTCAACGATTTTCGCCGCTATGGCGCGGTGTTGGTCAATCTCGCATTGGAAAACGAGTACAGCGAGAAAGCCATCCACCTACTCCACCGGCAAGCCATCCCCGCGCATCGTCATCAGAAAAAAAAGGAAGACATCATCTGCCGGGCCGGAGTGTTCTCGCTCCAAGTCTGGTTTGGCACCCCCGGCCAGTGGGACGCGACCGGCAATATCCAAGTCAACAATACAATGCAGACCGTCCCGTCGGGTCACATCTTTCACATCACTGCCGGCGAACGCATCACCCTCGTCCCGCCGGTCTATCACGAGTTCTGGGCGTTGAGTGATGAAGCCCTCGTCGGTGAAGTCTCAACCAAAAACGACGATCTCCACGATAACTTCTTCATCAACCCTAACGTCGGTCGCTTCCCTGAGATCATCGAAGACGAACCACCACTCGTGCGCCTGGTCGGCGAGCCGGCCTGAGTCAGCTCGCAGCTTGTCAGACTTTCAGATTCAAGCGTTCGCTCAAGACAACCCGACGTTTCCCGACGGTGACAACAATCTTACCGGCGCCGGTATCCAGCTTCAGCTTACCGAGCCCGCCGCCCGGACGAAGCCACGTGGCGAATGTCACTGTTGTTTGGAGGTTGTCCGCACACCACCGGAGCACCGTGGCGCTCTGACCGGGAGTGGTTGGCGCGGTCGTGGCGTGATGCAGTGTGGCCGGCACATCACTCGCGAACGTCATCCCAAGCCGCTGCCGCTGACCGGCCAACTCGGCTTGCGCGGAGCCAAGTTTCACCTTGGCGAAGGTGTGGAATCGGGCTTCCACACGGCCCACGTGCGGCAGTTCGATCCGATCCACAATCAACACGCCGGCATCGCTGATCAGGAGAAAGAGCCGTCCGCAGAACTTGGCAGCCGGTCCGTCGCGCATCGCCCCCATGGCAGTGGTGGCGTCCAAGCGAATGCCCGTCGGCAACCGCGTCGCCGGCGCGAATGTTTTGGCGGCAATTCCCACACCATTGATCAGCAAGGTGTTCTTTGACGCCGGCATGGTCTCGAAGATTTCGAAGCGCCGCTCGCTGAACGTGGTGTCAAGATATTCACCCACGGAGAGGTTGGGGATGAGTGCTTCGTCGGCCACGACCGCGTGAAAACTAAGCAGGTCCCGATGTCCATGCGGCAAGTCGCTTGCACCACCGCGCACCGCCACGTAAAACCGCGGCGCCGGCCAGCGATCAGCCAGGAAACCCCAGTCTTGACCGCGATAAAGTCTGCTGACTTGCCGGTGCGGTGCCGGTGGCTTGGTTTCCCGGTGGGGATGGAGCAACAACAACTCCGCGGCGCTTGGCCAAGTTTCTTTCCGGCGCGCCGTCGGTGCTGATTGCGCGGCGAGCGCGGCGAGGATCGCGGGAGCGCGGAGCCGTTGGGCGACCGCGTAATGCACCGGCAGTGGTTGCCATTGGTTCACGTCGCCGAAACTGCACGGGACGCCGTTGGGACAGAAGTCGAGAGGGAATTGGAGCGTAGCTTTGGTGGCCGGATGACGGAGGACGGGGTGCGGTTTGCCGGTCGCGTTTTCATGGCTGAGCAGAAACATGAAACCATAGCGCATGCCGTAGTTCCAGTAACCGATGCCCTCCGGCCAGGCACCGTGACTCTGGTGCAAGGAACCGAAGAAGACGGCGATGGATTCGTTGGCGCGGCGCAATATTTCCGCGGATTCCGGCGCGACGTCGTGCAAGGCCAGCGCGAGCATGCCGGCGCCGCCAGCGCAAACGGTGTTCCAGTTGCTCTGCGTGTGCTTGAACCACCAAGCTTGTCCCGGTTTCGCGGCGGGTTGGGTGTGGTGGAGAAACGACCGGAAGGCGCGCTTTCGTGCGATCGCGAGAAAGCGGGCGCGTTCAGCGGGCGTGAGTTCGCCGTGCAGCCAATCGTAGGCAATCGCGAGCGTCGCACAGTTTTCGCCGTAGGAGAGATCAAAGATGGCGGTCGGGTCGGGATTTTTTTTGCGCCACATGATCCACGACCAGTATTCCCAGTCGCCAATGGCGTCAACGTGGGCGAGCGCGGCCGCGCGGTAGCGGCGCTGGCCGGTTTGGAAATAGCGAACGAGCAAGGTGACAATCCGTGTTTGCGCGAGGCGGGCCCGGACGAGGTGGGCGTTGTGGGTGTCGCGCGGGTAATCAAAGTCAGCGGACCCGAGGTAGCTGTCTGCGGCAGTGACGACAGCCTGCGCCGCCGGTTGCAGCAGCGCGTGGCCGATGGGCCGGCGCAGGCGGTGGAGTTGTTTTGCGGTGACGTAGAGGCGGGGGTGGGGATTCATTTTCATCCGGATAATTCCTGGCACAGATCCTCAGTACGAAAAACGAATCCGAAATACAACGCCACTCGCCACAGCTCGATTTGTTTCACCAATTCTTGCCGGGCGGTTTCCCTGTTTTCGACGGCCGTCGTCGCGTCCCGAAGCACCGAACACAGCGCGCCGCGCCGTTGCATGTCGAGCATTCCACCCGGCGCAACCAACAAGCACGCGCCGATGGCGAACCCGCAGTAAATCAGATGGTTCACCCCCGCCTCCCGGCAAAGCGCCGCCAGTTGATGACCGTTGGCCGCCACGCCTTCGTCGCCGACCGGGCGCGCCGCCGGATGAAAGTCGGTCTTGCCGAACTTGGCTTCATACCGGGCGATGTTGGGCTTGCCGGGCCAGACGTTCTCATACCGGAACCGCGCCAATTCCGCGTCGCTGTCGAGTCGCCATACCGGCGCGGGTTCCGGGCCGGCCAGCGCCACCGCGCGTTGGTACCCCGGCAAGCTCTCGTAGTAGCCGCTGCGACCGACGACGTGAAACAGTTTGAACCCGCTTTCCCGCACCGCGCGCAACAATCCCGGCAACACCTTCTTCGCGATCACGGCCGCGCGCGGGATGTACTCGCATTCAGGAATCCCGGTCGGATCGTCAATGTTCCACGCATGCATCACCACCACCGCCGTTTTCTCCCAGGCGAAATCCATCGTCTTGGTTTGCCAACCGCCATACCCTTCCCCCGGCACGGCCAATGAATAGTCGGCGTTGAATTGCTGATAGTAACTCGCCGGTAATGTCAGCTTTTTCATGGGGTGCGTTGAAACCGCACCGCCCCTTCGGGCGTCCACTCGAAGACATCCCGACGTCCGTCAGCCAATTGAATCTCGAGCCGGTCGCCGTGGCGTTGGATGCGCGAAAGATTGGAATGGCCTTCATGGGGTTCGATCACGGCGACGAACAGGGACTCCGCCGCCCGCCGACGAACCATCACCCGCTTGATCCACGTTTCCTCATCGGACTCGTAGCCATGAACCATCAGCCATCCTTCACAAAGATTCGCCTCCGCGCCTTCCGTCAAATCAGTGTAGCGGACGTGAATGTCGCGCTGCGCCGGCAAGTAACCGAGCCGGTCTTCGATCTGCCAGTCGACACTCCAACCTGGTGCAGCGTGTGGATCACACCGGAAATTCCGCATCAGCGTGCCGCACCCAAAGTCCGGTGCCGGCTGCAAGTTCAGTCCGTGCGTCGTCACCGGCCCGTGAAACGTGTGGACGAACTTCGCGTGATCCTGCCCGCCGCCGACATGGAACAAATCAATCAAGTAACAATCTGACTCTGACACTGCCACGAGCGCGACAGTGCGTTCGAAGCGCTTCTTCTCCGTCGGCCCGGTCAGATGCGGCATCCCATCATTGGTCAGTTCCATTGTCGGCTGCCCGTCCACCCAATGCCGGAGGTGCCGGCCATCGCATTCGCAGACAAGATGGTGGAGCTTGCCGGGGGTGATCCGGGCGTCCGCCTGCGCCGCGCCGCGAAAACGGGCTGGTCGCCAGTCGTGCGAGATGATCGAGAACTGATTGTTGTACGAACCGAACCCAAAGTACACGCCGCTTTGCAGTCCGCGCTCGTTCATCATCAACACCGCACTCAAATCGCACGGGTTCGGATCGTCGGTCTGCGCCCGGTATTCGACGCGTTGCGGACCGGGAAACCGGCGCGTACACATGATCAGTCCCTTGCCGGTCAACTGCCCGCCGGCCACCTGCCATTCGCCATTGAGAATCTTCCATTCGGAATCGGCGACCGACTGGCCGCAGATTTTCACATCGCGAATCGTGCCGGGCGTGGTGAGGTAAAAACCAACGTGCTCGTTCGTGAGCTTGACCGGCTGCATGTCGGGGGCGAACCGCATTACCTGATAATCTTTTCCGCGGTCCCAGAGTGTTGTTTTGCCGGTGAAGAACTGCTGGCTGCGACCATCCACGACGACGGTGTTATGTGCAGCAGTGCTCCAGTACCAGTCGAAGCGTTTGCCCTTGAAACCTTCGAACTGTACCGGCGGATAACCATTGTCGGCCATGAGGTCGAGCCCCTTGGCGTACAGGCCGAGGTTCATGCCGCTGGCGTGCGCGTGCAGTCCCCACGCGTCGTAACTGATCCACGCCGCCGTCTGGCCGGACCGCAGAATGCCGAGATGCCACTGCTCGAAGTTCACGCTGTCGAGCTGCAGCTCCGTCCCCGCGCGCGAGAGAACTTCCCGCACCTTGCGTTGGAACTCGCCGGCATCCGCCGTGAAAATGTCGTGCGGCAGGCCGTCGAGCTTGTTGCCGTTCGCGCGATAGAGAATCTGCACGAACGCGGGATCGCCGGTAATTTCGTACAGCCGCCAGAACAACGTAAAGTACGACGGCTTCAATTCCGGCACGCCCATCTTCAGAGATTTCTCCGGCGACGTCATCCAACGCACACCGGCATGATTTGGGATGCGTTTGCCGAAATACCCCTCATCGCCGATGCGCGGGTAATAGTTCTCCAAGCACCACGTATCAATATGAAACCGGAACAGCTTGTGGAGTTGCGGATAGCGCTGGAACACCTCGCGCAACACGCTCTCATCCAACAGCGCAAACTGCGCAAGCACCTTCGCCATGTCATCCGGCCCGTGCACCGCGTACCCCGGAATGCCCTTCTCGCCGGTCACGCCATCCACGGCGGTGGCTTTGCGCACGACCGGGTCGAGCATCGCAAACACTTCCGCACGATTGTCCGGCCACCCCAACACCAGGTGCAACGTCAGCAATGCCACGTCGGTTGCCGGATAATTGCTTTCGATCTTCGGCCGGTTGGCGATCGTGTCGCGAAGAATGCGCGTTTCAACTTTCTCGCGTTGCGCGGGCGTGAGACTGGCGAACACCTGATCGAACACCAGCCCGAGAACGCGCGCATCGTGACAGGCGTTGTGCCAGACGGTGACGTACCCGCGATTGCCGGCCTGCTGGTACACCCGGCCTTCCGTTCGGAAATCGAATGTCGGATACAACTCCGCCACGCGCTCCAGCAGCACACCCGCGCGCCGCCCGTACTCCGCGTCGCCGGTCAACACATACGCCGCCGCCAGATTGCGCACCCCGGCCATGACCACCTGCCACCAATGCCCCCAAATCAAATAGTAGCCAATGAACCGCCACCGTTTGTCGCCCACGACGTACCCTTCGCCGTCGTCCACAATGCCGGGGCCCAACACCGACCGGTCCGCGCGCGCGGGCTGAAAGATCCCGGCCTCATCGAGGCCGGACCGGTAAAACTTCTCGAAATCGTTTTTTGGAAACGTGTCCTTGCAATGCGGACAGAGCACCTTCCAAGGATGCGCCCAAGCGTCGGTTTCCCAGCCCAGCATCGCCACGTTCTTCCCGCAAGTCGGGCAGTTTCCGTCCGACAACACATGCCACGACCGGGTGATCGTGTTCCCAAACATCAACCCGCGCAGTTCCGCGTCTGACAGCTTCAGCCACGGTCCGCATGCCGCAACCGCCTCAGCCTGGCGTTGTGCGACGGCCGGGTTGGTTTTGGCGGATGCCGCCAACTGCGCCACGCGTGCGGCCGGAAAAAAGACACTCGCTGTTTTCATATATCCTTAAAGCATTTCTCGACCACCACGAGTTCGCGCGACCGCATCACGAATAGATCGTCGCCTTCGATGAACAGGTGATAGCCATCAATCCGCGCCGTGTCATACGGGCGGAACACCGTGCCCAGGGAAATCTCCCGTTTCATGTCCCAAACTTCGAGCCGGTCGCTGATGTTCAGTAGAAACTTGCCAGGCTTGCCGGTGGAGAGGATGCCATGGCACTGCGCCGGAAACTCGCGCAAGGTCGCGTGCTCGATGCCGGCAAAATTGTCGCGCTCCAAGACCGTCCAGCGCACCGGCAAGCCCGGCTGGTTCAGCGTCACCCGGCACAGCCAGCGATTTGCGTCGAGCGCGCCGAGCACCTCGGCCAACTCCACCCCTGCCGGCGCGGGCGCGCATTCCTTCACGACCAACTCGTCCGCATCAATCCGCGCAAAGAAGCACCGGTCACTCTTCGGCACGCGACTCTTGCCGTCCGCGTGCATGGTCGAGCCGCACACCACCGACCGGCTGCGTTTGTCATACACCAGTCCGTGCAACGCCTGCGCCGGCAGCAAATCCTGCCGGTACTCCACGCGCCCGGTCTTCGTGTCGTACCGCGTGAATACCGAACCAAGTTCCGGGCCTTTGTTGCAGGTGTAAAACACGCGCGTTCCATCGGTCGTGAGCGAATTCGGACGCACCCCGCCCGGCGCGGCGGCGACGATGCGCGGATTGTAGGGGAAGTTCGTCGGCCGGTCGGGGTCGTACTCCATCAACTCGCCGGTCACATACGCCGCCATGTAGATTTTGCCGCGCACATTCTTGAGATGGCAAATCTGGCCGCCGACCGTCTGTCCCCGGCCATGGTTCTCGCCCTGCTTCGTGCGCAGGTTCAACGTCCAAAACTGCGCGCTGATGTACGGCGCGCCGATGACGCGGTCCTTGTCGATGCGGCACAACGCCTCGTTGACACCATACTCGTCCGTTGGCAAGACCCGCGTCGCTTCCAGCGCGCCGGTCGCGAGGTCGTACCGGTAGAAAATACCGAACATGCTCACCGTCACGAGCTTGCCAGTCGTCGTCAGATTTACGCCCAACGGCGTGCCGTCGGGGATCGTCAGCTTGCGCGTCACTTTCCCGGTGCGCGTGTCCCAAGCACTGACTTTGCCGCCGTAAATCGTGTCGCCATGCCGGCCGAACCACAGCAGCTCCTGTTCGGGTGGACACGCCGGTTTCTCGAATTGCCGGGTGCGCGGGTCATACCAGCCGCGTTCAGGAAAATACCAACGCCCGCGGTCGTCGCTGACTTGCCGGTGCGTCAACTCCGGATCCGGTCCCGGCGGCAAGGGTGTGTGTTCGATTTCGTCGGTCGCTGGATCCCAATGGAGCAACCGCAGGCCTGGCCACTCCAACAGCAGTGTGTGCCGGCCGTCGCCGTCGGGGAACGATGACCAGGTGAAAATCCCTTCGTCAAACGGCAGTTCGATGGTTTTGACGAGCTTGCGTTCTCGGATACTGAACACCGTGGCGACCGGTTTGGAGTAACCGGCGCGGCCGATGTACGGCTTGCCGACGTTGAGAATCTTGCCGGTCTGCGCGTCATACCGGGCCCCCGACGTTGTGCGGGTCCGGGGCAAGCCGGTCGCGTATTCGTTCCACTTGCCGGTCTGCATGTCCAGCCGCACCCAGTAATCCAACGAACCGGCCAGCCAGAGGACGTTTGGTTGGTCAACATCCCGGATGGCGCTGTAGAAGCATTTGTGCTCGGCGCGGAAGGAGTATTTCCGGCAAGCACCCCACTCGTCCACGACCAACCCCATCGCCCCCCAGAGCTGGCTCACGCTCGAAATCCAGAACTGCTCATTCCCGTTCGCGTCGCGACCGACCGGTGTCAACGGCGTGTTCACGAGTGGAGCGCGCGTCTTCGGCAACGGCACCTTAATCACGGCTCATTTCTCCTTCGTCATTCCAACGCACGACATCCCGGCGTCCATTCCGCAATCGAATTTCCAGACTGCTCCCCTTTCGTTTGATCCCGGTCACATTCGGCGCGCCCTCGTACGGCTCAATCACCGCGACAAACCAACTCTCCTCCGCCACGCGCCGTGTCATCACGAACGGAATCCACGCTTCCGCGTCGGAGTTGTAGCTGTCGACCGCGACCCAACCCTCCATCAAGTGCGCCTCCGCGCCCTCGGTGAGATCGGTGTAGCGCAACCGGACCTGTTTGCCCGCCGGCAAGACTTTGTGCCGGTCTTCGATTGCCCAATCCACAGTCCAGCCGGGCTTCGGTTGCAGGTCGTGCCGGAAATTGCGCAGCAACGTCCCGTGACCGAATTCCGCGGCGGGTTGCAGTTTCAAATCCGTTGCCACCGTGCCGTAGTAGCTGTGGAAAAACTTGCAGTGTTCCCGGCCGCCTTTGACGTGAAACAAATCCACGATGTAACCGGCCTCCGCCAACCCCACGGTCCGCGCGAACACTTTGCCGGTGGTCGCGCCGGGGACGTGGCCGAACCCGTCATTGGCGCAACTCTGGATCAACGCACCGTCCACCCAATGCCGGAGCATTGCGCCGTCAATCTCACAGACCACGCGATGCAACTGGCCGGGCTGGATGACCACCGACGACTGACACGCCTCGCGGTACCGCGACGCTTGCCAATTGTAGATGATGTAGGAACTCTCGTTGTGTTTTGCGCCGAAGCCGAAGAAAACTCCGGTGTTTAACCCGCGTTCGCCCGCCTTGAGAAACGCGCTCAGATCACACGGTTTGGCGACGTTCGTTGTCGCATCGTACTCGACACGTTGGTTGCCAGGGAATTTCCGCGTACACAAAATCTGCCCATGCCCGGTTAACCGACCGTTCTCGATGCGCCATTCGCCATCAATTACGCGCCAATCGGAACTGATTTCGACGCCGTTGCAGCGCACGTTGCTGATGCTGCCGGGGGTCGTGAGATAAAATCCAAAATGCTCGCCAGTTATCGGCGCCGGCTGCGGCACGGTTTCGGCGCGCATGACTTGGAAGCCGGGCTGCGTGACCCACTGCGTGAGCCGGCCGTCGAGATGGGGCTGATTTTGCCGGTCCACCACAACCGTATTGTGCGCCGCGCTCATCGGATACCACATGAACGTCGGGTTCATCCACCCGCCCTTGTGCACGGCCGGGTAACCAAAGTCCGGCAACAGATCGAGTCCGTGCGCGAACAAGCCGAGGTTCATCTGATCGCAATGTCCGTGCGCGCCGCCGCCCTCGTAATTCAGCCACAACGCCGCTTCATCCGACCGCAGGATCGCGAGCTTGAACTCCGATTTGTTCACGCTTCCGACCTGGACCGGCTCGCCGCGGGCAATCTGCGCGTAGGCCGGGTCGCCGGTCGCTTCGGACCAGTCCTTCAGAAACTCACACATGTCCGGCCGCAGCAAGCGTTCGGGGAAAATCTGCCAGCCTTCCAACTCCTCCGCCCGCTTCGGCAACTCGACGCCGATGTACCGTTCGACCGGCAACCCGAAACAATGCGTGTCGCCAACCAGCGGGTAATATCGGCCGAGACACCACGTATCGAGATGGAAGCGGAACGTCTGTGCCAGCTTCGGATGTTTCCGCAACGCATCCCGGTACAGGTTCGGTTCGATCCGCGCGAACAGCGCCAACATTTCGCCGGTCGCGGCGCAGTTGTACGACGTGTAATTGGCGATGCCCTTCTCGCCGGTCGTCCCGTCCACGGCGGCGGCGCGTTCCAACACTTCATCGAGCTCGTCCCGATACGGCTCTCCCAGCACCGCCTTCAACGTCAGCAACGCAAACCAATCCTGCGGAAAATTCGTGCGAATCTTATGCCGGTTGGCCAATGCATCGCGCAAAATGCCAACCTCAATTTTCTCACACACCGCCGCCGGTAAGACCTCCCGCACCGCGTCGTAGCTCAACGCCAACTCCCGCGTCGCGGGCGCCGCATGATGCCAGACGTCCACGTACCCGTGGCTGCCGCGTTTTTCGTAAATCAACCCCTGCGTGCTGAAATCGAACGTCGGATATACTTCCGCAATGCGCTCCAGGAGAATGCCGGCCTTCCGTGCGTACTCACGCTCGCCACTGACAACGTACGCCGCCGCCAGATGCCGGACACCCGCCAACACTACCCGGTGCCACTGCCCCCACAACAACCACCCCGCCGTGAAGTAATACCGCTTCTTCCCATCGAAATACCCGTTGCCGTCGTCGGGAAATTTCTCATTCGGAAATTTCTCACCGCAATGCGGACAAAGCGCCTTGCCGGGCGCGCCCCACGCATCCCACTGCCACGCAAACGTCGGCATCCCGACGCCGCACGCCGGGCAACTGCCGTCGGAGCAGACGTGATACGCCCGCAACGGTTGCGCGTCGAACATCAGCCCACGCAACTGCTCGTCGTTCATGGCGAACCACCGCGCCGCGGCGGCAACCCATGGCTCGCGAAATTTGCAGTCGCCTGACTTCTCGGCAAAAAATACACTCTTGTTCATTCTTGACCCAACCGTTTCAGTTCGTCCTGCCACTCCTTGAAGTTGTGCTTCAACTGGTCGGCGGAGTGCCGCGTCACTTCAGTAAATCGGGTTCTTTCGCAACCGCGCAATCCGGTCGCGCAGATACCGGCCAAGGTTCTGCCGAATCGAGCGCAACGCCGCCTGCCCGATCTCCACTTTAGCTTTCGAGGGGTGCCCAATGGCACCGCCCGGCGCGAGATGCCCGGAGCCGAACATTGTCAAATCCCGCTGCACCAACGGCAGTGGATCAGTTGGATCCACCACCCGATCGCGCCGGTCGTTTCCGACGAGTTCAGGGCGCAACGCCAGCATGATCGAAGTCTCCCACGCGCCGGCATGGACTTCGCCTGCGATGGGGATCTTGTCCGACACGCAATCCGGGTCGCAATACTCCCACCAGTTGACCAACACGACTTTCAGGGGCCGATTCTGCGTGTTGATTTCACGGGCCGGTGGCAACAAGCTGAAATTGCCACCGTGGCTGTTCACGATCACGAGAAACCGGAACCCGTGTCGCTCCACTGCCGCGGCCACATCGCGAACAATCGCCATCTGCGTTTCCGGCCGCAGCGTCACCGAACCGCGAAACGCCGAATGCTCGAAACACGTCCCGAAATTCATCACTGGCAGCAACGCCGCATCGAGTTCTTCCGCCGCCATCCGGCCGAAGTGTTCGGCCAGAATATCATCGGTCAACAAAGGCAGATGCGAACTGTGCTGCTCGAACGAGCCGACCGGCAAGACCGCGATGTCCGTCGCGCTCGCCTGCCAATCAAATGTTGTCTTGGTGCCATCAATCATCGTTGTTCCTCATGAGCACGACATCGGTCAACTGTACCGGCAGCTCGAAGCTCACCGTGTCGTTCTTGGTTTTGAAGTTCAGCAGTCCCTGCTCCAGACTTTCGACGCGTTTCACGCCGGCTTTCTGCACCGTGACCCGCACCTTGTCCACGCGCGGTTCGCCGGTGCTGTTGACGATCACCACGACGCTGCCGGCGGGACTGTCAATGAGCCGCGCGCCGATCAACGGATGGTCCGTCGCACAGAACGGCGCCGGTAACCACTGCGCCACCCGGTCGCGCACGGCGGCATTCATCCCGACGAGAACGTCGTTCTCCAGCTTCGTGCCGGTATGATACGCTTGCCCGAGTCGCTCCGCTTGAATCACCTTTCCCGTCAGAAACTGCGCCGGTCGGCCCAATTCGTCGCGCGTGCCGCATTCACCGGAGGCGATCAGCTTGCCGCCGCGCTCCACCCACGCGCGGAGCCGGTCGGCAACGGATTTGGCCATGCACTTTTGCGTGAGAAAAATTACCCGGTACTGGTCGAGGTCGGCAAGGAACTCGTCGTGCAGGAAGTCCGGCTGCTGATGCAGGCCGCGCAACAGATGAAAGAGTTGCCGGCGTTCGTTGGCTTCGGCGCGCTCGCCGTCCAGCGCTTCCCAAAGTTCACTCGCGCGCGAGAATAAAATTGCCACCGTGGATTGGCGGGGGCGGCCCTCCAGCAGGATGTCCTCGACCCACCCCACGGCATGATTGACTTCACCAATGACGCGCAGCCGCCGCCGGTCGGTGTCATACCAGTTCTCCGTCGCGAACCGCCGCGGCCCCCATTCGTAGAATGACAACGACCGCGCGCCGGCCCCGATTGCGGAGAAGGCCCGGAGTTTCAGGCTGGTCGGCGACCGGCTGAGATAGCTGGCTTGCGCGGCGAGGTAGGCATCCACCGGCTTGTCATGCGGCCGGAGCGCGCAGCGCATGGAGTCAATCAGGTACTCCTCGTTTTGCGGCCAGCCGACGAAGTAATCGCAGGCGCGCGGGACATCGAGGGCTTCGAGTTCGGAATAAAGCTGCCACGGCTCAATGTCGGTCAGCGTGCCGCGAAACCAATGATCGGCGTGGACGTTGGCGGTGACGAGCACGTTGGTGCCGAACGCGGCACGGATCGCGGTCCGCGCGTTCCCGAACCGCGTCGCGTAGATGGACTGGAACACGCGCATCGTCCGGTACACACCGAGCGGATTGGCGGCGCGTTCGTCGGCCTTCCAGCCGCGGACGCGCGCCCAGAGATTCGTGGACTCGATCTCCGGGCGCTCCAAGTCGGTGGGTTTCAGCCCGGCGGCACTAAGGATCTGCGTCCAAGCTGACGGATCCTTTTCGAGGTTACCGAGCCCTTTTTCGAGGGACTTCTTAATGCTCAACCCCGGCTCATCGAACACACTGATCAAGTAAACCCGGTCAAGCAATCCCGCCTGCCGGTACCGCGCCGCGAGTGTTTCCATCTCCGCCCGGTTCACATCGTGCTGGTACCCCGCGCCTTTGCCACGGGCCGTGAGCAGGTGCGTGTAACCGTAGATGAATTTGAATCCAAGCGCGTTGAATATCTCCGCCTTCGGCACGCCATGTACCGCGTTGAATCCGAGCACCCGGCCCGCACGCAAGTCGAATTCGTTGCCCTCGGGGTAGCCGGTCGGGAACCGCGCCGGGGCCTTGCCTTTGAACTGCATCGCCTGCACCGCGGCCAGCGTGGCCTGTCCCAACTCGCTGTCCGACGGCAAGTCCTCCGCCCGGTACACACTCATCCGCTGGAACTCCACCGGCTCCGTCGCCGGCAATGTGCGCAGCGGGACCGTATCGCTCAACGCCGAAAAGTATTCCGCCCGCCCCTCCCCACCCCGGATCGTCACCGTGAACGGCGCGCGCGGCAGCGTGTCGGCGGGATACAACCACGCTGTCGCCTCGCCGACTGGGGTCGGTTTCTCGTCCAACGGCACACCCCGGCGCACCCACGGATCGCGATGGAACGCGAGGTTCATCTCGTACGGGGTCGGCTGG
The DNA here is from genome assembly GCA_022072455.1 of Verrucomicrobiia bacterium. GTDB lineage: Bacteria > Verrucomicrobiota > Verrucomicrobiia > Palsa-1439 > Palsa-1439 > CAINDI01. The sequence continues at coordinate 111,641 of JAJVHY010000014.1, read as the reverse complement.
TTGCCGGTGTTCACCACCCGCACGAAACCGCGGCACGTGTTGCCGTCGGGATTGCGCCAGCGGGTCGCGGCCACTTCGCGGCCGGCAAAATTGTCGGCGAACACTTCCCGGCCGGCAGCCACGACGCGCACGTCCGCAAACTGCGCCGGCCCACCATGCGTCGCCAACGCGATCACACCCCGTTCCGCGACGCCCTCCGGCAACTCCACTGTTTTTGACACTGCGCCGTTCAGACTGAAACTCAGCTTTTGCCCCTGCGCCGTGACCTTGAACTGATTCCACTCCCGCGCCACCAAGCCCGGCCCCGGCGTCGCATCCGGCAGCGCCCCCCAGAGTTTATTTTCGTCTTTCCCGACCAACCAATAAATTCCACTGACATCGGGATCTTCCGGTTGCGCCCGCACGACAACGCCGGCCAGCGCGTCCGTCTTCACGCGAAAACTCAACTCGAAATTCGTGAAGACCGGCTGCGATATCAAAAGCATGTTTTTCCCGCGCGTCAGCTGCTCCAACAGCCCGTTCTTCACGCGCCAGACTGGCGGACGTTGCATTTCGCCGGGTGTGGCCACGGCCGCGTCGCTGCCGATTTCCGGCACCTCACCACTGGCGCTCGGTTTCAACGATTTTCCCCAATACGTGAAGTACCGGCGTTGCGGCGCGACCTGAAACCAGAGTTCCGGTTTCCCGTCGTCGCCAGTCCGCACCGCCCACGTCGTCGGCTTGCCGGCTTCGTCGGCGACGACGGAAAGTTTCCCGATCAACTGGCCAAACCGCCGGTAGTCAGGCACCCGCGCAAACTGCGTGGTCGCCACCGGTGCGAACTGCCATTCCAACCGGTATTCCGCGCCCGCCGGCCAATCCGCCACCGCCGGTAAAACCAACGCGAAAAACACCCACGGTTGAATCCATTTCATGCGGCCACCACCGCGGGATACGGCCGACCAGCGCGCAGCCGTTTGCCGTCCGTAAAGCCTTCCGGCCGTTTCTTGAGTTCCTGAATCAACCGCTTGCGCCAGACCGACACACGCGCTCCGTCGCCGGCCAAGTCGCGCGTCTCGTGCGGGTCATTCACCAGATCAAACAACTGTTCCCGGCCGCTCTGCGCGTACCAGCAATACTTCGCGCGGCCATCCGTCAGAAAATGATTGCCGTGCTCCGACGCGTAACACTTCGCGTGTTCGCCATGATAATACTCACGCCAAGCCGGCTGCCCACGCAGCAACGGCAGCAGACTCCGGCCGTCCACCGCGCCGGGAATCGTCAGTCCCGCCAGTTCGAGCGCCGTCGGCAAAACGTCTTCGAGTCCCACCGGCTGGTCGCTGACGAAACCGGCGGGAATGCCGGGACCGCAGAGCAGGAACGGAATCCGCGCTGCCCCCTCGTACGGGAAACATTTCCGAAACAGATAATGGTCGCCGAGCATCTCGCCGTGGTCACTCAGGAAAAACACATACGTCTCCCCCGAGAGCCCGCTCAAGCCGCTCAACAACCGGCTTAACTGATCATCCAGATGATTGATCAACCCAAAGTAGCCCGCCTGGCACGACCGCAACGCTTCGCCGGTCAGATGCACGCGCTCCGACTCAACCCGCCGATGTGCGCCCGGCGGTTCCGCCCACTCCCCAACGACCGGTGCCGGCAGCGCCTGCCGCAGATACCGGTCAAAATAGAACGCCGGCGGCGTCAACGGCGGATGCGGCGCGCTGAAGCCGACCGACAAAAACAGCGGGCGTTTCCCCCGGCGCGCCTCCAGAAAATCCAGCGTCCGATCCACCGCCCAATTCGTCTGATGAAACCGCTCCGCGACATGCCACGGGCGCGCCGGCCAGCCGTTGACGCCGATGCCGTGGGCGCTAAGCTGGCGGCGTCCGCCCGGCAGTTCGGCGGCGATGAACTCCAAGTAGGCTTGTTCGTCGAACACTTGCGTGTAGCCGAACCGGTTGGAATGCGGATGCTGATGCATCGTGCGCCCAATGTGAACCGACTGGTATCCCGCCGCGGCCAGCAGTCCCGGCAGTGTGAACGGCGGTTTCCAAGTCACCCCTTCCTTGTATCCGACGAGGCCGTTGTGAAACGCGGTGCGGCCCGACAGCAGGCACCGCCGCGCCGCGATGCAACTCGGACACGGCGAGTACGCTCGCGTAAACCACGCGCCGCCGGCTGCCAACGCGTCCAGATTCGGCGTGAGCACCGCCGGCTGCCCGGCGCTGCCAAACGCATCCCCACGCATCTGGTCGGGAACAATCAGAACAATATTGGGTTGCCGGCTCATATTGCGGGGCGATTGTGCGGCGGCAAGTATGGGAGATTGGGTTTGATGATCTGCAGGGCGTTACCGGCGAGGAGGCGGGCTTTCACCGCGACCGGCAGTTTCGTGTACACCACCCAGCCGAGTTGTTGCCGGGGATCGCGCATCGGCAGGTCGCTGCCGTAGACGACGCGGTCGGCGCCGGCGTGTTGGACGAGATATTCGATCACCCCGGCCGTCACGCTGGTGTAAGTCAACTCAGCGTAGACGTTCGGAAATTGCTTCATGCACTCGATGGCGGCGTCGGCTACGTCGTAGCGCATCCCGCAGTGGTACACGACCCAGCGGACGCGCGGATATTTCTTCGCGAGGGTGTTCACTTCGGAGAAGTCGAGCCGGTTGCGATGGATGCCGGCGTAGAGTTGGTGCGCGTTACCATATTCCCACCAGCAATCGTAGCGCGGATGATCGTAGGTCAAGCCGTAGGTGTGATACGGCTTCATGCCGATGAAGCGGCGATCCTGATACAACTCGCGGATCTGCCGGCGCATTTCGTCCTGGGAAAAATGCGTCGGGTTGAACGTGCCGAGCCCCCAATAGCCGCGCGGCGCGGCATCGAGCGCTTCCTTCACGCACGCGTTGCCGCCCTCGGAATCGCAGCCGACAATCGCGTCCCAACTCATGAACCCGCCGCCGACACAGCCGAACCGCTGCAACATCGCGAACGTGCCCTTTGGCCCGCCGTTCGTCATCCGGTTGCGCCCGCCCCCACCCTGCATGCCTTCCCGGAGGATGTGCATGTGGAAATCAATCACCGGCACCGGCAACGGTTCCCCCCGGCGTGCCGCCGCCATGATTTTGTCCTCGGATTTGTTTTCGCGTTCGCGAGGCGGGCGTTGCCCGTGCAGCAAACGAATCAAGTTTCCACCGGCGATTTTCGCCCGCACTTTGGCTGGCACAGCCGCGTAATCAATGTAGGCCCGCTGCGCGCCGATGGACATGACCGGTGCATTCGACCCAAAGAGCAGTTGATTCTCCAGACCGCGTGCGACGAGGTCTTCAATGCCGTAGTTGATCTGGAAAGAGTCGAAGGTGATGTGCAGATTGGAATACTTTTCGAGCAGCGGAATCACAAACCGCTGACTGGCCCAACTCGCGCCCGTCAACAACACCGGCAAGCGCCGGTTCCCGGCGAGAAACTGGTCCAGGCCCGGCCAGTCACCCTGCACTTCGCCGTGGTGCAAAATGGTCAGCACTTTCTTCTGCGCAAGCCAACGCAACAGCGGTTGCGCGGCAGACCCAAACCAGTCCCAACCGTTGCTGACCGGGCAGATGGTCACGGCGCGGACGTTGTGCTGGCGCAGCAGTTTCTCCAACTCGCGCGGCGCCGGGAACTCGCCCGTCCCCGCCGGCATCACGTTCCAAACCGGGAACAGATGATCATGCGCTTTGAGCCAGTCGCAGAGTTGCCGGTTGGCGTACATCGGTTCATAATTCACTGACATGGTCGAGGCCACCAACGCACCCGAGATCGAGCACAACTCCATGTCGGATAACACATCCTCCAGCCGCCACGGCATTTGGATGGGCTTCTTGGGTCGGGGCCCGACCATCGTCAAAGCGTCAAAAAAAAAGCTCATAGTTTTTCTTTCCCAAAGCGCACAGAACCACTAATCTCATACGGATGAGAAGAAGCTACGAAATGCATGCAGGATTTGCCAAGTCAAATATCACCCCGCCGCTCGGCACCCCGATGATCGGCTGGGGCCAACGCGATGCCGCCGGTGGTTGCACCGTGATTCACGATCCATTGTTCGTGCGGGCACTCTACCTCAACCAACGGACGGAGGAAGTCCTGATTCTCGCGTTTGACCTGATTTTCATTGGCCGCCGCGATGCCGACCGGTTCAAAGGCGTGCTGGGCCGGGAACTACACCTGCTGCCCCACCAGATTCTGCTCAACGCCTCGCACACTCATGCCGGCCCGCGTTCGTGGAATTTCTTCCGCGGACTGACCAAGCCGGCCGACGAAGTCTATCTTGAAAAAGTTCAAGCCGCCGTCGTCCAAGCCGCACGCACCGCCAAAGCCAACGCCCGCCCGGCCACCCTCACCGCCGGCACCGGCACAACCCGCATCCCCATCAGTCGGCGGCGCCTGATCAAGGGGCGCATGCAAAGCGCCCCCAATCCCGCCGGTCTGGTCAACGATGCGCTGCCGGTCGTTCGTCTCGCCGACCGGCGCAACCGGACGATTGCGCTGGTCTTCTCGATCTCGACCCACCCGGTCTCCTTCCGGGGTCACACGATTTCCGCCGACTTCCCCGGCGCGGCGATCCAGGAACTGGATCCCGACCACGGCATGTTCTTGCAGGGCACCTGCGGCGATTCCCGGCCCGCCCAACTCGCCCACGGCGACGCTTGGAACTGGGATTCCGGCTGGCCCGAAACCCAGGCCATCGGCCGGCAACTCGCCGCCGAAGTCCGCGCCGTCAAACTCAAGCCGGTGCGCCCGCAGTTGCGGACCGATTTGCGCGAGATGTTCTGGCCGCTCGACAAGTTGTGGACTCCCAAGATGTTGAAGCGGGAACTCGCGTTGCCGGCAGCCCGCCGATATTGGCACAATACCGGCGATGAAAAATTGCGGGAGTGGCTCGACCTCGAAGAACGCCGGGAACACTGTGGAACGACGCCGACACAGGTGCCGTTGTTGTTGCAGGGAATCCAACTCGGCCTTGACTTGCGCCTCGTCGCGCTCGAAGGCGAAGTCGTCGCCGCCCACGGCCTGGCCATGCGCCGGCAATTCCCGAAAGGCGTGACTTTTGCGCTCGGTTACAGTAACGGTGACGCCATGTATTTGCCCACGTCGGCCATGTTGCCGGAAGGCGGCTACGAAGTGGAATGCCACGCGATCTTTGGTTGGCCGGGCCGACTCAAAAAAGGAATGGAGCGCATTCTCGCGAAGAACCTGCGCCAGCTCCGCATCCGTTGATCAACGAAAGGACTCTGATGAAGCTTGGAATTTTCTCCGTTTCCCTGCCGGACTACGAACCGCTCGAAGCCGCCGCACTCCTGAAACAACTCGGGTACGACGGTGTTGAGTGGCGTTGCACCACCGACACCGGCGATAAGACGAAGCCCAGCTTCTGGTCCGGCAACCGCACCACGATGACTGCCGAGGAGATCATTCGGCGCGCGCCGGAATTGAAGGCGACCGGCCTCGCGATGCCTTCGCTGGGCGCGTACATCGCGATCGATACCTGCACGTTTGCAGAAGCGGAGTTGCACATGCGCGCCACGGCGGCCATCGGCGCGAAAAACGTCCGCATCTCCGCCGGTAGCTACGGCCGCCAGCCCGGCAAGTACTGGGATTTGTTCAAACAAGCGCGCGCCAACTACGCGCAGCTCGCCGAGTTGGCCACCAAGCACAACGTCCGCGTCGTCATCGAAACCCACATGGGCCAACTCGGGCCCTCCGTCATGAAAGCGCGCGCAATTCTGGAGGGACTCGACCCACGTCACGTCGGCATCATGTGGGATCCGGCCAATCAGGTTTACGAAGGCAGCGAGACCTACAAGATGGCGTTGGACATTGCCGGCGAATATCTCGCGGAAGTCCACGCCAAAAACACCCGGTGCCTGCCGGGCGAAATCGTCAATGGTTGCCGGCAGTGGAAAAAACAAGCTGCCCCGTTGCGCGAAGGCATCGTGGACTGGCCACAGGTCATTCAGGAACTCAAAGCCAGCGGCTACGACGGCTGGATTTTCTTTGAGGATTTTTCCACCGACCAACCGTTACTCGAGCGGCTCAAAGACAATCTCGCGTGGTTCCGCGAACTAACGGCCTGATTTTTTCTTCGCGCGCTTGCCGTAGATCTGCGGATTTTGCCGTTGGCATTCTTCAATGACGGCAATCTGGCGGCGCGCCAGTTCCAGTGAGGTTTCCATAGGCGTGCCACGCGTCAATGTTTCGTACAGCCGGTCGTAGTAAACGCCGGTCATGCTCGTCGTCGCGGCGGCGGCAGGCGAATAGCCGGTCTTCGTTGCGTCGGCAGCCGGCCCGGTTTCAGGCCAGACGCCGGTCTGCCACGGCAAGGACTCAACCGGATACGCCGGTGTTCCATCCGCATTGCGCACCGGCACAGCAGTCACTTTGTGCCGCGGCGCAGCCTCCCAGCGAAAATACCGCCATTCCACGCTGCCCGCGGTCGCCTTCAACCCACCCCGCGTGCCATAGACATTGAAAGTCACCGGCGGATACGCGCAGCAACTCGAAACCTCGATGTCCACCAACGGATGCCCGGCCCCGGCGAAAATGACTTTGACGTGATTCTCCGCGTCGCCATACGAGCCATCGGTTCGATCCATGAAACAGGTGACTTTGGGCATGGCATCCCCGAAAAGGACGAGTCCCTGATGGAGCGGATGCGGCCCGGTATTCAGCAGACTGCCGGCATTGAAGCCGGTCAACGTCTGCCAATCCCACCGGCGCGCCCAACCGTTGTACGCGATGGAAACCTGCACGATGCGCCCCAGCACACCGGAGTCGATGACTTTGCGGATTTGCTGAAAGTGCGGTGCAAAATGCGATTGATGAAACACCGCCAACACCTTGCCGGCGCGGCGGGCGGCGGCGATTAAACCATCCACTTCCTTTGCCCGCGCCGCCAGCGGTTTCTCGCAGAGGACATGAAACCCGGCCCGCAAACACTCCAAGCTGATCGGCGCGTGCTGGTGGCTGAAACTCGCATTCACAATCAAGTCAATGTCCTGACGTTTCAGCAACGCGTGGTAATCCCGGTAGGCGGCGCACTGATATTCCTTCGTGGCGCGCTGACGCCGGCCGGCGATGGCATCCACAACGGCGACGATCTTGTAGCGCGGGTCGGTGGCCAAATATACTCCGTGAATGTCCCGGCCACTTCGACCTTGGCCGATAATTCCAACGCGAATCGGTTTCATAGTCAGGCGAAACTACGAAGCGGATGGCGACCGGGCAAGGATGAAATTGACAATCCACCCGCACCGAATAGAGTGGATGACATCCGACTCACACGTATGAAATCAACATCGCCCTTCATCAACGGTCTGCATCTCGACCTCAAGGCGATGAACTTCAAGACTTCGTACATCCCCCAATATCTCGCCGACCTGGCCCGGCAGGGCATCAATACGCTGCTTGTCGAATACGAAGATGTCTTCCCCTTCCGCGGACTCGACATCGCCGCCGACCGGACTCGCGTCTGGTCACCGGCCACGCTCCAGATGTTCCTGCGTGAAGCCAAACGCCACCGCCTCGAAGTCATCCCGCTCCAACAATGCCTCGCCCACCTCGAATATATTCTCGCTTGGAAACAGTACCGGCCGCTCGCCGAAGACCGGGCTTATCCGAGCACGATTCGCCTCGCTGATCCCCGCGGCTTGGCGCTCATCACCCACCTCCTCCGGCAAGTCGTCACGGCGCATCCGGACAGCCGGTACATCCACCTCGGCATGGACGAAGCCCACGCGTTGCCACACGCCGCCAAACGACTTGGCCGCGACCCGCTCGACCTCTTCCTCGACCATCTCCGCGCCATTCTCCCGGTCGTCGAAGCCGCCGGCAAGAAGGCCATGATTTGGGGTTCGATGATCGAAGCGCATTTCCGTCCCGGCGCGCTCGCAGAATTCCGTGGCCGCGTCTGCCTCGCGACTGGCGATTATGCGCCCCATGACAAACTCAGTCCACGCAGCAAATTCTGCGGCAACCGCGTCCGGCGCGCGTGGCTGAACGATCCCGCTGACCCGGCTGCGCCGGCCCTCGGCCCGGGCACATTGTTCGTCGAAGATTATCCGCCGGCAATTCAACGCATCATCGCTCCCTACCAGCGCGGCAAGATGTTTCTCCCACTGTTCCAACTCGATTACTGGCGCAAGGTCGGTATCGACGCTGTCGCCATCAGCGCCGTGCGTCTCAGCGAGGAACTCGCCGTCCTCCCCCGGTACAATGCGCGCCGCGCCAACCTGGCCGGCGTCAACGCCGCCGTCCGCCGCAGCCGGCAACTCGGCCACATCACGACCTCTTGGGCGCGTGGCAACAGTTGGTGTCCGCCCAACTACTGCATTGATCTGCAGTGGCCGCTGATCGGGAAGGCGGAAACATTTTGGCCCGGCGTGCCGGCCAAGAAGATTGACCACCTCATCCGCACCCTCGGCCGTTGCCGGGACGATTGGCGGCTTGAACTCCAAGTCGCCGACGAAATGGACCAGCTCGCCCCCCAGCTCCGCGCCCACCGGTACGAGTGGGACGGAATCGCGTTGATGGCCCGCGTGCTCGCGTTGCAACGCCGGGCGGAGTTCAATCTGCTCGAAGTCGACTATTTCACCGCGAATTACCGGCCCTGCGCCACCGAATGGCAGCGCCGCCTCAAGGAACAGCGGCAGACCCTCCGCGACATCGCCGCCATGCGCCGCCGCGTCCGCGCCCATTTCGGAAAGCGCTATGCCGGCGCCGCCTTCGAGGAATGGCTCCGCCATCTCTTCGCTTTGCACGAACAACGCCTGCGCGCCTGCCGGCCAATCTGCCGCGCCAAACTCCAACAAGCCCACCGCCACTATGACCACTAAGCCCATCATCGGAATCCATCTCGACCTCAAGGGGATGAATTTCAAACCCGCGTACATCCCACAATACCTCGCCGACCTGGCCGGCCAGAAGATCAACACCGTGCTCGTCGAGTATGAAGACGTCTTCCCGTTCCGCGGACACGCCATCGCCGACCGCACGCGTGTCTGGTCACACGCCACCCTGCAAACCTTCCTCCGCCAAGCCGACCGCCACGGTCTCGAAATCATTCCCCTCCAGCAATGTCTTGGACACCTCGAATACCTGCTCGCGTGGAAACGGTACCGGCGCTTCGCGGAAAATCGGGCATATCCGAGCACAATCCGCACCGATGATCCCGGCGCTGTCCGCCTCATCACCGACCTGCTCCAGCAAATCATCGCCGCGCATCCTGCCAGCCGCTACATCCATCTCGGCATGGACGAAGCCTTCGCGTTGCGCGACGCCGCAAAGCGCCAAAACCGCGACGTGCTCGACATCTTCCTCGATCATCTCCGCGTCCTCCTCCCCCTCGTCGAAGCCGCCGGCAAAACGCCGATGATCTGGACCGACATGCTCGAAGATCATTTTCGGCCCGACGCGTTCCGCGAATTTCAGGAACGCTGCATCTTCGCGTCCTGGGACTACTCGCCGATCCGTGGCCTGACGCCCCGGTGCCGGTTCGTCGGTGGCGTCCGCGTCAGCCGCACTTGGCTCGATGAACCGGAAAATCCCGCCGCCCCGCCCATCGGCCCCGGCACACAATTCACCGAAGATCATCCCCCGGCCATCCAAAAACTCCTCGCGCCCTATCGACGCGGCCGGTTGTACGTGCCGGGATTTCATCTCGACATCTGGACCGACCGCGGCGTGCGCGCGGTTTTTGCCAGCGCGGCCCGGGTCAGCGCCAACCTCTCCGTGTTACCGCCATACAACGCCTTGCTCTCGAACATCCGCGGCGCGGCCACCGCCGTGAAACGCACCCGGCAACTCGGCCAGATTGCCACCTCCTGGGCGCGTGGCAACAGTTGGTGTCCGCCCAACTACTGCATTGATCTGCAGTGGCCGTTGGTAACCGCGACCGCGCAGTCCATGGGCGCCAAACCCAAGCCGTTCTGGCCCGGCGTGCCGGCCAAGAAGATTGACCACCTCATCCGCACCCTCGGCCGTTGCCGCGACGATTGGCGGCTCGAACTCCAAGTCGCCGACGAAATGGACCAACTCGCCCCCCAGCTCCGCGCCCACCGGTACGAGTGGGACGGAATCGCGTTGATGGCCCGCGTGCTCGCGTTGCAACGCCGGGCGGAGTTCAATCTGCTCGAAGTCGACTATTTCACCGCGAATTTCCGGCCCTGCGCCACCGAATGGCAGCGCCGCCTCAAGGAACAGCGGCAGACCCTCCGCGACATCGCCGCCATGCGCCGCCGCGTCCGCGCCCATTTCGGAAAGCGCTATGCCGGCGCCGCCTTCGAGGAATGGCTCCGACACTTGTTTGATCTGTACGTCCAACGACTGCAGGACTGCCGGAAGATTTGCCGGCGGAAACTGCGCCAGGCGGAGCGCCACTACCGGCGGTGAGCGACATCCTGCCATACGTCTACGTTGGTATCGTCCTGTTTGCGGGCAGCACGCTGCAGGCGACCGTTGGGTTCGGTTACGGGTTGTTCGCCGTGCCGGTCCTGTTGCTGCTTGGCTGGCAACCGTACGAAGCCATGGCCATCGTCGGCGCGTGCGTGATCGTCCACGGCTGGTTCTGCATCTGGCGTTCCCGACACGAACTGCTCTGGGGTGAACTCTGGTGGCTCATCGCCATCGGCTGCGCGATGCAACCGGTGGGCAATCTCCTGTTGAGCAAGCTCGTCGGCAAGGCAATCTTGGGCCAAGTCTTCGGCTGCTTGCTGCTGGGTGGGCTGGCTCTGCGGGCGTGGTGGCAACCAGAACCGCGCGAGCGTCTGCACCCACTCTGGGGCGTGCTCACGATGACGCTGTTTGGCTTGCTCTCGGGCGTGGCCGGCATGGGCGGGCCGCCGGTGGTGTTGTGGTTGTTGGCGCACAAGTGGTCGAACGAGCGCATCCGCCTCGTGATGTGGACGATTTTCTCAACCTCGAACGTCACTAATTTAATCTGGCTGGCGTACCGGTTTCAACCAGCGGTGGTGCTGTCAGCGGCGGGAGTCGGGCTGATGTTCTTGCCGGTGGTAATGCTGGGGGCGTGGCCGGCGGACTGGCTGAACAACCGGATGTCGCACACCGCGCTCCGCCGGATCGCGATGAGTTTTCTCGTCTTGATCGGACTCTACGCGATTTTGCAGCCCATCATTTTACCGGAACTGGGCCACCGCCCCTCGCCCGTTCGTCCGCCGGTGAGAGAGAATCAAGCCATCCCTTGATGACGCTAATCAGAGAGCCGGCTCGTGCAACTTTGGGGCGCGCCGTGCTTGATTGTGTTTCGTATGCATGTCAGGACGATTTTACTCACATGGCTCATCGCGTTGAACGTCGGCGGGGTCGAGATACCAGAGGTTGAATTGCACCATCTCAAACAACAACTTCGCGAAATCCTTACCGAATCCAACGACTCGTCTGCGGATTGGGCCTCGTCATTGCAGGCCGATGGCACCTGGGCCGACATTGATTATCGGAACCAGAACAGGGGCGGTTGGGTGCCGTTTCGCCATCTGGACCGGCTTTATCAAATGATCGGCGCGGGCGCAGCCGAGCCGGCCATCCACCGGGCACTCGGCCACTGGCTGGCGCAGGATTATCGGTGCCCGAATTGGTGGTACAATGAGATCGGTGTCCCGCGGAAACTCGCCGAATGCCTGTTGCTTTTCGAGGGCAAACTCACGGACGCTGAGTTGACCCGGAGTCTGGAGATCATCAAACGCGCCACGATCGGCCGCACGGGTCAGAACAAGGTTTGGCAGGCCGGTATTGTCTTCATGCGCGCGCTGCTGGAAAACGACGCGGAGTTGGCCGGGCAGGCACGCGCGGCGATACTCAGCCAAGTCATCATCACCACCGCGGAAGGCATCCAGCCAGACTTCAGTTTTCACCAACACGCCGCCCAACAGCAGTTCGGCGTCTACGGACTGTCATTTGCACGCGACATCCAGTTTTGGGAACACGTCGTCCACGGCACCCGCTTTGCCTTCGGCACTCCTCAAGCGGAAGTTTTCCGCCGCTACCTGAGCGACGGCCTACGCTGGGTCAGCTGGAATGGTGTGCTCGACATCAGCGCCTGCGGGCGCGAATTGTTTCCCGGTTCGCCGGCAAATAAAGGCCAAGCCATCACCCGCCTGCTGCAGAAGGCTAATCTCGCCTCCCCGCCCATCGGTCAGCGACATTTCTGGCGCTCCGATTATACAGTTCACCGGAGTTCCAACTATTTTGTCTCGGTCAAAATGTGTTCCGACCGCGTCATCGGCACCGAATCCCTCAACCGCGAAAACCTGCAAGGACTGCATTTGGCTGACGGAGCAACCTTCGTTTACGTGACCGACGGCCAGAGCGGATTGTCCGTGCTCGATTACGCCCGCGACTCCGTAACCGGCCGCAAGAGCTGGTTCTTCCTCGACAATGCAGTGGTGTGCCTGGGGGCCGGTTTCCAATCCGCCGGTGACGCCCCGCTGGTGACGACAGTCAATCAAAGTCTGCTGGACGGCCCGGTCACTTTGGAAACCGGCAATACCGTCACCAATCCACCGGCCGGCCTCCGCGAATTCGCGCAAGTGCGCTGGGCACATCATGCCGGCATCGGCTACGTCTTCCCCGCCGCCCCGGCGGTCACGGTTTCCAGTCAATCCCAGACCGGCGATTGGAGCAGCGTCTGCCCCAATCGCGCCCAAGGCGCGGTCACGAAGGACGTGTTCGCACTCTGGCTGGATCACGGCCAGAATCCGGCCGCCGCCCATTACGCGTACCTCTTGCTGCCGGCCCGGACACCAGAACAAACCGCCGCCTTCGCCCGGCAACCCACCGTGGAGATTTTGCGGAACGACCGCCAGCAGCAAGCCGTCCGCAGCAAGGACCGGCAACGGCTGCTGGTGGCGTTTTACGAACCCGGTGAAATTGAAGGCGTCACCGGCAGCGCCCCCTGTTTGCTCCTGTTGCGGCAGACGCCCACCGGCCCGCAAGTCACAGTCGCCGACCCCACGCAAAAACTGTCGCGACTCCAAGTCACCATCGCCGGTAAGCCGTTGGCCTTCGCCCTGCCGACCGGCGACCAGGCCGGCAGCAGCGTCACGCAGACTTGGTGACCCCGCCTGTTTTCATTGATTTTCTTTGTATGTACGCACCGCCCCCGTCCAAGCGGCCATTCCTTGACGGAGAAACGACACGTCCGCGCCCATCGAAATCATGTTCAGCCCCAAAGTGACTGCGGCTCGAATATCCTTCTCCGCTGCGCCGCCGAAGCCCATCGCCACCTTGCCCTGCCCCCGCGCCGCAGTGGCAATCCGCCGGGTCGCTTCACCGACCGGGCCTTCCAGCGGCGAACTGCGCGGGATTCCGAGGCGGATGGCCATGTCGTCAGGCCCGATCATCAATCCATCCACGCCGTCGAGTGCGGCGATTTTCTCGCAGTTCTCCAGCGCGAGCGGGCTTTCCATCTGGACCAGCAGAAGCTGGCGCTGATTGGCGTGCAGGACATAATCTGTCCCGTGCCGGTCGCAGATGCGTCGCCCGCCAAACGAGCGGTCACCGAGGGGCGGAAACTTGGCAGCCGCCACGGCAGCGGCCGCGTGTTCCACGGTATCCACCTGGGCGACGATGACACCGGCCACAGCCAGATCCAACGCAAACCCGAGGAGATCCTGACTCTGGCGTCCGAGCCGAATGAACGGCGCCGTTCCCGTGATGGCGCAGGCGCGCACGATCTCCAGAACCCGGTCGGGCTGAATCGCGCCATGTTGCAGATCGATCCAACAAAAGTCCCAACCCGGCCCAATGGTTTCAATGATGGCCGCATCGTTGTAGCGCAAGCTGATTCCAAACAAGCAGTCGCCGGCGTGCAGTTTGGTTAGTAATTTTTCGTCAATCATACGGGTCCATTCCGGTTAGTGGTGGGATCGTCCGCGAGGGTAGCCGCCAGAATGCTGTCAGGAAACCACACCGGGCCGACGAAGTACACGATTTCGTTGACCCCATGCGTTTTAACAAAGGCCAATTTGCGGGCGGTATGATCGCGAAGCTGGTCGAGATTCAGTTCCTGCATGGCGAAGCGGACGGAGGTGATGAAGCCAAGGGTGTGCCCGCCGCTCCCATAGATGGCCAAGCGCGCGCCGATCCGCTCGGCAGCGGCCGGCGTGAACGAACCGTAGTCCCAATGCAGCAGCGTGACCTCCCGATGAATGTGGTCGCGCAACGCCGAAAAAATCGGCACCCACGCCGGGACGGTACACATCACAGTCGGAAACTGCGGCTGGAAACTCTTGGCCAAAACCCGGAGTTCATCGAGGAAATCCAAGGCGGTTTGCCAGAACCAGGTCATCCGGGTGGTGTCGTCTGCGGCGGTCAGGTCGCGGCCGGTTTGGATTCGGTACAGTTGCCGGCAACGGTCGCACCAACAGAACTCACCGACTTCCGGCGGGTGGAAGTAAACACCAGCAAAACCGTGATACCGGCTGAGGACTTCCGTGACAATGGTCCGGGCAAATTCGCGGGCGTGGGGATTATTGTGGCACATCGCGCACTGCCACGGTTTGCCATCGGCATGCCGGCCGGCCATTTGCGGATAGAGTTCGATGGCGCGGTCAGCGTGGCCGGTCGTGCTGAATGCCGCGAAAATTTCGAGGCCCAGCGTCTGGGCAAAATCCAGCACCCCTTGAAAAAACTCCTGCCGCACATTCACATGGTCCGGCTCGACCACGGCCGGATACGCGCGGCTGGGGTACGGCAACTCGAACGCGTTCATGATCAGGTACACGCGCTGCGCCCCGCAACCGCGCAGGAAACGAAGTTTCTCTTTCCATTCCGGCAAACCCCAGGAGAAGGACCAGTCCGCCGGGTTGGTGCTGATGGTTCCCGGTTTGCGCCACCGGGGATCAATGGCGTCCAGCGGAACCCGGCTCAGCGCGTAATCGCCGCGTCCCAAGAACAGGTAATAGCCGGGCCCATTCATTTCAGGTAGGCGCGCTCCACTTTGGCCACCGCGCCGACGAAATCTTCGGCGTCACGGTCTGTCCAAGTTTCGGTGAGGAAGCCGCGGAAGTGCGTCGCGTCAGCCGCCGTGATATTCGGCAGCGGCCACTGCCGGTAGCCGGCCTTCTGGTACCATTCCTGATTCTGGGCAATATTGCTGTAACTGGCGCCGACGATGAGACCCTCAGCCCACAGCGCATCCACGAACCGCGCCTTGTCCACACGTAGCCGGTCGGTCGCGAGATGAAAGAACGTAAACCAGTGGCTCGACTCGCCGTCTTTCGGACCAGTCACCAGGCGGACGGTTTGGACGCGTTCGCGCAGCCCTTTGTCCACGAGGTTCGCAATGCGCCGTCGCGCGGCGATGAATGCCGGCAGGCGTTTCAAGGAGACGCGCCCGATGCAGGCATGGAGTTCGTCCATGTTGCAGTTGAGCGCTGCGACGACATTCGTCCGGCCTTTCTCCAATCCGAACGGCTTGCCGCGATCGGCATATTGCCGGATCCGCCAGTAACGTTTCTCGTCCTTCGTGAACACCATGCCGCCCTGCCCACCGCTGACGTGTTGCTTGCCAAACATCATCGAAAATGCCGCGGCAGCGCCGAACGTGCCGACGAGTTGGCCTCGGTACAACGTGCCGTGCGCCTGCGCGCAATCCTCCACAACCGGCAAGCCGAGCTTCATGATCGCGTCCATTTCACACGGGATGCCGGCGATGTGGGCGACGACGATCGCGCGGGTCTTGTCCGTGATCCGCGCGGCAATCTGCTCGGCGCTGGTGTTGTAGGAGCCGGGCGCGCTGTCGGGAATGACCGGCGTGTGGCCGCAGATGACGACCGGCATGATGCCGCCGGGATCGGTGACCGGGCCGACAATCACCTCGCCACCGGGTTCGAGATCGAGCGAGCGGAGCGCAAGATAAACGGCGTTCGTGCCGGAGTTTACGCCGTCGGCAAACCCGCCACCGAGAAACGCAGCTAATTCTTTGCCGTAGGCTTCTTCTTGCGGCCCGTTGTAGCCGAGGACTTTCTCGCCGTTGGCAATGGCCTCGTCGAACAACGCCAGCACCGCCGCTTTCTCGGCTTCGCTGATGACTTGGCGTGTGGGGAATGGAGTCGGGCGGAACTTTGGTCCGCCATCGATGGCGAGTTGCAAGTTCATAGCGTGACCGGCTGGCCGGTTTCGCGACTTTGGTTGGCGGCGCAGACGATGCGGACGATTTCGAGCGTCTGTACGACCGGCACATCGGGCTTACCGGCGGAGAGTGACCGCACAATCGCCTCGAGCATGCAGGCAGCGGGCGGACGTTTCGTGTTGGCGTAGTCGATGAGGCGCGCGCCTTTTTCACGATGGACAACGCCGCCAAATTGGTTGTGTCCCTTGCGCAAACCACGGTAAGTCGCCACACGTCCGTCCGCCCATTGCATCACGACGACATCGACGCTGTCGTGGGTCGTCGCCTGCACGCGCCGGCAACCGACGCCCATCGCAGCCACGACCATTTCGATGCCGTGGATGCCGTACCAGAACAAGCCCCGCCGGGGTCTGATCCGCATTTGTTCGGCGGTCATAGACCGCCGCTACAGACCAACGGCTGGCAGTCGTTGGGAACTCGGTTGAACTGGACGACTTTCTTATCGAACTTGCCGAGAGTGTTTTCGATCACGACATAATCCACCGGCAACATTTTCGCGTTCCAGTGGTCGCCGATGCCGCGGATGGCGACGTCGAGCATCGTGACGACTTGCCGGTCGAGTGGTTCTTCGCTTTCGAGCGTGATGGCGCCGTAGAATTCCTGGCATTCCGTGTAGCCGCTATTGTGGGTGCCGGTGTAGGGCTTGAAGGCAGACAAGTCCGGGATGTTCAAGCCGAAGCGCGCGTTGACCTCAGCCGTGCGGGAGCGGAAGTAATCCACCAGCGCTTGCTCTTGAAACTTGGCCGGCTTGTTGTGCTTCACGATGTCAACGTACGCGGCGTAGCCGGTCGCGTACGCCTCGTTGACAAAATCAAACCACCAGCGTTGATCGGCGGTCGGCTGGCCGACGACAATCGAACGGCGGAGGCAACTGGTGAGGCCATCGCGCTTCGGCGCGACGCCGAGGTGAACCCAGTCGCCTTCGTTGATGCGGCGATTAAGCGCCTTGCCGATGAGCGTCCGGTTGGCTTCGTTCGCGCCAACCATGATGTCGAATCCGTTTTCTTCGGCGCCGAGTTCCATCCCGACGTGATAAGCCCAGCCGGCCACCTGCGTTTCGTACATGCCGGGTTTGATGACGGCGAGCATTGCCCGCAGCATGGCATCGGCGATGACGTTGGCGTCGCGGATTAATTCCATCTCGCGGTCGGACTTCAGATTCTTGATCTTGAAATAGATCAGCTGCGCGTCCACGACGTTTTCCTTGCCGAAGAGGTTTTCGAGATAGTCCACGACACCGGCGGGGATCACTTGCCGCGGCGTCAACAGGGCGATGCGATCCACTTTCCCGTCCGCCGCGGCTTCGATGATGTCTTCGAGGCGTTCCGCACGGATGGGATATTTTTCGTCGGCGAGCTGGAGGAGTTCCGCTTTGTGAACGATGGCTTTGGCGCGGGGGGCGAGTTGCTCGGCGATGTAGCCGCCTTCCAGCCCGGCGACAATGTGAAAGCCGGTCTGGCCAATCACGCCGGCAACTTGTTCGACGCTGATGTTGGTATTGCCGCCAAGATACGGGACGTCACCGTTGTAATGTTCATCGCTGAAGACGAACCCGACCTCGCAGCCGGCCTGTTTGATTCCCTCGTATACGCGCTTCTGCCGCGCCACGAATTCCTCGGTTGAAACCGCCAATTGCCGGTTGATTGTCGGACAGCTTGACAAAATCTTTTCGACCTTCGTATATTCCGACTTAAATTGGCTCATACGATTGAGCACAATGCTATTTGTCGTTGTTTCCATTGGTCGTATAGTGCAAATACACGCCGGAGTTGCAAGTCCAGAATTTCCGGCAATCAGTCAGGCCGTTTAACGAAAGGTAGGTCATGAGCACCATCACTGCCGTCAATCGACTCGCCCTCTTGGGCGGTCAGAAATCATTTAGCCTCGATGCACCGGATTTGTTTCACTGGCCCATCGTCACCCAAGATGACGAAGCCGCCGTCGTCGCCGTCTTGCGCCAGGGAAAAATGAGCGGGACCGACATCACGAAGGAATTCGAGAAGGAATGGGCCGTGTTCAACCAGACGAAGTACGCCCTCGGCACGTGCAACGGCACCGCGGCCATCCAAGCCGCGATGTGGGCCTGTGGCGTCGGCGCGGGTGACGAGATCATCGCGCCGAGCATGACCTACTGGGCCAGCGCGGCGCCCGCCTTAATGCTCGGAGCGACAGTGAACTTTGCCGACATTGACCGGGACACGCTGTGCATTGATCCGAACGATATCGAACAGCGCATCGGGCCGCGCACGAAAGCGATTGTCGTGGTCCACTACACCGGTCACCCATGCGAGATGGATTCCATCATGGCCATTGCCCGCAAACACAACGTGAAAGTCATCGAGGACGTCTCCCACGCCCACGGCTCGTTGTACAAAGGTCGCAAGGTCGGTTCGATTGGCGATATCGGCCCGATGAGCATGATGGGCGGCAAAGGCTTCGCCGTCGGTGAAGCCGGCATGATCGTCACCAACAATCAGGAGTTGTACGAGCGTTGCATCGCGTTCGGCCACTATGAACGTACCGGCGTCGCCAGCAATTACAATCCGGCGGACCCACAAATCACTTTACCGGAGTTGAAGCCCTATATCGGCCTGCCGCTGGGCGGCTGCAAGCAGCGCATGAATCAGACTTGTTCAGCGTTCGGTCGCTCACAGTTAAAACGCTACCCGGAACGCCTGAAAATCATCCAGTCGGCCATGAACCGCTTCTGGGATTTGCTCGACGGCGTCCCCGGCCTCAAAGCGCACCGGCCGCCGCACGGTTCCGGCTCGACGATGGGTTGCTGGTACGCGGCAGCGGGGTGTTACCGGCCAGAACAATTGGGCGGCTTGGCTTGTGCCAAGTTCGCGGAAGCGGTGCGCGCCGAGGGGGTTGAAAACTGCTGGCCCGCCGGCAATCGACCGCTCCACGTGCATCCGTACTTTCATACGGCTGATATCTTCCACCACGGCAAACCGACGGCGATTGCGTTCGGCCAACGCGATGTGCGGCAAGGCGCCGGTGCGTTACCGGTAGCGGAGAGCATCAACCAGATTTGCATTCGCATTCCGTGGTTCAAGCACGACCGGGTGAAAGAAATCAAACTGTATGCCGACGCGTATCGGAAGGTCGCGGAGAACGCGGATCAATTGCTGTAACCAACGACCGACAGAATTTTTCTGCTTGCAATGTTCATGGAATGTCGTATCCTCTCATACGTGTGAGCTTGATGAGAAATCTCAGTCAGCCAAATCGGTCCCGCCAGCCGCAACAGGCTTTTACGCTGATTGAAATCTTGGCTGTCGTTGGCGTCATTGCGATTCTGACGGGGCTGCTGATCATGGCGACCGGACATATGAATCGAAAGGCGCAATTTCAACGAACGCGCTCTTTTCTTTGCGCCATTGAGACGGCACTCGAAACTTACAAGTCAGACAATGGCACCTATCCGCTGACGGGACTGGAACACTTCTCGCTAACAGGTGGCGCGCTAAACCACGGCGAGGTTCAGAAATCCAATAGTGGGCGTTTGTATCGGGCGTTGAGCGGAGCGGGCGGCGGATCAAAGTACATGCGCTTTCTCCCGAGCCAGCTTGCGACTGATTCGTCCATCGGCACGTATCTGATTGATGGTTACGGAATGCCGCTCAATTATTACTGTATCAACCCGCCGACCAATCCGCTTGAGGCGGTTGCCGTGGTAGTTGGCCTGGACCAAACAAACCTTGTCGCCTATGGTGGACAGGTGCGCACACAGAGTTTTGATTTGTTCTCCAATGGACCTGATACCTACACCCATATTCCCTTTACCAATAGCTGGACGACTGTGGGAGGAGTTCTCCACCCTTGGCGGCTAAACTCGGCCCGGTTTCCCATCATGGCCAATGACGATATTTGGTGCTCCGACTAAGGCGCTTTCGAAATGAAACCCCGAGAAGTCAAGTCGGCCGGTTTTACTCTGGTGGAACTACTGGTCGTCACAGCCATCATCGCTGTCTTGTTGACTTTGCTGTTCCCGGCGCTGCGGAAGGCGCGGGATAAGGCTGACACCCAACTGTGTCGCAACAACCTGCGTCAATTGGGAACGATTGCCGCGATCTACAACGGCGACTTCAATGGGCGACTGCCCTCCGCAGGCCCCGGGTACTACCGATATTGGATGGCACATTTTCGGGTTTACCTCGCCGAGGTCCGGGGCGGCTACTGGGGATTGACGAATCTCACGCTGAATCCTCTGGAAAATCCACCGGCGTCGAAGGGCATCTCCCTTGATTTTCGGACGCCCAATTCCCCTGCAAACGGGAGCAGTAAGAACAACACATGGAACACAAACAACCGTTTTAACCCGATTCGCAACAACCCGTTTTACTGCCCGAGTATGGTGCGTTATCCCAGCATCTCGCCTACTTCCGACCCAGAGCTCTGGAGCGCCATGCGACTCCCTTCGGACTGGACCAGCAATCGGGCGGCTTGGCATGGGGGCGGGCCTTGGACGCTGCAATCGGTCAACGGGGTGGCTGACTACGGGCACAATGTTAGTCTGTTTAGTGCCACTCCCATCCAGAAGATGGGAGCGGTGAAGTGGCCTTCCAAGACCTTGCTCATGGCCGAAGCCGCGCATACCGGAGAAATCGGCGACGACTGGCGCCAACCGCTGGGCAACACCTTCGGTTGTGGCGTCAACCAAACCGGCGGTGGCTGTATCGGCAATCGGGAAGGTGGTCGTTGGGGGGTGCGCCATGGAGACTTCTCGCGGATGAACTTGGTCTGCGTGGACGGCCACACCGAGACGCTTCGTTGCGAGGTGATTTCAGGAGTCCCAACACCCGCGAGCGAGGAGTTGAGCCTTTGCTGTCCATCGTATGGAACGGCCAAAGTATATGTTTTACCGGAATAGATCGCGGTGATTTAGATTGATGTCATTCGATTTACAAAATCGGCAGCGGCGTTTGTTCGTTGGCGGGTTTGCTGCGGTCGTCTTGCTGGTGGCGCTGGTGATGCTCTTCCGCCAGTTTAATTTCTTTCGCCGTCCGCCCCCCCCAAAGATGACTTGGTATTACGATCTAAAGACCGGCCAACTGTTCGCTGAATCCCCCAACCTAGTAACGCCAATCCCAGCCCCATCCATGCCGGAACTAATTCCAGCCGGCAAGCGCCCCGTTGATTACTTCTCCGGAGTCCTGGCCTATGTCTATGCCTGCCCGAGTTGTGATGAAAAAGGCCGCGTCATTGCCTATCTGGAGACGTATACAGTCGAAGCTTATCAAAAGCTGGACGCGCTCGCCCGATTTCCACCCGATGAACCGGTGCCTCCGGAAATTCAGGCGTTTCAGAAGGGCGAGGCCGGTGTCTTGGTCAAGCGAACCCAGGACGATAAATGGGTGGAACGAAATTCTGCGGAGGGCCAACAGCTAATCCGGGAGGCGGTGCGGGAAGCCTGTCCGACCAAGCCCAATGCCCCCCGGTGTTTTCCGCAGCAATAGTTTTCCGTCCAGCGAGGAGCGATGATGCCGTAACTGGCCGGCAGGAACAGTTACCCGCACGGCTCACTCAGCTCAATTGACTGGGCCGGCGGTTGCGGCGACGGGCGGCCCAGAAGGTCACGGCACCCGCCAGCCACATGACCAACACATTGGGTTCCGGCACCACGCTCAATACCACCTGACCGCCCAGAACTCCAAATTCCATCACAAAACCATCTTTCCCACTGAATTGAGAGCCGCTCTCGTTCACCGTGCGCACCACCAGCGGCGCGCCTTGCAAGGCGTTATTGAAATACCAATTGTAAGTTGCCCCGGTGATCAACGCGTCGAAGTTCGCCGAGTTGTCCGTGTAAAAACCGCCTCGGAACCAGTTGGTCGCGCCCGTCGTCAACGTCACTCCGCTCACGTATAAATTCACCGCATTGCCCAATCCCAGCGCCGTCGTGAATGGCGTGCTGTTGGTAATCCGCAAGACGTCATTGAGGCTGGCGCCGGGTTGGGTGTAATCCGGCCCGACTGGCGTCAGCGCGGTGAATTCAAAGTTGAAATCCAACCCCCCGCTTGGATCCACTTGATTCACCGTCAAGATGCCGGGGCTGTTGCCGGGGGCAATCGTGCCACTCCCGCTGATGACACTGGCCAGTATCCCCGTGCCCGACAACGATGTGCCGGTGCTCAGGCTCAAGGCACCGCTGGCCAGCGTGCCGTTGACAACCAAACCGCCACCGGTGACAGCCGTGGTGCCGGAGTACGTGTTGTTCGCGCTAAGGCGCATGGTACCGCCACCGGTCTTCACCAGATTGCCGGTGCCGTTCAGTGCGCCGAGGATATCCACATCCACGATGGGCGAGCCGCTGGCGTTGGTCACATCCACGGTCCGCGTCCCACCGTTGAGGTTGATTGGGTTGAGGAACGCCACCGTGCTATCTGCACTGGCCGAACTGAAACGCAATGCACTACCAGTTGGCACAAAGCCGGCAGTGCCCCACGTCATACCGGCACTGCTGCCACCCAAATTCACCGTCAGCGTTCCGCCGTTCGCACTGAACCCCCCACTGCCGGTCCACTGCACTGCGCCGGCGACCGTGCCGGTTGGCCGAAGGAAGTTACCGGAGCTCTCGAACACACCGCCGTTGAGCTTGAGATTGCTCCCGGTGGGCAACCCCACCCCAGCGGTTGCGCGTAATGTGCCGGCGCGGATGTCGGTGTCGCCGCTATAGGTGTTGGCGCCATTCAGCGTCAACAAACCGTTGCCTGTTTTCGTCAACCCGTAAACTGCCGCGCTGCCGCTGATGTCGCCATTCACCGTCAACGTCCCGTTCGCGCGGAAGGTGCGTGACGCGCCATCCAACACCAAATCCAAATCAATCGTTTGCGACTTCGTGCTGTGATTCAGCACGTCCCCGGTAAGATTCACGACATTCGTATGCGCCGCCATCCCGCGCAGCGTGAAATTCCCAATGCCGGGCGAGTTGTTGAACACAATCCCGTTGAATTGCGTGTTGTTGGCAAAATTATTCGTATTGATCGTCCGCGTGGTGCCATCAAAGAGCAACTGGTCGCCAGCCTGTAGCGCATAGGACACGCCGTTGGTTTGCCAGTTCCCGAACGTGGTCCAGTCCGAGTTGCCACCCGCGCCGACCCACCCGCTGCCGGCCCCACCGATGGTCAGCACCACCCAGTTGCTCGCCCCCAGCACTTCGCCAAACGAGTAGGAGCGATTCAACGCAAAGTTCTGCACCGTGAGCCCGCTGACCCCATCGCCCCCCATCGTCCCGTAGTAATTGATCAAGTTGTAACTGCCCAACGCCGTGAACGCAGTCAAACTGTTCTCCACATACAGGTACACATTATTCCCCCCAGTGATCGCCAGCCCATTGGCGTCAGTCACAAAAATCTGATCATTCCCAGACCCAAACTCAATCGGCAAGGTGCCGCCATTGAGCGCCAGACTTCCCACTGTGAGGGTGCCGACTCCCGAATTGCCGGCGGCCAAAGTACCGCCGTTGAGCACCACGCCGGCGGCCAGTGTCCCATTGCCGGTGAGCGTGCCGCCGTTGACCGTCACAGTCTGCCCGGCGCTGACAGCCGTGCCGCCAGTATTGTGGATGTACAACGTCCCGCCGCTCATCGTCACATTGCCGGCGATTCCAGTCCCCGCGGTGTTGGTAATGAAAGTATTGCCACTGGACATCGTCAACCCCGCTGCCAACCCCGTGCCGCCGGTATTGTTCACGATGAAATTCCCGCCGCTGACTGTGACCGGGGAGGCACTGATCCCGGTGCCGCTGCTGTTGGCAACTCGGAGTGTGCCCGCATTGACAACCGTGCTGCCGCTATAGGTATTGTTGCCGGCGAAGGTCACTGTGCCGCCATCCTGTTTGATCAGTTGGTCGGCACTGCCTTCGATCACGCCCTGGATCGTCAAGGTCTGACCGGCGTCGGCACCAATCGCGATTTGCCCGCCGCTGAGAGTATTCGTGATGGTTGCCGCGAGGGTCGCCCCGTTGCCTTTGAGGTAGGAATTCGTCAGGAGATTGAGCCCCTTCTCGAAGGAGTGAGCCCCGCCGCCGAGAATCAAGGTCGCAGTGCTGACACCATCACCAACGACAAACGTGGTGCCGTTGCTGTAGGTGGCGCCACCCACGCCAAGAGTCCCGGCATTAAGCTCGACCCGATTGCCGGCGGTGGTGGTGATCAGCGACGTGGCCCAAAACTGGCCGCCATTCAAGATGATTGCATTCGTGCGGGCGGTACCAATACCAATCGCAACTGTGCTGATGTTGGTCACGATTCCGCCCGTCCCGATCAAGATCACGTTGTTCGACGCCGTCGCCGAGGCGCTTGCCCCAGAACCCAGTGTGAGCAACGCGTTGCCCAGGTCCCAGACGCTGACAGCAGTCCCGCCGTCAATGGACACCGAATTCTCGTTGGCCGCCTGCCCGGCGCCGCGACCGATGATGGTGCCGGCGGTTCCGGCGGTGCTCAGACTGCCGCCGTTGGTAATGATGACACTGTTGGCACTCGTCAAATTTCCCATGTAAAAGTCAGAAACATTTCGCAGCACGGCTCCACCCACGAAGCCATTCCCGTCCAACACCAAGCGATTCGAGCCGACCCCGCTGCTGCTGCCCAAGTAAAATGCCCGTGCCGCGCTGTTGCCCAAGTTGTCGAAGACCGAGGCTGAGCTACTGGTGCCACCCCCGACTATGATGACGGTGTTAGAACGCGCCCCATCCGCGCCGATCGCGGTGATTGAAGTCCCCGCGCGGAACACCAGGCCGCCATTGGTCACGATCAAAACGTTGTAGGACGAGCCGACGACCGCCGAACCCACATTGATTTGCGCGTTGGTCAAGACCGCGCTGCCGGCCACTCCGCGACCGTCAATCACCAGCGAATTCGAGACGCCACCGGCGCCCCGGCCCACATAAACGAAGCGCCCGCCGGCATCCCATAAGGTGGGCGTCGCGGCGGAGCCGCTGCCGATGATTTGGACGGTGTTGCTGGCTGCGCCAAACCCAATAAAGCGGTCCGTGCTGCTGCTGGTCGTGCCGTACACGCGGCCGGCATTGCTGATGATCAGGGAGTTACCGGTCGCGCCGTTGGTGCCCACCACCAAGCTGCCGTTGACGAACAGACTGCCGTCGTTGGCCACAGTCAGTCGGTTGCCGGCGCCGGAATTGGCGCCGACGGTCAATGCCGCGCTATTCGTCCAGTGGGACTGGCTGCCGGTCAGCAGCGTCGTTTGGTTGTCTTGGCCCCGGCCGATGACATAGGCCACGGTGCTGGCGACCGTGCCATTGCTGACCGTGATCGAGTTTGTCCCGAGCGCGTAAGCATGTTGCAGCGTCAAGCGTCCCGTGGCGGCGTCCAACAAAACCGGCCCGACAAACGAGTTGGAGCCTTGCAGAGTGAGTTGGTAACCGCCGCTCATTGTAAACTGGCCGTTGCCGGTGATGTTGCTAGCGACTGTGACGGCGCCGGGGCCAGGGCCGCGGAACGCCGTATCACTGGTGAAACTGATGGAATTGCTGATGATAAACGCGCCACTGCCTTGCTGGTAGAGCAACGGCGTGGTGCCGGTCATTTGGATGGGATTGCCCATGAGGGTATTCGTGCCGGTCGAGGCGCTGGCCAACACGAGCTGGTTGAGTTGGAAGGTGCCGCCGATGTCGTTGGTCGAGGTGTAGCTGGTCGTGCCGGTACCGCCAAACTTCAAGACGCGCGCAGCATCCGAGGTTGGAATTCCGGTCGGCGTCCAATTGGATGCCGCCTGTTGCCAGCCGCCGGTGGTATTGCCGTTCCAAGTGGAATCGGGTGTGATGCTCAACGCGGAATACGTCAGGTACAGATTCGCGCCCACGAGGGAGACCCCCCAGCTTCCCGCGGCCGGCGTACCACTGATGTTGAACGCGTTGGTGTTGACCTGAAAATCTGCCGGATTAAATCCCGTCTGGCTGCCAAAGCTCGCGAACGCGAGGGTGTAATCATTGGCCGCGTTGAAGTTGACGGCGGCGGCGGAGAGCCCCATCGAATCGAGGTTGACTGTAAACGGGTTGCCGTTGGGATTGATGGTCAACGCGCCGGTTATGTTGAGGAGATCCCATCCGGTGCCGGCGGCGCCGAGAAAATTCGTGACCTCAAGCTGGAACGAGCTGCCCCCGTACCATGTCACGTTCTCGGTTGTCAGAATTCCCACGCTGCTACCGGGCGCGATGCGCGCCCCGTTCGTGACCGTCATATTGCCGCGAATCGAGCCGGCACCCATGACCGTCGCATTGCTGGCAATCACAATGCCGCTCCCAAACGCGCTGGTGCCGCCACTCAGCGCATTGAAAGTCGCAGCCTGGCTGCCATCGCCGACGGTGAACACATTGTTGCTGATGAAGGTCGTCTGACTGTTCAGCGTCCCCGCTTGGAACGTCACGACGTTGCCGGTATTGGTGGCGCGGAGGGTGGTCGCCCAGACGGTGCCGCCATCGAGCAGGAGGCGGTTGCCCGAGTTGTCGGCACCGCCGACGTTGATCGTGACATTCGAGACCACGCCCCCGCTGACCCGCAGGATGTTGCCGGTGGCGGCGCCGACACCGATATTGATCGTATTGCCGGTCCAGAGACTGGACTCCCTGACTCGGAGAACGTTGTTCGAGGAGCCGTTACCGATCACATTGGCGGCACCCGGGGCATAAACTTGATTGCTGAACGTCAACGAATTATTCCCCAATCCCGCCGCACCGAGCGTGATGGAGCCGCCGACCAGATTCACGCGGGCGGTCACGATCTGGGATCCGTCGGCCATGAGAATGTTGTTGGTCATCGTGAAGCTCAACCCACTCCCCACCAGCCCGATCCCAGCGACATTCGTCAAGTTCCCACTGCCGGTGGTGAATAGCCCGTTACCGGAGCTGGGCCAATTTGTAAAATCCAACCGCGCATTCCCAAAATCCCAAATCCCACCACCAGCAATCACCACGCGATTGCTGCCACTCAAACTGTCGCTGTATAGAGTCGCCCCGACTGTCTTCAGCAGACCGCCGTTGGTGACCACCACGGTGTTGTTGAAGCCGTTCAGCCGCAGATCATCGTCCAATCGAACCACGGAATTGGCATCCCGAATCAGCAACAAGTTGTTCGTGTTGGACGAATCAAGACGCATGTAGCCGTTCACGAAAACCTCGCCGCCATCCGCCACCGTCATCGTGTTGGAATACGCGTACTTCCAGTTGTAACCGTACCCACCCGTGTGGAAAAGATTGCTGTACAGCGACCCGGATCCGGTCACCACAAAACTATTGCTCGCCCCATAGAACGTGGCGTGGGTGCCGGAGACCACCAAAGTCACCAACCGAGCCCCATTGCTGACGATAAAGGAGTCGTAGGCACCGTTGCCCGATGCGGGTTGAACGATGCCTTGGCTTCCACTGCCGTTCCCGAAGGCGACTGTGCGACCACTCCCCATACTCAGCCGGACGAAGCTGTTCGTGCCAGCGAAGAGCAACGTGTTGCTGATCCCGCCAAAACTGATCCCGCTGCTGGAATGCAACCATTGGCTGCCGTTCTCGACAAGGATCTGATTGCCAGTGTCAGCGCCGCCCCAGACGCTCAACGCGTTGCCGCCAACACTTCGCAGCACGGCATTGGAACTCACTTTGATCAAGGTGTAGCTGGTAGAGGCAATTACGCCGATGCTCGCCTGCGCACCGTTGCTGACCGTCAGCGAACTGCCTGTTGTCAAGGTCAACTGCCCGGAAGGGTTGGCCAACACGGTGCTCGACCCCGTCACCAATACCGCCCCGGTCTCCGCCGCACTGCCAATGGTGAACGT
This sequence comes from Verrucomicrobiia bacterium, assembly GCA_022072455.1. Classification (GTDB taxonomy): domain Bacteria; phylum Verrucomicrobiota; class Verrucomicrobiia; order Palsa-1439; family Palsa-1439; genus CAINDI01. The sequence continues at coordinate 83,687 of JAJVHY010000014.1, read as the reverse complement.
CGAGACCAGCAAGTTCGTATGGATGCCACCGGCCATCACCCACGTCCCCGTGCCGAGGGTCATCCCGGAATACGTCGCCCCGTTCAACGTTGTCAGCGTCCCGCCGCGGAAGGCGATCGTGCCGTTGGTCACATAAAGCTGATCGGCGGTGATCGAACCGTTGTTCAGTGTCAGTGTGCCGCGTCCGCCGCCACCCACCACCAAGGCTGAGGTACCGGCCGAGTTGGTCACAAACAAACTGCCACCAGCATTGACCGTGAGAGTGTTCGTCGTATCGGCATTCGGACTGAGGATCAGCCCCCCCAGCGCCCGCACGCTACCGCCGCTGTTGAGCGTCACCAAACCATTCGTCCCGGTCAGCGTGAAGGAAGTGGTGTTATTGAGCAACCCCCCGTTGTCCACCCGCAGCCGGCCACCACTACCCACGACCAGCGTGTCGTTATTCAGCGTCGCATTGGTCAGCACCAACCAGCTTTGCCCGTTGCTACTGTTCGAGACCACCAGCGTGCTGATGGTGTTGGGCAGAGTGAAATTCAAGATGTTGGTGTAGGCCCCGGCGATGCTGTTGGTCAGGTAGGCGTTATCAGTGGCAGTGCTGCCGGGATAGTTGCCGGGCGTGCCCCACAGGATATCGTTGGTCCAAAAGCTGGAGGTGTTGGCGGTTGTGTTCGTCCACGTGTAGTCCGCCGCCCGGCCGGAGGAAGCTGACACCATAAGCCCGACCAGTAAAATCAGGCCACCCTGAACGAATGATTTAGGCGCTGTTCTCACCACACGTAAAGTTTATGAGTTTTTCGTCCTCACCGTGAGTCATGATCCACATTAACTCACACGGCTGAGAATACACGAAAACAGCAAAACTACAACTATTTATTTCTCATAATCGTCACCAGCCGCGCCGCAGCCGCCATTGGCCGACCACCAACCACAACCCAAACCCCGCCAGCACCAAGAGCATTGCGCTCGGTTCCGGAATCAGGATGACTCCAATCGTCCCGTCCACATTCAATTGGCTCACATCCCAACTCAACCCAGCCCCCAAGGCCACCGCACTGCCGTCAAACGTCAACGCCGGCGTGCCGCTGCTCCAGTCGAACAAATCCCACTTGTCACCGACGGCGATCACAAACGTGCCGTTGGTCGTCACTTGTACGAGACCACCACCGGCCAACGCGCCCAGCACATTGATCTTGTCGGACGCGCCGAGGTTACCGCCACTGAACAGTTCCATCTCGGCCGTGCCGGTGAGCGTGAAGTTGTTGCTGAACGTGATGCTGCCGGGACTGAACCCTGGCGCAATCACGCCGCTGACAGTCGCATCGCCAACGACGATCCCGTTGCCTTCGAGACGCCCGGCAACCGTCTTCGCGCCGCCACCTTTGACGTAGCTGTTCACGAGGCTGAGCGTGCCGACCACGTGCAGGCCGTTCGTGAAGTTCACCACACTCTCAACGAGCCGGGCATTCGCGCTGAGGTTGGTGAACACGCCGCCGAACGTCGCCACCGTGTTGCTCGCGAGGAACGAGCCGCCGCTGCCAATCGTCACCCCCGTACCGGTGAGCGCGTTGGTGGCGCCGACCAGCTCGAGCCGGTTGTAGTTGTTGAACGCCCCACCGGTCTGGAACGTGTACCCGCCGGCCACGGAATTGGTCGCTGTCGAATTGTTCAACCGTAGCGTGTTGTCACCGCTATAGGTCAACCGGCCTAGCCGGGTGGTGTCCGTGTTGTTCGTGAGGTGCAGTCCGCTGCTGACGTTCCGGAAGGCGATGACGCCGTCGCTGAGAAAGATGCTGCCGCCGACAGCGCCATTGGTGGTGATCGTCGGCGTGGCGGTGGTGAACTGATAAACACCGCCGAAGTTGGTAATCACGTTCCCCGCGTCAGCTACACCGTTACTGAGGCCGCTCGTTTCGAGAATGCCACCATTGCTGATCAAGATGGTGTTGTTGAAACCGTCCAATCGCAGGTCAGTCTCCAAGCGAACCAACGAATTGGCATCACGCACCAGCAACAGGTTGTTTGTGTTGGACGAATCAAGACGCATGTAGCCGTTCACGAAAACCTCGCCGCCATCCGCCACCGTCATCGTGTTGGAATACGCGTACTTCCAGTTGTAACCGTACCCACCCGTGTGGAAAAGATTGCTGTACAGCGACCCGGATCCGGTCACCACAAAACTATTGCTCGCCCCATAGAACGTGGCGTGGGTGCCGGAGACCACCAAAGTCACCAACCGAGCCCCATTGCTGACGATAAAGGAGTCGTAGGCACCGTTGCCCGATGCGGGTTGAACGATGCCTTGGCTTCCACTGCCGTTCCCGAAGGCGACTGTGCGACCACTCCCCATACTCAGCCGGACGAAGCTGTTCGTGCCAGCGAAGAGCAACGTGTTGCTGATCCCGCCAAAACTGATCCCGCTGCTGGAATGCAACCATTGGCTGCCGTTCTCGACAAGGATCTGATTGCCAGTGTCAGCGCCGCCCCAGACGCTCAACGCGTTGCCGCCAACACTTCGCAGCACGGCATTGGAACTCACTTTGATCAAGGTGTAGCTGGTAGAGGCAATTACGCCGATGCTCGCCTGCGCACCGTTGCTGACCGTCAGCGAACTGCCTGTTGTCAAGGTCAACTGCCCGGAAGGGTTGGCCAACACGGTGCTCGACCCCGTCACCAATACCGCCCCGGTCTCCGCCGCACTGCCAATGGTGAACGTCGAGACCAGCAAGTTCGTATGGATGCCACCGGCCATCACCCACGTCCCCGTGCCGAGGGTCATCCCGGAATACGTCGCCCCGTTCAACGTTGTCAGCGTCCCGCCGCGGAAGGCGATCGTGCCGTTGGTCACATAAAGCTGATCGGCGGTGATCGAACCGTTGTTCAGTGTCAGTGTGCCGCGTCCGCCGCCACCCACCACCAAGGCTGAGGTACCGGCCGAGTTGGTCACAAACAAACTGCCACCAGCATTGACCGTGAGAGTGTTCGTCGTATCGGCATTCGGACTGAGGATCAGCCCCCCCAGCGCCCGCACGCTACCGCCGCTGTTGAGCGTCACCAAACCATTCGTCCCGGTCAGCGTGAAGGAAGTGGTGTTATTGAGCAACCCCCCGTTGTCCACCCGCAGCCGGCCACCACTACCCACGACCAGCGTGTCGTTATTCAGCGTCGCATTGGTCAGCACCAACCAGCTTTGCCCGTTGCTACTGTTCGAGACCACCAGCGTGCTGATGGTGTTGGGCAGAGTGAAATTCAAGATGTTGGTGTAGGCCCCGGCGATGCTGTTGGTCAGGTAGGCGTTATCAGTGGCAGTGCTGCCGGGATAGTTGCCGGGCGTGCCCCACAGGATATCGTTGGTCCAAAAGCCGGAGGTGTTGGCGGTTGTGTTCGTCCATGTGTAGTCCGCCGCCCGGCCACAGGGAACGAAACACCCCAGCCCCACAATCAAGATCAAACAGCGAGAAATCAACATCGCCATACCCTTTCTCTGAGCATTTTTACCAAGCCTCGCCAATCTAGGCCGTTTATACTCATCCGTGTGAGGATATCAGAAAGCGTAAATACATCCAGCACTTTCTCCGACTATTTTGGACGGAAGTTTACCGGTCAATCAACAGCATATCGGCCACGTTGACTGGTAATTCGACGGTCATCTGGTCACCTTCGAAGGTCGGCTTGAGCAACCCCCGCTCGAGACTCCGAACTGATTTGGCCGTCGCAACGCCAGCCACTTTTACGGTCAGTTTTTCGAGCGGCTGCCCGGTGTAGTTGATCAACGGGATGCCGATTTTGCCGGCGGAATCAATGATGGCGCTCTCAACCAATGGCTCGCTGCAAACCACCGGCCGCACAAAGTTTTTCGGCAGAAACTGATCCACCAATTGTCGACGGAGCTCGGGGTCCATCGCGGTCGGCAGAAAATGGTTGAACCCGGCCGCCGTGGCCCCGCGGTCCACCGGCCGTGCCGGCAACCCGCTCTTGAGGTACGCCTGACCCGGCAGGAAACCATAGAGCACCACTTTGCCTTCGCCGTGTTCTTTCTCAATGATCGCGGGCCCGTTGTCCTTGAAAACACCAATGACCCGTCCATCGTTCGGCGCGAGGATTTGTTTCCACGCAATGACCGGGATCTGACCGACGTAATCCAACGGCTCATACCCCGGCAAATCCTGTTTGACGAGGAAGGGTTTGTTTTCGACAAGCAGGTATTTACTGACGAGTTGCGGGTCCGCCGTGATTTCCTGCGAGCCGACGCCGTAGAACTCGTTGGCCTGCGGGTTCAGTTGATTGAACTCATCCCGAAAACCGCCACCGCACAACGCGACGACGGTGCCGCCTTTCGCAACCCACGCCCGGAGCGCCGCGAGACACTTCGAGTGCAGCCATTGTTGCGTGACGTAGATGACCTGGTAATCCTTCGCCAAACCGTCAATCACGTCATCTTCGCTGAGCATGTCCACCGGCACTTGGGCGTGCCGGAGGGCGTAGTAGATGGCTTTGCGCTCGTTGTTATGCAGCGCGAGGTTCTGGTTGTTGAAGTTGCCAAGCACATCATCCACGCTCGACAACAACAAACCAACCTTCGCCGGGCGGACTTGGCCATCCAAGACGTAATCCTCGAACAACCCGGCTTCGTGCGAGCAGTTGTAGATTTCCCGCCACATGGCCAGATCTTCGGTGGCGATGTAATTTTCCGTCGTGCCGACGGCCAGCGGCGTGGCGCAGAAAAAATTCGCCTGCTTCATCCCGTGCGCCAGACAGGTGTAGAACGAGCGCCGAAAATTCCCCGGCGTGGTCCCCGGCGAATGCGGCATGACGTACATCATGATCGGCTGGTTGTGGTACTTCGTGCCGGCGCGAAACGCGGTCGTCAGATAACCAACGACTTGGACGCTGAACTCCGGCACCTGCCACACGTAATCCTCCGACCACGCGAGCGACAGTGCATTCAGCTTGAACGGCCGCACCCAGTGCATCTCGCTGACCAGATAATTGGAATGCGGGCTGTAATTTGCGCCGGCCAGAATGCCATTGGTGGCGTAGTAAGCGCTGGCCTCGATGTAAGGTTGCGCGCCTTTCTCGACGCCGGCAATCACCGAATAATAATACAACGCGTCGGCGTGATTCTTCGTCCACTTCGGCGCGGCGTCGGTCTTGATGCCCTTGGCGGCCAGCCACGCCGCGAACTCCTCATCTGTCAACTGTGCCGCCGGCAGGTGCATCTCATCGCCGTAGCTGACCACGCTGATCCCGGCCAAGTTCTGCTTCTGCAACGGCTTACCGGGGAGCGTGTCTTTCTGCCAGTTTGCGGCGATGCTGCGCGGCTTCCAGCCGGTGGTATCGCCCAACGCCGTCGCCAACTCGCGCGCTTCCGCGAATTTGTCCAGCGCGTCGCTGAACCGCAGAATGTTGTAGATCGGGAACCGTTTTGCCGGCGCGCCGACTTTCGGAAACTTCGCCACTTCGCGTGACAACCACTGCAACGCCTCCTGCTGCGTCCGAATCTCCGGCAACCAGAATCGCTCCCGCAACGCCGCCGCCAGCGCCGCGTTCGGCCGGATATTGCCCGGCATCTCGAACACCGTCTTGCCGCGCATCGTCGTCTCTTTGATTGTGGTCAAGCCACCCTTGCCATCCGGCACGGCAAACTCGATTTTCAGATACAACTCGCCGCCCTTCGCCTTGGACTCAGCCTTCGCCTCCCACTTGCAGTTGTGCAGCGCATCAAGCACCGGCCCCAGCGGAACCCAGCCAGACATTTCGCCCGGCTTGAGATATTCGTCCTCTGGAATCTTGAATTTCGGTTTCTTCGCCGCTGGATCCACCACGAATTTCTCCCGCTCCACCACCGGCGCGAGCTGACTCGCCGGCACCGCCAACGACCGCGGCCCGGCCATCTGATACTTCGTCGGCTCAATCAACCGGCCACTCTTCAACACCCGCGTCGTCGGCCAATCCCGCAAATGGACATAGTAGGGCGAATGTTGTCCCATCGGCAGCGGCGCCACCACCGGCATGCACGCATTGGTCGAATCCGCCGGGTTCGTGAACCGCACGAACAAATCGCCGTCCTGCACCAGCCAGCCGTCGAATGGGAGATACGTCTTGTGCTGCAACTGCGCTTCCAGGCCGGCCTTGTCGGTCGTCAACATCACGACGTCCACGTTCCGTTTCGCCGCCCGCACACCGGCTTGTTTACCGGTGATCAACCGCAAGGTCGCCTTGCCGGCGGCGAGAGCGAACTTGCCGGGATTCTGCCAGACGATGTTGTCGGTGCTGCCCCACCAATAGCGGACCATCGGCGCCGGTTGATTCTTGTTCATCGCCCAAATCTTCGGGTCCGCCAACCGCCCGAACTCAGACCGGCCCACCACCCGGCCACCCTGTTCGATCTCGACAGCAAATTCGCAGGAATAGTTGAACGGTTGTTCATACCGGGCCAGCAGTTCGTACTCCCCGGCCACCGGCACCTCAATCACTTGCTCGGCCACCGCCTCCGCCTGTTCGGCGGCGCTCAGACAGCCCATCCGCGACAGAAACGTGATCGCAAATGTCGACGCAAAATAATTCTCCCGGTAAGGCAGCACCTGCCAGCCGGATTTGACCGTAAAATCCTCCGCCTCAGCAATCAGCCGCACCGGTTGCGCGTGCCCGAGACTGGCAAGACAACAGACGATAATCAGTAGGTAGTTTTTCATAGATGCTTTAGGAAGAATTCGACGGACTTGTGGCCGCCCCACGCGTGACCGCCCTCAAACAAATCCAACTCCAGCCGGTCGCGCACGCCCGCCGCCCGGTAAATCTTCTCCACTTCCCGGTAACAACTCCGTGCTGAGTCCACGAGAAAACATTCATCCTGCACGCCAATCTCCACTAGCAACGGGCGCGGCGCGATCAAGCCGTGCAGATCCGGCACATCCGCGAGCTCGTACAGCCCAAACGTGATTTGGCTCCCGCAGAAATTGACATCGCGGATCCCAAAATCCGCAAACCGGTCGCTGTAGCAGATGATGTTGGCCGCCTTGATCCGCGCGTCGCTGATGGACAACCACGTCGTCATCGTCCCCCCAAACGACAACCCCATCACGCCGAGCCGTTGCGGATCCACAAACGGTTGCCGGCTGAGATAATCCAGCGCACACCGGCCATCGTGCACGTTCAGCCCCAGTATGGTTTGGCCGAAGACTGAGGCGCGGAGCGAGTGCGCGTTACAGAGATCACCTTTTCCGCCAATGTTGTGATTGAGCGGCTTACGCCGGTCATCCCGCTCGCCAAACCCGCGCCAGTCCAGGCTCAGGGTAACAAATCCGGCCTTGGCCATCTGCAGCCCGTAATCGGCATTGTGGTAATCAATGCTGCAACACAAATCCGGCGTCGTGCGCAACCCCATGACCGTATCCTTCCCGTAAGCCCCGTGGCCATGACAGCACAGAATCGCCGGCAACCTGCCGCGACTTTTCACCGGCCGAAACACCAACGCCGGCACCGCCAACCCGCGCTCCACATCAAACACCACCCGTTGTTTGATCAGGCCATCCTCGGTCCATTCACACTCCACTTCCGGACGCAGCGGCACCCGCGCCGGCAACCGGCCCAAGGTCCGCGTCACCGCCGGCAACAAGGCCGTCCGCCACCGCCGCCAGTCCGCTGTGGTCTGCCCGCGAAACCGGTACCGCGGGACATGGCCGGCGGCCTGAGAACGGAAGTGTTGGTTGATGGAAAAATTGCGTCTCATTCAGCCATCCGACGCGACCGCCCGCGCTCCATTAATGAACAATCGCCTTGACTCATCCGTATGAGCTTATATACAAAGAATGCGCGTTTCAAGCCAATTGTCGAAGCATATACACATTAAATTATCCACGGATTCGTTTATGAGACCACCTTTCCATTTCATCATCGGACTGTGGCTGATTGGGCTGACAGCCAACGCCCAGACCAACCCGCCGGTTGTCATCCCCCCCATCGACGTGACGGCCGCCGTTCTGAAGGGCGTGGAATTTTTTCGCGCCCAAGCAGTGACCAATGACGAAGCGTGGCTGTTCGGACCGATGCTCGGCCGGCGCGTCATTGGCTACACAAACCGGACCGCACGCTTCAAAGAAGTCGAGTACATCGTCCGGGGCAAAAAAACCGAGGCGTATGAAGTCATGGTCCCGGGGGCGAGCGCCAGCGAACCCATGCGTCGCGAGCGACGGCACCGGGTGGTCGGGTTCGATCCGAGCCAGGACATCAAGAAGACGCGCATTGTCGCCGATCCCAACGGACCGATCTTGCGCGAGTATCAGTCCCCGCTCTATGAGAAGGACGAAGGCTGCCGGTGGTGGTATGGCAGTCTCGGCAATAACGGGCTGGCAATCCTGGCGTTGCGCCGGTGCGGCGTCGCTGCCGATGACCCGCTCGTCAGCACCCCGGCCAATAATTTGGCCACCCTCCTCCTCGCACATGGACTACCGGATACTTTGCACGATTTAGCGGGATTGACCGCCGGCTTCGCGGTCATGCCGGGCGATGAATTCAAACGGCTGACCGAGGAATGCGCGGCAAAACTGCTTGATGCGCAAATCACCACCGGCCCGGCGGCGGGATTATGGGGGCCGGTGGCTGTGAACACGGCGCTGACGGCCGGGCTGTTGAAATCGCTGCACCGGTTGGGTGAGGAAAAGAAGGCCTTGGGAACTGAGTTGACCGCGGAACGGCGCAAGAAATCCACGAGCAAGGTGAAAAAACTCGAAGAAGACATCCAGCGCATCGATGCGCGCATCGAATCACTCCAGACCAACTCCAAACGGATCACTCAACTCGGCCTGTTGCTGTTTGACTCGCTCGGGTCGTACCACAACTTGGGCCGGCTCTGGCTCCATAATCAAGGTCAGCGGCTGAGCATCGAAGGCCTGCCCTACCTCATTCACAACCAAATCAGCGCCGATCTCGAATCAACGGCCCGCGCGCTCTTCGCATTGCGCGTCGCCTTCGAAAATGGCCGCTTACCGTTGAAGACCTGGCGCCCCGATCCGCCGAAATCCGCCGGCCCGGGCGCGCCGCCGTCCGCACAAGAGTTCCCCCCGGCCCGCGAGGCGCGAACCGCGCTCGCGCTCGCGGCAAAAACCATCACCGCCGCCCGCACCCCCGACGGTCAATGGCCGGAGTTAAACATCCACCAGCCAGTCACCGACTTCGCGTGGTTGAAATCCATGCCGCAAGTCAGTCCCGAGTTGTTCCCAAAACTCGCGCAGCCGGTCACTTTGGCAAGCACCGTCCGCGGTGCCGCAGCCTTGGCTGACATTCAGATGATGCAAAGCGGTACCGCCAAACCGACCGCGCTGGAAAATGCCGCCTGCCAGTCGCTGTTGCCGGCGATGTTCGCCGGCAAACCACTCGCCAACTCCAACGATGTCATTCGCACACCATACAATGTCCTGCTGCAAACGACCGCGCTGCATAATACCAGTCGCGGCAAATCTTTGCGCACGGATTTCACGACGTGGAATGAAGTCGCCGCGTGGGTCATTGGCCAACAGACCGAGTCCGGCGGCTGGGGACGCGTCAACAAACGCGTTTTCACGCCGAGCACAAGTCATCTCGCGCTCCGCGAAACCTTGGGCGAGATGAAACCGGTCGACCTCGCCCGGAACTACGATAAGCCGCACCTCTGCACCGGGTTCCTCGATCCCCGCTGGCCGGCGCGCTATACCGAACTCGAGCAACCGTATTTCACCACCGCCGCGCTCTTATTCCTGGCCGACGGCCTGCCGGAAAACTGGACTCCAACGGAGTCCCCGTAGACTACAGCCATCAGCCACAGAGAAATAACATGCCTGTCCGTTTTGGAATTATTGGCCTCGGCAACATCGCCGCCATGCATGCGCAGGCATTCACCGGGCTGGCGGATGCAGTTTTGCATTCGTGTTGCAGCCGCGACGCGCAAAAGGCCGCGGCCTTTGCCGGCCAATATGGCGGCCGGCCCTCCAGCGATCTCGCGGAATTTCTCGCGGACCCGGAATTGGACGCGGTGACGATTTGCACCCCATCGGGCGCGCACCTTGAGCCGGCCTTGGCCGCCGCCCGCGCCGGCAAGCATATTTTGGTCGAGAAACCCCTCGAAATCACCCCGGCCCGGTGTCAGCGGCTCATCGCCGCGTGCCGGCAACACGGCGTGAAGCTGGCGACCATCTTCCCCTTCCGGTTCAAGGAATCCATGCACGCCGTCCGCAACGCGATTCACGCCGGCCGCTTGGGGACACTGGTGAGCGCGAGCGCCTACGTGAAATGGTACCGCAGCCAGGATTATTACGATCAAGGCGGCTGGCGCGGAACGTGGAAACTCGACGGCGGCGGGTGTTTGATGAATCAAGGCATTCATGCCGCTGATTGTCTGTTGTGGTGCGCCGGCAACGTGAACCGCGTGAGCGCGTTCGCCAGTCGCCCGACCCGGCAACGCGTGGAAGCGGAAACGAATCTAGTGGCGAACTTGCAGTTCGCCAACGGCGCGCTTGGCGTGATCGAGGCGTCCACGGAGATTTTTCCCGGCACGAGCCGCCGGCTGGAATTTTGCGGAACCGCCGGCACGATTGTGACAGTGGACGAACGCGTGGTGCAGTGGAACTTCGCCACGCCGCTGGCGGAAGATGCTGAGATTCGCCACCGGTTTGCTCCGTTGCCGGCTGTGAGTGGGAACGCCAGCACGCCGATGGCGTTCAAGCCGGAAAGTCATCGCCGGCAATTTCAGGAGTTTGTCGCGGTGGTGACCGGCCGCGCCCGCGAGTTGTCTTGTGATGGCCGGGAAGGCGCGCGCAGCGTGAAACTGGTTTGCGGCATCTACCAAAGCATCCGCCACCGCCGGCCCGTGACCATCAAGTGGAGCGCTGCCCGCGCATCTCATTCGTGTGATTGACAAGCAACAACACAGCATGCCATTGTTAAGTCAGCTTTCGCCGCCATGGTAACACAGAAAGACATCGCTAACCGCCTCGGGGTTTCACCCTCGTTGGTTTCCCGTGTTCTGAACGGCTCCGCCAGCGAAATTGGGGTCACACCCGAAACCATCGAACGCATCTGCGCTGAGGCCACCCGCCTGAATTACCAACCCAACGTCGTTGCCCTCATGCTGCGCGGTGCGCCCACCCAGGTGCTGGGAGTCGTGGTCAAGAATTTCGATGATCCGTTCTTCGGACGTATCCTGGCCGAGCTCGAATCCCTCGCCTCCCGGCAAGGCTACTCGTTGTTGCTGACGGGTTATGCGTCCAACGCCAACATTCATTCACTGGCACGCTACAAACTGGACGGCCTCATTCTGGCCGGCACGGATTTTGTTCCCGATGGATTAACCCGGTTCATCTCCAACGGCACACGCGTGGTGCGCATCGGCTGCGGCGGCCAGGTGACCGGCGTCACGCGGGTGGTGGCGGACATTGAACACGGTTTGGAGGAGTTGGTGGGATATCTGGCCAAGTTGGGGCATCGGGACATCGCATATCTGGGCGACGACACGGAGTTGAGCGGCCGGCGTGAGGGAGAGTTTTTGCGAGCACTCAAGTGCGCGGATTTGTCGGCGCGACCGGAGTGTATCATCCGCACCCGCTACACGGGAGTGGACACCGGCTGCGAAGCAATGCAACTGCTCCTGCGCCAATGCCAAGCCCGCCGGCCCACTGCGGTGATCGCCGCCGAGGATGTGCTGGCGCAGTCGGCATTGCGGGCGCTATTCGAAGCCAAGATTCAAGTTCCCAACGATCTGTCGCTGGCGAGCGTGGATGACATTCCGTCCACACACATGACCATCCCATCCCTGACGACCGTTCGCCAACCGATCCCGGAAATGGCCCGGCGCGCTTTTGAAACACTGATCGGCACCGGCGACACGCCGGACGAAATCATGGTCCGCCCTGAACTCATCATCCGCGAGTCCTGTGCGCCGCCCCCGTCCCCCTCCGGATCATGACCGCCACCTCAATGCTCGACAATGCGCTGGCCAACTTTGACCAGACCGCCCGATTGCTCAAAAAAGAATTTCCTGCTGATCTGCTCACCAAGATGCGCGACCCAAAAGAGCGCATTGAACTGCGGATCTCCCCGGAGTTTTCCGACGGCAAATCGCACACCCTCCGCGCGTTTGTGGTGAACCATAACCGCGCCCTCGGCCCCTGCAAGGGCGGCATCCGCATGACAGGTTCGGTCACACTGGATGAAGTCACCGCGCTGGCGATGGAAATGACCTGGAAGTGCGCGTTGATTGGCGTTCCATTCGGCGGCGGCAAGAGCGGCATCGTCGCCGATCCCGCCACGCTCAACCCGCACGACAAAGAAACCTTGATCCGCAGTTTCACCCGTAACGCCCAGCGCCATATCCACCCCCTCGTCTACATTCCCGCGCCCGACATGGGCACCAATGAACAGGACATGGGCTACATCAAAGACGCGATCACCTACTCGCGCGGCCAAGCCACGACCCAAGGCTGTTACGTCACCGGCAAGCCCGTCATCCTCGGCGGCATTCCCGGCCGCCGCGAAGCCACCGGCCGCGGCGTCGCGACCACCGTCGCCGCCGCCTTCCAAACACTCGGCCGTCAACTGCAGGGCGCAACTGCCGTCGTCCAAGGCTTCGGTAACGTCGGAAGTGTGGCCGCCGCGGCCTTGGCCGAACTGGGTGTCAAAATCGTTGGCGTCAGCGACGTTCACGGCGCAATCTATTCCAAGACCGGCTTGGATTTCCCGGCGCTGGCCGCGCATGTGCGCCAGCATCGCACCGTCACGGGCTTCCCCGGCGCGACGAAGTTGACCGGTACAAAATTACTGACCGTTCCGTGCGACATCCTCGTCCCCGCCGCCACCGGCAACCAGATTACCGAACAGAATGCGCCGCGCATCCAGGCGCGCGTGGTCGCCGAAGGCGCCAACGGCCCGACCACCCCGGCCGCCGATCGCATCCTCGAAAAACGCGGCGTCTTCGTGATTCCCGATATTCTCTGCAATGCCGGCGGCGTCTTTGTCTCGTATCTCGAGTACACCCAGGAAACCCAGCAGGAACAGATGACCGAGACCGAAGTGCGCACACGGCTGACCGGGCGGATGCAGGAAAAATTCGCGCTCGTTCACCAAACCGCCCGCAGCCGCCGCCTGTCCATGCGGGAAGCCGCGATGGTGTTGGCCGTCCGCAACGTGGCGCTGGCATTGCAGGCGCGCGGCAGCCTTCCATGACCGGCTACTTCGACGTCCAGATCAACGGCTACGCCGGCCTCGACTTTCACCGCGACGACGTCACACCGGCAGAACTCCACGCCTGTTGTGACCGACTTGAAAAGGACCGCGTCGGCGGAATCCTGCTGACGATCACCACCGAAGCGATTCCAGTGATGAAACACCGGCTGGCGCAATTCGCGAGCTTGCGCGCCCGCGATTCGTTGGCGCAACGCATCATTGCCGGGCTGCACATCGAAGGCCCGTTTCTCAACGAGAATCCCGGCTACCGGGGCGGTCATCACGTCGACGCCATTCACCCGGCCAACATCGAGGAAATGAAAGAGCTTCTCGATGCCGGTGCGGGATTGGTCAAGTTGGTCACGCTCGCCCCCGAACGCGATCCCGGCCTGCGGACCACCCGGTATCTCGTCAACCAAGGCATCGTCGTCAGCGCCGGTCACACTGACGCCTCGCTCGACGAACTGAAAGCCGCGATCGATGCCGGCCTGTCGATGTTCACGCATCTCGGCAATGGTTGCCCGATGCAGATGCACCGGCACGACAACATCGTCCAACGCGCACTGAACTTCGCCGGCCAGCTCTGGCTCTGTTTCATTGCCGACGGCGTGCACGTGCCCTTCGTCGCGCTGCGCAATTACCTCAAGCTCGCCGGCCTCGACCGCACCATCATCACCACCGACGCCAACTGCCCGGCCGGCCTCGGGCCCGGCACCTACCAGATCGGGCGCCGGACTGTGGTTACCGGCGAAGACATGGCCCTCTGGGCGCCGGACCGCAGCCATCTCGTCGGCTCCGGCATCTTCATGCCCAAAGTCGAAGACAACCTCCGCCGGCATCTCGGCCTCACCGACCCCGCAATCCAACAACTTCTCTGCGACAACCCGCGCCAGCCGTTCGGTATTCGATGATTCTCGAATCCCGCGTCATCTGCAAACAGGTCGGCCGGTATCTCGCCTGGCCCACCATCGCCGCCACACCGGCGGGCGAACTGCTTGTCGTCTTTTCCGGTGATCGCGACGCGCATGTCTGTCCTCTCGGCAAAACGTTTCTCATGCGTTCCACCGACAACGGTCAAACGTGGTCGGCGCCGGTAATCATCACCAACACCCCGCTCGACGACCGCGACGCCGGCCTGTGCGTCTGCCCGGACGGCACGATCATCGTGACGTGGTTCACCTATTGGAAACGGCAATGGCCGGAACGCTGGCCCGACCACATGCGCAACGTCTCGGCGCAAGATGTCGCCAACTGGAGTTCGCCGGGCCTGATTGACGGCGAGAACCACCGGCGCGGCCACTGGCTCCGCCGTTCGACCGATGGCGGGCGGACATGGGAGCCGCCCTTGCGTGTCCCGCCCACCGCGCCGCACGGCCCGATCGTCTGCACCGCTGGCCGGCTCCTGTACGTCGGCAACGACGCCTACGACCGCGCCGGCAAGACCAGTTCCATCATCGCCGCCGAATCGCGCGATCAAGGCCAGACGTGGCAAGTCATCGGACGCACCGGCATGTTTCCGACCGCCCAAGGTTATCTATGCGAACCGCACGTGGTCGAAGTCTCACCGGGTCGGTTAGTCGCGATGGCACGTTATGAAGAGCGCCCAAAAACACAGGAAGACCAGAACGCGTTCCTCTGGCAATTCGACTCCACCGACGGCGGTCGCACCTGGACCGCGCCGCGTCCGACGGAAATCTGGGGCAAACCGCCGCACCTCATCCGCCTCCGCGACGGCCGGTTACTCGTCACCTATGGCATCCGCCACGCGCCCACCGGCCAACGTGCCTGCCTTTCCACCGATGGCGGCCAGACATGGGATTACCGGCACGAGATCGTCCTCCGTGACGACGCGCCCGATGAAGACTTGGGTTACCCGGCCACCGTCGAGTGTGCCGATGGAACGTTGGTGACGGTCTATTACCAAGTTGACAAGCCCGGCGAACCGCCCTGCCTGATGCTCACCCGCTGGCGAGTGTAAGAACGGTTCATCTGAACAGCCGGACCTCGCGGATCGCGCCGGCAAGATGACTTTGCGGGCCGACGCCGAAACACAACGGTTGCGTGTTGGAAAGATTATAATCGCCGGCAGTGAACGCCACCGAACGTCCCACGAGTTTGTTGTCAATGGACAAGCGCAGTTCCGTCGCATCGCGCTCGAACGCGATCTCGTGCCAGTCGCTACCGAGATCGTCGTCGAACGAAACATTGCGACCGGCTTCAATGGAATAAACGCGACCGGCGTGCGGGTGCGGTTTCTCTGCCGCATCGCCATGACACGAACTCGTGCCGGCAAACAGCCGCCCCCGGTAGACGGTCAGACACGGCACGCGATTCCAAGTCCGAATACTCGTTTCGTCCATCGCTTCGTTTTGCACGAGCCGGCCGATGTTCGCCCACTGGCCGTCGGTTTCATACCGGTACACTTCCGCCAGCGGAATCACGCCGGCGTAGAGCTTGCCGTTGTACACCGCGAGATCGTTGATTTCGTTGATGGGATACTGGCCGCCCAACTGGCCGGTATCGGTCCAACGTCCCGGCGCTTCGCAACGCAGCACTTTGCCCTGCGGCCACATGCCGGCCCAGAGGTGCGAATTGTACACTTGCAGCGTGTGCGTCTGGTTTTCACCAAACAACCCGTCCCGCCGATCCGGTAAGCCGCCCACGCAGGTCCATTCCGTGCCGCCGTCGTACCGGAAAATCGCGCCGTGCGGCGCGCCGTAGAGCCGGCCTTGAAATATCATCATCGCGTTGACCCGGTCGTGCTGGCCCAACTGACCGCACCAGGTCCATTTCCCGTCGTCGTCCATCCGATGCACCATGCCGCGGTCGTCGCCGGCATAGAGTTTCCCGTCAAACGACGCCAACGACAACACACGTTTGCCGGTGCCGAATTCGCCGCAGTCGTGCCAGCGCGTCCCGCCTTCATACCGGAAGACGTGGGTCGGGCCACAGTTGCCTTGGAGGGATTTGTCCCAGTTCCAATTGCCGGTGCCGACGTAGAGAGCGCCGGCGTGGACGATCATGGACATCACGCTGCGGGTGCGCGGGTCAACATCGAGCTTGCCGCAATATTCCCATTCCGTGCCGCCGCGGAAGCGGAAGATGGCCGGCGTGTTCTCACCGGGCATTGCATCGGCGATGCCGGTGTACAGATCGCCGCGAAAGACTGTCAACGTGCTGACGAGCGTGTTGGTCAGCCACGGCTTGCCGTGATCCTGCCACTCGCCGAGTTTTGCGTCGTCAATGCTCGCGTGGACATTGCGCGCGTCGCTGATCGAACTGTAGCCGGGCTTGCTGCTGCCGATGCGGATGGAAAAGCCGTTGCGCCGGGCCGCGTCAAATTTGCTGACCACTTCGCCGGACGCGATGGCCGGCGGCGCGCTCAGTTTCACCTGCGCGGTCAACTTGAACGGCCGCGTCCCAAACTGCAACAACGGGTGGTCCGGCACGGTGACGCAGCTGTCCACACCATTGAAAACCGCTGCGCCATCTTGGAACGCGACGGTCTGCGCCTCCGCGTGCAACGCGCCGACGGAATCGCGGGCGTCCGCGTTTAACCGCCAGTGCGCGATGAGTTTCATCTCAAGGTTTCGCAACCAGCCGTTCCGCGTTCCGGTAATAGATGTTTTCGCGGACACGCTTGGGCAGTTTGAGCGTTTTCAGAAAATCGTGCGTCTCCTGTCCGAAGCAGTCGCGACCAAAGAGCAACCGGTCGTGGTACCGGGTGAGGAATTCGACGGCATGTTTTGGGTCGCGCTTGAGCGCCGTTCGCCCCGAACCCGCCGACAGATCGGCGTAAAGATTCCGGTAGGTGTCGAACAACCGGAACAGCCGGCCGCCAGTGGTGATCTTGCCGGCGGGATAGGGCGCTGGATCGCTGCCGGCATCGCCACTGATCTCGCGCCAGAATCCCGGCGCGTGACCGATGAAGATCGTCGCCGGACACGCTTGCAGCGCGCGTTCCAGATTTTCCACCGTGCCACCGTACCAAGCCGGATCGTAAGTGATCGCGCCCGTCTCGTTCCGCCGGTACGGCACGTCCAAGTGCAACACGACCGGCATCTTCAACTCACCGGCTTTGTGGAAGAGTTGGAGACTGCGCGGGTCGTCGAAGAGCATCCGGAACTTCCACTCACCGCAGACGCGCGCGCCGTGGATCCGGTACGCTTGTTCGAGCTCCAGCGGCGCCGACGGATGCGCCGGGTGCGGACAGCACCCCAGGACAAACCGCTTGGGATACCGGTCGCGCGCCTTGATGAGATCGCTCAACGGAATACCGGGATGGGTGCCGTCGGCGCGTTTGTGTTCGGGATTGAGCGAGCGCTGGTACGCGGGATTGTCTTCCGCCGGCAGGATCTCCCATGTCAACAACCACGCATACGCGATCCGATGCGCATCCATGTCGGCAATCAACCCGGCATCGTCACGCCCGAGCCAGAATACGTGCTGGTGAGAATCAATGATCCGCGGAATTTCGCTCATGAGCTGTGGATTATCTCACACGGATGAGATTGTCAAACGTCAAGCAATCCGGTAGAACTACGACCACTGAAAATCATCTCGCACAACGTTTACTGGTTTCAAGGCGCGCCGTCACGGTGGGGCAGCGAACGCGTGCAGGCCGTGCCGGAGGTGTTCGAGGCGTTTGGCGATTTCTACGCCAAGCTCGCCCCGGATGTCCTCTGCTTGCAAGAAGTGCACTGCGACGATTTGATTAAAGACTTGGCCCAGCGACTCGGGATGACTGCGTGGCTGCGCGCCCCGGGAGGACAACGACAGGATTACGGCGGCGCGATCCTGACCCGCCGGCCAGCAACTCTCCGCGATTGCACTCACCTCCCCGGTCAGCCGCCAGCCGAACGTGTCCATTTGCGCGCCTCCTTTCCCGAACTCGAAATCGCCATGGTGCATCTGCCCAGTGACCGGTTCGCCGCCGACCCCGAAGCGGCTTGCGTCGCCGAACTCCAGCGCGTCCTTGCAACTTCACCTCGGCCCGGGATCGTCCTCGGCGACTTCAACAGTCGTCCCGGCAGCGCGCCGTACCGGTTCATGTTGGAGGCCGGCTACTTCGATGTCGGCAAACTCGACGAACAGCATCGCCGCATTGACTACATCTGGCTCGACGCGATACAGGCCGCCCGGCTGACAAACTTCGCGACACTCGAGACCAGTCGAACCACACCCACCGGCGAGCCGTGGCAACTCAGCGATCATCCACCACTGTTGGCGGAGTTACGATGAAATACCCGCTCGTCATCTGGGACAGCGGCGGCACGATCTTCAACACAACCGCCCAACCCACCGGCCTCCCATCCCCCCGCGACATCCGCCGGCAACGCGCCAGCCGCGCCGCGCATTTTCTGGAAATGTACGGCCACAAAGTGCCGGCCAGTCTGGAGGCGACGATTGACGCAACGGAAAAAGAATCACGCGCCCGGCTCGGCGCGTGGCACAGTTTGGAAAAACTTGCCGCGGCGCTTTACGATCAATTCGGAATCGCTTCACGCGGTGATGAACGCCTGATGTTCGCCGACGCCCTCGGCGGGCCGCGGTACCGCGAATGGTTGTGGGACGGCGTCGCCGACGCGTTGGCGGCATTGCACGCGGCCGGGGTGCGGCAATCGTTGCTGGTGAACTCCGACTGGACCGGTCGCATGATGCGGCGGGCCTATGCCGGCGTGGGACTGGCGCAATACTTCGAGACGTTCACCTGCTCGTGCGATGTCGGCGCGGACAAACCCGATCCGCGCATCTTCGCCGCCGGGCAGCCGGCGTTACCGGGGGCGATTCTTTACGTCGGCGATGATGTTGTGAAGGATGTCGAGGGCGCGACGGCGTTCGGCTGGGACGCGGCGCTGCATCTGACCGGCGCAGCGGCGGGGCCGACTCGCGCGGTTGTAACGTTCCGCGATTACCGGGAACTGACGCAATTTGTTTTAAACAAAGAGGACGAAAATGGAATGGATTAATCTGACGAGTGGCGAACTGAAACAAACAACACGAAAAAATGCAGTCGCGGTCTTGCCGATGGGCAGCATCGAGGCGCACGCCGCGCATCTGCCATTGGGCAATGACACGATGAAGGTCAACGCCGGTTGCCTTCGCGCCGCGGCGCTCGCCGAGCCAGCCGTTGTGTTGCCGCCGCTGTTTTATACGGAAGTCAAATCCATGCAAGCCGCCCCGGGGGCGATCACGTTGCGCGGGCGCGTACTGAACGATTTGGCCCTCGATATTTGTGATGAGATCGCGCGAAACGGGTTCAAAAAAATCCTGCTCGTCAGCGGTCATGGCGGCAACCGGCATTGGGTGGATTACTTCATGACCGAATGGCTCGTGCTGGATCGGTCGTACTCGCTCTATTTCTGGTACATGCCGTTGACGGGCAAACCCGAAAATCAAAAACACATGGAGTCGGGTTTTGATGGACATGGTGGGGAAGCGGAGACCAGCCTGGCGCTGCACTTGTACCCGGAGTTGGTCAAGATGAAGGGCGCCCACCGCGCGCTCAAAGCCATGCCGGCAGATCCGTTGTGCGGGGCGGTGACGCCGTTCGCCTGGGTGTCCGCCTGGCCGCAGGCGATCTCCGGCGACCCCTATCCCTCGACAGCCGCCAAAGGGAAAATTTTCTTCGACGGCGCCGTCGACTCGTTGCGCGCGGTGATCAACGCGGTGCGAGCCGACCGGAGCACGCCCGCCTTCCAGAAGAAATTCCAAAAAGCCCGCCGCGCGCCGACCTGGCCGACGAAATTGGGCGACTAGCCCCAGCGCCAGCCGGCGAGGAGTTTGAAGCCGGCGCAGTAGCGGAGCTGACCGCCGGCCAGTTTGAAATCGAGCATCGCCCGCCGTAACGCCGTGTCGCGCGGCGCGGTGGCCAAGTCGCGCGGCACCTCGCCGAAGACGCGTCGGAACGCTTCCCGGTCGTCCGACGGCACCGGGTACAGATAAAACTCGCGGAGAAATCGGACAATGTTCGAGTTCGCCGGCAGGATCTGCGCATATTGCGGGTCGAGAAACCAAGAGCAACAATAGAACGCCACCGGCGGCGCCGGGGTTGGCAAATGTTTTGGAAGAAATTCGACCGCTTGCCGGAGCGCGGCGCCGCAGGCGTCGAAATCCATCGGCCCGCCTTCCGGGATGTGAATGTCGATCACCAAGTCACCCGGCGCGAGGACCGGCTCCCCGTCCGTCGGCTCCAGGCTGATTTTCCGGGTCAGCTTGTGGCGAAATACGCGCGGCCCCGGAAATGGCAAATACTTGAATTGCAGCCGGCCCAAGCGGACGAGTTCCCCGCGCAGATGCCAACTCAACCACGCCAGATTCTGCAAGCCCCAGTATCCATGCTGCCGGTAAAAGGTGCGGATCCACACTTCGAGGTCCGTGAGCGTGGCGCGCGTAACATCGTCCGGAATACCACGCGCCCGGTGCATTTCGCGCAGCCCGGTCGTTCCCGCCAGCACCACGAGCGCCGGCAAGAGTGCCGCGCGGCGCGGCAGCGGCCGGGCGTTGAACGGCCAATGCCAAATCTCCGCGGCACCAGGTCGCGGTGCGCCCAGGTAAATGCGGTGCAAAAACCACGCCACCCGGCTCAACAACGGATCGTCCTTGACCACGAGCGCAGCTCGGAGCAGCTCCGTTTTCAACTCCTCGGAAATGGCGGAAAATTCCGCCGCTTCACGGACGAAGTCCGCGCGCAAAAACGGAGGCGGCCCGGGCGGCAACGTTGCGAGCGCGGCGTCCCAACTTGCAGGCCAATTTGCGGGCGGTTCAACGCCGGCTCCGAACAACGCCAGCATCGCCGGATAAAAATCATCAGGCATGGAGAATCTGTCCGTCCTTCAAGAGGCGTTGCTGGAGCGCGGGAACATCAATGTCCTGAACAGCCTGTTTCGCCGCGAGCGCCATGGTTGCCGCGACGGCGGAGGATTCACCGAGAATCATGAAGACCGGCTCCATGCGCACCGATCCATAACTGATGTGACTAGCCGAAAGACAGACCGGCACGATCAAGTTTTCACATTCGCCCCGTTTCGGCACGAGACTGCGATACGACACGGGGTAGGGCCCGGCGGGAGCGACTTGGACATCGCCCTCGTTGAGAACGCGGGCGCGACCGTTTTTAACTTTCACAAACCGGGAACAATTGTGCGAGTCCATGCTGTAGCTGCCCATGCCAACTGAGTCATCAACCGTCCGTTCCAACCGGCAGTCGGCTTCCGTTAGCACGTAATCACTGACCATGCGCCGCGCCTCGCGGATGTAAAGTTGATGCGGCCAGTGGCCGGTATCCAGGAACTCGTCCTTCGGCAATCCCCAGCGCCGGTACGCGCGCCGGTAGCGCTCCGGAATCTCAGGCGCGTTGGCCATGTGCCAGTAGAATCCCATTTGGTAACTGACGTGCCGTTGGAAAATTTTTTCGCGGGTGGCGTAGTCGCCTTCCGGCCAATCGTAATTCGCACCAATGAAATCACTGGAGACCGGCCCGTGGTTGTTGGTGTCGGTCTTATTGCCACCGCCGGGCGTGGTCCGTTCGAGGATATCGAATTTGGACGGAACGATATCGGTGCCGTGCAGTTGCTCGTTGCGGGGATCTTTGGGGCTGTTGAACCAGCGCGTCGCCAAAACATACTGAAGCGGATCGAAGTCAGCCGGCTTCGGCCAGTCGATTTTCAACGCCGGGTCATCGGTCAGGCACATCCGGAAGCAGTAGGCTTGGACGCGCTGGTCGCCACTGCCCGTTCGGCTCGACAAATCTTCCTTAACAATCTGCGGCAACAACCCGCTCGTTGGATCACCGGCAACGACGTAGGGATCAATCGGATGACTGAACTGGTGCAGTCCATGAACTTGGATGCCGTTGAACGTTTCGCCATACTGCGCGTTGCCCTCGCGCCCAACCGTGTAACTGACGCCGGCCTTGGCCAGCAAGTCGCCTTCATAGGAAGCGTCAAGAAACAGCGCCGCCTCGACGCGTAATCCACCGTGCATCGTGACCGCCCTGATGCGCTGGCCGGACATTTCAACGTCATCGAGATACTGACAGTACCGAACCGGCACACAGGCGTCGGCAACCAGCCGGATGCAAAGCTGTTCAGCGGCGCTCGGCCAGAAATGCCATTCCTCGTTCTTGCCGGCCATGTGTCCGAGATCCCGGTAGAACTGACGCGCCATGCCGCCGATGACGTGCTTCTTGCCGTAGTCGGTGTACCCCAAGCCACCGGTTGTCAGACCACCGAGGTGTTGACCGGGTTGAAGCAGCACGACCTTCGCCCCGAGCCGAGCTGTCTTGACCGCCGCTACGACACCAGCCGCAGTACCGCCATAGATGCAAACCTCGGCGCGTATCGTTTCCTGCGTCGGGACAATCCACCCGGGATCGTAATAGTGGAGACCGGCAAAGTTCATGAGCGATTTGTAACAAGTCAGTAACGGGAAGACAACTCACACGATTGAGCTTGACCTCCACCAATGACTTTTCAACCATGCCATCTACCATGACACGCTATCTCGCCATTGACAATGTTTGCGCTTGGCCAAATCTGACGCCCATGCCGGACCGGCGGATCATCGCCACAATTTTCAACCGCCCAGCTCACGGCACCCTGCCCGGCGACATCGAATGCTGGGAGAGCCGGGACGAAGGCCGGTTCTGGCACCGCTGTGGTGTGCCGGCGCCCCATGAGCCGAGCACCAATCGCATGAATGTCGCCGTCGGTTTGGCGCGCGATGGCGCGTTGATCGTCATCGCGTCCGGGTATCGGAGCGCGGCATTGCGCCACAACAAACCGGCCTTGGTTATCCCCGATGATAGCTTTCAGCCTTTACCGGCTTGGGTCTGTCGTTCGACCGATGGCGGGTGCACGTGGACGCGGACAGCGACTTTCCCACCGCCGCGCGGGACCAAGCACATCACCCCGTTCGGAAAAATCGTCCAGGCGCCCGACGGCACTCTCGCGGTGGCCGGTTACGCTCGTGGGACGGTGAAGAACACGTATCAGTCGCATTTTTACCGGAGTCATGACGATGGGCGAACCTGGCAGGCGGTCAAGCTCATCGGGCCTCGTCATAGTGAAACCGACCTGCTCCATTTGGGCGGGAACCAATGGCTGGCGGCAGCGCGCATGTTTGCAGAGGAACGCCTTGATCTCTTCCGCAGCAACGACGGTGGTCGGAGTTGGAAACTGACTGGTCCATTGACCGGCCGTTATCAGCATCCGGCGCATCTTCTCCGCCTGGCGGACGGACGCATCCTGCTCAGTTACGGGATCCGGCAGCGCGGTTTCTACGGCCTCGGCGCGCTGGTCGGCGCCAAGGATGGCCAGACGTGGTTGCAACCGCTGGTGTTGCTCGACCTTGACGACACGACAGACGGCGGTTACCCGTCCACCGTCCAACTCGCGGACGGGAGTCTCCTGACGGCCTACTACGCCAACGGGGTCAAGGGGCATGCCCGCTACCACATGGGAGTCATCCGGTGGAACTTGGACGAGCAACTCGAATTGAACCGTTTCAAGTATTAAGCCGCCGTCGGCGCCGCAAGCCCAGCATGTCGTTTACGGCGGCGAGCGATGGCGAAGGTGAGACTCCCACTGAGCCAGAAGACCAACACGTTGGGCTCAGGCACAACCGCGACGGGCATCGTCCCGCCCACAACGCCGAACTCCATCACCCAGCCGTTTTGTCCACTGAACTGCGTGCCGGTTTCATCCACCGTCCGCACCAAGGCCGGCGTACCCTGTAAGGCGCTATTATAAAACCACCGGTACGTCGCTCCCAGAATCCACGCGTCAAAGTTCACGCTCTGATCGGTGTAGAATCCACCGCGGAACCAGTTTGTCACTCCGATCGCCAGCGGCGCGGTCACATACAGATTCACCGTGTTCGCCACCCCTAGCGTGGCCGTAAATGGCGTCGCGTTCGTAATCCGCAACACATCATTCGAGCTTGCCCCGGGTTGCGTATAATCCGGCGAGTCGAGGCGGGTGAACTCGAAGTTGAAGTCCAGCCCCCCGCTCGGGTCCAACTGGTTCACCGTCAGAATCCCGGGACTGTGCCCCGGGGCAATTGTGCCGCCCCCACTCACCACACTGGCCAGCGTTCCCGTGCCTGCCAACGACGCACCGCTGCTCAAGCTCAAGGCCCCGCTGGCCAATGCTCCGTTGACAATCAGAGTTCCGCCATTCACCACCGTCGAACCGCCATACGTATTGTTCGCACTTAACCGCAATACCCCGCCACCGGTCTTGACGAGACCGCTTCCGCCGGTCCCGCTCAAAGCTCCGATCAAATCAGCATCCACAATCGGCGTCGTCCCGCGCGTCACGTCCACCGTTCGCGAGCCGCCGTTGAGGTTGATCGGGTTCAGAAAAGCCACCATGCCATTCGCCCCGCTCGAACTGAATCGCAGCGCACTGCCGTCGGGCAAAAAGTTGGCCGTGCTGCCCCACACTAGACCACCGGCATTGTTGTTGAGATTGACCGTCAGCGTCCCGCCAGACGCGCTGAAGCCGCCGCTGCCCGTCCACTGCACAGCGCCGGCAATCGTTCCGAGGCTGCGATTGAATGGACCGGCACTCTCGAAGACGCCGCCATTAAGTTTCAAGTTGCTCGCCGCCGGCAAGCCGACGCCCGCCGCCGCCCGCAACGCCCCGCCTTGAATCTCCGTCACGCCGGTGAAAGTGTTACCGCCATTCAGAATCAAAGTCTTGGAGCCGGTCTTCACAATCCCGTAACTGCCGCCGGCTTCGCTGATGTCGGCGTTGACGATGATGTTGCCGGCGCTGGTGGCGAAGATCCGCGAGCCATTCGTCAGGATCAAGGCCGTGTTGATCGTCTGCGAGTTTGCGCTGAAGTTCCCCACATTGCCGGCCAACGCCAGCGGATTCCCATTCAGCGTAAACGAATTGGCGGTGTTGCTGAAGACGATTCCGCTGAACCATGTTCCCGGCGTAAAATCATTGTTGTTGTTGACGGTCGTATTGACCGCAAATACCAGCAGCGAACCGGCGCTAACTGCTTCATTCCAGTTGCCGGCATCGCTCCAATTGCCAGGAGCACCGGACGAGCCGTTCCAGCCAACGCCACCGCCACCAATGGTCAACGTAATCCAACTGCCGTTGTCGCCAAATGCATAGCTGCTGGTGTCCGCCGGATTTAAAACGGAGAGTGCACTGATCCCCAGCCCGCCAAGCACGCCGCTGTAGTTAATCAAGTTGTAGACGCCAATGTCAGTGAACCGTTGCGCATTGTTATTCGCCAAGGTACCGGTCTCGGTCAGCAGGTTGAACCCACCGCCGTTGATTGTCAGCCCGCCGGCCGCATCCACGATGATCTGGTCGTTGAGGCCGCCGGGCGGGTTGGGCTGGAATTGGAAATCCAACACGCTCCCCGAATTCAACGTCAACAACCCCATGTGCTGAATCGCAATGGTGCTGCCGGTGTTGCCCGGCGCAAGATGGCCGCCGTTGTTGACACTGACCGCGCCGGCAATGCTGCCGGTCCCGCCGAGTGTGCCGCCGTTCATGGTGACGGCGCTGCTGGCCAAACTGTTGTTGACCGACAGCGTGCCGGCATTGACGATGGTGGCCCCGCTATAAGTATTGGCGCCGGTCAATTCAAAGCTGCCGGCCCCGCTCTTCGTGAGCGAGCCGCTGCCGCTGAGCACGCCGCCAAAGACGGTGCTCGCGCCAGTATTGCCAATGGTCAAACCCACGCCGGTGCCGGCCGTGTTCTGCAGGGTGACATTCCCGGTGCCGGTCAGACCGCGGAGGGAAGCGCCGGTCAAATTGCTGAACGTCAATCCGCCGGTCACCAGATTATTGACAGTGGAGTTGGCCAGTGCGTTGGTCGCCGCCACGACCACGGTGCCCTGCTTGATGGTCGTTGCGCCACTGTAGGTATTCAGCCCACTCAACACCAAGGCGTAGGTGCCGGTCTTGGTGAGACTGGCGTTTCCGCTGATGGGGCCGGCCACTTCCAGCGCCCCGCTGCCGGTCCCGGTAAACAGGGTATTGACCGCCAGTGCGAAGGCATTTGAGATGACAAACCGTCCCGCCCCGTTCTGCTGGACCTGCGGGGTGACCGAGCTGCTCAACGTGATCCCGTTGCCGATGAGGTATTGCGTGGCGGATGAATTGTTGGTCAGGGCGATCCGCTTGGCGACCAGATTGTCGATGTCATTGCTCGCGGTGTACTGCTGACTGCCGGTGCCGCCAAAATACAGCGCGACGTTGGTCTTGAAGTCCGGCGGCTGAACAGCGTCCTGCCAGTTCACTCCGACCGGACTGCTGTTGCTAAACGTACCGGTCACATTGTTCCAAACGAAGTTAACCGCGCCGGTGTAGTTCAGGACGACGCTGTTGCCGGACTGTGCGAGACTCCAAATGCCGTCATAGGCATTGGAGAACCCGGCAAGATTCAGGATGAAGTCGTCGGCACTGAAACCAGTCACGCTACCAGCAGCAGCGATGGTGAATGTGTAATCGCTGTCGGCGTTGAAATCACTGACGTTCCCCACCGTGTTACCGGCAGTCAGCGAGTTGATGTCGATGACGAACTCATTGCCACTGGCGGCGGTGATGTCGAGATTGCCAGTAACCTCCCAGAGATCCCAAGTGCTCCCCGCCGGACCGGTAATGCTGTTGATTTCCCAGATGTAGCTGCCTCCGCCCTGCCATTCCGCATTGCCGGTATTCGTCAGCACTCCCGGGCTGCTACCGGGCGAAAGGAAACCACCGTTTTGAATGACGGTCTGCCCGGCCCCGTCGTTCACAATCATGTTCCCGGTGCCGGCCAACAAGCCACCATTGGTGACGATCACGTTGCTCTGAAAGATATGATTGCCACTGCGCGTTTGAAACACGGCTGTCTGCGTACCGGCGCCGATGACGAAGTCGGTGCCGTTGCTGTACACGGTGGTACTCGCCGATAACGTGCCGGCGCCGAGACTGACCCGGTTGGCGACGCCGGTGACCACCAGATTGCCGACCACCACCGTCCCACCACTGACCGCCAACTGATTACTACGTGCCGCACCAATCCCGAGTGTCAGTTGATTGTCCAATAAATCCAACCGGCCGGCGTTGGAGACCGTCACAAGGTTATTTGACGACCCGCTGCCGATAACAACCGCCCCCCCGCTGAGCAGCGTAGCATTGCTGACCGAGAGTGTGTTGAAGCCAGAACCGCCTCCGCCCACCGTCAACACTCCATTGGACGCCGTGCCCCCGCCCAGCACATGGTAGAAATTGCCGGTCGCGCCGTTGCTGCCAATCGTAAGAGCGCCACCCTGCACCGCCCCACCGTTGGAGATCACCAAGCCATTGCCGAACGCGTTCACACTATTACCAACAGTGATTGCTGTGGCGAAAAGTGTGCCGTTTTTGGCGACCGTGACAACGTTGTTGACGGCCGCGTTGGTGCCGAGGGCGAAGACGCCGACGTTCGTGAAGATCGAACTACTCCCGGTGACGAGCACGGTTTGATTGCTCCGGCCGTTGCCAGCGAGATACGAGGTGCCAGCGGTGCTGGCAAACAGGGTGCCGTTACTGATGGCGATGGCATCGTTGACACCAGCGAAGATGTTGCCGTATGCCAGCGTTCCGCCATTGACATAGAGCGACGCACGGCCGAGCACGTTGCTGGCGTTGGCGACCACGGTCGCGCCCGCACGCACGTCCAACGCCCCAACCATACCGTTGTTGTTGCCGAGGAAAGTCAGTGTGCCGGTCCCGGCGCCGGTCCGGTTGGTGACCTGTAAGGTCTTGCCGGTGGTCAGGGTGACGTTGGAGAAGAGCGCGGCGTACCCGGCGCTGCTGCCGGTGCCCGTCTTGGCAAAGACAAGTGTCGCGTTGTTGGAGACCGTGACGGCATTGAACTGGTTGAGGATCGAGGCGGAAGTGCTGCCAAGCTCACCGGCAAGCGATAGTGTGGTACCCGCCACGGGGAAATCCAGACTGTTGTGCACCACGGAGACGATAATGGCAGTGGCGGCCGCATTCGTGATCGTGGAATCATCCCAGACCTCGATGTCCCCCAACGGCGCGTAGGGGTTGTTGATGGTGGACGCCACATACAGCACACCTCCATTCAGGCGCGTCACCGAACCGTTGAGGTTGCTGGTGACCGGGTTCGGAGTGACAAACATGGTGCCACCGGCGTTGATCGTGTTCACGCTGGTGCCGAGTGCATTGCGGACTCCACCCGTTACCACCAGCGTACCGCCGGCGTTGATCGTTCCGGTCGCACTGCCCAGCGAATTGCTGGCACCGGCAAACAGCACCATCCCCGTGTTGACACTAATCGCCCCATTCAGCGCCGTGTTGTTCCCGAAGAACGACAGCGTGCTGTTGCCGGAGGCAGACACGTTCGTGAGTGTCAGCGTCTTGTTGGCGTTCAGGGTGACGTTGGAGAAGACCGCCGCCAACTTGCCGGCGCCCGCGCCGGCGCCTGTGGCCGAAAACAGAAGCGTCGCGTTATTGGAAACCATGACTTGCTTGAAGGCATAGGTGGTGCCGTCGCCGCTGGTGGCATTGAGTGCCAGTTTCAAAGTCGTCCCTGCACCCGTAAAATCCAAACTGGCGTTGGTGTAGATTCCACTGGGCCCGCTGTTGCTCGTGTTGGCGTTGGTGATCGTGGAGTCACTCATGACTTGCAGAACGGCCAACGGCGAGAAGGCTCCGCCAACGGGTGTGGCAGTGTAATACAGCACGCCACCATTAAGCTGAACCACCGCTCCGGACATGACGTTGTTGATGTTGCCGGCCGTCAGCAGGCCGCCGCTGTTGAGCGTATTTGTGCTCGTGCCCAACGCATACGCCGCCGATGCATTCACCCGGGCGCCCTCGCCAATCGTCACGCTCGCACTCCCCAACACGTTGCTCACGCCGGCCAGCACCGTCACTCCGTTCCGCAGATCCAACCCGCCCACCATCCCGCTGTTGTTGCCCATGATGGTCAACGGCAGATTCCCACCGGTGGAATTGGTCACCGTCAGTGTGCTGCCTGCCGTGATCGCGAGGTTGTTGTACTGCACGGAAAAGTCACCCACCCCCAGCCCGGTCCGCGCCAGAATCGTGGTCGCGTCGTTGGAAACCATCACGCTCTGAAACCGCAGGTTGAGATCGCCGCCGCCGTTGGCCGTCAAGGCAAACGTCAACGCCTTGTCAGCCCGAGTGAAATCAAGGGTGGAATTGGTAAAGTTGGCGGTCCCGCCAGCCCCAACGGTCTTGAGGATCACCGAATCATCCCACACCTCAAGGTTGCCGGCGTAGTTGACCGTGTTGTTTAGGGCAGTCAAGTGCAGATTGCCACCGTTCAGACGCACGACGCTGCCGAGGGAATTGTTCAAGGCCCCCACACTCAGTGTCGCATTATTATTAAGCAGGTTTGTGGCGGTTCCCAGCGCACCACTGCTTCTCACAAAGAGGATGACTCCGCCGCGAATGTCCAGAGTTCCCTCCATGCCGCTGTTGCTGCCGTAAAGATTGAGGGTGCCGGCATTGGTGACCGTCAACGTGATCGCTGGCGTAAGGGTCATATTTAGAAAGTTCGCTTCGAGGGTCGGATTTACGCCATTTGGCGTTCTGGAAAACAGGAGGGTTGCGTTGTTGGAGACCATGGCCGTGTTGAACCAATGGGCTTGGACAGAGTTCCCCCCCGGACTACCAGCCACCGTCAAAGTCTTATCCGCCACAGTGAAATCGAGACTTCTGTTTGTGTAGGTCGAGCTATTACCGGAAGCATAGGAATTGGTAATGACCGAGTTACCCCACACCTCTAACGCACCGTTCGGCGAAAAGATGCCGTTCAGACTATACTGCAAGATCCCGCCATTGAGGCGGACAACAGCCCCTGATAACGAATTACCGGCGGTGCCGACGAGCAATCGGCCACCGCTATTGAGACTCAGCGTGCTCCCACTCAGGCCAAACGCCACATTGTCCGAGAGAATGCCGGCGCTGTTGATGTGGATCGTGTCGTTGCTGGCGGCATAGGCAAACTGAATGTCAACCTGGCCGCCGCTGATCACCACGCTGTCGCCATTGCCGGCGGTGTTGGTGTCGCCGGGATTGCCAGCGAGATTCCAGATGCTGGCATTATACCCCCCCGGGGCCGTGTTGGTATACAACGAATTGGCCGCCTGCGTCGTCATTATCGAGGCGAACCAAGCCAGCACAAGCAGCACGCGACACACGGTCGACGAAACCGGTCGCTGGCCGAAGCTCAACCGGTAAAATGGAAACGGTTTCTTCATCAGTCACTGCCAACGGCTGAACCGGCGCCGATTATGTCCGACCACCCATAAGGCACATAAACCCAACACCACCAACGCAGCTACTCCGGGTTCAGGAATCAAAACAATCGCGATCTGAGACCCGCTGTTATAGGTGTAATCCACGGTGTACCCGCCCGGCAAACCGGTCACCCCCGCAAATGTTCCATCCAGACTGCCATAGGTCGCAATCACATAAGCCAAGTCATCCACGCCGACGAGTTCGCTCACGTTCAGTGTCGCGCCGGCCAAGGACAATTCGCCCACGACAATCAACTGATCCGCACTTCCGGTTCCCGTGCCGTCCAACTGGGCTTCATAGGATCCCGCCAAGGTCAGGTCGTTGCTGAAGACCAGCGTTCCCAAGCTCGCGCCGGGCGCAATTGTGCCGTTGACAAGGGTGTTGCCGGTGATTGTACCTGTCCCTCGCAGGGTGGCGGCTGGGGCAATCGTCAGGCCGGCTTGGAAATAGTGATAACCGGAGCCGCCAGCGCTGAGACTCAAAGTCGCCGCGTTACTGCCGTCGCCCACCACGAGCACGGTGTCGTTGCTGTAGACGGTGCCGCGGACTGACAAAGTCCCGGCGTTCAAAACCACGCGGTTCGCCACGCCGGTGACAACCAGATTCCCCGCCAACACGGTACCGCCGCTAATCAGCAACTGATTGCTGCGCGCCGCTCCAAGACCAAGGGTCAATTGGTTGCCGAGTAAATCGAATGTGCCGTCATCAAAAACTGTCGCGGTGTTATTGGAGGAACCGCTGCCGATGGTAACGGCCCCATTGTTGTGCAATGTCGCGTTTGAGACTGACAGCGCATTGAAACCTGACCGCGTCCCGCCAATCGTCAACACCCCATTGGACGCTGTCCCGCCGCCGAGCACCCGGTAGTAGTTGCCGGTCGAGCCATTGTTGCCGATCGTCAGTGATCCACCCAACACCGAACCGCCGTTGGAAATCACCAACCCGTTCGCCGTCGCGGCGAGGCTGTTCCCAACGTTCACCGCCGTGGCAAAAAGCACACCATCGCTGGCCAACGTCACCACGTTGTTGACCGCTTCATTGGTGCCGACCACGAACACCGCCAGATTGCTGAAAACTGAACTGCTCCCACTCACCAGCACGGTCTGA
Organism: Verrucomicrobiia bacterium; assembly: GCA_022072455.1. Classification (GTDB taxonomy): domain Bacteria; phylum Verrucomicrobiota; class Verrucomicrobiia; order Palsa-1439; family Palsa-1439; genus CAINDI01. The sequence goes on along the minus strand of JAJVHY010000014.1, from coordinate 52,098 downwards.
TTGCTCCACCCCAACCCAACCCGATGCGAGACGCCGGCGGTGTTGGCAAACAACATCCCATCCGTGATCGTAATCACGTCGTGCACCCCCGCCGTCGCACTCTTGGTCAGCGTCCCGCCGGTGAGCAACAGCGCCGCGTTCCCAAGCGAGTTAGCCGCGGTGGCCACGACCCGCGCCCCCGCCCGCACCTCCACGGCACTCCCGGCCTCGATGCCGGTGTTGTTACCCATGATGGTCAACGGCAGATTCCCACCGGTGGAATTGGTCACCGTCAGTGTGCTGCCTGCCGTGATCGCGAGGTTGTTGTACTGCACGGAAAAATCACCCGCCCCCAGCCCGGTCCGCGCCAGAATCGTGGTCGCATCGTTGGAAACCATCACGCTCTGAAACCGCAGGTTGAGATCGCCGCTGCCGTTGGCCGTCAAGGCAAACGTCAACGCCTTGTCAGCCCGAGTGAAATCAAGGGTGGAATTGGTAAAGTTGGCGGTCCCGCCACCTGAGACGGTCTTGAGGATCACCGAATCATCCCACACCTGCAAATTGCCCGCGTAGTTGACCGTCTGATTGCCAGCGGAGAAGAGCAAGTTACCACCGTTCAGCCGCACAACGTTGCCGAGAGAATTTTGCAAGGCCCCCACACTCAGCGTCGCCCCGTTGTTGAGGGTGACCGTGGAAGTTCCCACCGAAGAATTCACAATGGCATAGACGCCATTGCGAATATCAAGCGTTCCTGACATCCCACCGTTACCTCCGCCCAGAGTCAGTGTCCCGGTATTAGTGACTGTCAAGGTGCTGGTCGACGTGAGGGTGACATTCTGCAGATTCACCCCCAAGCTCCCGACTCCCAGCTTGGCAAATAACAGCGTCGCGTTATTCGAGACCATCACGGAATTGAACCAGTATGTTTGGGGACCAGTCGCCGTGGTGGCGATGGTTAAAGTCTTGTTAGCCACGGTGAAGTCGAGACTGTAATTCGTATAGTTACCGGTGCTGCCGGATGTGTAGGAATTGGTTATGACCGAATTATCCCAGACCTCCAGCGCGCCCAGCGAAGAGAGCCCGCCAAACGTGCTGTACTGCATAACTCCGCCATTCAGCCGGATGACGGCTGCCGCCAAAGTATCAGCGGCGGTCCCGACAAATAACCGCCCACCGTTGTTGAGGCTGACAATGGCACCACTCAGACCAAACGCCACGTTGTTGGTCAGGCGACCGAAGGTGTTGACATTGATGAAGTCGTTGCTAGCCGCGTAGGCAAACTGCATTGCAACCGCCCCACTGGTGACTACGACGTTGTCAGAAGTGTTCGTGTCCCCGGGATTGCCGGCGAGATTCCAGATCGCCGTGTTATAACCGCCGCTGGTGGTATTCGTGTAATCCAACGCCTGGATGTTCAGGGTGGCGGCACAGCAGGCAGCCAGAAGAACGCCGCATCGACTGAAACGATTTTTACTCATGCTTTTTCCCCCATCACTGTGTCCCCGGGTAGTAGGTATTCATGGCGGTCACAGTATCAATCCGATCAATGCTGACAAATTTTCCGTACCGGCCCCACTGGGCAAATCGGCCGTTGGGATTGCCGGGATAAACATATGTTTTTACGTCAACACCAATCCCTGTATGAATTGGATCATCTCGGAGGATCAATTCAACGTGGCCATCAAGAAACATGAAATTCAGCGAATCATTCTGGCTGCCGTGGGCGGTGCGTGGATAACCGGGGGGTTGAGCCATCGCCTGCGACTGATGTGCGCCCATGGACCAGCAAGCCCCCACCCAGCCAACTTCCGCGACAAACGGCATCTTGGCATCGCCGGGATAGGGCGTGTTCGCCGGCCAGTCTGGCCCCGGCGGTGTCAGGACTTGCGCCAGATAAGCATTGATGCCGTAGTTGTTGAAGTTGGCCACCTTGCCGGCTGATCCTTTCGGGCAACGGGGCAATTTACTGAGGTACTTCGGCACAAGACCAGTCATCACAACTGCGGAGTCGTTCGTCGGCCAAAATCTTTTTCCCGGTGGGAAATAGTTATTATTGTCATCCCGATAAATGATCATCGTGAAGCCGACCTGCCGACTATTATTCATGCACGAGGCTGTCTTGGCTGTGTCTTTGGCGCGCTTCAAAGATGGCAACAAGAGCGCCGCCAGCAGGGCCACAATCGCGACAACCAACAACAACTCTACCAGCGTGAAGGCACCCGCACTTTTGCTCCCGCAAAACGACCGCCGCTCGCGAAAACTCTCAAACTTTCCAAGTGAACGAATTACCACTGTAATAGCGTAGTTACGCCGGTTTTCAACCCTTGTCAACCGCAGTGGCCGCCCGCCGGCAATTATCTTCAAAATCAGCCAATTGGATGACACGCCCGGTCTGGCGGGATTCCTCCGCCGCAAACGCCATGAGGTGGCTGTCCAACGAATCCGCCACCGAGGTTAACACCTGCTCATGGTGGCCGGTTTGAACCGCTGCAATGAAATCGTCCATGATGGCGCGGTCGCCGCCGCTGTGGGTGCCACCCCTGGCGGGTTCGAGAACGCGGTGTTCGCCGGTGGAGAAGCGGTGTATCTCAATGGTATTCCGCACCGTCTCCAATTCAATTTCGGCATCCTCGAGCATCAAGCGTGTGCGGCGCCGTTCAACCCCGTTGTGGCCGGTCATGGAAAAAGACGCCGTGGCACCGCCGGCAAACTCGAACGAACAGACTTGGTGGTCCGGCGCGTTGTTGTCACACCGATAAACGCACCGGCCATAGCGATTGGTCCGCAACAGTTCGCGTAAATGGGCCTGATCGCGGACCACGCCCATCTGCCGCAGGTAAGCGGGATCGGTGTCCGGCTGCATATAGATCCGCGTCACATCGTAAGGACACGTTGCGGAAATCGGACAACCATCGAGGCAAAAACGCGGTGCGCCTGGTGGCGCGTTCTCAGGCCGCAGATGCGCCAACCCGCCAAACGAGGCCACCCGGCTGGGTTTGGCACCGATCAGATAAAGCAATAAATCCATATCGTGGCACGACTTGGCCAGAATCATCGGCGCCAACCGGTCGTTATTGTAGACCCCGCGCACGAACGTGTGCGCCATGTGGCGGAAGCTCACGTTCTCACTATGTTCCACGTTGATGACGCGACCGTAATCACCTGAGTCCAGCAAACTTTTCAACAGCCGGTAGAGCGGCGCGTAGCGCATCTGGTGACAAACCATGAACAACCCCGCGTAACTCCGCGCGCTGTCCGTCACCGCAATCGTCGCCGCCGCGGTATGCGCCAAGGGCTTTTCACATAACACCGCATACCCGGCCCGGATGGCACAGGCGACCGGCTCCGCGCGCACAGCGCCCGGTGTCGCGACGACCAGCGCATCGGCGATTTTGGCGGGATGCCGCGCAAAAAAGCCGGCAACCGACTCGAAGCAGTGGGATGTCGGAATTTTGTGTGCCGCGGCAAACGCCTCCCGCCGCGCCGGCTCCGGCTCGACGACCGCGACGAATTTCGCCCGCAACGGGTTGTCGAGTGCATACTGCCCAAACGTGCCCCGCCCGCGATTGCCAGCACCAATCAGAATGAAGGTGGTTGGTGTCATGACCGGGCGAACGGCAGCCGGTGCATTCCCGGACTGAGTTGTTGCTCCAGGCGGAGCGTACCGTTGACCAAAACCGCGAGACTCAGCGCGGTTTCCGTCGTGACGACGAGTTCGGCTTCGGTGGCGAGGAGCGACACCAACCCGCCATTGAAACGCACGCCCTCAACCCCGTGTCTCCCGTCCGTCTGGAGATGCCACGTGATGCGACGGCGCGGCGCGTCAAAATCAAAACCCAAAACATCTTCCAGCAGCATCGCGATTGGCCCGAGGCCACCCCAACCGACGAAGTCGTCACGTACGATTGTTTCGGAATTCAGACTGCCATCCTGGCTGATCAGCAATTTCTTGGTCGCGGGCTGCAGGAAATCCGGCGCGTACGCTTCCCAGATACCGGTGTACGGCGGCGATTGATGAACGGCGGCCATGCCCGCGAGATGCGCCACCGCAACTCGCCGCGCCAGATCGGCGCGCCCAGAGCGCTGCAGCCCCTTCGCAATCATATAATTCATCGGCGGCCACACACCGCCAAGCCAATAGCCGCCCCCTGGATCAAAATTGGGATCGTCTTTGGAGAGACTGGCCACCGGATGCCGGGTCCAGAATTCCGCGGGATTGAGCAGATGCTTGATCAAGGCGGCGACCTGATCAGCGGTACAAATCCCGGCCACCAACGGCCAAAACCCGGCAACAGTTTTGTGATTGAGATGATTGTGGCGGGCCGCCGGGTCATCGCGATTGAACACGTCATAGAAGAACCCGGTGGCCTTGTTCCAATGGTAAAGCTGCACCACTGTCGCGATCTCCCGGTATTCCTGCTCGAAGCGCGCTGCCAACGCCACGTCGCCCAGATGCCGCGCCAACGTGGCGATGCATTCGGCAGCCAGCGCTTGTTGGGCGGCCAGATCCACATGACAAACATCGCTGCCATTCAACTTCTCAGCGAAATAGCCCGACCGCGGCGAATTATCCATACCGGACGAACCGGAGTCTTCAAACCAATACAGTCCGCTGGGACGCCGGCGATTGGTTTTGATCCAGTCAAAAAATCGCACCAGTTTGGGCATCACCTGCGACAGCCGGGAATCATCACCAGTCAGCCGCCAATAATTCACTTCCGCCCAGGCCAGGAGTGGCGGGTTGATGCGTTCGCCATACGCGAGTTGTTCGGAACCGGTCTCATAGGCCATTCCGATCAAGCCATCGTCCCGCTGCAGCCGGTAGAGATTGTCCAGATTATTCATCACCGGCACCACGCCGGCGCCATACCGGGCAAACAACGTCATGAAACAGGAATCCCACATCCAGATGATCCCCGTCCCCGGCATGCAACACATCTGCGGCTTCCACCCCGGCAAGGGCGGTTGCTCCACCTGCGCCGCCGCGATTCGCCAGGCAAGTTCCGTCAACCTCAACCAGTCCGGCTGGGCATCACAAACAATTTTCGGCACCACTCTGACACCTCGAGATTTGCGTTGCGTTGAGTCGGCGAAATTCGCCGGGCGCCAGTTCAATCACTGCGCATTTCGCCAGATAATGCAACCAACACCGGTGCGAGTTTTTGAAGTCAATGTTTTGCAGACAAATTGTTCCATCCTGCGGAAAAAAGGAGTAGGCGATGCAATCACTCGCCGGTTCGGCCGTATTTTGGTCGGCCGTAATCCAGACGCTGCCGCGCGCATGCCGGGCGATGTGCCGGTAGATGTAGCCGATCAAACCCGGTGAGCCAATCGTCGCACCGGGCCCCTCGTCCACATCCATCGCGCCGGGGTAGGCCCACGAATTCAGGAAGTACACCGTGCCTTTGCCATACCGGCGGCGGAGCAATACCGGCCGCATCTCTTCATCGTCCACGACGAGCGTTTCGGCGGTGGGATCGGTGATCTCGATGTTGCCCATGCACGTGGTCAGGATGCCGAAGCGGCGCGGATGCGTGAACCCGAGTTCGCCGCTCCGATCAGGCGCGGTCGCCCAGTAGAACCGGTCGCCCCTGCCTTTGACGCGCACACCGCAGAGTTCGGAGAAGTCGCCGCCGTGGACGAGTTCGGCGACGCCGTAGTCGGCGTAGTTGCGAGTCGTATTCGTGGAGAGATGCGGGATGCTGATGAATAGGGTGCCGCCGTCACGGACATACCGGGTGAGTTCGGCGTACTGCTTTTCCGAGGCGGTGTTCCAGCCGGCAAACAACAGCGCCTTGTACCGGCTGAGGAAGTCCGCCGTGGCGTGGTCGCGCGCGAAGCTGACGATGTCCACCATGCCGAAGGGCGTGCCGGAGAGAAACCAGTTCAGCCATGGCGCGAGCACCGGCGGACGCGGGTAAAAGACGTTCTTGACGATGTTCCAGCCGCGCTCCGGTGCGCCGTAGAACCAGAGCGGATTCTTCTCCGCGAGCGGGAACATGCCGCCGACCGCGCCGTTGGGATAGTACTCGTGGCTGCACAGGTCGTAGTTGCCCTTGGCGATGGCGATGGTGGTTTCTGGCTGGCCGGCGGGTGTGCCGTGGGCTTTGACGAAATCGTAGAAGTCGGAAATTTCCTTCCGGTAAGCCCGCGCGACCGGCGAGTGATAGTTGATCTTGTCGTAGGTCTGGCGAGCCGCCGCGACAAACGGGGCCGAAAGTTTGGGGTCACGATTCTGAATGCCGCCAAGTTCGACGCGCGGGGTCTCGAACATGGGCGAGTCGGTCACCAACGCCGCTTCCAAATACCAGCCGCCGCTTTCGTTGACGATGATCTTCGCGCCGGCCATGTACTTCTGGTAGAAAGCAGCGCGCAGGAGATCGAACTTGTGTTCGCTGGCGTACGGAATCCACGAGTAGTGTTCGTGGGCTAGGTGTGAGCCCCAGATCGGCAGATTGTATTGCCGGTACAAGCCGCGGCCAAGCGCCGAGGCCATGTGGAGATGCCGGAACGCGAAGTCTTCCGTGAGCGGCACGTCGGCCCCGCCGGCAATCTCGTAGTCAATGTAGAAATTACTGCTGGTGGCCATGACGTTGCCCCAGCCGGTGGCGTGGCGTTCGTCCACATGCCGGCGCACGCGCCCGACCAAATCGTCGGCCAAACTCTTGAGGTCGGGCTGCGGTTTCTCATCAAGGCGGAACGTGAAGCGTTCGCCGAAATCGTAGCCGAGGTAATACTTGCCGCCGGCTTCCTGAAACTGGCTCGAATACTCCGGATTGGCCTCGGTGTAGAGCAGGATCGTGTAAATGCCCTTCGCCGCCGCCACCTTGACCAACTTGAGCACGCCGGCCCCGAACCGGTCGGCAAACTTTTTGGGATCAACCCAGTCGGCGATGGTCAGGAACTTGCCGTTCTGCCAATCCGGCGCCGGGGGGACGAGACCGACGTCTTCGAGCGCGTGATGACGGGCGAATGTGATCGGGCTGAGGCCGCCACTGAATCCCCAGTACTGAACCAGATTCCCCTGATTGTCCTCAAGGATCTTGTCGAGCAATTCCAGCGGTGAAAATAGCTGCGGACACCAGATGGTATGCGTGCGACCGGAGCCGACCAGATAATCGGCCACGGAATTCATGATCCCGGTGCCGAGAAAGAGACCACAGGCCGGCAGAACGATCGGTTGCCGCCGCGGCGCTTGGGGAGTACTCACGACCGCACCGTGTCCGTGGTTGTTGCTTTGCTCCTACTCTGCGCCGCCAAAGCCATTCCACACGATGTGCGCAAAATCAACCGAGAGGGAAATGATTGCTGCCGCGGGGGCCGGTGGGGGTCGGCAATCCGGAGGCAGATTTCCGCCACCGTCGCGGCGCAAATTCGCGAAATATCTTGTTCCGCCGTGGTCAGGCCAAAGGCCGGATATTCGCCAATCCGATCATTATCATAGCCGGTCACCGCCACATCCGCCGGAACGCGGACACCATGTTCCAATCCAGCGGCAATCAGTTCGATAGCGGAGACGTCGTTCGTGCAGACAATGGCATCCGGCAACGGGCTGGCAGCAAAAAGTCTCTCGCAGAAACTGTAGACCGGCTTGTTCAGCGTGCTGTACTTCTCCATGTCTTGAATCACCGTCACGCCCATTACCCCCCCCGTCGCCGGCAACTGATCAGGCCACGCGGTAAAAAACTCCTCCTCCGAAAAACTCACCCACTTGCCACGCTCCTCAATCGCCGACCGAAAACCTTTCAGTCTTTCGCCAATTGACCGATTCTCCTCCAACCGATCCACCGCCGGCCAAAGATGCAGAATCCGGCGATGTCCCAACTGAATCAGATGTCGCCCCAGTGCTTGAAAGGCCGAATACACATCGTCACAAATGATGCTCGCGCCGGAACGACGTTCCCCGTTCACCACCACGACCGGAATTCCGACGCGCGTGAGCATATCCACATGCTCTTTTTGGAAGACTTCCTGAATGTGGGAGATGATCACCCCCTCCACCCGGGCTTGGATCAATTCATCAATGACCCGCTCGACACTGCCGCCGTGCCAGTTCATGTCCACCGCCAGATAATCATATCCGCGAGCGCAGACATCCGCCGCCAAGGCGAGATTGGCTTTGTGGGCCGCCTCGATGCCCGCACCGAAATGCACGATGCCAATCAAGTTACTGCGGCGGCGCCGGACGGTTTGGGCCGCTCGATTCGGTTGGTAACCCATCTCCGCTGCCGTCTTCAGGACGCGCTCCCGAGTCGCGGCGGCATAGCGCAGACCCGGTCTTTCGCTCAAGATATTGGCCACCGTCGCCAGGGAGAGTTCCAGCCGCTCGGCAATTTGTCTCTGAGTGATCATATACGACTGATTACGTAAAATCGTGTTTACTTTGAGTAAAACACCTTGTCAACGCCGATTATTCATCCGTTTCAAGTGACTTTGACTAACCGCAACTGCGCCAGCAATTCCCGCGATTGAGCCACCACGCGCTCACCGCTGGCCGGACTCAGAAAAATGGCGTTGGCCGCTTCGTAGCCTCCTTCGGCGACGGCCTCAGCTGTCACCAGGTAACCATTCGTCTCACCATTGGCATACGCGATCACATGCGCATTGGGCTGCGCCCGGCTCAAATCGAGGGCAAACTCGACAAAGAACTCCCCCGGCCATCCGACAAATGCCCATTGGCCGATGCAGATAACTTGAATTTCCGCCGGCAAACAGACGGCCGCCAACTCCTCCAAGCGACCACCCGCCGCCAACCGCGCCAACCCGGCACGGCGAACCGCGCCAAACCAGTCACATTCCGCGGTCCGGACTGCCGCCCGTGGTTCCCCGTTCCGGCGCATTGCCTCCAGCCGCTCAAACGCCCGCCGCTCATCTGCCTCGGCTTCGGGTACCGCTGGAAACTGTTGTCGTGGCAAATCCACTTCCGCACTGCCGACGGCCAGAGGTAGATCGCGATGGAATTCCACTGCGGCGACGGCCTGAGCGATGGCCGCGCCCAAAAGTGCTCCGAGCCGTTCGGCTTCGGCAAACGTATTTCCGCGCGTCACATGCCGGGGACTTTGGTTGCCGGCCGCCCCGGTATGGTGCAACACCGGACAGTCCTCTCCCACCACGTGCTGTTGGAGATACTGCCGGGTCATGCCGGGGAAGTCCGCGCTGACCAGTTTGGAATCCTCGTGCAACACCGTCGGATGCATGCTGCAGACGAGCATCAGCGCCAGCGGCACATGGTCGGCTGCCCCCCGGACCAACAAGACCGGCACGCGCGGGTTGGCGGGACCGAGCGGATTTCGCCGGTTTGTTCCCACCGCTGCCCCGTCGGCAACCGCCAGTCCAATCTCGGCAGGCCGGGCCTGCCGGTGGGCCGCACAGGCCGCGCGAACAATTCCATCTTCCAACTCCGCCAGAAATTGCGCATCGGGCGGCGGCACCACGGAAGCCGGCGGACGCGGCTGCCGGTCGACGGTGACCGGCCCGGAGTGCGTGTGCGTGGCCGTGATCATGATATTGCCGGCCGGCACACCAGTCTGCTTCGCAATGCGCTGGCGTGCCCGGTGGGCCAGCGCCTTGGGAATGAAGATGACATCGTTGGCGACGAAGATCACCGCCCGGGTGCCGTCATCCAGCCAAAGCGCGGAGCTCAGGAGCGGATCGTGAACGCCGGTGCTGATGCGTTCGCCGTTGGGGTACCCCGCCAGGAAGAGTGGGCGGCGCGGAGAAATATTGACGGCGGCCGCACCGGCGCGGAGCGTCTGCATCGTCAATACCCCTTGCCCCAGACCGGCTCAATATCGGCTGCCGCCGTTTCGGAGATGTAGAATTTCGTGGGGACGGTTTGCAGGATGCTGGCCGGGACTTGGGGGGTGACCGGCCCGTGGGCGATGAGGCGCGTGATGAAGCGTTGCCACGAGACGTGGGAGCCGGCCACTGTCAGCGCGTTGTGGTCTTGCCGGTATTTGGCGCCGAGGACTTCGGCGGGGCCGATGGTCGCGGCTTTGGGCGGGACGTTGGCCATGTCGCCGCTGAAACCAAAACTCGCATGCAGTGAGTTCTGCGCAATGGTGAACGGGTTGAGGGTGACGATGCGCGGCCCCATGCGTTTCCATTCGTCCAATGTCCCGGCAAATTCCGGGACGTCAGGATCAATAAAGGCAATGTGCCCGGTCCAACCGGAGCCGCTGTAACACGCAGTGGCCCCGCCGAAGTCGGCGAGCATTTTTCCGAAATCGTTGATGTTTTGGGTTGTGGGACCGACGATCTGGCGTTCCGGAGGGCGTAACGCCGGATCGAGATTCGCGTAGAAATATTTTTTCATCGCGTGCATGAAACCTTGCGGATAACTCTCCGGGGCGGTGTTGCCGTCCTGATCCGCCCATTCATCCATGTTGAAAACATGGAGGTGGTGGCAGTCGATACGCAGCCGGTTGATCAGGTGCGCGAGGTTGATGTAGCCCGGGTTCGGGTTCCCCATGATGAAGACGCACGGCTCGCCGTGGGCGCGCGTCTCGATCAACCGCGCCAGCGCGTCACTGAAATGGAGAAATGGAAACATGTTGTCCGGCATCACTTTGATCTGGAAATCGGGATTGGGATGTTTCTCGATGTCGGCCCGTTTGATGCGGCGAACCCGCTCGCAAACGGCTGGGTCGCGAAAAGGGACCCACGGTGATGGCAAGAATCGAAAATCGCTCATGGCTGTTGCAACAGTTGCTCCGTGAGATAAGCCCGGCGGAGTTCACCGACCAGATACTCAAATTCCATCCAGTCCGGAACGACAGTCGCAAACAGTCGGGTGGCGTCGGCGGCCGTAAGTTCCGGTTTGACCAGTTTCCCCGGCTCGTTGAGTTGGTCAATTTTCGGTTTGAGAATTTTGGCAAAGAAAACCTGATCGCCTTTGACTTCATCGTTCCAGAAGGTGGCGGCCGTGGCGGCGGTTGTTTTGTATTTGGCATAGGCTTTCATGACCAACGCCCGTTCAATCGCCGGCCGGTATTTTTCAATGCCGGTGAATTGGACCCTGCCGAACTTGTTCAATTCGTGAACCTGCCCACTGCCCCACGTGAACCCACCATGGCGACTCCAGTTGACCAAGCCGAACGTCCAGCGCTCATTGGCGTGTGGCAGCTTGTCGTAAATCAGCTCCCAAGGAATCATCAGGTAGACCCCGAACCCACCCGGAACCGGGGCAATTTCAGTTTTCAGATAGTCATCCAGCTTCCGATAGCGCCGGTGCGGCGACGTCCACGGGATAAACTGGATCTGCCCGGCCGGCAGTGGCAGCATCCATTGGTAGTAACACTCGCCTTGACCGGGGGCGAAATACATCTCCAAGGTCCCCCCGCGGGTGAGGCCGGCCAAAACTTGTTCAACTTGATCGTCCTGACACTGAACATAAATGTGCCAACCGCGCGGGTCGGCGGCCATGAAAAAGTGGATGTTGGCAGGTTTGGCATCCCCCGCACCGGTATCTCGCATCAGATTGACATCGTTGATCAGAAGCGCGGCGGCTTTCTTGTTGTATTCCTCAAACCGGGATTCGCGGCGGGACGGATCTTTCACGATGTCCGAATTTTGCCACCCGGACACACCAAACGGCGACTGGTCCATGAAGTGGCAATCATAGACGTATTGCGGGATGGCCCGGAACAGCGAGTCCGCCTGCTGTCCCAATGCCTTTGCCACCGCGTAGTTCCGCGCACGCATGAAAATCTTGGCGGCATCGGCGTAAAGTTTGGCTTGCTGATCGGGATTGAGATTGGTTGCCGGCATCGGCGCCAAGTTGCCAGGACTGCCGGGCGGCGACGCCAAGCCGGCAACCAATACCGCGGCGAGAAAGCGTTGTTCGGCATTGAGCTGCTCGTTCGTAGCCGCGGCCTCCGCCAGTGGTTTGATTTCGGCAATCCGTTGACCAGTGGCTAGAAGATCTATTTTTTTGAATGTGGCTTCCGCGCGCTGGGGATTGGTCAGATTGGGCATTTCGAGAATTTGCGTCCAAGCTGCTTCTTCCTCGGCCGGTTGCATCTTCTCGGCCGCGAGCAACGCATAATCCCGGCACAGCGAAAAATCGCCCGGCTGTCCCAAATCGGCTACCGCCTTCTTCAGATTCACCAGATCGCCTTCGCGGTGGTATGTCCTGGCGGAAGCAATCAACGCCACCAGTTTCTTTTTTTCGTCCAAGCCCGGCAGCCCAACTGCTTTGGCATACTCACTTCGGGCGACCGCGAAACGTTGCTGCCGGTCATGAGTTTGGCCGATTAAAATAAAAGCATCCGCTTGTTCCGCTGGCTTGAGATCGGGCAGCGCCAGCAGCTTCTGATACTCACCCCGGGCTTCGTCGAATTGCCCGCGCCCCATGAGAATGGACGCCAGACCTTTAATCGCCTGAGTTTTCACCGACTTGCCGGCCGCTGGATCGGCGCTAATCCCGGCGTAGATTTCTGCGGCTCCGGCCAAATCCTTGGCCTTGACCTTCTCTTGGGCGGCTTTGAGCAGGTCGCCCGGCTTGTCATCGGCTGCCAGACTCATCCCTAAACTCAACCCAAACAGTCCGATGCTGATGATATGGTGACGTAGCATAATTACCCCAGAATTAGTTTACCGCTTTGAGTTTGAGGATATAGGCGATCATCTCCAACCGCGCCGCATTGAGATCGCAGGTTTTCGTGTCGAGCAACGCCAACCATTGCAGCGCCATGCGTCCTTGGTAGATATTCTCGGTCTTGCCGGTGGCGATGACTCGGTGGGCCAGTTGCTTGAGCAATGTCGCATACCGGACATCGTCAATGGCCTCCCGGAAGCCCTCCCACTGAATGGTGTCAATCGGCCTGTCGATCCCGGGGTAGACCAAGTTGAAACTGCGAAAGTTGTATTCAGTGCCGATAAAGTCGTTCCAAGGACTGCCGTTGAGCTTGTAGTTGAAAGTGCCATCGAAGTCCGCCATGTAGAGATCCAGCCCATGGATGCGCCGGACGAAGTCGGGATTTTCGGGCCCGGTATGCGGTCCGGCGTAATTGGTGATGCGCCCGCCAAACGCATGCCATTTGTCAGCCGCTTCTTTGAAGTAGCGCCCGCCGTAGTTGACAAAGTCCTCGTTGTAACCGCCGTAGATGAGATGTTTGTCAGTGCCGGTGGTATAGGTCTTCAGCCCCTTGTCGTGGATATATTTCCACGGCTTGCGTTGGGCAACGAGCAACCGCATGGCTGGTTCATCCCAGCCGAAGCAATAAATGTTGGTGAGCCCAAGTTTTTCAGTCAACAGGGCGGAGCCGGCATCAACCCGGCGAATCAGCGCGGTCGGGAGCGGTTGTTTCGCAATCGGATTACCGGTCACGTCGGCTGAGGTCATCCAATCGTACGGCGGGATTGCCGGGATCGCGCCAAAAATGGCGTCGGTCCGCAGACCAGCTTGCCGATAGATCTCCATCTGACTGGCCAGCAGATTTTCTTCGCCAAGGATCAGATCGGGCACGTGGGGGTACAGGACATTGTGCTGCCGCATGTTGGTGTACTCGTTCAAGAGCCGGCGCTTGGCTTTCACCAAGTCACCACCGTTCTTCTTCACGTATTCTCCCAACCGGTTGTGGTTATAGATGCCCGCGTAGTATGTCCGCTCCAGATCGTAATTGGTCTTAGGATCGGGCAGCGAAAACGGGAGCACCCGGACTTCCAACGGCAGACTCCCTTGCGGTTGGCCGTCCACCGTCACCGCGATTTGCCCCGTGTAAAGTCCTGCGGCGTCAGCGGGGGCCGCCACCGTGATCCAGAGCTGTTTGCATTCGCCGGCCGTGAGTGTGAAAGGGCGCAGGGTCGTGGCGTCTGCCACCGGCTCGAACTTATCGTTGAACGGGATGTTGATGTTGACCGGATTGCTGATCCAGACATAAGCCGGGCCGGCCGGCGCCGGATAATCAACCCGGAGATAGTTATCCCGGCTGCGGGTGTTGACCTGGATGAGCGTCTCGTCGTTCAGCAACAGCTCCGGCACGAGTTCGCGACCCGTGCTATCGGCAAAGTAACTGTACCAAGCCGTCCCAGCCTGATACCAAACTTTCACAATCTTCAAATCAACCGCCACCGCCGGTATTTTGCCCTGCTTGCCGACGAGATCGCTGACCTGCAACTCCACCCGCTGCGCCGCTACGAATGGATAAAATACCACCGCTGCCGGCTCATATTCTCCTTGGGCAACCACCAACTGAATCGGCGCCGCCAAGCTACCGTCGACCGGATAAGCAAACTGGGTTCGTTTGGTATTGCTGACCGCCGGTACGGTATACGTGATAAACGGAACGGTTGGGCGTACGAGTTGCGGGTTAGCCGCCAGATCTTTCGCCACTTGAAGCGCGATCGCGACTTCCTGTGCGGCAGTATTGTCCAGTTCACCGCTGCGGTATTTTGCCGCCACCGCAGTGAGGTACGCCTTGAACTGCGGTTGCTGACAATCACCGGCGGCGGATTCGACTAACCGCAACCTCTCATCGGCTCGCGCCGTGCCCGCAAACACCAACAAAATCAATCCACCGGCAAGTGAGCGCAATATCGTTCTCATCCAATCTCTCCTCCATGATCATGAATCACAACAACAATATGCATCATGTAATAACGTGCTTACAATTAAACCGTCACCTTGTCTAAGAAAAACTTCCGGCTTGTACAGATAATCCTCCATTGACAATGCACCGGGCGACATGTAAACGGGCTTTTACACAACTGCCGAGATCCGCCCCAATGATCACTCAACGACAGATTGCTGAACGACTGGATTTATCGCTTGCCACCGTGGCGAATATATTAAGTGAACGCCCCGGCTTGCGTTACGCCCCGGCCACTCGGGAGCGCGTCCTGAAAACCGCGGCGGACATGGGCTACCAACCAAACCGAGCGGCCCAAACAGTTCGCCGGCAGCGCAGCAACCTGATTGGAATTGTTCATTTCGGCGCCGGTATCGAGGCAGCTCACAAAGCCAATCTCACCTTGGCGGCCGACGTCTCCGCCCGTGGATACGACTACCTGGCCGTGGATATGAACTGGCACGGCGGAAGCGTCCGGCGGGTCATTGATGAATTGATCCAAGCCCGGGTGGAGGGGGTGATCATCTCCCACATTCAGGAAGTCTTCCAAAAAGAGCATGTGGATATGCTCACGCGCGTCGGAATTCCGGTCGTGGTGGTCAATGGCGAACCCCGCTCGGGAGCAAGCATTATCTGTGATGATGTTGAGGCGGCGTTTCTGGCACTCACCCAACATCTGCTCAAGGTCGGACATCGGCGCATTCTGCACTTGTGGCCGACGGCGAAAGATTTGGAACAAAACCGTGCACTCGGCGAACGTCTCAAAGGCTTTCGCGCGGCATTTGCTGGCCAGGGCCAATGGCGCGGAATGACCGAAGCCGAGTTTTTTGCCGCCTGGCCTCAGCAATCGCCGGCCACTGCTGCGCCGCTGGGGATAACCGTCATGCAGGATATGGAACTCTACAGCGCACTCGACAAGCCGGTTTACAAATTCTGCAAACGCCTCTTTGCTCATGGCACCCTGCCAGATGCCATTGTTTGCACGAATGACGCGTCAGCCTTCGAATTAATCGCCGCCGGTTTGGAAGTGGGCATCCGCGTGCCAGACAATATCGCCGTGACCGGCTATGACAATGACCGGATCGGTGAGTTTCCGGCCTTTGGGTTGACTACCGCCGAGCAAGATATCGGGGGAATTTGTGCCGCCGCGACGTCCGAAATCTTCCAACGCATCACTCATCCCAAAAAGAATCCGCATCACAAAACTTTCCAGTCCCGCATCATCCTGCGAACCTCGTGCGGGAAAGACTTGCCGGCCCGCCCTGCTCCTGAGCGCCGCTAAGTCCCCGGCCGTCATTGGCAGTCAGACGACCGGCCGCGCAGCCCACCAATACCGGACTTGCATCCAATCAATCGGACGGCAATAAATCCGCCCATGCCTTTGACTACCTCACTTTGCCAGACGCCGCTGGTCAAAAAGACCCTCGAATTACTCGCGCGCTCCGTGCCACCTCCCGGCAATGTCGAGCTCAAGATCCAAGCCGGGATTGGTCCGGAAGGCTTTCGCATTGACGACACCGGCATTACCGGCAACGACGAACGCGGGTTGCTTTACGGCGTCGGAAAACATCTGCGCGAGCCGGCATGGCGCGGGACTTCGGTGCCGGACCGGGCGTTGCGGCCGATGTATTTCGCGACGCACTTCCACAACTACTACCACGACGCGCCCATCGCCGACGTGTGCCGGTATATCGAGGAACTCGCGCTCTGGGGCTGCAATCTGTTGATGGTCTGGTTCGACATGCATCACTACACCGGCATCAACGATCCGGCAGCGCAGGCGATGATCCAGCGACTGCGGGCGATGTTGGAGACGGCGGAAAGTGTCGGGATGCAGTCGGGCTTGGCGATGTTGGCCAACGAGGCGTACGCGAACAGTCCGCTGGAGCAGCGCGCCGATTTCCGTTGGCGGGAGAATGGGTACAAGAGCGGTATCGGCGCATATGGCGTCGAGATTTGCCCGAACAAACCGGGCGGGTTGGAGTTGATCTGCCGGTATCGGCAGGAAATGCTCGACGCGTTTCGTGGGTTGAACCTCGGGCTGTTCTCGCTCGGCGCGTACGATCAAGGCGGTTGCACCTGTCAAAAGTGCAAGCCGTGGGGCGCGAACGGTTACTTGCGGACCTGCGAAGTGGTCGCGCCGTTGGTGAAGCAGTCGTTTCCCAATGCCAAGTTCATGCTGGTGACGTGGTATCTGGACAAACACATTGATGGCGAGTGGGAAGGTTTGGCCAAGGCCTTCGCCCACGGCGCTCCGAAGTATGTGGATTGTCTGTTGGCGGACAATGCCGGGAGTTTTCCCGATTATCCGTTGAAACACGGCGTGCCGGGTGGCTTGCCGGTAATCAGTTTCCCCGAGATCAGCATGGTCAACATGTGGCCGTGGGGTGCGTTCGGCGCGAACCCGCGCCTCGCCCATTGGCAGAAGTATTGGGACAATCTCGACCCCCGCATCACCGCCGCGATTCCCTACTCCGAGGGCATCTACGAAGACCTCAACAAAATCCTGCAACTCCAACACGGTTGGGATCGCCGGCGTCCCCTGCGCGACATCGCCCGGGAATACGCCGCCGCCGAATTCTCGCCTGCAGTGGCTGACGAGGTCGTCGAAGCCGTGTTCGCGTTGGAGGGCGCGATGAACGATGGCGTCAATCATCTCAGCCTCGAAAAGCCGGGCATTGCGGAAGCGCTGCGAACCGGATTCGCTGACCCACTGCCGCGAATCTACACGGTACCGGCCAACCCGTGCGCCGGGGCGACGGTGGCGCGGTTGCAGCGGGTGGACGCTCAGTTGCCGGCGGAGAAACGGGTGGCGTGGCGGTGGCGCGTGTTGTTCTTGCGCGCGTTGCTCGATGACGAACTGCAACGGTCCGATAGCCGGCCAACGGCAAAGTCTGATGAGTATTTCGAGGAGCTCACCCGCATTTACCACGCCGGCAATGCGGAGCTTGCGGTCACGCCCATGAGCCGCCGCGCCCTGAACCGATTCCGGCGTTTATTCTCCTGATCACCCCCACCGGTTGGCTGGCGGAACATCCTCCGTTACAGGGCGAATGGACTTGGGATGCGATGACTGCGCTGGAGTGGCTGAACACATGAGAGGGTTTCGCATTGATGAGACGGCATCGTCGGTCGCGAAATGCCGCTGACGTGGTTCACTGCGAACATTCGCTTGCAAGCTGCCGGTGGTTTCCCAATAAATCCACCCATGAGGAAAGCGCGAGAGTTACTCGAAAGATACGGCGGCAAGTCCGACATCCGACTCACCATCCAACCCGGCATCGGAGCGGAAGGTTTTCGCATCGATGATGACGGTATCACCGGCAACGACGAGCGCGGGTTGATTTACGGCGTGGGGAAATATCTGCGCGACCAGAGCTGGCGCGGGACTTCAGTGCCGGACCGGGCGCTGCGGCCGATGTATTTCGCGACGCACTTCCACAACTTCTACCACGACGCGCCCATCGCCGATGTGTGCCGGTATATCGAGGAACTCGCGCTCTGGGGCTGCAATCTGTTGATGGTCTGGTTCGACATGCACCATTACACCAGCATCAACGACCCGGCGGCGCAGGCGATGATCCAGCGCCTGCGAAAAATGTTGGAGACGGCGGAAAGCGTCGGAATGCAATCGGGGTTGGCAATGCTTGTCAACGAGGCATACGCCAACAGTCCGCTCGAACAACGCGGTGATTTTCGCTGGAAGGAAAACGGCTACAAGAGCGACATCATCGCTTACGGCGTGGAGATTTGCCCGAATAAGCCGGGCGGGCTGGAGTTGATCTGCCGGTATCGGCAGGAGATGCTTGCTGCGTTTCGCGGATTGAATGTTGGCCTGTTCTCCCTCGGCGCTTACGACCAAGGCGGTTGCACTTGCCAACAATGCAAACCGTGGGGCGCGAATGGTCATCTCAAAACCTGCGCCGTCGTCGCGCCTCTGGTGAAAAAGACGTTCCCGAATGCCAAGGCGATGCTGGTGACCTGGCATTTCGATCTGCACATCGACGGCGAGTGGGATGGCTTGAACCGCGCGTTCGCCAACGGCGCGCCGGTTTGGGCCGATTGCCTGTTGGCAGAGTATCCGTTGAAGCCGGGTGTGCCGGGCGGTTTGCCGATCATCGGATTTCCCGAAATCAGCATGGCGAACATGTGGCCGTGGGGTGCGTTCGGCGCGAACCCGCGCGTGGCGCATTGGCAGGAGTACTGGAACGATGCGGACAGCCGGTTGGCCGTGGCGATTCCGTATTCGGAGGGCATCTACGAAGACCTCAACAAAGTGCTCCACCTTCAACACGGCTGGGACCGCCGCCGCCCGCTCCGCGACATCGCCCACGAATACTGCGCCGCCGAATTTTCACCGGCCACCGCGGCCAGCGTCGTCAACGCCCTGCTGGCTCTCGAAACGGCCCAAGCGCACGACATTGACCATCACGCCATCGGGCGCGCGTTGCACGGCGGCAGTTGGGACACCGAGCGCATCTACAAGTTGCCGGCGGCGAGTGACGCGCTCGCGACGTTGCGCCGAGTGGACGCCGAATTGCCGGCGGAAAAACGGGCTGGCTGGCGCTGGCGCGTGCTGCTGCTGCGCGCGTTGCTGGATGATGAGTTACACCGCTCCGCCGGCCGACCGACTACTCAGAGCGACGCGTATTTCGAGGAGCTCAATCGGATTTATCACACCGATCAGGCGGATTGGCTCGTCAGCCCGGTCAGCCGCCGCGCACTCACCCGGCTGAAACCTGTCTTCCCAAAACTATGAAAACAATCGTCTGGAAAAAACTAGGCTGCATCATTTCACCGCAAGGCGCACCGGCTTGGCGGTCTGCCCATGCCGGGATGACTTCGGTCTTGCCGGCGGATGACGGCGGTTACCGGGTCTTTCTCACCGGCAAGGATGAGAAGGGCCGGTTTCAGATCGGCTGGGTGGACCTCGATGCCCAATTCAACATCACCCAGGATAAGCCGGTATTGGCTGCGGGCCGGATGGGGTGTTTCGATTCGCACGGCCTCTGCATGCCAACGGTGGTGCGGGTTTCGGCCACGCAATTGTATCTGTACTACGTCGGCTGGGGATTGACCGCGCCGGGCTTCTTCGTCAACCGGTGCGGCTTGGCCATCAGTGACGATAACGGCGCGACGTGGCGGCGTTGGTCAGAAGCGCCACTGCCGCTGATTGACGAGCGCGACCCGATTGGCGTCGGAACGGTCGATGTGTTGCGTGAGCGGCCGGATTTCTGGCGGATGTGGTACACGACGTTTCGGGAATGGCGGCAGATGCCGGACGGCAGCTGGCGGCACTTCTATCACATCAAATACGCCGAGTCCGCCGACGGCATTCATTGGGAGAAACCGGCCGACAATCTCGCCATCGATTTCATCGACGACAAGGAATACGCCATCGGCCGCCCGGCCGTGCTCAAGGAAGCGGACGGTTACCGGATGTGGTTTGCCACGCGTTCAGATGGCGCGACCTACCGGATTGGTTATGCGGAATCAACCGATGGCCGGCACTGGACGCGGCGGCCCGCCGGCATTGAACCATCCGCGACCGGTTGGGATTCAGAAATGGTCGAGTATGCTTACGTGGTTAAGCGCGGCGCGGAGTATCTGATGTTCTACAACGGAAACGGCTTCGGCGCGTCCGGCACTGGTTTGGCCATCGCTCAACTCTGACTATGCCAATCATCCACGACAACATCGAATTTCATAATGCCGCCGCTACATCCGATGGGGTTGAAATGCGCTTTTTCTCAGGCGTTACATGGCTGTCGCTGACGCTGTCCGCCCGCAGCAATTTCGCTTGGGCGAACGGCGCCGTCGCCCCGATCAAGCCGGCCATACTCATCACCATCTTCCCGAACTCCGACGACGCCGCCCGTACGCTGGGACTTTGCGCCGAACACAACCAAGCCTTCCGCACAATCCTACGCCGTATCCACGCCGACAGCCGCGACCCGCATCTGCATTTGATCGAAGGCACAGACATCCTGCCGAGCTTTGCCGGCCTCAGTGCCGACCTGATTCACCCCAGCCCCGACGGCCATCAGCTTATGGGTTTCAATCTGGCAGCCCGGTTGCGCGGACTGATCACCGCTACTGCTAGTTTGTAGTCAGGCACGGGCGTCCTCGCCCGCTGCCTGAACCGATTTGCTCGCCCTCAGTGCTTGGAGCGTGATCGTTGCTCCATCACGAAGACTGAAATCTTCCAGCGCGCCATTCGCGTCATAGGAAAACTTCGTGTCCTTCAAGAGAAGCAAGTCCTCCAGCGGTCTTGTGTAATAAATCGTGACCATACCGGTCACATCGGGATTCTGGTCATAGTATTGGCATCGGACCAGTAAGGAGGTTGGTTGAAGCATCACCCGGAAGTTGCATGAGGTATATTTGAGCCGGTTGGAATGCGTCCGGCCATCTGGAAGAACGTAGAACCAGTCGTCACGGTCATCCATCATGCCGTCAATCTGTCCGATGTCATCTCGAAAATCCGACCGGCTTGTATCCACTTGCGTACCATTTCGCGCCCATAGATCCCACTGGGTAATCAGTCCGTTGTATTGGAATCGCTGTCCCTCAAGCTCAAACTCAAACGATGCTTGCACGTAGTGCGGATGCTCATACTCACGAATCCCATGCGGACCGTCGGATGGTTGGAGCGTGAGCTTGCCGTGTAGTTCATTCCCGGCAGGGATCAGAATAGTCTGACCCTCGCAAGCCGCTTGCCTTTCAATCGGCAGAATCAGTTTGACCGAGGCAGTCATTACTCAGTTTCCGGCGAACGATAAAAGTCAGTGACGCGGCATAAGCCGCGTTCGCTGCACTGCATTGATAGGTGCTGTCTCACTCTGGCAATACCGGAACGAGAGCCCACAAAGCAACCGCGACTAGGCAGACCACTCCAAGCAAGCTGCCGGTGAGCAACCGCCGGTCTGCTCGCCTGCCGACCAAAACGCGAATCAACGGAATCGCTACGACACTGCACCCGATGGTAAAACACTCCAGCCCCACGTTGGCGAACGACTTGCCCCTGCACTCGACAGCGACTAAAGCATACCAGAGGAGATAAGGGACAGTCAGACATGCAGCGAACTCCCACCGGAACCACTCGACGCGATGCCGACCGAAAAACCAAAGCGGGACACAGCCAACCAGCGCGGGAATCCCGTATGGAATCCAAAATTGAATTAGGTATCGCAATGGTCACCTATTATAAATTAGACGACTTAACGTCGTAAACAAAGGCGACGGTTCGACGCGTAATTCGTCTGGCCTCCGGTCGTCGAGTTTCGGAGGCAACCGGTTCATTTCGGCGGAGTATGCCACGCCCGCCAGTAAGCGCAAGCCGCTGGTCACTCGGCCGGTCAGGCTCGGTGCGAGGCTCACGGCGGGACTCACGGCTTGTCGGGCGCAGGGCGGCGTGATACGTTACCCCGCATGAGCACGTTGACCGAGATCGAAGCCGCGGTGGATGCGCTGCCACCCAAGCAGCGGGAGGCGTTGATGCGGTATCTGGCCGAAAGCGCGTCGCAGTCGCCGGCAGCCCGCGCGGCCGGCACCAAGGACCTGGCCGAATTCGGGGGCACGGTGCGACTGCACGAAGAGCCGTTGGTGTGGCAAGCCGCCGTCCGGGATGAGTGGCGGTGACAGGACTGCTCGACACGAACGTCGCGCTGTACCTGTTGGGCGGACGGTTGGCCGAGGCGTTGCCAGTCGGTGACTACGGCATCTCGGTGATCACGGAAATGGAGTTACTGGCGTATCCCACCTTGACGACGGAGGAGGAAGAACACGTGCGCCGTTTCATCACCAACCTGACGATTTGCGAATTGACGCCGACGGTGCGGTTGCGGGCCGTCGCGCTGCGCCGCGCCGAGCGCCTGAAGTTGCCCGACGCGATCATCGGCGCAACCGCCCTCGAACAGAACGTCGAGTTATGGACCAACGACACGCGGTTGACACGCATCAGCGGGCTGCGCTGCCGCACCGTTCGCCTGAAGTAGTCGGCACACCTTCCAGCTCGACCGGTTGCAGCGACTTGTCCGCGAATACACCGCCGGAGCGTCACCCGACAGCAACGGCGGTCATAGACCGCCGCGACAGTTTCTCATCCGAGCCGCGCCCAGCTCCGCCAATCTTCCGGGATGGCATTGGCCGGCTGTGGGCGGGTGAGATACAGGAACGCCGTGCTGGCCCAGCCGTGGCCGATCTTGCCGGGGTCGTGGTCCTTCTCGAAGGCGGCCTCGAAGCTGTGGCGGAACGGGATGCTTTCGTTGAAATGCAGCCGGTAGGCGCTGTAGTAGCCGTGACCACACTGAAGGTCTTGCCACGGCCATTCGCCGCTTTGGACAGGGCAGCCGTGGTCGGGTTCGCAGTGTTCCTTGAAGCCCCACGCCATGTTGAAGTAATCCTCGCGGCCGGTGCCGCGGGCGACGACTTCGCCGTCCACGGTGATGATCTCGTTGTCCTCTTGCTGGTACGGTTTGCAGGAGAAAACCATCCCGACATACCGGCCCGCGGCGTCCGGCATGTTCGCAAATACATACCGGCGCGGGTCTGGGCCGACATCGAACGCGCTGTGGCTGTGCAACAGCAACGCGTCCGCCGGCGGCTCGCGGTCGAGCAGCAACGCTTCGCCTTCGACGCCGAAGGTCCGACCGGTGACCGACTCCAACGCGATGGTGATGCCGTCGCGGAACGGGATTGGGAATTGAAACGTGAACACGCCGTCCTCGTACCCCAGCGCCCGCGAGCGGAACGCGTGCAGTTCGAAGGCGGCGCAGTAAAGCAGGCTGACCGGCGTGTGGAATGACGGCGGCCGGTCGCCGTAGGAAATCGTCAGCCGCAAGTCGTGCAGGTGTTCCAGTGAAACGTCAGTCAGCCGGTATGCGAGACGGCGGACCATGCCGGCGCCGTTGGCGCGGAGCAGCGTGACCCGGTCGCCGCGACCCTGCAACGGGAGGCGGCGCGCGCCGAGCAGTTCGTCGGCGTAGAACGCGAGCGGGTTGGCGTGGATGGCTTCGGCCTGCCGGACGGTGAAATCCCGGTAGCAGAACCGTCCATCAAAGCCACGGACATCATCCGCCAGAAGACAATCAATGTGATAGAACAGCCCGACGCGCGGGTTGGCGATGAGGTCGGCTTCCACGCGCAGCCCGTCGCGGAATGGGATCGGCACGCGACAGACGTGTGCGCCGCGATGGATGCGCGTGAACGGTGGCACGAACGGCCAGTGTTTCTCGTCGGTGACGTTGAAGTCCACGCCGGTATGCAGCATCGTGCGGTTGTTGAATGAGCCGTCGAAGAGCGCCGGCAGTGGCGCATCGAGAAACGGCTGACCGGCGCCGCCCTGAAACATCCGCACCTGCCGGTTGACATCGGAGGCCGCCCAGATGCGGACGATGGCACCGGATTCTGGCGTCTCCGCCAGCACGGCGGTGTTGCCGGACACGCGCACGAACTTGTCGTAATCCAACAAGGTGTTGCCGGCAGGATCGTACGAACTCCAGCGTCGGAACCGATGCCGGACCGGTTGCCACCACGAGTCCACGGCATAGATCCGGCGTGTCAGTTCGTAGGCGTTCATGGGTGGGATGCTACGGGTGAGCGCGGCCCGATGACAAGCGCAGAACCATCTTGCATCGGACCGGCACACCGTTCATAGAATTCGCCCACGATGAAGAAAGCACGGGAGTTGCTCGAACGGTATGGAGGACGATCGATTGCCCTGAACATTCAACCCGGCATTGGCGCGGAAGGGTTTCGGATTGATGACAATGGCATTACCGGCAATGACGAACGCGGTCTGATCTACGGCGTCGGCAAGCATCTGCGCGATCCGAGCTGGCGCGGGACTTCGGTGCCGGAGAAGCCGCTCCGGCTGATTTATTTCGCCTCGCACTTCCACAATTTTTATCACGACGCCCCCGTTGACGAAGTGTGCCGGTATGTCGAGGAGCTGGCGTTGTGGGGCTGCAATGGATTGGCGGTCTGGTTCGACATGCATCATTTTCACGGGATGCAGGACCCGGCGGCGCAGGCGATGGTGACGCGGTTGCGGGCGATTTTAACGACGGCGGAGAGCGTCGGGATGAGCGCCACATTATTAGGGTTGGCCAATGAAGGGTTTGCGAACAGCCGGGCCGAATTGCGCGCGGATTTTCACTGGAAGGAGAACGGCTATCGGCGCGACATTGGCGCGTACGGCGTCGAGTTGTGCCCGAACAAGCCGGGTGGGCTGGAGTTGATCTGCGAGTCCCGGCAGCAAATGCTGGATGCGTTTCGCGGGTTGAATGTCGGGTGTTTCACACTCTGGCCGTACGACCAGGGCGGCTGCACCTGTGCGGCTTGCAAGCCGTGGGGTGCGAATGGTTATCTCCGCGCCGCCGAAGCCGTGGCCAAGCTCGTGCGCCAGAATTATCCCGCCGCGAAGACGGGCTTGTCGGCGTGGTATTTCGACAAGCACATTGACGGCGAGTGGGCTGGTTTGGGCCGGGCATTCGCGAATGGCGCACCGGCTTGGGTGGATTACCTCTTGGCCGACAACCCACACGCGTTTCCCAAGTATCCGCTCGAACACGGCACGCCGGGCGGCTTACCAATGATCAGTTTTCCCGAGATCAGCATGGTCAACATGTGGCCGTGGGGCGCATTCGGCGCGAATCCGCGCCCGACGCGCTGGCAAAACTACTGGAACGAACTCGGCGACAAACTCGCCGGCATCTTGCCGTACTCCGAAGGCATCTACGAGGACTTGAACAAGGTCTGCCTGCTGCAACTGGCGTGGGACAGCCGGCGTTCGACGCGCGACATCCTCCGCGAATACGCTGCCGCCGAATTCTCGCCCGCAGTGGCCGACGAAATGGTGGAACTGATCTTCGCGCTCGAAACGGCGATGACCGACGCTAAAGACCATCTCAGCATTGATCACAAAACCATTCACGACGTGTTGTATGGTGGCGGCTGGGATGGATTCCCGGATCAACTGCCGCGCATCTACGTGATCCCGGCCAACCCGGCCGCCGCGAGCACAGTCGAGCGCCTCCGCCGCGTGGACGCGCAGTTACCGGCGGAAAAACGCACGGCCTGGCGGTGGCGCGTGGTGTTCTTGCGGGCGTTGCTGGGCGACGAGTTACAGTGCTCCGCCGGTCGCCCCACCGACAAAGCCGACGAGTATTTTGAGGAATTGAACCGGATCTATCATGCGGAAAACGCCGAATGGCTCGTCGCCCCCGTCAGCCGCCGCGCCCTCACGCAGCGCCTGTCAGTTTTTCGGAAATCAAACTGAGCCGGGTGTCCCTGGCGAAGTTGTACGAATTTCCGGGCCGGAACCAACGGCGGCTTGACTGCCATGATTGGTCAATGGAGAAGGGTGCAAGGGATCAACCCTTGACGCCACCGAGTTGGATGCCGGCAACGAGTTGTTTTTGCATCGTCACGAACAGAATGATCAGCGGGACGATGTTCATGACAGTCGCGGCCATGATCAATTCGGTCTGCTGGCCGTATTGACTCTGAAAACTGAGCAGCCCAATCGGGATGGTGCGGAGATGGTCATCCTTCACCATGACCAACGGCCAGAAAAACGATTGGAAGTTGCCCATGAAAGTGAAGATGGTCAGCGTGATCATGCCGGGCCGGGCGAGCGGGAGAATCACATCGAGGAAAATCTGGAGATGATTCGCGCCATCAATCTCGGCGGCTTCGTCGTAGCTCTTGGGGATGCCAAGCATGAATTGTCGCATCAGAAACGTCCCAAACGCGCTGAACGCCGCCGGCAAAATCAGTCCGAGATACGTGTTCACCAACCCAAGTTTCACCATGATCTGATAATTCGGCAACATGAGCACCAAGCCGGGTATCATCATCGTGCTCAGGTAGAGGAAAAACAGTTTGTCACGCCAACGCCATTCGATCCGCGAAAACGCATACGCCGCCATGCAGCTTGTCAGCACCTGCAACGCCGTCACCCACGCGGCGACGAACAGGCTGTTGAAGTACCACTTCGGAAAATCGAGATCGAGGAACCGCTGCGTGTACGGATCCGGAGCGCGGCGCAGGACGATGGCGTAGTTTTCCGGCTGCGCCTGCTCCGGCAACAACGCGGGGCGTTCCACTTCGCTGTGCGGCTTGAAACTGGTGCCGACCATCCACAGAAACGGCACCACCATCATGATTGCCAGCGTGATCATCACGAGGTGCCGCAGCAACGTCTTCAGTTCTTGCCAGAGTAACATGGTCGGTTCAATCGCTCATTCGCCGGCTGCCGAATTTCCAGTTCGCCAACGTCAACACCAGAATCATCACGAACAAGACCCACGCCACCGCCGCGCCATACCCGAGGTCGAGCCGCTCGAAGCCTTGCGTGTAGATGTAATAACTGATCGTGGTGGTCGTCCCGGCGGGGCCGCCTTGGGTCATCAATCGCGCCTGCTCAAAACCGCCCTGCAACCCGCCGATCACGCCCATGATCGTCACGAAAAACGTCGTCGGCGCCAGTTGCGGGAAGGTGATGTGCCAAAACCGTTGCCACGAACTCGCGCCATCAATGTCCGCTGCCTCGTACAAATCCGGCGGGATGTTCGACAGCCCGGCCAGGTACAACAACATCGTGTTGCCGCCAATCGCGCCCCAAACCCCCATCAGCATGATCGCCTCGCGCGCCCCGAGACCGAACCCGCCGTTGTTGAAGTGCGCCGGCAACGGCAGAAACCCCAGCAACGATTTCGTGCTGGTCAACCACCCCGGCACCTCCCACGTCACGCCGAAGAAATCATAGACTTGCCGGAGCGTCTGATTGATCAGCCCGAAGTTGGGATTGTACAACTGCGTCCACAACAAAATCGTCGCCGCGCCCGCTGTAAAATGCGGCAGATAGAAAAAAGTCCGGTACGACACTGAGCCAAACAAAAACCCGAGCGTGCTGAGCACTCCCAACGCCAACAAAATATACGCCAGACTCGGCGCGCCGCTCACCCACAACATGGCCGCGCTGCCCACCCCCACCACCGCCGCCGCCAGCGCCAAGCCCGGCCGGTAACGCGGCTGCTTGAAATTCAAGCGTTGATTCAACAACACCGCCAGCGTCAACGCCCCCGCGATGGCAACCGGCAAGCCCAGCATCAGGTACGCGGTGTTGTAGAGGTAGAAATAAAAATTCCGGTCGCGAAACAGCTCGATGTAGTTGGTGAATCCCACAAACTGCAACGGTACCGCCGGCCGCAAACTCCACGTCGTGAAACTTCCCGCCAGACTCAGCAGCAACGGCACCAACCCAAAAATCAGAAATCCCAAAAAGTTCGGCAACAAAAACAACCACGCCACGCGGAAATTTTTCTGATCGCGAAGCGGCGTGCTCACGGCGCGGGCTCCCGGTGCGCTGCCGCCACGTCCGCCGTGCCGGTCAACTCACGATAGCGGGCGCGCAAGGCCGGGTCGCGATTCAGGTTCCGCTGCATCAACCCGATCAAGCTCCGCTCCACATCCGCCAACAACTCTGTCACCGGCAGCGTCGGACTCGTTTCCATGCGATTGACGGCATCTTTCAACAACCGCTCCACATCGCTGGTGAGCAAGAACGGACTTTTGCGGAAACCAAACCCAGATTGGATCGCCGCCACGGTG
Organism: Verrucomicrobiia bacterium; assembly: GCA_022072455.1. Lineage (GTDB taxonomy): Bacteria > Verrucomicrobiota > Verrucomicrobiia > Palsa-1439 > Palsa-1439 > CAINDI01. The sequence continues at coordinate 23,932 of JAJVHY010000014.1, read as the reverse complement.
TTACTATGCATTTCGAGTTCGGCCAGATCCGGCACCCCCTCCCGCAACCCGAGATTCACATGCGCCGGGTTGCCGGGCAACGCGTCCACGCCTTCGTTGATCAACCGACTGTATTCGGGCCCGGACAAATATTTCAGAAACTGCACCGCGTCAGTGCGCCGGGTGCTGCGGGCGTTCACCACCGCTGACCGCGAGCCGACCAGATAGGATGGTGACCGGCCCGGCAGACACGGCAACGGGACCGAACCGAGCCGTAACACGACCGGCCGCTCGGCCGGGTTTCGCGCCGGATTCGCCTCCCAACGCGCCAAGCGCTTCAACTGATCGGCATGCGCGCCGCGCAGCCGGATCAACACCCACTTGCCGATGGTGACCATGGCAAACCGGCCATCAGCGAACAAATTGATGTTGCCAGCCCCCCACCCACCCTGACCGGACATCGTCGTGATATCGAGCGACGTCGGCGAAACCCGGTGGACGTGGAGCAAATCATGGTGCCGTTGGAACGCGGCGCGCAACGGTGTTCCCTGCATCAACAACCGCGTTCCATCGGGCGAAAAAAACTCACCGCGCTCGGCAGCAAAAAAATGCAACCAGCTCAAGCCGGTCACGCCATAAACCGCGTCGCGCCCCCCCTGTTCCAACCGGGTGACTTGTTTGGCCACCGTGACGAACTCGTCCCAAGTCATGTCAGCGCGGGGATACGGCACCCCAAAACGGTCGAAGATATTTTTGTTGTAGATCAAAATATCCACGTTGACGTTGCAGGGATAACTGTACTGCCGGCCATTGTAGGAGATTTCCGCGGCAGCGCCGGGCCAGACTTTGTCCGCCATGGCGAACCCTTGCGCGGCCGCCGGCTCCGTGATGTCCCACGCAATCCCGGTATCCACCAACGTCTGCAACTGCCCTGCGCTGTAGCTATCACACAAGTCCGGCCCCACCCCGCTGCTGCTCTGCACGATGACCTTCTGCAGCCCGGTATTGTTCGGGTCGAGATTCAGTCGGAGATCCGGGTGCAATTGGTTGAAAGTCGTGATCTGGCGCTGCCGCTCGGGATTATTGTCACTCACCCAGACCAGCGGCGTTTTGCCATCTTGCGGCGGCGCCGGTTTTAACCACTGGGCGATGATGGTCAATAACACCAGGGCGCTGAGGATCGAAGTCAACAGCAAGCGCATGCTACGAGAATATCCACCTCCCCGCCGCTTCGGCGATACTAAATTTCACCGCAACCATGATTTCGGCGCGGGGGGCACAAACCACTGTTCCCACGTCGGCGCCAAATATCCCGGCACCCCGCGCAACTCAATCGTGACCGGCACATCTTGATACCGGTCGACGTCCAGTGCTGGACTGAGCCGTGCCCCGCTGGCGACCTCGCAGCGCAGGTGCCAGATTTTCCCGTCGAGACCGGCCGGCACCTGCACGGTCTTCGTGCCGGCTTTATCATAAATCAAGCCCACCGTCCGGTCGGGGGCGTTGATCGCCAGATTGACCATGTCTTCCGCCGTCACGGATACGGAGAACTCTTTCGTCCCCGGTGGCACTTGAAAATACCAATTCCGCGCCGTCGCCACTGTGAACCGGAACTCCCCGGCGGCATTCGCGCACAACACCAGCGGCGTGGCCGGGTAGGTGAACGCGAACCAACGCGCCGCGCCGGTCACCTTCACGCGACTCACGCCTTGACCGGTCGTGAGCGTCTCGGTGGGCTGGCCTTCGGTCCCGTGCAAATGCATGACCGGCAGTTCTTTCACCAACACCTTGCGCCCGTTCGGCCCGGTCACCGCCACCTGCGCCGTCAGCGCGCCGCTCGGAAGATATGTCCCGATGCGAAACCCGAACTCGCGCGCGCCCGGATTCCCCAGCGCGAACGTTGCGTCGCCGACGATTTGCGTCCCATCCGCATCGCCCAACGCCGGACACGGCGAGAAATGCTGCACGTTGGGCCAGTGCGCTTTCAGCTTCGCCTCATCGCGCGCCGATTGAATGAACGGATCGTCATCGTAAACCTTGAACGGCGGTTTCTTGCCGGTGGCGGGATCGAACCATTCCTCGGGACTGCGCGCCAGGTACGGCGGCACCCCATCGAGGCAGACGTTCGGTTTCGAATAATTATGCGAATCACCGAACCCGATCTCGATGGCCCAAAACCGGCCGCCGGCGCCTGGTTCAACTTCCACCGCCGCGACCATGTCCTGCCGGTATTGCGCGGGCGGCGTCAACGGCGGCTGCCCCCACAAGGCGCGGATCCGTTGCCCGCGCGGCGTGAGGACGAAGTATCCCCAATCTTCCCGTTGCGACATGTGCTCGCTTGACCGTTGGGCTTTCACGGTAAACGTCGTCACCTCGGCCGGCACATAAAACCACCACCGGCGCGGCACCACACATTGAAACACCGGCGCGAACCGTTCCCGAAAAACGTGATCCTTCTGGGGATCGCCCGTCCACAACACCGCTTCGTCGAGGGTGGAAGAAATCCAATGGGGCGGCCCGTCCGTCTCCAGCCGATAAACGCCCGCCACGCCAGCCGGCCCGCGCAGCACGGCTTCGGCACGATCCAAAGTTTGGGCGCCCGCGGCGATCACTTTGCCGGTCGGATCGGTCAAGCGCGCTTGGATGGTCGGCGGATTCCACTTGGCGAGCGGCCAGCGCATCACGTGCAGCGTGACGGTGAACGCGGCCCCGGTGGGATTATTCAGCAGCACCCGCGGCCGGTTCATAAGGAAATGCCCCCAATCACCCACGGCGGTATCCGCGTGGACCAGTCCCGGCCAAAGCAGTAAAAACCCCCACAGTCCGCGGTTCTTCATCGGCAGCCAACTTAACGACACCGACCTCGCGCTGACAAGCTTCGTGTCCGCCTTGCCGGGGGTGATGAGTTTCGCTAAACGTAACTCCCGGTCATGAACTCTCCCGATGCCAGCCAGCGCCGGTGGACGCTTCTCGCCAACGCAACAGGTTGGCTTGGCGGCGCCGTGGTGATCGCGTGGTTCGCGGCGCTGCTGTTTCGCCATCATATCCCGGTCATCCCCGAAGTGGATTGCCAAGGGTACTTTCTCATCGCCCGGTCATTCAGTCAGTTCGAGTGGCCCCGCTGGCCAGAAGACTTCAGCCGGTTTGTCGGCCACGTTTGGGTTCAAGTGGGCGAGCAACACGTCATGGCCAAATACCCGCCCGGCTGGCCGGTCTTGCTGACGTTGGGCTATTGGCTGGCCGGGCTGGCGGGGGCGTTGTGGGTCAATCCGGTCTTGGCGGTGCTCGGCGCGCTCGCGTTTTTCCTGCTGCTGTGGCGTTTGTTCAATGTCCCGGTGGCGTTCATCGGGACAACGCTCTGGGTGTTCTCCCCGCTGGTGCCGTTCTACATGAATTACCCTCTCAGCCACAGCGCCGACGTGACGATGACGTTGCTCGCGTTTTTGTTCACGGTGGGCGCGGCGCAAACCGGCCGCCTGTGGCTGCTGATCGCCGCCGGCGGTTGCGCCGGTTTTCTCCCGGCCATCCGGCCTGTCAACGTCCTGCTCTGGCCGGCCCTGGCCGCAATGTTCTGGGCGCTTCACCCCGGCAAACCCCGCCGGTGGCGGGCCGGCTTGGTGGCGTGGCTCATCCCGCTGGCCATGCTCGCGCTTTACAACTGGATCAGCTTCGGCGCTCCCTGGCGCACCGGCTACGCGTTGACCGGCGAGCAAACCGGCTTTGGCTGGCAAGCCCTCGAAAGCCGGTGGCAATTACTCCCGGCAATCACCACCACATTTTTTGAACCGCGCTGGTGGGGGTTGATTCTCGCTGGAATGCTGCTCAGTTGGCGGCGCTGGAAATTGGCTGTGGCCATCGCGCTGTGGCTGCTGCCGCTGCCGGTGGTCTACGCGAGCTACTACTATTTTCAACCGCATGAAGAGTTCACCCGGTTTCTCCTCGCCGGGTTGCCGGCGTGGATTCTGTGGGTCGGCTTTCTCCTCCCGGAAGATGCGCGCTGGCGCCTGGTGGGATTGGCCGGCTTTGGGCTCTGGCTGGCGGCGGTTCCGCCGGCTTTTCTGGTCCACCTCCAACAGCATCAGGCCGGCCGGCAATACACCAACCTCGAAGAGAGCCAGTCCGCAGCCGTGCGCTTGGCCGGCATGTTCCACCGCCTGCCGAAAACCAACCACCTCCCCCCTGGTCCCGGCGCGCTCTACGCAACCGGCCGAAGGGGCTGGACTTTTGGTGCGACGAAGAACGCCGTCAATTACGACTTGGCCAGTTGGCACGATGCCCACTACGACAAGCCGCTCGACGCTGATTGCGCCCGCGCCAAAATCTGGGAAGACCCGCGCCGCCACGCCGCCCGTCACGAGTGGTACGCCCGGACCGATCGCCGCCAGGATTTTCTCACGCGCATCCGACACGACCTCGCGGCCGGACGCGCGGTTTATTTCGCGGATGATTACGGCTGGCCCATGCGGAAGTGGATCGCCGCCGCGCCAGACTTAAAACTCCACTCCATCAGCAGCGGCAACCTATGGCAGCTCAGCCAGGTCCCACCTCCGGCGGGTGCGAACTCACGCATTAGTTCCGCGACGCCGCCCCGTTTGTCAGATGTGAGGTATCACCATTGAGTTCGAGGACTGAACGGCCGTTCGCACAGACGATTTTTGTCAACGAGCACAAATCGCTACCGATCGTCGCTTCTGGCCCGACCAGACCTTTCGCCAGACCGACAACCGAAGCGCCATGCCCCACGATGAGAATCTCCGCGCCAGCGGTCGGCATAATCTCCCGCACTGTCCGTCGACACCGCGCCTCCACATCGTCCCGGGTTTCCGGCCAAATCGGATGATGGACTGCTTGATAATGCAGATCAATCCGCCCAAAGCGGGCGTGAAGTTGCGGCAGCGAGAGCCACTGCGGCTGACCCGCAAACCAGACCGGATTCAACCACTCGCCAGCGCCCGGCTCGATTTTGATGTCGAGGTCGAGGGCTTCGGCAATATGAAAGGCGGTTTCCACGGTGCGGAGGAAAGGCGACGAATAAATCTGGCGAATGTTTTCCCGGCGCAATCGCTGCGCGGTAGCCTTGGCTTGCAGCACTCCGTCCGGCGACAGATGCGGATCGTGACCGCGCCAGGTACGATCCACAGCATCAATGCGATTCCCGTGCCGGCAAAGCCAGACCACTTGTGCCCCGCTGTGTTGCGATTGCGATATCAACATGCGCCACATGATCACGAATCGCGCCGACAAATCAAGGCCGCCGGTCAAGTATTGCCGGCGGGGCAAACTTTCCCGTAAAGTCCCTCCCCATGAGCACGACTGTCACTTTCGGTGATGACCGGTTGCAAGCGACGCTGGAACACCGGCCCGACCAACTCTGGCTGACACTGCGCGCCCCAGCCACCGGGACGACCCGGGGGCCGGTTCCACTCCTGCACGTCGAGGTCTACGACAAGGCCGAGTTCCGCGTCAACACGCTCACGAAATACCGGATCGACCTCGTCCAACCGTTGCCGGACGGCGCGCATATCGTGATCGGCGACAGTTTCCGGCGCCTCCAACTCGGGCTGTGGCTGCGCATCGAGAACGGCGAATTGGTGGTGACGTTGCCGCTGGCCGAACTTTACGAAAACAAAGCGGAAGTCTACCGGACTTTCACCGCGATCATCCTGCCGGGTTTGCTGCAAACCACCGGCAAATTGATCCTCCCGTTGAACACCGGCATCGTCTGCAACGTCGCCGGCAAGCCGCAGGTGGCCGACCGGTTTATGATTTACGGCGAACAAAGCCGGTGGGAATTGTTGCCGACATTGCCGGTCGCGGCGGCGGGCGATTGGCTGGTCCTGGCAACCGGCGGTGCCGCCGAGACGGAGTGTCATGTCGCCACTGACGGCGCCGGCATGGGCACAGTGACGTTCGCGATGTCGTTCCGGCAATTCTGGCCGGACCCGGTCGAACCCGAAACGCGCGTCCTCCGCTACGCCCCCATCCCGGCCAAAGCCGACCCGGTCGTATTCGTCGCGAAACGCCTCCGCCGGCATGTGGTGGAAGATCTCCAGAAACCGACGTTGCAACAGCGGCTGAGCGAATCGCCGGAGTTGGCGTACTTGCACGACGCGTACATCATGAAATTGTTTTACGCAGTCGAACATAACGGCATCATGATGCAAGGCACGCCGCAGGCGGGCGCGCTCAGTTTCAAACAGGTGATGAACTTCGCGGAAGCGGGCGCGCTCTTGCGGAAAGTGCGCGCGGCTGGCATTGACAAGGTGGTGACGCAATCAGTCGGTTGGAATCCGCGCGGGCACGATGGTTTGTGGCCGACGCGGTTTCCCATCGAGGAACGCCTCGGCGGCGAAAGCGGCTTCCGGCAACTCCTCGCGACCGGCCACTCCCTCGGATTCCAGATGAACGTCCACGATAATTACCTGAGCGCGTACCGGAGTTCGCCGGACTTCGACCCGGAGTTGCTGATCCACGATCAATGGGGCGGGTTGATGGGGTTGGGCGAATGGGGCGGCGGAATCACGTACATTCACTGGGCGTTGACGCTGCCGGCCGAGCGGCTCGAAGGCGAGATACAAGGCGTGAAAGCGCTCGGACTGACCGGGGCCGGCTACATTGATGGCATGGGCAACCCGCTTTACCGGGATTATCACCCGCGCCACCGCGGCACGCGGACCGGTTACGCGCGCGGCACGCAACGGATCATCGAAGCCGCCAAAAAAGTCTACGGCGCAGCCGGCACGGAGTGCGGTTTTCTCTACGCGGCGTTGCCGGCGGATTCGATGGTACAGGGTGGCGCGGAGTGGATGTTGAAAGCGTGTCCGCCGCACTGGCCGGTCACGGCCTTGCTGGAAAAACGCGTCCCGCTCTGGCACCTCGCACTCCACGGTCTGCTCATCCACGAGAATCACGGCGAAACCTGGGGCGCCGCCATGAACGCCATCCTGCTCGGCGGCCACCCGCGCACGGAATGGTCGGCCAATCCCGGCGTCATGCCGGTCCTCACTGACGGGTTGCTGGCCAAACTCAAAGCCCACTACGATCTCGTCCTGAAAAAATTCGGCCATCTTCAAACGCTGGAATTGACGGACTACCACGAACCCAATGACGGCATCACCACCACACGATTTGCCGACGGCACGGAAGTCACCGCCGACTTCAACCACCAGGAACTCATTGTCAACGGCCAACGCGTTGACCGCCCCGCCGCGCTGGCGTAAGCGATGAAAGCATTCTCGTACGTCCTTGCCATTGATCCCGGCGGCACCAAATGCGCTGCGCTGCTGGTCAAACCAAACGGCACCATCGTCGCGCGCCACCAGTTGCGGGACTGGAAACTCGGCGGTCGCCACCCCAAAATCATGCAACGGGCCATGCGCGAAGTCTTGCGCGGCCACACTCCCGCCCCGTTGCTCATCGTCGCCATTGGCGGGAAAAAATGGAATCTGTACCTGCCAGCCGCGTGGCGGCGGCTCGCACAAAATCTGCCGTCCTCGGAATCCGCTGCCGCGCTGGCCACCATCGGGAAGACCACGGGCGTCGTGGTGATTGCCGGCACCGGTGCGCGCATTACTTGGCGCACTGCGACCGGCACCGAGTTTTCGTTGGATGCCCTGGGGCCGCTGTTGGGCGATGACGGCAGCGGCTACTACATCGGACGCGCTACCTTGCGCGCGTTGGCGCGAGGGATGCAACTCCGCCACCCGGTCACGCGGCTGCGGCGCCGCGTCCTCCGCGCCTGCCGCTGCCGCGACATGGGCGATTTGGTCCGATTCAGCCTGCAACCCCGCGACCGGTCCCTCATTGCGTCCCTGACCAAGATCGTAAATGACGAAGCGGAAGCCGGCGATCCCTTGGCCCGCGCCTTATTGCGAACCGGCGCGACCGCCATGGCCGCCACCGTCCACGATCTGGTTCGCCACTGGCGACTCGCCGGAAAAAAAGTCGTCTTCGTCGGTGCCGGCAGCGTCGCGACCCAGTCCGACCTCTATTGGCGCGAACTCCGCCGGCAAGTCCGCCGGATCGCGCCCCGCTTCCAACCCCGGCGCGTCCCACTGCCGCCGGTCGCTGGTTTGGCAGCCATCGGTCTGGCGAATCCGCCGGCCATCGCCAAATTATTTGCCACCTTTCAAAAAGGCCACCACTTATGATTCCCCACCAATACCTCGCCGCTGTTCGCGCCGTGCTGACACACCTCGAAAACACCCAACTCCCCGCCCTCGACCGCGCCGCCGATCTCTGCGTCCAAGCGCTCCAAAACAACGGCGTCATCTACTGCTGGGAAATCGGCCACGGCATTCAGGGCGATTTCATCCATCGCGCCGGGGGCCTCGCGGCCGTCCAACACTTCCATTGCCGGCTCGATCTCGCCGACAAATCGCCCGCAGTTCACGCGCGCGCCAATCCCGACCGCGACCTCGAAACCATCCGGTTCGGAGTCTCGACCAGTACCCTCCGCGCGGGCGACGTCCTCCTCCTCGGGTCCGTCTCGGGCAAGAATCGCGCACCGGTCGAACTCGCTCTCGCCTGCCGGGCGCGCGGCGTCAAAACCGTCGGCCTCACCTCACTGGCTTACACCCGGCAAGTCGAATCACTTCATCCCACCGGCAAAAAACTCTGCGACGTGGTGGATGTCGTGATTGACAACGGCGCGCCCTACGGCGACGCGGCGGTGGAGATTCCCGGCTACACGCACAAGCTGTTGCCGGTTTCAGGCGTGAGTTGCGCCGTTGCCGGGCACATGCTGTGGGGGCGCGTACTGGAAAAAATGGCCGCGACCGGCACGCCGGCCACCGTGTTCCAGAGCGTCAATCGCCCAACCGGCATCGCCGATCTGAAAGCGGCCGAAAAACAATACAACGAACGAGGCTACTAATATGTCCGCCCGCACTTATCTGGAACAGGCCGCCGCCGCCATTCGTGCCCTTGATGTGGCCGGCATCGAACGCGCCGCCGTGTTGCTCTCCGAAAAGATCAGCACCGGCAAGAGTCTGTTTGCGTTCGGGGCGTCGCACTCGTTCATGCTCGCCGAGGAAATGGTCTACCGGACGGGCGGCTTGATGCTCGTCAATCCGATTTACCCGCACGGCATGAATCTCAGCGTCAAACCGCTGCCCATGACATCCAAACTTGAACGCGTCGTCGGCCTCGGCACCGAACTTCTCGCCAACTCCCCCGCGCAAGCCGGCGACGTGCTAATCCTCGCGTCCACCTCCGGCCGCAACGCGGTGACGATTGACATGGCGTTGCTCGCCCGCGAACGCCAGATTCAGACCATCGCCATTACCGCGCTCGCGTACACCAAAGGCGTGACCAGCCGGCACCCCTCCGGCAAGAAACTCGCCGAGCTGTGCGACATTGTCATTGATAACGGTGCGCCCTATGGCGATGCCGCTGTGGCGGTGCCGGGATTTGCGCACAAAGTCGGCCCCCTCTCATCCGTGACCGGCTGCGCCATCGTCAACGCGCTGGCCTGCGAAACGGTCCGCCTCCTCGTCGCCCGCGGCGTGACCCCGCCGGTCTTCGTCAGCGCCAACACCGATCCTGGCGACGCCCACAACGCCAACTTGCTCCGGCAAAACCGCCACCGGATTCACTACTTATGATCCAGCCACACGACACGATTCTGTTTCAGGGCGACTCCATCACCAACGCCTTTCGCAAACCCGAAGAAGTCAGCAATGCCTATCAGCTCGGCGCGGGGTACGCCTTGCTCATCGCCTCGCAGTTGCTGCTCCAACGACCCGGCGATCATTTGGCGTTTCACAATCGCGGTGTGTCCGGCGATACGCTGGAGCGGATGGCGACGCGGTGGCCCGCCGACTGTTTGGCTTTGCAACCAACAATCATCAGCATCCTCATCGGGGTCAACGACACGTTAAGCGCCACTTCGCTGGGCCAATTCGTGCCGCGCTACCGGAAACTCCTGAGCGAAACGCGCGCGGCGTTGCCGGGTGTGCGTTTCATCGTGGGCGAACCGTTCGTCCTGCCCTGTGGCATCATCAAACCCGCGCACATCGCCGACATGGAACACCGCCGGCCACTGGTCCGCCAGGTGGCCGATGAGTTTGGCGCGCGTTTTGTTCCGTACCACGCCGCCTTTGCCGCCGCGCAACAGCAAGCCCCGCCCGACTATTGGGCTTTCGACGGCGTACATCCGACCGCCGCCGGCTTCGCGTTGATGGCGCGGACGTGGCTGGATGCAGTGAGTGGCCGGTGATATCGAAACCGGTTAGACTGATTGCCAAAACTCATTTCCGAAAAGCGCAGACGGAAGCAGTTTTGGCGGTGTTTTCGATAAAACTCTTCAACCCCGTCATCAAGCAGTCAATAAGTTCCGCCTCGCTGCGCGCGATGAAGTCCCAGAACCAATCGGCCTTCAGGCGTAACCACAGCCGTTCGATCGGGTTGAAACCCAGCGAGTACCCCGGCCAATACCACGGTTCAAAGTGATGCCAATTCCGGCGCGCCGCTTTGTGCCAGGACGCGTTGTCCAGAATCAGGAGCTGACGCACCCCCGCCCGCTTGGGGACGTGGTCGGCTTGCTGAAATCGCATTCTGATCTGCTTCCCGCCTCAATGACCACCCAACCGCTCTAAATCTCGGTGGTATACCCGTGGTTTTTTTACCGCTTCCCAGCGGCCGAATTTGCGATTTTACTGAGGAAAATTGGTGGATCCGCTCGGACTTGAACCGAGAACCCGCTGATTAAGAGGGCGACCAGGCTGGTCAAATCCAGTAACGAACGGTTGCTGACGGTAACGCTAACTGATTTAGAAAGAGAGAATTACCTCCAAAACTACCGAAATTGTTACCACCAGTTACCGGGCGTTACTGTTTGTAACCTGTGGCATACCTTTGGGCATACCCGACCGGAAACGCGGCCGCTTTGAAACTTGATTCCGATCTCACGAAGCGGCAGGGAGTGTGCGCAGGAAATCCGCCGGGCTAAGAATGGGAATGCCCCGGAATTTTCGCAGCGGAAGCAAGTGCTTCTTGTCGCCACTAACGATGACATCAACCTCGGCAGCAAGGGCGCACTCAAGGATCATTTCGTCGTTCGGATCAGGTGTGGCACCGCGAGCACTATCAGCCGGGAAAACGAGGGTGGCGGCATCTGTTAGCGCCTCCGTCCACGCAACGCTGGGATGATCCGAGTAGTCCTTGCGAAGCTCTTCAATAGTTTCGTGGTACTCGACCAATAACGGCGGGCTGACGACGGCCTCGCATCGTCCTTGAGACCAAGCAACGAGGCAATCAAATGGCGCGCCACGCCAGAAAGTGGCGCTTGCGACGACATTGGTGTCGAAGACGACCTTCACACTCAAGCCCGACTGCGGACCCGCTGAATAGCGCGGGCAACGGCGTCTTCATCCTTGGGGGACAACTTAGGCAATTCGCTGCCACCCCGCAGCAGGGATCGAACGTGGGCAGCGGTCAACGGCTGGCGTTTACGCAGGACAACCAAGCCATTGGCGTAGCCGACTTCCACTTCGTCACCGGCGTGGATTCGCGCCTGTTCACGTACCGCCTCCGGAATGACCATCTGACCTTTGACAGAAACTTTGGCAATCATGTAAGTAAGCCTAGCATTACTATAAAAAGAATCAAGTAATACATCACGCCCACGGCAGGGCATGTCTCAATACGCCGGATTTGAGATTCCTGACGACCTTGCCAAAGCGAAACAGGGTTTTGTGCCAACAGTCAATCGTGCCGGTCGTTGTGAGTAGACAGTCCCATCTCGTGCGTCGAAGTCAGATGAGCATTTCGACCCTACGAGCAAGATGATCGGCCGGCCATGGTCGTTGGGCTTTCATGGCTAACTCACAGTGGCAAGGTGATGCTTCTTCAGGGCATTGACCAAACAGGCGGTTTCGGCCCCCGATAACGGAGTCTGCCGCCGAATCTTGGCCTGCAGCGTCTGGATGTTGATGCCGGCCTCCCGCGCCAAGGCCGACAGGTTGAGAATCGGCGCCAGTTCTGCCAGTCGCTGAATGTTCAGGACGACATCTGTTTCGAAGTAGTTGAGAACGTCCTCGCCTGCCGTAAACCGTTGTTCCAGATTCTTACGATTCGTTTTGTTCATAGAGTCTCTTTTCATTGTCGCGAGCCCGGCGAACGTTGATCAGTCGCACGGTATTGCCCCGTTCCGTAAAGATCGCCGTCCAATGTTGCTGACCAATTCGCCCAATCGCCAAATACCGCGGCTCGTCCGCATATCGGGATGGGAGGATCACCAAACCTGCATCCGCCCAGAGCGCTTGCGCCGTCACGAAGTCGAGGCCATGCTTTGCCTCATTGGCCTTGGACTTAACCGCGTCGAACTCAAATTCCACTTGGTTAGACTGCATAAGAATTTATGCATTGTCAAGGGCTGCTTCCCACAGAAAGTCGGCGGTGTCTCTCGTGAAAGTAGGGCGGTTGGGCGGACTGCTGAATTTCTGCCACCGCCAAGCCGCCTGACAATGACTCCGCGCAGTTCACTTGCCTGACCGCGCTGTGCACCGGTGTGCCGCCCTACGTCGTCCCGTCCTGCCGCCACTGTCTTGACTGCCCCCGCGCATGCTTGCATCTAGTGGCTTTGCCACCTCCACTGGCATTGGCCACGGCCCGGCGGCTGGTGATTCAGCACCACTTTGCGCCAGATGAATTATTTGACCTCACGGGAAGCGATGTAGTTGCAGTATCTGAAGCAGGCAGCCCAAACCGCAGTTAAACTGCCCGTGTAGCCTCAGTAAACAACAGAGGCGACCCCATTGCTGAGATCGCCCCGTTGAATAGTTGACAGATCGACTAGTTCGCTTCCGTCTTACAGCACTTGCACAGGTCGCGGAACATGTAATGGGCTCCGCCGACGATCAGGATGACGGGCCAGGTAATGCCCGCGCAATGATGGCTGATCAATCCTGTTTCCCGCAACAGAAAGGTCAACCCGAATAGGATGACCAACAATCCCGGAAACTTACTGCAGGGACAGCATTTCTTGCCTGCGGTCGGGGTACTGCAACAATCGGCACTCATGGTGATTCCTTCGGTTTACTGCTTACTTCACGAGGTTATTCGATACGAGCTTGGTCATCTCAAACATCGAGACTGACTTCTTGCCACCGAACACAGCCTGAAGGGCTGCATCGGCGTTGATGTTCGTTTTGACTTTCTTGTCCTGCAACCCGTTCTTCTTGATGTACACCCACAGTTTCTTCGTGAGTTCGGTACGGGGTAACGGTTTTGAGCCGACCACCAAGGCGAGTTTCTCATTGGGTTGGACGGGCTTCATGAATGCGGCACTGGGTTTACGTTTGGCTTTCGCGGCCATGGTGATCTCCTTGGGTTGGTTGATTGGACTGGTTACTTCTTCTTCGCGGCACTGACCTTCGCCCAACGCGCGGCTTGAGCTTTCTTCAGGGCGGCCCTATGGGCTGGGGACATTACAAATTTCTTCTTGGCAGGCTTGGCAACAGGTGCTGAAGCAGTGGGCGCTTTGGCTTTCGCGGCGTTAATCTTGGCCCAGCGAGCTTTCTGGAAGGCTGACAGCTTGGCTTTGGCTGCCGCTGACATCTTGCGTTTTCCCTTACCCTTAGCTGCCACCGTTGCGGCACCGCTGACGACTGATCCTGATAATGCGGCCAAGGCGGAATCGATCTTCTGAATCTGGGCTTCCAAATCCTTGATCTGTCCGAGGCGTTGCTGTCTGGCGGCATTAAGCTCTTTGACGGCGGTGGAGATCATGTAACTTCTACCTTTCTTGGATTACTCAGCATTTGGTTTACGGCTGCATTCATTGTAGCAACCGAACTCACCTTCGGTTGCTGGGCAGGAGATATAGCAGAGCATGGAAGGAACACAATCGCTTTTCACAGTCGCAATTGTCGAGAGCATGGGCGGTTGGGTACCACATTCGTTAGATCCAGCGCCGCACCTTCTTTGTGTAGGCGTCGTAGGGGTTGCCAAATAACTTCCGTAACCGCTGCTCTTCACGCGGAATGTAAAACATCGACATGACCGCCCAGAACCCAATGGGAGCGATCAATAGTGGGAATGAGCCAACCCACACGGCAATGCCGAGCAGGATTAGCAGAACGCCGAGATACATCGGATTCCGTGAGAAGCAATATGGACCTGAGGTCACAAGCGTTGTGGCTTGGGCAGTGGGGTCGCTGGAAGTACCACGGCGATGAAAGAGCACCAATCCCCAGATCCCCAGACCCAAACCAATTGCCAGTGCGGTGATGCCACAAGGCAGGCAAGCAAACTGGCGGCGAGACTCGACGGGAAGTAAGAAATGCACGCCAACACTCACGGTGAAAGACAAAGCGGCAATGTGTGGCGGGTTGATCTTCACGAGCCCCTGGGGACGGTCGTGATGACCTAATACCCCAGCTTCAGCTTATAGCGCAGGACATGGTTGCATTTGGTGGTCTTGATCGAAGCCTTGTTCTGCCAACCGTGACAGCACAATTCTCCAACAACACTCTTGGCACGTTTGGCAATGGCTTTCGCCAGTTCTTCAGTCAGTTCATAATCGCCCTGCACACACTCGTCATTGCAGCAATCCATGCGGAACACCGACTTGGCGTGATCCAGATTCACCGCGTAACTCATTTGGCGAAATTGGCTGCCGCCTTCAGGAGCAAAATAGCCCACATCGACCGTGAGGGATTTCAGCTTGCCATACTTCTGAGACAAACTTGGCGCAGCCGTGACCCGTTGCCCTTGTTGCTCACGGTATTCAGCGCGCGGACCTAACTTGCGTTTGTGGGTGTACATAATGACCTTGACGATTTCCTGCGAAACAAAACAACGACAGCTAAGTTCGGCTGCCGCTGTTTCGTACGAAGGCATCTATGGCGCTAATTGAAACTTTGCCGAGCCGTACCCTAGATGCTGCGGTAACCTACACCCAATCCCTGAATAAGCTAATTATTTCACTCGTAAAGGTGAAGAAGCGGGCTAAACTAGCGTCACAAGACAGGAGACCGATCATGAAACTCCTCATTGCCTGTTTGGGGCTCTGGCTCACAGTTGCCGTCTGCTGGGCTGAATCCACTACCACCTACTTCTACGACAAGACAGGTAGTTCGGCGGGGCGGGCTGTGACCTCAGGCAACCGTACCACCTACTACGACAAGACTGGCAGCACGACGGGATCGGCAACCGTCAGCGGTAATACCACGTACTATTACGATAAAACGGGGAGCTCCGCAGGTCGATCAGTGGAGTCAGGCAATCGGACGACCTGTTATGACAAGAGCGGTTCGACCAAGGGCAGTTCCACCACTTCAGGGAACACCACGTACTACTACGACAAGACTGGCAGCAGTGCTGGTCGGGCATCTACCAGTGGATGTCGGACAACGTATTACGACAAGAGTGGCAGCACAGTCGGTTCAGCCACGACCTCGAAGTGAATCGCGCCTTGGCTAATTGCCTTGTGAGAATAGCCAACGCCGCATTATACTCAGTGAACCAACAGGAGAAATTATGAGCGCGCCAGTTATTGCCCAGAAGAAACCAGCAGTATTGGATTTAGCGGCAGGAACGTATTGGTGGTGTCAATGTGGCAAGTCGCAGAAACAACCCTTTTGCGATGGATCACACAAGGGCACTGGATTCGCGCCGCTGGAGTTCAAGCTCGATCAACCCAAGAAGGTTGCGTTGTGCCAGTGCAAACATACCGCAGGGGCTCCGTTCTGCGACGGCAAACACAAGTCCTTGTAAGTTCTGAGGTCGAGTCGGAAGTTAATCAGCAGGAGACAAACCATGCCCACACCCCGCGTTCGCATTGCCAAGCT
Organism: Verrucomicrobiia bacterium; assembly: GCA_022072455.1. Taxonomy (GTDB): domain Bacteria; phylum Verrucomicrobiota; class Verrucomicrobiia; order Palsa-1439; family Palsa-1439; genus CAINDI01. Next base: position 8,159 of record JAJVHY010000014.1, on the reverse strand, counting down.
CGACCCAGAAACCCTCGACAAGATCAAAGTGATGGAAGAGGAGTTCGGTCATTCCATCGTGGCGCTTGAACCGTATTACCCAGCCGCCAATCTGACCGAGGCCCAGGTCCAGAAGTTGAAGGCGTTGGAACAGGAACTGGGGGTGGTGTTGCTGGCGTACCAGAAGTAACTCCACGGCAACTCAGATTCTCAATGGGCAAAACCGCTGATACTCTCGATCTGCACGGCTTGACTGTTGAGGAAGCGATTGAGCACTTTGTTCAGCACTACAACGAGCGGGTGAAGAAGTCCCAAGGCGGCGCATGGACTATTGTTCACGGCTACGGTTCATCAGGCCAGGGTGGTGTGATTCGCAGCAAGCTCCGATCATTTCTGGAGCAACACAAAGACAAGCTGCGCTACGAGGCGGGAGACAACTTCGGCAACCCTGGCTGGACGTGGGTGTATCCCAAGATCAGACTGCCCGACCGACAAGAACGACTGGCGCTGGATATTCTTGGCTATTGCTCGATTCCAAGAACCGAAGAGAAGATCTTGGGGGAGTTCATCCAGCCAGACGGTGTCAAGATACGGGAACTGGTGCGAGCATTGGTGAATCAGGGTAAGCTGAAGGAAGTGCGCAAGGGGATCAAAGTGGCGTATCAGGCTAATCCCTGAGTCCGCAGTATTTGTAGCGTCTTCTCATCCCGCTCCCCATTGAAATACTTCGCCAGCACTTGAGCAAATGCCGAATCTGAAACTGCAGCAGCTTCAAACAATGTCATCGAAGACTTGAGCTTGAGATCGTCGGGGTAGCCAAAGATGTCGGATGCGGTTCGGCCGTTAATCTTCAGCACGGTATTGGCGCAGACCCGCAGCCGTGTGCCAAGGACAGGATGCTGCAGGTATGCGCGAGCTTCGTCGAGGCTCTTGATGGCGTAATGCGTCGAGGTGCTGCTGACTCCCAAGCCCGCAATCTGTGGGAATATAAACCACATCCAGTGCGTCTCCTTCTGGCCGCTTTGTAACTCTTCCAATGCCGTATCATAGACCTGCTCCTGTGCCAGGATGAAGCGATCAAGATTGTAGGGATCGGGATTTGCTGTGGTTGGTTTTGGCTGCTCCGAAGCCAAGTACTTCTCCAGCTCTTCTTTGCTGGCTGCTGCCTTGACCGTATCGTGGATCATCTCCAGGGCAATAAAGCCACCGCGTGAAGTGATGAAGGTCTTCTCGTAGTCTTTCAGCGGTCTCCCAAGCTTAACCTCGGCGTCTTTGATGATCGCCTTGTGCCAGCGGTGGGTGGCGAGGTCGAAGATCACAAGACCACGTTACTCGGATGAACGCGTGAACATCGTCCATTCATCATTTCTGTTCATTTGGAATGGCCAGGTTTCGGGGCGCTCAATCGTGCCGCCCCTCATAAACCCACCCGTTCCTTCCTTCATGCGGGTAAAGTCCTTTGGATCGGGCGTGACGGCATCAATGCTGTACTTGCCCTTGGTCAGTTTGATCACCCGTGTCTCGCCGGGCTTCAATCGGAGTTTGACTGCGCTCGGGTTGTCAAAAATGCTGAGGCTAAGGTCCATGCCTCCGTTGTTGACAATCGTCACGGCAACAAGTGACGAATCAACCTTGGCGGGACTGGGTGTCACGGCCGCTTTTCGACGTGCAGCCCTGAGTGCCTCAACCCGTGCAAGCAGGTCCGTTGATTCACTAGCGATCACATTGGTTGTTGCCATATGGATCACTTTGACTTGCGCGCCAGTAATGTCGACCAGCTTCACCAGCGTCCCAACGGGAAGTTCGAGTGTACCAATCTCTTTTCCGCCACTGATGACTGGAAACTCAACCGCCCGCGTCAGGCTTACCTCACGCGGCCAAAGCGCACGGTTTCCCTTCAGTGTTGTAAGATCGCTGTCATTGGTTGTGGTGGAAGCAGAAGAAGCCTGCTGTGACAATGCGGGCATACAGAACAGGCAAAGCAGCACAAATGCGACGAGCGTTGTATTGGTGAGTTTCTGCGAATTCAACAGCCGCATAGCAGTATCTCCACTAGAGAGTTCAACTTTCGCAGGGCTGATCATACCCCGCTGTGTGCTACAGGAAAAGCTAAACAAAAGGGACGTGAATCCCTTATGGTTTACAACTTCAACTTCTCGACCTCCCCATCCTGACCAATGACCTCACGGCTGCACCCATGGACTTTTCCTGGGTGAGCCCCGGATGCGCTTAATTCAGCGCCAAAAGGCTCCGAACTCCATGTAAGTCTTCACTGCGATCAAGGCGAGGATAATGACGATGAGCAGTGCAGGCGCCGCGTAGCGTAACAAAAGCTCCCGCTTGCGGATTGCATCAGGGAACTCACGCAATGCCAACTTCCCACAACTTATGCAGTTGTAAGCAGGGCAGAATACAGCGGCAATAACAAAGCCGAATACAATGCCTATGATTGCTCCCGCGAAACCCGCTTTTGCCCCAATAATTGCACTACCGGCAGTTGCATCCAAAGGATTATTTGTTTTTGACATGGAACTGCCAGCGAAACCAATGACAGCACCGACAGCTCCTCCGACCGAAGGGAGCCATCGCTGGTCTGTGATGTGGCCGGTTGTTCTTTTGACTGTTTTTCCACATTTCGGGCAGGCTAGATCGCTAGACAATTGGTTACGCCAGCCTTGTTCACAGCCGGTAGGAGGGCAAGCATACTGTTCAGCGGGACACACAGCAACCTGCTCCAGGTGACATGTCGGACATTTAACCTGCTGGCCGACGTTGTAGTCGTGAACGACCATGGAAGCACCACATTTTGAACATGGACATCTGACAATCATTGCCATTTCTCTTGGTGACTCAGTCAGCTTCACCTCTTCATAATTGATTTGGTAATACTGACGTCTTTTAGCGCCGGATAAGCTTTGATAAATTCCGGGATATCCACATCTGCCCTATCGATGATGCTTACATCGAACGTCCCGCCATGGAAGCCACTGGCTGATTGGTCGATCAGCGGCCAGACAGGGCCAGATCTCGGCTCGCCTTCCTTTCGTTCACGATTAGTCATTGTAATATGACCTAAGTAGGTGATGCCATTCGGCAAGGTAAACTGTGTATTGATTGGGAAACCAAACCGCCCAATCCCCAACCCTCGTGGTGCGGCGGCAATGCCCTGAACATTCCCCACAACATAGTCGCCGCGCTCTAACTCCACGCTGATGAGGTACTCATAGTATTCTCCGACCACCATTTTATATGGTCTATCACATGCAACGACGGCGCTCTTTTGTGACTGATTGCAGAGGATATGGATCTTAGAAGGCTCTGGTACATAGTGAGGTTTGAATGAGTTTTCTGTTCTCAGGGTAAACAAACCAATTGGCTTCTTGGGGCTGGCCAGACTCCCAGTATGTGATTTCAGCGCCATTCCGGGGGTAGAACAACCACTGATGACTAAGGTTAGGGACATTGCGGTAATCGAAGTGAACACTGAGTTCAGTTTCATCTTTAAGTCTCCTAAGTGACCGCCACGCAATCAGAAGTGAAGGCCATTGAACGTGGCCCCAAGCGGGGTGAGATCTTTCGTATACCGTAACCGTTGGAAGTTGGTCAAGCCACTTGTGATGCCATAGATAAAAGAAAGAGCACAATTTCAGTCCCCTTTCTTACATCAACTTCTGGGCCTCCCTTTCTCGCCACCCAACTTCATTGTTCGAGTCGGCTGTGCTCCTAATGGATGTGATCTAGGGTGTCATCAGACTGATCTTGTATCAGAACGTTCACGAACCGGCGCCGTCTCACCACTACCCGCTCGGGCCGCCAGTGTCTCGCACAATGAGCACCGGCACCCCCGCATCGGGATCGTAAGTCTTAAGCCAGACTAGAGCGCTGGCTCACCGTAAATCAGGATAATTATTGTCCGCTACTTTTCCCAAACCGAGATTGACTTAGCGCAAGAAGTGGGAGTAGAAATCCGTCACCCTGTTTGTGCGTTGCTTGGTTGCGATAGCGACGTAGTCGTTATTGGTGTAGGCATGGAAAACGACCGAACAGGCGTACTCTGCGTTTCTGACTTCACGAAAGTTCTCACGCGCATTTCTTCCGGATCGTATTCTCCCATTTTTTTGCCGGTTCGTTCAGGCGTGGTTCGTCAATCGGATACACAACATCAGCGAGGATAAAATGATGGCAAAATCTATAATCCATCACCTCGCGATGGTCGCTGGCCTAGGTCATGTGGGAAATGTCGGTTTATGAACTCTCATCGTGTCATTTACTGCACGCTTGCGCTGACAATCGCTATCTCGTTGTTGCCGGCCACCGTCCTGTGGGCCAAGGAACCGCTTGGCCGCGCCAAGCTGTTGCTGCCCGAGCAAGTGTTGGCCGGTTTTGCGAAACCGGGTGACCGGGTGGCGGTCATCGTCAATTTGGTGACTCCCGCCCGGGCCAAGCAACCGACGGACTGGAACGCGCGCGCTTCGCTGCAATCGCTTCAGGTCGCCATTCGGGCGACAACTGACCAGGTATTGGGGGCGGTGGATGGCAAAGAACACCGGGTGCGGCTGCGTTTTGACAATCAAGCGAGTTTCTCGTGCGACGTAACTGAGCGTGGTCTGCAACAACTACTGAACCATCCGCTTGTAGAGTCGGTTGAACCGGTGCAGGAACTGGAGGCGCATTTGGCCCAAGGGATTCCCTTGATGAATGCCTTCGCGACCCGCTCAATGTACAGTGGCACAAACATCGCCATTGCAATCTGCGATACCGGTATTGATTACACCCACGCACGGTTGGGCGGTGGTGGTTTTCCTAACGGCAAGGTGATCGGTGGCTACGACTTCGGCGATTGGGACGCCGACCCTAAGCCCAACGACCAGGCCCATGGTACTGCCTGCGCTGGCATCGCTGCCGGTGATCTGGACGCCATCGGGGATTACATTGGCGGGGTTGCGCCAGAGGCGAAGCTCTATGCCCTGAAAATTTCGTACGGCAGCACCAAGACCGCCTCCAACGACTCCATGGTGGCCGCGTGGGATTGGTGCGTCACCCACAAGAACGATGATCCCAGCAACCCGATTCTGGTGATGAGCACCAGTTTTGGGAGCGGCCGGTACTACACCCCCGGCAGTTGCGACTCCTATTCTCCGGCCATGACCACCGCGGCCAGCAACGCGGTCGCCGCCGGCATCACGGTGTTGGCGTCGTCGGGCAACGATGGGTACTGCGATTCGGTAAGTTGGCCCGCCGGCATCTCCAGCGTTATCTCGGTGGGTGCGGTGTACGACCAGGGCATTGGAACCTATGATTTCTGCGTCAGTTCCTCCTCTTGTGCAAACAAGTCGCTCATTTGTGGTGGATCTCCCCCACAATTGCGGCAATGGGCCAGGGATACAACGGCGTCGGACCGTGTCGCTGTCTATGCCAACGTGTCCACGAATCTGTCTCTCCTCGCCCCAGCGGAGCACTGCTACACGCTCGACATTGTCGGGGCCAATGGGAGCAGTACCAATGACTACTATGCGTTCTTTGGTGGCACCTCAGCAGCCTGCCCGTATGCGGCGGGGGCCGTCGCCTGCCTGCAGCAGGCCGCCCGGACGTTGCTGGGGGACTACCTCAGCCCGGCAACCGTGCGCGCCCTGCTGACTGAATCCGGCGAGCTGCTCACCGATCACAAAGTGACCATGGTCAAACCACGCGTGGATTTGGGGAACGCGATCGCTTCACTGGGCGAGTACAACAGTTGGACGAATGTGGCCGATGGTCGGTGGCAGGATGTCGGCAACTGGTCACTTGGCGTGGCGCCAACCAGCACCCATGCACGCGTGCAGATCGCCAACACCAACGGCAATACCGTCACGATCAACAGCGACACAGTCACCAGTCATCCGGATACGATGATCGTGAAGTGCCTGATGTTGTCGGCACCGGCAGGCACACACAACACGCTCGTGTTGTCCAACGCCGGCCCGTCGGTTCCGTTGCAAGTTCTTAACGCCTGCACGCTCAGTAGCGGTGGCGCCATGTATCTGACCGACTCGGTGCTGCGGGTCGAGGGACTGACCGGGGTGGGACTGACCGTGAACGGCAGTCTCGCCCTGCAGAACAACGCACTGCTCTTGGCCACGAACTGTTCGGTACGGATTGGCAACCCCACGAGCGGTAGTCTCATCATCAGTGGCGGCACGCTGGCCAGTCGCGACGTGACCGTCGGCCGGGTGTTTGGTGCCCATGGTCTGTTGAGCATGGCCGGGGGAACGATCACGGTCGCCTCCGTTCTAACAGTGGGTGCCATGTCGGGCGCTACGGGCGACGTCTGGATCGCCGACGGACAACTCGTCGTCACCAATGCCGCCACCTACATCGGCAGCAATGGCATAGGCCAGTTGACGGTCTCCAACGGCAACATGCGAGCCAACTCATTGTATGCGGGATTCAATCCCGGCTCACGGGGCACCCTGACTTTCGCCGGCGGGAGTAATCTGCTGACAGCCAGTTTGTACGCTGGGCGATTTGGCAGCAGTACCGGGGTTGTCTGGGTAACCGGGGGTGTCACGACAATCACCAACAGCACTAGTTTCATCGGCTACAATGGCGTGGGACAGTTGACCATTTCCAACGGCACGGTGCAAATGAGTCAGGTCTATGTGGGCAGCTTCTCCGGCTCCCTCGGCACGCTCACAGTTGCCGGCGGGTCATACCTCTTGAAGTCCTCGCTCTATGCGGGCCAGTCGTCTTTAAGCAAAGGTGCCGTGTGGGTAACCGGCGGCGAGGTGGACATCTCGAAGAACTACATCTACGTCGGCTATTTTGGCTTGGGTGAATTAAATGTTTCCAATGGCGCCTTGCGAAGCGCAGGCATGGTTCTGGGATCCTCTGCGGGCGCAATTGGAATGGCGACCTTCGCGGGCGGGACGAACATCATCGACACCCTCACCATCGCCAGCTCAGCCGGCGCGACCGGCACCGTTTGGGTCACCGACAACGCCGTGATGATCGTATCGAACTTGGTTATCGGCCGGTTGGCGTGCGACTCCGGTGCCGCCGCCATCGTCAGCGGCGGAAAACTTTACGTGACCAACGCGACCGGCAACGCGACGCTTGAACTGCGGGGCGGATCGCTGATCGTCACGGGCGGTTTGTTGCGGGCGGATCGGCTGCTGGCGACCAATAGTTGCGCCAACCTCCTGATCGCCGGCGGAACGGTTGAATTCGGAAGCTATCAACTCAACCCCAACCGAGATGCCGATGGCGACGGCCTGCCCAATGGCTGGGAACAGGACCGCGGACTCAATCCACTGGACGCCACCGGTATCAATGGCGGCAATGGCGACTTGGATGGCGATGGACTGCCGAATGCTTGGGAGTTGGCCCATGGCCTGAACCCCGCCGTGGGTACCGGTAACGACGGACCGAGTGGTGACCCGGATGGCGACGGACAGACCAATGGGTCGGAACTCCTGACCGGAATGAACCCCACCAATGCGGCCTCGTATTTCCATGTGCTGTCGGTCTTTCCGGAAGGACCGGATCTCCGGGTGTTCTGGCTGACCGCCGGGAGTCGGACCAACCAAGTACAAGCAGCCCCGATCATTGGTACCCCGTTCACCAACATCGGCCCGCTGATCATCATCCCCGGCAGCGGCGAGATCACGACGAACTATCTCGATACCGGCGCAGGAACGAACCAACCTTCTCGATTCTACCAGATTCGGTTGGTGCCCTAACTCACAGGAATAGTCCTGATCGCTCGAACCGCGCTCCACAAGTCCACGCCATCGAGCCGTGTTGCGTGAAAGGTCAGCATCCCGGTTAATAGTTCTCCTTTCGGCAAACAGTTTGCGTCACGATAGTGGGGTTATGTTGACGCAACCGCTTGATGTTTCGACTGATAAGTTGGCGCGCCCGAGGGGATTCGAACTCCCGACCGCCGGATTAGAAATCCTGCCCGAGGGTTTTGGGCGAACCGTTGTTTTCCTCAGAAATCTGCGGGTTTCAATCCCTTGTGTCAATTGCTATCCGGCAACAGACTGCAACAAAATGCATCAAAACTGTTCTGCTACGAGTTGTGTCCGTCAAGTTCAGTAATTGAGTTGGTAGTTCTCCCGTTTGCCCCTCCCCGAGGGGAGGGGCAAATTTTTCGTCGGTCAGGCAGCTAGTGCCATTTGTACCTTTCGTTGTTCGCGTAA
>JAJVHY010000024.1 GCA_022072455.1 Verrucomicrobiia bacterium | reverse complement strand
ACGGCTGCGAAATGCTCGTCCCATCCGTCACCCGCGTCCGCGCCTCGCGGAGTTCATTGGCGATCACCCGGTTGGTCATCGTGTCCTCGACGATCTGCAACGCGTTCAACACCGGCACGCCATTCTCCAACAACGTCGCCAGGGTCCGCGCAAACTGCCCAAACGCCGCCGCCGTGATGATGCCCCCAAACACCGGCAACTTCAGATAAAGCCCGTCCAACATCAGCCGGCCTTCCGGCGTCCGCGCCTTCTGCCGATACAAAATGATGGCGATCACCAGCAACGCCACGCCAATCCACCAGTACGACGTAAACGCCCCGCTGATCCCGATCAACACCCGCGTCGGCAACGGCATCGTCGTTTGCATCTCTTTGAACATCGTCACGAACCGCGGCACCATGAACGTCATGAAAAAAATGATCGCGCCCAACCCCGCCACCACGACGATGACCGGGTAAATCAACGCCCCGACCACTTTCTCGCGCATCTCACTGGCCTGCTCGCTGTACTTCGCCAGCCGGATCAATACCTCATCCAAGGTAGCGCTGGCCTCACCGGCTTTAACGAGATTCACATAGAACTTACTGAATACCTTCGGATGCCGGCCCAGCGCGCTCGACAACGTCTCCCCTTGGACGATGTCCTTGTGCAATGCCGTCAACACCGTCGTAAAACTCGCCTTCTGCGTCCGCCGCTCCAACACCCCAATCGCCTCACTCAACGACATACCGGAACGCAGCAGACTGGAAAGCTGTTGCGTGAACATCAACACATCCCGGCGTTTCACGCGTCCCGCTGAGCGCTTCTCTTCCCCGCTCGCCTTCGCCGCATCCACCGCCAACGGAAAATAACCGCGTCGCCCCAGCTCGGCCAACGCCATACGCCGGTCGCCAGCAGCCAACGTCCCTGTCACCAGTTGACCGGCCTGGGTTTTGGCCTTGTATTCAAAAGTGGGCATGAAAATTCGAGGAACTAGTACCCCTTTGACACCTTGAATACAAGGCTAGTTCAAGTCGCCCGCCCCGCCCGCTTTTTTTCTTCGACAATCCCAGCTGGCCCGCCTATCTTTCGCCCCCATGTCAACCCGCGTCATCACCTTTCACTACACCCTCACCGACAACACCGGCAAACAACTCGACTCCTCCGCCGGCAGCAATCCCCTCGCCTTCCTCGAAGGCAGCGGCCAGATCATTCCCGGCCTCGAAACCCATTTGAAGACCATGAAACCCGGCGAGAAACGCAAAGTCCTCGTCCCGGCCAAGGAAGCCTACGGCGAAGTCAACGCGGCCGACATCATGGAAGTGTCCCGCGAAAAAATGCCGGCCAAGCAGATCAAAATCGGCGACCGGTTCCGCGCCGGTAACGATGGTCATGCCCCGGTTGTCCGCGTCATCAAAGTTACCGACACCCACGTGACACTCGACGCCAACCACGAACTCGCCGGCCAAGATCTGACCTTTGACGTCGAAGTCACTGCTGTCCGCGAAGCCACCGCCGAAGAGCTCTCCCACGGTCACGTCCACGGCCCCGGTGGCCACCACCATTAATTTGGCCACCCCCCCGTCTACCAGTAGTGTTTGTGATGAACCCGGTAATAGTCGAGTGCCCGCGGCAAACCCTCCACCAATGATACAGCCGGTTGCCAGCCGATGGCGGTGCGGATTTTGGTGAAATCGGCGAAATAGTCGCCAATGTCGATCGGCTTACGTTCCGCCGGGAAAGGCACAAGTTGGTATGAGCCAGTGCCTGCGAACGATAATAACTGACGCGCCAGATCCAGCAGGCTTACCGGGTCGGTTGCTCCCAGATTGTAGATTTGCCCTTCAGTGGCCGGCGTTACTGCGACCCGGAGCAGCGCCTCCACGACATCATCCACGTAGTTGAAATCGCGTTTCTGTTGCCCGTCCCCGTAGATCGTGAGCGGCTCGTGGTTGAGAATCTGGCGCAACCAGAGGCCGAGAAAAGTTTGCCGCGCATCCACTACGCGCATCCGCGGGCCGTACGTATTGGTCAGGCGCAACGAGGTCGTGTGCAGCCCGTAAATGCGGTGATACAGCACGTGGTACCATTCACCAGCTTGCTTGTGAATGCCGTTGATGTCGGCCGGCTCGAGCGGATGGGATTCCGTCACCGGCAAAAATTTCGGGCGACCGTAGACTTGCCGGGTGCTGGTGTAGAGAATGCGCGCGGCGGGATTATGTTTCCGGCACGCTTCCAGCAGATAGAGTTGACTCCGGCAATTGATTTCCAAATCGGCGTCGGGGTTGTGCATGGAGTCGAGGTGACTGACCTGCCCGGCAAGATTGAAGATGAAATCCTGCCCTTGCACGAGATGGTTGATGCTGTATTCATCGCGCAGGTCGCCGATGTTGACGCGGACACGCTCTTCGTAGCCGGCCAGATTGAAGAGGTTGCCGCCAAATTGCGGTAGCAGCGAATCGAGCAGCGTGACCTGCGCGCCGGCGTCGGCCAGCCGGCGCGCCAGATTGCTGCCGATAAATCCCAATCCGCCGGTAATCAAAACTGACCGGCCCGCAAATGCTTGATCCGCACTTACCATGAGGACCTCACCGAGGCCGCCGGTGCCGGATTGAGTGTTTTTGCGTGGTCGCGCCGGATGACCAATTTCCACCAGAGCCGGACGAGTTGGCCTGTCACTCGGCACAGCCGGCGGAATTGGAAGAACTGACTCTTGCCGTAGGTCCGGTGATAATGCTGCACTGGCACTTCGCAAATCGCGCAACCGGCATCCTGGAACTTCTTGACCATCTCCACACAAATCGTGCCCGTCTCCGATTCCAGCGCCACCGCATCCAGAACGCTCCGGCGAATCAGACGAAAATCACAATCCACATCGCGCACTCGCAACCCAAATGCGTGCCGCGTTACTCGATTGTAAATCCAGCCTAACACTATGCGGTAAACCGGATCGCGGCGGCGGATTTTGTAACCGGTGATCAGATCAACATCGGGACTCCAGACACCGAGCAGTTGCACCAATTCATGCGGATCGTATTGCGCATCGCCGTCGGTGTAGAAGACCCATTCCTTGCGTGCGTGAGCGAAGCCCGTCCGCAACGCCGCGCCGTAGCCCCGGTTTTGTGGGTGATGCACGACCCGCACAGCCGGATATTGCCGCGAAAGCTCTTCGAGTACGTCGGCTGTGTGATCGCGGCTGCCGTCGTTGACGATGAGGACTTCATAGTCCGTGGTGATCTGCGGCAGGAGTTGCAATGCCGATAGCACCTGACTCCCGATGGTTCCGCCGTCATTGCAGGCCGGGAAAAACACAGTCAGTGAGGTTGGCCGGTTCATCGACATTCCTTTTGCGCCAAAGCCAGCACACTCAGACCGACCGGTAGATCGCCGCGGCGCAACCACCACCTTTCCAGAGCCAGAATCGCTTGCAACGCCGCGTTGATCGGGGCCGGCGGCAGACGCAACTCGCTCTCCGCCGGTCGTCGCACCTGCACCAAGCGCCAAAGTAACGACGGCAGGAAGAGTACCGAATTGACATAACTAGTCCGCACCGGCCGAAACCCCAGCGCCTCCAGTTTGGTGCGCAACTCGCGCCGACTATACCGGTGCCGCGTCTGCACGGCCCGGTCATGCGCGCCACGCAACCAGTTATACGCCGGCACCCTCACGAGTAGCCATCCTCCCGGTTGCAACACCCGCGCAAACTCCCGCAGCGCCGTCCAATCGTCCGTGACGTTGCGGTGGTAGAGCACGTCGAATGACGTCACAATCGCGAAGCTGTCAGCGGCAAATGGCAGTGCGCTCACATCCCCGCTGACAAGCCGGTGGCGGTCACTTCGGCTGGCGTACTCCAATGCCAACGGATGCCGGTCGAGACTATGCACGGCCCCGAACGCCCCCAGCCACCGCCGCGCGCCACCGGTGCCACATCCCGCGTCCAAGAGCCGGGCCGGTGGCCCACCGGTCCAGCGTTGTAGCCAATCCGCGGCGATGTCGGCCATGCCGACGCACCACCAGTGACGGTCTTCGACTGCGGCCAGTTGATGGTATTCGGCGTCGTCCATATTTAGGCCAGCCTCCCTTCCCGCCACCACCCCAGCATGATCCAACCCACCAACAGCAACGCTGTCACTCCGCTCAACGCCGCACCAAGGCGGAAACTGGCCGGTCGAAAACGGAAGCAGATTTCGCCTTGCCCGGCTTCCGCGATGTGGACGCCCTTGAATGCCGTGAACGTCGGCACGATTGGAAGTGTGCGCCCCCGGTCATCCACAGCCTCCCAGCCGGGATAATGGGTCTCCGAGATGAAGAGCAAGCCCGGCGAGTTGACGTTGTAGTTGACACGATACAACTCGGGCGCAATGGGGAGGATGTTGATGGAGTACGTGGCGGGGTCGGTCGTCATTGGCGGCAATGGCGTGCGCAAGTGACCAGCCGGAATGGCGGCGATGTTGTGATAATCGAGGGTTCCGCGATCAAAATCCCGCAGCACCTCCGCCGGTGATTCATACTCCCGGACGGCTTTGTAAAACTTCACCCGCGGCAGCCAACCAGTCCGCCATTTGCCGGAAATTACTGTTCGGGATGCGTCCGCCTGCAGCATGGTACCGACATTTTGCAGATCGAGCGCGGCGGTGTGATTGGTCAATCGTAGAATCCCCGCGATGTGCCGGGGAATGAGGTCAAAATAGCCATGGGGGGTTTCCAAATCGCGATGCCACAGCGCCGCATTGGAGTCCACCACGAATTGTTCGTAACGCTGATCAACCATCTGTGCAAAACGAATTGGCCCAACCTGTGCGACATGCATGCGGTGCTGCTTAATCACACTGCTGTTAAAATTCAGATATTCGGTCGGGTTCACGGTTCCGCTGTGAAAGAACGCATAGGCGCTGTAGAGATCACTGAACGTCAACGTGGCCAAACCGATCCCGCTGACCATGCGAAGCAGCCAGTGCTGTGACTTGACCAACGTCAGCAAGCACACCGCAATCCCCGCCAGCAAGATCAACCCGGTCACCGTCTGGGCGCGACTGAATGCGGCCACGCCCGGCTCCTGTAGTTCAGGGTAGAGGCGCGCCCCCGCCACCAATAAAATGCCTCCGATGACCACATAGCATCCGAACACGACTCCCAAACTTCGCCAGACCTGAACCCCAGTTCGTTTCCACACCGCATCGACTAAAATAGCTGCCAAGACTGCCGCACTACAGCCGACAACACATGCCATGCGCGCGGGTGTCCGAAACAGTGCGATGCCGGGCAGATAATCATAGAGCACCCCAAACAACCCACCAAATCGCCCGAGCATGAACCACAACGCCAGAACCCAAGTGACAGCAAAAAAACGCACCAGTGGTTGACGGCGAAAGGCCCGATCCATAACGACCGCAATGAATGCAAGACACCCCAACTGGCCGGCATACGCGCCAAACTCCAAGTACTGTAGCGGACTGCCTGAGATCGCCCCCGCCTCAACCGCCGGCGTGACACCCCAAAACGGGTGCGGAGTGTTAACAAACTGGGCGCTAAATCCCTGGAAGTTCGGCACGAGAAACTGGATCAGATTGCGCCATGGCATTGACTGCGCCGCCGCTGCCGAAAATCCCATGGTCTGGCGTTCACTCAGAGACCAGTGTTCGATGGTCGGCAAAACAGCTATGGCGGCCAACAGCAAGACCACACCAAACACTCCTGCCACCCGGAGCCCCTCGCGCGCCAGCCAGCTCAGTTTGAAAGGCACCCCGGTGACCGTGTAAGCGCGATACAACCAATACGCGATCAGGAAATATGAATTGTACAACAGCACTTGCGGAAAGCCGGCAAACACCGCTACCAGAATGGCCGCCATCAACGCCCCGTAATCCATCCGCCGGCGGTGAACCACCACCCGATCCACCAAGTAAAGTTGCACGGGCAACCACGAGTACACCATGACCGCCGTAACATGCGTCACCTGTAATGCCGCAAATCCCGCAAAACAAAATGTCAGCGCCCCCACCAAACCCGCGACCGGCTGCAACCGCTGACTGACCGCGTACGCATACAACCCCAACCCGCCGAAAAGCACGTGCGCCACCAGATACCACTGGTAAACAACCACCGGCAGTTCTCCGTCCCGAACAAACAACACAAGCAGGTACTGAATTGGATAGTATAATGAAGTTTGAAAATCGGTGTAGAGGGGGATCCCATTCAGCAAACCCGGCAACCAGAACGGAAACCGTCCGCTCGCGAGCGCGGTGCAAGCATAATTCACCGCCGGGTAGTAATAAGCCAGCGCGTCCTCCCAAATATGGCCGGCCCCCGTCAGATAGTCGAAATAGTAGATCACCACTGCCACGACCAAACCGAACAAAGCCAACGCGTGCCCCCAGTGCGGCCACACCGTACTGGCGGCCAACCACCCGGCGGTCCTCGGCGCAGCAACCGTTTGATGCACGACCGGGTCGCTGATGACACTCGGAGCGCGAAACTCCATCGGCATAGAAAACTCCCTCTCTTGTGCAGCTAGCGGCGCGGAACGTACAGCCCTCGGGTGAACGGGGGCAGTCGGTAAAACTACCGACCCGCTTGGTCAGCTGCCCGCCCGAGATACCGGGCCACCGCTTGGGCGCGGGATCGAACGTGGAGTTTATGGTAGATGCGTTCGACGTGCGTGCGAATGGTCGCGTAACTAACGCCGATTCGCTCCGCGATCTCTTTATAAAGATAACCTTGCGCCAGCAAGTCGAGCACCTCCTGCTCGCGTGGCGAGAGATTCTCCACCTCCCGCGGTGACGGCCGGCCCTGCTGAAACATCTGCACCACCTTCCGTGCAATGCCGCTGGTCATCGGCGCGCCCCCACCGTACACATCCCGAATCGCGTCCACCAATTGCGCCGCGCGAACCGGCTTCACAAGGTAACCGGCCGCCCCTGCCGCCAATGCATTGAAAATCGAGTCGGTATCCTTGTACACCGTCAACATGAGAATTTGCAGGGATGCTGATTTTTCCGCCAGCCGCTGTACGCACTCCACCCCACTCATCCCCGGCAAATCAATGTCCATCAGCACCACTTGGGGCGCCTGCGCGGGAATCCCGGCCAACGCGGCTTCCGCCGTGGCATATTCGCCGATGCACTCGCAATCCGGCGCACGGCGGATGATGGCCGCCAACATCCGCCGGACTTGCGGGTCGTCTTCAACGATGGCAACCCGAATACTCATTCAGGCAATCGGGCCGTCAATCGCAGCCGCGTCCCTTGTTCCGGCGCACTCGCGCGTTGCACTTGGCCGCCAATCTCCTGCAGTCGCAGTTCGAGATTCGCCAACCCATCACCACTGGCGCTTACCGCGGACGATTCAGAAAACCCCACCCCGTTATCCTGGATCGTCACACACAACTCACCCCGCAGGAAATCCACCCGCAACTGCACCTCCGTCGCCCCCGCGTGCTTCACGATATTGTGCAGCGCCTCCTTGACCGCGAGCCAAAGCTGATGCCGGAAATTGGCTGGGATGGACAAGACCGGCGGATCCCGCGGAAAATCCAACCGGCAAGCAATCCCCGCCGCCGCTAAAAAACCCTGCGCAAAATCTCCGAGATAGGCCAAAAAACCTTCCAACGTGTCATTGCGCGGATTGATCGCCCACACGATTTCATCCAGCGACTGCGTCAACTCCCGCGACCGCTGAAAAATACGCTCCAAATGCTCCGCACTGCCGGCGGGTTCAGCCTGTGCCAATTCACTCAAGAGCGCCACCTCAGTCAACCCCGCCCCCACGTCATCATGAATATCCCGGGCAATCCGCGCCCGTTCCCTCTCCAGCGCGTGCCGTCGCTCCAACTCCGCCAGTTGCCGGGCGGTCTTCCGCCGGTCGTACGCGCGCACAACAAAACCCACCAACAAAACCCCGCCCGCCACACCCCCCGCACGAAACCATCCCGTCTCCCACACCAAGGCCGGCACAACGACCCTTCGGGTCGCCGGTTTCCCCCACTCACCGTCGCGATCCCGCGCCATGACCCCGAACACATACGTGCCCGCCGGCAACCGAGGGTACCGAACCATCCGTTCCGTCGTGGCCCGCGACCAATCCGCGTCGAATCCTTCCAGCCGGTAGCGAAAATGAGGCCGGCTCGGCACCGTCAACACCGGCGTAGTGAATTCAAACTCCACATCTCGCGCGCCCACCGGCAACCGCGTGTCCGTCACCTGCCGCCCGGCCGCCCGCACCTCATCAATCTGCACCGTCGGCGTCACCGGCGTCACAAAGATATCCTGTGGATCAACCATCACGACTCCATGCATGGTCGGAAACCACAACCGGCCATCCGCCGTCTTGGCGACGAGCGCGCCCAACCCGCCAGAACATTCCTCCTCGACCATCCCGGCACCCACCCCAAACGACCGTAACGGCAACAGCAACTTTTGCCCGGCCGCCACCTCGGCGAACAACGACTTCTTGACCCGCACAATCCCCCGCCGCGTCCCCAGCCACAGAAAACCAAGATCATCTTCCACAATCTGCAGAATCGCGCTCGCCGGTAATCCATTCTTGACCGTGAACCGGTGCCATTTCCCCTCCCGCAACAGTCCCAGCCCGGTGGTCGTGCCCACCCAGAGCGAGCCGGTCGTGTCCTCCAGCAGGGCCCGAATTGAATCCGCCGGCAAACCATCCCCTGTTCGAAACCAACGCATTCCCCCATCCACCTGCCGGCACAACAACCCCGCCCCTTGAAATCCCACCCACAATTGCCCCGCCCGATCCTCGCACAACGCCGTCACCACCTCCGCCGGCAACTCGCCTTCGAGCGGCACCAGCTTCCCCGCATCATCCAAGCGCATCAAGCCTTCCCACGTCCCCACCCACAAATGCCCGGAGCGGTCCTCCAACAACGCGCTAATCCCACGCGCCTCACCAACCCGCTCTGCCGGCCCAGTCGCCCGCCAACGCCACAACCCATTTCCCTGTGTCCCAATCCACAATGTCCCTGCCCGCGTCCGGCGCAACGTCGAAACCGTCACCGGCTCCGGCAGCCCTGCCAACCGGACCGGCCGCAACGACTCCGGTGGCCCCTGCGCCAGCCCCGACCCGGCCACTCCCACCCAAAAATTCGATCGCGATTCCACCAACAACGCCGAAATCACCTCATCCCCGGTCGGCAGACCGGTCCGAAAAACCTCCAGCAACTTGGCGCGTAACCGCAACAAGCCCCCGGTCGTCCCCACCCAGATGTTGCCCTCCCGATCCTCCGCCAGACAACGCACGTCCCAGGGCAACAACCCGTCCCGTTGCGTCAACGACTCCCATCTCCCGCCCGACCACCGGTACACCCCGTCCACTGTCCCCAACCACAGCGCGCCTGTCGCATCCGCGTGTAACGCGGTCGCCGACGCTGCTTGTGCCGGCCATTCAATCCGTCCCCACTGGCCCGCCTGCCGGCGATACAGTTCTCCCTTCACGGTAATCCACGTTACTCCGTCCGCGCCGACTGCGACCTGCTCGACATCGACATGCGCAATCCCCGCCGGCAATTCAACCGCCGTGGCCAACGCCAGGCGCCGCTGCAACGCAGCCTGCACCGCTGGCTCCGGCACGACCGCCACAAATTCCAGCCCATCGAACCGCACGGTATGGCGGGGCGTCATACACCACAAAAAACCGTCCTCTCCCTGATGAATCCCGGTGATCACACTCTCCGGCAACCCCTCTTCAACCATCCAGCGCCGCAGCGAAAAGTCGTTCAGCAAACTGACCTCATTCGCCCAGGCGCTACCGGCGAGAAACAAGCCCAACCAGAACCGGAGGACATGGTGCGAAGTTGCGAGCATACGCTAAATTATTAACGAACCTCCGCCGGCAAGTCGAACGCCTTTTCCCGGCGGGCTGCTGGTGTTTGGTTTTGACACGCCTCGCGGCGGTCGCTAGTCTGCCGCGCATGGTGAGTTCCGGTGAAACTCTTCGTCGTACCCCTCTTTACGCCGCGCATGTCGCGGCGGGCGCCAAGCTCGTGCCGTTTGGCGGCTGGGAAATGCCTGTTCAATACCGCGGCATCCTCGAAGAGCATCACAGCGTCCGGCAACGCGTGGGCTTGTTCGATATTTCGCACATGGGCGAGTTCATCGTCACCGGCAGCAATCGACTCAACCAACTTTTCACAAACGACCTTCGCAAACTCGCTGTCGGTCAGGGGCACTATACGTTGCTCTGCAACGCCGCCGGCGGAGTGGTGGACGATTTGATTGCGTACCGGATTGAAGCAGACAAGTTTTTGCTGGTCGTCAACGCATCGAACATCGCCAAGGATCGCGCCTGGCTGGAGCAGCAGGGGGTAACTGTGGACGACCAAAGCGACCGCACGGCCGCACTGGCATTGCAGGGACCGCTTGCGAAAAAGTTTCTCGAAAACTCGGCGGCCTTACCATCGTTCAACATCGAACGGGAAAGCGTGTTCGGCTGCCTCTGCTGGGTGGCGCGGACGGGTTATACCGGCGAGGATGGGTTCGAGATTCTCTGCGCCAGCGCGGACGCAGAAGAGTTGTGGAATGAATTTTTGGAGTTTGGCGCCGAATTCGGAATTATGCCGTGCGGGTTGGGCGCGCGCGATACGTTACGGCTGGAAGCCTGTCTGCCGCTGCACGGGAACGACCTCACGGAACAGACCACGCCGCTGGAAGCAGGCTTGAAGCGGTTTGTGGCACTCGACAAAGGCGAGTTCATCGGGCGCACTGCGATGAACGAAAAAGGCGTTGCGCGAAAACTCGTGGCGTTTAAGATGGCACCGGGGAAATGCCCCCCACCCCGCAGCCATTACCTGATCCGAGCGGGCGGGCGCCCCGTCGGCGAAGTCACCAGCGGCACCCAATCACCGACGTTGCACTGCGGCATTGGCTTGGGGTATGTCGAAACCGTCAGTGCGGAGGTTGGGATGCCGATTGAAATTGAAGTGCGCGGGAAACTGTTCCCGGCAACGATTGAGAAAAAACCACTTTACAAGCGAGGCCAATGAGTGTTCCACAAAATCTCCGGTATGCCAAATCCCACGAATGGGTGCGCGTCGAGGGTGACACCGCCGTCGTCGGCATCACCGACCACGCGCAACATGAATTGACCGACATCGTCTACGTCGAGTTGCCGGCAGTTGGCGACCGCGTCGAAGCCGGCAAGGAATGCGCCGTCGTTGAAAGTGTCAAGGCTGCCAGCGACATCTACGCGCCGGTCAGCGGCGATGTCGTGGCGATCAATGACGAACTTACCAGCGCGCCCGAACTCGTGAACCAAGACCCATTCGGCAAGGGTTGGATGTTCAAGATCAAGGTGAGCGACCCGGCCGAAGTCAACGACATGCTGTCACCGAGCGATTACGCCCACCACATTGGTGCCTAGTTTTCCATGCACGCCCCTGATACGTTCGTGCGCCGGCATCTCGGCGCAGCGGAAGACCATGAAACGATGTTGTCCACCATCGGCTTCTCGTCACTTGATGCTCTGGTGGACGCCGCCGTTCCACCGCAAATACGTCTGACTCAGCCCTTAAATCTGCCAGCAGCCACGACCGAAGAAGCCGCGCTTACTGAGCTGAAAAGGATGATGGCGGCGAACAAAGTTTGCCGGTCGTTCATCGGAATGGGTTACTACGATTGCATCACGCCACCGGTCATTCAGCGCAATATCCTCGAGAATCCCGGCTGGTACACTGCGTACACCCCCTACCAAGCCGAAATTTCGCAAGGACGGATGGAAGCACTCTTGAACTTCCAGCAGATGGTCATGGACTTGACCGCGCTCGACATCGCCAACGCTTCTCTGCTCGATGAGGCCACGGCGGCCGCCGAAGCCATGCACCTCGCGCTGGCTGTCCGCAAAAATGACGCCGCCAACGTTTTCTTCGTCTCTGAGTTGTGTCATCCCCAGACGATTGCTGTCGTGCAAACCCGCGCGGAGCCTCTCGGAGTGCAGGTTGTCATCGGTGACCACCGGCAATATCCGCTGTCTGGTTCCGTTTTCGGCATCCTGCTCCAATACCCGGCCACCGATGGCGCGATTTTTGACTATGCCGCGATCAGCGCGGAGGCACATCAGCACTCGGCTTTGGTTTGCGTTGCTACTGATTTACTCGCACTCACACTCTTGAAACCGCCCGGCGAATTTGGCGCGGATGTGGCAATCGGCAGCGCACAACGCTTCGGCGTCCCGCTGGGATATGGTGGGCCGCATGCCGGCTTTTTTGCGACGCGCGACGCCTACAAACGGCACATGCCGGGCCGCCTCATCGGCGTATCCAAAGACGCACAAGGCCACCCGGCCTTGCGGCTTGCTCTGCAAACTCGCGAACAACACATCCGCCGCGACAAAGCCACCAGCAACATCTGCACGGCCCAAGTGCTGCTCGCCGTCATGGCCGCGATGTATGCCGTTTATCACGGGCCCACCGGGTTGAAACGCATCGCCCAGCGCATCCACGATCTTGTGCGCCAACTTGCCGGGAAGGTCGAACGCGTCGGCACCGAGCCGTTCTTTGATACGCTTCGCATTCGCGGCACGCCACCGGCTGGCGTGAACGTTCGCAACTTTGGCGACGGCACCTACGGCGTCAGCCTCGACGAGACCACCACGGAAACCGACTTGGCACTCTTTGGCGGGACCGAAGACATAACGCCAAGCGATTCATCATTACCCCGGCGCAACTCACCGTTTCTGACAGCGAAAGTTTTCAACGCGTACCACACCGAGCATGAGATGCTCCGGTACATCAAACGCCTCGAAGCGCGCGACTTGTCGCTCTGTCATTCTATGATCCCGCTCGGATCATGCACGATGAAGTTGAACGCGACGGCGGAAATGTTCCCGGTCACCTGGCCAGAAGTCGGCAAGCTGCATCCGTTCGCGCCACTCGACCAGACCGCCGGTTATCAGACTCTCTTCCGCCAACTCGAAAACTGGCTGGCCGAGATTACTGGCTTTGCGGGGGTGTCGTTGCAGCCGAACGCCGGGTCACAGGGTGAATACGCCGGCCTGCTCGTCATCCGCCGGTACCACCTCGAGCGCGGCCACGGACACCGGAACATTTGTCTCATTCCCCTTTCCGCTCACGGCACCAATCCCGCCAGCGCAGCAATGGCCGGCTGGAAAGTCGTACCGGTCGCGTGCGACACCGCCGGTAATATTGACGTGACGGATTTGCGGGCGAAGGCGACGCAGCATGCCGATAACCTCGCGGCGTTGATGGTCACCTATCCCTCCACCCATGGCGTTTTCGAGGAGAGCATCCGGGAAATCTGCGCCGTCATTCACCAGCACGGCGGTCAGGTTTACATGGATGGAGCCAACATGAACGCGCAAGTCGGGCTGACGAGTCCCGGCCAGATTGGGGCGGATGTTTGCCATTTGAATTTGCACAAGACGTTCTGCATTCCGCATGGCGGTGGCGGCCCTGGTATGGGGCCGATTGGCGTGGCGGAACATCTGGTGGATTATTTGCCGGGTCATTCAGTCGTGAATCTCGGCGGTGAAGCACCGATCGGCCCGGTCGCGGCGGCCCCGTGGGGGAGCGCGAGCATTCTCGTGATTTCCTGGATGTACATCCGGATGATGGGCGGGGCCGGGCTCACTGCCGCCACAAAGGTCGCCATTTTGAATGCCAACTATGTTTCCCAGCGGTTGGCCGGCTGTTTCCCGACGCTGTACAAGGGGCACGGCAATCTCGTGGCGCACGAGTGCATTTTGGATTGCCGGCAATTCAAAACCGCGAGCGGCATCGAGGTGGAGGACATTGCCAAACGGTTGATGGACTATGGTTATCACGCGCCGACCATGTCGTGGCCGGTCGCGGGGACATTGATGGTCGAACCGACGGAAAGTGAGTCGAAAGCCGAATTGGACCGATTTTGTGAGGCGCTGATTTCCATCCACGCCGAGATCGCGTCCACGCCGGCAGTACTGAAAAATGCGCCACACACTGCCCGAGTCGTAGTCGCCGACAAATGGGAGCTTCCCTACCCGCGAGAGGTGGCTGCCTTTCCGTTACCGTGGCAACGCGAAAATAAATTCTGGCCGGCCGTCGGGCGGGTGGACAATGTGTACGGTGACCGGAATCTGGTTTGTTCGTGTGCTCCGCTGGAAGAATACGCGGACAACCGGTAACGACGCATTCCGGTCATTTTCTTTTCGGTTGCATCAGATCACTGAACGCGTACTGTAAGATTGTGCCTAGGATGCCGGAATGTCGAAAGCTCGCAAAGAGATAGAGCTGGCTGTCAGACTCGGCAACGAAGCGGGCGCGCTGGGACGGGTTCTGGCGCTCGTTGCGCAACATGGAGTCAACATCTTGGCTTACTGCGCGTACAGTGAACGTCGCGAAGGCGTTTTGCTGCTCGTGACCGATAATCCACTCACCGCGAAAATCGCGCTGCAGGATGCCGGGTATGATTGCCGGGCCAACTCCGTGGTTCTGGTCGGCGCGACGGATCAAGTCGGCGGCGCCGCTCTGTTGGGGGCGCGTCTCGGGCACGCCGGGATTGATATTCTGTATTCGTACGCATCGTCGGCGGGTGGCGACCAATTTTTTGCCGTGTTCAAGACCAGCGATGACCAGCGCGCGTTGGATATTTTGGCCGTCAGTCAGGCCGGCGTGTGCGCTGCTTGACCCTGACCGGTGCTTTTAGTAGCCTGCGCCCACTTCATGAAACTCTTGTTATTTCTGTGCGCCACGGTGTTTGTATTCGCGTCGAGCAGCCCCGCCGCGTTGATCTGGCGCAAAGGCGAAGGCTGGTCCTTCGAACGCGCTTCCGCTGCCAATGCCAACAACCCGAAAGAAATGTTGGCGATTGCCCAAAAATTCCAAGCCGACAAACAGTACGATGACGCTGTTGCCGCTTATCGGCGGCTCATTACCAAATGGCCAACCTCGTTCGCGGCCCAAGATGCGCGCTTGGGGCTGGCTGAGTCGTTGACTGACTTGGGCTATCTCTTCAAGGCGTTCAAGGAATATCAGAACCTGATCGAGAAACATCCGAACAGTCCGCATTTTGAGACAGTCTTGAAACGGCAGTTTGCCATCGGTGAGCGGTTCCTCAACGGCGAGAAACTAAAGTTCTGGCGGATCCGCGTATTCAAGGGCTACGACAAGGCGGTCACGATTTTTGAACAGGTCGTCAAGAACGGCCCCTACAGCGAAGTCGGTGCGGCCGCGCAGTTCAATATCGGACTGACCTACGAGAAACAACGCGATAACGTCAGCGCGGTGCATGCCTACGAAAAAGTGCTCGAACGGTACCCGAAATCACCTTTTGCCGAAGTCGCTCAATTCCAAATCGGCTGGGCCTATCAGGTCGAAGCGCAACGCGCTGATTACGACCAGAACAATGCCAATCAAGCGATCAGTGCGTTCAGCGATTTCCTCGTCAAATATCCCGCCAGCCCTAAAGCCGAACAGGCTTATGACCTCCGCACCAAACTCCGCGGCGAACAATCCAAAGGCTTGCTCCAAATCGGTGCGTTCTACGAGAAAAACAAGAACTACAAAGCCGCCGTCATCTACTACAACGAAGTCATCGGCCAGAATCCTCGCTCCGATTGGGCAAACCAAGCGCAACAAAAACTCGCGCTCGTTTCGCCACTCGCGAAAGAACAAGCCGCCAGCAAATGAAACTGCTTTTTGCCTTAGCCGTCGCCCTGCTTTTCACCGGCTGCGCCGGCTACCGTTTGGGCGCACCGCAGGAATTGCCGTACCGGTCGGTGGCGGTGCCGGTATTCCAGAACAAAACGTTGTTCCCCCAGCTCGAAGCGCCAATCAGTAACGGGATCATCCGCCGGTTCCAAGCCGACGGCACCCTCGAAGTCCGGTCGGTCGCAGATGCCGATGTCGTGCTAACCGGCGTGCTGACGAATTACAAACGCCGTCCTTTGCGCACCCTGCAAACCAACACCGGCACACCTCGGGAATATAAGCTGACCATCACCGCGCGGATCGAAGCCCGTGACCGCGCCGGCAAATTACTCTTTGAGCCGGTCACGCTGGAAGGCTCGGCGGAGACGTTTATCGGCACCGATCTGCAAAGCTCGGAGGCACAAGCTGTGCCGCTGATTGCCGACGACCTGGCCAAGCAAGTCGTGACAGTGTTGACGGAGCGCTGGTAAGCCGTCCAGAAAATCACGCCGCAGCGGCAACGGTCTTCAAGCGTGCGGCGAGTCGCGACTTCTTTCGTGAAGCGGTATTCCCGTGAATCACTTGCACCTTGGCAGCCTTATCGAGAGCGGACGATAGATCGCGCAACGCGGCAACTGCGTCGGCTGACTTTTTTTCGCCGATGGCAGCTTCGAATTTGCGTTCCAGCGTGTGGAGGCGCGATTTGATGGACTTATTGTGGCGTTGCCGGCGAAGGCTGGCACGCGCTTGTTTGGCAGCAGAAGCAGTATTAGGCATAGGTGTTCTAGAATTGTTAGAGCGCGCATCTTACCGGGCAAGCTCCAAATGTCAACGGGGAAAACTCGCGGGCAAGTTCACGATTGGATTCGACATGATGATGCCATCTTTTGACAGTATTCTCTCGTTGGCCAGCAACTGGCCAATGCGACTGTGTCGGCATTGCCAAGCACAGGAAGTTTCGGTAAGTCTCTGCGGCACGAGGAGGCAATATTGAGAAAGTTGAAATTCGGCATCGCGCTCCTGTTGTTGCCGGCTTGCGTCGGCGCCACACTGGCGACGGCGCAGCTTGGGCGCGTCCTGCTGACCGGAACGACCGCCCAGACGGCAGGCGCATTCGGGGCCGGTTATGGATTATGGCTGCTGATTTTCTGTTTCCTCCCCAAACCTGTCCGCACCTACGTGCTCGGCCATGAACTCACTCATGCATTGTGGGCATGGCTGATGGGGGCGCGGGTCTCCGGCCTCAAAGTCGGCAAGGCGGGCGGTCAGGTGCATACCAGTAAGACCAACTGGGCAATCACGCTCGCGCCGTATTTTTTTCCGTTTTATGCCATCCTGTTCATGCTGCTGTTTTTTCTCGGTCATTGGATTTGGGATTGGTCCGGATATATGGGCGTTCTGTTCTTTCTGATTGGCTTCGGCTGGAGCTTCCATGTCACGTTCACGATCATGGTGTTGTTCAGTGTCAGCCAGCCGGATGTCGAATCCCAAGGGGTGCTCTTTTCGTTTACGATCATCTACTTGATGAACCTTCTCACCATGACTGTGGTCGCTACGCTTCTCTCCCCAACGCTGACCTGGGAAATGTTCGCGAGCACCACCGGTAAAAATGTCTGGCAAGGCTACGCTTGGACTCTCGACAAGCTGCACGTACTGTGGGAATATGGCCGCGTCGTTTGGAGCAATCGCTAATGAATCTCGCCGAGATTCTACATCTTGACCAATTCGCGCCCAACGTCTCCGCGCCCGACCGCTGGCGTGTGATTGATACTTTGATTGATCTGCTTGTGCGCCTCGGCAAAATCCGCCCCGAAGATCGCCCGGTCGTCGTGAAAGCCGTCAAGGACCGCGAAACCAGCAATGGCACCGGCATTGGATATGGCCTCGCGATCCCGCACGCCAGTGTTGCCTGCCTTACCGCTCCATTGGCCGTGGTTGCACGGCTCAACCCGCCTGTTGATTTTCAAGCGCTGGATGACCAGCCGGTCAACCTCTGCGTCCTCCTCCTGACACCCGCCGGTCAAGCCCAAAAACACCTCCAAACCCTGTCCGCCTTCGCCCGCTTCCTCAACAATAAAACCCGGCGCGACCAACTCGCCAACGCCCGGACCCGCGAAGAAATGCTGGCAGTCTTCCAAACGGCTGCGTAAAGCTAATTCATGTCTTCGGTCCCCGAGATTCTGTCCACTGTCGTCGAACGCGCCCTCGGTGCGCCCGCGCTAATTCGCCCATGCGCCGACACCAAATTCGGTGATTACCAAGCCAACGGCATCATGGCCGTCGCCAAACAGCGCAAAGAAAATCCGCGAGCGCTCGCTGAGAAGATCATCCCCCAGCTCGATCTCGCCGACATCTGCGAACCCCCAACCGTTGCCGGCGCCGGTTTTATCAACTTCAAACTGAAGCCGGCTTTTGTGGCATCCCAGTTAACCGGCGAACCCGTCCCGCAGGTTGCGAACCCCAAAACCATTGTCATTGATTTCAGTTCGCCCAATGTCGCCAAGCCGATGCACGTCGGCCACATTCGTTCGACCATCCTCGGCGACTGCCTCGCCCGGATTGGCCGGTTCCTCGGGCACCGTGTCATCACTGACAATCACATTGGCGACTGGGGCACCCAATTTGGCATGCTCATCGTCGGCTGGAAAAAACACCGCAACGACGCCGCACTGGTTGCCGATCCGATCACCGAGCTGGAACGCCTCTACAAATTCGTCAACGAACACGGCGATCGCGACGAAGCGAAAACAGAACTCGTCAAACTCCAACAAGGCGACGCCGAGAATCTTGCGATTTGGCAAAAGATCATCGAACTCTCCCAACATGAATTCGCCAAAACCTATCAACGCCTCGGCGTGACCTTCGACCACACGCTTGGCGAAAGTTTCTATAACCCCCAACTCCCCGGGGTGGTCGCCGACCTCCGGCAACGCGGCATTGCCACCGAAAGCGAAGGCGCAATCTGCATCTTCGTCCCCGGCAGCGAAGCGCCACTCATCATCCAGAAAGCCGACGGCGCTTTCCTCTACGGCACCACCGATCTCGCTACCCTGAAATACCGGCTCGACCACTGGCAGCCTGACGAAATCATCTACGTCACCGATGCCCGGCAGAAACAACACTTCCAACAAGTCTTCGCGGCCGGTAAACAATGGTTGTCGTCTGTCCCCGATCTCCGACACGTCTATTTCGGCTCAATCCTCGGCGAAGATGGCAAGCCGTTGAAAACCCGCGAAGGGACGCCAGTCAAACTCGCGCAACTTCTTGACGAAGCCGAAGAGCGCGCTTTCAAGTTCGTCACCGAAACAAAACCGGACTTACCGGAGGCCACGCGCCGCGAGATTGCCCGTGCAGTTGGGATTGGCGCCGTCAAGTACGCCGACCTCTCCCAAAACCGGACGACCGATTACATATTTAGTTGGGCCAAGATGCTGGCCATGACCGGCAATACCGCGCCCTACATGCAATACGCTTATGTCCGCGTTCAAAGCATCTTCCGCAAAGCAGGCAACCCCGCGGTACTTGGCCACATTGAATTGACGCACCCCGCCGAACTCGACCTGGCCAAACATATTTTGCGCTTCGCCGAAACCTTGGACGCGGTCTTGGCCGACGACAAACCCAACTGGTTGACCAGTTACCTCTACGAATTGGCCGGCAAATTCAGCGCCTTCTACGACAGTTGTCCCGTCCTCCAAACGCCCGAGCCAACCCGTTCGTCGCGGCTCGCGCTTTGCCGACGAACCGCGGATGTGATGAAACAGGGATTGAATCTGCTCGGCATCGAAGTGATCGAACAGATGTAAGGCGGGCTTACGCCTTGAGTTTCTGGCCGGCGTGCGTGATGCATGCGCCTTTGATGATCTCGTCGTTGAAATCGAGGTTCAACTTGCCGTCTTTGGTGATGAGCAGCTTCAACAACTCGGTCACGTTCTTCGCGTACAATTGGCTCGCATGCACCGCCAACGTCGCCGGCAAGTTGACCGGACCGATGATCGTGACCCCATGCTTCACCACCGTCTGACCGGGTTCGGTCAACTCACAATTGCCGCCCGTCTCCGCCGCGAGATCCACGATGACACTGCCGGGGCGCATACCGGCGACCGTTTCTTTCGTGACCAACCGGGGCGCAGGTCGACCGGGAATGAGGGCCGTGGTGATGACGACATCAAAGTCTTTGGTTTTCTGCCCGAGTTGTTCTTGCTGCTTCTGTTTGGCTTCGGGCGAAAGCTCTTTGGCGTAACCGCCGGCGCCTTCGGCGTCCTTCGTGCCGATTTCGAGTTCGAGAAATTTTGCGCCCAGACTTTCGATCTGCTCTTTGACCGCAGCGCGCACGTCGTAAGCCCAAACCACCGCGCCGAGGCGGCGCGCCGTAGCGATGGCTTGCAAGCCGGCCACACCGGCACCGAGGATCAAGACTTTCGCCGGCCGAATCGTCCCGGCAGCCGTGGTCATCATCGGCAAAAATTTGGGCAGTGCCGCCGCCGCTAGGAGAACCGCTTTGTAGCCGGCGACGTTGGCTTGGGAAGAAAGCGCATCCAGACTTTGCGCACGGCTGATGCGGGGAATGGCATCCATGCTCAGCGCGGTGATCTTGCGGCTGGCGAGTTTCTCGACCAAATCCGGATTGGCGGCAGCGTAGAGAAAAGCAACGAGCACGGCGCCTTCTCGCAGTTGGTCGATCTCGCCCGCGGTCGGTTTATGGAATTTAACCACCACATCGGCGGCCAAGGCAGCGGCTGCAGTGACGATTTTGGCCCCGGCCTGTTGATAGTCCGTGTCGCTGATGAACGCCGCCACACCAGCCCCGGCTTCGATGAGCAGCTCGTTGCCGGCTTTGACCAATGGTTTTACTGCGTCAGGCGTGAGCGCCACCCGATGCTCGTCAACGACGACCTCTTTCAAAACTCCAATTTTCATAGGCGAATCAAACAATATGCGTATAACAGACAGGCGAGGTGTTGTCAGCGACTTTTCTGTTCGGTCCGCGGGAAATTTTACCCAGCTTGAACCAGTTATCGACTGCGGGCGGAGCCGCACTTCTGAACTACTGTTTTTTCTCGTTCATCTCGGCCGCGACCACGGCATCCAATTGTTTTTGGAATTTTTCCGCCTGGTCTGGCGCCCCGCTGAGTTTCGCGAGATCGCGCGCTTTCTGCAGCACCAACCGGGCATTGCGGCCTTGGGGATGTGTTGCCGCCAGCCCCTCATAAACGGCCAGCGCCTGTTTGGGTTTCTGATTGGCACTGTAGGCTGTGGCCAATTTCAGCGCGATGCGGAAGTACCGGTAGGAATCGCCGGCAATCTTGAGTGCGGCTTCGTAGCCGGCAACCTGCTCGCTGGCCGGCAGGAGATCGGCCAGTTTTTCCATCAAGACAGGACTGGTCAGCGTGAGTGCCTGACTCTGACAGAGCTTGACCGCGGCGTTTGTTTTGCCGCTGGTGAGCAGCAGATTCACCTGACGGAGATAGGCCCACTCCCGGTCGGGGTGGTGATCATGTTCGAGCCGGCGGATCTGTTCATCTACCGGCACGGCAAAGGGCCGGTAAAGCGGGTCACCCAGAAATGTTGTTTGCCAACTCAACCCCGGTTGGCTGGACCAGCCGGCCTCCAGATAGGTCGCGCCGTCCAACAAACGTTTGAAGAACTTGTCCAAGTGGGGTGTATATGCCAGGTATGGTTCGTAGACGTTGCCGAACGAAACGGCCGCCCCTTTCGCCAACAATGGCCCCGTCCAATAGGCTGATTCGGTGCGAACACTCGCAGCACTGCCGGAATGGATATGATAAGCCACGGCTCCGCGCCGGAAACGAAAGTCCGCGCGACGGAATGGACCGGTCACCCCCCCCGTATACCAGCCGGCATAAACGGCGGCATCGGTTAGCGGATAATCTGCGGGAAACAGCTCCGGTCTTTCGTCGAGTTCTGTTTCGTACCCGGCGGCGCGAAATAGCCCGGCCGCTGTCTTCAACCATTCATCACCAATCTTGTACCCCGGCTCCTGAATATTGCGCGAATCAAAGTAACAGCGGCCCAGCAACCCATACTGTTCGGTGGCGATGGCATCATCAATGAGTTGCCGGGCAATTGCCGGTGTGGCGCCGTCCAACCGCCCGACCAACAGCATTGTCGCCCCCAGCCGGAGAATGCGCGCGTTGTAATTGGGATTCACTACCCAGCCGGTCAACAGAGACCCCCCTGCCGGTAACAAGGTCAGTTCGCTGTCAACCGCAGCCTCATTCCGTCGCAGCATCTGCGGCATCGTTGCCGGAATTACCTCCTTCAAGGTCGGATCGGCATCAATCCGCAACGGCATCCCATACATGAGAGCCAGACAATCAATCCGGCACTCGATGGCCTTCCCGCCCAACTCATACAGCCAACCGCCTGCCACCAGAAACTTCCACAACGGATCACGAATCTGCTCATTGTATTCACGTCGGGTGATCGTCTCGGCGTTCCGAACATTCACCCGGCAAATCTGATTGGTGGGGATGTTGCGGTGCGCGGCATAATACCGGGCGAGTGGCTCACTGGCCGGTTCTGCCGCGTTGTAGACAATGAGCACGCGCCGCGCTGGATCTTCCGCAGCCAGCGCCACGCTCGTCATCGCCAAGCCGGCCAGCCAACTACGCCAGTTTCGTGACAGTCGTCTCATTGATCTCCAACTGCAGTCCGTCATATGCCAACCGAATCTGCGCCGGCATCGCCGCCTCCGCTGTCGCATGATCCGTCTCGTGATTCATGTGGGTAAAGAAGGTCAATTCCGCCCCAACCTGCTCCGCAATTTCACGGGCCTGTGCCAGCGTCAAGTGGGCTGGATGAGAACGAACCCGGAGAGCATCGAGCGCCAGAACGCGAACGCCCTGGAGCGATTCGATAATTGGTGGCGGGACCGCGTGGCAGTCCGTCAGATACGCAAACGCCCGTCCAAAGACGAATCCCAAGACCCTACTGCGGCCATGGGGCAACTCAACCGTCCGCACCGGCAGATCACCAATCACATACGCCTGATCCGGCTCAAGCACATTTACCCCAAAGTTCGGCAAGGTGGGATATGTCGGCCGTTCGTGCATGGCGTAAAAAAAGACGCGCTGCACATCCGCGACAGTCTGGGCGCTGCCATAGATCGGCATCTTCTGTCCCTGCTTGCACGTAAACACGCGCAAATCATCCAAGCCAAGGAAATGGTCAGCATGCGAATGCGTCAACAGCACCGCATCGACCTTGGCGATCCGCTCGCGGAGAGCTTGTTGCCGGAAATCGGGGGGCACATCAATCAGCAAACTCGTCCCGGCGGTTTCAACCCAGACAGCCGGTCGGAGGCGCCGATTCCGCGGGTCCGGCGAGCAACAGACCGCACATTCGCAGCCAATGACCGGTATGCCGTGACTTGTCCCCGTCCCCAAAAAAGTGACGCGCATTATTTTTCCGTCAATGCGGCGCCTCCGCGAACAATCCGATGACGCTGGTGAACCCATGCACAAACGGCCTTACCCCGACCGGCCCAATCTCGCCGTTCGCAAAAAAACCCGCCGCCGGCAATGGGCCGAGCGTCTGTTGCAGTGCGTTGATATCGTGATTGGGCGCACCGTACATCCCCTCCCCTCGGCCAAGGCAACTGAAGACCACCGCGCCGCGCACTCCCGGCGCTGATTGCTTGGCCAGCAACGCCTGCAAATCCTCTGCGGCACTCCCACCATCCCGAACCTGAAACTGCACCGTCTGCCCCGTCCGCATCAAATCCCCGACCGCCAACGCCCCCGATTTCGGATCGTGGCCGACGAGATTCCGAATCAGAAAGTCGCCCCGACTGAACTCCTCTTGGTATTCGTTGACGACGCGCCCCAAAAACAACGCCGTCCGCGCCAACTTCTGGTCAGCCGCCGGCAATTGGGGCAACAGTTCGTTTAACACCGTGACCGGCGGTTGACCGGCGAGTTCCAAAATCACATTGCGATCCGCCCGCGTTATGGTCAGGGGCTGACCAATCGGCCGGCACCCTTGCGAAACAATCGAGCGCACCTCGATATTCCCGGCCAACGCCACGCCCACGGCGCCTTCGTCCAACACCACATCATCCAAAAACAACAGGCATTCACCCGGTTGCCGGCCCCCGCTGGCCAGCCCGCCCAACAGCACTGCTCCCGGATAAGCAGCACCCAAAGCGTCCACCCACTCCGTGGCGTTCGTGCTGAACGGTTCGAGGAACACCAAGAAGTTCGGGTTCGTTTCCGGTGTCACCTCCAACTGGAAATGCCAGAACTTCGGCCCGCTGGCTTCATCCACTTCATCGGCTGTGACATGGAACAAATCAATTTCCACTTCCGGCAGTTGGGCCACGAGAACAGAAACCGCCGGCTCGCCTTCGCACTCCCGGCGATCCCCGATGATTCCCCCGCCGGTACAACCCACCAGATGGCGGGCACCCAACCCCTGCCGTAGTGCGGCAATGAATTCTGGGCGGTCAGTGATGTAATCGCGATGGGCAAAAACAAGCGCGAGGTCAATTTTCTCCGGCCCGAATTCAGAACGAATTTCGTGAACCAAATCAGCGACAGCCGACTCGTGGTCCAAGTTTGTCGTAAGCGCAGAAGCAAATTTCATTGCGGTGAATGTGTCGCAGGTCGGAGGCCGGTGCAAGTCACAACCATCGCAACCGCTGCGCGCTGAAGTTGGAGAGTCGCGCCATTGTTTAGCCCAGTCGTTTGGACTTGCGCGAAGAGACTGGTGGGGAGGAATGGATTCGAACCATTGAAGGCATAAGCCAGCAGATTTACAGGGGCAAGCGGGGCGTGCCCCGCCGTGTCTTGTAGAGTCCGCATGGTTTTGCCCGTGTGCATCTTACGCCACTTTCGCCACTAGCGGGCTTGTGTGGGTTCGGGGTGACTCTTGGGGGCACGCGGGTATACCGGCGGGTATACCGGAAACGCCTTCGCCGGGGTTGAACGTGTGGCGAATACGCCGCGCTTGCGCCAGTAAGTGATCGTCGCGCAAGTCGCCGTAGGTGCTGGCGATAATGCTGGGGCCGGTCTTGTCGCCTATCAGCATTGCAATCTCCGCGTCGGTCAATCCGCTCTGCCGCGCTTGCGTGACAAAGTACGATCTCAGCCCGTGCGGGGTGACGTGCCCCAGCTTCGGCTTGCCTTCGGCTTCTGCCGTCTTGTTCAACGCCGCAATCGCCGCCGTGATTCGCCGGTTGATGCGCGCTTGATCGCGGGGTTTGCTGGGGTCGTGTGGTGACGGAAACAGCAACGCACTAGTCCCCCGCCGCCCTTCCATGTCGCGCAAGAGTGTTTCGAGTGCGGGCGTGATCGCAACCCACGGGTTGCAGCCGTGTTTTTCCCGGCGCACTTGCACAAGCCCCTCGCCAAGATTTACCGCCGCCCACGGCAACGGCAACGCCTCGCCAATCCGCAAGCCGCTGTAGGCGAGAAACGCCACGAAGTCGGCAACTGCCGGCTCGTTGCTCTTGCGTAGCCAGCCGGTGATCGCCGCCAAGCCTTCGGGCGTCGGCGCAACGTCGCGGCAGTGGCGCACGTTCGAGGCCACGCTGTAAAGCGTTCGCCCCGCCAGCGGGTTTGCCTTCAACTCGCCACGGCGCACGGCCAGCTTGAAAGCGTTGCTCAAGGCGGTCAACTCCAAGTCAACGCCCCGGTCGCCGCCGCGTGCCTTGCGCTTCGTCGGCTCGCCGTTTTTTTTCAGCGTTTCGATCTTGTAGCCGCCCGTGTTGCGCCACTGCCGGTATTCGTCGCAATCGGAAAGCTTCAACGTGACGGCAAGCCGCTCGCCAAAGTAACGGCGTACGGGGTTCAATGCGTGCCCCTCTTTCCGCACGGTGTAGGGGGCCTTCGGTTGCATCTTCTTAGTCGGGCAACCCGCCAGTGTGTAAGTCTCAATCACTTTCGCCACGGTCAAGCGGTTGCGGTTCAATGCCGTTTCTTGTGTCTCGATACCGTGCCGCTGGAGCACTTGCTCTTCGCGCCACTTTTTCAGAATCTTGCGGGCGGTGGTCAAGTCGTTGGTGCCGGTGCCGCGCCAAGTGCGTTTTCCATTATCCCGCACGCGGGCGTAAAGCAACCCGTTGCGCCGGTACAATCCGCCAGCAATGCGTTCAAAGCCGCTTGCGCTCATGTTAGTTTCTCCAAGTAACGGGCAATCAGTTTCTCGACTACCCAGCTTTGCGTGCGTTCGTGTTTGCCGCAGTAGGCTTTCAGCTTCGCGGCCACTTCGGGCGCAAGCGAAACAGAAAACCGGACTACCGGCCCCTCTTTGCTTCGTGTTGGTTTTGTCATTCGTGTTTCTCCCTTCGCCAATATCGTAACACGATTCACACGCTATTCAAGCCCGGTGTTGGTGACAGGGCCGGGCGTCGGGCTTTCGCCGTCAACCGCCCGGCCAGCTATCACGCGACGGAATACCGCCGCCGCCCGGTATGGGGCGCGACGCCGGCACAGCTGGCTCCACGGTAAACGGGCCCTGTACCTGCCGCGTCGCGTCCCCGCATGGTTAGTAAACTCCCAGCTGTCGCAGGAGTTCGTGACGTTCGGCTTCGAGTGCCGGGATCTTGGCTTGCACGGCGTGAAGTTGCTTCACAAACTTTTTCACGTCGGCAATCATGGCCTTGCGTCGCTCTCGGAGTGATTCGGCTTTTTGCATGGCGAGTGCATCGGGGGCGTTGCCAAGTGCTTCATCCAACACGGCGGCAATTTCGATCTCCCCGATCTCGCCGTTGTACTCGACAGACCGGGTGCAAGTGTGCCGGATTTTGTTCTGCCATTCCTTTTCCTGTCCGATTTCGGCAATGACCGTGTGAAGCCGGGCCCGCAGTTTGTCGGCCTCGGCGTCGGCCTCGCGCTGGCGTTTCCGGGCTTCGGCAGCGCGGTCGTCGGCAGCTTTGGCGGCAGCGGCGGCTCGCTTCTCGGCAACGGTGGGCGCGGCACGGGATACTTTTGCACTGATATTCAGGGGTTGAATCATAACTTGTTATTTTCCTTATTCGTTAGGGTTTGGTTTTTCGGATTTCGGATTAGTGAGCACCCAATGCCGGTCTTGCAGCTATACGGGATGCCAGCGGCCTTCATGCGGGCGATGTGATCGGGCGTGAGATTCTCCAGCCGTCCGCATTTCGTACAGGCGACTTGGACAAAGGCGGTGCGGTTAATCATGCGCGGCTCCGCGGTTTCAATCCACCGGCCAGACAATTTTCGGCGTTCATGCTAGGGGCTTCCGAAAGTAAAACTGACAGTCGCGTGCCAGCGGGGCCGGCGCACTTCCGGCAGATTGGCTTTCCACCGCGAAACAAAGCCGGCTCGCCGGGGCCGTGCAACATCGGTTGGGAACACGCGATGCAATGGCAGGCGATTTGCCGGGCGATGTTCCTGGCGGTCAAAAATGCCGCGTTGGGGGGTTGTGATATTTTCGGACTCATGGGGTCGCTTTCTGCCGGGGTTGCCGGCGGGTTGGTTCTGGTTTTTCGCTGGCGTCGGTGCCGGCGGAAATGGTTTTCAGTTCGTTGACGGTTTCCCAGCCGACGAAATACGGTTGCAGATAAATCGTCATGCGCTCCTTGTGTCGCGCCGACTCCCATGCTTCGCCGTGATCGGTGGTGCGGTTGCAGTAGTGATCGGCAAGGGCGGCATCGCGCTTAGGTAGTGCGGTCTTGGTCGCTGGCATCGTCAACGCGGTTTTCCCGGCATCCGTCAAGGCGTGCGCCATTGGTGAATTGCTCCGGCCATAACCGCAAGCGAGCGCAGAAGTCACCCAGCCACGCGGCCACGCATAAGCAAGTACCGCTTGTTGCCGATACACTGCGTCTAAATAGCTTTTGTCGGTGTAGGTGAATCCGCCTAAATCCGTTTCCCGGATAAATCGCGCACCGTCGCTGGTGGTCGCTGGCAGATAGTCGCCGGCATCGGCCAGCTTCACCATGCGACGCATGACCGTGAAACATTCCTTGCGCCCCGGCATCCCCACAAGGGCGCGGGTAACTTCGTCGGCGTGATCGGTGAGCTTCCAATGCGATGCGCGGCCATTCTCACGGGTCACGATGACAAGCCCGGATGCCTCTAGTTCGCGCAGCAACGCCATTCTGGTCTTGCCGTCGCCGGCCTTGCGATAGGGCAAGCCTTTGCGGAAATAGACGTGTTGCGCGGCGAGTTGAGCTTGCGATGGGTCGTCGCCTTGACGGCGCAGCGGCCATAGCAGGGCGTCGGTTTCGGCTAGTACCTCGGTCAATATGGTGCGGGTGGTGTTATTCATTGGCGGAATTAGACCTCGAAGATATTTTTGCCAGCTGTGACCCACAAATGCAGGAGCGTGCTTTGGCTAGGGGGGAACCCTGTGGGGGCGGGTCTAGGCGTGCCGCCGTGTGTCTTTGCTTTCTCGGTGTGTTGGTGCAGGTGGTGCAAGTTTGGTGCAACTGCACCGTCCGCACTGGTGGTGCAGGTGGTGCAACAACCCTTAGGGGTTGCACCGCTGCACCGCGCCGGGTTGTCAGCGTGTTGAAACATAAAGCCCGCTCCCTTCATTCTTGCGGATTGCGTTTGATTGCGTCGCCCGGCGGATTGTCGCCCGTGCGGTGCCGTCGCTCACGGTGAACGCCTCGCGGAGTTTCTCGACAAGCTGGCGATACGCAACCGCGCCCTTGCCAATCACGCCCGCAACTTCGGCGTCGGTGATCTTGGCCTTGCTGCCCTTGCCGGCAAACTGGTGATCGGGCAACGGGTCAAACCAAAGCGTGTCGGGGTTGCGTTGAAATGCCATTGCGGGCGGCTCTTCAGCGTTGCGAAGCGTGAAACTCAATTTGACAATGCCCGCTTCGGCATCTTCGGGCGTCAACGTCAACAGACTGTCGGGCCAGTCTGCAAAGGCACTTGAACCCCGGTTGCGGTGGGCTTGCGTCGCCAGTCCGTCGCCGCTGCCCTTCCCGTGATGGTGCACAAGCCAAACCGCAACGCCAAACTCGGCAATGATTTCGTCCACGGCGTCAAACAATCGCGTTGCGTCTTGCACGTTGTTTTCGTCGCCGTCGTGATACTTGTAGGCGGGGTCAAACCCGATTGCGTCAAGCGGGGCGTCTTGCGAGTTGCGCTTGATCGCTTCGCGTATCGCGTCAAGGTCGGCTCGGCGTGTCAGCTTCAAGCGCGGGTCATTGCAGAAAAGAAGATTGCGCCGCAGTTGTTCCGGGTCGGCGTCAAACGCCCGCAGCATTTTGGCAAGCCGTGTTTGTAGGTTGTGCGGGGTGACTTCGGCTTGGAAGTATAGAAGCCGCCGCGCTCGCGGAATGTGAAAGCCCATTACGTCGCGGCCCGTGGCAGCCCCTAGAAATATGCCAGTGGTGAAACAAGTCTTGCCCAGCTTCGCCGGCGCGCTTGCCGAAGCCTTGCTTGTGGTTTGCCATACGCCCGCAACGATGTCGTCGGATTTCGGAAACGGCGTTGCGAGGAGGTCAACCGCGTTGACTACCAGCAACCCGCTCGGCTTGTCGGCTTCGGGCTTCGGTGTCCACAACGCCGCGCCCTCGGCCATAACGGAAAGCCGCTCTGCAAGTTCCGCCGTGTCGCTGAATGTCTCAGCGTATGCCGAAACGTCTTTGACGCCTTCGGGCAATCGCAACACGCGGACACTTTCAGCAACGCCG
Organism: Verrucomicrobiia bacterium; assembly: GCA_022072455.1. GTDB lineage: Bacteria > Verrucomicrobiota > Verrucomicrobiia > Palsa-1439 > Palsa-1439 > CAINDI01. Next base: position 118,548 of record JAJVHY010000024.1, on the reverse strand, counting down.
TGCAACTCTCTGGCAACCGCTTGCGCGTGTTCCTGTCCGGGCTTGTCGGCGTCGGGGATGATGACAACCCGCTTTCCAGCAAAGTGCGCCGCGTGATCTTGCGGCCACTTGCCGGCCCCGCCACTGTTACACGTTGCGACAAAGCCCAGCCGTTCGGCGGTTTCAACGTCGCGCTCGCCCTCGACAACCAACACTTCGCCCGCACTGGCCATCTTCGGCAGCCGGTAAAGCGTGCGGCGCACGCCTTCAAGATTGTAAATCCAGCCGCCGTTGCCGTCCGGCCTACGTTGCCGGAAGCCCTTCGGGTCGGTGCGCTCAACCTGGTAAAGCAAATTGCCGTTGGCGTCAGTGTAATCGTAACGCGCAACGACACGCCGCTTGCCGGGCGTTTCTGTCGCCGCTGGGGTCTTTGTAGCCGCTGCCGTCGCCGCGCTCGCTGCCGGGCTTGCTGGGCGTGAAAGCGGGGCCTTGCTGTGCCCTTTGGTGATCGGCTCGCGGGCCGGTTGCTTGTAAGCGGATTTGACGGCGTTGCGGGCTTCGTGCAAGTCCAAGCCGCAACGCGCCGCGCCCGTTTCAACGTAGGCAAGGGCTTCGCCTTCGGTCGCGCCGCTGTCTCGGCATTGGCAGCCGGCCTCGAAAGCCTCGCGGTTGCGCGTGCCGTTGCCGGCCTTGCCCGCGTGAAAGTCTTGCGAGCGTTTCGGTAGTGTCGCGGGGTCAAACATTGTCGCCGCCTTCGGTTGTCGCCGTTGCCCAGCGGTCAAGGAAGCGTTGCCAGTCGCTTTCCCGCACACGGGTAACGCCGCCCACGGTCACAACGCGAAGCCCGCCGCCGTGTCGCAGTCGGTAGAGCGTAGAGCGTGAAAAGCCGCCCGCCGCTTGAATCTGTGCGAGCGTGAAAAGTCTTTCCGGTTGCGGGGCGGTGAGTGCCGTCGCTGCCGGTATCGGCGCAACTTGCTGGGCACTCACGGTAGCCTCGAAAAGAGTTTTTCAGGTTCAACGCCTAAGGTGCGGGCAATCGCAAGTTTCTGGTCGTGCGTCGCCTCGCGCTGCCCGTTCTCGATTTTGGAATATGTGGTGGGGCAAATATGCGACGCTGCCGCAAGCTCCCAGCCGGCCAGCCCGCGCCGCCTTCGTTCAATCAACAATCTTTCGTTGTCGTTCATGTTCACCGTTTTGATGTTGGCAACCTTGCCTTTCACCAATACGGCGAAACGTCCAACACCCGCCGCAAGGCGGGGGGTTACGGTGGGAAAATGGACAAGCGTTTAGTAGGGAAACGTGCGGACTTTGCCGGGCTTCGGGTCGCGCCAGTTTGCGCCATAGCCGGGCATAAGGTGATCGTAGGTGCCTTCGTTCAAGGTTTTCAGAAACGACTTGAAGCCTTTGCGGGTGCAGATTTGCTTGCAGCGTTTCTCGAAAAGTTCGCGGCTGTAGCCGGTCGCAATCTCGGCCAGTCGCGCCGCCCCGTTGAAGGGGTCGTGCGCCATAAGCTCGCGCAATTGCTTGTCGGTGATGCCTTCCAATTCTTTGCGGTGGGCTTCGCGGATATTTTCCAGCCGTGCGGGGATTGGTTCGTTACTCGCTTTCCATTCCCGCTGCAACTCGACAACCCGCTTGAAGTATTGGTGCAACACAAGGTCAAGGTTGCCGGTGGGTAGTTCGTAGGATTGCCCGGACTTCGGGCTTGTCAGAATGGACAAAGCCCGCCGCGCTGCCGCCGCCTTCTCTGCCGGTGTGCCCTCTGGCACAACGCCGCGCACACGGTGGGCGCATTGCCCAGCTTTTGCGGCTTCGAGTAGGTCCACCAATGCCGCAACGTAATACCGCCCTTCCACCATTAGCAGGCTGTCAGGGTGGTGCCGCAAGCTGGTTGCGATATGTTCGGCCAGTGGTTGCCCGGTGACTTTGTGAATATCCCACGGCCAGCGTAGCGGCTTTTCTGTGCGTTTCGTCATGCACAACTGCAAGCGGGCTTCGTCAAGTAGGCTTGACGGCGTGTAGGGTTCTGGCGTCGCTGTGTTGCTGCCCGCTCGCGTTGCCGTCAACGGTTCGCCCGCCCGCAATGCCTTCACCTTGCGCTGAATCCGTTTGCTACCTACCCAGCCGTGACTTTTGCCGATCTTCGCCGCCGCTTCTCTTACCGTGTCGCCGTCGCAAACTTGCAACACGATTGCCCGCGCCTCTGCCGCTCGGAATCCGCATTGCCGCAAGTCGGCTTCCAGCTTGTCGGGGTTGTAGCGTGCGCCGGAAAACTCGATTGCTTCCGGCTCTTGCTCGCCGGTTTGTTCGGTGGTGCCGGGCTTGCGCGTGGTGGGCTTTGTATCAGAAAACCGCAACGCCCCGCCCTCGCGCACAATCCAGTAATGCAACGGCTCGCCGTCGCCGTGGTAGGTGATCGCCAGCGGTAACGCCGCGCGCTTGGTGGTGACTGTTACGGTTGAAGGGACAAGCCCGGCTCGCTGTATGATCTCAGCTTGCGCCTCGGTCGGTTTCTGTTGTCGTTTCATGTCGCTGTCTATCTCCAGCGTTTGCAGCGGTGGGCCGGGCGGGGAGATAGCCCCGCCCTGCCCTACGCGAAGCCGTCGCCTCGCTGCCGCTTATCGTTTGCCCGTGATTGTCTCGCGGGTCGCTTGGTGTTTCAAGGTTGTGATTACACGCCAGCAAAATGCCGGCGGGTATACGGGCGGGTATATTTCGCCCGGTGATGCGTTGCGTGTTTAGCGTGGTGGGATTGCAGAAGCCCTTGCGGGCGTAGGTGGTGGGGAGGAATGGATTCGAACCATTGAAGGCATAAGCCAGCAGATTTACAGTCTGCCCCGTTTGGCCACTTCGGTACCTCCCCAACCTCGGAGTGAACACGGCGAATCCTGCAAGATTCTGCCGTTTTTCGCAACCGCGAATTTCAAGAAAATGACCGGCGCCGCCGATTGATCAACCAGAGTCCGCTTAGCCCCACCCCCACCAGTATGAGCGTGCCGGGTTCGGGAATGACCACCGCAATCAGGTTTGCGTTCTGGTAGTTGTAGTCAAGCTGGTACCCGCCCGGCATACCGGTCACTGTGGCAAAAGTACCCGCCAGAGTCCCATACTCGGCAATCACGTAAGCTTGGTCATCGGCGGAGACAATTTCACTCAGATCCAGAGTCGCCCCAGTCAGTGTCAGCAGGTCGTGCACGATCAACCGATCAGCGTTACCGGTTCCCGTGCCGTCGAGTTCCGCGGCGTAGGTTCCGCTTAACGTGAGATTGTTGCTAAAGACGAGTGTTCCCAGACTTAATCCTGGCGCGATTGTCCCGGTCACAGTTGCATCACCGACCACGCTCCCAGAACCACGCAAGGTGCCGGCAATCGTTTTGGAACCGCCGCCAATCACGTAGCCATCAGTCAAACTCAATGTTCCCGCCACGACCAATGCGCTCTGAAATTCGACTGTCGCCTGAACAATGTCGGCCAAGCCCTGATTTGTAAATGTGCCGGTTACAGTTGCGAAGGTGTTGCTGGCGAGAAATGCGCCGGTCGCGCCAATGGTAACGTTCCCATTCCGGTAAGCAGTCCGGCCGTTGATCATTTCCAGCCGGGTAAAGTTGCTGCTGCTGCCGGCTTGGAAGGTGTACGTTTGCGAGAAGGCGGCGGCGGTGGTGTTTGAGGCGGCATTCAGCCGGAAAGCGTTTTCACCGACATACGTGATGTTGGTCAACGAGTTGGCCGTCGAACCGCCCTGACTGCCCCAGACATTGGCATTGGTGATGGCACGGAAGGAAATCGTGCCAGCGTGGATGCTGATGGCGCCGCCGGCACCGTTGTTGGTGATGAAGGGAGTTGCCGTCGTAAACTGAAAGATGCCGGCGTAATTGCTGAGGAGGTTGCCGCTGCCGTCGCCAGTCGTGAGGCTATTCGCTTCAAGTACGCCGCCGCCGGTAACCAACAAGACATTTCCCGTGGCCGCACCGGATCCGACGGTAACACTTCCCGCCACGGCTAATTGGCCGCGCGAGAGGATTTGGACGGTGTTATTGGACGAGCCATTGCCCAGCAGCAGACTGGCGCCCTGTGCGTTAGCATTCGTGACGGTCATTGTGTTGAAGCCACCCCCATCGTTGCCGACTCTGATCAACCCATTGGTGGCGTAGCTCAATGCCCCCAAGCCACCGACATTGTAGCGGTTGCCACTGGCATTGGTGGTGTTTCCAACCGTCAGCAACCCTACGGTGATCAACGCCCCACCGTTGGAAATTGTCAGCGAATTGTTCTGCGCGCCGGTTTGGCTTCCGATACTGAAAGTTCCCTGGTTGGAAATGCTCCCTCCCGTCTCAATGATCAGGGAGTTGCCGGTGGAAAAACTGCCGACAGCGGAAACGGTTGCGGCGCCCGCAATATTCCACTTGGAGCCCGGGCCGGTCACCAGCACCATGTTATTGGTGGCAAGTGCATTGGCCCCGATGAAAGTGTTGCCGGACATCACTGTCGCGCCATCACGAATGATCATGAAGTTACCGGCGCCATTGTTGCCAACTTGGATCCGGGAGGTGTTGGAAAACGTGGAACCGTTGCCCGTGACCACCAGTGAGTTGCTGGTGGCCCCTGCCAGGTTCCCAATGTTCAACAGGCCGGAACCGCCGAAGAGGGTAACCAAACCGCCATTACTGATGACCAACTGATTGCCAACACCTGAACTACCAATGGAACTGCCGTTGTTGACCGTATTGTACCACGCCGAACCGACGTCACTAACCAGCACATGATTGTTACTCGCGGTGGTTCCGCTCCCAATAATGAAGTTGGCGGTGTAGACCGTGCCACCATTGGTCACGATCAATTGATTACCCATTCCTGCGCCACCAATCATGGAGGAGATACTTGCGGTATTGCTAAGTACCGATCCAGGGCCGGCCACGACGATCTTATTACTCAGCCCGCGGTCGCCCAAACGACTGATCTGGAACATCGGGGCAAGAACCTGGCCACCGTCGGTGATGGTCAGGACATTACCGGTCGTCCCGCCTGCGGTGGTAAAAGTCCCGACATTCAAAACCGAGACCCAGTTTGTCGGCCCCAATAAATCCCAGACCGCATTCTGGACATTCACCGTAGCGTACGAGGAATTATTCCCGATATTGACATACCCACGGAAGTTATTCGCGCTATTCAGAACGTTTCCGTTGGTAGTGAGCGTGGAGGTGATGAGGTTGGTGCCGCCGAGCATGTTCCAGGTGCCGTTGATCCCGAATACCTGATTGGAGGTGATGACGAGGTGCGACGCCACTTGGTTGGCGGCGTTGGAAGTGGTGAGGATTGTGCCTCCGGCAAAGTTGAAGATCGAGTTGGTTGCGCCACCATAGACATTGTTTGTGACCAGCAGACTCCGCACCGCCAATCCGCCGCCATTCGTGAGTGTCAACGTATTCCGCCCTGTCGCGTTGCCGGCAACGTTGAGGATGCCCACGTTGCTGACCTGTCCCCCGCTAATCAGCAGCACATTCCCCGTCGCCGCCCCGCTGCCGATGCTCAAGTTTTGCGCTGCTAAATTCCACATTCCTCCGTTGTAAACTTGAACCAAATTATTCGAGGCGCCGTTCCCGACAACAGTTTCGGTGCCGCCACTGTGCCAGGTCCCGCCGTTGACAAACACTTGTCCTGCTTCCCGATTGAGCGTAGCGGCAATTCCCGTGACAACGCCACCGGCATCAATCCGCAACCGCCCACCAGTCCTGATGGCCAGCAGTGTGGAATTCGTCAAGTTCATGTTCGTAACCACCAGCCACGCGGAACCGCCACCGCTATTGGCAATTTCGAGTGACCCTATCGTAAACCCCAACCCGGCATCTAAAATATTGGTATAGGAGGTGCCGGCCGCCGTGCTGTTCGTCAGGTAGACATTATCAACTGATGTCTGGCCAGGATAATTGGCTGTGGGCAACCAATTGGCGCTATTCGTCCAGAAATTGGCGGTGCCAGATGCAACGGTATTCGTCCAGCTGAAATCCGCGGCCAGTCCTGTGGTGGCGAGTGTCAAAGCCAACACGAAAAAGTTCCATGGTCTATGATGTATTTTTGTTTCCACGCGCAATCCCCCACACCGTTGACTTACAACCCCGAAAAAATGGAGCGGGCGAAGGGAATCGAACCCTCCTCACCAGCTTGGAAGGCTGGCGCATTACCACTATGCTACGCCCGCGCTCACCACATGTGACTATTTCAGATGAACGACTCTATTCTGGGGGCGGACTATACCAATGCCCCCGTCCAGCGGCAATGAAGAACTGCCTGTCTCCGCGAGCCAAATTCAGGCCGGAGCAATTGACCAGAGCGTCCCGCTATCCAAACTGGCTCAGCCGGACTGTCCCGCAGGAGACAATCGCCGACCAATGCTGAGGTAGGTGAAGCCCAAGTCGTTCATCAGTTTAGGGTCGTATAGATTGCGCCCATCGAAAATTGTCGGATGCCCCATGACGTTTTTGAGTTTTTCAAGGTCGAGAGTCCGGAACTCATCCCATTCGGTGCAGATGATCAGTCCGTCCACATTGCGCGCCGCTTCGTAGGCATCCTGGCAATATTCGATGTCCGGCAGGAACTCCTTGGCCTTCTCCATCGCTTGCGGATCGAACGCCTTAATTTTCGCGCCTTCTTTGAGCAACGGACGGATGATGTTGAGCGACGGAGCGAGCCGCATATCGTCGGTGTTCGGTTTGAACGCCAAGCCGAGGACGCCGAGGGTTTTGTCTTTCACGATCCAGAGTGTGTCGTGAATCTTCTTGAGAAAGCGCTCGGCTTGGTCGCGGTTGATGCTCTCAACCTCCCTGAGTAAGCGGAAATCATAGCCAAGTTCCTGGGTAATATGGATGAACGCACTGATGTCCTTCGGAAAACAGGAGCCGCCATAGCCCAAGCCGGCATTAAGGAATGCCCGGCCAATCCGCTTGTCCAACCCCATGCCATGAACCACGTCGGCGATGTTGGCCCCGCTGGCTTCACAGATGACAGAGAGCGCATTGGCATACGATATTTTCAGCGCCAGAAAGGAATTGCACGCATGCTTGATCAATTCCGCGGAGTTGATGTCGGTGACGATGATCGGCGCGTGAAAAGGTTCGTAGATTGCTTTCAGTTTGGCCACCGGCCGGTCACCCCCCACGCCAATTACAACCCGGTCAGGCTGCATCAGGTCGGCCACGGCGCAGCCTTCCCGGAGAAACTCGGGGTTGCTGACAACATCCACTTCGCATTTGTTTTTATTGTAGCGTTTGATGGTTTGCGCGACGCGCTCACCAGTTTTGACGGGGACAGTGGATTTATCCACGACGATTTTGTACTCGGTCATCGCGCCGGCAATCTCGCGGGCGACCCGCTCCACATAGGTCATGTCCACCGAGCCGTCGGACTTTGGCGGTGTCGGCACCGCAATGAAGACAACCTCCGCATGGGCCACGCCATCCGCAATTTGGTCGGTGAACCGAAGCCGGCCCGCCGTCACATTCCGTTTCACCAACTCTTCGAGACCGGGTTCGTAAATGGGGATGCCGCCGCCTTGGAGGAAGGCGACTTTCTTCTGATCATTGTCCACACAGACGACTTGGTGGCCGACTTCCGCGAAGCACGCGCCTGTGACCAGTCCCACATATCCTGTTCCGACGATGCTGATCTTGACCATTTAATCTCCCGTTCCGAGGTCCACTCGATTGATACCCAACTGGGTTCCCGGAAACGCCTTCAGAGTCACGGAGAAATAAATCGCCTTCTCGTCCTGTCGGGTGCGCTGACTGCGATACCGGAAACCATAGTTGATGTACCAGTCATGCAACTCCTGCCGCAACTGATAATCTTGTTCCTCCCATTGGCCGTCTTCCATGTCAAAGCGTTGATAAACCCGCGCCACCCAGCGGGGCGTCAGTCGGCCAGTCAGACTAACAGCGATCAGATTGCTGTCGTCCCGCAAATACCGCGTCCCCAACCCAACCGCCCAGCGGTCATCGCGACTGATGCGCGCCTCCGAATTGAGTTCGCGCAGCAGACCAGTGTGAAAATCATACCGGCTGAAGGTGTTGACGGTCAGCCAATCTGTCGGGCGCGCCGCAATGTTCCCGAAGAGATTAGCGAAGTCGGTTTGGCCGGCATCCTGTTCAATGTGAAAATCCGTCCACGCGGTCACTTCGAGCAAATCCCACGGTTGACCGGCACGCCGGGTCTGGAGCTTTTGCCGGAGGCCAAATCGCACGGTGTTTTCGCGGTCAATCGCATCCAGCGCGGTAAACCCCGGATTCTCCAATGGCACATACCGAGTGACCGGGAACGTCTCGCCATTCGTCAGTGTGATTGACCGGATCGTGTCAAACTGGAACAACTCAGCGCTGGTCACATTCGGTGTCGGCACCCACGAATAATCCGCAAACGGCTGGATGATATGGCGCAGACCGTCAATCCCCCAGCGCTGGTTTTTGTATTCCGTCCATGTCCGCGACAGCTTGAAGGAAGTTTCGACCCCAAGATTGCCAAGCACCCGGCGCACTTCCTGAGTGTCAGCCGCCGTGCTCGGCGCGCGTGTGTAATAGGTGTACCGGCCGCCCGCGCGCGGCACGAGCGCCCACCAGCCAAACAACGTGTGTGGGACGACGAGTTGCTGAGCCGAGTCGAACCGTACCGTGCTGCCCGTAAACAGTGGATCGCCGGTACTCCCGCGTTCGTTGCTGTAATAACCGGCACTGGTTTCGCCCTCGTAAAAGACCGGTGTGCTGCCGACCCGGACGCGATTGACCGTCCATTTGGCCTCCGGCAAGCGCTCGACCTCGGCAAAGAAATCGTTGAACTGCGGCCGCACCTGCAACGACAGTGTGTAATTCTGCCCGCGCCGCGTCAGGTCCGCGACCGAACCGGGTTCGACGTTGCGATGAAACTCCGTGCTGAAGAAATCGGCGTAGACATCCGTGTCCCCTTGCCGGTGAAGGTCAATCGTCAGACTGAGATCAGGGGTGAAAAACTGTTTGTGCTGCCACTCGCCGAGATACCGGTGCGTGGGACGCGAGACCCCGGCCGCGCGGTCTTCACTGTCACGCGGGCGGGCGTCGTTGGCGTAGTATCCGCGCACCAGGCCGGTCGTGCTCTGGTCAAACTCGTAGATCAAATCGGCCCCCGTTCCGAATCCGCGCCCCGACCGTTCGTCAAGGTGCACGTCGAGTTTGAAATTTGGATTCAACTGCCAGTGCGTGGTCAGCAGTCCATAGTATCCCCACCGCGAACTATGGCCGACGTTAAGCGAAAACAGTTGCGGGTCGCCGGCTAGTGACCACGACATGACGGGCAGCCAAAACACCGGCACGCGCCCGAGCCAGAGTGTGCAGTTGAAGAGCACCACCCGGTCTTGGGGATAGATTTCCGCGTGTGTCGCCTGCACCCGGTAGTGCGGCTCGGGGTAGTCGCACGTCGAAATCGTCGCGCGGGCCACGGAGTATTGGTTGCTGGCGACTTGCGCCAAGTCTTCGGCGTGGAGGTAGACCGGCTCGAAGAAGCCACCGATTTCGTCAGCCTTCAGTTGCCGCGTCTCAAAATGGTAATAAGCGCTGGGAGTGACCCATTCCTGGCCGCCGCGATTCAGCCGCACATTGCCGGTGGCCCAAGCTTCCTTGGTCAGCGTGTTGAATTTGACTTCATCGGCCCGCAACGTTGCATCCTGATAGCGAATGAGCACCTCGCCTTTGCCAAACGCCAGATTGCGCGGCTTGTCGAAGTTCAGTTCGCGCGCATCAATGATGGCCGGCTCGTTTTTCTCCGCCGCGTGTGCCGGCAGCAATGACAAAACGAGCAGGACCGGCCCTAGAAATTTCCCCCAACACCACATAGAATGCCGCGGACGCTAACACACCGCCCGCTCCCCCAGCAAGCGAAAGACTACCGGGCCGCGAGGACCTCAATTTCCACAAGCGCATCCTTCGGCAACCGGGCAACTTGCACCGTCGAACGCGCCGGGTAGTCGCGCGTGAAATACTTGCTGTAGACTTCGTTCATCGCCGCGAAGTGCGCCATGTCGCTGAGAAAGACGGTAGTCTTAATCACGTTCGCAAATTGTAGCCCCTGCGAATTCAACAGCGCCTGGATGTTTTCGAGGACACGTTGGGTTTGTTCCACGATGCCGCCGGTTACCAGCCCGCCCGTCGCGGGATCGAGCGGTATCTGACCCGAACAAAACAGCAGATCGCTCACCCACACGGCTTGCGAATACGGCCCAATGGCTTGCGGCGCATTGGGAGTAACTACGATTGATTTATTCATTCTAATCCCGCTCCTTCCAGATTAACCAGATGGCCATGGCGAACCAGCCGATGTTTTCGGCAATTTTGGTCAGGCCAATCGTGGCCCCGCCGACGGTGCCGGTACAGCCGCAGTTGATATTTAAGCCGCGTGATAGCGCGGAGCCAATCGCGATGATGAATACCACCAACATCCCGGCAATCGCCAACGCACTCGGTCGGCGCCAAATCCCGGCCATGAGCAACAATCCCGGCACCACCTCGATCCACGGCAAGGTGATCGCCAGCAGATTGACATAGTCGTGCGGCAACATCTGGTAGTTTGCGATGTTCTTGGCGAAGCCGGCCGGGTCGATGATCTTCGCCACGCCGGCGTACACAAAAAAACCACCCAACAACCAACGCAGAACCAGATTGAGCCACTTCATGGCTGCGCTCCGGTACTGGTCGCCAACGCCGCCTTGCGCCATTCGGTCCACCCGTTCTTCAGGATCCGTACGTCGCGAAAACCGAGGTCGCGCAGGCGTTTGGCAAGATGATGACTCAGATCACAATCAGCGCCATCGCAATAGGCGACGATCGGCGAATCCGGCGCCAACATGCCGGCCACCTCGGGATACCGGGCCTCAAATTCGTCGGTCGGGAGTGAGAACGCATTCGCAATGTGGCCGGCCATGTAGTCGGCGTGAGACCGGGCATCCAAAAAAACGGCGACGCCCTCTTCCCAGAGTTGCCGGGCTTCCGCGAACGGAATGTAATCACCGGGCGGGGCGACAACCTTCGGCGGCGTCCGGTAGGGAATTCCGCGGGGCGATACCGCATTGGCAACCAACCCCAACACCGCGCCGGCAAGGGTCAGCACCACCGCCCGTTGCACCATGCGCCACATCAACCGCGTTTGAGAATGTTGATGGTGACTTTGATCTCGACCGTGGGTTGGGACTTGAGATTCGTGTCGAATTTGATCGTGCCGCTCGTGGATTCCTTCGGAAGTTTGTCCAGCACCGCGATCAATTCATACGCTTTGCCTGCGGTCACCGGCCGCAACTCGACTTTTAACTCCGGCACCGAACTGGTGAGATGCGACAACTCCAATTGTGGTTCGGCAACGGATGAAGAAACGGCGATCTTGCGCGTGGTCGCGATTTCACCGCGCGGCCCCGGCCAGTTATCACGATCCGCCACGCCCCAGAACAACATTTCCTGCGACAACGCCAGATCGCCCACAATCCGGCCCGTGACCGGAATAACGAACAACGGCTGCGTCGCATTCTCGCCGAATACGCGAACCGAATCATTGAACCGCCGCGGGCTGCCTTCGCCCGCCACTTCAATCTGGATCGTGGCGCTCTCGGCAGCACCTTCACTGGGCGCCAAACTCGCCCGAACCTGCGGCGTGGCCCCCTCCGCTTTCGTCAAGCCGACCGGCTTCCCGTCGGTCCGTTTGACTGTTACCGCGACGTTGGTGGTCGATCCGCCGCGCAGATCGCTGAGGTTCACCACTTGCGGATTGTATTCGTAAACCGGCACCACCTCGGCCTTCAACGTCAGGTTGACACTGGGTTGCTGCGGGTCATTGGATGTGACGGTAATATGCTTGGCCATCACCCCGCGCATCATGGCGTTGACGCTGAGCGTGAATGCCAACTCGGTTTTCTCGCCTGGCGCGAGCTTGTCCGTCTTCAACGGCGCGCTAGTGCAGCCGCAACTGACTTTCACCTGGAGTTTCTCCAACGGCGCGTCGCCGGCATTGGAAATGATAAAGACGCCCTCCAACTTCGTCACCAGCGAGGTCTTGCCGAAATCGTAAACCAGTCTATCAAACGCAATCTTCGGGACGCCCTTGGCCGCCTCGTCGGCCGGACAATTCACCGCCAAAATTCCCACCGCCGCCAGAACTGCGAACACCTGAAGTTTCATCAAATATTCTCCATTTAATTACCGCCGCTGATACTAGCCGAACGGGTTCCGTGTGTCAAAGAGGTTGCAATCCCTCCCAGCATCCATAAAGTCGCACCGTCATTTGACACTCCCAATGTTCGGCCTACTCATTCTTTCAACCACGACCGCCAGCTTGGATCTCAACCCCGTGCTGCTGGCCGGGGCAGTCCTGATCGTGCTCGGCCTGGCCTGTGACGCCTTGATCATTGCCCGATTCCTGCCCGCCCCCCGCTTTCTCGTGGACGACAAACCGTGGGGAATGCGCCAACTCGGCTACAGCATCGCCGCCTTCGCCGGCCTCTTCCTCTTCAGCAACGCCTTCTACACCGCCCTCGCCATCCGCCGGCAAGTCGACATCGCCGCTCTCACCCCGCTCATCATTCCCATCGAATTCATCCTCCGCCTTGCCCTGCTGGCCGGCTTCGACACCTACTTTCGCCGCCGCCAAATCTCCCTGCGGCCGGCCCTCGGCTTCGACAAAATCCCGGCCCGAAAAGCCGTCGCTTGGGGCGCCGCTTTTGCCCTCGCGATCTTCCCGCCGGTCGGCGTCATCATCTTCCTCACCAATGCCGTCTACCGGCTTTTCCGCCTCGAACCGAGCCAACAACCGATTGTCGAATTTATCCTCAACACCGACTCCCAACCCCTGCTCATCCTGCTCGTCCTGTTTGCCATTGTCCTTGCCCCAATCTTCGAAGAATTCCTCTTTCGCGGTTTCGCCTACCCGGCCTTGAAACAACGCCTTGGCACCCTCCCCGCGCTCCTGCTCGTTTCGCTTGCCTTCGCCCTCACCCACTTCCACGCCCCCGCCTTCCTTCCGCTCTTCGTCCTCGCCATTGGACTGACCTTCGCCTACGAACTCACCGGCTCACTCCTCGCGCCGATTACCATGCATGCCGTCTTCAATTCCGTCATGCTCGCCCAAATCTTCCACCAACGCGCCCACCCATGAAAACGATCCAGGCCATTGGCGAATTCGGCCTCATCCGGCAACTCCAGGAAAAAATCCCCCTGGCCGGCGACGATTGCGCCGTCCTGCCGGGCGGCCTCCTCCTCACCTGCGACCCGGTCATCGAAGGCATCCATTTTCTCCCCACCACCCCGGCCCGGCAAGTCGGCTGGAAAGCCATGGCCCGCAACCTCAGCGACATCGCCGCCATGGGCGGCACCCCGCGCTACGCCGTCGTCAGCCTCGGCCTCCGCCCGGCTACTCCAGTCCGCTGGGTTCGCCAACTCTATACCGGCCTCCATGCCGCCGCGAAAAAGTTCGGCTGTGAAATCGTCGGCGGCGACACCGCCCACACCCGGCGCGAACAATTCGTCGTCGTCACCCTCCTCGGCCACGCCGCCAAACCCGTCCGCCGTTCCGGCGCCAAACCCGGCGACATCGTCTTTGTGACCGGCAAACTCGGTGGCTCATTCGCTTCCGGCAAACACCTCACCTTCACCCCGCGCCTCCGCGAAGGCCGGCAACTCGCCCGGTACGCCCATGCGATGATGGACATCAGCGACGGTCTTGCCAGCGACCTCTACCGGCTCGTCGAATCCAGCCATGTCGGCTTCGCCATCGACTCCGCCAAAATTCCGGGGAAATTGCCGGGCGCGTTGACCGATGGCGAAGACTTCGAACTCCTTTTCACCGTCGCGCCCCGCCACGCCGGTAAGCTCCGCAAAAAATATTCCGAGATCGGCCGCGTCATCAAAAAACCGGTCGTCCTCCTCGACGGTCAACCACTCGAAGCCCATGGCTACGATCATTTCGCACAGCGCCGCTGACACCCTCCAGTTCGGCCGGCAACTCGCCGCCACGTTGAAGCCTGGTGACGTCCTCGCCCTCAGCGGCGACCTCGGGGCCGGCAAAACCTGTCTCGTCAAAGGCATCGCCGCCGGCCTCGGCATCACCCAAGCCGTCACCAGCCCCACCTTCACCCTCATCCACGAATACCCGCCGCTGGCGCACGTCGACCTCTACCGTCTGGACTCCGCCGCCGGTATCGGCCTCGAAGATTATCTCGACGCCCCGTGGATCACCGTCATCGAATGGGCTGACCGGTGCGCCGCACTCCTGCCGGCCCACACCAAGCACATTCGTCTTACCGTCGTGGACGACACCACCCGGCAGATCGAGGTCGAATGATCACCCTCGCCATCGACACCTCCACCACGCGCGGTGCTGTCGCCGTCCTCCACGACGACCGGCCCGTCGGCGAAGAACACTTCGGCCGCGACGGCCTGTTCCCCGCGCTCGAAAAACTCAACCCCGGCCAGTTTGAATCCATCGTCGTCGGCGTCGGCCCCGGTTCCTTCACCGGTATCCGTGCCGGCATTGCCGCTGCCAAAGGCCTCGCCTTGCCGGGACGATTACCGGTCAAAGCCATCAGCAGCTTCGATGCACTCGCGTTGACCGCGCTCCCGCACCTACCGCGCGATTGCCCGCAGATCTGCGTCCTGGCCGACGCGCGTCGCGACGAAGTCTATTTCGCGCTCTACGACCGGAACGCCAACCCCACCCACCCCTGCCGGCTGGGCGCGCTGGAGGAAATCGAAATCCACAACCCGATTTGGTTCATCAGCGCCGAGATGGAAAAATACCGAGACGCGCTCCGCGAAACCTTCGGCGGCTTCGCGACGATCTGCCACGAGCCGGTGTTCCCCAGCGCGGCGGCTTTGGGTTGGCTTGGCCGGCACCGCGCTTCACAGTTACCGCTGGAGCCGATCTATCTCCGCGAGACAGAATACAAAAAAGTCGCCCCCTCGCCTTCCTCTCCCAAAAACAAGTTGCCGCAGGCTTAACGCCTGCGTTATCCACTTAGAACCCATCCCAAAACTGTAGCCGCAGGCTTTACGCCTGCGTTATCGACGGATCCATTCCACGCACCCGTAAGCCGAGTCGGACGAGACGCCGTGCCCGGCAACGGTGCGGCTACGAGTTATCATGTTTTGGAACAGGCGTCACGCCTGTCCTGTTTGACCAAAGCTTCGAGTTGAACCGCTGGACTATCGCAGCGCACTCATTGATGAGAACCGCCGACAGAGCGGTGACAGGCGGAATCGAATCCGACTCGAAGCAGACACGCAAATGCCTGTGAAGGCGATTGACGCGATGGGAAGCCAGTTCTACACTTTGGCCGTGAAGACAGCCCTTCAACATCACCGGCATACTCCGCTGAGTTAGTGCTAATACTAATGTTGGGCCAAATGAGAAGCGCACATTTTTACTTGTTCGCTGCACTGCTATGCATTCCGCGCTTCACGAGCGCTGCCACGAACGAGTTCAGTGCTGTTGCGAAAACCGAACTCCAGATTAGGGCCCCTAGACGACTCTACACAGACGATGAGGCTGTGTTGTTCTCCCATAAGCTGAAGTCGGTCAAATACCCCAGCGCTCTCGGTAAGGTTTCCAAGGACATCGGCATCGACTTGGTACGTCTCCGCGGAGCGCCATCCGCCATTGCTTTCTCCTTCATTTCGCCAGGTGATAGCCAACGAGCCGAATTCTCGGTGGGCCTACAGTTGAACTCAGCCGCCAAACCGCTTCCCAGTCCGCCAAGGCTACCACTGTTCATCGAGCAGAGCTTGCAGCTGAGCCCACGTTACAACATCACTTTCCTCCGGACCGCAGCGTTCCTGCCCGTTGAAGCGCAGCTTCCAACGTTCGGGGATGATTGGGAGAAGGATTATCAAGTATATTGGGTGGAGATTGCACCGAAGCGGGACGTGAATGCGCCCATCAATTCGGTTGAGCCAACTCGCGCGCTGCCGGGCGCTCGCGGCTCACCTTGAACGTTCGTCGCCAGCAAGAACAACAACGGCGATAGTTGCGGAAGACCGCGTTTGCAATTCTGCTTTTGCCACGTGAAACAGCAGGCGGTCCGGCAACTCGGCTAGCTACGCTCCGCCGTGATTAGCTCGTTGCATGCGGTCGCGCGACATATCACAGAAAAGTCGGCCGCTGCCCCTCGCCTTAATCCTCTCCCGCCAGCGGGAGAGGAGACCAAAACGTCAGGGTGAGGGTTTGGCCGGGAACAATCCACCAACGCGCGTAAACACATCCTCCGAAAATCCAATCGCGCGTTTGATCTGATAATCGCGTTCAATGGGATTCGCGATCCGTTGGCACTGCCGGAACTGCTCCCAATCGAGCAACCCGCGCAGCCACGCCCAATGCGCGAACACCGGCACCGGATAATCGCTGCCGTGAACGAGTCGCTCCAGCTGAAGACATTCCCGGAAATGCTGACTCCGAATCGGGATGTTGAACGCACTGATGTCGCCGTACAGATTCGGGTACCGGCTTAACATCCCAGCAAAGACGTGAAAATATTCCGGGTCAACAAATCCCCGGCCCCCGCAATGCGCCGCGATGCAGGTCACGCCACATTCCAGCGGCAAGGTCAAGACGCGCGGGTCGGCGTATTTCGGTTCGATGATCTGCAACGTATGCTCCCCGCCGGTATGCGCCAGCAAGGGCAACTTGAGCGCCGCCATCCGCTCCCAGAATTTCCGGTAACGCGGGTCGTTGCCGTCAATGTTGTGGCAGTTCGGCAGACACTTCATCAGCACCGCGCCACCGGCCACACAACGCTCCAACTCCTCCAACGCATCCGGTCGCGCCGGGTGAATCGAGCACGCCGGCAAGAATTCCGGGTGCTGGTGCGCCAGCTTGAGCACGTAATCGTTCGGCACATAAAACGTCCCGGCCCCCTCCATCAGGCGGCCATCGGCGTGATAGACCTGATCGTTGGCAAGAATGACCGCCTGTTGCAGCGAGGACGCGCGGAGCAATTCGAGCAAACGGGCGAGATATCGCTCGTCAAAATCCGGGTCGGCAAAGGTGCGGACTTTCAACCCGATATGGTGGCACATAAACCGGCCGAGCAGCGAATACCAGCCCGTCGGCCGCAACCAGCACCCCGAGCCGCGCGCGCCGTTGCCGACGATGTGAACGTGCATGTCAATGAGTTGAGTCACCCGGCAATTTGTACGCGAGGGTTCTGGCGCAGGACAACCACGAATCGCACTCGCCCGAAAATTGCATCGCCGGTCAGCGGTCGGCCTGCTACATCTTTTCGGGATGATTCTTCCTCCTCCGAGCGAAAAACAGGCGCGGTTGCTGTGGACAGCGGCGACGACGTTGGCGGTGGCGGTGTTGTTGGCGGCGACCGGCTTTATCCTCTGGGCGCTGGGGTGGTTGCTCAATCAACTCGCCGCGGTGCTGGTGCCGTTGGCGCTGGCCGGCATCGTCGCGTATGTGCTCGACCCGGTCGTGGATTGGTTGGTGCAACGGAAGATGTCCCGGCAACGCGCGATATGGTGGGTGTTCATTTTCTTGGCGGCGGCGGCGGTGCTGGTGGTGGGATTGGTGGTGCCGCGGTTGGTTGTCGAAACCACGCAACTGGCGGCGCGCGTGCCGGATTATGTCACGCAGGTGCGGACCAGCGTCAGCGAATGGCTCGCGCAGTCGCCGTGGGGATTGCGGGCGCGGGAGACCTGGGAGTCGGCGACGGGCGACCGGGTGCGGACGTGGTTGGCGGAGACGGCGCCGGCCATCGGGACGTGGTTGCTGGAACGCCTGGGCGGATTGATGTCGGGTTTGGGGATGGTGATCGGCATGGTGTTGGTGCCGTTTTACCTGTTCTACTTTTTGGCGCACAAGGCGGACATTCAAGCGCGGTGGACCGAATTTCTGCCGTTGCAGAAATCGCGCATCAAAGAGGAGGTCGTGTTTGTGCTGACGGCGATCAATGATGCGCTGATCGTTTTCTTCCGCGGGCAGGTATTGGTGGCACTGGGGGTCGGCGTGTTGCTGACGATTGGGTTTGGGGTGTTGGGGTTGAACTATGCGGTATTGCTGGGGGTGTTGGCGGCGGTACTGGGGATTATTCCGTATCTGGGCTCGGCGGTCAGTCTGGTGATCGCGTTGGCGCTGGCGGCATTGCAGTTTGGCGACTGGCTGCATCCGGTCTTGGTCTTGGCGATATTCGGTGCGGTGCAGGCGATTGAGGGATTCGTCCTCTCACCGCGCATCATCGGCACCCGGGTGGGCTTGCATCCGGTAGCAGTGATCATCGCGGTATTAGTGGGTACCGCCCTGCTCGGCGGCATCGTCGGAGGAATTTTGGCGATTCCGCTGGCCGCTGCGTTGCGCGCCATTTGGAACCGTTATGTGTGGAAGAAATAGCCAGCCAATTTTCATTTGATTTGCCCACTTTTCATGACTACTGTGCGCGACCTTTAACCGAACCATTCAGGAGACAACCATGGCAACCATCAAACTTCCTCCGGCCCGCGCCAAGCTCGCGAAAACCAATGGCAACGGTGCCGCCAAAGGCGATTTCAAAGTCCGCGATCTTTCACTGGCCGAATGGGGCCGCAAGACTATCCAAGTTTCCGAACACGAAATGCCAGGGCTGATGGCGATTCGCAAGAAGTACGGCCCCAGCAAACCGCTCAAAGGCGTCCGCATTACCGGGTCGCTGCACATGACCATCGAGACGGCGATCCTCATTGAGACCCTCGCGGAACTCGGCGCGTCGGTGCGCTGGGCGAGCTGCAACATCTTCTCCACGCAAGACCATGCCGCGGCCGCCATCGCGAAAGCCGGCATCCCGGTGTTCGCGTGGAAAGGCGAGACGTTGGAAGAGTACTGGGATTTGACGCTCTGCGCCCTCACCTTCCCCGGCCAGAAAGGTCCGCAGCTCATTGTGGACGACGGCGGTGACGCGACGTTGCTCATTCACAAAGGCTATGAACTCGAAAACGGCGACAACTGGGTCAACACCCCCAGCGACAACCACGAAGTCGCGGTGATCAAGAATTTACTTAAGCGCGTCGCCAAGGAACGCCCCGGTTTCTGGCATACCGTCGTCAAGGATTGGAAAGGCGTCTCCGAAGAAACCACGACCGGCGTACATCGCCTCTACCAGATGCTCGAAGCCGGCAAGCTGCTCGTGCCGGCCATCAACGTGAACGATTCCGTCACGAAATCGAAATTCGACAATCTCTACGGTTGCCGGGAGTCCCTCGCCGACGGCATCAAACGCGCGACCGACGTGATGGTTGCCGGTAAAGTTGCCTGCGTGTGCGGGTATGGCGATGTCGGCAAAGGCAGCGCGCACTCGCTGCGTGGATTCGGCGCCCGCGTCATTGTTACCGAGATTGATCCGATCAACGCCTTGCAGGCCGCGATGGAAGGTTTTGAAGTCACCACCGTCGAAGACACCCTCGGCACCGCCGACCTCTACGTCACGACCACGGGCAACAAGGACATCATCACGCTCGAACACATGGCGAAGATGAAAGACCAAGCCATCGTCTGCAACATCGGCCACTTCGACAACGAGATTCAGGTCGACCGGCTCAACAAAGCGCCCGGCGTGAAGAAGCTGAACATCAAGCCGCAAGTGGACAAGTACACCTTCCCCTCCGGCAACAGCATCTACATGCTCGCCGAAGGCCGGCTTGTGAACCTGGGTTGCGCGACCGGCCATCCGAGCTTCGTGATGTCCAACAGTTTCACCAACCAATGCCTCGCGCAGTTGGATTTGTGGAAGAACCGCGAGACAAACAAAATCGGCGTGTACCGGTTGCCCAAGAAGCTCGATGAAGAAGTCGCACGGCTGCACCTCGAAAAGATCGGCGTGAAGCTCACCAAGCTCACGAAAGCGCAAGCTGACTATCTCGGCGTACCGGTCGATGGCCCCTACAAGCCGGAGCATTACCGGTATTGAGCGGGTTTCGGATTCAGCGGTGCGTGGTCCGTCGCGGATTTGACGGGAAGACTTGTTGGGTACAAGCCCGTGGCGGTGCCTTACCGGCAGTCGGTGACCAGCCGCCGGTCGTTGTCGTCACGGCGCAACCACTGCTCTTGACCGGCTCCGATGTTTTCTACGGCTTGAGTGAATGGCGTTCGGCAGATCTCGGCGCGACGTGGGCCGGGCCGGTCGATCATTCCGCGCAACTTGGCCGCCGCCCTGAATCCACTGGTGTTGAAGTCGGGATCTGCGACATGACGCCCGGCTGGCACGCCGCAACCGGCAAACTGCTGACGACCGGCCACACGGTCCGGTATCACGACGACAAACATCCGATCATCGCGTCCGCCCGACAAAGCACCTACTCCGTCTACGATGCCAGCGCGCGGACGTGGGCGCCGTGGGCGATCGTGAACCTTCCCGACCGCCCTGATTTCATCAATACCGGCGCTGGTTGTGCACAGCGCTATGATTTGGAGGATGGCACGATCCTGCTCCCGTTCTCGTTCAAGCCGGTTTCCGACAACTGGCATGCAGTCATGAGCACGACCGTCATGCGCTGCGCGTTCGATGGCCGGGAACTGCGCTATCTGGAACATGGGAGCGAGTTGACGGTGCCGGAGCCGCGCGGTTTATGCGAACCGTCCATTACCCGGTTTCAAGGCCGGTATTATCTCACGATGCGCAACGACGTGCGCGGGTATGTGGCCAGCGGAACAGACGGACTGCACTTTTCGGCACCCCGACCGTGGACATTTGACGACGGCACCGAGCTGGGGAGTTACAACACCCAGCAACATTGGGTGACCCATCACGAGCGCTTATTCCTCGTCTACACGCGCCGGGGGTTGAATAACGACCATGTCTTTCGCCATCGCGCGCCGGTCATGATGGCGCAGGTGGATCCCGACCGGCTCGTGGTGTTGCGCGAGACCGAATGCGAGTTGACACCGAATCGCGGCGCCCGCACCGGTAATTTTTCGGTGACGCATGTCAGCGCGAATGA
Organism: Verrucomicrobiia bacterium; assembly: GCA_022072455.1. GTDB lineage: Bacteria > Verrucomicrobiota > Verrucomicrobiia > Palsa-1439 > Palsa-1439 > CAINDI01. The sequence goes on along the minus strand of JAJVHY010000024.1, from coordinate 97,609 downwards.
AACCTGGATGTTTGTGGCGGAATGGATGCAGCCGATTGGTTGTGAAAAGTATGGGAGCGACAACACAATTTGGGCGGTTCGCATCATCTGGAACAAGCCGAACGCGGAATTCCGGGTGTGAGGGGATGCCGGCGATCACGATCTATTCAAAGCCCGGCTGTCACCTCTGTGACCGGGCGAAGGAAGTAGTCGAGCGGTGCCGGCTGCACTACACGGTCGTTGATATCACCGGCAACCCCGACCTCGAAAGCCGGTATGGAGCCGACATTCCGGTCATCCTGCTTGACGGTTTGGAGATTGCCCGGCACTTTGTCAGGGAACGGGAACTGCTTAAAATGGTCAATAACTCATGAGGCTACAGATGAATAAGAAACTTCTGCTGGCGGTTTGTATTGCCGGTCTGATTGGCGGCGCGGGTCTGACCAGCGCCCAACAAGGCACCAGTGCGAAATCCGCCGCGCCGGCGGGCGACGAGCGCATTGGCAAGCTGTTGGAACAAAACCAACAGATTCTCAAACAGCAGGCAGAAATCCTCAAGCAGCTCGAAGAGATCAAGGTTCAGATCGGGGCGTTGCGGCGCCGGTCGAGCTAACTCCCCATCTCCGCCAGCACGCGTTCGGCGGCCTCCTTGCGATCTGCAGCCGCAAGAATCGGCCGTCCGACGACAAGGTACGTTGCCCCCGCCGCGATCGCTTCGGCCGGAGTCATGATACGTTTCTGGTCCCCGGTTGCGGCCCACGCCGGGCGGATACCCGGGGTGACGATCACAAACTGCTCACCATACTTCTGCCGTAACGCCGGCAGCTCTTGCGGGGACGCCACCACTCCATCCAAGCCGGCTGTCTGACATAATCGCGCGCGGCTCAAGACTTCCGCTTGGACATCACCGGCCACACTCGTGAGGACAGTCACGCCCACGATCATTGGACGACCGGTAACTTGCGCCGCGGCTTGTAACATTTCCGCGCCGCCGCTGGCGTGGACGGTCAACATGAAAACCTTGTGAGCCGCTGCCGCCGCAACCGCCTTGGCGACAGTGTTGGGAATGTCGTGAAACTTTAGGTCGAGGAAAACCTGCCGGCCGGTTTGGTGGATGTGATCGAGCATGCGCGGACCGACCCGGGTGAAGAGTTGGCTGCCGACCTTGAAGATTTCGACGACTGGACTGAGATCGTTGACGAGGGCGGCGGCTTCCGCGAATGTGTCCACGTCCAACGCCACGATAAGTTTTGATTTCATGCAGCGCGGCATGCTAGGGAAACCTACGTGACAACTCAAGCGGAACTGACGGTCTTTTCGCCGGCGAAGATCAATCTGTACTTGCGCATCCTTGGCAAGCGGGCGGACGGCTATCACGATCTCGAAACGGTGATGCTGCCGCTCAATTTTGGCGATGAAATTGTCTGTCAATGGCGGGCGACCGGCCTGACCTTGGAGTGTGATCAACCCGACTTGCCGACCGATGACCGGAACCTTGCCTTGCGGGCCGCAAAACGACTCGCGGAGCGCTGCGGTGTCACACAAGGCGCGCGAATCATTTTACGGAAACGAACGCCGCTGGCCGCGGGACTGGGTGGTGGCAGCAGCAACGCGGCCATGGTGCTGCAAGCTTTGAATAAACTCTGGCAGCTCGACGCTCCGCGCGCCACCCTCGACGAACTCGCCGCCGGCATGGGTTCGGACATCAACTTTTTTCTGACCGGCACAACCGCCGTATGCCGGGGCCGCGGTGAACAGACCGCGCCGATTCCCTGCCGGCTGAGTGCCGCAGTGCTGCTGATCAATCCCGGGTTTGGAATTTCAACAAAGTGGGCTTATGACAATTGGGCGAAGTTGACAGAGACGCATCCGGCAGTTACTGTGCTCGCCCGTGCGTTGGCCGCAGACGATTTGAATGGAGTCAGTGACGCGTTGTTCAATTCGCTTGAAGCGCCTTCGGTTGGAAAATTTCCGGTGCTGCAATTGTTGAAGGATACCCTGCGCGCTCATGGAGCGCGCGGCGCGTTGATGAGTGGCAGTGGCGCGACAGTTTTCGGATTATTCGCCGACGCCGGCAAAGCAGAAACCTGCGGGGTAGAAATTCGTCGCGAATTCGGTCCGAGCATGTGGACGCAAGTGGCAAAGTTTGCCGAGTCAGCCGTCTGACTCCCCGGTAGTGTAATGGTAACACAACGGCCTTTGGAGCCGTATTTCCTGGTTCGAGTCCAGGCCGGGGAGCCAACTTTCTTCATGATTTATATGCGGGAATTCTTCCGACAACTTGCAGCTGTGACATTGTTCGGCATCCTGCTGACCGGCTGCGCCAATCTTTTTTCAAAATCACAATCGCAAAATAACGAGACTCAAGTCACCCCGGCACGCCCAACCGATTCACTCCGGAAAGAACACTACGCAAACTGGCCGCGCGACATACGTCAGGCGGTTGACAATCGCTATCTGGTGGTTGGAATGGACAAAATTCAGGCACAAGTCGCGATGGATCTTTTGGAAAGCTCCATAACTAGTCAGACTGCCGCCACCACCAACGCCACCATTGAAATCTGGACAGTTTGGCGGGCACCTGGTTACTGGTCCGCAACCCCCGGGGGCGACGCGCAGGTCGCACTAACGTTTACCGACGGCCAGCTGAGCAGTATTCGGCGAGTGACATCTGAATCCGCACTGGTCATGTCACCGCAGACAAAAACGTCCGCCACGCCGGCAAATAAGTCAGCCCCGCCGACTCAGCCGCCGATAAATCCAAAACAGCCTATTAAAGCCCCCTCTGACCTCCGGCATCTCCTGCCTCGCCACCTTCGATAGGGTGGCATATCGGCTGCTTAAAGGGTCACTGAGCTTGGAGTGCTCAGTGGATATGGCAGCCAAAATTTCAGAAGAGGAAAGCCAGCAGCTTCTCCGGACGATTGAGATGTTCGAGGCAATTGCGGAGCACCAGACTGACGACTATCAATCGCTTGAGATCCTTAAAGAGGCCTACACAAAACTTGACCGTAAAGCCGAAGCGTGTGCTGTGTCCAAACGTCTCGCCAAAGCTTACATCAAGGTTGGCCAGATTTCGCAAGCCGTGCTCGAATACGAGGGACTTGCCCAAGAGTATCCGAACGACGGCGAAGTTACGACCGCTCTTGCGCAGTTGGAAACCCAAACCACTCCGACGAGCGGAACCTCTGCACCCCCGTTGGCTGAGAACTCCAAGCCAACTCAAGCACCTGCTGGTGTGCCAGCGGGGGTGCGCCCCGTTTCCGTATTCCGGGCACGGCCCGAGGATGGCGACTTGGCGTTGTCGCAATTGTTGGTTGCGGAAAAAGTGATTACGACGCAAGCCGTCGAGCCACTCCTGGAAAAACTCCGGACCATGCGCCAAGCCAGCGGTGATTCGACCGAGCCATTGTCAATCATCCCACTCCTCGTCGCCGAACAACTGGCCAAGCTCGACGATCTGCTCATGGTCTTGATCGAGAAATCCCGTCTGCCATTCATGCCGTTGGGGATCTACGATGCAGATCGTGAGATCGTCCGCCAAGTCCCGCAAGACATCTGTTGGCAGCATTGTCTGGTGCCGTTTGATGTCATCAGCCGGTCCATTCTGCTCGCCACCGCCAATCCGTTTGATCAGGCGGCACGCAAACAAGTGGAAGCGATGCTCGACTTGCATGTGTTCTGGTTCGTTAGCCCACCGGCCGATATCGTGGCCGTCTTACGACGCGCCTATGGGTTGGATAACAAGAAACCGGCGGGCCTCACATGAAATCTTTCGGTGAACGCATCGCGGACTTGCTGATCGCAGACGGCCTGCTGTCGCAAAAACAGTTAAGCGAAGCCCAGGAAACCCAGAAAAAACAAGGCGGCCGCCTCCTCAAGCTCCTGACCGAACGTCAGTTCGTGACCGAAAACGACCTGATGGTCGCCATGGCCCGCACCCTCAACACGCCACCAATCACCCTGACCAAGATGCATCCGGCATCCGACATCACCGAACTGATTCCCAAGGACATGGCGCAGATGTACAAGCTCGTGCCGGTGGCACGGCTCGGCAAAAAGCTCTACGTCGTGATGGCCGACCCGCTCAACGTGTTGGCCCTTGACGATATTCGCCGGGTCCGCCCCAACCTCGAAATCGTGCCCCTGATCACGACAGAAAAGGCGATCGTTGACTTCCACAACAACGCCAACAACGCCGTGACCGGCGGCATGGAAGAAATCCTGAAGGATGTTGACACCAGTGAAGTCGAGCTTCAGGAAGATAAAGCCGAAGAGGTCAACCTCGATAAGCTAGTCGAAAGCAGTGAAGAAGGCCCGGTCATCAAACTCGTCAACCTCGTCCTCATGCAGGCAATCAAAGACCGGGCCAGCGACATCCATCTGGAACCGTTTGAAAAAGCGCTCCGTCTGCGTTACCGCATTGACGGCGTCCTCTACGATTCCACCGCGCCTCCGAAGTCGCTCCAATCCGCTCTCTCCTCGCGCATCAAAATCATGGCCAGCCTCGACATCGCCGAACGGCGACTGCCGCAGGATGGTCGCTTCCGTATCAAACTGGCTGGGCGCGACGTGGACTTGCGTATCTCGATCTTACCGACTGTCCATGGCGAAAAAATCGTCATGCGCGTCCTCGACAAAGGCAACCTCGTTCCCAATCTTGACCAACTTGGCTTGGAACCAGACGACTTGATGAAATTCAAGCGCGCCATTGACGCGCCCCACGGCATGATCCTCATGACCGGCCCGACCGGCTCTGGCAAAACCTCCACCTTGTACGCCGTCCTCACCCAGCTCAACACCCCCGACCTAAACATCGTCACCGTCGAAGACCCGGTCGAATACCAGATGATGGGTGTCAACCAAGTTCAGGTCAAACCCGACATCGGCCTGACCTTCGCCGACGCCCTCCGCTCCATCCTCCGGCAAGACCCCGATGTCGTCATGGTCGGTGAAATCCGCGACTCCGAAACCGCCGACATCGCCGTCAAAGCCGCGCTTACCGGCCACCTTGTGCTCTCCACACTCCATACCAACGACGCCCCCGGGGCCATCGCGCGCATGGTGGACATGGGCATCGAACCATTCCTGATCAGTTCCTCCGTTCTCCTCATCTGCGCCCAGCGTTTGATGCGCAAAATCTGTCCCCACTGCAAAGAATCCTTCCAAGTTCCCGCCGATGTCATCCACCGGCTCGGACTCAAGCCCGAAGAAGTTGACGGCCAGCAATTCTATCGAGGCCGGGGCTGTGGCCGCTGCAAAGAAACCGGATTCCTCGGCCGATTGGCCATCCTCGAAATTCTCTCGATTTCTGAAGCACTCCGCGAACAAATCCTCCTCGACTCCAGCGCGAAGGTCATCAAAGACCTCGCCCTCCGTGAGGGCATGCGCACCCTCACCCGTGCTGGTTTTGCCAAAGCCAAAGCCGGCCTGACCTCCCTTGATGAAGTCCTCCGTGTGACCGGCGATGGTCACTAACCATCCCGCTTGCGAAGTGCGTCTCTTTTGAATCCAACCAAAGTTGTCATGGACAGACGTTATGACTTAAAAAAGCAGCGCTTTGATGAATGCAATTTTGCAGAGGAAAATTGAGATGGCGACCCCAGCGGGATTCGAACCCGCGTTACCGCCGTGAAAGGGCGATGTCCTAGACCAGGCTAGACGATGGGGTCTCCGGCAAAGCGGCGTGACTATAACCAATTCGTTCCATTTGGCAACCGCAAAGACTACCGCCGCGGCGCCGTACCAGGAAAACCGGCGGTGCCGCCGGGATTGACCAACTCGATAAACTCCGCGTCTTTCCCCATCCCAGCAAAATCCGGATCACGCGCTGCTTCAATCAGCATCACCCGTTGCGGGTCGCGGGTCGCCAGTTTTTTAAGCGTCTCCTTCGCGAGCACGTTGTTGCCTTGCACCGCGTAAACCCGGGCCAGATTGTAGTACGCGGCGTTCTCCTTCGGGTTTAGCGAAATGCAGGTGTTGAGCCGGTCAATCGCATCTCGATAATCACTGCGCATCCGCGTCAACTTGCCGCGTTCAATCAACGCATTCCCCCACATCAGATAGGACGCCGCCGCGCCGGGAATCATTTTGGCGGCGCGCTCAAATTTTTCACAGGCGTCCGTCAGCATTTTGACTTTGTCGTCCGGGTTGATCGCCAGCCGGGCCGCCCGCACCAATGCGCTGCCCCAGTTCGTGTACAACGGCGCCACCTCGCTGCTGAAGCGCGCATTTTTCGCAGCCTTCGCGAACAACTCCGCCGCTTCCCGGTACAGTTGGACCCGCGTCTTGTCATCCGTCGCAAAGTCGGGCAGCTTGTTGGAAAGAATTGCGCCCCACTTGTTGTAGGTCTCCCACTCGGTCGGCGCCAGTGCTGCCGCCCGTTTACACTTGTCCACCGCGCCCTGATAACAGCCTAGTCGCACCCGACCATCCACCGGCATGTCACCGATCAACACCAACACTTCACTCCATAACAAAAACGTCAACCGTTCCTTCGGATTTTGGTCGGCGGCCTTGCTGAATTTGTCGGCGGCCTGCTGATACAACAACAGTTGCTGGTCAAGCGCCACCGTCTGCCGGCCCATCTGCACGAGCGCGATGCCCCAATTATTATACGCATCGGGAAACACCGGCTGGGCTTTCACCGCGCGCTCAAAACATTCCGCGGCGCTTGCAAACTTGCGCTCCTGAATCGCCCGCACTCCAAGCATGAACTGCTCGTTCGGATCGAATGCCGGTGCCTCATCGGCCCCCGTAATTCCGGCCAACCCCAACCAGCCGGCGCCGATCATACTGATCATGAATCGTTTCATATGTTCTTCAACTCGCGGGTCAAATTCGCCCGGATCCGCTCCACCGTTTTCCGCAGACTAGCGACAATGACGGGATAATTCCGCCACTCCCGAGCGGCAGCGACCGTCAACTTTCCCAACCCAACCAAATCGCGCAGACTGACGTACTCGGCCCGAATCTGCCGTTTCGCCCCGATGTTGTGATAATTACCCAAGGGCAGACACAAACCGCAAGCGCGATATCCCAATCCATTGAACGCCGTCGCTTCACAAGCACCACCGTCCATTAGACAACGTTGCACCGGAAGCGCTGACCGCCGGGCCACTTCCTGCAAAAAATACACCCCCGCCGCATCGAATGTCGTCAACCGATCACCCACACGCACCACCGGCCCGTTCCCGATTTTGGCCCACGGCCGCGCCCGGCTCATCTCGAGCGACACAATCACCGCCCCCCGCGGGATCTTGCCGGCTTTGGCGATCTCGATTGCACCGTGAAATCCGACCTCCTCCGCCCGCGTGAACACGCCCCATACGTGCGTGGTCAGTTGCCGGCGTTTCACCTCGGCCAGTGTCGCCAGTATCACCGCCACACTCAATACATCGTCAATCGCCAACGCGTGCAGTTTGCCGGCGCGCACATGGCACCGCGGCACATCCCACATCCCCAATTCGCCGCACGGCACCGCGTTCGCCAGTTCCACCACCTTCCGTTTCGGCCATCCCGACGCGACCCGGCGAACATGGGTCCGCACCGTGCCAAATTTGACCCGCGCGCCGGGAAACCATTCTTTCGGCACCCCACCGAGAAACTCAGCGCGCCGCCCGCCGAGTGCGACAAACCCGGGATGATCCATATGCGCCACAAAAACCAACGGCGTCCCGGTCATCCCCCGCCGGTATTTCACAATCACGTTACCGGCGGCGTCGCGCTCCGGCGGCAAGCCCAGTTGCCGGGCAAACGCCTCGACGAAATCGCGGACTGCGTGTTCGTGATACGGTGCGGTTGGCAGCGTCAAGGAACGATGAGCTAGATCAAGAAGCATTGCGTCACGCTATTCGGCTTTGAGTTTCATCCGGTATTTCTCGCGGAATTTGCTCACTTTCGGCGCAATGACCGCCTGACAATAGGGTTGCCGGCCATTCAGCCGGTAATAGCCTTGATGGTAGTCCTCAGCTTTGTAGAACGCTTTGAACGCCGTCACCTCCGTCACAATCTTGCCGTCCCAAATCTTCGCAGCGGAAATGGCCTTGATGACTTCCTCCGCCGTGACTTTTTGCGCGTCGTTCCGGTAGAAAATGACAGACCGGTATTGGGGGCCGACATCGTTGCCTTGCCGGTTCAGGGTTGTCGGATTGTGAACGGTAAAAAACACCTCAAGAATTTCCCGCAGCGAAATGACTTTCGGGTCGAACGTGATCTGGCTGACCTCAGCATGGCCGGTATCCCCGCCGCATACTTGCCGGTAGGTCGGGTTCGGCACGGTACCGCCAGAGTAGCCGGACTCGACTTTCACCACGCCTTGGAGTTGTTCAAAGATGGCGTCGGTGCACCAAAAACAACCGCCGCCAAGTGTGATGACTTCGTTCGTGTCGCTCATACCATTTGTCCCCCAATTCAAACCAACGATCAATATCAGTAGGTGCCGCCACATGCGGAATAGAATACTGCGACAGATGGCGGAGTGCAATTTTTGGTAATTTCGCACCGGTTAAATGCATAGCAATTAGTAATCACAACGTTATTATATTACCTTATGAAAAATTTCCGGTTGCTGCTCATTGCCATTTTCATTTCCCCCTCGCTCGCAATTTTCGCGGAATCAGTATTGACCATAAGTCCCGAGCCGGTCGCCGGCTCCTGGCATTTTGACGCGGCACGCGCGCAAATCGTCACCGACACAGTGGCCAACGCCGCGACATTGCAAATGCGGCCCGTCCGCGGCAAGGATCAGAAACTCGAATTTATCCTGCCGGAACCCCTCCGGATTCCGGCGGTCATTGAAGCGGAAGTCCGCTTGCCGCTGCAAACTTCCACGTTGGAAAAAACCATCCCACGCGCCAAGGCCATCCTCAGCTTTATCGAATCGGATTCCACCAACGCACATACCCTGACATTCCAGCGCGGCCGGCCACGCGACGACCACGGCTATATGGTTACCGTCAGTTCCCGGACCGAAAGCCGGCCCATCACTTTCAAACCGCGCTACACCCTCGCCAGTATCTCACCGCTGATGGACGACAACGTCCGGCTCGTCCTCGAACGCACTGTGCAGCAACTGCCCCTCGCCCATCTGCGCTTCCACCGGTTGCGCCTCGAACTTCGCGCCGACAGCACCCGATTCTACGTCAATGGCCGGCTCGTCGGCGATTATCCGCCGGCCAGTTCGACCGGCCGCGCCAGCCTGACTTTGACGGATGACGCCCGGTTGTTGAGCCTGCGCGCCCGCCCGCTCGAAGAGTTTGCCGCGTCGTTCGTGCCAGTCCCGCTCGATGACTTCTACAACGCGACCGGCCCCGCGGCTTGGCCGGCGCAACGCGGCCAGATCGCACCGATTCATGGCGTGCCCATCATCGCTTCAGCCGGCTTCAAAGGCGAGGATCACCTCGATGTCGGCGCCAGCGTCAGCACCATCCGCATGGGAACGTTCCGCGAGGGCGACGCCCGCGAAAGCGTCGCCCCACCGGAAGAGATCGAAATGACCCGTTTCACGATGCGCGTGCCCAAACGGACGTATCGGCGCGCGTGGGTCTTGGCGGCGGCCGACGGCGAACCGAATTCCGCGCCGGTGTTGACGGTGCGCTTTTACACGCCGAAAACTTGCTGGGCTGTGGACGCTGTCACGTCGGTCCCCGAATACAAAGCCACTTCCGCTCCTGGTCAGGCGCGCCGGGTTGGACTCCGCGCCGGCAATTCGCTCTGGTTGATCCCGGTCGAACTCGATGCCGCCGCGCTCGCAGCTGATCCGATGGATTGTCTCGAAATCACCAAAGAGATTTACCCCTACCGGGGCCATCCGGATCCGGCGTATTATGGCTCATTTCCCGGTGGCTTGCCCAGCAGCGTTCGGGTCTACGGACTGACGCTTGAAGAGGCGCCGGTCTGGGCGCGCGGCACCGGCACACAAAAAGCCAATTTGTATCAAGATCCCGAAAAACCAATCTGGCGCGTCCTGCTCCGCAATCTCACAGCCCGACCGGTGGACGCGGACATCCAAGTCACCGTGACCGATCCCGCCGGCAAGAGCTCCGTGCATCCCCAACGCGTCACCCTTGCCGCCAATTCGCCCAAACAAACCATCAGCATTCAACCACCCGCGCCAGCCTACGGCTTGTACACAGTGCAAACGACGGTCAAGGCCGGCGACTTCCAGCAATCGCGCACCGGCACATTCCTGCGTTTGCCACCGAATACACGCCAAGCAACACCGGTCAACAGTCCGTGGGGGCTGTGGTCTTGGAACGGCACTCACAAGACCCACCCGACCACGGAAGATAATCTCCGAAATCTCAAGGCCCTCGGCGCCATCAACTCGTTCCAATTGGACGACCGGCCCAACCCTAAAGAACCAGCCGTCAGCCTCGCTCCGCTCCGCCAGAAATATGGCATTGCCCCCGAACATTACCGGCTCGAAGGAAGGAACTTACCGGCGTGGAGCAGCGCCGTCACACCCGATCCCGATCAAGTCCGAGCCTATGCGGACCGCAAAGGCAAAGAAGCCGCCGAACAACTCCGGGAGCATCCCGACCTCCAATACGTCAACGTCTTCGCCGAAAATGCGATCTCGTTGCGTGTCACGCACGGCCTGTCCCCTTGGGCGATGGGACAACCGTGGTTTGAATTGGATGAACGCGAAACCAAACGCATCCGCGAACATTGGCAGACTGCCAAGGCCGCCGTCGCCGGCGTCCGCCAACACGCGCCAAAACTAAAATTCCTCTTCGGCCACGGGGCCGGCAACTTCGCGCAACCATTCTTCATGCTCCCGGATTGGGACAACGATTTGTTCGACGGATTCGGCATGGACTTGCCGCAGTTCGAGCGCATGCCGGAACGCCAGCCGCGCGCCACGGAGCCGAGCTTGTTGTATTTCCTCAACCACCAACTCAAGGAAAAAGGGCTGCTCGGAAAAAAAGAAATCGTCCACCTCGAAAGTTATTTCCCGCCCAGCGGCCCGCTCGCACTGACAGAACAGGAACAGGCCAACAGCATCGTTCGCACCGCCGTGTTATCGCTGTCGTTGGGAACCACTAAATTCCTCCGCACTTGGTCCGACCAAACCTCCGGGGACGGCTGGGGATCGTCACACTACGGCCGGGCGGGCGTGTTTGACCGCGAACCAGAAGCGAATCCCAAACCCGCCGCCGCCGCCTACGCGACCATGTCTCAAGTGCTCGACCTCGCCAAGTACGACGGCTGGTTGGAGACCGGCTCGCGCAGCGCGTACTGTGTCCGCTTCAAAGACACGAACCGGTTGGTCTACGCCGTCTGGACCTTCCGCGGCACCCGTCCGCTCACGTTGACACTCGACGGCACCGCCACCCGGTACGACCAAAACGGCAACGCCCACCCGGTCGATATCAAAGACCGGCAAGCCACCGTGACACTTTCGCCGACGCCTCAGTGGATCGTCGTCCGCAACGGCACGATCCAATCCGCCGCTGTTGGCGAACCCACCTATACCGAAGCGCCGGCCGTCCATCGGAAATTGCTGGAGGATTTCGAGTCCACCGACTGGACGTACGATGCCGGCATCTTCGAGCGCTACCAGAACAACCATTGGGACATGCCCCGCGAACCCGGGCAGATGCGCGCCGAGCGCACCCGTAACGCGACCCGCAATTCAATTGTTTTCCGCGTCGAGTTGACCAAGCCCGATCAGAAAAAACCGATGGTCGGCTTCTACGGCGTCTACACGCCGCCCCAGCCCATCGCGATCCCTGGCAAAGGCTGCGCGCTTGGCCTGTGGGTCAACGGCCGGTCGGCATGGAACCGGTTCATCTACGAGATTACCGACGCCAAAGGCGAGAGATGGCTCAGTTGCGGGACAAAAGATGCATGGAACTGCGACGACATTCATTCATGGTCGTCCGTTAATCACGACGGCTGGCGGTACCTCCGTTTCCCACTCCCCGGCAACGCCCCCGGCGACAACTTCCGCGAAGCCGATACCGTCTGGTGGGGTGCCGATGCCGAGGGCATCGTGGACTTGCCGGTGAAGATCACTAAAATCATGATCGAGATGCGTCCGCAGATGATTTACGTGGATCAAATGCTGCCGGTCATCGATCTCGCCATCGAGTTGGACGATCTCACCGTTGAATACGCCCGCCCCGAAGACATGACCGACACTCCAGTCAAAGTGCAGATGGCCGCCGCGGATGTGTTGCTGAAAGGCGAACTTGCGCCACTGCCCAATCCGCACGCAGTTTTGCAGGAACAAGGCGTCGGCACCGCTCCGACCATCGCGAAACTGTCGCCCACCGACGAACCCCAGTACGAAGGCAACCGACTGCTCATTGACATCACCCCGGTCGAAGGAGCGACAAGCTACAAAGGCTACGTCGCCGTGTACTCGGACGGACGCGGCGCACTACCCTTGGGCGTGGACAAAAACTCCAAACACCGGCGAGTTGCCCTGATTAAATCGCCCAATCAATTGTTATTCGACGGCCTGAAGCCGGCCACCCCGCTGTACTTCTTCGTTACCTACGTGGATGCCAACGGCAAGGAATCCAAACCCTCCCCGATCCGTCAAGTCGTCTTGAAAGACGAATTCCCGTTCAAGTAAGAACCCATCCCAAAACCACCGGGGGTTGGCGGAGGAATTCCTCGTGGGAGCGACGTCCCGCCGCGACCGGTGCTGCTGAAAATCGTTGCCGGTCGCGGAAGTGACGCCGCTCCCACGAGTTTAGGGATTGGTGCTAATGGCCGCCGTGCTATCTCGATTCTGGCTGGCGCGCATTTAACTGCTGGGTCTTGACACACAGTTCCCGCAGTTGTTGCTCGCCGGAGATGACCACTTCCCACTTCTGGCGAGCGCCGGGATATTTGTCGTCATACTCTTCGCGGAGCATTTGGACGCGAAACTGTAGCCAATCCACCTGCTCTTCCAAGGCCGCGCGACTTTCCGGGGCCGGCCTATGTGAACCCCGCGGCTCCAGTCGGTATAGCGCGACCGCCGTCGGCCGCATTTCCCCGTTCTTGCCGAAGGCGACTTGATACCACTCGGTCAGCGAATGGTAGCGAAACGCCTCCCCCATCCGTCCCCGCAACTGCCGTAACCCTTCCGGCGTCGTGACCACCGCGATCTCCCGTCCCGCCGCCAAGTTGCTGGCGAGAAGCGACTGCTGCAACGCGGCCAATTGCCGATTGCTCAAATGGCCGAGCGTGTCCACCAAGTACTGGGCTTTCCGCGCCTGAAACGGATGCGGCCCCGGCTTCGTCAACGTCCCCGTGCGCCAGGTGAGCAAATTCCGGTCAAACGTCTGCACGGAATACAGTTCATAGTTCCCCACAAATTCGAGGCTATTGAGGACATCGGCGCTCGACACCAGAATCGCGCCATCGGGCACGTGCCGGCGCACCCGCTCACCCATCGTCTGGATCCCCTGCAGTTTCTCGGACCACTTGCCCAATTCCCCCACCGCCGTCCGCAAATTGAACGTCGCCGTCATCGCCACGAACACCCCGACCCCAACCGACCAGGCCGGCTTCGGCTTGACTACTTCCAGTAGAAGGATCAACGCACAGATGATCAACGCCGGGAACAAACTCATGAAAAACCGCAGATACACCGGCACGGTCCAATCCCAATCCGGCGCCCAATAGTACGCCGTGTACAACAACCAGGGCGGCACAATCCACAACCCCAGCAGCATTGCCCGCGGCCGGTCGTGGGTCACCAAGTACCCGAGCCCGGCCACACTCAGCGGGAATACGAAAAACAACCCGGGCCCCGTGAGTTTCGTTAGCATCAACCACCAATTCACCCGGAACCACTGCCAGCCGAACCCAGTCGATTCCCCGCACAGACCGTACCCCGTCCGGAACGGCCCGCCGAACGCAACGCAGTGATGCACGAGCAAAGGTGTCACGACAACAGCAGCCCCCACGACCATCAGGCTCACATCCCGAAACCACTGGTGTAGCTGCCGCCGTCCCGGCGGCATATCATTCCGTACCGCGCAATACCGCCACACCATCATCGCCACGACCGGGAACACCAACAACGCCTCCGAATACCGCATCGTATACGCGCCCGCCGTCAACGCACCGGCGGCAAGCGCAGTCCCCCACCCACCGCGCTGCGTCCAGCGCCACAAAAAATACATTCCCCAAACCGCAAACGCCACTGAGCCGGGATGACTGCTCGACGCGATCCCAAACAGCAACAGCCACGGATTCGTTACTAAAAGGATTGCCGCCAACACCCCGGCAAACGGATTGCCCAAGGTAGAACGTGCGTTTGCGAAGAACCGCGTCTCGTCGGACTCGGCTTGCCCGTTTACCGGCGACACTGTATGACAGGCTCGCCTGTCTTGCCCCATTGCACAGGCGGCTCGCCTGTCTTCCCTCCCAATCATTGCGGTGGCCAACAAGAATATCCCAACTCCCGCCAGCAACACGAGAGCCGGGCCGACCAGAAACACTGCCTCCGGCCCCGCAAGCCGGTACGCCACCGCACACAACCACGGGTACCCCAGCGGATATTTCGGATAGTACACGCCCTCGCCGGTCTGCACCATGTTGTCGCTGACGTATTCGAGCGGATGCGCCGTGTGTTTGGCCGTGCTGCCGGTCAGCACAAGCCGCCGGGCGGAACACAGGTAGGCATTCTGATCCACGCCCTCATACGCAGGCACGTAAAAGGCCGCCAGTATCGCCGCGAACAATGCTACCATCAGCGCCACGGCAAGGCTGGCCTGAGCATTCTGCCTATTAGAGTGAGGCATGGACTAGATTAACCAACAACCGTGAGGGATCGGTGCGACTGCGTCTGCACAACTCCTCGCGCAGGACGGCGGCCAGCCGGCTTCATATTTCCGTCCAGATCCGACCCCCAATGACCTTGCGCTCCTCGGCCATGGCAATCGAACGCGCAATCCGCTCCGCTGTTTGCTCCACCCAGGTTTTAAGCATCGGTCCCCATTCATCATCGCGGCGACGTGGGATCCTCGTGTACTTCGTACTGTTGCTTGTGTTCACTCCACCAATCATTCCACGTCTTCAAATATTTTCCCGGGTTGTCCATAAAGACGCTGTACGCTGGCACTTTCAGCTCCGCAACCCTACTAAGAGCAGTGAGACAGTTGTATTGCTCTCCGCGATCCGTAGTCTTTGCAAGGTATTCTGCAAGATCTTTGATACATGTTTTGTCCGCACTGTATCGAAGCGCCTCAACAGCTGCTCTGGCAATTTCAGGGGCGCTACTCTTTAGAAGCGGCCGGAGTTTGTTAACAACATTGGGGCCGCAAAGTCTTGATATCGCGATAGCAATCGCCCGCTGATTGGAGCCATTTAGCCGTGTGGCTTCTCCTTCCCATGTGGCCTCAACGTACTCGACAGCATCCGTCAATACGTTGCTGTTTCCCTTGCCTAATAGAATTGCTAAAGCTAGTCCACGAACAGGAAGCCGGCTATCCCTTGTATATTTCTCCATCAAGGGCTTGTCTTTGTCCTCTTCATAAATCCGCCCGATGAGATCAAGCCAAGTTAACGTCGCGACAATGCCTGTATTTGTAATGTTCGCGTGCCCTATCAGTCTTAATGATTCCCTTAAGGTCAACCCACAGAATTCCGCATTCTCCGGACACTTTTCAATTGCAAAAGCAAAATCGTCTACCTTCTGCGGTAAGAAAGCACCCTTTTCATTTGTCCGTAGAAAGAAGACGCACTGTTTTCCCTCTTCAGGCATTTGAACACGCGGAATATTCGCGGGATTCGTGAACGTAAACAGTCCACCCACAACTACACGCTTACCTGGGCTGTCTCCATGTAGCACTACGTTATTTTCAACAATCACTTGCCAACGTTCCACCTCGATGGGATTTGGCTGTAATCTCGTAATTCCTTTTGATTCCAGTCGGACGGTGTTACCAACTAACACCAGCGGCGATGACAGCATCTGCTGCTCGCCTAGCGGGATTTGAACGACCCTAACCTGCCGCAGAGTCAGATTTGTGGTCAGTTGCATTATTATTCTCTCAACATGTATGGGAACGGGTTCCCCGGCATGGATGTTGACTTCCATCAACATGAGAGACAAAGCGGTACAGAGGAGCGACACTTCGCGCCTGATTAACCGCTCAGTATTCATTCGTGATCACCGTGGTCCCTGTACAATTGCCACTTATTGTTCTGCTTAACTAGATCGCCTTTGGCGATGTTCTTCGAACCTACATACCACTTCCCAGTCAAGTGTGAAATCTTCGCATTACCCAGTGGATTCTGTGGGTTTTGTCGGGGTCATTGGGGTCATTGGGTCATTGGGGTCAACTCTGGACGCTGGACAGATTCTCCCGAAGGCGCGCCATCTTGCGTTGGAGTTCCGCATCCGTTCCGCTCGCACGCTCCAACCGCCGCACTCTCCGCCCAACCGCACCCGCGCCCAAATCTTCACCCGTTCATCGCCTTCCACCGCCAACATTTCTCCCAGCCGCTCCTGCAACTTGCTAGCCTGTTCCCGCCGCAGCCACCGCGTTTCCTCCGCGCGCGCCTTGCGCCCCAATTGCGCTTGCGCCTTGGCTAACAACTCCGCCCCGCCCAACACCAGTCCTCCCATCAACCCCGCCCACGGATTCGCCACTTCCCCGGCAAACCACCGCGCCACCGACCGCCGATACTGCTGGTGCGCTTCGCGCGGCTCCGCGCCCCAATAGCGCAGCCAGTCCCGGCACAACCAACCGACCGGCTTCCGTTCCCATCCCGCGTAGACTCGATGACTGCTCCAGCGATAGTCGTCCATTTCACACGCCCGCGCCGGGTCGAGCCGCGCCGGTTTCTGCCGGGGGCGCACCGGATTCAGATGCACGTACTCCACCAACCCCTGCGCGTACTCATCCGCCTCGATCAACTGCGCTTTGAACCGGCCTTGAAACAAATGCCCGCTCCGCCGATGCCGCCGGTTGAACCGCACCGTGTACGTCACCTGCAACCAACCCACCGCCTGGCTGAGATTGGCCTGCGGCGTGTCGAGCAAGAGGTGATAATGATTCGGCATCAGACAATAGGCGTGCAACCGCACCCCAAACCGTTCGACCATCTCGCCCAAGGTTTCGAGGAACCGGCGCCGATCCGTGTCGTCGCGGTACACGGCGCGGCGTTCGTTGCCCCGCGCCATCACATGGTACGCGGCATTCGCGAACTCGACTCGTAACGGTCGCGCCATGTCGGCGAGCCTACCGCCGCCACTTCCCGGCGTCAATCCTCATTCTGTCCAGTGTCCAGAGTTGACCCCGATGACTTTGTGAACTTTCAGCTTCCATGGTCACCGGTGTCTGTGCGAGTAGCTCGGGAATGCTTGCCTGTCCAGCTTTCCCCCCTCGCGACTTATAACCATGAGCCTACCCGACATATTCAAGGCAAGCTGCTACAGTTGTATTTCACGGCCTCGATCGTGGCGACTTGGCTCCGTTATCAGGGGAGACGACCGGATCTGTTGCTGGCGCTTGAAGTTCTTGTTGTTTCAGCGCCGGAACAACACTGAATTTCGTAATCACCAAGTCTTCAACTTCTTTTCGACCGCAAATGTCCTGTTGCTCTGGGCACCGCACGATGCGGCCCTTCTCAATGAACCAATAGTCACCGAACCGTTTCGCCGAAGCCTCAAATGCCTCGAGCAACGTTTCCACTCCCGGTTTAGGGACCCCAATCATGTAGGCTTTTCGCTTTAGAACTAGATAGTCACGTTTGGTGTCAAGCCAGAACACTACCTTGCCAGCAACCCCGTTCTCCGGTTTCCCGTTAAGCTCAACCACCAGAATCCCCGGATCGGTAGTTTCCGTGTGGTAATGCAGCCTACCCTGTTGTGCATGTTCTTCAAGCAGAGAAGATAACAATAGATACTTGCCATTCCTCGAGACGCATTGGATGCCAGTTCCAGTGAATAGCGGAAACGGTGAGGGACATAAGCGCTGCCAGATTTGGCCCCTTGATGCACCGGGGCCAGCTCGTACAGCTGATCCACGCGAATAGTAAAACACGCTGTCAATTGGAGACATCAACGGTTTGGCACCATCAGGGCTTGCGATTGATAGCCAACCACGCGTCTCCAATTTGACCGCATCTCCCACACGGGTAAACCGAAAGCTGTCCAATTCCTCCCGGTTCTGCTCTCCTCCCCGTTCGTCGTAAAGCACGCGGGTATAGTAGCCTTCAATTACGACACTTGACGCAACATTCTCATTCGATTTCACCTGCGCGATTAGGTCGGCGAATACAGACTCATCCGTGGCTGCATTCGCGCTGATTGCCAACCCACACCCAATCAGCGCTACTAAGTCAATTCGTGAGATTCGCATATTCTGAACTCATAGTTCCATGATCCTATAATTGGGGTCAACTCTGTAAACTGTAAATACTGCTGAAAGCGGAAACTGAATCGAATCCCAAACCGGCGCAGAAACTCGAACTGTACCGTCGGAAAGCCATTCCGACCGCGTAACCGGCGCCCGGCAACTTCACTATTATGCGCCTGCAAGTCCGGTGCCGAAACCCGTGGACGGTACGCCCGGCCCACGCAACTCGCACGGCGGGAAACGAATGACCGAATAGATTATCGCGTTCAACTGCGCACAACACGCTGACGACTTGTCCGAGATTGCCGACGCGCCTGCCACTGTGTCGGAAAACGAGTCCACCTCTACTGACTTGCTCCGCTGGATAAGTCACCAGTTAGCGAATCGCCGTCCTCGTCGCCCTCTCGGTCTTGCATCGCTCCCAATCCGCCGTCAAATCTCCAGATTCCCCCTCGCAAGTTCGCCTCGCCAAACGGAATAGCGTTTTACCTGCGAAACGTTTTCTGCCAAACTGCCCAATCGTGCTGCGTAATATTCATCAATGGCTGCCCGGCTATCTCGCTTCGCGCAAGCGGGGCGAATTCGTTTCGCTGACGCATTTGTTCTTCTGCTTCTGCGATCACTACGAGCCGCTGTGGAATGGCGGTGATGGCAAGTCGCGTGTAAAGCACTGGCTCGATAACTATCCAAAACTCGCCCGATTTCGCGACGTGGACGGCAAACCTCCGCAACATTCGTTCTTTTATCCTGCCGAGGAATACCGGCCGGAGTTTCTCGCCGACCTCGCCAAACTCTGCCGGCAAGGCTTTGGCGAAGTGGAGATTCACCTCCATCACCGCAACGACACGGCGGAGAATTTGCGGGCCGGTCTGCTCGACTTCAAAGTGAAACTGAAATCGCACGGATTTCTTTCGCATGACCGGTACGGCTTCATTCACGGCAACTGGTGTCTCGATAATTCCCGGCGCGATGGTGATTGGTGCGGCGTCAACAATGAGCTGCTCATCCTGAAGGAAACCGGCTGCTATGCGGATTTCACGTTGCCGAGCGCGCCGAGCGACACGCAGACTCGGAAGGTCAATTCGATCTACTACGCGACCGACGATCCGTTAAAGCCAAAGTCGCATGACACCGGCGTGGATGTGCGCGTGGGTGGACATGCCACCGGCGATTTGTTGATCGTGCAGGGGCCGTTGGCGTTGAACTGGCGGCGGCGCAAGATTGAGAACGCCGACGTGGCTGGTTACTCGCCGGCAACTCTCGAGCGGGCGCATTTGTGGCTCAAGCAGCGCATTGGTGTTGCCGGTAAACCAGATTGGGTTTTTGTGAAGGTTCACACGCACGGTTGCCAGGAGCGAAACATGGCGGCGGTGTTGGACGGGACATTGCACGAGGCGTTGGCGCAGTTGCCGGTCAAGCTGCATTACGTGACGGCCCGCGAGACCTTCAATCTCATCAAAGCTGCCGAAGCCGGCAAGCCGGGCGACCCCAATCAGTACCGGGATTTCGTGCTTCCGCCTCCACCGGTATTCCAGTAATAATGCCAGATATGAGCACAGACGCACCAGTCGCCAAACCACAACGAGTCAACCTCCGTCGTCCCGACATCATGGAAGCGGTTCGGGAACAGGTGGAACTGCATTACCGAAGTCAGATCGTGGAGAAACTCCGCGGACGGGGTGGCACGCTCGAAGCCGGCGGGTTAAAGGTGCGACTCGCGAAGGAATTCGGTTTCTGCTACGGCGTCGAGCGCGCGATTGATTTGGCGTATGCGGCGCGCAAGGTGTTTCCAAATCAGCCGATCTATATTCTCGGCGAGATCATTCACAACCCCGAGGTCAACGAGCAGTTGATCGCGATGGGCATCAAGTTTCTGTCCGGGCCAAACAAGAGTGCGGACGTCGAGCAGTTGAAGGAAAACGATGTGGTCATCATCCCGGCCTTTGGCGCGGAAATGAAGGTCATGGAGAAACTTAAGGCCAAGGGCTGTCAGTTGGTGGATACCACATGCGGCGATGTGATGAGCGTTTGGAAACGCGTCACACAAAACGCCAAAGAAAAATTCACTTCGATCATCCACGGTAAGGCACTGCACGAGGAAACCAAGGCGACGAGTTCGCGAGCCACTTCCACGCATGACAGCCATTACCTCGTCGTCCTCAACCTCGCGGAGACCGATTATGTCTGCGATTACATCCGCAAGGGCGGCGACAAGGCGGCGTTCCTGAAAAAGTTCGATGGCGCGCACTCTCCGGATTTCGACCCCGACCGAGACCTGCTATCCATCGGTGTCGCCAATCAAACCACGATGCTCCGGAGCGAGACCGAAGAAATCCAGCGCCGCCTCCGGCAAGCGATGGTGGACCGATTCGGCGCCGAAACGATTGATCAGCATTACCGGATGTTCGACACGATTTGCGGGGCAACGCAGGAACGGCAGGACGCGCTCATCACCCTGCTCCACGAGCCGCTTGATCTCATGCTCGTCGTCGGCGGCTACAACTCCAGCAACACGACTCATCTCGCGGAAATGAGCGCGGAGAAAGTTCCCTGCTATTTCATCCGCAACAAGTCGAAGATTCTCTCCGACAACGCGATTTTGCACTTCAACCTGCACCAGCAGGAGGAAGTTCTCACCGAGAACTGGCTGCCGCGGGGCAATGTCTACATCGGCATCACGGCCGGTGCCTCCTGCCCGAACAACATCATTGACGATACCGTGCGTCGACTCTTCGAGTTGCGCGGCGTCAACGTGGACGAATTGGTCATGGCCGCCGCCAGCTGAGCGGCCAGACCCTTCTTCAGGATTCATTATGGACAAAAATCTTTTGAAATTCCGTTCTGCGCCGCTCGCCGATATCGAGCTCCCCACCGAAGTCGCTCGCCTGCGCGACCTCGCCTACAACCTCTGGTGGTCGTGGAATCCCCAAGCCCGACGGATGTTCGCACACATCCAGCCCGGCCTCTGGGCGATCTACCGCAACCCGGTCGAACTTCTCATCAACATCGAACCACACCACTGGGAAACGCTGCTTGAAGACGACGTGTTTCTCACGATGTACAAATCAGTGCTGCGCGAGTTCGACACGTACCTGAAGTCTACTGGCACCGCATGGTTCGCCAAGAATCATCCCGAGTATGCCGGCGGCCCCTTTGCGTATTTCTCCACCGAATTTGGCTTTCACGAAAGTCTTCGCACCTACTCCGGTGGTCTCGGCATCCTCTCCGGCGACCACTGCAAATCCGCCAGCGACCTCGGCCTCCCGTTCATCGGCATCGGCCCCCTCTACAAGAACGGCTACTTCGAACAGGAAGTCGAACCAGATGGCCGGCAACAGCATTTCTATCCCTCATACGACTTCGCCCGCCTGCCCATTCTCCCACTCCTCGGCGACGATGGCCGGCAACTCGTCGTCAGCCTCCCCTTTCCGGGGCGGCAGATTTACATCCGCGTCTGGCTCGCCCAAGTTGGCCGCGTGCCGGTCTTGCTGCTCGACACCGACAACCCGAAGAACGAACCGGCCGATCGTCCGATTACCGGCCAGCTCTACGTCAGCGGCCGCGAAATGCGGATCTGTCAGGAAATCGTCATCGGCATGGGCGGGGTTCGCGTCCTCAAAGCCCTCGGCATCGAACCCTCCTGCTGGCACATGAACGAAGGCCACTGCGCGTTCCTCACCCTCGAACGCATCCGCGGATACCTCAAGACCGGCCTGAGTTTTGCCGACGCCTGCAAAGAAGTCGCGAAGAGTTCGGTCTTCACCACGCACACTCCCGTACCCGCCGGCAACGAAGCATTCGACACGTATCTCATCCGTAAATACTTCGCTGACTACTGCGAAAAATCCGGCGTCACGATGGAGCAACTCATCGACCTCGGCATGCCGGCGGCAGGCGAGAATCACCATCCGTTCAGCATGACCATCCTCGCGCTGAACCTCTCGAGCTACTGCAACGGCGTCAGCCAACTCCACGGCCAAGTCAGCAACGACATGTGGCGGCACGTCTTCAAAAACGTCAAACCCAACGAGCACCCTGTCAAAGCCATCACCAACGGCGTCCACACCCAAACCTGGCTCGGTTTCCAAATGAGCGACGTGCTCGACAAATATCTGACGCCGGCCTGGCGCGACAATTTGATGGACGAGCTGTTCTGGAAACGCGGCACCGCCAACATCCCGGACAAAGAACTCTGGGAAGTCCACCAGATGCAGAAAGAAAACCTCATCCGGTTCACCCGCAGCCGCGTCCGCAGTCAACTCGCCCGGCATGGCAACTCGCCCGACGAACTCCGGGAACTCGAAGAACTCCTCAATCCCGAGTGGCTGACCATCGGCTTTGCCCGCCGGTTTGCCACCTATAAACGTGCCGACCTCCTCTTCCGCGACTTCGACCGGCTCCGCCGCATCTTGAAAAACGTCGAACGGCCGATCCAGATGGTCTTTGCCGGCAAAGCGCATCCCGCCGACAAACCCGGCCAAGAACTCATCCGCCGCATCTTTGAGGTTTCGCGGCACAGTGACCTGCGCGGTCACATCGTCTTCATCGAAAATTACAACATGCGCGTCGCGCGGATGCTCGTCCAAGGCGTGGACGTCTGGCTGAACAATCCGCGCCGCCCCCATGAAGCCAGCGGCACCTCCGGCATGAAAGCGCCCATCAACGGCGGCATCAACTTCTCCATTGCCGACGGCTGGTGGTGCGAAGTCACCAACCCCGAGGCCGGCTGGACGATCGGCGAAGGCAAAGAACTCGACAACCCCGACGCCCAAGACGCGCACGACAGCGAATCGCTCTACAGTCTCATGGAAAACAAAATCGCGCCGGCCTACTACAAGCGCGACGCCGACGGTCTCCCGCGCGACTGGATCAAACTGATGAAGGCTTCGATGGCCACCGTCGTCCCCCGTTTCAGCACCGCACGGATGGTTCGTGACTACGCCGAAGCCGCCTACTTACCGGCGGCGAAACGATCGGGTGTGGTGGCTGCGCCGCCCGAACAGACTTGGTAAGCGAAAAAACTCCCAAAAACCCGGTATGCCGACTGTGGCTTACCGGGTTTTTTGTTGCCGGCGTTCAAGCTCGACGGCTGCGGCGGAGATGAGGCGCGGCCAATCCAGTTGTTCGGCGGCGAACTGCCGGGCCTTGTGTTGCCGGCAATCGTCGTGGCCACTGAAGATCCGCACAATCATCCCGGCAAATTCGGTCACGTCACTGGACGTTTGGTAAGTCAGGTGGGCGTATTCCGGCAATTCACCACAGTCATTGCAGACGACCTTGAGTCCGGCAGCGAAGTATTCGCGGAGTTTGAGCGAACACCGGTACTTGTTGACCAACCGGTTGGTCATGTAGAGCAACGCGAGTTCGCCACGGGCAAAATACCGGGGCACGTCGGCGTGCAGCACTTCGCCGGTAAATTGCACCTGGCCCGCTAGCCCCAGATCGGCGACCATTTTCTGAAAATGTCCGAGCAACGGTCCACCGCCGATGATGAGGAGGACGGCGCCGGGAATTTTCGTGGTAACTAATTTCCAGGCTTGGAGAACCGGGTCGAGGTCACAGGCGACGTTGAGGTGCGCGGCATAGAGCGCGATGCGTTCGCCGGTAACGGCGGCGGGAGTGGCGGGACGGTTGAAGAATGCGTAGTCCACGCCCTGCTGGATGCGGACAAGCCGCTCGGGAGCGCAGCGCATCTGGTTGATCAGATAATCACGCAGGAGTTGGTTGTGGTAGCTGATGATGGTGAATTGCCGGGGAAACGGGCGTTGGAGCCACTCAACGAGCCGGGAAATCCACCCTTCCCGGTAGGCGTGGTCGAGGTCGTCCACGTCAATCCACGTCGCGATGCCGCGCCATTTACAGATGAGCAACGGAAGTGTGACGTTCGGATGGGGTTTGAAACCAGCCGCAAGGTCGGCGCGTACGGTCAACGCCAGCCAGCAGTTTGGGAGCAGTGTCAGGGCGAGTTCGAGGATCGAGCCGGGCGGGCCGTGCGGGTTGGGTTCGATAATCTCGTAACCGGCGGCGCGCAGGAAACGTGTGAAAGCGGTTGCGCGGAGATTGGCCGAGTACGCCGAGAAGCAGACCAGCCGGCGCTTCATGCCGGTACGGGACGCGGGTTGGGTGAAACGACGGGCTTCCGGTCGTCCGACAGATGATGGACCGCTTTGGGGAGGACTTTGGTGAGGATCGCTTTGGGCGAATGTTGCAGGCTGTTGCCGACGAAGCAGCCGTGGATGCAGTCGCACCGGTCGTGTGCGATGGCGGCGCATTCTTTTTCCATCAAGCCGGTCGCCATGGCTTTCTGGAAATCAAATTCGAATTTGCGGAGGTCAATGACTTCGCCGCGATGTTCGCAGGCGCGCAGGCTGCCGGAGCCACTGACGACGAGAATCTTTTTGCCGGCCGTGCAGGGCATGGGCCAGAGCTGGCCTTTGATACGGTCCCGTTTGATTTCAGCCATCGCCCGGCTGTGGGCGTAGAGCAGCATGTTGCCGATGCTTTCCGGGATACGATTGATAACGCTGCGGCGGGGTGCGGAGTTGCGGGCGTAATAGAGATCGTAGGCGTAGTCCACCAGTTCGAGATACCGGTCGGCGATGCTTTTCCGCTCGGCGGAATCATGATGCGCACCGAGCCAACTGAGGTCGCGAACGATTTCCAGCGCGTGCTCGTCGAGGGTGTACCGGTTGTGAAAGAAATCAATCGTGGCCGGGATTTCGCCGATGTTGTCGGGCGTGACGACGCTGTTCACGCGGAGCCGGAGGTTGGGATATTGTTCGCGCCACGGGGAGAGAAATTCGATGGTCTTGCAGAGATTCGCGAAGGTGCCAGGTTTGCCCTTGGAACGAATGGCGTCGTGCGTCTTTTCCAAGCCGTCCACAGAGAAACTCAACGTCAGCATCACCTCGCGGTTCTGTTCGAGGAACGATTTGCACATCGCGGCCGTGCGGTCGAGGTACCAACCGTTCGTGGGGATGTAGATGGTATGGATATCGTTGTTGCGGGCAAACGCGAGCATGATCTCGTCGAGCTTCGGACGAATGAACGGCTCACCGCCCGAGATGAGCAGCGCGCGAAACTTCGGCATCGTGGCGCTCAACTTCAGCAGGCCATCGAACGGGATGTCTTTCGTCTGATTGAGGTTGTCAGCATAACAGCAGAAACCGCAGCTCAGATTGCAGGCGTTGGTGACGAAGAGAATCAGGCTGTCGAGGTCGGTCTTGTTAAAGACGCGTCCCGCTTCGTGAAGGATACCGGCGACCGAGTTCATGCTGTTGGATATATCGGTTGTCCCGGACCGGTATTCAAGGGGGAAGTCTGCGCCAGCAAATTCGCGACGGCCTGCTGGACTTCGGCCTGGGTGATTTCACGCATACAGGCGTAGTCGAGATTGGCGGGGCAACTCAGTGGTGCCGGTGAATATTGGAAACAGGGACTGCATGGTAAATCCCGCCGCACCACCGTGTAAACCTGGCTCCACGGGTGCAACCGCCGAGCGTCCGTCGGCCCGAACAACGCCACGACCGGCACCCGCAATGCCGCCGCCAGATGCATCGGTCCCGAATCATTGGTGATAAACAACCGGCAGCGTTGCATGATGGCCGCGGCACGGCGCAGATTGGTCTCGCGGACCGGAATGACGCGCCCGTCCACGCGCGCGATGATGAACTTCGTCACTTCTTCATCGTGCGGACCGGAGAATAAGAGGAAGCGCGCGCCCGGATACCGGGAGTGCAGTTGCGCGATCAAGTCCGCGAAGTTTTGCCGGTCCCAGCACTTGCGGTGCATGTTTTTGAACGTGCTGCTGTAGGTGTGAAATCCAAACAACAAATCCGCCCGCGCCACCCGATGACCGGTCAGAAATTCGTCCGCATACCGGGCATCGTCCGGCGGCACCCGGATCTTGAGTGTCAACTCCGCATCGACCGGCAAGTCAGCCGCCGGAATCTCGCTGCCAACGCGCGCGATGATGGCGCGGAGGAGGCGGAGATTTTCCGTGACGTTGTGAATGGCGCCGGATTCGCGGACGACGATATTGTTGAGGAACCAGCCGTTGCGCCAACTGTGCCGGTGGTATCGGTGGGCGGCCCGCCAGCGGCGGCCGACGAAGCGGTTGACGCAGTTGTATTCAAACCGGTTCGAGGGAAAACACATGAGACTCAAGTCATACCGGTCGCGTCGCAGTTGCCGGAGGTAGCGGAGACTGGCCCAGGCAGAGGAGTTGAAAAAATCGAAATGATGCACTTCATCGAGATCAGGATTCGCGGCGAGAATTTCGGCGGTGCCGTGAAACATTGTGATAACCGCGATGTGCGCGCTGGGATACGCCTGCCGCAACAGGGTCAAGGCAGGGGTAAAGAGAATGGCGTCGCCAATCCCCGGCAGGCAAAACACAACGATTCGACGTAGCACTGGTGATGACATCGTAAGGCGAATTCGAGACCGACAGTAACAGCGATGCCGGGGGGTGACAAGGTGCAATCGGAAAACGTCAGGCGACCGGCGCGGTTTCGTTCTGCTTGAGGAAGTTGGCGACGACTTCTTCGAGTTCGCGGATGTTGAAGGGTTTGCTGAACCAGCGATTGCCGGTCCATTCGAGGAAGCTGCGGGATTTGTTGCTAACGGTGTCGCCGGTCACGAAGATGATGTGCGCGGCCAATTCGGAATCGAGCGCTTTGACTTTCCGGTACAACTCTTCGCCGTCGACTCCCGGCATGCAGAGGTCGGAGATGATCAGATTGTAGTGGTGGTCGGCAATTTTTTCGAGCGCTTCATTGCCGTTGTTGGCTGTGTCCACCATGTAGCCACAGCCGGTAAAAATCGCGTGGAGGACTTCGACAATCCCCGGTTCGTCATCCACAATCAACAGCCGGTAACTGCCCGCCGCCGGATCTGCCACCGGGGCGGCGGGGACGACGGGGTTTTCGGCGAGTTGCTCTTCGATGGTGCGGGCAATGAGCGGCAGTTCGATGACGAAGGTCGCGCCGTGGCCGAGTTCACTTTGCACCCAGATCCGACCGCGATGTTCGTGGATGATGCTGTGCGAGATGGAGAGGCCGAGGCCCGTGCCTTTGCCGGGCGATTTGGTGGTGTAGAACGGATCGAATATTTTCGAGACCACTTCCGGCGCGATGCCGGGACCGGTGTCACTGATCGTCACGCGAATCATCCGCTCGCAAACTTCAGTGCCGACCGTCAGGCTGCGGCCGGCGGTCGAGTTGCCCATTGCTTGGATGGCGTTGATGACGAGGTTGGCGAGGACTTGTTCTATCTGATGCGGATCGGCAACGGTGCGTGGCAGGTCGGGCGCAAGTGCGGTCTGGACGTGCACCATGGCGTTCTCGAATTCGGTCTCGTAGGCTTCGAGGATATTGGCGATGAGCCGGTTGATATCCACGGTCAACATCTGGGGTTCGCGGGGCCGGGCGAAGGTGAGGAGGTTGCGAACGATCTTGGCGGCGCGTTCGCTTTCGCGGAGGATTTTGATGATGTCGCCTTTGAGTTTCGGGTTGCTCTCCGTTTGTTTGGCGAGGACCTGGGAGTAGCCCATGATGACTGCGAGCGGATTGTTCAATTCGTGGGCGACGCCAGCCGTCAATTGGCCGAGGGCGGAGAGTTTTTCGGATTGGCGGAGTTGTTGTTCGAGGCGCTTGCGCTCGGTGATTTCGCGGATGTCGAGTTGCAGAACCGAGCGGCGGTTGTATTGCACGAGCGTGGCGGTGCCTTCGCAGGGCGCTTGCGATCCGTCGGGCCTCAGCATGGTGAATTCGTGGGAGTCGCCGAAGACTTCATCGAACATCCGTTTGTTGTCCAAGAGTGAATTCCGGCTGATGCCGCGCAAGCTCGGGCACAAGTCGAGAAAGGATCGGTCAATCCCATCCGAGGGCTTGTCGCCAACGAAGGTCGCCGCGGCGAGATTGTACTCGAGGATTTTTAATGTCTCCAAATCCACCAAGAACAACGCGTCCGTCGCGGAATCAAAGAGCGCCCGGTATTTTTGCTCCGACACGGTGACTTCCTGTTCGAGGAGCCGGCGGACGGTCATGCCGCGTTTGAATTCTTCGACCAGCGTGTCGTTCTGCTCCCGGCCCTGTTCCAGTGTTTGCACGATCATCCCGAGCGCAATAAACACCGCCAGGATGGACGTGATCACATAATTACAGGTGAGCGCCAAGGCGGTGCCATCCTCGATGAATGGCCGGCAGAAAAGTTGGACTCCGAAAAGCATGAACCCGGTCGCCAACATGCTCGCGCCTCGGTACCGGCTGCGCATCCGCAGGTATAATCGGCCAGTGTAGAGACTGGCCGCGCCAAACAAGGCAAAGACCGGCACGGTAATCCACGGTTGATCTTTCACGACATAGGCGGCGGTATAACTCCAGACCAACGTCAGCAAAATCCCCAACCCCAACTCCCGGCGAGAGCGCCGCATCGAGCCGGTCATTTCAAAACTGCCCCAGAACATGAACAACGCGCAAACCCCAATGCACGCTCGGCGCACCATCATCAGCAATGGTTGGTCGGGCGTCTCTTCCAACTGAATCGAGGCAGCCAGCCAAACCGAGAAAAACATCCACGAGATTGTCCACAAACTGAAATAGGTCTTCTTCGTCAGGCGGTTAAGATACCAAAACACGCCAATCACCACCCACGTGCTGAAAAACGACAAAACCAATGCCGCCTTGACCCACTCCGGCGGAAAGCTGAAGTCCATCGCCGCTGTGACAAGGACTTTGTAATTGTCGAAATTCATGTGTGCCGCAGCAGTTCTTTCATCTGGTTTACAGCGAACGGCGTGCCGTCCGTCAATTTATCCAACCGTTCGTGCAAGAAAGTTTCGACGGCTTCTTCCACATCGTTGATATTGAAGGGCTTACTCAACCACCGGCAACCCGTCCGCTCCAAGAACGTCCGCGACTTGACACTGACGGTATCGCCGGTGACAAAGATCATGCGATCCGCAAACTTGGGATGTTTCGCCTGGATCGTATCGTATAACTTCTCACCATCCATTTCGGGCATGCACATGTCCGTGATGATCAGGTCAAACTCCTGCCGGCGAATCTCGGCCAGCGCTTCGACCCCGTTGGCTGCCCCCGTCACTTGATAACCACAACTCGCCAAAATCGCTGTCAACACATCCCGGATGCCGGGCTCATCATCCACCACGAGTAACCGCCGGTTTTGGTTGACACTGACATTCGTCGCCACCGGCTCAGTTGCGACCGGGACTGGGGCTGGCGCCTCGCAGGGGACCACCGGCAGTTCGAGATGGAACGTGCTGCCCTTCCCCACCGTGCTCTCCGCCCAGAGCCGCCCGTGATGTTCCGCCAAAATATTCTGGGAGATGGACAACCCCAACCCGGTGCCTTTGCCGGGAGCTTTCGTCGTGAAAAACGGCTCAAACATCTTCGCCATTGTCTCCGGCGCAATTCCGCAGCCGGTATCCACCACACTGATGCGAAGAAACATCCCCTGCGCTTCCGTCCGCACCGTCAACACCCGCGCGCCCGCCTGACTCGTCATCGCATGCACGGCGTTCGTGATCAAATTATTCAACACCTGCTCAATCTGGATTGCGTCGGCCTTCGTCTGGCTCAACCCCGTCGCCAGATCTTCCCGCAACTCAATCGCGTGCCCGGCCAGATCCCGTTGCCGGACTTTCAACACCGCTGCCACAAGCTGATTGATCTCCACCACCGCAAACTTTGGCTCACAAGGCCGCGCAAATGACAACAGATCGCGCACGATTTTTGCCGCCCGCTCGGCCTCGTGCAAAATATGCCCGACGTACGTCCGCATGAACTCACTCTCGTTCGGTTGTTTCGCGAGAATTTGCGCGTACCCGACCACCACCGCCAGCGGATTGTTCAACTCATGCGCCACCCCGGCAATCAACTGTCCCAACGACGACATCTTCTCTGCCCGCCGCACCAATGGTCCCAGATTTTTCGCCGGATCCAATTCCCGCAACCGCACCTGCACTACCGCTCGTTCCTGCCACTGCGCCAACGTGGTATCGCCCTCGCACAGCACCAACGACCCATCACTGCGAACCAGATGAAACTCATTGAACGGTTTGAAAACATCCGCAAACATCCGCCGGTGATCCAGCATCGTCTTGCCGGCTTTCCGCAACTCCGGACACATCCCGGGGAAATCCACGCCGACCAACTCGTCGGCACTGCGGCGCGCCAGCCGGCTCGCGGCCTGATTCGCATCCACCACCTTCAGCGACCACAAATCCACCATGAACAACGCGTCACTGGAGCCTTCCATCAACGCCCGATATTTCTGCTCCGAATTCGTCAACTGGTGATCCAAAATCACGCCCAACGCCACCGCCATCAGACACGCCGCTGATATAAATCCGTTCAACCCGAATAAGACCGGAACCCGCTCGATCAACGGCACCGCCACCACCATGGCCGCCCAAACCGTATAACCGGTCATCACCAATTTCGCCCCCACCGTTGTCGTTCGGGACAGATAAAACAACCGCCCGGCATGCACCGCCACGGCCGCCAAGGCCCAAAACGCCGGACAACTGAACCAATATGCAAACCCCTCCCGATGCGCCAAATAGTTGAGCGCCACAATCACCAGTGCGAGGATGAAAATCCGGTTGCGCCCCACCGGCCGTTCCACCACCTCCATGTTGCCGGCAAAAATAAACAGCGCACTCAAAGCCGCGCACGCTGTCGGCACCGCCGCCAACTGCCAATTTTGCACCATGAAATCGGCCGCAATCATGGCCGCCAAAAATACCGCGTAAAACAGCCAACCGATCGTCCAATACCGGTACGACGCCCGCTCCGTGCGTTGGCCGACATACGCAAACAGCCCGATCACCACCGCCGCACTGATCAGCGCCAACACCAGACACGCCTGCACCAGATCCGGACTAAATAACCCGCTGAGTTTGTCGAAAAATGCCATAAGTAAGAGTCATCCACCCCATCCAATAGCAGCCGCAATGCCGCTCGTTGACGTCATCTCGCGCCCGTCCTATAGTCCCGCACCCATGAATGTTACCGTCAACGCCAAGTCAGCCTTTTCACAACCGAGTCCTGTCGTTGTCCTCTATGCGTTCCAAAATGAACGCCCCGCCCTTCCCGTCGCCTTGCGCAATCTCCTCCGGCGGCTCACCACCAAAGAATTCAACGGCACCGATAGTCAACTCCTCCTCCTCCATAGCAGTGGCAAACCCAGCCGGCTCCTCCTCGTCGGCCTCGGCCAACGCACTGAATTCACTCTCGAAAAACTCCGCCGCGCCACCGGTACAGCCATCAAAAAACTTCGCGCCGCCGGCCTCGACCGCGCTACCGTCCACCTCAACCTCCCCACCGATGACGCGCTCTTTACCGTCGTCGAAGCCGCCGAACTCGCCCTCTACAAGTTCACCGAATTCCAAGTCGAAACGCCCGGTGAGTTCAAAACCCTCACCATCTGCCTGCCGGCTGGCAGCGATCTACCCGTCGCCCGGCAAATCGTCCACCGCGCCCAAGTCACCGCGCGCGCCGCGAGCTATGCCCGCGCCCTCGCCAACCTCCCACCCAATATCATCACCCCGGCCACCCTCGCCGACCGCGCCCGGCAACTGGCCGACGAAGTTGGTCTCACTTGTCAGATTCTCGACAAAGCCGCGCTAAAAGAAAAAAACTTCGGCGGAATCCTTGCCGTCGGCGGCGGCAGCGCCAACGAACCGCGCCTCATCATCCTCGAATACCGCGGCGGCCCGGCCGACCAGCAACCCTTCGCCCTGGTCGGCAAAGCCATCACCTTCGATACCGGCGGCATCTCGCTCAAACACGCCGACCGGATGGAAGATATGAAATTCGACAAGTGCGGTGGCTGCGCCGTCCTCGGCATCATGCGTGGCGTCGCCGAACTCCAACTCCCCGTCAACGTCCTCGCCATCATCGCCGCGGCCGAAAACATGCCCAGCTCCACCAGCTACCGGCCCAGCGATATCGTCACCAGTTACCGGGGGAAGGACAAACGCGCCGTCACCATCGAAGTCATCAACACCGACGCCGAAGGCCGCATTGTCCTTGGCGACGCCATCACCTATGCCCGCGAACGCGGGGCCCAAGCCATCGTGGATTTTGCGACCCTGACCGGCGCCTGTGTCGTCGCGCTGGGCAACCACGCAGCCGGGTTGTTCAGCAACCATGCCGGCTTCAGCGAAACCCTGCGGGCCGCCGGCGAACGCACCGGCGAACGCTGCTGGCCGCTCCCACTCTGGCAGGAATACCGCGACGCCATCAAAAGTGAAGTGGCCGACCACAAGAACACCGGCGGACGGGAAGGCGGCGCCATCACTGCGGCGGCGTTCATCGAAAAATACGCGCAGACCACTCCATGGATCCACCTCGACATCGCCGGCACCGCTTATTCCGGAAAAGAGAAACCGTATCTCGCGCCGGGCGCAACCGGCTTTGGGGTGCGCCTACTGCTCCACGTGCTCGGGAGTTGGCGCGGGACGGTGTGATGTCGCCCCGTACCAGGCGCCGAGGGCCAAAATCACAAACACGGCGATGCTGAGTATCAGAAACCCATACGCCAAAACGTTCTCTTTGAATGTCCGCGAGACTTTGATCACTCCGACATACTAACAGAGTCGGTCCCCAAGGCAATCGGCCGTTGCCGGATTGGGTGGGTTCAACTGACGTAATTCTTGGCTGCGGATGCTCCCCGGCCAATTTGGTGACTGGTTGGCAGGCTCATCCGACAGGTCATACAGCTCAACGAAGCCTGTTAATCGAGTCTCCGTGAGTCCGAACGAACTTACTCTGACCAAAGTCTGATACTCCTTCCGAGTAAACCCGACTTGCCCTCGCGATCAGACTTTTTCTGGTTATCCGTCGGTGAGCGGTTACTTCCAGTGCGCGTATCCTAACCGGCAAGCCTCCTGCGGTAGGACTTCCATCTGTACGGCATTTATCACCACCAAAGTGTCGGAGGAGTGCAATGAATGAGCCCTCTGGTCATAAACACGCACTCTCCCACCGGTTGATGCAGTATGTGGACACTCTGTCGAATCCACATGCCTTTGCATGACAACTTGTCAGACTGGAAGCCCACAAGAAAGACCCACCGATTTGCATATACTTCCCACGGTCAAGCAGTTAGAAACAAGCATCAATTCTCGGCATTACCATTGCTACGAGGTGAACCCGAACCACCATTTAACTGGAGATCCTACATGAGCGAAGCATTGAAACAACTCAGCGCTGCAGTCGAAAAGGGCAACCGCAACGAGGCCAAACGTCTCTCGCAGGCGCTTCTCGATGAAGGTATGAAACCCTTGGATATCGTCGAGAAGGGTCTCGTTCCCGGTATGGCTGCGGTCGGTGAGAAGTTCAAGAAGAACGAAATCTTCGTCCCGGAAATGTTGATCGCCGCGCGCGCGATGAAGGAAGCGATGCAGTTGCTTGAACCACTCCTTGTCAAAGCCGGCATCAAACCAAAGTACACTGCCGTCATCGGCACCGTCCAAGGCGATCTCCATGACATCGGCAAGAATCTCGTCATGATGATGTGGAAAGGCGCGAACATCGGCGTCATTGATCTCGGCACGAACGTGCCGGCGGAGAAGTTTGTCACCGCCGCCAAGGAGCACAAAGCTGACATCATCGGCTTGTCCGCGCTCTTGACTACCACGATGCCCTCCATGAAGACCACGATTGCCGCCGTGCGCGCGGCTGGACTGAACAGCGTTAAAGTCGTCATCGGCGGCGCGCCGATCACGCAGGATTTCGCCAAGGAAATCGGTGCGGATGGTTTCGCGCCCGACGCGGCCAGCGCGGTGGACGTGGTGCACCAACTCGTCGCCGCCTAATCAACGGGGGATCAAATGAAATACACGTCGCTGGCGCTGAAGCGCCCGGATGAGTTGCGTTTCGGCACCGCGCCAAAACCGCTGACCACCAAACACGGCTTGGTCATCGGCGGCGGTCTCGTTTACCCCGAACTGAATTTCACTTTGCCGCCGATGCTTGTGAATGCGGACACAATGCCGGAGGTGCGCCGCCATTATCAGGAAATCATCACCGGCGCCGCGTTGCGCGCGGCGGAACTCGAAGCGCCGGGATTGGTCGTCGAATTCGAAACGGTGCCGCCGATGACCGAAAACCCGGCCTGGGGCATCGAATTGACGAAAATCCTCCTCGACGGACTCGAACTTGCCCACACCAAGCACGGTCTCAAAAGCGTTCTCCGCATCACGCCCAACGACACCCGCGAGATGGAACGCCCGCCGCGGATGCGCTCCGGTCAGCTGTGGGATTGCATGATCCAGACCTTCGACGGGTGCGCGGCGGCCGGCGCGGAACTGCTGTCCATCGAATCCGTCGGCGGCAAGGAAGTGAACGATGAGGCACTGATGGCCTGCGACATCAGCCAGGTGATTTTTGCATTGTGCACCATGGGTGTGCGCGACATGCGCTTCCTCTGGACGGAACTCGAAAAGATCGCGAAGAAACATCACGTCCACCTGGCCGGTGATTCGGCATGCGGCTTCGGCAATACCGCGATGGTGTTGGCGGAACAGAAAATGATTCCGCGCACCTTCGCCGCCGTTGTTCGCGCCGTCACCGCCGTCCGGTCACTCGTCGCGTTTGAGTGCGGCGCGGTCGGACCAAGCAAGGATTGCGCGTACGAGAACCCGATCCTTAAGGCGATTACCGGCTTCCCGATGGCGATGGAGGGCAAGACCGCCGCTTGCGCGCACCTCAGTCCGGTCGGCAACATCGCCGCCGCGACGTGCGACACATGGTCGAACGAAAGCGTCCAGAACATCAAACTCCTCGGCGGCATGGCCCCGACCTGTTACGTCGAACAACTCATCTACGATTGCCGGCTGATGAATCAGGCGTTGGCCGACGGCCCAAATGCCGCCCTGCTCTATCGGAAATGGCTCGTCAACTCCGACGCCCGTCTCGACCCGCAAGCGTTCATCCTCAAACCCGAATGCGCGATCGCGATTGCCGAAGCCATCGTCCGCTCAAAAAACCACTACGACGCCGGCAAAGCCGCTGCGTTGACGGCGATCCGTCTGCTCCGCGAGGCCAAAAGTGTGGATGCCGTAAAAATCCCGGACCGCGAAGTCGTCTGGCTCGACACAATGGAAGAAGCCCTCCAAGCGCTCCCCGGCCGCGAGGGCGATTTCATCAATCAAATGCTGGGGCTGGTGGACACGACAAAATTCGTCGCAAAGGATTACGAACTCGAGTGACCCAACTATGAAGCGCGGCCTCTTTCACGATCTTGCCGCCGCCGGTTTACGAATGCCGATCGGCACCGACTTGGTGCTCCACGAAAAACCCGACGCCAAAGTGATTCGCGAGGACGGCCAACGCCTCGGGGTCGTCGTCGCCGAAGCCGCCCGCCGGTATCGCACGCCGTTGGCGGTGCCGTTGATGGACTTGACCATTGAGAAGACCACCCTGCTCCAGCGCCTCGGTGTGCCGGCAGAACAGATTGACAGTTATCACTTCGACCGTCCGCTCACGGAGGACGCGCACGCCCACCTGTGTCAACGCCTCCACGAGCCGGCATCTGGCCGCTGGAAGACCACCGTGGATGCCGTGGCCTACATCGCCCGCCACACCGACCTCCTGCCGGTCGGCATGAGCATTGGCCCGTTTTCGCTGATGACGAAACTCATCGCCGACCCGATCACCGCCGTGTTCATGGCCGGCAGCGGCGTCAGCGCCGCCGAAGACCCCGAAGTCGCCACCGTGGAACAGTCTCTCGACCTCGCGCTACGGATCATCCTTCGTTCGCTGACGACCCAACTGGAAGCCGGCGCCAAAGCCGTGATCATCTGCGAGCCGGCTGCCAACAAGGTCTATTTCTCGCCCAAACAACTCGCCGAGGGCACCGATATTTTCGAGCGCTACGTCATGGCGCCCAACCGGCACATCAAAGAACTGCTGGCCGATGCCGGGGCGGATCTGATCCTGCACGATTGCGGGGAATTAACCGACGACATGGTCCGCCAATTCACAACGCTCGACCCCGTGCTGCTCAGCTTGGGCAGTTCCCGGATTCTCTGGGAAGATGCGGCACTCCTGCCGGATCACATCGTCCTCTTTGGCAACCTGCCGACGAAGAAGTTTTACTCCGATGAAGTCATCACCCGCGCAGCGGTCATCGAAAAGTCCCGCGAGCTACTAACAAAAATGCACGCCACCGGTCATCCATTTATCCTGGGGAGCGAGTGCGACGTTTTAAGCGTTCCCGGTTGCGAACAAATCATCCGCGACAAAGTCACTGCCTTCATGGAGTGCCCTGCATGACCGGCCGCAACCGCATCCTCGCGCTCCTCGCCGGTCAGCCCACCGACCGCTTGCCGGCGATGCCGATCACGATGATGTTTGCCGCCGCGTATGCCGGCCTCCCCTATCGCGACTACGCCACGAATTTCCGGCTCCTTGCCGATGCGCAAATTCGCGTCGCCGACGCCTTCGACATTGATCACCTCAACGTCATGTCCGACCCCGCGTGTGAAGCCGCCGACTGCGGCGCCGCCGTCGTGTTCAGCCCGGACCAACCGCCCGCCCTCGACGAAACGAACGCCCTGCTCCAGGACAAAACCAAACTTGCCCACCTCAAGCTCCCCGAGCCGACGGCTGGCCGCATGGGCAACCGGCTGAAGGTTCTCGAAATCTATCAGCAGCGGCGCAGCACCAAACTCGTCGAAGGCTGGATCGAAGGCCCGTGCGCCGAGGGAGCCGACCTGCGCGGCATCAACACCTTGATGCTCGATTTCTACGACGATCCCAGCTTCGTCCGTGACCTGTTCGCCTTCTGCAACACACTGGAACTGGCGTTCGCCAAAGAGCAGATCACCCGCGGCGCAGAACTCATCGGCGTGGGCGATGCCGCCGCGTCGTTGGTCGGCCCGGAAATTTACCGGGAATTCGTCTGGCCATTTGAAAAACAACTCGTGGACGGCCTTCACGCACTCGGCGCGAAAGTCCGGCTGCACATCTGCGGCAACATCACCGCCTCCCTGGCCGATGTCGGCCGGTTGGGCTGCGACATCGTGGATTTGGACTTCATGGTCCCGGTCGACCAAGCCCGGCAAGCCATGGGCGACCGGCAAGTCTTGCTCGGAAACATTGATCCCGTCCGGATCGTCAAAAACGGCACTCCCGCCAGCGTCACCGCCGCCATCGCCGAATGTCACCGGCAAGCTGGTCAGAACTTCATCCTCGGGGCGGGCTGCGAAATCCCGCGTGGCACACCACCGGAAAATCTCCTCGCCTTTACTCGGTACCATCCATGACCTCGCTGGAACGCATCCGCAGTGTCGTTGCCGGCCAGCCTGCTGACCAATTGCCGGTGCAACCGATGGTCATGATGTTCGCCGCTCGGCACGCCGGCATCCCCTTCATTGACTACACTCGCGACGGTCGAAAGATGGCCGAAGCCCAACTTCGCGTCGCCGAAGATTTCCAACTCGACTGTCTCCTCACCTGCTCCGACCCGGCCCGCGAGGTGATTGACATTGCCGGCGCTGGCAGTGTCGAATGGTTCACCGACCAAG
The DNA here is from genome assembly GCA_022072455.1 of Verrucomicrobiia bacterium. Lineage (GTDB taxonomy): Bacteria > Verrucomicrobiota > Verrucomicrobiia > Palsa-1439 > Palsa-1439 > CAINDI01. The sequence continues at coordinate 59,755 of JAJVHY010000024.1, read as the reverse complement.
GCCCGGCCATCAACGAAGATCGCGCCGCGCTCCTCGACAAGACTTGCCTCCGGCAATTCCAGGTTCCCGACCCGCTCGGCGGTGGACGGATGCACGATCGCATCAAAGCCATCGAGATCATGCGCCGCCAAGCTAGCCCCGGCATGTCCATCGTTGGCTGGGTGGAAGGTCCGTTGGCGCTCGCCCAGGAATTGCGCGGCCTCAACCGGATCATGATGGACTTGGTGGATGATCCCGCCTTCGTCGGCGACCTGCTGGACTTCACCGCCGCCGTCGCCTGCCGGTATGCCGACGCCCAGATTGCGGCGGGCGCGGACACCATCGGAATGAGCGATGCCGCCGCAAGTTTGATCGGCCCGGACCACTACCGGACTTTTCTGCTGCCCCGGCAACTGCGCGTTCTCCGTGCGATCAAAGACCGGCATCCCGCCATCCTGACCCGGCTCCACATGTGCGGCCAAACCGGATCACTGATTGAAAGTATGCGCGAGTTGCCGGTGGATATTTACGAGCTGGATTTTCCGGTCGACCTGCCTCAAGCCCGCACCCGGCTGGGGCCGGAGCGCGTGATCAGTGGCAATGTCTCGACCATTACCGATTTGTTGACCGGCAGCCCAGCCGATGTTTTTCAAGCCGCCGCGCGCTGTCATCAGGTCAGCGGCCGGTATCACATCGTCAACTCCGGCTGCGAAGTCTCCCCGCGCACGCCACCGGAAAATCTGCGCGCCCTCGTCGAATATGCGCGGTCACATCAACCATGAACTCACTCCAACGCGTCCAAGCCGTTTTGGCGGGCCAGCAACCGGACCGCGTGCCGGTCTGCCTCCATAATTTTCTCATGGCCAGCCACGAAGCCGGCATCCCTTTGGAGAAATACCTGACCGACCCCGACGCTGCCGCCCGTGCACACCTGCATGCTGTCGAAAAATACGGTTACGACTCCATCTGCCTTGATCTCGACACCACGATGATCGCGGAAGCGATGGGGGCAAAGCGCGACTGCGCGCCGAACGAACCCGGCCATCTGGCCGCGCCGGCAATCCACAGTCTCGCCGAAGCCCACCGGCTCCAGCCGGTCAATCCCGAACGCGATGGCCGGATCCCGGTCATTCTCGAAGCCGTACGAATCCTCGTGAAGAAGGTCGGCCATGAAATCGCCATTCGCGGGAATGCCGATCAGTGTGCGTTCTCGCTCGCGAGCCTGCTGCGTGGGATGGAAGACTTTTTGATGGAGCTCGCCACCGAACCCGACCATCCCGGTATTCGCGCACTGCTCGACGTTGCGCACCAGAGTCATCTCGCGGTGCACCGCGCCCTGAAAAATGCCGGCGCGCACTTTACCTCCTGCGGCGACAGTCCGGCGGGACCGGACCTGCTGTCGCCCCAATTGTTTCAACGCTTCGCCCGGCCCTACGAAGAGCGGCTTGTTCGTGAACTCGACTGGCCCGTCCTGATTCACATCTGTGGCGACACAACGAAGATTCTCGACCAGTTATCCCAATACCCGGCCTGCGCTTTTGAGTTGGACTACAAGACCGATGCCCACCGGGCAAAAAGCACCGTTGGCCAAAACCACATCCTCTTTGGCAATATTGACCCCAGCGGCGTCCTCGCCCGCGGCACCGCCGCTGAAGTCCGCGCCAAGACACGGGACTTGATCGCGATTTGGAAACCAGGCGGCCGGTTCATCTTGAATGCCGGCTGTGCCGTCCCCGCCAACACTCCTCCCGCGAATCTTCACGCCCTCATCCAAACTGCGCACGAAGTCGGCCGCTATGAGTGAAACCATGACTCCCCGCGACCGGTGGCTGGCAATTTTCGCTGGTCGACCGACCGACCGGCTGCCGACGGATTACTGGGCGACGACCGAGTTTCACGACAAACTCAAACAGACGCTCGGCCTCACCGACGATGAGTCCGTCTGGCAAAAACTCGGCATTGACCGGCCCTGCTTTGTCACCACGAAATGGAAACGCGACCACCATCCCACCGACCCGCAAGCCGACCAATGGGGTATCCGTCACCGCGCCATTGACTACGGGACCGGCAGCTACAACGAAACCTCGCACCATCCGCTCGCCGCCGCCACCAGCGTCCGCGAAATCCACGACTTCGCCTGGCCGAACCCCGATGACTTTGAGATCAGCCCCATCCCGGCAACCGCCGATTACCGGATTGTCGTCGGCGGCCACTACGAACCGTTTCTGCTGTACTGCGCGATGCGCGGGATGGAATTGGCGTTTGAAGATCTCCTGCTCGAACCTGAAATCGCAGCGGCAGCCCTCGGTCATATCTTCGATTTTTGCTACGAGTTGAATCGGCGCATCTGGGAAAGCGGGAACGGAAAGATAGACATCATGTACCTCGCTGAAGACCTCGGTGCCCAGACCGGACCATTGTTCAGTCTCGCGCATTACCGGCAGTTTATTTTGCCGAATCAACAAAAGATGGCGGCCTTGGCCAAGAAGTTTGGCGTGCGTGTGTTCTATCACACTGACGGCGCGGCGCAGTCTTTCCTGCCGGACCTGGTGAACGTCGTCGGCATTGATTTGCTCAACCCACTCCAATGGCGTTGTCCCGGCATGGAACGCGAGACCCTCGTCCGCGACTATTCCCGGCGCCTCGTCTTCCACGGTGGCATTGACAACCAACACACCCTGCCCTTCGGCACCCCCGACGAAGTCCGGCAGGAAGTTCGTGACTGCGCCCGAATTTTCCAATCCTCCCGCTGGATTTGCGCGCCGTGCCACAACATCCAAAACGTCACCCCCGTCGCGAACGTGCTCGCGCTTTACGACGCGGTGCACCGGCTCAAACCATGACACCCCGCGACCGATTCATCGCCGCGTTGGAACGTCGGCCGCTGACCGGCCGCGTCCCCCATTTCGAGTTGGTGTTCTTCCTCACGATGGAAGCCTTCGGCAAGGTCCATCCGTCACACCGCAGCTACCATCAATGGCTGCAGATGGAGGAAAAGGAACGCGAACTTCACCGGCGCGAAATCGCCGACATCTTTCTCGCCACCGCCGAACGCTTCGAGCACAGCGCGATTTTCATCCACCCGAATCCGAACACCCTCGACGAAACCATCCGCCTTATCGACATCATCCGCGAGCGCACCGGCGACCGCTATTTCCTCATGCGCCACGGCGACGCCACGTTTGAAATCCCGAATGGCGAACGTCTCGTCGAGTTCACCTACCGGCTCGTGGATGAACCGAGGAAGGTTCACGCCGAAGCCGCCGCGCGGGTCGACCAAATGTTGCGCAACGCCGAGCAATACCGGCAACACGGTGGACTCGATGGGTTCGCGTTGTGTTCCGATTACTGTTTCAATACCGGCCCCTTCCTCAGCCCGGCACTTCACAGCGAATTCATCACGCCCTACCTCGCGCGGCTGACGAAGGGTTACCGGGACATGGGGTTCTACGTCATCAAGCATACCGACGGCAACATCATGCCGATCCTGGACCAACTCGTGCAGACCAATCCGCACGCGCTGCACTCCCTCGATCCGCAAGGCGGCGTGGACATCGCCGAAGTAAAACGCCGCGTCGGTCAGCGCGTGGCTCTCTGCGGCAATGTTAACAGCGGTCTCCTCGATACCGGCACGGAAACTCAAGCGGTGGAATCGTGCCGCTATGCGCTCACGCACGGGATGCCGGGCGGCGGCTATATTTTTTCCACGAGTAATTGTGTCTACACCGGCATGCGCCTCAGCCGGTATGAGTTGATGCTCGACGTCTGGCGCCGGGAAGGCAATTACCCATGAACCCTGTGCCGATCCCCGAACTCCCGGCGTGGTCGAACATATTGGCCGGCATCGCGGCGCAGCCGTTGGAATTTTGTCCCGACTTCCCGGCGATTGCGCGCCGCTACGAAGCGTGGTGGGCGCACGCATGCGACGACCGCCCCCTGTTCATCGCCAGCGCCAACTCGAACCCGGCCCGCCCCCGCACCCGCCGGCTGGAATTACTCGGGCAGCCCGACGAATGGCTGGCCGCGAAACAACTCGACCTGTCCCAAACGCATTCCGTCGGCGACGCCTTGCCGCACATTCGCGTGGACTTCGGCCCGGTCTTGTTGGGCGGACTGCTCGGCGGCAAAATCGAATTCGGCAGCGACACGACCTGGACGCACGCGTTCATTGACGACGATTGGTCGAACGCCCCGGACTGGCGGTTGCGTGACGACAATCAGTACTGGAAACAGTTCCAGCATTTGACGCGGTTGGTTGCCGCCGAGGCGCGCAGCCGGTTTCTCGTCTGCGCGCCGGACTTCGGCGGTTCGGCCGACGTGCTTTTGAATCTGCGCGGGCCGACTGGCTTGTGTCTGGATGTACTCGAACACCCGGACCGCGTCCGCGCGGCCATTGACGCGATCTACCCAGCCTGGCGGCAAGCGTACACCGAGTTTTACCGGCTGACGGTGGGTGCGGGTGCGGGGGTATTGACGTGGGTGCAACTTTGGTCAAACCGGCCGTACATGCCGCCGGCTTGCGACTTCAATTATCTGATCGGCCCCGACGAATTCCAACGCCTCTGCCTGCCCGACATCGCCCGGCAAGCGGCGACTGCCGGACGAGCAGTCTTTCATCTGGATGGTCCCGGCGCAGCCCGGCACATTGACGCGCTGTTGGAATTGCCGGAACTTCAGGCCATCCAGTTCACGCCCGGCGAAGGCACGCCGTCCGCCGTGGCGTGGCTCGAAATGTTCCGGAAAATTCAACGCGCCGGCAAATCGGTGTTGATCTCTTGTCCTGCGAATGAGGTGTTGGTGTTGCTGGAAGAATTGCGTCCCGATGGACTGGCATTGTGGACCGGCGGATTGCCAGCGGCGGAGTTGGATCAACTCTTTACCGAATTTCGAGGCCGGACATGACCGAACGCGAACGCTACATTGCCGTGTTGCGACACGAGAAGCCTGACCGGATTCCCTTCCAGCCGGGTTATGGGCGCAAGTCCACCCGCGAACGCTGGCACAAGGAAGGCCTGCCGGCGGGCGTGGATCCGGTCGCGTACGTCCGCCAACAACTCGGAATCCCACCGGCCACGACACAAAAGATCGTGGAGCCGGGCGTCGATTTTCTGATGATTCCGCAGTTCGAGGAAAAAGTAATCGACCGCCGCCCCGGCACGCTTGTGGTGCAGGACTGGAAAGGCAACATCTGCGAAATCTCCGCTGAGTTCGACGTGACGTATCTACGGCAGGCCATTGATTTCGTGACACGCTCGTGGTTGAAATGCCCAGTCGAGTCCCGTGCCGACTGGCCGGACATGGCCCGCCGGTATGATGTGAATGATCCCGCCAGGTTTCCCCAGGATTTTGCCGACCGTTGCCGGCAACTGGCGCAGCGGGATTATCCCAGTGGGTTGGTCTTGTCGGGACCGTTCTGGCAGTTGCGCGAGTGGTGCGGTTTTGAGGGATTGTGCATGCTCCTGCTCGACGACCCGGATTTTGTTCGCGAGATGATCGGGACGTGGCAGAAGTTTGTGACGCGACTGTTGACGAAAACATTCGCGCAGTACAAGCCGGACTATGTGGTGATCAACGAGGACATGGCTTACAAAGAGAAACCGATGATCGGCCCTGACATGTGCCGGGAGTTTCTGGTGCCGTGTTGGCGGGAGTGGGCGGCAGTCTGTCGCGACGCGATTTTTGAAGTGGATTCGGATGGGCATGTCGGGTCGTTGATTCCTGTCTGGATCGAGGCTGGGTTCATCTGCAATTCTCCCCAGGAAGTCGCCGCCGGCAATGATCTACCGGCCTATTCGCGGCAGTTCGGGAAACGGATGGCGTATCGGGGCGGCGTGGATAAACGAGCGATGGCGAAAGGCGGCCCGGCCATTCGCGCGGAGATGGCGCGACTGCAGCCGGCCATCGCTGCCGGCGGGTATATACCGAGCTGCGATCACGGCGTACCCAACGATGTGTCGTGGCCAAATTTTGTCGAATACTCAAAACTGTTGGCAAATGCGACTGGATGGATATGAGCAAACTCACCGGACAAGAACGCGTCAACCGCGCCATGGAACGCCGCGACCACGACCGCGTCCCGCGCCACGATTCATTTTGGGGCGAGACAATCACCCGTTGGCAAAATGAGGGCCTCAACGGTGAGGTGCAACAGGTGCTCGATTTGCTCTCAAGCGATTTTCACAGTCTGAACTGGCTCTGGCCAATGGCGTTTCCCGGGCAGGACGAAATCGTCAGCCAAGATACGGAAACGCGCGTGGTGCGGGACGGCAACGGGAAGCTCGTCCGGTATTGGCGCAACAAAAGCGGGACCCCGGACCATCTTGGTTTCGATTGCGAAACCCGCGCCAAGTGGGAGACGGTGTACAAACCGGCCCTGCTCGGCACCGGACTGCAAAACGATCCCGAAGCCGTCCGCCGTCAATACCTGCGCGGCCGCACGAAAGGCCGCTGGTGTCATCTGACCGGCGTCGAAGGCTTCGAGGAGACCCGGTCATTGATGGGCGACGAGATTACCCTGATCGCCATGGCCGAGGATCCGGAATGGATTCAAGACGTATCGCGGACGTTCACCGATGTGACCTTGCGGAATTTCGACGCGCTGATGGCGACTGGCATCCAGCCGGACGGTCTGTGGATCTACGGCGACATGGCGTTCAAGACCGCAACGATGTGTTCACCCTCAATGTACCGCGAGTTGATCTGGCCCGACCACAAACGCCTGGCCGATTGGGCACACGCGCATCGGATGAAATTCATCTACCACACTGACGGTGACGTGAATGGCGTCATGGATTTGTATCTGGCAGCCGGCTTCGATTGTTTGCAGCCGTTGGAAGCCAAGGCGAACATGGACATTCGGAATCTCGTCCCGAAGTATGGCGACCGGCTCACATTTTTTGGCAACGTGGACGTGATGCAGATGATGACGAATGACCGCGCGAAGATCGAAACCGAGGTGCAAGCCAAGCTCACCGCCGGCAAGTCGCGGAAGGGTTATATCTACCACAGCGATCACAGCGTCCCGCCGCAAGTCAGTTGGGAGACGTACCAGTTCATCATCGAATTGCTCGACAAATATGGTCGCTATGACTGACCGCGAAATCCTCCGGCCACTCGCCGCCCGAGTCCGTGAAATCGCCGAGCACCCGGTGATGCACCAACGCCGCGCACTCTGGACCCGTCACAACACGCTCCAGAACCGGCAGCCGCTCGTGCTCTGTTACCCCGAAGGCGCGTGGGGTGAAATCCTGCCCGACTCAGCCCTCCAATGTCACGACCCCCAGCTGCGCCACTGGGAACGCACGTTACGAATGCGCTGCTGGTGGTGGGACCACCTTGCTGACGATGATTTCATCGAGCCGTGGTTCGACATCGGCTGGCGCGTCACGATTGGCGGGTATGGCTTCGACATTCCGCATCACCACGGCGATGACCGTGGCAGTTATGTCTGGGACGCGCCGGTTAAGGACCTCGCGGCGGATCTGCCCAAGTTGCACTTCCGGTCACTCGCTGTGGATCGCGCCGGCACGGAACGCGACCGGCAACGCGCGGCGGAAATATTCGGCGACCTCCTGCCGGTCCGCATTCGCGGGATGTTGTGGTGGACCCTCGGCATGACATGGGAGGCCGCGAAGCTCGTCGGGTTGGAAAATCTGATGTTTTACATGTGCGACCAACCGGAGCGCGTGCATGAACTCATGCGCTTCCTGCGCGACGAGCACCTGCATTTCATCACGTGGTGTGAACGGGAAGGTTTGCTCACACCGAACACCGCCGCGGATTACGTCGGCTCGGGCGGGGTCGGTTGCACGGACGAGTTGCCCGCGACCAACCGGCTCGCGGATCGGTGGGGGTTTGCGGAGTCACAAGAAACCGTCGGCATTTCGCCGGCGATGTTTGCGGAGTTTGTCATGCCGTATCAGGTACCGCTGTTGGAGAAGTTTGGCTTGAATTGCTACGGCTGCTGCGAAGGTTTGGAAGGCCGCATCGACGTCGTGCTGAAAAACGTCCCCCGCCTGCGCCGCATCTCCGTGGCCCCGACCGCAAACCAGGAAGTGTTGGCGGAGAAACTCGCGGGCCGGTATATCTTCAGCCGCAAACCCTACCCCGCGCACGTCGGCGTCGGCTTCAATGAGCCGGCCATCCGCGCGGATTTGCGACGGACACTCACCGCGGCACGCGGCCAGCCGCTCGAGATCATACTGAAGGACACGCACACCGTCGAACATCAACCTGACCGGCTGACGCGGTGGGTCAAGATCGCACGCGAGGAAATCGGATGATCCCCCGCGCGTTCAAACCAGATTTTGCGAAGACAGCGGCACGCTTTGAAGCGTGGTGGCTCGGGGAAATCATTGACCGCGCGCCGGTCACGCTCTCAGTCAAACCGGAGCGTCCTTATCGAGGGCCAATCGCCCACCACGCAACCCTCCGCGACCGGTGGCTCGATGTGGAATATCAAGTAACCACCGCCATTGCCGAGATGGAACGCCGCGAGTGGCTCGGCGACAGCTTGCCGGTGTTTATGCCGAATCTCGGACCGGAAATCACGGCCACGCTGTTCGGTTGTGATTTGGAGTTTGGCGAAACGACGAGTTGGTCGCGCCCGGTCGTGACCGGCCCAGCCGATTGGCGGCGACTCGCCAGCCAACCGCCGAACTTTGCCAATGTGTATTGGCAAACCATCGAACGCATGACGCAGTTGGCCATCGAGCAATGCGCGGGCCGGTATCTCGTCGGGATCACGGATCTGCACGGCGCGTATGACATGCTGGCCGGGTTGCGCGAGCCAATGGACTTGTGCACAGACTTGGTGGATTGTCCGGAACTCGTGGACGCAGCGGCACACCACATGGCGCGGACGTTCGCCGAATGTTTCCGCCGGCAATCCGCGCAGTTGACCGCCGGCGGCTTCGGTTCGACGACTTGGACGCCGATGTACCATGCCGGGCCGGCGTATGTTCCCAGTTGTGACTTCTGGTGTATGGTTTCACCGGCCACCGCGCGGGAGATGATTTACCCGACGCTGATCACCGAAATGCAACCGCTGGAACGGAGCATTTTTCACTTGGATGGCCCCCAAGCCCTGACGCATCTTGATTTGCTGTTGACGTTGCCCAAACTCAACGCCGTGCAATGGGTTTACGGTGCTGGTCAAGGCCCCGCCGCCAAGTGGCTCGCCATCTATCGCCGCATCCGCGCCGCCGGCAAAAGCCTGCAACTCATCGCCGAAGATGCCCACGACGCCCTCGCCGTGGTGCGGGAGATTGGCCTGCGCGGCGTGTGGGTGATGATTGTCCAGCCTTTCGATTCGTCCGCTGAAGCTGAAAGTTTCCTCAAGGAGATCGCCAAACTATGAACATGACTGATCGTGAACGTTTTCTCGCCACAATGCACTACCAACCCCGCGACCGCGCGCCGATTGTGGACTTCGGCTTTTGGTGGGAAACCATCATCGAATGGCACAAACAGGGGTTACCCGACTCGGTGACGTACGAGAGCTATGACAGCACCCAGACCGATGCATTCTTCGGGATGGACACGTATACCGGCGGTGTCAGTGGTTCACCGTGGCTGGTGCCGACCTTTGAGGAGAAAGTCCTCGAAGATCGGGGCGACCATGAAGTCGTCATGCAAGCCAACGGTGTCATCGTCCAACGCAAGAAATTCATGGGCTCGATTCCTGAACACCTCGGCCACACCCTCGTCGACCGCGCGAGTTGGGAGGAACATTACAAATGGCGCTTCGATCCGACCAATCCCGACCGGTACCCCAAGGATTGGAATGCCGCCCGCAAAATCTGGAACGATCCGACTTATCCCCGCGTCCACCTCTGCAATGGCGGCAGCTTTTACGGTTGGATTCGCGACTGGATGGGCGTCGAGGCCGTGTCCTACCTCGTCTATGATGACCCGGTCTTGCTCGAAGAAATGGTGGACACAATGACCGAGTGCAAGCTGGCGATGCTGGAGAAGCTGTTCGCCAACGGGGCACGCTATGACGCCTGCGCGCTGTGGGAGGATATGTGTTACAACAGCGGCCCGCTGCTGGCACCGGAACATTTCAAACGAATTTTGGTACCACAAATCAAACGCTTCACCACCCTGCTCCGCCGGCACGGGTGCGATGTGATCTGGGTGGATTGTGACGGTAAGATTGATGACCTGATCCCGTTATGGTTGGATGCCGGTGTGAACTGCATGTTTCCCATCGAAGTCGGCACCTGGGGCGCCGACCCGGTCAAGTTCCGGAAACAGTACGGCAAGCAACTCCTGCTGATGGGCGGATTTGATAAACACATTCTTGCCCGCAGCAAAGCGGACATCGAAAAGGAAGTCCGCCGACTTGCGCCACTGGTGGAAGAAGGTGGCTACATTCCCATGCCCGACCACCGCGTCCCGCCCGATGTGCCGTTCGACAACTACTTGTTCTATCTGGAGACAGCCCGTAAAATCTGGGCCAAGGATACCAACCTCAAACCACTATGCATGCACTCCTCGAAACCCTCCTAGCCCACAGCCCGGTCATCACCGACGGCGCGTGGGGCACGCAACTCTACGCCCGCGGCCTCAAGGTCGGCGAGTGTCCCGACGAATGGAATCTGTCCCACCCTGACCGGGTCGAGCAAGTGGCCCGCGCGTACGTCACCGCCGGCAGCCGCATTATCTTGACGAACACCTTCGGCGCGAATCGCGTCCGCCTCTCCGAATTCAGGCTGGCCGACCGAACCGCCGAGATCAACCGCCGCGGTGCCGCCATCTCCAAACTCGCCGCCGGCAAGAAGGCATTGGTCTTCGCTTCCATTGGCCCCTCCGGCAAAATGCTGATGACGGAGGAAGTCAGCGAAAACGAGTTGCTCGCCGCCTACACGGAACAAGCCCAAGCGCTCGCCGAAGGCGGGGCCGACGGATTGGTCATCGAAACCATGGCCGAACTTGCCGAAGCCAAACTCGCGCTCGCCGGCGCGCGCACCACGAAGTTACCGGTGGTCGTCTGCATGGTATTTGATACCGGCGGCCACACAATGATGGGGGTTTCGCCGGCTCAAGCCGCGCAGGAACTGGCAGCCGCCGACGTCATCGGCGCAAACTGCGGCAACGGCATCGCGCAATACATCGAAATCTGCCGGCAACTCCGCGCCGCGACCAAGCTGCCGGTTTGGATCAAGGCGAACGCCGGCTTACCCGAGATGGTCAACGACAAGCCAGTCTGGAAAACCACGCCCGAAGAATTTGCCAGTCACGCGCCCGCCGTCATCGCGGCTGGCGCCAACTTCATCGGTGGTTGCTGCGGCACCACCCCCGCGCACATCGCGGCGTTGGCTCAAGTGAAGGGATAAAACCGGTCGCCTTGTAAGTGGGGGAGATGACAGCGGTGGAGCGCGCCCAATCGCAGTTTTCCGCCCCGCACGAATTTCTCCGGCCGGTCTTTCAGGATTTTACAGAGCCGTTCGCGCCAGGGGCGCAACAGTTTTGCGGCGTCAGCGGCACGCGCCAGGTCGTGCAATTCGTTCGGATCGGCCTGCAAATCGAACAGCTGTTCATCAGGCCGCTGCGAATACCACACGTACTTGAACCGGTTGCTCACGAGATAATGCATCGCATCGGCAGACTCGTATTGCCCGGCATGTTCGCCATGCAACACGTCCCGCACCGGCTTGCGATCACCGCGGATCACCGGCAACAGACTGTGCCCGGTACAGGCTTTGGGAATCGGCACACCGGCAATATCCAACAGCGTCGGCATCACGTCTTGGAGACCGACCGGCTGCTCACAGACGTTATTCCGGGGCAAGTCGGCCGGCCCGGGCGGCACCACAAAGAACGGCACCCGCGCCGAGCCTTCGTAGGGCCGGCATTTCCGAAAGAGATTATGATCGCCCAGCATTTCGCCGTGATCGGACGTGAAAAGAATCCAGGTGTTTTTCAGCAGCTTGTTGCGGGTGAGAAACACAAGCAGCCGGCCAATTTGATCATCAATGAAGTTGATGGTCGCGTAATAGGCCGCCCGAGTGCAGTGCATTTGTTGATCGTCGAGTTTGATCCGCCACGCGGAGGGTGCCAGGCCTTTCTGCGGTGCCTCCCACGGTTCCGCCCAGTCACCAATAACCGGCGGAGGAAGTTGCCGGCGGATGTAGCGGTCGTAGTGAAAGGCCGGCGGCGCCAATGGCGGATGGGGATCGAACAAGGAGAGGTTGAGAAAGAACGGCGCGCTCGGATCGCGTTTATATTTCAAAAATTCCAACGCCTGGCTGACGCACCAGTGGGTATGGGTTTGGTCTTCACGGAGCTGGGTCGGCCGGGCGTTCCACCCGTTAGGATCCTGCCCGTGCGCGCTGCCGGCATCAAGGTCGAACAGACCGTGCGCTTCCTGCAACCACCGCGCATAATCGTCGCCCGGGTAAAGCGGCGAATCCGAAAGCTGCTGATGATCAAAGCCAAACCGCTTGCCGCGGGGTTGGAGGTGAAGTTTGCCAATCAAATAGGTGTGATAACCGGCCCGTTGAAGTTCCCCCGGCAACGTGTGCGGCGGATTCCAGTCGTGACCCTGCATACCGACCATCCCGTGCGCAGCCGGCGCGGTCCCGGTCAACAAACACCGCCGGGATGGAATACAGCTTGGGCATTCCGCGTAGCCCCGCCGGAACCGCGTGCCGGCCCGCGCGAGGGCATCGAGGGTTGGCGTTTGCAAACAAGCCGGCGCATTTTCGTCAATCCCCAAGCAATCGCCGCGCTGTTGATCGGTGGTAAGCAGGATGATGTTCGGACGCATGAAGTACATTGTGCGCATGACGCCGGACTGATGCAAGAGTGAGTTGCAAACACGGATGCCCTTCTCTATTCTCCGCCCGTGACGCGCCCGAACATCCTGTGGTTCTCCATCGAAGATACCGGCCCGCGCTTCGGTTGTGACGGCGGCCCGGGCAACCATTCTTCGCCGTCTTCAACCCGACGATGACCCACGAGAGTGCAATGTGGGACAAGCCCGACCAATCCCCGCCGGTCACCGACCCGGCCCGCGTCACGGTCCCGCCATTCTTACCGGATACGCCGGGGCTGCGCCGCGCGTTGGCCCGGCATTACGACAATCTCGCCGCCGCCGCCCGGCAACTCGGCGACCTGCTCGCCCAACTCGAAGCCAAAATTGAACTCGCCAACACGATGATCTATGTCTGGAGCGATCATGGCGAAGGCCTGCCGCGCGCAAAGGCCACCCGCGTTGGATTTACTGACAGCCCGGAACAAACCGCGACCTTCACAATCATCTGACCATGACCCAACTCGAAGTCCACTCCACCCGTGGCCGGCAAACCATCGTCCTCACCCGCGACGAGCTGACGTTGCGCCTCAGTGAAATTCTCCGCCGCGAACAACTTGCGCTGAACACCCGCTGCGGGCAGCGCGGCTTGTGCGACGGCTGCCTCGTGGATGTGATCAGCGGGGAACTCGTCCACCTCACAACCGGAGCCGTCGTCAACACGGGCACTGTTCGCGGTTGTGAATACCGGCTGGCGGAAGATCGCGCCACCGTCATTCGCGTCGGTGACCGGTCGCTGCTCGCATACGAACCGCAGGTCGTCGTGGATTTTCGCACCAACGTCCCGCGTGCCCACGATCCGCTCGTCGCGACCGGCATCGGCGCGGCCATTGACATCGGCACGACCACGGTTGCGGTCATGGTGGTGGACATGCACGATGGCCGGGTTCTGGGCCATGCCGCCGAGTTCAACCGGCAGATGCACCTCGGCGACGACGTACTCACCCGCATCAATCTCTGCATGACCGACCCGACCATGCTTGGAAAACTGCAACAAGCAGTCAGCGGCGAGACGATTCAGCCGTTGCTGGAGGAAGCGCTGCAGACCGCCGGCACAGCTTACGACAAGCTCACCTGCCTCAGCGTCGCCGGCAACACGACGATGCTGCATCTGTTGGCCGGGGTCGATCCGTCACCAATGGGCGTCATGCCCTTTCAGCCTGCCTTTCTCGAACACCGGGAATTGCGCGCCGCAGCCGTGAAATTGCGCGGTGACTTTCCGGTGCATCTCCTGCCAAGCGCGGCGGCGTACGTCGGCGCGGATTTGTGCGCCGGTGTGTTCGCGACGGGTCTGGCCTATGATTCCGGTCCGTGTCTCTTGGTGGATGTCGGCACCAACGGCGAGATCATCGTCAAGTACAACAACCACCTGCTCGGCTGCGCCACTGCGGCCGGGCCGGCATTCGAGGGAGCCGGGTTGACCAGTGGGCTGCGCGCCGGTGATGGTGCGGTCGAACGGATTCGGTTCACCCGCGATCCGTTCACGGTCCACCGGGAAGTCATCGGCACCGCACGCGCCACGGGCATCTGCGGGTCGGGTTACATTGATCTGCTGGCGGAAGGCCGCCGCGCCGGCGTTTTGAATGAACGCGGACGCTTCGACCGGACGTTGGTGACGACGGACGACCTCCTGATCGCGCGTGACGTGTTTATCTCGGAGCTGGACGTTTCGCGTTTGCTGCAAGCGAAAGCCGCCATCGCCGCCGGCATCCTCACCTTGCTGGAACGCGTCAGCCTCACCCCGGCCAAGGTCAAGACCGTATACTTGGCCGGCGGATTTGGGATGCATCTGGACATTCGCAACGCCATCGACTGCGGTTTGTTGCCGGGTTTTTCGCCGGAACAGATCGAGGTCGTCGGCAACACCTCGTTGGCGGGAGCGTATCTCGCGCTGCTGGATCGCGGGGCGCTGGAGGAGATGAAGCGAGTTGGCAGCCAATTGGAAGTCATTGAGCTGAATCTCGATCCCGATTTCGAATCGCGTTACATCGAGCAGTTGAGTTTGCCGTAAGGTTACGGGTGGGCGGTGACTTCGTTCCAAGGACCAGACCAACCGCGCCCCGCGACTGGCGGGGCCGCGCCGCTGATGCAGTACAAGCCGTTCTCCGGCGGGCCTGTGCCGATGATCACATACGGGTTGGGCGATCTGGGATTCGGTACCGGCAACGGGGCGCAATAGCGGATCGGACCGGTCACCTGAAAATTCCACAGTCCGCCTTCCCCGTTTGTTCGGAGGCAGTGCACCCGGTTTTTCATCGTACCCACCATGACGGCGGAAATCCCGTTGATCTCCACCAGCACAGGCGCGCCCAACACCGGCTCGCGCAGTGCGTAAGTCCATTGTGGTTTGCCTGTCTTGCGATCGAGCCGGGTGATGTTGCCTTCGGTGGTGGCAAGGATGCCGCCGACGATGGCGTTACCGGCGCGCGTGATCTTGCCGGTGTGTTTGTAGGTCCAAAGCCCGGCACCAGTCTGGCCATCCACCGCGTACAAATAACCGTCATCGCAGAGGGCAAGCCCGTCGAGAATCCCGTCGTCATTGACGTCAAATAATTCGGGCGTGGCGGGAATCGGGCCGGCAAAACCTTTTTCCCAAAGCAGACTGCCATTGGCACGCGTCCGGCAACTGAGCAGATAGTTGGTCGGCGTCTGGCTCGTGATCCAGAAGGTCTCGGGCCCGATTGCCGCCGCCACTGTGACGTTCGAGATGGCAATGGACCAGTGCGTGGCGCCATTGGTGAGATTGAATGCATAGAACCCGGCCACACCGTCGCTGACCAGAACGGTGTCGCCAGCGACAGCCGGCGCGCCAATCATCTCCGCATGGGTGGGGAGCCGCATCTGCCAGAGGATTTGACCGGTGCCGGCAGCAATGGCGCGGACTAACCGGCTTGCGGCATCCGCGTCCACGATGATGCCACTGCCAGTTGCGAGACCGGGGTACGGGTCGGGTTGCGGTGACGTTTTGACCTGCCAGACCGGCTCATGCAGACGCGGATCGTAGGCCGCAATGGTGCCGGCATTGTTCTTGGTGACGAATCGACCGTCCACTGTCACGAATGGCGCATCGTAAAAATGGGTGCCGCGAATGGCCCAGCGTTTCCGGCCGCCGTTGAGTGAGAGACATTGAATCTGATCCCCGACGCCCACGATGATGTCCGGCATACCGTCGCGATCCACGTCGTCGAGCACGAAGCCGCGCCCCGTCGGCGCGTCCAACCGGATGCGTCCCGTCAACTCGCCGTCCCGGCCGTTGATGACCAGCAATTCATCGGGGCCGTTGTTGAAGATAAGATCCAATGTGCCGTCGCCATTCATGTCCGCCGTGTAGGCGCCGACTGCAAAATACTCGCTCTGCCACAGTTGGTTCGTACCGGCAAAACAGGTTGTCCCTGCGCTGGTGACGGTCAACTGTTCAAGCGCGCCATCGCCATCCAAATCAAGCTGGCGCGGATACCGGTCACTGACGCCGATCACTTGTCGGTCGGTCAGCGACACGGCGGTCATGGTGCGTTCGTCGCCGCGTTGTTTCGGGGTCGGCAACAGGATCACGGGTTTGCCGGCGAATTGCTCAAAGCGCGGGGGAAATAACAACGACGCGCCGACGTTGACGCTCCATTCGACTTCACCCTTGGTGGGATCAATGCAGAAAAGCGTCTTGTTGACGTTGCCGGCGTAGATGCGCTGACGGGTTTGACCGAGGGTGCTTTCGATGCGCCCGCGGGTGGGCACCTCCCAGAGCGGTGCGCCGTCGGCCGGATTGATGGCGACGACATTCCCGTTGCCGGCACCGATGATCACGGCGTTGGCGCGGGTGAGAATCGGGCCGACGATCGCGCCGCCGGCATCGTAAGGTTCGGGCCAGAGTTGCCGGCCGTCGCGACCGGCCAAGCAATAGAGTTTGCCGGCCGTGGTGCCGACAAAGATCACGGCTTGAGTCCCAACCATGCCGGTCGCCAATGGCGCTTGGACCGCGCCGGTAACTTTGGTGACCCATTTGGTAACTCGCGTCGTGGCGGCGAGACAGTGCACGGTGCCGCCATCGTCACCGACGACTACTTCCGGCGCGCCATCGCGATCCGCGTCCTGAATGACCGGAACGGAAAGGACGTTGTCACCGGTCGGGACCGCCCAGACGCCAACGGGGATGAGCGCGATGTTGAAGGTGTTGGTGGCGCGGTTTTCGATGGTGACGTCAATATCACGCGCGAGATAGTTTTCGCGGTGAACGAGGATGGCGTACTGGCCGGTCGGCAGTTCCTGTTCGATGCGGGGACCGCGCAGCGGGATTCGACCGCCATCGGGGGTGATCAGGGTGATACCGGCATCGGGCGGATCGGCTGTGACGACCACAACTCCTTTGCGCCGTTGCAGACCAATGCTGAGGGAACGACTTTCGGCGGGTTCGGTGACGAAGATGAGTTCTTGCGGGTCGTAATCTGGTTCCGCGGCGACGATGAGGCGGTGGGGGCCGGGTTTGATCTGCAGCGGTTTGGTGAGCGTGGCCGGGTCGAGCGCCACGCCATCCAAAGCAACGTCCACGTCCGGATTGGCGAGGTGGATTTCGAGTTGGCTGGGCCGGGAATTCAAATAAAACGTCAGAAGGTAGATCAGCAGCGCAATGGTGAGGACGTTGGCGGCGATGATTTTGGAGTAGCGTTTGACTTTGCGTAAGCCGCGTGTGATGGCACCGATGGCTTTGGCTTGAATCGGTTCACCAGCGAGAAACCGGTCAATGTCCTCGGTCATCTCTTGCGCGGTCTGGTAGCGGCGGTCTTTGTCTTTTTCGATGGCCGTCATGCAGATCGTGGCAGCGTCACGGTGGACCTTGGAATTGATCTTGTTCGGCGGCGGCGGGTCTTCCGTGCAAACTTTCGCGAGCATTTGCATGACGTTCTCGGCGTCGAACGCCGAGCGGCCGCTCAACATTTCGTACATCGTGACGCCGAGCGAAAACACGTCGGAGCGGGCGTCGGCTTCCGCGGTCTTGCCGGAGGCTTGTTCGGGCGACATGTAACGCGGCGTGCCCATGACTTGGCCGGTGACGGTGAGGTGCATGTCGCTTTGGGTTAGTTCTTTGGCGAGGCCAAAGTCGGTGACTTTGACGCGGCCTTCGCAATCAATCAGGATGTTGCCGGGTTTGATGTCGCGATGGATGACGCCGTGTTCGTGGGCGTAGTGCAAGGCGTCAGCGACTTGGCGGACGATGCCGAGGGTTTCGCGAGTCGGGATCGGGCCCTTGGCGAGGCGATCGGCGAGGGATTGCCCCTCAATGAAATCCATCGTGAAAAAATGCTGACCATCTTTCACACCGAAATCATGAATGGGGACGATGTTGGGATGTTGGAGCTTCGCGGCGGACTGCGCTTCTTGCATGAAACGCTGGACTTGCTCGGTGGAAGCGGTGGAACCGCCTTGGAGAACTTTGAGGGCTACGACGCGTTCGAGTCCGCGTTGTTTCGCACGGTAAATCACCCCGACGCCGCCCCGGGCGATTTCACCGAGAACTGTGTAATTGCCAAATTCACTGAACAGCTGAGCTTCGTCAGTGAAGACAACGGCCGGATCACCCGCATGGGTGACGGTATCCTGGGACGACTGGGTCGGAGCGGTTTTGGGCAATTTGTCGTCCGGGGCCGGCATCAGGTCTGGGAGTATAGTGGCGTGCAGGCGCAGGCGTCAAATTCCGCTTGCACAAATCGGAGGGCACGGCACAATGCCGGCAACACATGCCATTTCTGATTCAACGCCGGGTGGACGGTTCGACCGCTGAACAATGGGAGATTGGGAATCAGCCCGTAACCGTGGGGCGAAGTGAACAGGCGGATGCCCAGATCAAGGACGACCGGATCTCCCGCTTGCACTGCACCGTCGCCGTGAAAGACGGCGTGTATTTCCTCACCGACCTGAAATCCACCAACGGCACCTGGCTCAACAACGAGCGCATCACCGAAGCCCAATTAAAGCCCAACGACAAAATCCGCGTCGGACAGACCGTCATTACCTTCGTCACCGACCGGCCCAAGGGCATCAACACGATCATGGGGGAAATCGAAGCCGAAGGCAAAGGCCTGAAAACCTACATCGGCGAACTGAATGCGCCCCCCGCCCCGCCCTCACCACCGCCGCGACCCTGAGATTACTTGATCCGCTTCGCGTCGCCCCAGAGATGTTCGAGATCGTAATGCTCGCGCAGTTCGGGGTGGAAGATGTGCACCAAGACATCACCGTAATCCATGACCACCCAACGGCTGGCCGGGTAACCATCATTGTGACGCGTGCGCACGCCGGCATCCCGCAAGCCCCGGTCAATCGCATCGGCGATGGCCTTGAGGTGCGGTTCGGAGCCGCCGGAGCAGACCAGAAAATAATCCGCCACCGACGAGATCTTCCGAACGTCGAGGATCACCGGGTCGGTGGCTTTTTTATCTTCAGCAATGGTGCGGCAGAGTTTGACGAGTTGACGGGAGTCGAGTTTTTTCAAAGATATAGTTTCTTTCTTTCGATATAGCGGCGAACGGCTTCGGGCACAAGATAGCGGATGGAATCCCTTCCGGCAATACGCGCGCGAATCTCCCGCGAGGCGATCTCACAGGGGTGAGCGTTCAGCAGTTCATAACGCAAGCCGGTCAACTTCTTGGCCGGCCGCGGTGGATAACCGGGGCGCGTCACCGCGATAAACCGGCACAACTGGACCAGCCGGTCCGCCTCCCGCCACAGATGCAATTCATTCAATGAATCCGCGCCGATGATGAAATAGAACTCCAGGTCAGGATAGTGGCCGCGCAATTCTGCCACCGTCTCCACCGAGTACGACCGCCCGCCCCGGCGGATTTCGAGATCCGCCACGCTGAACCGCGGATCGCCGGCAATCGCCAGATTAACCATCTTCAGCCGGTCCGCCGCCGCCACCTTGCCGGCGAGCGGTTTATGTGGCGGCGTGGCGGACGGGATGAAAATCACGCGCTCCAAGCCCACCTGTTCCAACGCGTCCTGCGCGATCAGCAGATGGCCGAGATGGATGGGATTGAACGTCCCGCCAAGGATTCCGATTTTCCGTTTCAAGGTCGCCATGATACAACAGCGGCGGATGTTAGGCACTTCGAAACTCGTCGTCACGCCCGGCTGGCAGGAGATTCTGCCGGCTAACCTCTACACGCTCGACGCCGGCACGGTCGTCAAGCGCGGCAACTCCACTGAAGTTCGCCGGGTTGAACTGGGCGGCAAAACAGTCTTCATCAAAAAGTATTGGGCGAATAATTTCGGTCAACTATGGAGCGGCGCGTTGCGCGGCACGCTGTTCGGCAAAACCAAAGCCCGCCGCGAATACGAAAACCTCGTCCGCCTCCGCGAGTGGGGTTTCGACGCCCCCGCCCCGGTTGCCTACGGTGAAGAACGCCGCGCCGGCTGGGTCGTCCGCTCCTGCCTCGTCAGTGAAGCGATACCGGCCGCTGTTTCCCTCGATGAGCACCGGCAGATCCCGCTTGAATTGGCCGACTACGTCCGCCGCCTCCACGCCCACAACTTCGTCCACCACGACCTCTACTGGCGCAACATCATCTTATCCGGCAACCGCTTTTTCCTGCTCGATGCCCACAAAGGCGGCCCCGGCGACACTGCCCATGATCTCGCCACCCTCGATGCTGCCGCCCCGTTTTTCTTTCGCCGGTCACAACGCCTCCGCTTCTTCCTCCGCTACCGGCAGCATGACCGGCTGACCGACGACGACAAACAACTCCTCCGCCGCGTTCTCGCGCTCGCCGCCCCCCAACGCGACCGGCAACTCAAACGCATCCGCGAGGCTCGCCGGTGAAAGCCGCCACACTTATTGAATTCAGTGCGATGGAGGAACAACTTAAGGCTGCTGGGCTCGCAACCTTCGACCAGTTCATGAACTTGCCGGCGACGAACGTAGTGCGCGCCGTGCCGGGACGGTCGACGATTCGCGTGGTCGTGGCCGGCACCGCCATGTACTTGAAACGCTACGAAACCGGCTATCTTTCCCCCGGCAAAAAACTCCTCCGCCTCCTCCACTGGCCGGGGTTCGACGACGAAGCCGCCCGCGAATGGCGCAAAATCCATCTCCTCCGGCAACACGGTTTCCACACCGCCACCCCGGTCGCGCTCGGCCGGCATGGCTTCGCGAGTTTTCTCCTCCAACAAGAGATCGCCGGTGGCGTTGCGGCGGATGAATACATCCAAACCCTCGACCTGACGGCGCGCCGGCAACTGCTCCGGCAAATCGGCGCGTTGGCCCGGCAACTCCGCGAGGCCGGCTTCATCCACAAAGATCTGTACCTGAAACACATTTTCGTCGCCGACGGAAAACTCTATTTGATCGACCTCCAACGCGTCCTCGGCCCGCGACCGCACCGGGAACGCTGGTATCTGAAAGACGCCTCGGCGCTGGCATTCTCCGTGCGCGCCCACGGGAAGTGTTCGTGGACAGACGTCTTCCGGGTTTACAAAGCCTACGCCCCCGGCAAAACCGACAAGGCGTGGTTGCGCAAACTCTGGCCGAAGATCGTCCGCCTGCTGAGCCGCACGCCGAAGTACAAACGGGTGTGGAATACTTAAACCTCGATCACCAAGTCAGGACTGAACCCCGGCACGGGCTCATGCCGGTAGCCGCGCGGATTGCTCAACACCCGCGTGGTGCCGATGAGGTAATCGTTGATGACGTGAATGTGCCCATGCACCCACAACGCGGCATTCGACTCCTCGACCAGCGCGTCCAACTTCGTCGCGTAACCCGGCGCGAGGACTTCGTACTTGGGCAAATCAGGCACCGAGCGTAACGATGGCGCGTGATGCGTGATCACCACTTTCTTTTTCCCATCGTGTAGCCGGCACGCCTTTCCCAGCCAATCCACCGACTCTTGATGCGCCGCGATTGTGTCCGCCGGTTGCAGTTTCCGAAAATCCGGGTAGCGGCGAATCGACCGGTAATCGTTCATCCCCCGCGCCACCAAGATGTGCGACATCATCGTCGTCGGCACACCGGCAAAACTCGACCACAAGGTGCAACCCAGGAACGTCACGTCATTCATCGTCACCGCGCTGTTTTCGAGAATCGTGATCTGTGACCCCCGGCATTCCTTTTTCAAGGTCTGAATCAGACGGGGAAACGTGTTGTCATAATACTCGTGGTTGCCCAACACCATGAGCACCGGCATCGCGAACGTCGCTTTCGCCCACCGCACGCCGGCCAACCCGAGATTCGTGTCGCCGGCAAGAATCACCACATCGGCGTCCACTTTGGGAAGGTCAATCCCGCCGAACTCCATGTGCAAATCGCTTAAAACCCAAACTCTCATACCCCAACAACCGCGCGCCCCTGCATGTCCGCCGGGATCGGCTGACCCAACAATTTCAAAACTGTTGGCGCGACGTCGAGTAAGTCAATCGGAGCGATCTGGCCGGCGGGGATGCCGGGGCCGCTGAGCATGAACATGGCGTCTTGGGCGTGGTTAGCGTCATCGGGCCCGGTATCATTCTCGAAGACGTGGACGGCGTTGTAGCCGACGCTGCCGATGCTGCGCCAATACAGGTTGCCGAAAATCGTGACCAAGTCCGGAGGGATGGCGTTGCACTTTTTGTAAATCTGTTCCGGCCGGAACACTTTCGTCCCAATCGCCTTGCCGGTCTCATCGCCGAGGGCTTCGAGTTTGCGGATCAACTCGTCGCGCAAAGGTTCGTACTCCGCCGGTGACACAATGCCTTGCGGTTCGCGCCCTTGCCTGTTGATGAAGACGCGGGCGTAGTAGCCGCCTTCGCTCCAGACTTTCGTCTTCGTCCAGTCCACTTTGAGTTTGGCGAGCGGAGCCGGCGATTTGGGATATTCGCTGAGGACGAGATAGCCTTCGCGTATCAGCCATTCATTGACCGCAATGCCGCCATCAATTCGTTTGCCGCCGTGATCGGAGACAACCAAGACCGCCGTCTTCGCCGGCAACTCCGCAACGAGTTCGCCGATGAGTTTATCCACGTGGGTGTAGTAATCGCGAATCGCGTTGGTGAACGGCCCGGGTTCGTACTTACGGTGTTCGGGGTCGAAGTAGCGCCAAAACGCGTGATGAATGCGATCCACTCCCATCTCGACGAGCATGAAGAAATCCCACGGCTTGGTTTTGACCCAATGCTTCGCCAACTGGAAGCGCCGGTCGGTCATCTGATAAATCTCGTCGAGCACGGCCTGTTTGTTCTCGGTCCGGTAATCCGACACGTCCACCATGTACTGATTCTTCCCGAGCACGGCATCGATCTCGTCGCGCAGATTGGCCGGGAACGTGTACTGGCTCGTGGCCGGGTCGGGCGTGAGAAAACAACTCACCATCGCGCCGCGGACCGGCGTGACCGGGAAGGTGCCGGGCACTCCGATGACAATGGATTGTTTGCCGGCCTTCCCGAGAATGTCCCACAGCCGCGGTTCTTTTACCGCCGTCGAAGTCGCAAACGTCAAGCCGGCATAGGTAAAGTCTTTCCGGTTGCGGAAGCCATAGATGCCGAGTGTACCGGGGTCTTTACTCGACATCATGCACGACCACGCCGGCACGGTGATTGGCGGCGTGGTGGAATTCATCGTCGTCCATGCCCCCTGCTCCATCAGTCGGGCGAGGTTGGGTAAATGCGCGCGCCATTTCGCAAACACCAGCGACGGCTCCGCGCAGTCGAGACCGATGATCAGAACTTTTTCAATGTTGCCGGGCATGCCGCATTGTTATACCACTGCCGCGTGCCTGAACCAGCAAAACGTGTTTTGATTCTCGGCCTCGATGGCGCGACGTGGACCAACCTGTCGCGCTGGGTGGATCGCGGGGTCATGCCGGTGTTGGGAAAACTGCTGGCGGAGGGCGCTTCCGGCATCCTGAACTCGACCACCCCGGCCCTCACGCCGCCGGCTTGGGCGAGCCTCGTGACCGGAACGAATCCCGGCAAACACGGCATCTACCATTTCCGGCACACGCCTCGGGGCGATTACTATCAGCGCAGGCTGAACACTTCGCACGACGTACATGCGCCCACGATCTGGCAACGCCTCAATGCGCACGGGAAACGGACCGGCGCGTTCAATGTGCCGATGAGTTCGCCCGTTTACCCGGTCAACGGCTTCATCACCAGCGACGCGTTTGCGGCGGAGACGACCGGGATGAAGACCTTCCCGGCGGAACTGGCGCAACAGTTCCCAGACTTTGTCATCGATGTCGTGAATTACCCGGAGACCGCTTCCGAGCGCGAGATGCTGGCGTTCGTCGAAGAGAACTGCCGGGTGATGCAATGTCATGCTGACGCGACGGTGCAACTGATGCGTGAGCAGTCCTGGGATTTCATGATGGCCGTCTGGCTCGTGCTCGACCGCATCCAGCATTTTGGCTGGAAGTTCACCGATCCCGCCATCGCGCCGAAAGGCCGGATTGCGGAGGAAGTCGAAAATTTATTCCGGCAACTCGACAGGCACATCGGCCGCGTCCTCGAAGCCGGCGGCAAGGACTGCACCCTGATCATGGTGTCGGATCATGGCTTCGGGCCAATTCCGCAGACGTTCTTCAACACGAACCGCTGGCTCGTCGAGCGCGGCTACCTGAAGAAAAAAAGCGGGCTCCTCGGCAAGTTGCCACGGTCGTGGCGCACGAAACTCGGCGCGCCAATTGACACGAAGTACGGCCTCGTGGATTGGGCGCAGACGAAGGTCTGGGCCGACCCGCTGGAATCCCGCGCGACCGGCATCCGCATCAACCGCGCCGGCAAATACCCCGAAGGCATTGTCCCCGAGTCGGAATGGCGCGCGTTGCGGGACAAGGTCGCGCAGGAATTACTGCAGTTGAAGGCGGCGGACGGCACGGAGATTTTCGCGCAGGTTCATGAGGCGGAGGATTTGTACCAGGGCCCGCACGCCGAAGACGGCCCCGATCTGGTGGCCATTTTACATAAACCCTACGACGTACCGCCGAGTTTTCGCCGGGACATCTCGGCCGGCGGTTGGTTCACGCAAAACAAACATGTCCTGCGCGACGGCGGACACGAACCGGAGGGCGTCGTGCTGGTTCACGGACCGAATGTGAAACCCGGCGCGCAGTTTGGGCCGCAAGCCATCGAGAGCATTGCGCCGACCGTGTTGGAGTTGTTCGCCCTGCCGATTGGTGACGACATTGATGCCGAACCGATCACTGCCGCGCTAACCGCGGAGTTTCTGGCGACGTACCCACCCCGCCGCGAATCGCAACCGGCCGCCGCCGTCACGAACACACAACCGGAATATTCCGAGGAAGATTCCGCCAAAGTGGAAGAGCGGTTGCGGAATTTGGGATACTTGGACTAGCCGGCGTAACCACTCCGAAACGCCTCGCGGTGACCGGCTGTCACCAATTGACATTGCGCCAAGCCGCGCTCGAACCGTTCCAAATCCTGCTCTGCTTGAGCCCGTGAAACTTGGCCGCAAAACTCCAAACCATCGAGGTCGAGCAGATAGACCTTGCCGGTTTTGTCCCAGACGATGTTCGTTTCTTTCAGATCGCCGTGCGCAAAACCGGCGGCGTGGAGTTGTCCGATCAGCTTGCCGGCGTTGCGCAGGATTTCAACGTCCAGCGTCTCGGCCCGACGCAAGTCGGTTGCACCGGCAATCTCTTCGGTGACGAGGTAGCTGTGGAGTAAAACTCGGAGGCACCGGCGTTCCGCGGCTGCGACCGGGCGCGGTGTGGCGATCCCGAGTAATTCGAGGTGATACGCGCTCCGGTAAGCCCGAAAGGCTCGTGAGGGGCGGAACAGGTCTTTGAGGTAGTTCCACCGGTTTTTCTGATTGTAGCGTTTGAGGATAAATCCATTGAATGCGCCGACGGTGGATTGCCGGTTGGGACCGGTCTTGAAAAGCCGGGAACACTTCTCCAGCGCACCGTCCGGGTCGGCAAGCAAAGCGCGAACTTGGTCGTTGAGCGTGTCGAGCCGGACGAACCAATTGAGTTCGCCGTGGCGTTGACGCTCGAAGCGCAGGTTGGTGCCGAGGGCGCGCCGAGCTTGCCGGAGTCGCCGGGCGCGGCCGGTGGTTTCGGCTTCCTGACGGACGCTTTGGACGAAAGCCGCGTCGGCACCGTAGGCGGTAAAGAAGTCATCGCTCAACGGGACGCCGATGTTAAGCCAGGCGAGGTTGGCGATGCGTTCGGTGTCGGTCAACGCCGGTTTGAGTTCGCCGCGATCGACGTCAATGCGGCGAAGTTCGTAGGTGGCCGGGTGGACGAGGATGTTGTGATGGAGATCGGGTTGAAGGACGCCTTTGTCGTGCATCAGGCGGAGCAGCCGGCCGAGGGCGATTTGGACTTCGCGACGTTGATCGTGACCGGAGCGACTGAGCGGGCGACCGGGAAACCCTTCGGTGATGAGAATGCTCTCTGCGATGCCGAGCATGTTGCGGCGTTCGCCGAGGGCGAGATGGCGGACCAAGGGGATGCCGAGGGCGGCGTATTGGCCGGCCAGTTGCCATTCGTTGCGGGCTTCGGCGGGCTTGAAGTGAAACTTGAGTGGGCGGAGACCCGGGTTGCGGTACCGTTTCACGTAGTAGATCGCGTCGCCGAGCCGGTGTTCCGTGACCAATTTCGTGGGGGTTTGTTTGACGGGCTGGCCGGGCGCAGCCAGAACTGCGTCGAGCCGGTCAGCGAAGTCCGGCGCGATTTCCCAGGCGATGCCATTTTTCTTGTAGCGCGTCACAACGGCATCTTAGAGTCGCCGCATGAAACGGGCAATTCTCATTCTTGCGGCGGTCATTGTGACCGGCGGTGGAATATTTGCGTACATCAATTACAGCAACCGGTATCTCTGGCCCAGTGATCCAGTGTCAAGTTTGCAGGACTTGCCGGCGGCGGATCGGTCGCGCTGGCCGAAGCCGACGGCGTGGTCGAATGTAACCGTCGAAGTCGAGACCGCTACGCCCGCCGGCATTGTCTGGACGAATATCACCTACTTCGTCAATTCGCGCGGGATGAAGTTTGTCCGGATCGAGCCGGGAAGTTTCTGGCAGGGGTTGACGGAGCGGCAGGCGAAACGGATGTTCGCGTACCGCAAAATTGGTCAGCCGGTCACTTTGACCAAGCCGTATTATTTGGCGGCTTATGAGACGACATTGGCGGAATTTGAAGAGTATGACCCGTCGTTTAAGAAACGGCGCGAGCCCTATCAGCGCGGGAACGGATTCACCAATCATCCGGTTATCGGCGTGAAGTGGCAGGAGAGTCAGAAGTTTTGCCGGTGGTTGTCGGAACAGGATGGGCGGACATATCGGCTGCCGACCGAAGCCGAATGGGAATATGCCTGCAAAGCCGGCACGACGACGATTCTCTACTGGGGCGATAATTCGTGGGACCGCCACATGTGCAATGTCGGCGGGATCCGTGAAGCGCAGGAGACGTACAGCGAAGATGGCTACCGGTACTCGGCGCCGGTTGGCGTGTATCCGGCCAATCCGTGGGGGTTGTATGACATGGTCGGCAACGCGTGGGAATGGGTGAACGATTGGTTCGACTGGTTTCCGAACACGCCACAAATTGATCCCACCGGCCCGCCCACCGGCAAAATGCGGGTGGACAAGGGTTCGGGTTGGGACACGCGCACCCGGGATATCAAGTCGTGCGCCCGGGATGGGAACAATCCGGCGGACTTGTTCGAGAAGCGCGGCTTTCGCGTGTTGTGCGAAGTCGAGTAGTTACCGGCACTCGACGGTCAGGCCCCGGGGAAACCGCTGCGCATCGATTGTGGCCCCGCGGCCGGCGGCCGGGGAGTCTGCGGCCAGTTGAAAATTGCCGTTCGCCGGGTCGAGAAACCGTGGATCGCCCGTCTGATTCCCCTGCCCCGGCCATTGGGCGGCTTCGGGCAAGTAGGAGTTACTGACCACCAACTCGGTCGCGCGTTCGGCAAACTCAAAAGTCGGGCCGTTCTGCCAGAGGAGACAATCCCGCATCGTGACGCCGCCCGGCCCACTATTCCGTTCGTCGAGGGAGACGACATTGTTGCGATTCCGGTAAAACGTATTGTTGAGCAAGGTGACGTGCCCGCCTTCGGAAATCATGACGGCGGCATCGTTGCCGACGAATAGATTGTTGGTGACCATGAGTTTGCCGCCGCCGCCAGAGGAAATGCCGTCGGCGTATTTTTTGTGGCCGCTCAGGTTGAAGTTCACGAAAATGTTGCCAGCGATGTAGGCGATACCTTTGTCCACGTCGATTCCATCATCGCCGCTGCCGAGGAAGAGGTTGTCGAGGAACCGCGGCGTGGCGCGCGGGGGATGACAATCGGCCACATCAATCACATCCTTGTACCCAAAGTTGGGATAGAACGTGTTGCCTTCGATCAGGAACACGCCCCCGACGGGCGGCCGGCGGGCGTTGATGATCTCGTTGTCGCCGACCGGATCAACAACTGACCGGCGTAGGATGAGCGAGGAATCAACTGTGCGAATGACGCCACGGAGTGCGCCGAAGAATCGGGCGTGTTCGATGGTGACTGTGGCATTGGTCGCGTAAATCGCAAGGCCTTCCGAGCCGGCGGATTCAATATCAATGTGGGTTAGCCGGTTTTCGTTGGTTGCATTTTCGAAGCGGATGCCCGCCCAGAGTTTAAACGGCACGCGCGGCCGCGCCAGACGGATCCGGCTCTGCTCGGCGCCTTCGGCCAACAGCCGCCCGCGAATGGTCAGCCCGGCGCGGGGCCGGAATAATACAGTTGTTCCCGGTTTGATTGTCAGCGTGGCGCCCGCCGGTACGACCACCCGGTTGGAAATAATCAGCGAATTGCCGGCGGTCGTTGCCCAGACGGTGTCCGTTGATAAAACCAACTGGGCAGGTGGTGCCTGATAAAAGTAGAAACCGAGCGCGCCGCCACCAGCCAAAACTGCGAGAATGATGAAGATTTTAGTGCCGATTCGCATAGGAAGAACTTACGGACTCATAAAGATTGACGCAATGCTATTTCCCGCTCGACGCGTTGGCGTAGGCGTCATCGAACGCTGCCCGGTCAGTCACGTTGCTGAACTGACTCGCCCAGCGTTCCCGGTCGGCGGCAGCGGCTTCGGGGGTGACCACTTTTTGATATTCCAGCCCGGCTAGACCGACGAGATACACTATACCGGTAACATCCGCGACAAGGTCGCCCGGTTGCCACTGTGGATGGCGAAAACCGTTTGCATGCAATTGCGCCAGTAACCGGCCAGCGCGGCGGGCGATTTCGACATCCATCGAGCGATTCGTTGCCCCCGGGATTTCCGCAGTGATCAAATACCGGCTGACGGCAATGGGACGCGGCGTCGGGATTTCGAGCAGTTCCAAATGAAACGCATGCCGATACGCCCGGCAAGCCGCGTGCCCGGTCGAGTACGATCGGACGACAAATCCCGGCACCGCGACCGCAGGATTTTCGAGCAACCGCTTGAGCCGGTCATCGAGAAATTCCCGGCGCACCCACCACGACATTCCACCAAAGCTCCGGCGGTCGAACCAAAGATTGCGTGCCACACACCGCGCGGCGCGCCGTTCAATCAGTTTGCGCCGACGGACCCGGCTGCGTTTCATCACAGCGGCGCGAAACTCGGTGGATGCCTGGTAGACTGCGAAGAATTTGTCGAGCAATGGGACGAAGACGTTGATGTAAGCCAACGTCTCGATCCGTTCTTCTTCGGTGAGCGGGCCATTTTTCATTTCGCCACGATCCACGTCAATGCGGCAGAGCGTCAGCGGCTCGGGTTGGACCAAAATGTTGTGATGGAGATCGGATTGATAGACGCCGGTTTCGTGCATTTGCCGGACCAACTTCGCGAGGGCGGTCTGGCAAGCGTCGCCGGTCTTGCCTGCAAATTGATCGAGCCGAATGCCCTCAAAGCCCTCAGTGATGATCAGACTTTCCTGACAGCCGAAGGCCGACCAGCGTTCGCCAACGGCGAGATAGCGAACGACCGGGAGACCGCGTTGGATCGCTTGCTGCGCCAAATTCCATTCGTGGCGGGCTTCGGTCTCGTGGAAGTAATACTTCAGCGCGCGGGAACCGTTGCGGTAGCGTTTCAGGTAAATCGGCTTACCGGTGAAGTCGTGACGGGTGATGAGTTTGGTCGGCGATTCTTTGATGACAGTGCCGGTGTCGGCCAGAAGGCGGTCAAGCACTGGCTGGAAATCAGGGACCAGCTCCCATCTGACGCGGTCTTTGGTGAAGTGAATCACGGAAAGTCCACCGACGGCCGGGCTTCAAGGCCGTGGATGCACTCGTTGGCGCCGGTCGAGAGGGTGAACCGATCGAGCAACTCGCCGGTCTTGTAGTTGAGTTCCAGGACCGAGGCCGGCGAGATGCCGACGAGGATTCGGCTGTCATCCAGCCGGCAGAGGCCACGCGTGAAGAGTGGCCGGGTCATGCGTTTGCGCATGACGAAATTGCGGAACTGCACCCAGGCCGGCACGCGTTTGACTTCACTCACTTCCGCGAGCCGCGCGACAATGGGAAATTCGATGAGGTTGATCCGGCGTTTCACCTGACCGGTGCCGAGATCCAAGGCGACAACGGTGTGCCGGTGACTGTCGTTGATGAGCAATTCGTTGTCGTCGGTCACCACCCCGTTGTGGCAACCCTTCAAGGCTGCGTCGCGGGAGACGATCTCCGTCGGGAACAAACGGAGCACCGCACCGTGATGATTGAAGCAGACGTAGACGCGGCCATTATGGACTTCCACGTTATTGAGATGCAGTTTGGAAAAGTCTTCGAGGTAAGCGAGCCGGTTGTCGGCGGTCTTGTCCACAACGAACGGCTCCGGCGCGAATTCCTTTTGCACGAGCGGGTCGTCATGCGCCCACCATTCCTGGAGAGTCTTGCCGTCAAAGTCCACCTTCTGAACCATTCCCAACGCCGTCGAACTCGTCCAAATCCCGTCCTCGACCAGTTTGATCTCGTGGAGACCGGCGAAGTTCGGGTTCGAGATGGTGCGCGTTCCGTTGAGGTTGTAGTCGAAGCCGTGCAGACTGTGGTAGCTGGCGACAAATACTTCATCACGCATCAACACAATCCCGCGTCCGCCTCGACCGCCGCCGCGCGTGTTGCGATCGGACACCGCCGGATACACCGGGTAGATGGGCATGCGGTTGAGAATTTTCTTCGTCCCCCAATCCAGCGCGACCAGTTCGCCCGCCTCCTCCAACGGCGCGCCCCGCACTACGGTGCTGAAGAAAACCTGCATGGAGCAGACTCAACCAGAAAAATCGCCGTTGCGTCGATAAAAAAAACTCCTTAGACTTCCGCCCCAATGGGGGCCAAGCTCGTGACCAGCAATTCTTCGCTCGCCCGTTGGCTGCGCCGACGGGCGTCGCGCTTTGTCTCAACGCAGTCCCCGGTCATTCTTGGCGGGAGCCAGCGTAGCGGCACCACACTGTTGCGGGTGATGCTGGATTCGCACCCCGCCCTTGCCTGCGGCCCGGAGTGCAGTCTCTTAACAGGCGGTTTCCTGCCGGAAAAACTCGCCAAACGCTTTGATATTCCCCTCGACTCCATTTGGCAGATGCGGCAGGCGGCGACCGATCATGCCCATTTCATCGAATTGTTCCTCACCGATTACGCCGACCGCCGCGGCAAACGCCGGTGGGCCGAGAAAACCCCGCAGAACATTCGGCATCTCGACTGGATTTTCGCGCACTGGCCCAACGCCAAATTCATCCATGTCCTCCGCGACGGTCGGGATACCGTGTGCTCCATCCGCACCCATCCCCGGTTTCGGATGATCGAGGGCGAAAAGATTCCGACCGGCATCCGGCGCCCGCTTGAACCGTGCATTCAACATTGGCTGCGCGATACCGGCGCGGGGTTGCGGTGGCGCGGCAAGCCGAACTATTGCGAAGTTCGCTACGAAGACTTGGTCAACCAACCCGAAACCACGCTCCGGCAAGTGTGCGCGTTCATCGGGGAAGACTTTGTCCCAGCCATGCTCCGGTACCACGAACAACCACGTGACGCGACGAACTTCATCACCAATGTCGCCGCCACCAAACCGCTCAAAGCCACCGCCATCGGCCGCTGGCGCACCGAATTGACCACGACCGAACAGCAACTTTTTCAAACACTTGCCGGCGCCCGGCTGGCGGAGTTGGGATACAATTAAATGGACAACACCTACGCCGGCCGCACCAAATACACCCCCGAACGCGCGCGCAAATACCAAAAGCGCCCCGACGCCAAACATCGCGCCGAGATGAAACTTCTCGACCGCGCGTTCCAACTCATCCCCAAGGATTACCGGGTTCTGGACGCGCCGTGCGGTGGCGGACGGGTCAGCGTTCACCTCGCGGGCCGGGGTTACCGGATGAGCGCGGCGGATCTGTCGCCGGCCATGGTCGAAGTCGCGCGCGAAAACATGGCCGCCCACAACCTCACCTTGACGGTGGAACAACAGGACGTCGAGAAATTTACCTATGCTGACCGGCATTTCGACGCGGTCATCAGTTTCCGGCTGTTCCACCATTTCCCGACGGCGGACATCCGGCGGCGCGTGGTCCGCGAGTTGTGCCGGATCGCCGACAAGAATGTCGTGCTCTCCTATTTTCATCCGTCGCTCAGCACCTTGCGCCGTAAAATCCGGGAGCGGAAAAAGGGCGCGCAGAAATACATCACGGCCTTGCCGGAGGTGGAAGGCTACTTCCAGGAAGCCGGCTTTCGCCTCGTGAAAGATTTCGCGCAACTGCCGGTGATCCACACGTTGCACGTTGCCGTCTTCGAAAGGAGCCGGTAATGGTCGTCCTAGGTCTCGGCGGCGCGGTGGGTCACGACCCGGCCGCGGCGTTGTGCGTGGACGGCCACGTCGTGGCAGCGGCCGAAGAAGAGCGTTTTCTCCGCGACAAGCACGCGAAGGGCAAACAGGCGGAGTTGGCCGCGCAATTCTGTTTGAAGCATGCCGGCGTAAAACCCGGTGACGTTCAAGCCGTCGCGTATCCCTTCGCACCGGTCAGCCTGTTCGGCCCCGCGCGCTGGCACTACGCGCTCCGGCATCTCTATGCGCCCGACCGGGCGTTCACGGCGCTCGTCAACGGCAACCGGCGGTACCGGCGCAATGTGCAGGCCGTCTTCGAGATGCTGCGGAAAATCGGTATCGACCCGGAGCGCATCAAATTCGTCCCGGTCGAACACCATCTCGCCCACGCGTCGAGTGCGTATCATGTTTCCGGTTACGAGAACGCTGCCATCATGAGCATTGACGGTGTCGGCGAATACTGCACGACGTGGTTCGGCTACGGCGAAGCCGGCAAGATCCATTGCGTGAGACAATTCTACGCGCCCGATTCGCTCGGCGGCATGTACGGGGCCGTCACGGAATTCCTCGGCTTCGAAATGCTCGACGGCGAATTCAAGGTGATGGGCATGGCACCCTATGGCGACGCGACGAAGTTCGATGTCAGCAGGTTGCTGAAATGGGATCCGACCGGTTTCCGCATCAACACCAAGCTTGTCAACTGCATCGGTTGGCGCCGCTACAAGCGCGACGGCAAGGGCACGTTTTTTGCGCAGCGGTTGGTGGATTTGTGGGGTGCAGCCCGGGAAGGCGACGAGATTGACGAGCCGTACGTTCACATCGCCGCCGCCGTGCAGAAGACGCTCGAACAAGTTGTGCTGGCGTTGATGGAGAACTACCTCGGCGATCGCATCCGCCGGTATGAACGACTCTGTTATGCCGGCGGCGTGGCATTGAATGTGAAGTGCAACCAGCGAATCATTGACGCACTCAAACCGAACGGTGAGCTGTTCGTTCAACCCGCCGCCAGCGATGCCGGGACGGCGCTCGGCGCCGCGACCTATGCCGCGCATCAGTTCGGCGATTCCATCCAGCCGATGACGCACGCGTACCTCGGCCCCGAATACACTGCCGCCGAAATCGAAGACACATTGAAAAAGCGCGGAGTCCGGTACGAGAAAGTGTCTTCCATCACCGAAACCGCCAGCGATCTACTCGCGAAAGGTGAAGTCGTTTCGTGGTTTCAAGGGCGGATGGAATTCGGTCCGCGTTCGCTCGGCAACCGCAGCATCCTCGGCAATCCGGCAAGCCGCGGCGTCGCTGATCTGATCAACGCGCAGATCAAATACCGGGAACGGTGGCGGCCATTTTGTCCGTCGCTCATTGACCACGTTGCGCCCGACATCTTGCAGACCCGGCATCCGTCGCCGTACATGACTTTTACATTCGACGTGGCCGAGAAGTGGAAGTCGAAAATACCGGAAGTCGTCCACGAAGATGGCACCGCGCGCCCGCAAATCGTCACTCCGCAGAGTAACCGCCGGTACTACGAGCTGCTCACCCGTTTTCAAGCCAAGACCGGCATCCCCTGCCTCCTCAATACGTCGCTCAACCGGCGCGGTGAACCGATGGTCTGTTCGCCCGAGGACGCATTGAATATGTTTTACGGCAGCGACCTCCAAAACCTCGCCATCGGCGATTTCCTGGTGCGGAAATGACGACTCGAGTTTGCCCCGCCTGCAGCACCGATAACCGGCAAGTCCGCGCGCATCCGTATTCGCGCGATGAGTGGCAGCTCAAGACCTGCCAGAAGTGCCGGTTTGTCTATCTGGAAAATGCACCGCGTTACGAGGACCTCGACACCAGCCTCGCGTGGGAAAAGTCGTTACCGGCGGAGAAGGTGCGGCGGCGTAAGGAAGAGCCGTTGCTGCACAAGCTGAACGCGCCGATCAAACGATTTCGCAAGCACGTGATGAAACGCAACAAACTCGCGGCGTTGGTCCGGAAACATTTCGGGCCGGGCGCGATTCTCGATGTCGGGTGCGGCTCCGGTCGGCGCACGGCGGAACTGGGCGAGATTTACATTCCGCACGGTGTCGAAATTTCCAGTCGACTGGCCGCGCAAGCCCAGGAACTCTTCGCCAGCCGCGGCGGCCGGGTGGTTCACAATGACGGGGTCGGCGGTCTTGCGCAGTTTCCGAACGATCAGTTTGTCGGCGTGATCATGTGCGCGTATTTGGAACACGAGGTGCAGCCGCAACGCGCCTTGCAGGAGGGTTACCGGGTGTTGCGACCGGGAGGACGGTTGATCATCAAGGTTCCCAATTACGGCTCGCTTAACCGGCGCATCCGCAAAGACCGGTGGTGCGGGATTCGGCTGCCCGACCACGTGAATTATTTCACGCCGGCCAACCTCCGGCAGATGGTGGTCGCGAGCGGTTTGCAGGTCGCGCAGTTTAACGCGCTCGACCGCATTCCCAGCAGCGACAACATGTGGCTGGTCGCCGAGAAACCCCGGTAGAGCCGGCCGGTTGACTTTCACGCCCACGGTATGTCATCGTGCCGGCATGAGTGAATCTTACATTCAGAATCTATTTGCCGAACGCATCGGCGGCAAGGCGTACGGCAAGAGCACCCAAATTTATAAATTCGAGAAGATCAAACGCGCCAAACGGGCCGCGTTGGCCGCGCATCCGAACACGGAGATCATTGACCTTGGCGTCGGTGAACCCGACGAGATGGCATTGCCGCTCAGCGTCCGTGCGTTGTGCGAAGAGGCGCAAAAACCGGAGAATCGCGGTTACTCCGACAACGGTTGCCTGGAATTCAAGCGCGCCGCGGCGAATTGGATGTACAAAGTCTGCGGCGTTCCCGGTATTGATCCAGAAACGGAAGTGATCCACAGCATCGGCAGCAAGGCCGCGTTGGCGATCTTGCCGGCAGCACTGATTAATCCCGGCGACGTGGCCATTATGACTGTGCCAGGCTATCCGGTTTTCGGCACGCACGCCAAATGGCTCGGTGGGGAAGTGTTCAATCTCAAATTGACAGAGGAAAACCATTTCCTGCCAGATCTTGCATCCATTCCCAAGGATGTCCTCAAACGCGCCAAGGCGCTGGTGTTGAATTATCCCAACAACCCGACCGGCGCGAGTGCGACGAAAGAGTTTTTCGCCAAAGCGGTCGAGTTTGCCCGGCAAAACAACCTCGTTATCATTTCCGACGCAGCGTATGCCGCGTTGGTGTTTGAAGGCAAACCACTCTCGATCTTCAGCGTGCCGGGCGCGAAGGATGTTGCTGTCGAACTCCATTCGATGAGCAAGATGTACAACATGACCGGCTGGCGGATGGGTTTCGTCGTCGGCAATCCGCTGTTGGTGAAAGCCTACGGCGACGTGAAGGACAACACCGACTCCGGACAATTTCTCGCGATTCAGAAAGCCTGTGCCGCGTCACTGGATCACCCTGAGATCACGCACAAGATCGCGGCGAAGTATTCCCGGCGGATGGATTTACTGGTCGGACTGCTCAACAAATTCGGATTGAAAGCCACGAAACCTAAAGGCTCATTCTTCCTCTATGTCCGCGCGCCGAAAGCCGTCGTCACCGCCGAGGGGCAACGCACGGAATTCAAAAGCGGCGAAGATATGTCGCAATGGTTGATCACGGAAAAACTCATCTCGACTGTCCCGTGGGATGATGCCGGGCCGTACTTGCGGTTCTCGGTGACGTTCATCGCGAAAGGCGAAGCCGACGAACGCCGCGTGATTGGTGAAATTGAGAAACGGTTTGCCGGATTGAAATTCGAGTTTTGACGAATGGCCGAACCTGTCAACGATGTCACGGTCAACTCGTACGTGTGCCAGCTCCAGCGCCGACATAAACAATTCCAAATCGAGCAACGGTCCGAAATGGAGCAGATTGGTTCGGACTTCTTCGGCAGGTTCTTCCACGAATACTTTTTGCTCCGCGACAAAAACTCCTTCGATGCCCTGCTCCGCTCGATGTTGACCCCCTCCGAGCGCGACCGGCTACAGACTGATCCAACTTTCACGCAGGCTTGGCAGATTTTTTTGGATTACTGCTGGCTACAGAAGCGCGTGAAACAATTTGGCATTATCATCGGCGTGATTCTCTTCTGCCTTGCGGCAGTGGTGTTGGCCGCTTGGGCATTGCCCCATGTGATCGGGCCAAAGGGCCGCTAGAACGATTGTTCCTTGCCGGGAAACTGACCGGTCTCAACCTCATGCTTGTACGCCGCAAACGCCTTCCGCATTTCTTCGGCGAGATTTGCGTAGCGTTTCACGTGTTTCGGCGTGAACCAGGTGAATTGGCCGAGCATGTCGTTGCTGACGAGGATTTGGCCATCGCACCCGTTGCCGGCGCCGATGCCAATCGTCGGAATCCTGAGCGCGCCGGTGATCTGCCGCGCGACTTCCGCCACCGTGCATTCGATCACCACGGCAAACGCACCGGCCGCCTCGAGCGCCTGGGCGTCCCGGAGGAGTTGCGCCGCCGAAGCGGGCGTGCGGCCTTGAACTTTGTAGCCACCGGTTTCCAAGATGGACTGCGGTAGTAGCCCGACGTGACCCAAGACCGGGATCGTCTTGGCCAGTGCCACCACTTGCTCCACGACGGTCTCGCCGCCTTCAATCTTCACGGCCTCCGCGCCGGCCTGCACGAGTTTACCAGCACTCTCCAAGGCTCGCTCGACCGTGGAATAGGTCATGAATGGCAAATCACCAACAAGTAGCGAGCGTGGCCTGGCTCGCGCCACAGCTCGCGTGTGATGCAACATTTCGTCAAGCGTAACCGGCACGGTATTTTCGTACCCCAACACCGCCATGCCAACGGAATCGCCGACAAGGATCAGATCAATGCCGACCTCATCCATGATTTTCGCTGTGAAAAAGTCATAAGCCGTCAGCGCCACGATCTTCTCACCGCGTTGTTTCATCTCGCGCAAACGCTGTGCTGTTATTTTCCGTTCGTCCATCGTGTTACCACTCCTGCTGCACGAATCTAACCTCCCCGATTCCCGCCGGCAACTCCAAGTCAGGGCGGATCTTGGACAGCGGCATGAGGACAAACCGCCGCTCCAGCATGCGCGGGTGTGGCACCACCAAATCCGGCTCCGTAATTTTCAAGTCACCGCAATAGAGCATATCAATGTCAATCTTTCGCGCCGCGTTCTTGGGTAGATTTCGGTCGCGCCCCTGAGCATCTTCGTAAATTTTTATCTTTTCGAGGAGATCGCGCGGCGGGCGGGCGTATTCGATTTCTATGACGGCATTCAAAAACGCCGGTGAGTTTGGCGGGCAATCCACCGGCACCGTCTCGTATAGGGGCGAGGCTTGGTGCCAACCACCGGTGGAAAGTCCCACGAGGAAAGACTTCGCCGCCTGCAACTGCTCGAGCCGGTTTCCCAAATTGGCGCCTAAACTTAGGCCAACTTTCACGACTTACTTTAATCCAAGCACGTCTTGCATGCTATAGAGGTCCGCTGGTTGCCGGGCTGCCCATTTGGCTGCGTGCAACGCGCCCCGGGCGAAGATTTCCCGGCTGCTGGCCCGATGCGTCAGCTCGAGGCGCTCGCCGGGGATACCGAAGGTCACCGTGTGATCACCGACAACATCCCCAATGCGCAGCGAATGAATCGGCACATCACGTCCGATGGCGTCCCGCAAATTCTTGGCGGTCCCGCTCGGCGCATCCTTCTTCGCCGTGTGATGGGTCTCGGAAATCTCGATATTCCAATCCTTGCCGGTAATCTCGGCAACTTTGCGCGTGATCCAATACAACGTGTTCACGCCCGTGCTGTAATTCCCCGTCCAGACACACGGAATACCTTGAACGATCTCGCGGATCTGTTTTTGCTCGGAATCCGTGTGTCCGGTAGTCCCAATCACGAACGCTTTTTTGTTGGCGGCGCACAACTTCGCGGTCGCCAACGTCGCCTCATGCAATGCGAATTCCACCACAACATCGCACTGACCGATGGTCTGGCTCAAATCATCCCCCAGATCAATCCCGGCCACAATCTGCAAGCCGGGATCATTCTTGGCGCAAGCCAGCAAAGTTTGCCCCATGCGTCCCTTGGCACCGCTGATAATGACTTTGACCGGTTTCACTTCACCCGCCCCAAGGTCACCAAGGTTTTCCGCAACTGCGCCTTGTTGGCATCACTCATCGCCACCATCGGCAGCCGGTATGCTTCCTCAATCTGTCCCGCCATGGCGAGCGCGGCTTTGATCGGCACCGGGTTGGTCTCGATGAATAGGTCTTTGAACAAGGGATAGAGTTTCGCATGAATCCGGCCTGCGTGCGCGTAATCACCCTTCAATGCCGCGTGGGTCAACTCCGTGACCTCCGCCGGGAGGATGTTGGACGCCACGCTGATAACGCCTTGCGCGCCGACACTCATCATCGGCAAAGTCAGCGAATCGTCTCCCGACAAAATCGAAAACTCGCGATCCACCAACGCGCGCGTCTGACTGACGCGATCCACGTTACCGGTCGCCTCTTTCAAGCCCACCACCAACTGCGGCAGGTCGCGCCGCAATTTCGCAATCGTCTCATTGGCGATGTCCACGCCGCACCGGCCGGGAATATTGTAGAGGATGATCGGCAAACCCGCCGCCTCGGCAATCGCCCGGAAATGCGCGTACAACCCGGCCTGCGTCGGCTTGTTGTAATATGGCGAAACCTGCAGTGAGGCATCCGCCCCGACCTGCTTGGCGTGCACGGTCATCTCGATGGCCTCCTGGGTGGAGTTCGAGCCGGTGCCGGCGATGACCCGGCAGCGTTTCGCGGCAAACTTCACCACCAGTTCGATGACATGATTGTGTTCGTCATGCGAGAGCGTCGGCGATTCGCCGGTCGTGCCGCACGGAACAAGTCCGTCCACGCCCCCGCGAATCTGCGCTTCCACCAATTCTTTCAGTCGGGCCTCGTCAACTGCCCCGCCCTTCGTGAACGGAGTGACAATAGCCGTGTAGCATCCGGTAAACATAATTTCCTTTCTTAGCCTTGCTGCAGCATCCGCCGCAGTTCTGTTGAAAACTCCTTCATATCCGCCTCTGTCGGCTTGCCGGTCCCCAGTTCGGGTTCGAGTCCGAGCCGCCCCATCTCATCGAGAAACCAATGCGCCTTCGCCCCCGACGAAAACCGTGCATAACCACTCAACATCGAGCCCGGCGCCGGCATTTGATCCACACTGATGGACAACTTGCCCCCCGGCGTCGCTGCGGCCGCACTACCCGCTGGTGTGGCCGGTTTTGCGGGCGCGGGACTGGTCGGCGGCAGCACCACCACCGGCACCGCCTTCTCCGGCAGCTTCGCGTCCGGCATCTCGGAGAGCAACATCCGCAACTCCATGTAAGTGATCGAGTCGTTCTTCTCGTTCCGCAGGTAATCTTGAATCTGGGAAAGCGTGCGGCCTTCCTTGAGAAGCCGGCCGACTATTTGTTTACGTTCGTCGTTGGTCATGGCGGAGAGAGTATCAGAACTTTTTTGTGGCGCAAGCATGCCGGCTTCCCCATTATCTGCCGCGACATGAGCGCCGAAATTTCCAAAGCTTACGACCCGAAACTTGTCGAGGACAAATGGTACGCCGCGTGGCTGAAGGCCGGCCACTTCACTGCGAACCCCACGTCCGCCAAACCGCCCTATTCCATCGTCATCCCGCCACCGAATGTCACCGGCGTCCTGACGATGGGGCATGTCCTCAACAATACGCTCCAAGACATCCTCGCCCGCCGCAAGCGAATGCAGGGCTACGAAGTGCTCTGGCTGCCCGGCACCGATCACGCCGGCATCGCCACCCAAACCGTCGTCGAAAAAACCCTCCGCAAACAAGGCGTCATCAAACACCGCGACGACCTCGGTCGGGAAAAGTTCCTCGAAAAGGTCTGGGAGTGGAAAGACAAACACGGCGGCATCATCATCCAACAACTGAAGAAACTCGGTTGCTCGTGCGATTGGAGCCGGGAACGCTTCACGATGGACGAAGCATATTCGCGCGCCGTGCTCCAGACCTTCGTTGATCTCTACAACAAGGGGTACATCTACCGCGGCCAGCGGATGGTCAACTGGGATCCCGCCGGGCGCACGGCGCTCTCCGACGAAGAAGTGATCATGACCGAGACCCAAGGTCATCTCTGGCACATCCGGTATGCCGACGAAATCATTGTTGCCACGACCCGCCCTGAAACCATGCTCGGCGACGAAGCCGTCGCCGTCCACCCCGACGACCCGCGGTACCGGCATCTGATCGGACGGAAGCTGACGCTTCCGCTACAAAACAGGCAAATACCGGTCATCGCGGATGCTGCCGTCGACCCGAAGTTCGGCACCGGTTGTGTCAAAGTCACACCGGCGCACGATGTGGCCGACTACGAAATGGCGTTGCGACACAATCTGCCGTTCAACGTCGTCATCGGTCCCGACGGCCTCATGACCGAAGCCGCCGGCGAGGATTTCGAGGGGCTTGACCGGCTTGAATGCCGGGAAGCCGTCGTGGAGCAACTCAAGGAAGCCGGCCTGCTCGTGAAGGTCGAGGATTACACGCACAACGTCGGCTACAGCGAACGCACCAACGTGCCAATCGAGCCGTACCTGAGCGAACAATGGTTTCTCAAATACCCGCAAGTCCCGCGCTCCACCGCCGCGGTCGAAACCGACGCGATCAAGTTCTACCCCGAACGATGGCAGAAGACCTACACGCACTGGATGAAAAACATCCGCGACTGGTGTATTTCCCGGCAACTCTGGTGGGGGCACCGGATCCCCGTGTGGTACCGTGGTGCCGAAATCTATTGCGGTCTCGAAGCGCCGCAGGACGCCGGTTGGACGCAGGACTCGGACGTCCTCGACACATGGTTCAGTTCGTGGCTTTGGCCGTTCGCGACGATGGATGATTCCACTCAGAAGAAGTTCTATCCGACCACCGACCTAGTGACCGGGCCGGACATCATCTTCTTCTGGGTCGCCCGCATGATCATGGCCGGATACGAGTACACGGACACGAAGCCGTTCTCAAATGTCTACTTCACCGGTATCATCCGCGACGCACAAGGTCGCAAGATGTCAAAGTCGCTCGGCAACTCCCCCGACCCACTTGACCTCATTGCCAAGTACGGTGCCGACGGGTTGCGTTTCGGTCTCATGCTCATTGCGCCACAAGGCCAGGACATTTTGTTCGACGAGAAACGCTGCGAAGTCGGCCGCAACTTCATGAACAAGTTGTGGAATGCCGCCCGGTTCATCCAAATGCAGCAACCCGGCCGGACTGACCACAACGCCCACGACCTCAAGATTCTGTTCGAAATGAATGACGCGATCACGAAAGTCACCGCCGCGCTCGACGCATACAAATTCAGCGAAGCGACGAAAGAGCTCTACGACTTCGTCTGGGGCGATTTTTGCGACTGGTACATCGAGGCCAGCAAAGTCAGTCCGAACGTCACCGTGCTCAACGAAGTCTTCAACGTCATCCTCCGCCTGCTGCATCCGTTCGCGCCGTTCATCACCGAGGAACTCTGGCGCGGCACCGGCACCATCCAATTCGCCCCGTGGCCGACTGTCCGCGAGATTCCGGGGGCGACCGCCGCCCACGCCGGCAAGATGGACGAACTCTACGCCGTCATCGGCGCGGGCCGGCAACTCCGCAACGACTACAACCTCGAACCGAAGAAACGGCTCACCTTCGTCATCAAGACCGGCGAGGAAATTTTCCTCAAGGAAGTCGCCTCCCTGGAAAAATTCCTGAATGCCGACATCACTGTCAACGCCGCCTACACTCCGACCGGCGTCACCCCGAGCCTCGTCACGAAAACCGCGACCGTTTTCATGGTTGGCGCCGTGGATGCGGCACAGGAACGGCAACGCCTCACCAAACAACTTGCCGACATCGAGAAACAACTGACCGGCACCGAAGCGAAACTCGCCAACGAAAACTTCGTCGCGAAAGCCGCGCCGGTCGCCGTCCAGCGGGAACGCGAGAAGCTCGC
Source organism: Verrucomicrobiia bacterium (assembly GCA_022072455.1). Lineage (GTDB taxonomy): Bacteria > Verrucomicrobiota > Verrucomicrobiia > Palsa-1439 > Palsa-1439 > CAINDI01. The sequence goes on along the minus strand of JAJVHY010000024.1, from coordinate 17,214 downwards.
GATGTTGCGCGAGCAAAAAGACAAGCTGCAGGCGTTACTTGTCAAACTTGTCTAGGTAATCGCTGATCGGGTTCCGGCGCTGCTGCTGGAACTTTTCCGCCTGTTCCAGCGTCTGAAAATAGCCCTGCAATGTATTCGTTGCGAGGCCGGGGCTGAAGGCGCGCTCCGCATGATCTAACGCGATGGTGATGGCTTGCGTGTGCCGGTCCGCTTCGGCCCGCAATTTATCGGCGCGCTGAATCGCGCGCCGGTAGCGCGCCAATTTCTCCGCGGCCAGATGCTGGGCCGCCTCCAGATATCCGGTAATAGCTTCGCGGTACATGGGATGCCCCCGCGCCAACAGACCCTGCAGTTCCAGCACCCGACCCGGCAACGCCGCGCGCAGCCATTTCTGTTCGGCAAACCGGTCAAGCGCCGTCAAACGGTACCCGTTCGGCAAAATCAACAACTCATCCAACCGCTGCGCGGTCGCGCTGGCAGTCAGATTCTGCGGCACCACCACCGCCGCCAATCGGGCCTGCTGGAAAATCCACCATTTTTCCAGCGCGATTGCATTGGGAAATTGCTCCGCATAAGTCGCCGAAAACGCGTCCGCGAATGATGCTGTCCACGCCAGTTGCCCGAGTAACCGTTGCACCTTCCGCGCCCCCCCCGGTAACCGCAACAAACTTTCCGTCATCAACCACGCGTTCGCATAAAAGAGTTCGCGGCTCGCCGTGTCCGCGGGCAGCACAGCCACTTCCAGCACGTCAGCCGCACCGGGCGGCCGGGCGGAATTCGCCGCCCGGCGCGCGACCGGCACGAGCCACTCCGGCTGCCCGCGTAAGGATTCACTCAAACCATGCGCCAACCAAAGCGGCACGACCGCTGATTGCCAGTTGGTGGCGGCCCCCGGCGGACGATTCCGGTTGGCGAATTCCAGACACAAGGCCTGCACCACCACCGCCGCCACATCGCGTTCTTCCAACGGGGGCGGAACCGCTCCGGTGATTTCATATTTCACGACTGGCCCGACTTGGATCACGCGCAACTGCAACGGCTGCGGCACCTCAGTCTCGCGAATCACCAAAACGATCGGGTCCCGCCACGAATCCGGCAGTTCCAACTGCGCGAGCCAAGCGCGCCGCAGGCGTTCTGAAAAAACTGCCAAGGCTGCCGGCAAAGTCCGCCCCGGCGCATGGACAGTGAATTGCCGGGAAACGCTGACGGCGGTGTTCAGCGGCCTGTTGGTTTCCGCCCACGCCGCCGGTAAGAGCAGCAGCGCCGGCACCCATCCCCACAAACGGCCGAATTTCATAGGCCGACCGGCGCGGTCAACGCGCCGCGTCTTTGGTAAATGTCACCGCATCTTTGGTGACGGTGATTTTGGTCAATGGGTCGAGTAATTGTTTCTTGTCGTCCTCGAGTTTCCCGAACAGCCCGCCAAAATAGTTTTTCACAAACGGTGTCGTCGCCAGAATTTTCGGATGCAACGGCAATTGCCCCAGCCAACCGCCGTTCGCGAGAAACTCGCATTTTCCATCGCGGATGACCGGCGTGCAGTCGTACGCCAGATAGAGGCTCTTGTCGAACGCGCCGCCAAAATGAATCTTGCCAACAAATTCGACCTTCAGCGCGCCGTCGTTCAGGGTCGTTCGCAAGACCTCCCCGGAAACTTCGATTCCCTTGCCGCTCGGCTTGTCGAAAGTCAGACTGTTGAGAAACGTGTTCAGTTCGCCTTCACTGACGACCACGGTGCCGCCCTTCCGCCCGGCCGCCAGTTTCTCCAGTTCGCTATGTTTGACATCGACTGCCACCAACTCGGCATTGGAGGCGTCAAACGGTTTCACTTCCGGCGTCAAACAAATCATCGCAATCCCGAGAATCAACAACGCCACGATCACCAACTGAACCACGAGACGGATAGTCCGCGCCAAGCCCTGTTTCAAGCGCCGGGCCCGTTTTGCGCCTTCGGTCGGTGGCTTGATCTGGCTGAGATCGAGTTTGGCCCCGCAGGAATGGCAGAAAATCCGCCCCAGCTCATTATCGTAATTGCACTTCGGACATTGCAGCATAACGGTCCTTACTTCGACGGGGTGGAGGGTTTGGCCGGCGCGTCTTTCGCAGCCGGTGCAGCCGGGGCGGGCGTGCTGTCTTTCTTGGCGGCGTCCTTGTAGCCCGGCTTGCGGTAGTCCGTGATGTAGAAACCGGAGCCTTTGAACAGCAGGCCGGCGCCGGTGCCCAACAAACGTTTGACCCGCCCCTTGCACTTGGGACAAGTCTTCTTCGGGGCGTCCTTGATGGACTGATACAGTTCAAACTGCTCCCCACATTTTTGGCATTCGTATTCGTAAGTTGGCATAGTTGCGACGGCGGTCATAATCAGCAATTTCACAGCCAAGTCAATCTTGAACACCGTCGCCCTGCCTGCTACATCAAAGACCACATGCAACCCACTCTTCTCGTCCTCGCCGCCGGCATGGGCAGCCGGTATGGCGGCCTCAAACAAATTGATCCCGTCGGCCCCGGCGGCGAAACCATCATTGATTATTCGCTCTACGACGCCCTGCGCGCCGGCTTCGGCAAAGTCGTCTTCGTCATCCGACAAGACCTCGAAGCCACCTTCCGCGAAGTCGTTGGGAGCAAATTCGAGAAACGCCTCCCGGTCGCCTACGCGTTTCAAGAACTCCACAAACTCCCCGCCGGCTTCAGCGTCCCCACCGGTCGCACCAAACCGTGGGGCACCGGCCACGCGATTCTCATGGCGGAAGACATCATTCGCGAACCGTTTGCCATGATCAACGCCGACGACTTCTACGGGGCCGACACGTTCCGCGTCCTCGCCGACCATCTCCGACAAACCCGAACCGATTCCACGGATTATTCGATGGTCGGCTTCACGCTCCGCAAAACCTTGAGCGACCACGGCACCGTCGCCCGCGGCGTCTGCCAGGTGGACGCCACCGGCCAACTCCAGAAAATCGTCGAGATGCTCAAAATCGAAAAGACCCCGACCGGCGCCCGGCAGGGAGACACGATTCTGACCGGCGACGAAGCGGTTTCCATGAACTTCTGGGGATTCACGCCAACATTATTCCAGCACCTGCGCCGCGAACTGGAACTCTTCCTGAAAAACCACGGGCACGAGGAAAAAAGCGAACTCCTCATCCCCACCGTCATCAACACCCTCGTCAACCAAGGTCGCGCCAAGTGTCAGGTCCTCCGCACCACCTCGTCCTGGTTCGGCGTCACCTACAAGGAAGACCGCCCCATCGTCGTCGAAAACATCCGGCAACTCATTGAACACGGCGACTACCCTGCCAAATTGTGGGCTTGACGGTCGCGCATGCTCCCAACCCAACAAGGCACGTTTCGGCTGTTTCGATTTGCCGGGATCAATGTCTTCGTTCACTGGACGTGGTTTCTTGCCGCGGTCGTCCTCATCCAGGTACGGTCGGGAAATTATTCCTCCATCGTCTGGAACGTCTACGAATACCTCGCGCTCTTCGCGATTGTCACACTCCATGAATTTGGCCACGCCCTCGCCTGCCGGTCCGTCGGCGGCCGAGCCAAGGAAATCGTCCTCTGGCCGCTCGGCGGCGTGGCCTATGTCGAACCGCCGCCTCGACCTGGTGCACAATTATGGAGCATTGCCGCCGGGCCCCTCGTGAATGTCGTTCTCGTCCCACTCCTCTACCTGGTCGCGATCCAGACCAGCCAAGCCCCCGGCAACGTGAGCGAACTTGTCCGGTCGGTTTTCTTCACCAACCTCATCCTGCTCATCTTCAACCTCCTGCCGGTCTATCCGCTCGATGGCGGGCAAATACTCCGGTCGATCCTCTGGTTTTTCGTGGGTCCGCTCAAAAGTCTCAAGGCCACGGCCATCCTCGGCTTCGTCGGCGTGGCCGGCTTCCTGGCCTTGGCGTTCTGGCTGCGTTCGGTCTGGTTCGGCGTGATGACCGCCTTCATCGCCGTGCGCTGTTGGAAAGGCTATCAACTCGCCCAAGCCCTGACCCGGATCACAACCGCGCCCCGGCGAACCGGGTACGCTTGTCCCGCTTGCCGGGCCGCACCACCCCAAGGCGCGTTTTGGGGTTGCGGAAATTGCCGGACCGACTTCGACACCTTCGCCAATCAGGCAACCTGTCCCAAATGCGCGACCCAATTCACGGTTACACGCTGCGTCGATTGCGGGACAGCAACCCCCATCGCCGACTGGTCACTTAGCGCGCCGGACGAGTTACCGGCGCAATAACGGCCGCATCTTACCGCCAGCCCGCGGCCCGCAACAGGCGCGCCGAGTTCCGGTAGAACACATCCTCAATGTCCCCGGTCGTCAACCCGGTCCGTAACGCCGCCTGCCGGAACGCCTCGATCTCCTCGTACAAAAAGAAACTCAACTTCTCCGCCTCGGCACCGCTCACCTCGCCCATGTTCTTGTCGCCGGACACATCGCCGTACAACCCTTTCGGCACCAGGTTCACGTAATGATCGCCTTTCGTGATCCGCCGCATCCGCATCCGCACAATCGGCAAATCCGAGCCGAACAGAATCCGCTTCGTCCCGATGGCCCGGATGAGTTGCTCGAAAACCCACGAGTTCGTGTTGGCGCTGAAATCAAAAAACAGCCGTTTCGATGCCGCCAACACCGCGAACGCATTGCCGACATCGTGATTGCAGTACGCCCGCCCGACGTGGGCGATGATGACTTTGACCCGTGGGAACTCCCGTTCGATCTCCAGCATCTGCGCCAGATTCACCGGATCCTGCAACCGGCCATCGCGCGGAATGTGCAGCATGATCGCCCAGCCGTGTTTATTGTGGACTTCCAACTGGTGCGCTGGGAAAAAATCCAAACACCGGATTTCATTGCCCGGCAAATAGCCCGGCGCCATCGTCAAATAACTCTTCGCGCCCACAAATCCCCCGGCAATGATCCGCCGTTCCAATTCCTGCGCATCCCATTTCGGATCGCTCCAGATCAACGCCGGCACACGGTGCCGCCGCGAACACTGTGCCGCGTACGCATTCTGTTTCCCCAAATCATTCCCGCGCGGCAACGTCGGGAAAATCAACGGCGTCACTTGTTTGTCGGGAAACATCAGCCGGTAGGTTTCCAACAATTCCTCGATCGGACTCTCCTGGGCCACTCGTGCCGGCCAGCTGACAATCCGCGCACTCCGGTTTTTCACGCCGACCGGGACCGCCAGATCGCGCTCCCGCCAAACATGCGTGTGAATGTCAATGATGCGCCGCGGCAAAAACTTCTGCAACCGCTCCGCATAAAACCGGCGATCAACATCTTTCACTTCAAAGAATGATTTTTTCATAATGGTCACTATGTTTGAGGTACTCCGCCATCTTACCGGGCCTGCTCGCGCCAAATCAATCGCTCGTTTGCCTCTTGCCGGAAATCCAACGTCACCGTCGTCGTCCGGTTTGTGCCGGTCAACCGCAACTTCACCACCGCATCTCCCGGCAACTGTTCGACTTTCTCCACCTCGGCGCTCCAGTCGTACACGGTTACGAACGTCGTCGTCGCCGACTGCCGGCGGCGCAACACAAACGGCACGCGATCATCCAGCCGGTACCCGATCCCCACTCCCGTCCAGATCGGCTCCTCCCCGGCAAAATGCACTGTCAGCTTCTTGTCGGGGGCCGGCGCGAATGTCACCCGCGCCACCTGGCCGGTCTGCAACTCCCGCAAATGCTGGTAGCCGTTCGTCGTGCCGAGGGTTTGCGTGGTCGGCTGCAACTCCGCCACCAAATTCCCCCGGCAATGCACGACCCAGTCGAGCTGTGCCGGCTTCTCGCGTTCGACGCGAAACACATCCACCAGCAGCCGCTCGTTCAACACCACAAACCGCTTCAACAAACTGCCGGGATACGCGTCCGCCGTCGCGGTCAGACACGCGTTCGAACCAAACCACCACAACTCGCCGGTCGTCTCTTCCTGGTTCTTTCCGTCAACGACCACGGTATTGTGCGCGACCGTCGTCCGCGCCCAGGTCTTGTATTCCGGCACGCTATACGTGATGCGTCCCGGATCCAAAATCAACTCGCGCCCCAACGCGTACAGCATGATGTTCAACTTGTCCGGGTGGCCATGCTCGTCGCCGTGCGGCCCGTAGTCGACAAACACACACGTTCCCCCCGCCCGCAACGCCACCAAGCCGGCATCCTCGAGAACCTCCGATGGCAGCGGCGGCACCACAAACGGGATTCCCGCCCATTTGAACGCCGGCTCGAACATCCGCACATGGGCAGGGTCCGAGTCGTTGATCGCCGGATAACTGCCGTCGGGATACACCGCGCGCAGCGGCCCGGTGATCATCGCGAGCAATTTCGGATGCGTGTGCAGCGTCAACCCCACCCTTCGCGTCATGTCCGCCGTCATCAGCAACGGCTGCAACGCATAGTTGTGATAAACCATCGCGCCTTCGTACCAAAGGCCGCTCTTCCCGATGTTCTTATCCAGTTGCTCCAACACACCAAACGGCATGTCCAACACGCGCCGCAGCAACTCCGCGTCCGCCAGCGTCACCGCAATCGCGATCAGGCCGGCGTTGTACCAGGTCTGATGATTGCTGCGCCGGGGAAACCGCAACAACGACTCCGCTGTGGACCGAAAGAATCCCTGCTCGATCTCCCGGCGTTCCGCGTCCGTCCACGCCGGCGAATTCCGCGTCAGATCATACGCGCGGGCGAGATGAATCGCCCCGACCGCTTCATCAAGACTCTGCACATACCGGCGCCCGCCCATCACGGCGAGGTTACCGGTCTGCCCCCACCGATCCTGCCGGTCGGGGTAAGTCGCGTAATCGCCGGCCAGCTTCAACAGAATCCGTTTCACTCCCGGCACATATTTCTCGTCGCCCGTATACGCATACGCCCACCCCAAGGCCACCGCCGCCTGTTCGCTGGCATAATGCAGCCGACACCGGTGCGCCAACACCACCACTTCATTCGTATACCGGGTCCGGCACTTCGGACATTCATGTTCCGTCAACGACAGCGGTCGCAACTGCGCCGCGTCCTGCGGGCACGCGTAATCAAAAATCCACCCCCCATTCCCCGCCGGCAACTCCGGCGGATTCGCCACCAGGGCATCAGCTTTGCGAACCGCTTCCGCTGCTTTCGCTGCAAAATCCGGGGCCGCCTTGAGCGTCGCTAATTCTTCCACGGTTGTCGCCAGCCGGGGTGGTTCAGGAAATTTCAGCGCCGGCAACTCGGCCGCCGTCGCGCCAAATGTGTTCACCACCACCAGGAGCAAACCAATCCACCGCCAAGAAGAACCGTCAGACATGACAGCAGTATGTAGGCAATGCCGCGCCGAGCGTCAAGCTGGCCCGCCGCTTCTTCGGGAGACCACGACCGGGCCGGGGCTGGAACCACCCAGAACTGCCTTAGGCCACAGATGGACACAGATCGCACAGATGAAACGGATACCGGTAGGGCTGGCGCAGTTGAGCGAAACGCCCGCCGCTTCTTCGGGAGACCACGACCGGGCCGGGGATAAAACCACCAAGCTCGCCAGAAATTTACTTGCCGTACTTCGTCGGCTTCTCGCGAACGGCGACCGGTTGACCCGCAACGATCTCCACGTGTGCCGAATAGCCAAGTTGTCGCAGATACTCTTCGCAATCTTCCCACGTCAACCCGAACGCCCGCACGTCGGCGAGTCCGAGGCGGGACACCACGGTCGCCAGTGCCGCCGCATCACGTTCGGCGAGATCACCGTCCAGCATCGTGTTCTCGGCCCAATCCACCAGCTGCGCCAGCGAAATCTCGTGCCGGAGATAACCGGCGAGCTTGTCGACAACCGTCTGTTTGGTAACCGTCATGGTCAGAGCCTACACTTTCTGATGTCCCTTATCCACCGGGTATTTCTCGTGAACCTCAACCAGCCGGCCCTGATCGTCGAACACCTCTTGCCAGAAACGCACCGTGTTCTCCAGCGAATCAACTTACTTGAGATACCGCGCTGACCAGCCGTGCCGACCGGCCACCAACAGCGAGTACTGCCTGCCGCCTCCCGCTAAATCCTGCCACTGACCAAACTTCCGTTCATTTTGCTGCCGCGTACTCATTCCTGCCGCGCATCCGACCCGGTGTCTCCGCGGATTGTCGAGGCCCGCCGCTTCTTCGGGAGACCACGACCGGGCCGGGGCTGGAACCACCCAGAACTGCCTGAGGCCACAGATGGACACAGATCGCACAGATGAAACGGATACCGGTAGGGCTTGTCGCGCCAAAGCTTGTCGTTCAGCGACGACGGGAAAGCCGCAAGACCTTTCCCCAGTCACCAGTCTGCTCAGAGAACGCCAAGACCGCGAAGACACTGGCCCGGGCCTCTACGATGGTGAAGCCATTGAGTTTCCGCACGACGAGCGCAGCCGGTACGGCCTTGACCAAGCCGTCGGCAACGCCAAATGGCTGAGCGGTTATCTCAGCGGCGCCACCGGCGAGAAAGTCTGGGTCCAACCCATTCTCACTGTCCCCGGCTGGTTCATCATCAATCGTGTCCCACCGGGTAATTCGCTCGCCGTCCTCGCCCCGAAACAGATTCGTCCCTTCGTGTTGAAATATGGTGTCCCCGACTCTTACCGGCGCGAGCATGGAACGCATCAAACACCAACTCGAACAGAAGTGCCGGGATGTGGAGTTCTAGACCTATGAACCCCGGGACTTCCGCTGAGCCATAGCTGACGGCTGCACGCGAAGAGGTGATCAGTATTACACCCTGTCCATTAAACTTGCTTCATTTCTGACAAAGAGTCCGGTAGTTTGGCTTCGATGACATTGCCTGAACGCCAACGTTTGTTGCTGACGCTGCTGGCCGCCATTGACGAGCCGGTCGGTAACACCGATTTTCAGAAGCTGCTGTTCCTCTACACGCAAACGCAGGAAACAACGCCCAGCTATGAGTTTGTGCCGTACAAGTTCGGCGGATTCTCGTTTACCTCCTATGCCGACAAACGCCGTCTGGCCGAAGCCGGCTTGCTCACGCAGGACGACCAGCACTGGGAGCTCACGCCCCAAGGCCGCGAGACGGCGCGCAAGCAGGCGTTGCTGCCGTTGGTGGTTGGTAAGTTCTGCCGAGAACACAGCAAGCTACGTGGGAACAGCCTGATTGCGGAGCAATACCGGCGGTTTCCTTATTACGCGACGCGGAGTGAGATTGTGGAGAAGGTTTTGCCGGATGCAGACTCCCGCAAAGCCGTCGCCAAGGCGCGGCCACCGAAGGCGCAACCGGGATTGCTGACGGTCGGCTATGAAGGGCGGACATTGGAAGCGTACCTGAATGTGTTGTTGCGGAACTCGGTCACGTTGCTGTGCGATGTGCGGCGCAATCCGATTAGTCGGAAGTATGGATTCTCCAAGAAGACGTTGAGCCATGCCTGCGAGAATGTCGGAATCCGGTACGAGCACTTGCCGGAGTTGGGCATCGATTCCGAAGAACGCCGCGACCTCAACACGCAGGCGGACTACGATGCGTTGTTTGCCGAGTACGAACGCAAGAGTTTACCGAAGCAGAAGGCAGCGCTGGCGAAGATTGTTGCTTGGGTCAAGGACGGCGAACGCGTGGCGCTGACTTGTTTTGAAAGATTACCGGAACAATGCCACCGGCATTGCGTAGCGGAAGCGTTGGAGAATTACGGCGGAAAGGCCTCGAAGGTGGTTCATCTGTAGAGTTGCGCCATGGCCAAAGAACGCGTGTTGATCACCGTCAAGACGTACCCGACGCTCTCCAAGAAATACGGCGAAACCGTCTGCACCGCCGCCGTGCGTCCCGATGGCACATGGATGCGCATCTACCCGGTACCCTTTCGGCGACTGGAAGAAGAGGAACATTACAAGAAGTTCGATTGGATCGAGACTGACTTTATCCGCGGTCGCTCCGATCCGCGTCCCGAAACCCGGCATCCCGCCGACCTCTCGAAGATGGTGCCGGTGGGTCACATGGGAACGGAGAACAACTGGCGCGACCGCCGTGAATTGCTGTTGAAGAAGGCCAAAGTCTACGACCGGCTCGACCCGCTCATTCAGGAAGCGAAAGAAATGCGGACCTCACTGGCCGTATTCAAGCCAACGAAGATTCGCGACTTCATCTGGGAGGATGAAGAGCGTGACTGGAGTCCCGATAAGGTCACACAGATGCGGGCGCACACCGATCAGAAACAACTCTTTGAAGAGGACGCGTGGCGACAGACGTTCAAACTGATCCCCAAACTGCCGTATTCGTTTTCCTACCTTTTTGAAGACGCGGACGGGAAACGGAGCACGCTGCAAGTTTTGGACTGGGAATGCGGTCAGCTTTTCTGGAACTGCCTGCGAAGACACGGGAATGAGGATATCGCGCTGGAGAAAGTGAAGCACAAGTATCTCACCGAGTTCGGGCAGCGCGATCTGTATTTCTTCTTGGGAACAACGCAACAGTTTCACAGTGTTGCACCCAACCCGTGGGTCATTGTTGGCGTATTCGCGCCACCGTTTGAGCATCAACCCGAACTCGGCATTTTCGACTAGCTCGCCTTTCCATCCGACCGCTGAAAGCAGAAAGCTGATAGCTTTCCTCCATCGCCAAATGCAACGGCGTGAGCACGGAAAACTGCGCGGAGTGGGTGCAGGGTGTATTTCAGCCTCTCTCCGAGTTACCTGGCCACTGATTCCGAATTTCGGCAAATTCCTCTGGATCGGCACACACCTTTTGCCAGTCCATAAGCACGGAGGGAATCGGCTCGCCCCGTTTTGTCAGATACTTGGACAAAGAGTACGCGAGAGCGGCCGCATGCTCACGATAAACAAGCCGGTCTGCTATGTCCTTGAACGGCTCCTTCGTTCCGGAACTGGTCTCAGTGCGGAGCGCAGAAAGGCCCGTCAAAATATCTGACTTAAGAGCATCAGAAAGACACTCAGGTATCTCATTAATTACGATTTCTAGAACCTTCAATGCGTGAGCAAGCAGAATTTCCCGTCGCCACTTCACCTGTTGTCCAATTGTCGATAGGAGGCTCATGACTTGCCGGTTGGCGCGACCCTTGGGCCGCCGCAAGAGATCAAGAATTGCATTACATGCGTCTCGAGCAGGTTTCTTCTCACTTCCCTGAAGCATTGCAGCCATTGACTCCAACACTCGCGATGACCACTGGGGAAATACGTGCAAACACGCAGCACGCAGCCGCAAAACTGGCATGCCGAAGCTGTCGAGTTCCTCTACTAGTTGCCCAAGGCGCTGCCTTACTTCTGCCTTAGATTTGGCAGTTAAGCGTGGCACGATCACATCACCCAGAATCATAATTAGATTCTGATAGCGTGCTCGGAATTCGTCAGGGATGCTTCCCCAAAGATGTGGAGGTGGATCGGGTTCCCGTAACCGTTCCTTGCCTGCATTCCACCAGTCAACCAACTTGTCTAACAGCATGACAACCTCGTCGGTAGTCCAGTCGATACCTCCAGCATTATTCGTACGCTTAGTTACTCCTAGGATGCTATTACACCAGCCACTTTGGCCACCGGTCATATTTATGGGAGGCTTCCCGGCCGGAGTGACGGTTATTCCTCCGGTTGGTGTGGCATCAATCATGACATGCGACCAGCTAGCAACGTACTTTTTGAAGATGGCCAGGGCATCGGTACCCGCAGGAGACGGCAACGACAAAAAGGCAAATGGGAAAAATGGCGTGTTCGACGGAAAGCCGTTCGGCCCTATTCTAGACCAAAGCACCTCGCCAAAGGCTGTACTCTGGCTCTCACTAAGCAGTCCTAATTCGTGGAGACAACCCAATCTCACGCTTGCGTGGGAACGCTCCTTGGGATCAGTTGAAGCAACTTTCTTGATAAGCGCGGCAATACTGGTTTCAGACAAAGTAATAGCCACGACTTTCTCTGGGAGATCATCTTTCTTTACTGAGAGACACATGAACGGCTCGGTGAAGTAGTGGGAGAGTATTCCATTTGCATCACCAAACACCGGGAACTCAATTAAATTGGGAAGTCTTTTATATTGTTCGTAACTTGTCCAAGAATTAAGAAGACGTTGCGCCAAGTGACGAATTCCATCTGAGAGTCCTGCGGGTGGCTTTTCATAAAGCTCTCGCAAGAGCGCGAAAATTGCATCACGTCGTGCGGTTGAACATTTGGTGCAAAAGCGAGAGAGCACCTCAGGCACCATGCTGATGACTCTGTCTCCAATGCCCCTATCTGTTAAACTAACACCTTTCACCATTCCAAATTGAGCCCGTTTGAAGATATCGATGAATCGGTCGACGGCCTCATCGACCTGCGTCACATTCATCAAAGCCAATGCGTCTCGGCTGAAGAGCGAATCCGCCAGCTTGGGATCGCCTATCCGAAGAAGGGTTGTCACGGCCCAAGATGATGAACTCTGTGAGATACGTTCGGCGGCCTGCTGCGCTTGTTTCTGGGCGATATTTAGTGAAGGTAGTGCGAAGGGCAGTCCTACTTCTTCGCAATATCGCAGGAAAGCATATCCGGTGAGTGAAGCATTATCATCTCCGCTACCAAGGTGATGAGTAACCGTCTCGCGCCCGATGTCGAACTCCCTTTGGTGAGTAACCGGCTCGTAAGGCACAGGTGGTATCTTGAGTCGAACATCAAACAACCTCAGGTCGTCCCACGGCTCACACTTGAAAGCCTTCAGTTCATTCCACCGTTGCTGGAAATGGTCGCTCGTGACGTTCTTCTTGTAGACTTGTCCGTGGGCAAAACGATTGGCCAATTGCACTGAGCGCAAAAGGTACATCGCGTGGCTCTCCTGAGACACCCAAGTGAAGTCTTTGACTACTGGCGCCAACTGTTGCTTTGACCGAATGGCCGCTAACGAATCCTCCAGAATACTTTCGGCTTCGCTCAGATCGCCCAATTCCGCCAGAAGGCCAGCTCGCTTTGCCTCCCAAAACGGTTGGGCGGGGTTTACTGGCCATGCGCCAATGCGGCTCCTCAGCTCACCGAGGTCAATTCCAAACAAGGCCTGTAAGCAGCGCTCGTAGTGCCACCGTGCGGCCTGTTCTGGCCACAACACCTCGGCAACAGATTGCAGAAGTGAGTCGGCAACCTTCCACTTGTCCGGCACCGCCTCCTCTCGGTAGAAACGGAGCATAGCGATATTCAGGTCAATCCAACATGGGCTGATTCCTTTCCAAGCGAGCCCCAAATATTCTTGCCGCTCGGGCGTCACCTCAGCGCTCTGAACGTTTATCAGCTTGGGATAGGGATTGTATCGTGAAAGAATACGTTCAAAGTGCTGAACGAGATCGTTCGGAATAGGAATTAGCACTCGTTCGAGACACCAGTTAAGTTCATAGAGCAACTCGATATCCGTAGGTGGCGCGGCGGATTCGGCGGCAATAAGTTCCCGGAAGCCGAAATGTGAATGCCGAATGCTTGACAAGAGTGACTCACGTGATTCGTCCGGAGCTATGACCCAGTTAGGGTAGGATTCATGTATCGCGCTCAATGCATGAGTGAGCTCTACAGGCTCGGCGGGTTTGGATGGGTCAGATGACGGTAGACGAGTTGTTGGCCAGTCAAGCGATACAGCCGGCTTTCTATCAATGAGATATTTGAGAAAGATGGAGACTGCGGTTGCATGGTCACTGCCTACAGTCAAACATCGAGATAAATCTATGGGGATAACGTTGCGTTGTTCCAGCAACTCACGCTGACCAACAGTGAGGGACAACACGCCCACAAGGTAAATCTTAGGGGAGTTCTCCTTACCGAGGTTATCCCTGACCCAGCCTATCCAGTGAAGGAAGTTGGGGTCGTCGCCCGAGAATCCGATGAGGCACAACGTATTCTCTAAAAGCGATTGTTGTACCGTGTTGACAAAGGGAGCCTGTTCGCGCGGATAGCGTCGGTAATCCTCTTCTGAAATGGTAAAGGGTCTAGTAGAGGGGAAGCTACCATGCAGTTTGACAATACGTGGTCGGGTTGAATAGACGAGGTCTTCTTTATTTACGACAACATCGAACCGATAAGATGTCACCTTCGTGGTGGCGCGTTCTAGGAGGGTGTCGTAGTTCACAGTGAACACGTCCACCCACGGAAGGTGTAGCAAGCGTACATGGAGGTCCGAGGGTTCGTATTCTTTATCGGGAATCCTGGTCCGAAGAAGTTGGTCAAGTGCCGGACGTCCAAAGGCGGCCTGAACTTCATCGGCGAGTTTGAGGGGGCTCAGATAATGCGATGTGTCGGCATCGGGAAGTCGATGGTGAATCTTGTCGTAGAAATGGTCAGCAAGCTGAGGCCAAGTAGGAAAATCAATTGCAGAAGGAATGGCCTTGCGGGCATTTCTACTGAAACCAGCACCTACCATCACGGCTGCATGCCCGGACCACAATCGTTCCGCAATCTCGTCTAAGTGCGATCTGACGTCGGCAGGAATATCAATTTTCGTTTCATCGCTCATGGCAGTACCTCAGATTAGCCGCCCGGCTCTCGCAGTCGCGATTCTTCCAATTCGGCGATGCGGCTGGTCGTTCAGGCTGTCGTTGAACCTTTTCTCCCGGTGCCACGCCATGTGGGTTTTATCGGGCCAGTAGTCGCGTTTGCCGGGAAGCTGGACTTGCCGGCCTTCCATTCGTTTGAGCAGGAACGCAGCGTCACCGGCTTCGTCGAAGCGGTTGGTGGCGACGAGCACCCGGTAATCCTCGTCGAGCGACCAGAGACCGGCATCGAACATCCAATGGGCGTTCTTGCTGAGCGCCATCCCGTTTTGTGGATGGTTGTTGCGGCTGTAAGCGAATGGCTGGATGTGGGCGGCGTCCACGATGCTGCCCGATTCGACCGTCACACACCGGTAGCCGGTCAATGCGCAGGTGTAGTTGTAGGCGGGCACAACGGTGAGGCGAAAACGAGCTTCGCGTCCCTGTTGACGCGCGACCGCATACTGTTGGCGATCTTCTTTGACGACATCATCCAATTTGCCCTCCGGCAAGCCAACCAGGTTGCGGAGCGCGAAGCGTTCCGTGCGCTCGTCGAAGTAGCAGTTGATTAGGGTCATGCGGAAATGCGGGCGGAATACCTCGTATTGAAGGCAGGCGAAGAAGTCGGGATCAAGGCGGACGGCGACCGCCCGGCGGCGTTCGGTCGTGGGCTGGCCAGCTTCATCCAGCGGTGTCCAAAAGCCATCACTCTTGAGGTGGTAGAACGGCAGGCGAATGTCGGGCCGTTGGGGTCGGCGCTGGGCAATGACCGTCCAGTACGCGAGAAAGCGAAAGGTGAGTTCGCCGGTCAGCGGCAAGATGGGTTGGCGCAGTTGGGCTTCTTCAATTAGATCCACCACCGCGAGCAACAGCAACGGCTTGTGCGGGGCGATTCCGTGGGCGCGGTCAACGCGGAGATTCGCGGCGACCTTGAGCCAGTATGTCTGGTCTTTCGTCAGGCCGGGCTTCGTGGTCATTCGCATCACATTCACGGTCGCAAGCGGCTTCAAAGATTGGGTTCAGAACGGCAGGAACGCTGCGCAAAGTTGTAGCCGGTCGGAGTGGCAAAGACAAGGGGAATGACCAGGGCGGAATTCGCCGGCAGGCGAACTTCGAACCGCGTCCAGAACCCTCCGATTCCGATTGACCAGCAATCGCGGCCTCCGTAGACTCTGCCCCTAGAAGTCGGGGTTAACTAATCACAACGGAGGACGACGTGCTCAAATTACAGAGAAGCGGTCGACAGTGGGTCGCGGGATTCGGGTTGGCAGTCTGGCTTGCAATCCTCACCGGTTGTTCCTCGACGGGGGAGTTTAAGGGGCAAACCACCGGGGCGCAAGCCTCGCTCACCCGCAAGAACTTCAAGATGATCAAGGTCAACGCCCGCGGGACCAGTCACGGCTTCCGGCTGTTGGGATTCATTCCCTTCGCGAATCCGAACTACGCGCAAGCTAAAGCCCGACTCTATGCGTCGGTGAATCAACCCCTGGAAGGCCGCGCCACCGCGCTGGTGAACCAAACCGAGGATCGCGCCGCGCTGTATTTCATTCTCTTTTCCATGCCGCGGTTGACCGTCACGGCGGACGTGATTGAATATTTGGACGAGCCGTAGCGCGGGTGGGCAGAGGTGAACTGGCTGCCCGACCGACGGCTGAGAGCCCAAAGCTAAACGACTCTTACGCCGTCATCTTGTCCGCCGATGGTTGCCGCATACGACTGCGGCTTCTCGTCGGACTCGATTTAGCGAAGGAGGAACTCCCGGCAATACTTCTCCACTTGCTCTCCGCGTCCCGCTGAAGTCCCAACGGAGGCGGAACATGTCGCTGGTGGGCGTAAGCAGATACCACACCGTCGACTCCGCCGTCATCGCCGCCGTCGCTACTCCCGCGACCGATCGGTCGGTGCGCGAAAACGCGTGGGCGAGTACCGGGTTGTTTCGCAATTATTGGAAGAACACCACCGCCTTCTCATCAACCGTGAGAATTTCCGACCGCGCCGCGACCAGCGGGTGCTCCGCTTGTAATATTTTTCAGGAAAACGCGACCGTCAGTGTGCGAAACATAGGCGCGGTGTGTCCTCACAACCAACGCCCGATTGTGTGCCGAGACTGTGTTGTGAGGACGCAGACCTGTCATTGTGAGGTAACAATGCCTGCGTTGTGAGGTAACAATGCGGTCATTGTGAGGGAACAATGCGGTCGTTGTGAGGGAGCAACGCGGTCGTTGTGAGGGAGCAATGCGGTCGTTGTGAGGGAGCAATGCGGTCGTTGTGAGGGAGCAATGCGGTCGTTGTGAGGGAGCAATGCGGCGGCAGCGCGCCCGGTCGCTGGCCTGGCGTGAGTGCGGCGGGGCGTTGGCGGGAGGCATCCGGGCGGCGGTGGCACACTGACTGCTCCGCATCCCGGAGCGGCCGATGCGCTACCGACGAACATTCTTCAACGGCAGACTGGCCGGACGGCGAGGATAATCCTCATGCGCTGGGACACGCCATCGTACACTTGGGACTCGGGTCTCACCTGGGACCAACCGCCCAACCCCATCGGCCCACAGGGAAAGGATCCGTATGCAAAAACTCATCATCGCGTTTGACCGCGTTGGTTTGCCGAAGTTCCTCACGCAGACGCAACGCATCGAGACCTCCCTGACCTCGGAGCCGGCTCTGACCTTGTTCCCGGAGCCGTGGCCGGTCACGTTCCCGTCCCGCGCCAACCTGGCGGCGGCCTTCACGGCGTTCGAGACCGCCTATGACGCCGAGAACGGCGACAAACACGCCATCGCCGTCCGCA
>JAJVHY010000007.1 GCA_022072455.1 Verrucomicrobiia bacterium | reverse complement strand
CCTTGGCGTGGTTGGGCAATTTTCGCCGGTTGGTTGTGCGCTATGAACACGACGTCCAAATGTATTCGGCCTTCTTTCACATCGCCTGCCTGCTCATCACTCTGAGACACTTATGAAACCACTTCTAAGCTCGACGACTCCAGTCTGTTGTCGAGTCCTCATTCACCGCTCGCTGCGGAGATGTCGTCGAGCCACGACCGAAGTTCCGCCTCGGACACCTCACTGCCAACGTGATTTCGGCATCGGGCAAGCGCTGCCTGCTTAAGTTCCTCGCCATATAGACCATTGCGAACTCTGTCGAAAAGCTCTTCGAGTTCTTTTCGTGTTCTGGTTCGCAAATCGCCAAACAGTTGCCGAGCCGATTGCTTTGCTTGCTCCCGCTCTTCTTGCGCCGTCTTCTTGAGCTGATGCTGGATGCCTTTTCGCACCACTGCGCCAAAGCGCCCCAGGAACGCATTTACATCCACTCCCTCAGCTGCGAGTTCCTTGCGGAGATCGTCGAGACTCATCTGGCTGTCGTCAGCCAACCACGTCTCCAAGTTGCGCACTGCCTGCTTGTAGTTCTTGCTCATGGTAATGTCTCCGCTCCTTTGTGAAATTTGGCCATTACCTTCGGGGCCGCTTTCCTCAACTTCTTCTTCAGTTCGTAGATCCGCTCGACGGACATACCTGTTTGGTCCGCGATGTCCGGCGCCTTCTCGGCCCCGTCTTCAATCGCCATCAGGACAAGTTCCAACTCCTCGTCGCCTTTCACATCCGGTTCCTCGCGGAATAGCTCGAAAAGCACTTTCCAGTCGTGCTCCATCATAACGGTCTCATCTACGCCCAACCCGTCTGCCGCGTACTCCCGAGGTGCACAATCGTCGCTTTCCGGTTCCAACGGGACAGCGTGTGCTTCCACCCGTCGATGGAGTGCCCAGAGTTTACTCGATAACGCACGCTTTAGTTGCACTTCGATCCCGTGCCGGGGGTTGAAATGCCTGACGTCGTTCAAATAGTCATCGACAACCGCACAAACAATGTCCTCCGGATCCTTGCCTAAAGGCAACGACTTCGTTCCCCCATTCCAGCCGTATTTCGTGGCCGCAAGCCAACGCGCATGACGCAGCAACTTGAGACCGACCTCCTGCTGATGGCTCTTCAGATATTCCAACTGATCGCTTTTCATACATGGATATCCACCAACTATGCTTGGCTAGTGACCCCAGCCTACTTCGGGAAAGATTTTTCGGCCATTCAAAATTTTCCCCCGAAAACCGCGAACCGGCTAGCCAGTATATGCAAAGGCTGAAGTCGCGTAGCGCGTCTGCGACGCGGACGGAGTGCCATACCAAAGAGGTGTTATGAGCAACACGACAGAGAAACCGGGCCAGGGTGCAACCGTGGCCGACCAAGCGCAGAACTGCCGCCCCGCGCCAAAGTGGGCGGCGTTGGTGAACGATCAAGTCGTTCCGATGCCCCAACGGCATGTGAAAGCCAGCGTCATTCGGGAACAGGGAGGCGTGCCGTATGAGCACATCCTCCTCCGGGATCACAATTCGCCGCACGATCCCGTCATTCCGGAGAATTCGATGGTGGATCTCGCCGAAGGCAACGTCTTCTACAGCGAGCCGGCGTGTGACGTGAAATCGCGTCCGCCGTGCGATGCACCGCCCAAGCTTGCATACGCCGTGGACGACCGCTGGGAGGTTGTCATCCGGCCGGGTCAAACGGGCCGCACAGTCCGCGATCTTTTCCGCTTGCCAGCCGAAGTGGAGTTGTTGCGGGATTATGAATCGCCGCTCGACCAGATCGTCGGAGACGACGATGCGGCGAATTTCGGCGACGGGCCAGTGTTCCGCACGCGGAAGCGCCACGAGCAGCTTATGATCACCGTGAACAAGAAGCGGTTCACGATAGCTGATGGCGTGAAGCCGCAGATGACGGGGCGCGAAATCGCTTCACTCGTGTTTCCCGACCCGGATCGCACATCCGTGTTCAAGGTCGAGGGCGAGACCGACAAGCCCATTGGTTTGGACGAAAAGATCAAGATTGCGAATCACGACGATTTCAAAGTCATCCGCAACGACGTGGTCGCCGGTTTCCAGGCGACCCGTGTCGAGCGCGAAGTCACCCTGTTGCGTGATGGGGGGGCTGGGGTGACCTTGTTGACCAGCCCGGTCGCGGCGGTGATCTACCACGACGTACCGACTCGCAACGGGTTGCCGGTCGCCAAGACCGATGTTCTCGTGAAAATTCCCGGTGGCTACCCGGCGAGTTTCCTCGACAATGCGTACCTGCCGGCTGGTTCGCCGCTTCTGGGAAAAGTGCCGGGTGCGGTGCAGGGGACTGAAACTCTCGGCGCACAGTCGTGGCGGCTGATCAGTATTCATCCGCACCACCCGAAGGGAACGGCCTGGAACAAGGACCGCCACGGCTTGCACACGTACTACGACGAAATCCTGTCGTGGCTCAACAAGCGTCCATGAAACCGCGAATGCCTCAGTTCAGCACTGACCGGCACGCGCTGTTTCGTATCGCTGAGCCGGAGCGGAGGAATCTGGAAAAGCTCCTGTTCCGACGCCACCCGCGCCGGGAATGGGGAACGTTCTTCCGCTTCGGCTTTCGGCGAACTCGTTGGGGGTTGGCTCTCAGCTACGTTGATCCTTTGCCGCCAGTGCCGGGTGACCTTGATCGTTCGAGTCCGGTTGTCGAATTTCGTGCGAGCTACGTCAATCGCGCCCTGCGCGAGTGTGAGGCCCGGCTGTTTGGCATTGGGGTCATCCACTCGCATCCGCAAACGTCGTTGACGTTCGGTGCATCGCCAAGTCCGTCCGACGACGACATGGACTTGTATTTTGCTGAACTGTTCCAAACGTTCAGTGGCGGGCGTCCTTACTGTAGCTTGATCCTCAATCAGACCGGTACCGGTGCCCTGTACTTTACCGGGCGTGCGTACGACGCCGACCATTGGATGCCGGTTAATGCAATTCTTTGCCCGGGATTCCCGTTGGCGCGCACGACCAACGCCTTACTCGACCACGGGCAATCGGCACCGGCTGACGCAAACCACTGTGCCGAGTCCGTTACTGACCGGCTTGATCAACTGGTGACAGCAGAAGGTCGCCGTCGGTTGGCATCCGCCTGTGTCGGCATCATTGGGTGTAGCGGCACTGGCTCACCAGCAATCGAAGCGCTTGCTCGCGCCCAGATTGGAGAGTTCGTAATTGTCGACTGCCAACAATTTGCACCGTCGAATCTGGAGAGAATGCACGGCAGCCGGTATGCCGACGTTCTGGCCGATCCCAAGCCGTCAAAAGTCGAACTGATGGCCCGTTTAATATGGGAAGTGAACCCGACAGCCTCGATCACCGCCATCGTCGGCAACCTGCTTGATCCAGAAGTGAAAGACGAACTACTCCGGTGCGATCTTCTGCTCGGTTGTACGGACACTTATCATGGCCGGGCGGCATTGGGCGATCTCGCAACCCACTACCTTGTTCCATCTATCGACGTTGGCGTGTTGATGAAAGGACGAAATCAGACGGTTACGACGCAAATGGTGGAACTGACCCGTTACACACCACACGAACCGTGTCCATTCTGTTCGGGCTGCATCAACAATTGGTGGCTTGCATGGGAACTGATGGACACCGATGAACGAGAACGACGGCGAGCCGCCGCCCAAGAAGCGGCCCGTCGCGGCGACAACCCTGATTTGTATTGGGGCGGTGACGAACCTCAGTTGCCCACTGTCGGTTATCTCACTACCCACGCGGGAAGCCTTGCCGCCGGGTACGCGATCAACTGGATCGTTGGCACGGCTGACACGCCACATTCGCATTTTCAATACGATGTGGGTGCGCCTCAGTTCGGGTTTGTGTTCATTCCCCGGACCCGGAAGGCCGAGTGCGCTTGCGGCCGGACGATAGGACATGCAGACCAAGCGGAAATGAGCGTAACTCGCCCGATGCATTGGCCGATGTCAAGCAGGCCAGACCTATCGAACGTGCGTCCGCTGGATACTTCAAATCGGGTATTCCCCGCAACCTGACCCTTTCCGGCCTACACTCACCGCGCGAGCAGCCAAAGACTTCGGGCTTCTCGCTTCGGCACAACAGCGGTGCTCCGCTGCAAAACCCGAAGACATTGGCTTTGCCAGTGGCGACCCGATCCCGCCATCCGATGTCGCCGCTGCGAGCCGGGGGTTCTCGCGGCCACATCGTTTTCCGCAATCTCAATTCCGTTGCGCATTCGCGCTTGGTTCAGTCGGCTTGCGTGAATCGCCTGTCGATTGTACGGCTCGCTGCGCCCTGTCAAGGTAGTGCAAACGACAGCCTCCACCTGTGACAGTGCTCGCTGCGCCGGGGCGGGCTTCTAAGGCTTCACGCTGGAGCAACGTCACGTCCGAAAGAAACACGCTGACCGTCTCCGCAAGCGGGAAAACTCCGCCAGTCTGTCGCATTCGTCTGAAAGTCCTGCCGAAAGCAGGCTCGCACTTGTCCTGAAAGTTGTTCGCAGGCGCGAACAGGTTTCGCACCCCAGTCATGGCTAAATCGCCCCGTAGCGGAATGCCCTCAACCGAGGGACGGCAGCATGCGCGATTTTACCAATGGCTCTCAAACGGTCAAAGGGACGGCAACAGGACCAGCTCGATTTGTTTTCGGGCAATGGAGGTTTGCGTGAGCACGTTGACTCAGTACGGCTTGATGGCGGAACAACACTGGCGACAACACCGGCCACACATGGTGGCGGAAATGGAGCTGACGGGCACGCTCCAGCAGATGTTGCTGGAGGCGGAGGAGCAGACCAAGGGCGAAATGGACACGATTCGCCGGCAACTGATCCAGCAGGGGCTGACGCCGCAGCACGCCCACGACCGGGCTTGGGAGATGGTCCGGGAGAAATACGTTCTCCTGCCGCCGGAGAGCGATTAGGCCCACCGCGTAACCAGGCCAACTACCGGATCACCGACCGCGACCGGCTCGGTGAGGGATCGCTCAAGCAGAAGTTCCGCGCCAACGTCGAGGCGATCAAGCTTCTCCGCCGCCTCGAATCCGAGAAACGAGCAGCGTCCGACGACGAGAAGGCCGTTCTCGTCCGGTACGTCGGCTGGGGCGGCCTGCCGCAGGTGTTCGATGTCAACTCGCGCGAGTGGTTCAAGGAGCAGGTCGAACTGTCCGAGCTTCTGACGGACGAGGAACACACGTCGGCTCGCGCCTCGACTCTCAACGCCCATTACACGTCGCCGGTCATCGTTCGCGGGATGTACGCGGCGCTGTCACGGTTTGGGTTCAAGCACGGGCGCGTGCTGGAGCCGGCGTGCGGACTGGGGCACTTCGTCGGCCTGATGCCGGAGGAAATGCACGCCCACTCGCAGATTACCGGCGTTGAGATTGACCTGCTGACCGCGCGTTTTGCGAAAGCGCTCTATCCCGACGCCGACATTCGCCACCAGCCGTTCGAGGAGGCCCGGCTGGCGGACGGCTTCTACGACGTGGCGATCTCGAACATCCCGTTCGGCGATTACCAGCCGTTCGATCCGCGTTTCAACGTCTTCAAGTTTCCTATCCACGATTATTTCTTCGCCGCTGCCTTGGAGAAGGTGCGACCGGGCGGGTTGCTGTTGTTCATCACCTCGAAGGGCACGCTGGACAAAGAGGACTCGACGTTACGCGAGTACCTGGCGGAGCGCGCCAACCTCGTCGCCGCGATTCGACTGCCGAACGATGCGTTCCGGCGCAACGCCAACACCGAGGTCACGACCGACATCGTCATCTTGCGGAAGCTGAACCCCGGCGAAACGCCATCCGGGCCGGCATGGAAGGGAACGGCGGAGCACGTCAATTCCAAGGGCGAGCCGATCTACATCAACGAGTTCTTCGCCGAACGCCCGCAGATGATGCTCGGCACGATGGAGTTGTCCGGGCGCATGTACCGCGACAATGAACCGACACTGGAAAGCGATGGCCGCGATTTGGGGGAAGCACTGGCGGAAGTCATTGGCGGCTTGCCGACAAACATCTACCGGTCGCAGAAGCGTGCGGTCACACCGCCCACGCTCGACCAGACGTTTCCCGCCCCGGATCACGTCAAGCCAAACGCCTATGTGATGGTTCACGACGACGTGGCGGTGCGCGTCGGCGATTCGTTGAAGACGCTGCCGGGACTACCGGCGGAGACGAGAGTGCGGATTCGGCGGTTGATTCGCGTGCGCGATGCGTTGCGTGAATGTCTCCGCAGTCAACTCGACGGCGGCGACGAGGCCGCCATCGTCGCGGCACGCGAGAAACTGAACCAGACCTACGACTCGTTCGTTTCGCGGTTCGGTCCGATTTCAAGCCGGGCAAACACGCGTGCCTTCGACGGCGATCCTGACCTGCCGTTACTGTTGTCGCTGGAGGTGTACGACGAGGAGACGAAGCGCGCGACGAAAACGGCAATCTTCCGGGAACGCACGATTCAGTACCAGAAGCCCATCGAGTCGGTTGCCACGCCACAAGAGGCACTGATCGTCTCGCTCAACGAGAAAGCGCGCGTGGATTTGGAGCACATGAGCGCGTTGCTGTGCCGGTCTGCCGAGGAGTTCTTGCCGGAGTTGCGCGGCGCGATCTTCCTGAATCCACAATCCAACGAATGGGAGACCGAGGACCAGTACCTGTCCGGCAACGTTCGCGAGAAGCTGGAGGTTGCGGAAGCCGCGGCCATCACCGACGCCCAGTTTAAGGAGAACATCGAGGCGCTGAAAGCCGTGCAGCCGGAAGATTTGTCGGCCACCGAGATTGACGTGCGGTTGGGGTCATCGTGGATACCGGCAGCGGACATCGAGAGGTTCTGTCAGGAATTGATCAGCGCCACCGGCATCGAGGTCAGCCATTCGCACGCCATCGGCACTTGGATCGTTACCGGCGATTACTTTGCCAAGCGCACCGTCGCCAACACCACTGAATGGGGGACGGACCGGGCCGGTGCGCTCGACTTGATTCAGGACGCGCTCAATCTTCGCACGCCGACCATCTACGACAAAGACCCGCGCTCCGACAAACTGATCGTCAACGGCGAGGCGACCGAAGGCGCACGCGACAAGCAGCAGAAGCTCAAAGAGCGGTTCAAGGAATGGGTCTGGCAGGATGACGCCCGGCGCGAGCGGCTGGTGCGGAAGTATAACGACGAGTTTAACAACGTCCGGCTTCAGACGTTCAACGGCGATCACCTGACGTTGCCAGGCGCAAGCCAAGTCGTGACGTTGCATCCGCACCAGAAAGCGGCCGTGTGGCGCGTCCTTCAGACACCGAACACGCTCTTGGGACACGTCGTGGGCGCCGGCAAGACCTACACGATGGTTGCGGCCGGTATGGAATTGAAGCGGTTGGGGTTGGCCCGCAAGACGTTGTACGTCGTCCCCAATCACATGCTCGGCCAGTTCTCGTCGGAACTGCTGACGCTGTACCCGGGCGCGAACATCCTCGTGGCCGGCAAAGAGGATTTCGAGGCGAGCAAGAGGCGGCAGTTGATGAGCCGCATCGCCACCGGCAACTGGGACGCGGTGATCGTGACGCATTCCGGGTTCGAGCGGATTCCCGTTTCCGACGCGACCAAGAAGGACTTCTTCCGCGAGCAACTGGCCGACTTGGAGATGGCCATCCGCGAGCAGCGGGCCGGCAAGAACGATCGGCGAATCGTCAAAGACCTTGAACGCGCCAAGAAACGGTTGGACACGCGCCTCAAGCTGCTGCTGGCCGAGGAGAAGAAGGACAACACGCTGACGTTCGAGGAACTGGGCGTGGACCGGCTGTTCATCGACGAGGCGCACTACTTCAAGAATCTGTTTTACGTCAGCAAGATGACCCGGATCGCCGGCCTACCGCAGACGGCATCCGAGCGCGCTTTCGATATGTTTCTCAAGACCCGCTACATCCAACAGGTGAACGGTGGTGGCGGTGTGGTGTTTGCGACCGGCACGCCCATCGCCAACAGCATGGCCGAGATGTTCACCATGCAGCGGTATCTGCAAATGACCGCCTTGCATAAGTTGCGCGTTCACCATTTCGATTCGTGGGCTGCGACATTCGGCGAGCCGGTGACGGCGATGGAGTTGGCTCCGGACGGCGCGGGTTACCGGCTGAACACACGGTTCGCGCGGTTCGTGAACGTCCCTGAGCTAATGCAGCAGTTCCGCCAGGTTGCCGACATCCACACCGCGCAGACGTTGAAGCTACCGACACCGGCGTTGCGCAACGGGAAGGCTACGATCATCCGCGCGCCGGCAACGCCGGAGTTGAAGGCGCTCGTTTCCAAACTGGCCGAGCGGGCGGAGCGTCTGCGCAAAGGGCGCGTTGATCCTCGCGAAGACAACATGCTCAAGATCACCACCGAAGGCCGCAAGGCGGCGCTGGACCTGCGGTTGGTTGATGGCGACGCACGGGATAATCCCGAAAGCAAAGCCAATCTTGCGGTTCACGAGATCCTCCGCATTTGGCGTGAAACCCGAGACGAGCGCCTCACTCAACTTGTCTTCTCCGACCTGTCCACACCGAAGGGGCGAGGGTTTTCGGTCTATGAGGACGTTTCATCGAAGCTGAGAGCGGCCGGTATTCCGGAGGCGGAAATCGCCGCCATTCAGGATTACGAAACAGATGCCGCCAAGCTCGCACTCTTCAAGGAGGTTCGTGCGGGCAAAGTTCGAGTTCTCATGGGGAGCACGCAAAAGATGGGCTCCGGTACGAATGTGCAGGAGCGGTTGATCGCGTTGCATCACTTGGATGCGCCGTGGCGACCGGCTGATGTCGAACAGCGTGAAGGGCGAATTTTGCGCCAAGGCAATCGCAACGCCGAGGTGCAAATCTACCGCTACGTCACCGAAGGCAGTTTCGACGCGTACATGTGGCAGACGCTCGAAACAAAAGCCAAGTTCATTCAGCAGGTCATGACCGGTCGCAACGACCTGCGCCGCATCGAGGACATTGACGGCGCGGCGCTGACCTATGCCGAGGTCAAGGCGATTGCCTCTGGCAATCCGTTGGTCATTGAGAAGGCCCATATTGACGCTGAGGTGGGCCGACTCAGCCGGCTGCACGCCCAGCACCACGAGACGCAGTACCGGATTCGCAACACGATTCGGCGGACGCATGAGGAAATCGAGATTATCACGAGACGATCTGAGAATCTGCAAAAGGACATGGCCGTCCGGCAACCGACACAGGGCAACGCGTTCAAGGTTCGCATCGAGGGGACGGAATACACGGACCGCGGGATCGCCGGTGAGTTGATCAATCGCCGGGCGCTTCAACTCCGTGGCGCGGGCAAGGAGTACCAGATCGGTGAGCTTGCCGGATTCGCTGTGGTTCTGCGGGCGAGCGCGTTGGAGCACACGGAACTCGTCCTGAAGGGCGCGAACCTCTACTCAGCAAGCATTTCCGACAGTGCCCACGGCACGATGCGTTCGCTGGAGCACGCTGTTCACGCTCTCGACGACAAGTTGGTTCAGACCGAGAAAGACCTTACCGAGTCGCGAAAACGATTGGCCGAACTGGAAGCGAAGGTCGGCGAGCCATTCGAGCATGAAGCCAAACTCAGGAATCTGACCCAGCGTCAGGAAGAAATCGTGAAGGCGTTGGACCTGACGCGGAATCAAGCATCCAACAAACTCGACACCGCAGCAACGCCGGATGGTGAGGAGTCACTTTCGGAAACAACAATCAGAGCGGCACGCCACCACGCGCACCGCTCCAACACGGTGGGCGTGGGGTAACGTGGCCATCGCACACCCAGCCGGATTGATGCCAGTAGATGGTCTACTTCCTCACGACGGGGAGATGAGAACCCTCAACCTCATCGGTCGGCAGGTTCAGAAGTTGCGCGTGGCGAGGCACTGGTCGCAAAAGCAATTGGCAGAAAAACTGCAACTGTTGGGTCTGGACAAAAGCCGGGAAGCGGTTGGCAGAATTGAAGCGAGACTTGTGTACGTCACGGACTTCGAGATGCTTTTCATCGCCAGGGCGCTGGGCGTGACTTGGCCGGATCTCCTCCCGACAATCGATGCAACCAAGCAACTCCATGATGTAATTGCCGAACTGATGAAGCCCCGAAGGTCCAGATCTCCCAAGCGGCCAAGGCGCAAAGCCAAGTAGCGAAGCAAACTCGTGCGCCGCTGCACGAACAACCGGGCTGTTCTATCGGTATGTCGCTTGAGGCATCTCCACAACATTTTCCGGCTGACCGGCCGCCGCATCGAACGTCATTCGCTTGGCCATGGCCGCTGAATGTTCGGCGCGGAGATGGCCGTACGTTCGCGCGACCAGCACGCCGCCATCGGCGTGGCCGAGCCACTCGGCGATGACCTTGAAGTCGACGCCCTGCTCGATAGCGTTGCTGGCGAAGAAATGGCGGAACGTGTGATGCGAATAGTGTGGCAGGCCGAGGCGGCGACACGCTGTCTCGATGGCTTTCTTTGCCGACTGGATGTTGAAGATCGGCTCACCGGCCTTGGGTGCCATGGGCAACTTGGATTTCATCTCCCGGAGCAACCGTTCCAACGGCGGGAACAACGGGACCGTGCGAGTCTTGCCCTGGTCAACGCCCTTGCCGGTGACAGTGAACGTGCGGAGTTTGAAGTTCACGTCCCCCCACAGAATGGGCGGCTTGCCGAACTTGTGGTCGCCGACAGCCTCAGCGAGCCGGCAGCCGGAGTAGCCGAGGAACTCAACGAGGTTGCCGGCGGCCTGGCTTTCGTTGCAGCCCGTGGTCATCAGCCGGCACTGTCGGATTGTGGTGAGCAGTTCCTTGAATTCTTGTCGCGTGGGAATGTGCAGCTTGACCCGACTCAGCTTGAGACGATCAATATGACTAGCCGGATTGTCCAGCACGAGACCGTGCGACATCGCGTAGTCAAAGGTAAGGCGTAAGGTCTCGATCTCCATGTTGAACGTGCGCGCTTTGCAGACCGTTGTCCGCTTTGCCGCCCACTCTTCCACGTCCAGCTTGCTGATGCTGGCCACCGACTTGCCGCTGAAGTGAGGGGCCAACGAGTTGATCGTTCGCAGTCGGCGGTCATACGAAGACGGCTTCAGCTTGACGCCGGCGAACTCCAACCAGCGGTGGGCGAGACCGCCAATCAGGTCCTTGGTCGGCTCGCCGGTTTTCTCGTCCACCCGGTATTCGGCGAACGGCAGTTTTTTCGCGCTGTCGCTGCTGAGTCGCCCGACTTTCTGACGGAGATCGGCGAGGCGTCGTCGGGCGAGGTCTTTATCGGTCGTCTTGAGGCTGCGGCGAATCTGCTTGCCGTTGCGTTTGAACAAGGCATAATAGATGTTTGATGTTTCGCTGCGGTACAGATTCTCCCCGACGTTCTGCAGGGCGGGTGAGTTCGACTTCTGGGAAGGGGTCGTTTTCATGCCCCGTAGAATACAGGGTGACAACTATGGGTTACAAGTCAAAACTTAAGCCCATTGAATAAGCCTGTAAAGCACGTTACACAAAGTAATTACGCCAGGGTAGCTCAGTGGTAGAGCAGGGGACTCATAAGCCCTTGGTCGGGAGTTCAACTCTCCCCCCTGGCACCAACTTTTTTTCTCCGTGACGCGCTCCCGCCCCGCGGCTAAATTGCCTTCATGAAAGTCATCCGGTCTGCCGCCGAGATGCATGAAGCCGTTGCCGCCGTCAAACGCGCGGGGCGGCGCATTGCCTTGGTGCCGACCATGGGCGCTCTCCACGAAGGCCACGCCGCACTGCTGCGAAAGGCGCGCGAACAAAACGCCGCCGTCATCGTTAGTATCTACGTCAACCCTACACAATTTGGCCCCAATGAAGACCTCAGCCGGTATCCACGGACCTTCGATGCTGACCTGACGCTCTGCATTCGTGAATCGGTCGATGTCATCTTTGCGCCGACCGATGCCGAGATGTATCCGGGTGGACAAACCACCGCTTGGGTCGAGGAACAGGCGCTTGCCAAACGGCTGGAAGGCGAACGGCGGCCCGGCCACTTCCGTGGGGTCTGCACAATTGTCGCCAAACTCTTCAACCTCACCGAGCCGCACGTGGCGGTATTCGGCCAAAAAGATTTTCAGCAACTCAAAGTCATCGAGCGCATGACCCGCGATTTGAGTTATCCGATTCAGATCGTGCCGGTGCCGACCGTGCGCGAGCCGGACGGACTGGCCTTGAGCAGTCGCAACCAATACCTCAGCGCCGAAGAACGCGCCCAAGCTGTGGTGCTCTATCGCGCGCTGGGCATCGCTCAAGACCTGTTCAACGGGGGCGAGCATAACGCTCACCGCCTGCAAACCGCCATGCAGCGCACCATCCAACTCGCTCCTGCCGCCCGCTTGGATTACGTCGAAATCGTGGAGTCCGAAACGCTCCTGCCAGTCCATGAAGCCAAAGCCGGCAACGTTGCTCTCCTGGCTGTGCACATCGGCAAAACGCGTCTGATCGACAATTTAATCCTCTAGCGCAGTCAAGCTTGACACAGCTGCGCCAAGCCCTCAGTTTTCCTGCCATGAAAACAATTCGCTCATTCTCCGCCGGGTTGGCCCTCACTTTCGTCGTCACCGGCTGTAATCGGTCCGAAGAAAAAACCCCGCCGATTGCGCCGGTCCCCGCCGCCGCTCCGGCTCCGGCCAAAACGGAATTGCCGCCCGGCCATCCGCCGCTCAAGACGGAATTGCCGGCGGGCCATCCGCCGATTGACATGAGCCAGCAGACCTTGCCGGCCAACACACTTTCGGATGCCGCGAACCCGACGTGGGAAGTCCCTGCCGGTTGGCAACCCGGCAAACCTTCCAGTATGCGCCGCGCCACTTACATCGTGAAAGGTGCCGACGACAAGACGGCCGAATTGGCTGTGACCGTATTCCCCGGAGATGTCGGCGGCCTCGTGGCCAACGTCAACCGGTGGCGAGGCCAACTCGGATTGCCCCCAGCGACGCCGGAAGAAATCGCGAAATTCACCACCGAGCTGACCGTGGCCGGTGCGCCTTCGACCTTGGTTGAGTTTACCAACCCGCAGACCGGCCAGCGCATGGCCGTTGTCACTGCTCCGCATGCCGGCAGTTCGTGGTTCTACAAACTGACCGGGCCGGCAGCCGTTGTTGAAGCGACCAAAGCCGATCTGGTCAAGTTCGTCCAATCCACTAAATTTTAACGTGGCCGGCTGACTGCCAGCGCGACGTTCTGCACGATGCCGGTCACAACAGCGAGGGCGGCGCCGGCCCAGAAAATACTTTCCGGCACCTGTGTCCAACGCGTCGCGGCTCCGCCCACAAACGGCGCCAACATGAAGCCGAGCCCCACCACCGCTTCATGGATGCCGGCGTTGCGCGCCCGCTGGCCGGGTTCTTCGAGGCTGTAGTACAAATTATGCGAGTAAGCCGTGGCCGCGACGATTCCCACCAAGACGGCTCCCAGCCCAATCACCGCCACCGAACTACCCAAGCCCACGAGCAACACACTGCCGGCCGCCAGAAACGGACAAGACCGCACAATCCAAAGCCGGTGCGGCCAGCGTGTTGACCGGCCATGCCACGCGAAGGTGACGGCCATGGTCAACAACAGCACGGTGGACATGGATCCAGCCAGCGGTTTGCTGAAGCCCCGGTGTTCCCAGAGATACCGGGGCAGGAAAAGTGTGGCCAGACAGTACATGCCATACGTCCCTACCAGGCCGATCCGTCCGGCCAGCAATGACCGGCGCAGCCGTTGCCGGGCCGCTTCGGGAAAGGCCGCAATGTCTGCCGGCGTTGACCGCCGGAAACCGGCTTCCGGCGACACCGTGACCCAGATCAGAATGAACACGAGTACCAGCATGCCGGCGGCCAGCAGAAACGGCAGCGCCACGGTCTGCGTGACGAGCAGGCTGCTGCTCATTTGGCCGGCCGCATTGCCGAGACTGAAGGCCATACAGAAAATGGCGGTGGATTGAATCAGGGTCAAATGCGCGTGCAAGCCGGTCGAAGCATGTTCCAACGCCGCCCAAAACACGCAGGCGACTGTCGAGTAGATCATCCCGACGAGATAGACCTGCCAGACGGCGGTTGTGAATGGGGTGAGACCGGCCACGCCGCCGGCGATTACCACGCAGGTGAGCATCACCCGTCGCGGCCCATAGCGTTGGGATAACCAACCGAGCGCCAAGCCCGCCACGATGTACCAGGCGGACATCCAGGTGAACACAAAGCCGACCGTGTCCAGTCCCCCGCCGAGCGTTTTCAGCTTATAGGGGATGGTGGCGAGGAATGTAAGATGGGCGACCGACATCAGCACGGCAATGAGGTAGCTGACGGACGGTGGATATTCGCGATGGGTGTGGGACATGGCGCGTTGTACACTTTTCCCTGTTTTCCCGGCAACCCCTTCGGTATCTTCGCCGGCATGCTCGCGAAACGCATCATCCCGTGTCTCGACGTGGACCGCGGTCGCGTGGTGAAGGGGACGAAGTTCCTGAATCTGCGCGATGCCGGCGATCCCGTCGAGTGCGCGAAGGAATATGACCGGCAAGGCGCCGATGAACTCGTGTTCCTCGACATTACGGCCAGTCACGAGGGACGGGCGACGATGATCGATGTCGTGGCGCGGACGGCGAGTGAATGTTTCATGCCGTTGACGGTCGGCGGTGGAATTCGGACGGTGGAGGACATCCGCGCGATGCTCAAGGCGGGGGCCGACAAGACGAGTGTGAATACCGCCGCGATTCAGAATCCAGAATTGGTCCGGGCCGGTGCGGCCCGCTTTGGCAGTCAGTGTATCGTGGTGGCGATTGATGCGAAACGGGACGGCGATCATTGGGGCGTCTTTACGCATGGCGGGCGGAAGCCGACCGGCTTGGATGCAGTGGAATGGGCCGGCCGGGTTGCCGAACTCGGGGCGGGTGAAATCTTGTTGACCAGCATGGATGCCGACGGCACAAAAGCGGGCTATGACGTGGCGTTGACGCGGGCCGTCAGTGAAGCTGTTCACATCCCGGTCATTGCGAGCGGTGGCGCCGGTAACCTGGAACACTTGGCGGATGTGCTCGGCGCCGGCAAGGCGGACGCGGTGTTGGCTGCGAGCATTTTCCACTTCGGCGAATACAAGGTTGCGGATGCAAAAGAATTTTTGAAAAAGAAGGGAATCGCAGTGCGCCTATGAACATTATGGAAGAATTGAAATACGATGCGAACGGACTCATCCCGGCGGTGGTGCAGGAACATGGGACGGGCCGGGTGTTGATGGTCGCGTGGATGAACAAGGAGTCGCTCGCGCAGACGTTGAAGCTCGGCGAGATGGTGTATTGGAGCCGGTCGCGCAAGGAACTCTGGCACAAGGGCGCGACGAGTGGGCACACGCAGAAGGTGATTGATCTGGCGTTCGATTGCGACAAAGACTGTTTGTTGGCGCAAGTCGAGCAGAAGGGGGCCGCGTGTCACGACGGTTACAAGTCGTGCTTCTACCGCAGCATCATCAATGGCGAAGTGAAGGTGACCGAAGACCGGCTCGTGGATCCCGAGAAAGTTTATGGAAAAAAATGACCGCAGGGTGCGCTATTGCGCACCATTGTGTGATCGGCATCAACGGCGTGGTGCGCAATAGCGCACCCTACTCGCCATGACTATCACTCCCTCCAAAGCTGAATTCCTCGCACTGGCCGGGCAGGGCAATCTGATCCCGGTTTATGCCGAGATTCTGGCTGACGCGGAAACCCCGGTCTCGGCATATCAGAAGTTGCAGAAGACCGGGCCGTCGTTCCTGCTCGAGTCCGTCGAAGGTGGCGAGACGATTGGCCGGTACTCGTTCCTCGGCACGAACCCGCGCACCGTCATCCGCACCGAACAACGCCATGGCGCCGACGCGTTGCGGGCAGTCGAGTTGGAGATGGCGAAGTACAAGCCGGTCAGTTTGCCGGGATTGCCGCGGTTTACCGGCGGTGCGGTGGGGTTTCTCGGGTACGAGTACATCCACCAAATCGAACCCATCGTCACCCGCCCGGACCGCGATGATCTGAAGACGCCAACGTTGTGTTTCATGATTACTGACACGATTTTGATCTTCGACCGGGTCAGTCAGACGATCAAAGTCGTCTCGAATGCGTTCATTCAACATGACAGTCCGTCCGCCGCCTACGCCCGGGCGGTCGCGCAAATCGAGCGCATCCTCCAACAGCTCGCCCAGCCGCTCGCGATGTCGCCCATCGAATTCAAGCGCGATGCCCCAGCCGTGAAAATTCAGTCGAACATGACGCAAGACCGGCATGCCGCCATGGTCAAGCAGTCGCAGGAGTACATCAAAGCCGGCGACATCATTCAGGTCGTGCTGGCGCAGCGGTTCGAGACAAAGGTCGAAGCGTCGCCGCTGGATATTTACCGGGCCTTGCGCTCGATTAATCCGTCGCCGTACATGTTCTTGCTCGATTTCGGCGATTTTCAACTCGTCGGCGCATCGCCGGAGGTTCACGTACGGTGCGAGGACGGGCACGTGGCGATTCGGCCGATTGCGGGTACGCGGTGGCGGGGGAAGACGCCCGAGGAAGACGCGGCGCTTGAAAAAGAATTGCTCGCTGACGAGAAAGAGCGCGCCGAACATCTCATGCTGGTTGATCTCGGCCGGAATGACATCGGCCGCGTCTGCGATTTTGGGAGCGTGAAAGTGGACGAGTTCATGGTGGTGGAACGCTACTCGCACGTGATGCACATCGTCTCGCACGTCACCGGCAAGCTCGATCCCAAGCGCAATGCCTACGATCTGATGCGGGCGACTTTCCCGGCCGGCACTGTCAGCGGCGCGCCGAAAATTCGGGCGATGCAGATCATCAGCGAGCTTGAAGCCTCGCAACGCGGGCCGTATGCCGGCGCGGTGGGATATTTCAGTTTCAACGGCAATCTCGACAGTTGCATCACCCTTCGCACCGCCACACTCAAGAACGGCACGGCGTATGTGCAAGCCGGCGGCGGCATCGTGGCGGACAGCGATGCCAGCGCGGAGTTCAACGAAACGGTCAACAAAGCCAAAGCGATGTTCAAAGCCCTCGCGTTGGCTGAATCCTTCACTTGAACCTGCTGGATTTTCTCGCGGCGGCGTATCTCGCATTCGGTGTCTGGCGTGGCCGCAAGCGTGGCATCATCAAAGAAGCGCCGGGCACTGTCAGTTTGCTGGTGTTGTTTTTCAGCGGGTGGGGACTCATGAAGTCGCTGTACCGGGGACTGCTTTTTTCGAGCGAGATGGTGGGGCACTCGGTGGGAGTGTTTACTTTCATTGGCTTGGTGATCGCGACGGTGGTGCTGTGGCGGAAAATCCGGGCGCGAATTCGGATGCGCGCCGAGCGACTCTGTCCGGAGGTTTACCGGAGTCGGGCGGGGGCAGTGGCGGGCGGAGTGAAAGCGTTGGTGTTCGCGGCCATCATGTTGTTGATTTTGGCCAAGGGACCGTTCCGCGGATTGGCGCAAGGTTCCGGCTTGGGGAGTGCAGTGATCTGGATGATGTTGCCGGCGCAACCGGCGACTTGACCGGTTACGGATTCTTTTGCAACCAGTCACGGGCGTCGCGGCCGGCCGGTGTGTTCGGCGTGAGACGTTGGACGGCCTGATAATGTTGCCGGGCTTTGTCTTTGGCTTGCGGGTCGCGCGCGTACAGCGAGGCCACGATCAGGTGCAATGAGGCGTCCTGCGGGGTTTTCACCAAGAGTCGTTCGTATTGCGCGACGGCGTCGGCGAGGTAGCCCTGTTTTTGGAGGATGATCGCGTAGTTGTACCGGGCGTTGCTGAAATCGGGATCGGCGGCGAGTGCGTATTCGTAGTATTCGAGCGCCTTTTCCGGTTGGTTTAATTCCACGGCGGCAATACCCAAATTGTAATACGCCTGGCCGTAGGCTGGGTCGGTGGTGATGGCCCGCGTATAGGCGGTTACGGCGGCGGCGGTTTTCCCGAGTTGTTGTTGTTTGACGCCTTCGTTGAAGTCGGCGCGTGCCTTGGTGCGGTCACCGGCGCGCAGCGAGCCGACCACGACCGGTGTGCGGCGTTTGACGGTTGGTTTCGGCGGCGGCGCGACAGCCACCGGCGCTGGTTTCGGTTCGACAACCGGTGTTTCCACCGGTGCGACGGGTTTGGGGGGCGGTGCCGGGGCGGGAGGGGCGACTTTGGGTGCTGGCGGTTCGACCGGCTTTTGGGTTTCCTGCGTCAACTGCGCGATGGTCAGCCGGATGTCTTCGCGTTGCTCGGTTTTTGGCGTTTGGTCGAGGAACTTTTGATAATGCTCCACTGCGGCGGATTTCTGGCCGAGATAATGATGCTCCAAAACCGCCAGATTCAAGGTTGGCGCCGGCACGGCTGGATCGATTTGGGCGGCGGATTCAAAATGGTGCTTGGCTTGTTTGAAATTGCCCAACCGGGTTTCGATGACGCCCAGCATATTTTGCACGTCGGCGTTTGTGTCGGCGTCGTGCAGTTTGTTAAGGGCCTGTTTGGCCGGTAACCACGCTGCGCTCTGGACGAGCGCGCGCCCGAGTTGGTAGTGGACACTGGGCGGACACTGCGCGGTTTGTGTCAGTTGCCGGAGCAGGGGGATGGCCGGCTCGATTTGATGGGACTCAATGTAAGCGAGCGCGAGATTGTATTTGGCGGCGGCGTGACCGGGATCGAGTTTCAGTGTCTCTTCAAACGCGTGAACGGCCCCGTTGGTGTTGCCGGAATGCAGGTGACAAACTCCCAGAAAATTCCATGCCTGCGCCGTTGGAGTTCCGCTGGTGACGGCCTGCTCGAAGTAACCGGCGGCTTTGGCAAACTTATCCTCCCGGTAATACGCCAGCCCGCGCTCGAATGCATCGGGCGCCGAACGACTGCACGCGACCACCGTCGCGAGCAGGCCGGCCATGATGAAAAATCTCCTTGGATGACTCATGCGGAACGTGACAAAGCTCGCGTTGCATCTTATAGTCGCGCCGGATTTACGCAACTAAAATGACCGAATGGGACCTTCAACCACGCTCGAATTGCTGCACCGCCTGCCAAAAAGCGTTCGCGGATAAACAGGATTACCACACCCTTTTGTCGCTGACCGAGACCGGCTATCAACGTCGCGATCTCTGTTCGGCCTGTTACCCGGCCGCGGAACGCGCCGGCGTCGTCTCCTACTGGCAGGGCGAATACAAGCTGCCGCCGCCCCCGCCGGTCGATCCGATTCAGAAAGACACCGCCGAATCGTTCCTGCGCAAACTCGTCGAGGCCAAAGACCCGACCCAAGCCGGTGCCTGTTACATTCTGGCCGTGATGCTCGAACGCAAAAAAATCCTCAAACACCGCGACACCATTAAAGACGAAGCAGGGCACGACCTGCTGGTGTACGAGCATGCCGCCAACGGCGAATCTTTCACGGTTCTCGACCCGCAACTGCGCCTCGACCAACTTGAAACGGTGCAGCGGCAGGTCGCCACGCTACTGCAACCTGCCGCCGCCGTTTCTGCTCCGCAGGCTTGAGCCTGCGTTCACGTTCGCTTACGTTTCCCGCACCCCGAAGGGTGCGGCTACATCAGGTCAGTTGACGCTGACCTTGATTTCCTTGGGCTTCGCTTCCTCCGATTTCGGCAACGTCACGTGCAACACGCCGTCGCGGAAGTTGGCGGACACTTTGCTGGCTTCGACGCGGGTCGGCAGCTCAATCGTCCGGCTAAACACGCCGTGCACACGTTCGCGGTGATAGAAGTTGGTCTCCTTCTTTTCCGCCTCGTGCTTCCGTTCGCCTTTGATCGTCAGGAAGTTGTCCTGGATCGTTACGCTCACGTCTTCCTTGTTCAGACCCGGCAGGTCAACCTTGACGAGGAAATCGTCTTTCGCCTCGACCACATCGAGGGCCGGCGCGAAAGCCGTTTCAAACGCGCGGTTCACTTCCTTCCGCATCTCGTCAAGACCCGCAAACGGATCCCACAAGTCGGTTGTTGGACGCCATCGAATCAGTGCCATGTTAAGTTCCTCCATAATGGTTGATTGTTTTGGTTTCTTGTTCCACCAACCTATTTAGCACTGCCGGTGCCAGCGCGTTTTTCTGAGGAATCCGGCGGGAGTGTGTCAGCGTGGCAAAGTGCGCGGTGTGACACGTCACCGGTCACGCGACAAACTGCAACAGCAACCGCTTCGGCCCATGCGCGCCCATCACCAAAATCTTCTCGATGTCCGCCGTCCGACTCGGCCCGGTAATCACCGACAGCGCACTCGGCCAATGCCCATCGTACCGGCGGCGGAGCAACGCCAGCGCCGCCGGCAAGTCCGCCACGATTTGATCCCGGCGCGCCCGCACCGCATGCACCTCCGGCAATACCGACGCGACCCGCCCACCGGCGCTCCTGGTTGAAACGATGATCGAGCCGGTCTGCGCCACCAGACAATCGCAACCGGTCACATCGGGATAGCCGTCCAACGTTTCCACAATCTCACCGCGCAACGCCGTGAACTCTTCCCGGAAACGCTTTTCCAGATCCGTGACCGGCGGGAAGACCGGCGCCGTCGTCGGTGCCGCTGGCCGGGGGGCCGGCACGCGTAAGGCGGCGCGGACACGGGCGAGGATTTGTTCACGGGCGGCGTTCATTTTCCTCCCACCAATCTTTGAAGCTCTGCGCCGGCGGTTCCGGGAAGTCGCGCGTCTTCGTCCATGGTGTCATCGGCGTAAACCGCAACAACTTCCCGCCAAGCCGGTACAGCGTGGGTGATTTCATCGCCCATAACCACAGGCGGAATGCGAGTCGTTGGAGCGGGTGATCGAAACCGCGCTGGACGGCGTTGCGCCGGTTGTGCAGGAGATGATGATGCAAATCAATTCGCACCGGGCAGACATCCGTACACGCGCCGCAGAGCGAACTGGCAAACGGCAGATGTGACCATTCCTTGGCGTCGCGCAAGTGCGGCGTGATGACCGAGCCGATCGGCCCTTGGTACGTCGTCGCGTAGGTGTGGCCGCCGATGTTTTTGTAGACGGGGCAGGCGTTCAGACACGCGCCGCAACGGATGCAATGCAACGCGTCACGTTGTTCGGCGTCGGCGAGTAGCTTGGTCCGGCCGTTGTCGAGGAGGATGACGTGAAATTCCGTCGTTCCGTCCGGCTCGCCGGATTGGCGGGGGCCGCCGATGAGCGAGTTGTAAGCGGTCAATGGTTGGCCGGTGCCACTTGTCGAAAGCAGCGGCCAGAGCAGGGCAAGGTCTCCCAAGCGCGGGATCAGTTTTTCGATGCCGACAATGGCGACGTGGATTTTCGGCAGTGAGAAGCTCAGGCGCGCGTTGCCTTCATTTTCCGTGATGGCGATCATGCCGGTATCCGCGACGGCAAAGTTTGCGCCGGTCACGCCCATGTCGGCGGTGAGGAAGGCTTGCCGGAGTTTGGCACGGGCGAACATTGTCATTTCTTCTGCGCTAGTCGTGGCCGGCATGGCGAAGGTCTGCGCGATGTCGGCTTTGGTCAGGTGCATGACCGGCGTGACGATGTGGTAGGGCGGTTCGCGGCGGAGTTGGCAGATGTATTCGCCGAGGTCGGTCTCGATGGGTTCGATGCCGGCGTGCTCGAAGGCTTCGTTGAGGTGGATTTCCTCGGTGGTCATGGACTTCGATTTGACGACGCGTTTGACGCCGCGGCGCTGCGCCAGTGCGAGGATGTACCGGCGCGCGTCCTCGGCGGTCTCGGCCCAGCAAACCTGACCGCCATTCTCGATGACTTTGCGTTCGAACTGTTCGAGGTACCGGTCGAGATGGTTGATGGTTTCCCATTTGATTTGCGCGGCGTGGGAGCGGGCGTTTTGCCAGTCGCTGAAGCGCGTTTTGCCTTTGGCGACGGCGGCATCGTAAGTGCCGATGGCTTTTTGGATGACCGCCCGGTGCCGGAGGTCGCCGGCTTTTTCGGTGGCCGCAGCTTGGAACTGTTCCGCGGCGTTCATGTGGAGGCCAGCACCTCGGCGAGCGAAATGGTTTTGACAGGTTGACCGGTGCGGCCGAGGTAACCGGCAATCTGCATCAGGCAACTGGAATCGGCGCTCACGACGTAGTCGGCGCCGGTCTGACGGATCGAGGTGCATTTCACTTCGTCCATCGCGTAGGAGATCATCGGGAATTTGACGGCGAAGGTGCCGCCGAAACCGCAGCAGGTTTCGGCTTGATCCATCTCAATGAGTTCGAGATCACGAACTTTAGCGAGGAGTTGCCGGGGTTCATTTTTTAGGCGGAGTTCACGGAGCGCGTGGCAGGAGTCGTGATACGTGACCTTGGCCGGGAAGCGCGCGCCGACGTCGGTGACGCCGAGCTTCTTCACGAGGAACTCGCCAAATTCGTAGACGGGCGCGGATTGCCCGATCAACTCAGGGTAGAATTGCCGGACCATCGCGGTGCACGAGCCGGACGGACAGACGATGGCTTCCGCGCCGGCAAAGATTTCGCGGAAGCGGGTGGCGAGTTGCCGGGCTTCGTCCCAGCAGCCGGTGTTAAAGGCCGGTTGGCCGCAGCAGGTTTGGGCGGCGGGATAGTGGACGTCGACATTCAGTCGCCGGAGGACTTTGACCATGGCGATGCCGACTTGCGGGTAGAGTTGGTCAACGAAGCAAGGGATGAATAAAGCCGCGCGCATGGCGGCGGCAGCATTGGAGAGCGGCGGGATTTTTTCAATGCGATTTTGCGGCGGGCGGTCGAAATTTCGCTGGCAATTGCCGGCGGGCGGCGAGAGACTTACCGGGGAGGCGGATATGAATAACTTTTTGCGCTGGAGAGATTGGTTGTCGATCGTGGTGGTGCTTGTGCTCGTGATTGTTGTCGCGCAACAGCGGCGAACGATTGCCGGTCTGCGGGACACCGTGCAAGGCTTGTCGGCAAAAGCGAACACGCCGCCGGTAGTGGTCGCGCC
This sequence comes from Verrucomicrobiia bacterium, assembly GCA_022072455.1. Lineage (GTDB taxonomy): Bacteria > Verrucomicrobiota > Verrucomicrobiia > Palsa-1439 > Palsa-1439 > CAINDI01. The sequence continues at coordinate 129,606 of JAJVHY010000007.1, read as the reverse complement.
GCCGCCTGTCGTGCCGGTCGCAGTTCCGGCAACTGAACCGGAGGTGCCGGCGGCGCCGGTGCCCCCCGCACCCGCCGCGCCGGCCACACCCGCGCCGAACATGTTTGCCCGGTTTCGCGACATGGCGAAGGACCCGGCATTCAAGGACATGATGCGGGCGCAACAAAAAATGGCGATGGCCATGACGTATGGGGCGCTCTTCAAGAAGTTGGAATTGACGGGTGATGATTTGACGGACTTCAAGACGTTGCTTGCCGACCGGCAGGTGGCGTTGATGGAAACCGGAATGGCGCTGATGGGGGGAGGTACCGGCGACCGCATGAAACGAGCGCAGGAGGCGCAGCAAGTGAAAGCTGCCCACGATAAAAAGATCGAGGAATTCCTGGGCACGGAAGGGTACGAAATTTTCAAGGGTTACGAGGACACGCAGGCGGAGCGGATGCAGGTGAATATGTTCAAGCATTCGTTGGCCGGGACGGAGGCGTTGACGGAGCAGCAGGAGCAGGATTTGATCGCGGTGATGTATGAGGAGCGGAAACGATTGCCGGTGGCGTTGCCGACGCAGAACACGGTGCCGGATCCTGCGCAGTTTACGCCGGAGAAGGTGACCGAGATGGGCAAGCAATTGGAAGAGTTGCAGGTGCGAAATCTGGAACGGGCGGCGACCATTCTGACGCCGGCCCAATTGGAGCAGTTCAAGGCCGGTCAGGAGCGGATGCGCGTCATGCAGACGATGGGGATCAAGATGGCCGCCCAGATGTTCAGCAATCAGGGCGACGCCGCCCCCGCCAAACCGTAGCGCGTTACCCGTTCCCGCGTTTTCGAATCTGTCCCCAGACGGCAATCGAGCCGACAACCAGCACCCAGAACGGGAACACCGCCACCCCCGGTATGGCTTCCGCGATCAATCCCGGCAGAATCAACCATTGCCGGCCGAGGATCAGAAACAGGAGGCCGGCAGTCAGGATATCCACGACCCATTGCACCGGCGGGGCGAAGACGACCCCGAGTGAAAGCGCATCCGAAGCGGCGGCGACGGCGAATGCCAGTGCGAGTCGGGGGAAGCGATGACGGGATGCGACCGGCGGCTCGCGGCGCGGCGGTTCGCTTTCTTTTGGCAATAATTCCCACTCAGGCATCGTGCTCCGAGCGCACCCGGAAAGATTGTCGCTACTTGACGCCCAGCAACTCGACTTCAAACACGAGCGTGGCATTCGGTGGAATCACGCCGCCGGCACCGCGTTCGCCGTAGCCGAGGTTGGGTGGAATTGTGAGCTTGCGCGTCCCGCCGACTTTCATGCCGGCCACGCCTTGATCCCAGCCCTTGATGACGCGCCCACCGCCGAGCGGGAAGGTGAACGGCTGCCCACGATCCTTCGAGGAATCGAATTTCGTCCCGTTCGTCAGCCAGCCGGTGTAGTGCACCGACACATTTTTGCCGGCAACGGCTTCTGCGCCGGTTCCGACCTTGATGTCTTCGATTTTCAACTCAGTAACCTCCGTTGGTGTTTTGGCCGGCGGTTGAGCCGGTGTGTTGGAACTCGACGATTCGTCAGTCTTCGCGCCCGCCGAAGTCAGGACGATGAAGCCGAAAGCCAATGAAGCGGTGTAGGAAAGCAGGTTTGATTTCATCGGCGGACTTTAGTGGCTGGCAACTTCGAATGCAACAACCGCCAATCAACCGAGGTTTCTCGGAGCGCACCTGCCACTGCCACCACTGCCGACAGTGGCAAGATGCGCCCGCCGCCGGCTGGCAAGCTTGCCGGTAATTGACAACTGGTATGACATTTTGCAGAGTTCTTTGCGTGTCGGGTCGCAACCAGACACAGTCAGGAGAGAATTGTTATGGAAATCACATTACGCACCGGGCGACCGGCGGACGCACCGGCGTGCGGGCTGATCTGTTTCGAAGCGTTCAAGACCATCAACCAGAACCATAATTTCCCGATTGATATTCCTTCGGTGGAGATCGCGACCGGATTCCTGCAGTGGATGTTGGAGGACTCCCGATTTTTTGTTGTGGTCGCGGAGTTGGACGGCAAAATCATCGGGAGTAATTTTCTCGATGAACGCAATCCGATTGCCGGCGTCGGGCCGATCACGGTGGACCCGACCATTCAGAACAAGAGCGTCGGTCGCCGCTTGATGGAAGCCGTGGGCGCGCGCGCTGAGCAGATGAATTTTCCCGGGATCCGCCTGGTTCAGGCGGCGTTCCATAACCGGTCGCTATCGCTCTACACGAAACTCGGGTATGCCGTGCGGGAGCCGCTGGCATGCATCACCGGCCCCGTGCTCAATCAACAACTGCCCGGCTGCGAAGTCCGGCCCGCTGTTGCGGCTGACTTGGTTGCCGGGAATCAACTTTGCGCGCGGATCCACGGTCATGATCGCGGCGGCGAATTGGCGGATGCCATCAACCAGCAGAAAGCCTCCGTCGTCTTCCGGCACGGGCGCTTGACCGGCTATGCGACGACGATTGGGTTCTTTGGCCATGCCGTGGGCGAGACGAATGACGATCTGAAAGCGCTGATCGCGGCAGCCCCGGCAATTGCCGGGTCGGGTTTTCTGCTGCCGACGCGCAATACCGAATTGTTCCGCTGGTGTCTGGCCAACGGTTTGCGCGTGGTGCAACCGTTGACGCTCATGGCCCGGGGACTTTACAACGAGCCGGCCGGGGTGTTTCTTCCCTCAATCACCTACTAACCTGAGCGCCACATCAAATGCGGCGCGGATGAAAGGACACATGAATAAAACTGCTGCACCCGATCAACTCTGGTTTCTTGACGTGCTAGTCACGATTCGCGTGCCGGCATCCGCCGGTCAGGACGGTATTTCCGTCATCGAACATCAGATGCCGTACGGTTCGTCGCCGCCGTTGCACATCCATCGCACTGAGGATGAACTTTTCCAGATCTTGGAGGGTGAATACCGGATCAAGCTGCAAGACCAAGAACTCCGCGTGGGCCCCGGCGCCATTCTGCTCGCGCCCAAAGGCATCCCGCACACCTACCGGGTCGAGTCCCGGCAAGGCGGTCGCTGTCTGACCGTGACGGTGCGCGGTGATTTCGAGCGTTTCGTCCGGGCCATCAGCAAACCGGCCGAACGCCCCGAGCTCCCGCCGCCCGCCGGTCCGCCGTCACTGGCCGCGATGCAGGAATTAAAAGCTGCCGCCGCCAAACACGGAATCGACCTCATCGGCCCGCCGCTGCAATAGGGAGTCGTTCAAGGACGGTAAACTTATCCGAGAAGCCCCCCGGATGGCTTGGATGGTTTACCCAATGGCATGGTGAGTTCACCTGCCAGCAGGTGAGCGCACCCAACGGTGCGTGAGCTTCCCCAATCGCGGCGCAGTCTTACCGGCAGACTTTCCGGTCGAAGGGGGGGGCGTCATTCTGAGCTTGTCGAAGAATCTCTGAAGTTCTTAGACTACCGGCAACAAGACGGAGTGATTATGATTCCTGATTACCAAACGATCATGTTGCCGCTGTTGAAAATTTGCGGGGATGGGAAGGAGCACGCGTTGCGGGAGGCAACTGAGAAGCTGGCAGCAGACTTCGGACTGAGTGCGACTGAGCGCGAGCAGAAACTTCCAAGCGGCCAGCAAACAGTCTTTGGAAACCGAGTCGGTTGGGCGCGAACCTACATGAAGAAAGCCGGCTTGCTGGAAACAACGCGACGCGCATTCTTCAAGATCACAGCACGAGGGCGGGAGGTATTGGATGCCAAGCCATCCCGCATCGATGGAAAATATCTGAATCAGTTCGCAGAATTCAAAGCCTTCAAAGCTCTACGCCATGAAAAAGTTGAAGCAGAGAATGACGCCCAACCGGAATTGAAAACGCCAGAGGAAGCGTTGGAGAATGCATACGAAGATCTCCGCTCAAATCTGGCTTCAGAAATCCTCCAGCGCTTGAAGTCCTCACTGCCGGGAAGGTTTGAGAAAACAGTGGTCGAGTTGATTGTTCGAATGGGATATGGCGGCAGTCTACGCGATGCGGGGCAAGCAATCGGCAAGAGCGGTGACGAGGGTATTGACGGGATTATCAAAGAAGACCGGTTGGGGCTGGATGTAATCTACGTTCAAGCGAAGCGCTGGGGAAACACGGTAAGCCGGCCCGAAATTCAGAAGTTTGCGGGCGCATTACAGGGCCAACGCGCGAAGAAGGGCATCTTCATCACAACTTCCGACTTCACCAAGGAAGCGACTGAATATGCAGCCCGGATCGACAACAAGATCATATTGATTGATGGAGAGCAATTGGCGGAGCTAATGATCGACTACAACATCGGCGTCACCCCAGACAAGACTTACGAACTCAAGCGCGTCGATTCAGACTATTTCGAAGACGATTGAATTCCTGCATTGCTCCTGACGGATGCCGACGACTCTGCGATCTCTGTGCCTCTGTGGTTCATTCCGTAATTTCCCCAACTCCAAAGTACGTGCAGTCCGGATGGTGAAAGACCAAGGCGCTTACGGAAGCTTCCGGTTCCATCATAAATCCTTCGGTAAGCTCGACGCCGATTTCTTCGGGGCGGAGAAGTTTCCAGATACCGGCTTGGTCTTCGAGTGCGGGACAGGCGGGGTAACCGAAGCTGTAGCGGCGGCCCCGGTATTTGGTCGTGAACCGGTTGAGCATCGTCATGTCGGCGGGGTCGGGGAAACCCCAGTCTTCCCGGATGCGGCGGTGCAGCCATTCGGCGCAGGCTTCGGCGGTCTCGATGGCGAGCGCTTGGAGGGCGTGCGATTTGAGGTATTCGCCTTTCGCTTTGTATTCCTCGGAGCGTTGCCGGATGCCGGTGCCGGCGCCGACGACGAAGAGCGCGATGCTGTCGCGTTGAACTTCAATGTCTGTGGGAGTGACATTCTTGTCACGACCAGTCGCGGCAGGAATGCCGCTCCCACGGGAAATCGGCGGCATGACATAATCCGCCAGGCAGAGACCGTCGGGTTTGCGTTGCCGGTGGAAGTTGAAAATGTGAAGGGGCGAATCGGCGAGCGGGAGAGTCGGCGAGAACAGCTTGAGGCTGTTGCCTTCAGCAACAGCGTCAAAGAATTGCCAGACCGCTTTCACCTTCATGAACTTCGCGGCTTCGGCTTTGACGTCTTCGACGAGGTTGTAAAGCTCCAGCGCCTTCGGGTCGCGGGCGGCGAGCGCTTTCTCGAAGTTGGTTTTGAAACCGAGATGCCGGACGTAAAGCATCTGCGGGTTGATGTATTCCCAGATCTCACGGAGTTGCGGAACGTCGCGAACTTTCCGGTCGGGATAGGGTACCGGTAACGGCGGGAGTAGGCGGACGCGGGAACTGCGTTGGGTTGTCTCCGCAAACTCTTCTTCTTTCTCGAGGGCAGCCGCGACTGCGACCGGTTGGTGATCGGCGATGACTTTCACGCGTTGGGCCGGGTCCATCAGGTTGTTCATCATCGCGAGGCCGGTCATGGCGTCTTTGCAGTAGATGACGACTTGGTCGTAGCTCGGGGCGATCCGGTTGCGGGTGAATTTGTCGCTGAGCGCCGCGCCACCGACGAGCATCGGGACGGTGATGCCGGCGGTCTTGAGGTCGCCGGCGGTGATGACCATTTGTTGGGCGCTTTTCACCAAGAGGCCAGACAGGCCGATGGCGTCGGGTTTGTGTTCCCGGTAAGCTTTGATCAAATCCTCGGGCGGGACTTTGATGCCGAGATTGATGACGTGGAAGCCGTTGTTCGAGAGAATGATTTCGACGAGGTTTTTGCCGATGTCGTGGACGTCGCCTTTGACGGTGGCGAGAAGGACTTTGCCTTTGGTGGAATCAGCTTTGCGTTCCATGAATTGTTCGAGGAACGCGACGGCGGCTTTCATCGCTTCGGCCGACTGAAGGACTTCGGCGACGATGAGTTCGTTGGCGTTGAAGAGCCGGCCGACTTCTTTCATGCCGTCCATGAGCGGGCCATTGATGATGTCGAGCGGGGCGGTACCGGTTTTAAGTTTGAGTTCGAGGTCCAAGATCAGGCCTTCTTTGGTACCTTCGAGGATGTAATTTGCCAGACGCTGATCGAGGGGGAGGTCGGAGATCTTCTTTTTGACGCGACTTTCCGCGCCACGGAAATGGTCGTTGATAGCGGCGATGTGGAGTTGGTTGATCTCGTGGCGGTGCTGAATGGTTTGTTGCCGGTAATCGCGCGGCGCGTTGTAGCCGTCGGGCGGATAGTTGAAGAGTAAATCTTCGGCAAGACGTTTTTCTTTTTCCGGGATGCTGGCGTAGCGTTCGAGCTTCTCGGCGTTGACGATGGCCAGATCGAGGCCGGCTTTCGTGCAATAGTAGAGGAAAACGGAGTTGATGACTTCGCGCGCGGCGGGCGGGAGGCCGAAGCTGACGTTGCTGACGCCGAGGACGGTTTTGCAGCGCGGCAGTTTTTCTTTAATGAGGCGGACGCCTTCGATGGTTTCGACGGCGCTGCCGATGTAGTTCTCATCGCCGGTCGCGCACGGGAAGACGAGCGGATCGAAGATCAGGTCTTCCTCCGCGATGCCGCGCTCGGTGCAATACCGGTGGGCGCGTTCGGCGATGGCGAGTTTGCGTTCCCGGGTGATGGCTTGGGCTTGGAGCTTGTCTTCGTCAATCGAACCGATGATGACCGCCGCGCCGTACTTTTTCACGAGTGGGAGGACGTGGTTAAACTTTTCTTCGCCGTCCTCGAAGTTGATCGAGTTGATGATGCTCTTGCCTTGGCAATACGTGAGGGCGCGCTCGATTGACTTGGGGTTGGTCGAGTCAATCATCAACGGGACTTTGACCTTGTGGATGACCTTTTCGTAGAACCGGTCAATATCGAGCAACTCATCCCGGTCGGTGTTTTCGAGGTTGATGTCAATGATGTGCGCACCGCTTTTGACTTGGGCGCGGGCGATCTCGGTGGCTTCCTCAAATTTCTCCTCGGTGATCAGACGCTTAAACGCGCGCGAGCCGACTTCGTTGGTGCGTTCACCGACGATGAGTGGACGGTTATCGTCGGCCGCTTCGACGAGTTCGATGCCGGTATACCAAGACTTCCGTTGGCCGCGATGCCGGCGCGGTTCTTTGCCGGCGACCATCTCGGCGATGGCTTTGATGTGGGCCGGGGTGGTGCCGCAGCAGCCGCCGATGATGTTGAGCCAGCCGTTCTTGACGAATCGTTCGAGGGAGGAAGCGAGGGAAGTCGGAGTCTCGCCATATTTGCCGTCCTCGTCGGGCAGGCCGGCATTTGGATAGCACGAGACGAGCGTGTTCGCCATTTGGTGAATGGTGCGGATGTGATCGGTCATGAACTCGGGGCCGGTAGCGCAGTTGAGTCCGACCGAGAGCAAATCCACGTGTTGTAGCGACGCGACAAGTGCGTCGGCAGCCTGACCGGCGAGCATGGTGCCCATCGGTTCAATCGTACCGGAGACCATGACCGGCAATTTCGTTCCGAGTTCGGTGAAAGCCTGCTCAATGCCGATGAGCGCGGCTTTGACGTTGCGCATGTCTTGCGCGGTTTCGAGGAGCAGGATGTCGGCACCGCCTTCGGTCAGGGCTTTGGCTTGGGCGTGGAAATTTTCGATCAACTGCTGGAAAGTGACGCCGCCGGTAACCGTGATGGCTTTGGTGGTCGGCCCCATCGAGCCGGCTACGAAGCCGTTGAACTCGACGGCGGCTTCGCGGGCGAGTTTGGCGGCGGCGATGTTGATTTCCCGGCATTTGTCCTGAAGACCGTATTCGGCGAGCACGAGCGGGGTGGCGCCGAAGGTGTTCGTTTCCACGATGTGCGCGCCGGCAGCATAGTATTGCCGGTGGATGTCGCGGATGACGTCGGGGCGGGTGAGGACGAGGTTTTCGTTGCAGCCTTCGAGCGCGGGGCCGCCGAAATCGGCGGCGGTGAGGTCGCGTTGCTGGATCATCGTGCCCATCGCGCCGTCGAGGACGAGGATGCGTTGATTCAGGGCGTCAGAAAGTAATTGGGTGCGTGCGTTGCTCATGGGGTTGCCGGCGGGGACAATAGCAGTGGTTGCCGGGTTGGGCAAGGGTGCCGCTGACTGGATACTGGACTCAACGGTGGGGGGCTGGTTATGGTCAGATATTCCCGATGGAGAGCGATATTCGTGACATTAAGGGGTTGGTGGATGTGCCTTACCCGTGGTGGGTTTGGGCGCTGCTGGCGTTTGTGGTGGTGGCCATCGGTCTCATTGTGTGGGCGATTAGCCGGAAAAAGGCGGCGGTAATAGGCGAGACGCCCGTTCCACTACCGACGCCTTATGTAATCGCTTTGGCGGCGCTGGAGCGGTTGCGACGGGAGAACTTGCCGGTGGAGGAGTTTTATACGCGGGTGGCGGACATCGTCCGGCAATTCATTGAGGGACAGTTTGGGCTGCGGGCACCGGAGCGGACGACGGAGGAATTTTTGAGCGAGGCGAAGTTGCCGGCGGCGAGCATGGAGTTGTTGGGGGCGTTTTTGCAGGAGGCGGATTTGGTGAAGTTTGCCCGGCATCGGCCCGGCACAGAGGACATGGACCGGGCGTTGGGAGCGGCGGAGAAATTTGTGCGGGAGTCGGCGCGATGAAGTTTCACGATCCACTGCTGCTGTTGTTGCTCCTGCTCTTGCCGGTCTGGATGTGGCGGCAATTCCGATCGAAACGCGATGGTGGGGTGCAGTTTTCATCGGTGTTGCCGGCGCAGGGGGCGGGTTCGGTTTGGGCGCGAGTGGGGCCGACGTTGTTGTTGTTGCTGCGCGGGTTGGCGGTGGCGGCTTTGATCGTGGCGTTGGCGCGGCCGCAGATCGGGCGAAGTGAGTCGAAGGTGAAAACGGAAGGCGTGGATATTGTATTGGTGGTGGATGTTTCCGGCAGCATGGGGGCGGCGGATTATGAGGAGCGCGGGGAACGGACGACCCGGCTCGATGTGGTGAAGAGTGTGGTGCGCGATTTTATCAAGGCGCGGACGAATGACCGGGTGGGGTTGGTGGTGTTCGGGACGCACGCGTATGTGGCGAGTCCGTTGACGCTGGATCACGATTGGCTCGACCGGAATCTGGACCGGGTGCAAATCGGTTTGGTGGAGGGAAACACGGCGACCGGCGCGGGGCTGGGGACGGGGGTGAACCGGCTGCGCGATTCGAAGGCGAAGAGCAAGGTGATCGTGTTGTTGACGGATGGTGGAGAGAATGTACCAAAGCCACCGGCGCGCGAGGCCGCAAAGGCGGCAAAGGAATTTGGGGTGCGGGTGTACACGATTGGCGCGGGGTCGAATATCGGGGGAAGAGTGCCGGTGTTGAATGCGCAACGGCAGTTGATCGGGTACACGATGTCGGATTTGGATGAAGGCTTGTTGAAGGATGTTGCGGCGCAGACGGGCGGTCAGTATTTCCGGGCGGCGGACACGGCGACGTTGAAGCAGACGTATGAGCAGATTGATAAGCTGGAGAAGCACGAAATCGAGACGGTGAAGTACGAGGAGTGGACGGAGCTTTTCTCGTGGTTTCTGATGCCGGGGTTGGGATGCTTGCTGCTCGCGGTGGCGTTGGAGAACACGCGATTGCGGAGGGTGCCGTGATGCAATTCGGGAATCCACAAATGTTCTGGTGGCTGGCGGTGGTACCGGTAGTGGTGCTGCTGCTGGTGTGGGCGTTTCGCGCGCGGCGGCGGGCGTTGGAACGGTTTGTGGCGCCGCCGTTGGCGGAGCGATTGACCCGGTCGGTGCGGCCGGTAGCGCGGCGGTGGAAGGCGGTTTTGTTGGTGGCGGGGATTGTGTTTGCGTTGCTGGCATTGGCGCAGCCGCGGTGGGGGTTTGAGTGGCGACAGGTGAAACGGAAGGGCGTGGATGTGTTCGTGTTGCTGGATGTGTCGAAGAGCATGTTGACCGAGGACGTGCGACCGAACCGGCTGACGCAGGCGAAATTTGCGGTGGCGGACTTGATGGCGAAGTTGGCGGGCGACCGGATTGGGTTGGTGGCGTTTGCCGGGACGGCGTTTGTGCAGTGTCCCTTGACGATTGATTATGAGGCGTGCCGGCTGGCGTTGCGAGATGCGGAGCCGCGGATCATTCCACGCGGCGGGTCGGCGATTGGGGCGGCGATTCGGACGGCGTTGAAGGCGTTCGAGGCGGGCGAGGGGCGCGACCGGGCGATTGTGTTGATTACCGACGGGGAGGAGACGGAGGGCGATGCCATCGCCGCGGCAGCCGAGGCGAAGAAGGCCGGGGTGCGGATTTATGCAATTGGCGTGGGGTCGGTGGAGGGGGAGTTGATTCCGGTGCGGGAGGATGGCAAGGGGATGGAGTTTTTGAAGGACGGCGAAGGCAAGGTGGTGAAGTCGCGGTTGGATGAGGGGACGCTGCAGCAGTTGGCGTTGCAGACGGAGGGGATTTATGTGCGGAGTGCGGCCGGAGATTTTGGGATGGAGACGGTGTACGAGAAGGGAATCGCGCAGTTGCAACGGAAGGAATACGAGGAGCAGTTGCAGAAGAAACTTTTTGAGCGGTTCCAATGGCCGTTGGGGATTGGGTTGTTGTTGCTGGTGGTGGAGATGTTTGTGTCGGATCGGAAACGGATATGAACCACAGAGACACAAAGAACGCAGAGAGGAGAACGACCGGAGTGCTGGTGGCTCTGTGCGCTCTGTGTCTCTGTGGTTCAACTTCGGTCAGAGCGGCAGAGAGTTGGCCGCGCGTCTATAATGAGGGGGTGACGGCCTACCGGAGTAATGATTTAGCAAAGGCGGTGGCGGCGTTTGAGCGGGCGTTGGCGTCGCCGGAAAGGGAACTGCAAGTTCGCTCGCGGTACAATCTCGGGAACACGCATTACCGGCTGGGGCAGGCGGCGGAGAAGCAGGGGATCGAGCAGGCGTTGCCGGTGTATGAGAAGTCCTTGAAGGAGTATGAGGGGGCGTTGGCGTTGAATGCCCAAGACGAAGATGCAAAATTCAATCGGGATTTGGTGAAGAAGAAAATTGAGGAGCTGAAAAAACAGCAGCAGGAACAACAGCAGCAGAAGCAGGACAAAGGCGATCAGAAGGACCAGGACAAAAAAGATCAGGACAAACAGGATCAGCAAAAGCCGGACGAGCAACAGCAACAGCAACAAAAACCCGATTCGTCGCAAGAACAAAAACCGCAGGAGCAACCGGCACAGACCGAGCCGAAACCCGCGGAAAATCTCGATAAACAACAGGCGGCGGCATTGCTTGATCAACTCCGGGAGGAGGAGAAAAATTGGAATTTTTTCCCGGAGTTGCAGATGAAGGACTTGAAAGAGGCCGGGCAACCGGTCAAGGATTGGTGAGCGTGAGATTTTTCTGGGTCATTGCGTTGGTCTTGCTGACGCCGCAAGTGTTCGCGGAGGTATCGGTGTCGGCTACGGTGGATCAGGCGCGGGTGAGTTTTGGCGAGTCCATCTCGCTGACCATCAGCATCAACGGCACCCAGAGCGGCGGGCAACCGGCGATTCCGAAGATTGAGGGTTTGAACTTCGCGGGGCCGGCGGTGAACACCAGCGTGTCCATCGTCAACGGGGCGATGAGTCAATCAGTGAGCTTGGTGTATCAGGTCACGCCGACGCGAACGGGTGAGTTTATGATACCGGCACTGGATGTGAATGTGGCCGGGAAAATCTTTAAGACCAACCCCATCAGGTTGACCGTTGATAAACCGGGCGCGCAAACCGATATGTCGCAAAGTTTGTTTGCGAAGGTGCGGCTGAATTCGCAGCAGGTTTACCTCGGGCAGACCGCGCCGTTGGATGTGATCGTGTTTGCGCGGGCGAATTTGCCGGTGCGCGGGTTGAGCAGTTTTAACTCGGAAGCGGAAGGGCTCGGGTACAAGTACAGCGGTAACGTGAAACAGGGGACGCAGTCGATCAATGGTGAGGCGTTCAATGTCTATGTGGTTGAAGGCGCGATTTCGCCGACGCGCGCCGGTGAACTCAAGTTCGGCCCATGCGTGCTCAAGGTGCAGTTGGCGACGCAGGTGCGAAACCGGTCGATTTTCGATGAGATGATGGGACGCATCGAAGTGCGCGAAGTGCCGGTCACCTTGGATGTCGTGCCGATTGAAGTCTTGCCGTTGCCGGCGGAGGGGCGGCCGGCGGATTTTGCCGGGGCGGTGGGCGAATGGAGTTTGAGCGTGGACGCAAAACCGGTGGAGGTGGCGGTGGGAGATCCGATCACAGTGACGGTGCGGATTGCCGGGAATGGCAACATCGACACGGTGCCGGCGATTCAGTTGAAGGGATTGGAGAATTTCAAGACGTATGACCCAACATCGAAGACGACAAAGAATGAGTTGGGCACGACCGGTGAACGGGTGTTTCAGCAGGTGTTGGTCGCGAAAGACACGAAGGCGACGCAGTTACCGGATGTGCGGTTGTCGTATTTTGATCCGGTCGCGAAGACGTACAAGACGACCGGCCAGGCGCCAATTGAGTTGAAGATCAAGCCCGGCGGGCAGGCGGCGGTGTTGACCGGCAGTGAGCGGGTACGGCCAGCGGAGAAACTGGGGCAGGACATCGTGTATTTGAAGGGTGATCGCGGGCCGGTCGCGAGTGTGCCGCCGCCGATTTGGCCATGGAACGTGGTCCCGGTTCTGGCACTGGCCGGGGCGATTGCGTGGAAACGCCGGCAGGAACGCTTGACCGGCGATGTGGCGTACGCGCGGCGCAGCCGGGCGGCGCGGAATGCGCGGCAGATTCTGGCCGGGGCGACGACGCCGGAGCAGGTGCAACGGGTGTTGCAGGAGTATTTGGGCGACCGGTTGAACTTGCCGGCGGCGGGGATGACGGCATCGGTGGTGGAGGAGCACCGGTTGCCGGGGAAGGTGCGGGAGATTTTTGAGGTATGCGACGCGGCGCGGTTTGCCGGGGCGCGGGCGGATGTGAACGGATTGAAGCAACAATTGGAACAGGTGATTGATGAATTGGAAAAGTAAGCCAGTAGGGTGCGCTATTGCGCACCGCATTTTGTGCGGCTGGGCGCGGCTGGTGCGCAATAGCGCACCCTACTTGATCGCGGCCATGGCGGTCGCCGACGACTTCAAGGCGGCGAACGCGCTGTTTGATGCCGGCAAGTTTGCGGAGGCGGTGGCGGCTTACGAGAAAATCGAGCCAAAGACGGCGCATGTATTTTTTAATCTCGGCAACGCGCATTACCGGGCGGGACAGGTGGGGCGGGCGGTGCTCAATTACGAACGAGCCCGGCTGATTGCACCTGGTGATCCCGATATTCTCGCGAATCTGAAGTTCGCCGAAGAAAAGCTCGGCGTGGCGGAGGTGAATGTGTCGCCGAAGCTGGTCGTCCGTTTTTTTCGGTCGCTGGCCGGCGCGCGGACGACGGCGCAGTGGACTCGGTATGAGATCATCGGAGTGTGGGCAACGATGTTGTTGATTGCGGCCGCGGTGTGGCGGCCCCGGTGGCGAAGCGGGTTGGTGATTTTGGCGGTCATGGCCGGGATCGGCTTGGTGACGGCGACGGCGATGGTGATTTACCGGAATGCGGCGCGGCCAGTGGCGGTGGTGGTGGTGCCGAAGGTGGAGGCGCGGTTTGCGCCGTTGGCGGATGCGACGGTGCATTTTCAGTTGGGCGAGGGGACGAAAGTGGCGATTCGGGAGGACCGCGGGCAGTGGGTTTTTGTCGAACGCGCTGATGAGCAACAGGGTTGGGTGCGGGCGGAGGAGCTGGAGCGGGTGGCGAAGCCTTGATTTTTTTTGGGGGTGGCATGGCCACTGCTTAAAGGGCAGTCGCTATGCGAATCATGATTGCGGAAGATACGGAGTCGGTCCGGTTTGCCTTGCGATTGGCAATGGAATATTTCGGTCACGAAGTCGTTGGGGTGGCTTGCGACGGCGAGGAGGCACTCGCGGAGTATGAGCGGACGCATCCTGAGGTGGTTTTGATGGATGTGCGGATGCCGTTGATTGATGGATTGAAGTGCACGGAGATGCTCTCGCAAATGCACCCGGAGGCCAAGGTCGTGATTGTGACCGGCGGGCGGACGACGGCCAGTATGGCGCGGGAAGTCGGGGCGCGGGCGGTGGTGGAAAAGCCCTTTGAGATTGCCGAGTTGAACGCGGTGATTTGCGAAGCGGCAGCCGCAGCTTGAAGGCCGGACTTGTCATACCACACGCTTGTGTGGTAATTATCCGGCATGACTCAACCACTGACGACCCGGCAGGAAAAACTCCTGCATTTTATCCAGAATCACATCCGCGCGAAAGGCCATCCACCCACGATTCGCGAGATCGGGCAGGCGTTTCGGTTTCGGTCGACCGGCACGGTGCGGGATTATCTCCGGGCTTTGACCACGAAGGGGTACCTGCGGACGATGCCAGGCAAATCGCGCGGATTGTTGCCGGCGAAGTTGCTGGGGGCGGTGCCGATTTTGGGACGAGTGCAGGCCGGGACGCCGTTGTTGGCGGAGGAGAATCTGGAAGGGGCGTTTGATTTCAGCAGTGATTTTGGCGGGGAGAAGGTGTTCGCGTTGAAGGTGCGCGGGGATTCGATGCAGGATGCCGGGATTCATGAGGGGGATTTGGTGGTGGTGCGCGCGACGGAACAGGCCGAGCCGGAGCAGATCATCGTGGCGTTGGTGGAAGGGGAAACGACGGTGAAACGACTTGGCCGGCGGAATGGGAAGTTGGAGTTGCAGCCAGCGAATGAACGGTACCAACCGATTCCGGTCGGGCCGCACACGCAGGTTTTGGGGCGGGTGATCGGGGTGATCCGAAGTTACGAGCGACGGTTTTAACGACGGTTGACGCCTCGCGCCGTTCCAGCCTAGAATTGGGTTGTCATGGATAATGAACTGATGAATTTGCGGGACGTGGCCCGGCATCTGCGGATGAAGGAGAAGGCCGTCAGCCGGCTCGCGCAGGATGGGCAATTACCGGCGCAGAAATTGACGCGCGGGTGGCGGTTCAGCCGGACTGCGGTGGATGAATGGCAGAGCCGGCGGCCGACGATTGTGAATGAGTTGCCGACGGAGGCCACGGGCGTGCCGGAAGTTTTGACACTGGCGGGCGCGATGGAAGTGGCGCGGATGAATTTGGAGTTGCGCGGCGCCGACAAGGACGCGGTGTTGCATGAGCTGGTGGAATTGGTGATCGACCCCGGCCAGAGCCGGCAGGCGGAAATTTTCTTTCAGGCGTTGAAGGCGCGCGAGGATTTGTGCTCGACCTGCGTGAATGAAGGCGTCGCGATTCCGCACGCGCGCAATGCGTTGGTGGGATTGGTGGATAAACCAGTGCTCGCGTATGGCCGGCATACGACGGGGATTGATTTCGGCGCGCTGGATGGCAAGCCGGTGCGGCATTATTTTTTGCTGTGTGCGCCGACGGTGCGACAGCACCTGAAGTTACTCGCCCGGTTGTCACGGGTGTTGCATGGGAAAGGATTCCGCGAGAAACTCGCCGCGACCACGACGGCTGACGATGTCATTAGTTTGATTCGGGTCGCCGAACAATCCATCCCGGTGTAACTGACGCCATGCGCTTTCCCCAAGTTCGCCCGCGTCGTCTCCGCCAGAACCCGGTCCTGCGGGCGTTGGTGCGGGAGACGGAATTGTCGGTCAGTCATCTGGTGCAGCCGTTGTTCGTGCGACCCGGCAAGAAGATTCGCAACCCGATTGGTTCGATGCCGGGGCAGTTTCAATTGTCGGTGGATGAACTGGTCCGGGAAGCCACGGCGGCACACAAGCTGGGCGTACCGGCGGTGATCTTGTTTGGCATACCGGAGCGGAAAGACGAACGGGCGTCGGGTGCGTACGCGGCCAACGGAATCGTGCCGCAGGCGGTGCGGGCGTTGAAGAAGGAGTTGCCGGAGTTGTTGGTGATTTGTGATGTGTGCCTGTGCGAGTACATGAGCCACGGCCATTGCGGGATCGTGCATGGCGGCCGGGTGCTGAACGATCCGACAGTGAAGCTGTTGACGAAAGCCGCAGTGGCTTACGCGGAGGCGGGAGCAGACATCATCGCGCCGAGCGACATGATGGACGGACGAGTGGCGGCGATTCGGGCGGGGTTGGACGCCGGCGGTTTTGCGGAGACGCCCATCATGAGTTATGCAGCGAAATTTGCGTCGGCATTTTACGGGCCGTTCCGGGAAGCCGCGGAGAGTCCACCGCAGTTTGGTGACCGGAAATCGTATCAGATGGACTATGCCAACGCGGCGGAAGCGCTCCGGGAAGTGGCGCTCGATATTGAGGAGGGCGCTGACATTGTGATGGTCAAACCCGGGCTGCCGTATTTGGATTTGATCTGGCGGGTCAAGGAGAAGTTTGGCTATCCGGTCGCGGTCTACAACGTCAGCGGCGAATACGCGATGGTCAAAGCCGCGGCCCTGAAGGGGTGGGTCGATGAACGGCAGTGCGTGCTGGAGTTGCTGACCGGTTTTCGGCGCGCGGGGGCCGACATCATCTTGACCTACTGGGCGACGGCAGCGGCGCGGTGGTTGGGCCGGTAGCTAATTCAGCGGCCGGTTTTCGCGGCGGGCTTGGCGACTGGTGAGCCGGAGTGCGACCGGGTGATCAGCGGTTTCGACCAGCGTCATGGTCAGGCCGTATTTGTCAGCCAGTTTCCAGAGGGCTTGCCGGCGGGTTAGGCGCGGGGCGGTGAGCGAAACGACGGCGTTACCGTCCACATCATCCAATACCAACATCAGCCCCGCAAAAACTTCCCGGCGGGGTAAGTCAGCGACGGGCACGTTGTGCAGGTCAATTTCGACAATCGAATTGAGCCAAGCCTGACTGGGTGGGTTGGTGGTCTGGAGAAAAGTTTTCGGGGCTGTGAGACCGGCACAACCGACCAGAACCACGACCGCGCAGGAGGACAGGAAGCGTTTCACGCCCACTCACTTGGGCAGTTTGATGAAGAGGAAGGCGAGTGCGCCGATGGCGGCAACGCCCAACGCGAGGAGAACCCAGAGCAACGGATTGCGCTGGGCTTGTTTTTTGCGACCGAACGCCGAGCCCGCCCCAAAACTCGGTGGCGGTGTACTGCCGGCGCCGACGGCGGAGAGATCAATGCCGGTCTGGGTGGGGGGCAGTGGTTGTGAGGTTTTCTTGGCGTCGGACTCGAAGCGCATTTCGACGGAGCCCAGCCGGACCTGGTCGCCGTTGTGGAGCTTGGTTTCGACGATGCGCATACCGTTGACTCGGGTGCCGTTGGTGGAATTGAGGTCGCGCAGTTTGAAGTCACCGGCTTCGATCAGGAACATCGCGTGATGGTGGGATACGGTGCCGTCTTCGAGGCGCACCATGTTGTCCATCGCCCGGCCGACGGTGATTCGTTCCTCGGTCAATTCAATGACCTTGCCTTCGAGGACGCCGGAAAGAATGTGCAGTTTTGACATGTGCCGCAAACCTTCTTGGGTAACGAAAAACTGGCCGCATGATGCCAAAGCAACCAGTCAAGTCAATGGCTATTTCGGCGCAGCAGTGTCGCGAGGCGGCTGTAGCGGGCGGCGGTGCGGTTGTTGCGCACAGCCAAGGCCAGCGCTTTCTTCGAGCCGACGAGGATGACGAGGCGCTTGCCGCGGGTGATGGCGGTATAGAGGAGGTTGCGCTGGAGGAGGACAAAATGCTGGGTCAGGAGTGGAACAATCACGGCCGGATACTCGTTGCCCTGCGATTTGTGGACGGTAATCGCATACGCCGGCAGGAGTTCATCCATGTCGGTGAAATCGTAGGTGACCTCGCGGCCATCCAACTCGACGATGACTTCCTGCTCGACGAGATCGAGGCGTTTGATCCGGGCAAGATCACCGTTGAAGACATCTTTGTCGTAATTGTTGCGAATCTGCATCACCCGGTCGCCCACCCGGTATGTTCGGCCATAGCGTTGCATGGCCGGGCCGGTCGGATTGAGTGCGGCTTGCAACTCGCGGTTGAGATTCTCCGCGCCGCACACGCCCTTGTGCATCGGCGTCAACACTTGCACCTCCAGCCCATATTTCTGCGGAATGCGGTCCCGGCACAGCGCTTTGATTGTGGCGACGACCTTCTCCGGGTTCTCCTCCTGGATGAAGAAGAAATCGCTCTCTTCCGGCGCATCCAACACCGGTAAGTTGCCATGGTTCACGTGGTGGGCGTTCGTGATGATGAAACTCTGCTTCGCCTGCCGGAAAATCTCCGTCAACCGCACCACCGGCACCGCGTCCGACTCGATCAAATCGCGCAGGAAATTTCCCGGCCCGACCGACGGCAACTGATCCACGTCGCCGACGAACACCACCGACGCGCTCAACGGAATCGCCTTCAACAAATGGTAGGCGAGGCGAATATCCAGCATCGAAGTCTCATCAATGATGAGCAGATCGCCCTTGAGTGGCCGGCGTTCGTTGTAGGTAAACCCGCCTTCGTGCGGCTCGTATTTCAGTAGCCGGTGAATCGTCTGCGAAAACGCGCCGGTTGCCTCGCTCATCCGCTTGGCCGCCCGGCCGGTTGGGGCCGCTAGCAACACGTCGCACTTCTTCGCCTTCAAGATGCGGACGATGCTGTTGACGATGGTTGTCTTGCCCACGCCCGGCCCGCCGGTAATCACACTCACCTTCGACGTCAACGCCGTCTTGATCGCCTGCTTCTGCGCCGCAGCGAGGCCAATACCGGTCTGCTGCTGAACCCAAACCAACGCCTTCTCCATGTCCATCGCCGGCAACTCCAACTTGGCGCAACGCAGTTCCGTCAGCTTGGTGGCGGTACCCCGTTCCGCCCGGCACAAACCCGTGAGGTACACCAACTCATCTTCAATGACCACCTCGCCGGCAATGGTCAACAGCGTGAGTGCCGACTCGACCGGTTTCAGTTCCACGGTGAGCAACTCCCGGGCGGACCGGAGCAACTCCTCTCGCGGCAAACACGTGTGGCCTTCATCCATCGCCCGTTCCAAGGCGTGAATCAACCCGGCCTTCAGTCGATGAATCGAATCAGCGGCAACACCCGTCTTCGAAGCGATCCCGTCTGCCGTTCGAAACCCGATGCCGGTAATGTCGCGGGCGAGTTGGTAGGGATTCTCGCGCACGACGGCGATGGCGTTTTCGCCGTACTGCTTGAATATCTTTGCCGCATGTGAACTTCCAATGCCATGGCCTTGCAGGAAAATCATGATGTCGCGGATGCTCTTCTGCGCTGTCCACGCTTCCTTGATCTTCCGCGCCCGCTCCGGCCCGATTCCGTCTACGTCTCGCAGCTTGCCGGAGAACTGGTCGATGACTTCGAGCGTCTTCTCACCGAACTTCTCCACGATCCGGTCGGCGAACTTTGGCCCGATCCCTTTCACCAGGCCGCTGCCGAGGTATTTTTTGATTCCGACGACCGATCGCGGCATGACCGACTCGAATTTCTCCACCGCGAACTGCCGGCCGAATTGTTTGTGATTCGTCCAATGTCCCTGCGCCCGGACGGTCTCGCCGATGTTCAACGCCGCCAGATTGCCGACAATGATGACCGGCTCCACCCGCCCGCGTCCTTCCGGCAAGAGTTGCGCGACGGTGTAATGGTTCTCCTCGTTGGAAAAGAGAATCTTCTCGATACTCCCGGCAATTGTTTCGAGCGGGTCCGGCATGCGGTCGAGATGCTAGCAATCTCCGGTATGACAAACAATCTTGTAGCCGCAGGCTTCAGCCTGCGTGGGGTCACAACGCACCCGTAAAGGGTGCGGCTACTTCCGCACCAATTCGGCGACGGCTTCGCAGTGGGCGGTTTGCGGGAACATGTCGAACGGCGTGATGCGTTCGAGCCGGTAGCCTTGGTTGCTGAGGAGCTTCACGTCGCGCGCCAACATCGGCGGGGCGCAGGAGATGTAGATTAACTTCTTCGGCCGGTATTCGCGCAAGGTCTTGAGCACCGGGGCGGCGCAGCCGGAGCGCGGTGGGTCGAGGATCAGGCAGGTGTTGTCCATCTGGCACATCCGGAGCGTGTAGAACAGCAGCCGTTCGGTCTTGCCGGGGTAGAAATCGTAGTTCTGCAGTCCGAGCCGGGCGGCGTTTTCGTTGGCGGCTTTGATCGCGTTCGGGTCGAATTCGATGCCGTAAATATGGTCGGCAAGATCGCCGAGCAGGAGCGCGAACAGACCGATGCCGCAATAGGCGTCCACGAGAGTTTTGCAGCCGCTGTCGAGGAAGATTTGCCGGGTGTGTTGGAGGGCAAGTTCGATAACTTCGCGGTTCACTTGGAAGAATGAGCCGACGGGAGCGCGGAGAGTCTTGCCGAGGATGACTTCGTTAATCATGAGATCAACGGGCGGTTCGGCGAAACTCCAGACTTCGCCGGCACTGTTGCTGCGGATGGTCGTATGTTTGTCGGCGTCGGTGATGGTGGCGAGCTTGGCGTTGACCTCTTCCCGGGCGATCGGACAGTGGTTGACCGGGATGATGGACTTGCCGCGCATCGTCCAGAAGCCCGGCGCGCCGGGGCCGTGGACGACGAGTTTGTTCCGGTAATTGTATTCGCGCGGCGAACCGACAACCGGTGCGATGGGCGGGTCGGGCATCTTGCCGATGCGTTGGAAGATGTCGCGGAATTGTTTTTGTTTGAGTTCGAGCTGGTGCCGGTAGGTGACGTGTTGGTACTGGCAGCCGGCGCACTGGGTGTAGAGCCGGCAGCGGGGTTCCACCCGATGCGGGGAAGGGGTGATGACGCGGACGAGGTCGGCGTTGGCGAAACGTTTGTGGACGCTGACGATTTCGACTTCAACGCGTTCGCCGGTGAGGACGAAAGGAACGAAGATGACAAAGCCGTCAGCGCGACCGAGGCCATCACCGCCAAAGGCGACATCGGCAATTTCGATTTCGAGGCGTTGGCCGGGCTGCAGAGTCACGCGTTGGTTGTACGCGTGGAGGTAGGTTTAGAACCAGCCTTTTTTCCCGGTCACGTATGTGGCTACAAAATCTTCATCGGACTTGGTCAGGTAGATGATGCCTTCGATGATGCCGATGATATGCATAATGGGCGCGGCAAGGCCGCAACTCAGAATCGAGATCAACAGCATCGTCAAGCCGACGCCACCATAGCCGAGGATGAATTTGTGCACGCCAAAACCGCCGAGGATGATGCCGCAAATGCCGGCGGCGATTTTCTTGTCCGCGCTTAGTGGTTTGGGGCTGGCAGTTGGCGGGGTAAGGGTGGGCGGTGTGCTGTAAAGTGAGGCAAACTCCGGCGTCGCGGCCAGAGGTTGCCAATCCGTTGTGCCTTCGGCTTGGACACGGGTTTGGCCATTGGCTCGGCCTTCGGCGACCCACTGGCGGACTTGCTCGCTGGTGACCGGGCCGTATTCGCGACCGTCAGCGCCAATGATTTTGTACATGCGCGCTTAGAACCAGCCTTTTTTGCCGGTGATGTAAGTGGCGACGAATTCTTCGTCGGACTTGGTGAGGTAAATGATGCCCTCGATCAGGCCGATGATGCTGCCAATGCCGCAAGTGACAAAGGTTAGGATGAGTTGAATGATGCCTTCCTTGGTGTAGCCAAGGAAGAATTTGTGAATTCCGAAACCGCCCAGAAGAATTCCCAAAATCCCGGCCACGACTTTTTTCTCTGCGCCTGCGGGTTTGCCATCGCTCATGGTTGCTGCTCCTTTGTTGGTTGGTGATTCAGGGGTTGACTAAGGTGAATGGGTAAATCGGAATATTGCGCGCGATGCCAAAGGCCAGCGCGATCCCGAGAGTGAGCCAAATCCACAGCGGTTTGGGCGCGGAGTGATTTTCGCGCACCAACCAGAAGCCGATGACCGGCAACGCCAGGATAGTCAAAGGATTGAATTGCAGCGCAGCCATGAGGTTGCCACTTGTGAGTTGCCGGAGGGCGCGCGTTGAGCCGCAGCCGGGACAGTTCCAGCCGGTCAGGGAGTGAAACAGGCAAGCTGGCAGCCAAGCGGGATTGCCGAAGAAAAAGAATAAACCGGCAGCACCAGCGACGGTCACTCCAGCTACAACCTGAGCTGTTCGCGTGAGTTTCATCCTCCGATGGCGCGGCAGATTACGGCAGCTGTTTGCGCAATGCCAGCTTCAATTTTTCCAGGCCGATGCCGTCCTGCGCCGAAATCGGAATGACCCGGACTTTGTGTTTTCGCTTAAACGTCGCCAAATTCTTTTTCGCCGCCGGCAAGTCTGATTTGTTCGCGACGACGACGCGGGGTTTGTGGAGCAGTTCTTTGTTGTAGAGTTCCAACTCTTCGAGCAACTGCTGGTAGTCCGCCCACGGTTTCCGGGCGTCCACGCCGGCCATATCAATCAGGATCAACAGCAGCCGGCAGCGCTCGATGTGGCGGAGGAAATCATGGCCCAAGCCGCGACCGGAGTGTGCGCCTTCGATCAACCCGGGAATGTCAGCAATCGTGATCCGCGAATAATCGTCGTAGTCAGTCAGTCCCACGTTCGGTGTCAAGGTCGTGAACGGATACGCCGCGATCTTCGGGTGCGCGCGCGTGAGTTTCGACAGCAAGGTGGACTTGCCGGCGTTTGGGTAGCCGACGAGGCCGACGTCGGCGAGAGTTTTGAGTTCCAGTTCGGCGTGGAGTTCTTCGCCGGGTTCACCGTATTCAAATTCACGGGGAGCTTGATGGGTCGAACTTTTGAAGGCGCGGTTCCCGCGGCCACCGCCGCCGCCTTTGGCGAGAATGAAGCGTTGCCCTTCTTCAACGAGGTCGGCAATCAGTTCGCGAGTCGGTTCGACCGGGGGTTCGGTCGGGGTGGCGGTGTTGACAGCCGCCGGCAATGCGCTTTCTTCGGCTGCCCGCGCGGCGGCGAGGGCTTGCCGGGCGCGGCCGGGGCGGTGGGGGATGCCGAGCATCTTGTCGCTTTTGTAATCCACTTCGTCCGAGACAGCGCCGGGCCGGTAGCGTTGGTAGCTGAGTTCGCGGAGTGGTTGGCCGAGGCGGAAGACTTGGGTGCCGACAGGGACCTTAAAAGTTTTAGCTTTACCGGTTTTGCCGGTGCAGTTTTTGCCTTTGCCGTGGCCGCCATTCGGGGCAAGCAGGCGCGGGGAAAAGAAGTAGTCGGAGAGGTCGCTGGCATTTTTGTCGGCGATGAGAACTACGTCGCCGCCATTGCCGCCATCGCCGCCGTCGGGGCCGCCCCGGTCAATGAACTGCTCGCGGCGGAAGGCGACGCAGCCGTTGCCGCCGTCGCCGGCCTTGGCGTGAACTTTGACTTTATCGACAAACATGGTGGTCAAGATACCGGGGATGGCGGCGAATCGCGACTGAAATTCACTCTTACTTGCTAGTACTGCCAAAGACTTTTTTGAGGAGGTCGCTGGTGCGGGCGACCGGATTCTCACGGATTTGCTTTTCTTCAGCCGCGACCATTTTGAACAGGCCGTCGAGCGCTTTGGTGGTGACGTAACCGTCGAGGTCGGCGTTGTCTTTGCCGAGGAGGGACGCCAACGGGCCGGCAGCTTGCATGAGTTTTTTGTACTGGGCGGTGACGCCGGTTTTCTCGGTGGCGGTTTTGACGATGGGGAGGAATTTTTCGGTGAGCTGCGGGGTGCTGGTTTTGCGGAAGAATTGGGTGGCGGAATCGGGCGCGCCTTGGAGGATGGCTTGGGCGTCTTGGATGGTCATCTGCTTGATGGCATCGGCGAAGATGGGGGCGGCGACCGGGACGGCTTGTTCGGCGGCGTGGTTGAGGGTGGCAACAAATTCGTCGGCCATTTTGTCTTGGCCGAGTGACCGGAGGCCTTTTTCCACGGATTGCAGTTTTTCTGGCATGGGGATTTTGACGTCGAGATTTTTGAGGTAACCGCCGTCTTTGCCGAGGTCGGTGACGGCTTTGGTGACGCCTTTGGCGAGGGCTTCTTTGAGCCCAGCCGCGATGTCAGTTTCCGCGAGCGCCGTCAAATTGGTTGCGGTGGCGGGTTTTTTGATGAAGTCGAGCCAGCCGGCTTGGGCGGTGCTTGCGAGGAGGACGGCAAGGAGGATGTGTTTCATAGGTGTGAAGGTAACACAGTGGCGGGGTGGATTGGGGAAAAAAGAGGGGCTGGCGTTGCCGCCAGCCCCTCTCGGGTTAAACGTTACCGGTCCGACTAGTAAACGTTGGTGCTTTCTTCTTCGACGACCGGCGTGTCGAGCACGTCGGAGGTGAGGTCAACCTTCAAGCGATGGTCGCCGGTGCTGACGCCCTTGGCCGAGATCGTCCAGGTG
This sequence comes from Verrucomicrobiia bacterium, assembly GCA_022072455.1. Lineage (GTDB taxonomy): Bacteria > Verrucomicrobiota > Verrucomicrobiia > Palsa-1439 > Palsa-1439 > CAINDI01. Next base: position 105,491 of record JAJVHY010000007.1, on the reverse strand, counting down.
ACGACTTGTTTTGGCGCGAGGGTGGCCACAGGCGCGAAGGTCACAGTCTTGCCCTCGATCTTGCCGGCGGTGGAACCCGCAGCGGCGGTCGGGTCAATTTCCTTCGCGAACTTGGCGACGATCTTGATGTTGTTGTCCGGCGCGGTGCCTTGGTTGGTCACGCGGATGGTGTAGGTGCTGCTCTCACCAACTTGAATCGGGTCGGGATCATCCACGACTTCGATCAGGATGGCGGGCACGCCACGCCACGCGGTGCAGGCTTGCGCATCGGCCATGAGGTTGTCCGAGGTGGCCTTGGTGGCGACGCCATTGCAGTGGGTGCCCGGGGTCACCGAGGTGAGGCTGATGGCGAGGTTCTTCTTCTCGCCGGCCTTGAGTTGGTCAACATTCCAGACGGCGGTGTTGCCGGTGACGGTGGCGCCGTCGGCTTTGACGATCTTGGTCGCGGCCGGGGCAGTGTCGGTGACGCTCACGCCGGTAAGGGTGGTGTCGCCGGTATTGCTGACGACGATTTCATAGCTCGCGACGCGACCGAGGAATTGTTCCTTGGTGCCGGTCTTGGTGATGGCGAGGCCGGGTTTGACGACGACGGTGCAGGCATCATCCTTGGCGTTGCCGGCGTTGCTGGTGGCGACGCTGGCGACGTTGCAGTGCTTGCCGGTGGCGTCGGCCTTGAGGCTGACCGGGATTTCCTTGGATTGACCGGCGGCGAGGGTGCCGAGGTTGTAGGTGATGGTCTTCTTGCCGTCAGCACTGGTCAAGCCAGCGGGGACGGTGTCGGTAACAACCACGCCTTCGGCATCGGCGTTGCCGGTGTTTTTGACGACGATGTTGTAGGTGACGGTGCTGCCGATCTTAGCGGTTTCAGGGCCGCTCTTCTCGATGGCGATCTGGGCTTTGCCAACCATGGTGGCGGCGCAGCCGCGGGGGTCAGCCGAGAGGGTGGCGCAGTTGACGAGGAGGCCTTCCTTGTCGGCTTTGTACCAGATCTTGGCGTTGATGGTCTGACCTTTGTCCATCGTGTCGATGTTCCAAGTCAGCTTCGAGCCGCTGACGGTGGCGGCTGGCTCGCTCTTGACGAGGGTGGAGCCGGCCGGGATGGTGTCAGCCACGACCACATTGGCGCAATCCGCGAGCGCGGTGATGGTGACGTCGGCTTCAATCGTTGATCCGAGCGTGGTCTTGGCCGGCACGCGCTTGGTGACGGAGAGAACGTCATTCTTGATAGTGAATGAGTTGGAAGGCACTTCTGCTTTGGCGGCCGGTTTTGCTGCCGGGGCGGCTTTTTCGGCTGGCGCGGCGGGTTTGTAACGAGGTGTTTCGGTACGACTGGCTTCGCCGCCTGCGTTGTAGCCTTGTTCGTTGTAGAGTGCCGGATTTTTCTCGCGGGCTTCGCGATAATTCATACAGCCGGTCCACACGGATGTGGCGGCGGTAACCGCGAGGATCGCGGTGAGTTGGAGGAGTTGTTTATTCATGAGGTTTCCTTTTTGTCGTTTGGTTTGGTTGATTGTGGTTATTTGCCACCCAAGGCACCGCCGAGAGCGTCGGTGGCTTTCTTGGTGGCATCCGAGGTCGCGTCAGCGGCCATGGCTTTTTGAACCGTGGCTTTGAGTTGGTCCAAGAGGCTTTGTTGCTCGGGGGTGAGTTTCAGTTTGGACAGGTCTTTCAGAGTGGTCATCGCGCCAGAATAGTCTTTGGAAGCGATGAGCTTCTGGGCCTTGTCGAGCAAGGATTGCGCGCCATTTGCTGGGGCGGCGGGTGCAGCTGGGGTTGCCGGCGCTGCCGGGACAGCGGGTGCGGAGGCGGCCGGTTTCTCCATGGCGGGAGCTGCCGGCGGGGTGGGGGTGGATTCCTGCTTACCGCAGGCTACCAACCCGGCGCCGATGGCGCAAAGGGCGGTGATCGTGATCGTTTGACGGAACTTCATGTGGACCTCCTGTTGTTGTGTGCCGGTTCGGTGTGAAATTGTAATCGATGGAAAAGCCGGGAGTTTTTCCCGAAAGCCAGTTGGATAAACGTAAGACCGGGTTTATTCAAAAGCACCTCTCCAATGGTCGCACTACCCAGTGGTTGCATAGTGAGCTGAATTGATGAATTTGCAATCATTTTTTATGGGCAGCCCGTTGCGGCTATTTGACTTCCGAGGTGCATTGCGGGCAGCGGGTGGCGCGGATGGCAATAGCGGAGCAGCAGTAGGGGCAGTTTTTTGTGGTCGGGGCCGGGGCTGGGGCGGGGGATTGCCGGCGTTTTAGGGTGTTCATGACTTTAATGACCAGAAAAACGCAGAAGGCGACGATGAGGAAATCGAGGACGGTGTTGATGAAGAGGCCGTAAGCGATGACAGGCACGCCGGCTTCGCGGGCCTTGGCCAGGGTGGCGAATTCGCCTTTGGAGTTGTCGAGGGCGAAGAAGAGGTCGGTAAAGTTGACGCCGCCCATGAGTTGGCCGATGGGGGGCATGAGGACGTCGTTGACGAGACAGTTGACGATTTTGCCGAAGGCGATGCCGAGAATGACGCCAATCGCCATGTCGAGGACGTTGCCGCGCAGTGCGAAATCTTTGAATTCTTTTAGAAATCCCATAATTGCTTCTCGGTCCACTTGGTGGGAGTGGGCGCTGCGTTAACCCGGTAAACTACCGCGGTGCGGTCTTTTACCACCTCACCGTCCGCAACGCCCACTCACCAGAGCCTGGTGGCTCTCACCCATTCTTAAAACTTGTACGCCAACGCACTGACCAAGGTGATGTCATAATGCCGCTGGCTGTCGGTCCGATTGTCATACCGGTGCGTGCCGACGACCCGGAGGCTCATGGCCTTGGTCAAGGCGGCTTCGATGCCGGCTTCACTGATCAACAGGTAGTTTTGGAAATCATCCACCTGCGGCAGCCAATCGGTCTGTTGCCAGACTTTGGCGTTGTTGCCTGAAAACTTGTGTTCGATGCGCTCGCTAAAACGCGCGGCGAGGTAGCCCCGGTCATCGCTAGTCACGAAGGTCGGTCCCGGCGGTTGGTTGGGGTGGCGGACATCCGTTTTTTCGTAGACGTAGGAGGGACCGGCTTCAATGGTCCACCGGGTCATTTCCTTTTTAATGAGGAAATAGCCCAACGCCGGGCCGATCGTCAGCCGGTATTCCACGTTGGCGATGGAATCATGGATGGCATCCGCTGTGAGCGCGCCGTACCAGCGTTCGGAGAAGAGGTGTTTGTATTGGGCGAAACCGAGCAAGACTTCCGTCGCCACGTCGCCGTCATTCTTCCCGTATGCGCCCGAGGCGCCGAGGCGGAGTTCGTCGGCTTTCCAGATTTTCTCGCCTTTGACGGCGGCATTGAACAGCGAACTATCTGTGTTTCCTGTTACCATGGAAATACCGACGGCGATGGTGCGCTCCCACGGCTTTTCCGCATCTTCGGCGCGCACGGCCGATGAAGCGATTACAAATGAAGCGACGGTGGCCGCAATTGCGGTCCGACGCCAAGTCACTGACAGATTCGACATTTCGTCTCCTAGAGGTTGACTGGTGGTTTGAGCTCAGCCCGGCACTCGCTGTGCCGAGATGTCGCTCGTTGTTTGGCGGCATCGTCCAGCAACCCGACCGGCACGAACACGTGCGTGAGTTGCGAACTGCCGTGGGCGCGTTTGTAGCCGGTCAGCGAGCTGTTGTCACGCACTGTCTGTGCAGTGGCGAACGTCTTGACCGGGGTGCGCCCGATGTCTACCTGCCAACCCTGCTGGGGAAGGAACACGACCGGTACGCGTTTGGGGGTACCGGGCAAATTGGTGGTGCGTTGCTTTTTCATTGTGGTGGTCGGCTTCATGGCGTTCCTCCGTTGTTATAGACGCAGTGTAGGTGAAACGCTTCACCAAGGAAATCGGGTGTAACCCGTATTTTGGCTATCAGGGAAAACCCTGAGCGTTTTTTCCCCGCCGTTGACTCTGCTGCGGCAAGCTGTAAATATCCGCGCACTGTGAAATTTTACATCACCACGCCCATTTACTACGTCAATGACCGGCCACACATTGGGCATGTCTACACGACTACCATCGCGGACATCCTCGCCCGGTATCATCGGCTGTGTGGCGATGATGTTTTCTTTTTGACCGGCACCGACGAACACGCGGCCAAAGTTGTGGATTCAGCCGCGCAACATAACCTGACACCCCAGCAGTGGTCTGACCAAAATGCCCAGGCCTTTCAGGACACGTTCCGCAAACTCGGCATCGCCAACGACGATTTCATCCGCACCTCGCAACAACGTCACAAAGACAAAGTCGTGCAATACGTCGGCGAACTCCTCAAGACCGGCGACGTCTATCCGGGCGAGTACGAAGGTTGGTACGACGAAGGGCAGGAGGAATACTTGCCGGAGAACAAGGCCAAGGAGTACGAATTCAAGTCGCCCTTCAACGGCAAGCCGCTCGTCCGCAAAAAAGAAAAAAACTACTTCTTCCGGTTGAGCCAATATGGCGACGCATTGCTGAAACTGCTGGAGGACCAGCCGGAATTTCTCCGTCCCGATGCGCGGCGTAAAGAAATTGCGAACCGGATTCGCGAAGGTCTCAACGACGTGCCGATCTCGCGCACAGGTACCGGCGACTGGGGGATTCGCGTCCCCGGTGATGATGAACATGTCATCTACGTTTGGATTGACGCGTTGTTTAATTACCTCTCGACCGTGGACACGCCGGCGCGTCAGCACTTCTGGCCGGCCAATGTCCATCTGATCGCGAAAGATATCCTCTGGTTTCACGCGGTCATCTGGCCGGCGCTGCTCCTGGCGTTGAAGCGACCGCTCCCGGCGCAGGTCTACGTGCATAGTTTCTGGATTGCCGAAGGCCAAAAAATGAGCAAGAGCCTCGGGAACTTCGTGGACTTGGAAAAGATTGACCGGTACGTCGCCGATTACGGCCTCGATGCGTTACGCTATTTCCTCGCGAACAACGGTCCGCTCGGAATCAACGACAGCGATTTTGCCGAAGCGAAATTCATCGAAGTCTACAACACCGACCTCGCCAACGAACTTGGCAACCTCATCAATCGCACCCTCTCGATGATCAAGCGCTACCGGCAGGGCGTGGTGCCCGCCGGTGGGGCGGCGGAGTTCCGACTCGATTTCACCGCTTACCGGCAACACATGGACGCTTTCGATCTCACCAGTGCCTTGGCCGAAGTGCGCGCCGGTGTCGTCCGCGCCAACCGGTACGTCGAGGAAAGCGCCCCGTGGACATTGGCCAAAGCGCCGGAAAAAGCCGCGCAACTCGACGCAGTGCTTTACAATCTCGCGGAGTCGGTGCGCTTGATCACTGTCGCGCTCGCGCCGGTGATGCCGGCGATTACAGCGCAGGCGCGGACGCAACTCGGCGTCGGCGAAATTGCCGGGCCGCTCGCGGATGAACTGACTTGGGGCCGCTTGCCGGCGGGGACAACGGTCGGCACGGTGGCGCCGTTGTTTCCGAAAAAGGTGTGATGCAACTGCCGGATTCGCCGCGCTTCCATGTGATCGAGGCTGACCGGGTGCGGCCCCGGTATGGACGACTCGCGATGCGGCCCGTCTATGTGTATTTGCCGGAGGCAGCGCTGCAGGATCAGCGCCGCCGGTTTCCGGTTATTTACAGTCAGGACGGCCAAAATCTCTGGGATGATCCGCACGCGTGTTACGGTCACGGTGGTTGGTACTTGAATCGCATCGTGGATGAGCTGACGGCGGCCGGCGAAATCGAGCCGGTAATTCTCGTGGGGATTCCGAATAGCACCGAACGGTACCGCGACTATATGCCGCGCCGGACGTTTGCGGATGTGTTGGATCATCCGTACGCGAATTTTGTGGTGGACGTGGTGAAGCGGTATGTCGACCGGCATTATCCGACGAAGAAAGCCCGGCAACACACGGCGATTTTGGGGTCGTCGTTGGGTGGGTTGGTGGCGTTGTGGATGGCGCACACGTTGCCGGAGACGTTTGGAAAGGCGGCGTGTCTCTCGGGCGCGTTTCAACTGCGCGACCGCGCGGGGCAGACGTTTGCTGGATTTCTGGGTGGTCGGGAGTATCAGAAGTTGACTGTGTATCTGGACAGCGGGACGGTGGATGATGGAGTTGCTCTCACACGCAAAGTTGCGGCGACGTACCGGGCGCTGGGGTGGCGCGATGGCGTGGATCTGGCGCACCACGTGGAGGCGGGCGCGGCGCATAACGAGCGTTTCTGGCGAGACCGGGTGTGGCGGGCGTTGAGTTTTCTGTACGGCCGGTAGGCTCGGAAAAATAGTTCAAAATAATTGTGGAAAGGTATTGACGTGTTTTGGGGAAGGGTGGTAGAAAGTGGGTCGTTGTGGGGGAGTTGGTGGACATCAAGGAGGTTCCACGAAATCCCATGGAAAAGGTACAGAAACGCACTGTGTTCGTTGGCACGTTTCGCCACTCGGTTGACGAGAAGAAACGGCTGGCGATCCCGGCTAAATGGCGCGGTCCGGCGAGTGATGCGCAGGAGTTCTTTGTGATGCCCCTGCCGAATAATCACTTGTTCGTTCTTCCAGAGTCAGCCATGGCCACGCTGCTGGATCGCGTGGATGCGATTTCCGTCGGCGAATATGAGCAGCGTAATGCGTTGCGGTTGATTGCCGGGGATGCGCATCAAGCGCAGTGCGATGGGCAGGGGCGGATCATTTTGACTGAGGAGTTGATGCGGCATGCGGGGATCCAAGCCGAGGCTGTGTTGGTTGGGACGTTTCGAGGGTTTGAAATTTGGTCGCCGGAGCGGCATGCGGAAGTGAAGCAGAACACCGCCGGCAAGTTTGAAGAGTCAGTGAAACAATTAGGTTTATGAGGTCGGTATGGGACGGGAAGCCATCGCGGGGTTGTTCAATGTGAATCGGAGCGTGACCAACGTCGGTGGGGAAGCGCGCCAGATGCGGTTGCCGACGATGAGTCCCTTTCCAAAACTCGACCAACGTGTGCTTCGCCGGCCGGTGCAGACTGGTGGTTCAGTGATGTTGAGTAGCGAATCTGGCGCGTTGCCGGAGATGACCTCGGATATTTTAGGAGTGGATGCCGGGTACGCAGTGGAGAATGTGAAGCGTGACCGGCTCGGGGCGCGACCAGCGCCGAAGGTTGGGTTGGCGCACTTGGTGGGCCGGATGTTAGGGCAAGCGCAGCCGGTCGTGCGTCTATGAAATTTCAAGCGGACAGGTTGTGAAGGTTGTGCTGCAGTGGAGCGGAGAAGTGGGGAGCAATTTCTTGCCGATTCCACCTGCCGAATGACCTACCACACGCCGGTTCTGCTGACGGAAGTAGTGGAACAGTTACAGCCACGCCGCGGCGGTCTGTATGTGGACTGCACGCTGGGCGGTGGCGGCCATGCAGAAGCGATTCTGCGGGCGACTGATCCAGATGGGAAGTTGATCGCGCTGGACTGGGACTTGGAGGCCCAGGCAGTCAGTCGCGACCGACTCAAGGGGTTTGGAGACCGCGTGCAATTGGTGCGCGCGAACTTCGCAGATGTTGAACAGGTGTTAATGAGTGCCGGAGTAACAGCGGTGGACGGAATGTTGTTCGACGTGGGTGTCAGCTCGCGCCAGTTCGATGAACCGTCTCGCGGCTTCAGCTTCCAACGCGAAGGCCCTTTGGATATGCGGATGAACCGGGAAGCCGGTATCACTGCCAAAGATGTTCTTTTGCAAGCGAGTGTGGACGAGTTGACGAGGATCTTTCGGGTCTACGGCGAAGAACGCCGTGCCCGCGCCGTCGCCCAACACATCGACCGGGAACGCGCTGTCCGGCCGCTGGAAACGACCAGCGACTTGGTGCGCGTCGTCGAGTCGGTGCTCGGGCCGAAACGCGGTAACGCCATCCATCCGGCAACGCGCGTGTTTCAAGCGTTGCGGATCGCGGTGAATCGCGAACTGGATAATCTCCAGCGCGGTCTGGCTGGCGCGGTGAACCTGTTGAAATCCGGTGGCCGGCTCGCCGTCATATCATTTCATTCGTTGGAAGACCGCATCGTGAAGCAGTTTTTCGTGCAGTTGAGCACGGGATGCGTTTGTCCGCCAGCGTTAGCGATTTGCGCCTGCGGGCGCAAAGCAGTGTTGCGGGTCATCACCCGCAAACCGGTGACCGCCACGGAGTCGGAGATCCGGCAGAACCCGCGAGCTAGAAGCGCAAAATTGCGCGTGGCCGAAAAAGTTTAATGGGGGTGGGGAACCCCGCCGGTGGCCGTTACCAAGGAAACGGCCACCGGGGAAATTTGAAGCATGAGAAGTAATCGTAAACGCGAGCCGTTGCGGTTTGGCACAGTCGCCAGATCGCTCCTGACCTGTATGAGCATCGGCGCCATTGGTGTCGGTTATGTCTGGCAGAAAAACCAGATCTACCGGCTCGGCGACGAGATCAAGAAACGCGAAGCGACGCTGCTCGCCAGCGAAAAACGCAACACGATGCTCGCCGCGCAACTCGCCCAACTGAAATCGCCGGCCTGGCTCGAAGCCCGCTGCCAGCACTATGGTCTTGGCCTTGTTGCCCCGCGCGAGGCGCAGACCATCCGGCTGCTCGAACCCGGTCCCGAATGGGATACGCGCTTCCTGCCGGCGGTCCGCCCGGCGCCGTCAACCAAACCCCGACAGGTGGTCTCGCGATGAGTGGGTGGACTCACAAACAACGTGCCCTCGCTGTTGTACTCTGTCTTTCGCTATCGTTCACCGCGTTGGCCGGTCGCTTGGTGGACTTGCAGGTCTTCCGCCGCACGGAACTGGCCGGCGTCGCCGAATCCAACCGCGAACAAGTCGTCCGCCGGCAAGGTCGGCGTGGCGAAATTCGGGACTGCAACAATAACTTGCTCGCCAACAGCCAGTCCGTCCGCATCGTTGCAGCCGACCCGAGCATTACGGCTTCCAACGCCCCGGCCATCGCGCAGAAACTCGCGCCGTTCCTCAAGCTGGACCTCGCGGTGTTGCAGGCGAAGCTGACCGGGTCCGGCAAGTACGTGCGCCTCAAAACCAAAGTCGATGAAGACACTATCGCCCAAATCAAGGCGCTGAACATTCGCGGCTTGGTGTTCGAAGACCAACTTCTCCGCACTTACCCCAACGGCCCGCTCGCCAGTCACGTCCTCGGCTTCGTGGACAACGAACACCGGGGCGTTCAAGGCATCGAGTCCGTCCTCGAACAATACCTCCAAGGCCTGGCTGGCTACGAAGTCATCGAACGCGATCGCAAAGGCCGGGAAATCCGCGCCTTACGCGCCGAAGGCATCGGCCCGCGCGACGGCTTTCACGTCGTGCTCACCATTGACCAAGTCATCCAACACATTGCCGAGACCGAACTCGACAAGGCGATGGCGGAATTCCATCCGAGTGCCGGCGTCATCATCGTCACGCGTCCGAAGACCGGCGAAATCCTCGCCATGAGTTCCCGGCCGACCTTCGACCCCAACCAACCCGGCAACGCCCCCGCCGATTCCCGGCGGAACCGCTGCGTCAGTGACGTCGCCGAACCGGGCTCGACCTTCAAAATCGTGGTCGCCTCCGGTGCGCTCAACGAAGGCACCATCCGGCTGGACGACCGGTTCGACTGCGAAAACGGCGCGTGGCTCTACGGCGGCCGCATCCTGCACGATGCCCATCCGTACAGCGTTCTCAGCGTCTCGGAAATTCTCTACAAGTCCAGCAACATTGGCGCCGCCAAAATCGCGATTCAACGCCTCGGTGCCGCCAAGCTTTACCAGTACATCCGCAACTTCGGTTTCGGCCGCAAGACCGGCATCGCCTTGCCGGGGGAGGTTTCCGGTATCGCACATCCGCTGACCCGATGGACGCCGCTTTCGATCAGCCGCATTCCGATGGGCCACGAAATTGCTGCGACGCCGCTGCAAATGATCATGGCCGTCAATGCCATGGCCAACGGCGGCCGGCTCTTCAAACCGCAGATCATTAAATCCATCGTGGACGAAAACAACGTCCCGTTGCTGACCTACCCGCCGCAACAAATCGCGCAGCCGATTACGCCGCGCGCCAGCATTCTCATGGCGGCAGCCCTCCGCAAAGTGCCGGCTGCTGACGGCACGGCCCCGAAGGCCGCGGTCAAGGGCTACGACGCCGCCGGCAAAACCGGCACCGCGCAGAAAATCGAAAACGGCCAATACGTTCGCAAATATTACTCCTCGTTCATCGGCTACTTGCCGGCGGCGGACCCGGAGATTTCCATTTTGGTCTCGTTGGATAATCCCACGAGCGGTTCGTACTACGGCGGCACCGTCGCGGGGCCGGTCTTCCGTGGCGTGGCTGAAAAGGTCACCCAATACCTCGCCATCCCGCCGCAATTTGCCGAGCCCGAAGAGAAGAAAGTAGCGCAGCTCTGATGAAACTCACCGACATTCTCCAAACCGTCAAAACCCTCACCGTCGAAGGCTCGCTCGACCGCGATATCACCGGCATCACGTACGATTCGCGGCGCGTCATGCCCGGCAACTTGTTCGTCGCCATGCGTGGCGAAAACACCGACGGCCACCGGTTCGTCGAATCCGCCGTCGAACGCGGTGCGACCGCCATCGTTTGTGAACGCGAAACCGGGATGAATCCGCGCGCCACCCGCATCAAGGTGCAGGACGCCCGGCTGACGTTGGCGTTGGCGGCAGCACGGTTCTACAATCATCCGTCGCAGCAACTCAAAGTCGTCGGCGTGACCGGCACGAATGGCAAGACCACGACCGCCTTCATGGTGCGGGAAATTCTGGAAGCCGCCGGCATCGGCGCGGGTTTGCTCGGCACCGTCCAATACCAAGTCGGCCAACGCATCATCCCGGCTGCGCGGACGACGCCGGAGTCGGTCGAGATTCAAGATTTGATGAGCCAGATGTTGCGGGCCGGTTGCGGTGGGGTGGCGATGGAAGTCAGTTCGCACGCGCTCGACCTCCACCGGGTGGACGGAATTGATTACGACGTCGCGATTTTCACGAATCTCTCGCAAGACCATCTCGATTACCACCAGACGATGGAAGACTATTTCAAAGCCAAGTCGAGGCTGTTCGCCTCGCTGGGCGCAATGCGGAAACGCGGCCGTGCGGTGGTGAATGCGGACGATGAGTATGGACGCCGATTGATCGCGGGCCTGGGTGGGGAAAACGCCGTCGTGACGTACGGCGTCCTAGGTGATGCGACCATTCGCGCGACCGATGTTCGTGTGTCAGCGGACGGAACATACTTCGTCGTTCGCACCCCGCAGGGCTGCGTGCCCGTATTGCTGCCATTGAACGGCCGGTACAATGTTCACAACGCGCTCGCTGCCATCGGTGCAGCCTACGCGTTGGGCATTGACCTCGCGACCACCGAACGTGCCCTCGCGCACATGCCGGCGGTGCCGGGGCGGCTGCAACGGCTCAACACCGGCCAACCTTTCCACGTCTACGTGGACTACGCGCACACCGAAGACGCGTTGCGCAACGTGTTGTTGACCGTCAACGAACTGACCAAAGGCCGGTTGCTTTGTGTTTTCGGCTGCGGCGGCGACCGTGATACCGGCAAACGCGCGCCGATGGGCGCGGCGGCCTGCGAACTCGCGGACTTTTCCATTCTCACGAGCGACAACCCGCGCACCGAAGATCCGCGCGCGATTGTCCAGCAGATCGAAGCCGGCTACCCGGCTGACAAACGCAACCGGTATCAAGTGATCCTTGATCGCCGCGAAGCCATTGAGCGCGCGCTCGACCTCGCGCGCCCCGGCGACAGCGTCCTCATCGCCGGCAAAGGCCACGAAACTTATCAGGAATTCACCGACACGGTCGTGCCGTTCAACGACCGGCAAGTGGTGGAAGACTATTTCATGAATCTGGGTTCCAGGTGGAAACAATGCGCCTAGCTGAATTTGCCGAACTTTGCGGTGCGGAATTGATCCAGGGCAACCCGGACCAGCCGGTGCGCCAAGTGAGCACCGACACGCGGGCGCTCGAACGCGGCGATTGTTTCATCGCCTTGCAGGGCCCACATTTTGACGGTCATGAATTTTTGGATGACGCGGCGCAGCGGGGGGCATCCGCGGCGGTAGTCTCGCACCATCCTACCCGTGCAGCCAACTCGCCTAGTGTTCTTGCGCTTCTCCAAGTCCAGAACACCCTCACCGCGCTGCACAAACTCGCAACGAACTACCGCCGGCTAATGCCCCCCACTACCCGCGTCATCGGAATTACCGGCTCGTCCGGGAAAACGACGACGAAAGAAATGATCGCGGCCGTCCTCGGCCAGCGGTTCAACGTCATCAAGACCGAGGGCAACAAGAACAACCACATCGGCCTGCCGTTGAATCTGCTGAAGCTCAATCCCGAATATGATTTCGGCGTGTTCGAGCTGGGCACGAGTCATCCCGGCGAGATCGCGCAACTGACCGGCTTCTGCAAACCGGAAGTCGGCGTCATCACCAACATCGGGCTGGCGCATGCCGAGTTCCTCGGCGGCGAAGCCGGTGTGGCCAAAGAAAAAGGCGCGCTCCTCGAAGGGTTGCCGGCGAATGGGGAGGGGTTGGCGGTGTTGAACGCGGATGACAAATGGTTCGCCGAACTCCGCGCGCGCACCCGCGCCGCCGTGGTCAGCGTCGGCATCGAAAATTTTGCGGACATCCGCGCCAGCGAGATCAAGATCAACGGCGACGTGAAGTTCCGGCTGAACATCGCGAAGAAACGCGAGGACGTTTACATCCGGCTGCGCACGCTCGGCCGGCATCAGATTTACAACGCGCTGCAAGCGGCAGCGGTCGGTTACATGCAGGGCATGGACCTCGACGAAATCCGGGAAGGCCTCGAAACGATGGAGTTCCCCGGCATGCGGATGCAGGAAGTCACGCGCGCCGGCATCCGGTTCGTCAACGATTGCTACAACGCCAACGTCGTTTCGATGACGGCCGCCTTGCGGATGATTCGCGAGACGCCCGGTAAGGGGCGCAAGATCGCGGTGCTCGGCGACATGCTCGAACTCGGCGAACACTCCCGCCCGGCGCATTTGGAAATTGGCGCGCTGGCAGCGCAGAGTCAGTTGGCGTTGCTGGTCACGGTTGGCCCGAACGCGCGCTGGATCGCGGATGGCGCGGTCAGCCGCGGAATGGAATCGCATCGCGTGTTACCGGTCAGTGACGCGCAGCAGGCGGCGGATTTGTTGCGCTGGTTGTTGCGCGACGGGGATTTTGTGTTGTTGAAGGGTTCGCGGGGTATGCAGTTGGAAAAAGTTTTGGCGGCGTTTGAACTGAAGTAGTTGGGGAGCGGTAAGCAGGAAACAAGGAGATGCTGTTTTATTTGAGTCAGTTGACGGAGTATTTCACTCCGTTGCGCGTGTTTCAGTACACGACGTTCCGCGCGGTTTTTGCCGCGATCACGGCAATGCTGATTTGTGTCGTGACCGGGCCGTGGATGATTCGGAAGTTGGCCGAGTTGAAATTCGGCCAGCCGATTCGCGGGGCCGATGATCTCGGGCCGCTCGCGGAGAAACACGGGCATAAGACCGGCACGCCCACGATGGGCGGCGTGTTGATTTTGTGGGCGGTGATTGACGCGACGATCTTATGGGCGCGACCGGATAATCCGCTCGTGTTGCTCTGCCTCGCGACGGTGTTGTGCTTGGGCTTCGTTGGTTTCCTTGATGACTTCGCGAAGGTTACAAAACGCAACTCGAAGGGCATCAGCAGCAAAACAAAGTTCGCGGCCCAGATGTTGTGCGGCATCGCGCTGGGGGTGTATCTCGGGTTTCATCCGACGGTTGGCGAGATTGCCCGGCAATTTTATCTGCCGTTCGTGAAGTTGCCGGTGATTCTGGACATGGGGATTTTCATGCTCATCTGGTTTGCGTTCGTCCTGACGAGCGCGTCCAACGCTGTGAATCTGACCGACGGCATGGACGGCCTGGCGATTGGCTGCACGTTGACGGCGGCGCTGGCGTTCACCGTGATGACCTTCGTCGCCGGTAACGCGAAGCTCGCGAGCTATCTCACGATTCCTTTTGTGCCCGGCGCGGCGGAGTTGACGGTGGTATGCGCGGCGTTGATCGGCGCGAGTCTCGGTTTTCTCTGGTTCAACTGTCACCCGGCCGAGGTGTTCATGGGCGATACCGGGTCGCTGGCGATTGGCGGGTTGATTGGGGCGATCGCGCTGATGATCAAACAGGAACTCGTGTTGATCATCGTCGGTGGCATTTTCGTGATGGAGGCGGCGTCGGTGGTGATTCAAGTGGCCGGCTGCAAGCTGCGCGGCAAGAGCTACCGGATTTTCAAGCGCACGCCGATTCATCATCACTTTGAAGAACTCGGCTGGAGCGAGACCAAGATCACGACCCGGTTTTGGATCTTGTCGGTCATTTTCGCGTTGTTGGGATTGGCAACACTCAAACTAAGGTAACCATGGAACTCAAAGACAAGGATGTCGTGGTGTTGGGGCTGGGCCGGAGCGGGATGGCCGCCGCGGAATTGCTGCAACGGGACGGCGCGCGCGTCGTGGTGCGTGACGAAGGGGATACCGAGGAATTGGTGGAACGCGCCAACCGGCTGCGGCAGCTCGGGGTGCGCGTCGAGCTGGGCAACCGGTTTGACGTGGCGGCGCATTTTGATTTGGCGGTGTTGAGTCCCGGCATTGCGCCCGAGCGCCCGCTCGTGACGGAGTTGGTGCGGCAGCGGACGCCGGTTTTGAGCGAGTTGGAGTTCGCCTACCGGTATTGCCTGTGCCCGATCGTCGCGATTACCGGCACGAACGGGAAGACGACGACGACGGAGTTGATCCACGCGATGCTCGAATCCGCCGGCAAGCGGACCGCCACCGCCGGTAACATCGGAAACGCATTCGCTGCGGCGGTGGAGCAGAGCGCGGGGTTGGATGCGGTGGTGTTGGAGACGAGTTCGTTCCAATTGGAGCGTATCGAGCAGTTCCGCCCGGACGTGGCGATTTGGTTGAACCTGACGCCGGACCACATTGACCGGCACGGTTCAATGGAAGCCTACGCGAAAGCGAAGGCGCGCATTTTCGAGAATCAGACGTCGCAGGATTACGCCATCGTGAGTACGTCGGTCTTGGCCTGGATGAACAAGGTGGGTTGCCGGCCGAAATCGCGGGTGATCACCGTCAGCGCGTACGGGCAGGAGGCGGACTTGCGCGTGGATTGGACGGATGGCCAGACGATTTGGTGCCGGTTGCCGGAGTGCAACGGCATTTTGATGAAGATGGACGAGACGAACCTGCGCGGGTTGCACAACGCGGAGAACATTTTGGCGGCGTTCGCGGCGGGACTGGCGATGAAGTTGCCGGTCGCTGCGATGCGCGAGGCGATTTGTTCGTACTGCCCGCAACCGCACCGCGGCGAAGTAGTCGCGGTGAAGGACGGGGTGACATTTATCAACGATTCGAAGGCGACGAACGTGGACGCAGTGGAGAAGGCGTTGCGGGCGTTGCCAGGCCGGGTGGTCTTGATTGCCGGCGGCCGGGACAAGGGACTGAACTTCTCCAGCATCAAGGAGGTGATTGCGGAAAAAGTCAAAGTGGCCGTGCTCATCGGCGAAGCACGCGACAAAATGGTGACCGCATGGAGTGACGTGACGCCGTGCGAACGCGCCGCGACAATGGCGGAAGCCGTTCGCGTGGCAACCGCGCAAGCGGGCCGGGGGGACACCGTGTTGTTGTCACCGGCATGCGCCAGCTTTGACATGTTTGCGAACTATGAGGACCGCGGGGACAAATTCAAGGAAGCTGTACTAACGCTGTTGTAGCCGAAGCGTGCGCTTCGGCGGATTCACCCGCAGCGTGTGCTGCGGCTACAACGCCAGAGCCAAAAACAATCAACCCAACCAAACCAAACCCAATAGCTCAAAAGGAAACAATGAAAGTATCGAAAGTCGTATTAATCGTCGTCGCCCTGCACGTGCTGGTGATCGGCGGCATCTTCATTTTTGAAGGATGCTCCCGCGCCAAAACAGGTGCACCCGAGTTAGCCGCCAACGAAACCACGCCCACGGACCCCACCGGCCCTGCGACAGTTGTACCGCCGGATCCAACGGCCATGGTACCAGCGTTGGCTCCTGTTCAGCCCATCGCGAGTGTGCCCGCGCCCGCGCCCGCGCCGGTCGTAAGCCGGAGCTACGTGGTCAAAAAAGGCGACACCCTCTCGAAGATCGCGCGTGCGGAACGCGTCAGCATGGCGGAATTGGCCAGCGCCAATAACCTGACCAAGACCTCGATCCTCAAGATCAACCAGAAGCTGACCATTCCGGTCAAAGCCGAGCCGACCACCGCCCCGGTTGCCGCAGCGCCACCGGCCGGCGCGCCGGCCGCCGATGCCGCGGTCCCGGCCGTTACTGGCCCGGCCTATGTCGTCAAGTCTGGTGACTCGCTCTGGAAGATCGCGAAAGCGCACAACGTCAGCGTGACGGCCATCAAGCAGGCCAACAACCTGACCAGCGACGCGTTGAAGATCAACCAGAAGCTCACCATCCCGGCTGGCACCGCGCCCGCCGTGGCGACCACCACCGCGCAAGCCGGCATCGCGCCCACCACGTATGCGGAATGGCAACCCGGCGCCTACGTCGAAGGCGGCCAAACAGTGCATGTCGTGGACATTGGCGAAACCCCGGCAACCATCGCGAAGAAACACAAGGTCACCGTGGATCAGTTGTTGAAGGCCAACAACATCTCCGACCCGAAACGCATCATGGTCGGCCAGAAATTGATGATCCCCGGCGCGCCGCAACAAGCGACGACCACCGCGCCGACGCCAACGCCGGCAGTGGTCACGGCCCCGATCGTTACCACGAGCAATTAATTCGCTCACGCGCCGCAACGCGGGGCGGGGTTGAACCCCGTCCCGCGCCGGCGTCAACCGATGAAAAACAAAGCCGCCATACTGCTGTTGATCGTGACATTGATGCTGGTCACCGTCGGCATCGTCATGCTTTTCAGCACGAGCTCGATGCAGGCGCGCGACAAGTATGGCGACGCGAATTATCTGCTGAAGCGGCAACTCGTCTGGTTGTCGCTCGGTGGCGTCCTCTGCGCGACCGTGGCGGCGACTCCATACCAGAAGTTTCGGCCCTATGTGCCGTTCCTGTTGGTAGGCGCGGGAGTCTTCTTGGTGTTGGTCCTCATCCCGCAGATCGGGATCAAGGTCAGTGGCGCGCGCCGCTGGCTTGGCCTCGGCTCGATTCGCGTGCAACCGTCCGAATTTGCAAAACTCGCCCTCATTTTCTGGCTGGCGCATTACCTGGCGAAAGAAAAGCGCCGGATTGATCAGTTCAAACGCGGGTTCCTCGTCCCGATGGCCGTGGTGGGCGTGACGTGTCTCTTGATCTTGGCCGAACCGGATTTCGGCACGACGGCGCTGCTGGGCGCGGTGGCCTTGTCCATGTTGTTCATTGCCGGCGTGCGGCTGAAGTTTCTGGTGCCGACCTTGCTGGCCGGAGCCGTGGCGTTTGGCGTTTTGATTTTCCACAATCCGGTGCGGATGCAGCGGATGTTGGCGTTTACTGATTTGGAGCGGTACAAGGCCGGCCCCGGCTACCAAGTATGGCAGGCGATGCTGGCGTTTGGCTCGGGCGGGATCAGTGGGTTGGGCCTCGGGAACAGCCGCCAGAAAATGTTCTACCTGCCGGAAGCGCATACCGATTTTATTTTTCCGATTGTGGGCGAAGAGCTGGGATTGATTGGCTCGCTCGTGGTTTTGGGTTGTTTTGCGGCCTTGATTGCGTGCGGCGTCGTCATCAGCTTGCGCGCCCCGGATTTGTTCGGCCAATACCTCGGGCTGGGCGCAACGATCATGATCGGCCTGCAAACGATCATCAATGTCGGCGTCGTCACCGCCTGGTTGCCGACGAAAGGTTTGGCGTTGCCGTTCATCAGCTACGGCGGTTCAAATGTGATGATGAACTTGGTGACTGTCGGCGTGTTGCTGAGCATTTACCGGCATGGGACGGCGGAGAGCCTGCCGTTTGAACAGGAATTTTTCGCGCAACGGGAGCCGGTGACCTAACCATGAACAGGGAGTTAGGAGATGATGAATGAGAGTCCTGATCGCATGTGGCGGGACGGGCGGGCATTTATTCCCGGGGCTGGCGGTGGCCGAGACGTTGGCGGCCCGCCGGCACGAGGTGAAGCTCCTCGTTTCCGAAAAAGCAGTGGACCAAACCGCGTTGGCACCGTGGACGACCAACTCCGCCGGTTCGGCGATTACCGTTCAAGCGCTGCGGGCGGTCGGTTATTCCGGCTCGCGCGGGTTGATGCGTTTTTGCGGCCGTTTTGTTCAAGCACTCGGCGATTGCTCGAAGCTGCAGCGTGAATTCCAGCCGGCCGCGGTACTGGGGATGGGCGGCTTCACCTCGGCCCCGGCGTTGTTGGCGGCGCGGGGCAGTGGAAAGTTGATTCATGAGTCAAACGCGGTGCCGGGCAAGGCGAACCGCTGGTCGGGCAAAGTGGCCGACCACATCGCGGTCGGATTGGCCGACTGCGCAAAGTTCTTTGGACACAAACCGGTCACCGTGACCGGCACGCCGATCCGGCAAGCCCTCCGGCAGGGCAAAGTGACCGACGCGCACGAGCGGCTCGGTGTGGCGCGCGACCGGTTGACGGTGCTCGTGATGGGCGGCAGCCAGGGCGCGCACGCCATCAACGAATGGATGGCCGCCGCGTTGCCGGAACTGAAGGAGTGGCGAGGGCAGACGCAGTTTGTGCATTTGAGCGGGGCCGCCGACGAAGCCACGGTGCGCGCCGCGTATGAACGAAATGGATTGGATGCGAAAGTGATGAGTTTTTGCCGAGAAATGGAATTGCCGTACAGCGCCGCGGATGTGGTGATCACGCGCGCCGGTGCGGCGTCGTTGACGGAACTGGCGGCGTTCGGGTTGCCGGCGTTGTTGATTCCCTACGAGCACGCCGCCGGCAATCATCAGTGGCACAATGCGCGCGTGTTTGAACGCGTCGGCGCGGCGCGGCTGGTCACGCAGGCGCAGCAGCTGGGGCCCGAGTTGACGGCGTTGCTGGCGGACGCCGGCAAGCGGGCCGGTATGGCGCGGGCTGCCCACGGGCTGGCAGTGCCGGATGCAGCGGAGCGGATCGCAAATTTGGTGGAGGCGTATGCAAACTAGACAACAACTGATTGATTTTTTGACGACGCAATCCCGGCGGGTGCATTTTGTCGGGATCGGCGGTTGCGGCATGAGCGGCCTGGCCCGGCTGCTGATTCAACAGGGACATCAGGTGACCGGCTCGGATCTCAACGGCAACGGCGAGACGACAGTGTTGCGCAAACTAGGCGCGAAGATTCACGTCGGCCATGCCGGCAAACATGTCCATCGCGAAACGGAACTCGTCGTCTACACGTCGGCGGTCACGAGCGACAACCCCGAGTTGCTGGCGGCGCTTGAGCACAAGATACCGGCGGTGCGGCGCGGGGTGTTGCTGACGGGGTTGATGACGCACCAGCACAACATCGCGGTGGCCGGCACGCACGGGAAAACGACGACGACGGCGATGATCGCCTACGTGCTGACGCGGAGTGACAGTTCGCCGAGTTATTGCGTCGGCGGGAACGTGCCGGTGTTGGGCACGAACGCGCAGTTCGGCGCCGGCAAGTATTTCGTGGCGGAAGCCGACGAGAGCGACGGGACGTTGATCGGGTTTACGCCGCAGTACTCGGTCTGCTTGAACATTGAAGCCGAGCATCTCGACCATCACCGGTCGATGGATGGGTTGCTGGCGAATTTTGAAGTGTTTTTTCGGAGCACGTTGAACACGGTGTTTTATTGCGCCGATTGCACAAATTGCGTGACGCTGGCGCAACAAAGCCGGGCGGCGATTTCGTTCGGGTTGAGTGACCGGGCGGATTACCGGGCGCATGACGTGACGCCGACGAGTCGCGGCTGCAAATTTATCGTGACCTGCCGGGGGCAGCAGCTCGGTGAGATCGAGTTGGTGATTCCCGGCAAGCAGAACGTCGTGAACGCGCTCGCGGCGATTGCGGTGGCGGATCAACTCGGGATGCCCTTCGAGAAGGTGGCGGAGGCGTTGGGCAAGTTTACCGGCGCGAAACGGCGGTTTGAACGCCGGTATGAGGGCGAGGGGATCGTGGTGGTGGACGATTACGCGCATCATCCGACAGAGATTCGCGCGACGATTGCGGCGGCGAAGACGTTGGGATTCCAGCGGGTGGTGGTGGCGTTTCAGCCGCACCGCTTCACGCGGACGCAGGCGTTGTTGCCGGAGTTTGGGAGCGCGTTTTACGAGGCGGACAAATTGTTTTTGACGGAGATCTACGCGGCGAGCGAGAAGCCGATCAAGGGGATTACGGGCGAAACGCTGCGGGATACGGTGATTGCCGCCGGGCAGGTGGATGTGACGTTTGAACGCGATCTGCAAAAGTTGGCGCAGCATCTCTGTGCCGAGGCGCACGCGGGGGATTTGATTTTGGTGATGGGGGCCGGGGATATTTCGAAGGTCGCGCAAGCTGTCGCCGAGAAGTTGGCGGCGCGGCGTGCCACCAAGCCGGTCAAACTGGAGACTGCCATGAACATTCAATCGGATGTGCAGGGGATGTTGTCGGAGTTGGCCGTGGTCCGGCCGGAGGAGCCGATGGCGCGACATACTTCGCTGCGCGTGGGCGGGCCGGCCGAGTTGTGGGTCGAGCCGGGCAATGAACGCGATTTGGCGAAGTTGTTGAAGTATTGCCATCAGCGGAACATCCCGGTGACGATTGTGGGACGTGGGACGAATTTGTTGGTGCGCGACGGGGGAATTCCCGGGGTGGTGATCCATCTGGCGAGCGCGGAGTTTTCCAAGGTGGAAGTGGACGGTGATTCAGTGATCGCCCGGGGCGGGGCGCGGTTGAAGGGGATCGTGAACACCGCGAAGCATCATGAGCTCGGCGGGCTGGAATTTCTCGAAGGGATTCCCGGCTCGGTGGGTGGCGCGTTGCGGATGAATGCCGGGGCGATGGGGAAACAGACGTTCGACGTGGTGGAGTGGGTCCGCTATGTGAGTTTTGCCGGGGAGATTTATGACGCGGACGCGAAGAGTTTGCCGGTGGGTTACCGGAGTTGTCCGTTGTTTGCGAATCATGTGGTGTTGTCGGTGATTCTGCGCGGGGAGAAGACGGCGCGGGCGGTGATTGATTCGCGGCTTCGGCAGTTCGAGCAGAAACGGTGGGCGAGCCAGCCGGCACGACCGAGCGCGGGGTGCATTTTCAAGAATCCCCGGGAGGTGGCCGCCGGGAAGTTGATTGATGACCTCGGACTCAAAGGCACGAGTGTCGGCGCGGCGCGGGTGTCGGAGATGCACGGGAATTTTATTGTGAACGAAGGCGGGGCGACGGCTGGGGATGTGTTGAAGTTGATCGAGGTGATCCGGGCGAAGGCGCGGCAGGAACGGGGGATCGAATTGGAACCGGAAGTGATGATTCTGGGGAGGGAATCGTGAAACATTTGCATGTGGCGGTTTTGATGGGCGGGCCGTCGGCGGAAGCGGCGGTGTCGCGGGCGTCCGGCAAGATGGTGCTGGAGGCGTTGCGCGGGACGGGCGTGGCGGCGGAGCCGGTGGATTTGTTGGGGACGACCGTGGAGTTGCCGGCGGGGGTGGACCTGGCGTTCATCGCGATGCATGGGGCGTTCGGGGAGGACGGTCATTTGCAGCAGATTTTGGAGGATCGCGGGGTGCCGTATACCGGGTCGGATGCCGGGGCGAGTGCGCGGGCGTTTGACAAGGTGACGGCGAAGGAATGTTTTCAGCAGGCCGGGATTCCCACGCCGGCATTTGCGATTGGGAATTTGGGGGAGGATTTGGATTTGCCGGTCGTGGTGAAGCCGGCCCGGCAAGGGTCGAGCGTGGGGATTAGCATTGTGCGAGAGCGGCCGGAGTTGGCGCCGGCGTTGGCGCGGGCGCAGGCGTTCCCGGGCGCGGTGATCGTGGAGGAGTTTGTGCGGGGCCGGGAGTTGACGGTGGGGATTTTGGGAACTGACGCGTTGCCGGTGATTGAGATCCGCACGAAGCACAAGTTTTTTGATTTTGAGGCGAAGTACACGGCCGGGGAGGCGGAGGAGATTTGTCCGGCGCCGTTGGATGCCGCGACGACGGTGCGGGCGCAGGAGTTGGCGTGGCGGGCGCATGAAAGTCTTGGTTGCCGGGATTTTTCGCGGGTGGATTTGATGTTGAGCGAGACCGGGGAGTTATGCGTGTTGGAGGTGAATACGATTCCAGGGATGACGGCGAACAGTTTGTTACCGAAGGCGGCGCGCACGGCCGGGTTGGGGATGCCGGCGTTGTGTTTGCGGATGATCGAAATGGCGCTGACGCGCCGACCGGAGGCTGTGGCAGCGTAATGGTACGGATTGGCAATCGCAGGAAGAGGCGCAACGAATATCTGCTGGATGTGAAAGTCCAGACAGAGGGCCGGCTCCGGCATCGGGTGCGGTGGTTGTTGGCGGTGACGGCGGTGGTCGCGGTGGCGGGGTTGACCGGGTTCGGCATGTACCGGTTGATCAAGTTTTCGGCGGCCAAGCTGGTGTATGAGAATCCGCGGTTCGCCGTGACGGAAGTGATCGTGGAGAATGACGGGGTGTTGACGCCGCCACAAGTCATGGGGGCGGCTGGTGTCGCGGTCGGCCAGAATTTGTTGGCGGTGGATCTGGCGCGGGTGCAGCGGCGGTTGGAGGAGTTGCCGGTGGTGCGCCGGGTGGAGGTGCGGCGGATGTTGCCGGCGAAGTTGGTGATTCATGTGGACGAGCGGATCGCGGTGGCGCGGTTGCAGACGGTCGGGAGCCGGGACGCGGCGTTTTTCATTGATCGGAACGGCGTGGTGATGCGGCCGGTACAGTTCCGGGATGGGACGGTGGTGAAGCCGCAATCCGTCGGGGTGTTGCCGGTGTTGGTTGGTGTGCCGGTGACGGATTTGCGGGTTGGCAGTGCGTTGCAATCGGAGCAGGTGTACCGGGCTTTGGAGTTGTTGGACAAGGTGCAGCAAGCAGCGGCGGGTTCGATGTTGGAGATTGAAGCGATTGATTTGTCGAAGCCGCGGCACCTTACGTTGACGACGCGGCAGAAGACGGTGGTGAAGTTTGATATGGCGGATTTTCAGCCGCAGCTGCGGCGGTTGAGCGCGATCCTGACGTGGGCGGCGCAACGCCAGAAGCTGGTGGCGGCGGTGGATTTGACGGTGAGTCGCGGGGTGCCGGTGCAATTTTTGAATTGAGAGGATTGGCCATGTTGAAGAAAGAGCAAATTGTGGTGGGGTTGGAGGTCGGCACTTCGAAAGTGTGCGCCGTGGTCGGCGAGACGATGGAGGGCGGCAACTTGCAGATCATCGGGGTCGGGCAGGTGCCGTCAACGGGCGTGCGCAAGGGGGAGATCGTGGACATGGACGCGGCGATGCAGAATATCACCGACGCTGTGGCTGCCGCCGAGGATAGCGCGGGCGTGGAGATTCATAATGTGTTGGCGAGCGTGTCCGGCGGGCATATCCGGTGTTTCAACAATCGCGGCAGCGTGATTGTGACAAATGAAGACCGCGAGATCACCGATGAAGAAGTGCGGAATGTGTTGCTGAACGCGAAAGCGGTGAACATTCCGATGGATCACGTGGTGGTGCATGCAATCCGGCAACGGTTTTATGTGGATGGCGCGGACGGGATCCAGAATCCGGTGCGGATGCTGGGGTCAAAACTCGAAGCGGATGTGCATGTGATTCACGGAGTGCGGACCCGGTTTCAGAATACAATTCGCTGCATCAAACAGGTGCCGTTGGATGTGCAGAATATCGCGGTGAGCAGTTTTGCGTCGGCGTTGGCGGTATTGACGACGGAGCAGCAAAAGCTTGGGGCGGTGGTGTTGGATATCGGCGGCGGGACGACCGATTTTCTAGTGTACCGCGAGGGAACAATTCAACACAGCGGGGTGTTCGCAGTCGGCGGCGATCATCTGACGAATGACATCGCGATTGGGTTGCGGATTCCCATGAGTCGCGCCGAACAGTTGAAGATTGAACATGGCTCGGTGGAAATTCCGGAGGTGGACGAGGCGATCAGCTTCAAACGCGAAGTGGGGTTGCCGGATTTGCAGGTTTCCAAACAGCAGCTGTGCCGGATCATGCGGTTGCGGGTCGAGGAAACCTTGACGTTGGTGCGGAAGGAACTCGACCGGCAGAAGCTGTTCGATTATCTGGCGGCAGGGGTTTTCATCACCGGCGGGTGTGCCCGGGTGCGCGGACTGGAAGCACTGGCGGGCGAGATTTTTGCATTGCCGGTTCACATCGGCCACAGTCAGACGATCAATGGGCCGACTTCCGCCATTGAAAGCCCGGAGTATTCGACGGCGATTGGGCTGGTGCGGTACGCCCAAGGTTCGCAGCGCGACCAACACCAGGCGCCGTCACCGGCGGACAAGGTCAAATCCACGTTTCACCACCTGCTGCAAAAAGTTCGGACGATGATGTAAGGAGATTATCCCATGGCCACTCGAAAATCCCCCTCGGAAACTGCGGATACGTCCGCGCGGGTACGACTGAAATTGGTTGGCGTCGGCGGCGCCGGCGGCAACGCGGTGAGTCAGATTGCCGGCACGTTAACCGGGCTGGAGGTCATCGCGGTGAATACCGATTTGCAGGCGTTACACGGTCTGGCGGACGTGGAGAAGATGCAAATTGGTTCGGCGGTCACGCATGGACTCGGCGCGGGCGGCGAGGTGGAACTCGGGTTGCGCGCGGCGCAGCAGGACACCGAGCGCCTGGAAGCCGCAGTGCAGAATTCTGATTTGGTTTTCCTCGTGGCGGGCCTTGGCGGCGGGACCGGCACCGGGGCGGCGCCGGTCGTGGCGCGGGTGGCGAAGGGGCAGGGGGCGCTGGTGTTGGGGTTTGCGATTTTGCCCTTCACGTTCGAGGGGGAGCGGCGCCGGCAACAGGCGCTGGCCGGGTTGGAGCAGTTGAAAGCGCAGGCGGATGCGGTCATCTGCATCGCGAACGATAAATTGTTCAAGGTGGTCGGCGAGAACGCGACGGCGGCCGAGGCGTTTCAGAAGGGCAACGATTTGGTCGCGACCGGTGTGCAGGCGTTCTGGCAACTGCTTTCACGCAAGGGATTGATCAACGTGGATTTCGCCGATTTGCGTGCCGCGCTGGGGTCGAAGCACAGCGATGGGATTTTCAGTTTCGGCAGCGCGACCGGTGCGGAGAAAACGCGCGCGGCAGTGAAGGCGGTCATGGATAATCCATTGCTCGATGGCGGGGAAGTGCTGGCGAAAGCAGAGACAGTTTTGGTGAGTGTGTTGGGTGGGCCGGACATGACGTTGGTGGATGTGCAGCGCGCGGTCGAGCCGATCTCGCGCGCGACGCCGCGGGCGCACGTGATCATGGGGGCGGCGATTGACGAGGAGTACGTGGACCGGCTGGCAATTACCGTGATCGCGACCGCGAATCTGATTCAGCGGCGACCGCCGGTATCGGTCTCGACCCGTCAAACAGCCGGGAGCCGCGTCGCGGCCAGTAGTCCATTGCGCACCGGCAGTCTGGTGGCGGTAGCGCCGGTGGCCGATGTGAAAACCCCCGCGAAGAAAGAATCTGCGCCGAAGCAGGAGAGTTTGCCATTGGAAGGCGTCAGTCGGGGCCGGTTCGACAAGAGCGAGCCGACACTGGTGGACGGCGAGGATCTCGACGTGCCGACTTTTATCCGGCGTGGTGTGAGCTTGAAGCGGTAAGCAGCCGGGGGCGACAGGGCTGCGGTCGCGTGGTAGTTTCCGGTGGTGATGGAGACACTCGCCCAAAGGTTGGGACGGTTGACGAAGGCCGGGGTGCTGTATGAACGGTTACCGGATCAACGGGTGCGGTGTTATGCGTGTGGGCACCGGTGTTTGATTCTCGATGGGCACGACGGGATTTGCCGGGTGCGGTTTAATCGCGGTGGGACGCTGTTCGTCCCGCATGGTTACTTCGGCGGGATTCAATGCGATCCGATTGAGAAGAAACCCTTCTTTCATGTTTTGCCGGGGTCGGTGGCGCTGAGTTTTGGGATGTTGGGATGCGATTTGCATTGTGGCTACTGTCAGAACTGGTTGACTTCGCAGACGCTCCGCGATCCGGCCAGTATCGCCCCGACGACGGAAATGAGTCCGGCGGAGTTGTGTGAGTTGGCAGTGGCAGGGGGGGCGCGGACGGTCACGAGTACTTACAACGAGCCGTTGATCACAAGTGAGTGGGCGGTGGCGGTGTTCCGCGAGGCCCGCCGGCAGGGGTTGAAGACAGCGTTCGTCTCAAATGGAAATGGGACGGAGGAAGTGCTCGATTACCTGCGGCCGTGGGTGGATTTCTACAAGGTTGACCTCAAGAGTTTTAATGACCGGAATTACCGGCAACTGGGCGGGAAGCTGGACAATGTGTTGCAGACGATTGCCGGTTTGTGGCGGCGGGGATTTTGGGTGGAGATTGTGACATTGATCGTGCCGGGGTTTAATGACAGCCCGGCAGAGTTGCGCGACATTGCAAATTTTATCGCCGGTATTTCGCCGGAGATTCCGTGGCATTGCACGGCGTTTCATCCGGATTACAAAATGCAGGAGTATGCGAGCACGCCGGTCAGCAAACTAATGGAGGCTTGTGAAATCGGGAAGGAAGCTGGGTTGTGGTATTGCTACGCCGGTAACTTGCCGGGGCGGGTTGGCGATTGGGAGAACACGCGGTGCCCAAGTTGCGGCGCGTTGTTGGTGGAACGGACCGGTTTCACCGTGCGCACTATGCGGGTGTCAGATGCCGGGAATTGTCCGCGGTGCGCGACGCCGATTGCGGGGCGGTGGCGGTGACTATTCCGCGAGCAGTTTGCTGATTTCGGCTTCGAGATTGGCGCGGGCTTCGGTGTTGCGGACGAAGCCTTTTTTGTCAACCAACCACATCGTCGGTATGCCGGTCACGCCAAAGCCGGTGCTGATTTCATTACCCCAACCTTTGCCGTCGAAGTATTGCGGCCAAGTCATTTCGTTGGACTTGGTGTAGTCGAGCAACCGGTCTTTCTGGGAGTCGAGGGAGATGCCGACGATTTCAAAGCCTTTGGGGTTGAGCTTTTTGTAGGTGGCGACGACGTGGGGCATTTCGACCCGGCACGGGCCACACCACGTCGCCCAGAAATCAACGAGCACAACTTTGCCACGGAGTTGGGCGAGATCGAATTCTTTGCCGTCGACGGTGGTAAACTTGAGGTCCAGAGGGCGCGTCTTGAGTTCGCGCGCTTTGAGTCGGCGTTTGGCTTCCATCGCGACAGCCGAACTTTTGTCGGCCGCCAATTCTTTGAGCAACGCGCTGGCTTTCGTGGGATCGTTCTTCTCGTAGACGTCAAGGCGCAGGAAGGGGAGTTGCCGGGTGGCGGGGTCGTTCGGGTAGGTGGCGGCAAAGTCGGCAGCCGCTTTTTCGAAGGCGATGACTTTGTCGGCGTGCGGGTGATCCATGGCGTCTTTGCCTTGAACTTGGAGGGCGAGGAGACTGGTCTGGCTTTTGACCGGCTTGCTGGCGCCGGACGCGGTCAGGATTTCCTGGACGCTGGCTTGAAATGATTTCCAATCGAGTGCTGCTTCGGCGACTTCGCTGCGAGCGGCGAGAATGTGCAGTCGGTCGCTCTTGGCTTCCCAGAGGCGCGGGTCGTTGGGAAAGTCGCGGATGAACTGATTGCAGACGGCTTCGACTTCGGTGAGGAATTTCAGAATGTCGGCTTTGCGGTCGCCGCTGGTGTTGGTCGGTCCTTGCCGTTCCATTTGTTGGAGTTTTTGCCAGAGCGCATCGGCCTCCAGGGTGTTGTCGGCGTGGACGAGGGTGGTGGCGAGCAGGAGGGCAATAAGGATCGTTTTCATGGGTTACCGGCCGATGGCCAACATGCGTTCGATGGGGATGAGCGCTTGCCGGCGGATGGTTTCGTCGAGGGTGATTTCGGGTGACAAATTTTCCAAGGCCGCGACGGCGTTTTCGAGGGTATTCATTTTCATGAACGGACATTCGTTGCAATTGCAGGTGTCCGTCGGGCCGGCAATGAATCTCTTGCCGGGGACTTCTTTATGGAGGCGATGCAACATGCCGGCTTCGGTGACGATGATGAACTCGGTGGCCGACGAGGTGCGGCAGTAGTTGACCATTTTTTCCGTCGAACATACTTCGTCGGCCAGCATCCGCACGGCGGGCACGCACTCAGGGTGCGCGACGATTTTGGCGTTCGGGTGCTGTTGCTTGAGCTGGAAGATGGCTTTGTGTGTAAAGAGCACATGGACATGGCATGCGCCGGGCCAGAGGATGAGTTCGCGGCCGGTCTGGCTCATCACCCATTGCCCGAGGTTCTGGTCGGGGACAAACAGGATGCGTTTGTCTTTGGGGATCGAGTTGACGACTTTGACGGCGTTGCCGGAGGTGCAGATGATGTCGGTCTGCGCTTTGACGGCAGCAGTGCAGTTGATGTAGGCGACGACAACGGCGTCGGGATTTTCCGCGCGCCATTTGGCGAGCGCGGCGGCATCGCACGAATCAGCGAGCGAACAACCGGCTTCGAGACTCGGCAAGAGCACGGTTTTGGTTGGATTCACGATTTTGGCGGTCTCGGCCATGAAGTGCACGCCGCAAAAGAGAATCACATCAGCTTCGGTGTCGCGTGCTTTGTAGGCGAGGCCGAGCGAATCGCCGACGAAATCGGCCACGTCTTGCAGATCGCCGGTCTGATAATTGTGCGCGAGAATCACGGCGTTGCGGAGCTGCTTCAGTTCGCGCATCCGTGCGGTCAAAGTTTGCTGTTCAAGGGGTGCGACCATTGCGAGTTCAGCCTAGCTAAATCAGGCAGTTTGTCAACGCACGCAGATTGGCGACATCCTCGTGCAAGTCGGCGCTTTTGGGGGTTTCGAGCGACATCGGCAGATTCCGCCAGCGCCGGTCGCGAAGGACGTGTCGAAAGGCGGCCAAGCCAAGATAACCCTTCCCGATGTGATCATGCCGGTCGACGCGAGAGCCGAGCGGTTTTTTTGAGTCGTTGAGATGAAACGCGACGACCGGTAAGGCGGCGAGTTGTTTGGCAACAGACTTGTAGCCGGCCGGCGTGCGAATGTCGTAGCCGGCCGCGAAGATGTGGCAAGTATCCACGCAAACAGCGAGCCGGTCGGGGAATTGGCTGTGCGCGATGATTTCGGCCAGGTGTTCAAAGCGGTGGCCGAGACACGTGCCTTGACCGGCAGTGGTCTCCAACGCGATCCGGACCGGACTGCGTTTGGTGGCGCGAAAGGCGGTGTCGAGAGTTTTGGCGACGAGTCGGAGGCCGGGGGACTCGCCGGCACCGAGATGGGCTCCGGGGTGCATGACGATGAATGGGACACCCAGTACGGTAGCCCGTTCAATCTCGTCAATGATCGCCGCGAGAGAGCGTTCCCGGAGTTTTGGGTTCGGCGCACAGGGGTTGATGAGGTAGCCACTGTGGGCGAAGACCGCGATGCCGGTCTTTTTGACGGCGGCGTGGAAGCGTGTGATTTCCTCCGGTGTGTAGGGGCGGCCGGTCCATTGGAAATTATTCTTCAGGAAAATCTGAATGGCGGTGCAGCCGATGGACGCGCCGCGTTCGATGGCGCGATCCACGCCGCCGGCAATGGACATGTGGGAACCGAGTTTGGGCACAGCTTGATTCTGCCGGGGCGCGCGGCTAAAAGCAACGCGTGAAACGCGCCGGTATTTGGATTGTTGTGGCGATGAATTTGGTCGTAGCGGCAGTCTTTACCGGTCGCGAGCCATTGGCCCGGCTTTGTTTGCGGCGGTTGACCGGGTTGACGGCGGAGGTGCAGACGGCCAGTCTCGGTTTGACGCGGGGCCGGTTTGAAGTCCGGGAACTTGTCTGCACAAATTACGCCGCGGCTGGGGCGCTGATCACGGCTGACGTTCCGGTGGTGCGGGTGGAGTATGAACCGCTGTCGCTCCTGCGCCGAGAATTGCATGTTCACGAAATCACCTGCGAGATCCGGCAACTCGCGATCGTTCCGCAAAACAAGTCGGGCCGGCAGCGTGCCGGTGCGGGTGGGTCAGCCGGTCGGTCGGTGCGGGTGGATGTGGTGCATTTGAAACTGGATGGCACCGTGGTGTACGACGAGCAGACGTTGTCCGGCAAGCTGCAGGCGACGTTTAATAATGTGCAGGACTTCGAGGCGATGCGCGGGCTGTTCAGAAGCCCTTAACTTGCCGAAGCGCTTCGTAGAGGACGATCGCGACACAGTTGGCGAGATTCAGACTGCGGACGGCCGGGTTGTATTGCGGGATGGCGATCACGGAGTCCCGGTGTTCCTCCAACAGCTTCGCCGGCAACCCAGCGGTTTCCCGACCGAACACCAAATAATCATCCGGCCGGTAGGTTACGGCAGTGTAGAGCCGGTCGGTCTTGTTCTCGACGAGCCAAAATTGCGCTGTGGCCGGCCGAAATTCATCCCACGATTTCCAGTATTTCCAGGTGACGTGTTCCCAGTAATCCATACCGGCGCGTTTGAGTTGCCGGTCGTCGAGACGGAAACCAAGGGGGCCGATGAGGTGAAGCGTCGAATTGGTCGCGGCGCAGAGGCGGGCGACGTTGCCGGTATTCGGGGGGATTTCGGGTTCAACGAGGACGACGTTCATAAACAAACAGGGGCACGGTAGCCCGTGCCCCTGTGAGTTGACAATGCTTGATTACTTCGCTTTCGCAAACCGCGCGGCGACTGCGTTCCAATCCACCACATTCCACCAGGCGTCGAGGTAGTTTTTGCGGAGGTTCTGGTACTTCAAGTAATACGCGTGTTCCCAGACGTCCACGCCGAGAATCGGCACATCGCCTTGTTCGAGCGGGCTGTCTTGGTTGGCGGTCGAGTAGGCTTTGAGCGCGCCTTTACTGACGACGAGCCAGCTCCAGCCGCTGCCGAACCGGGTCATGCCGTTGTTGGTGACGAGTTCCTTGAATTTGGCGAAATCGCCGAACGTGGCTTTGATTGCGTCGCCGAGTGCGCCGGTCGGTTCACCGCCGCCGCCCTTCTTCATGATCGTCCAGAAGAGGCTGTGGTTGTGGTGACCGCCGCCATTGTTGCGGACGGCACCGCGAATCGCTTCGGGAACGGAGTTGATGCCGCGGAGCAGGTCTTCGAGTGACTTGGCGTGCAACTCGGGGGCTTTGTCGAGCGCGGCGTTGAGGTTGGTGACGTAGGCGTTGTGGTGTTTGCCGTGATGGATTTCCATCGTGCGCGCGTCAATGTGCGGTTCGAGCGCGTCGAATGCGTACGGTAATGCCGGTAATGTGTGAGCCATGTTGTGTCCTTATGTGTTTGGTTTCGTGAAAACTACGGGCCAGTGCGGGACATGCTACTGGTCAAGGGGAGTGGTGTCAAATCGCTTCCGCCAGTGGTGACAAAACAGCGCAACTACCCAGAATGTGTTGGCAAACAACCATGCCATGTTTAAGCTGCCGCCGGCAGCGCTGTCCAGCAAACGACAACAATGGACTGGTTTATTCAGCATGGGAAACGAGTGATCCGGATTTCCGGAGGCATCGTGGTGATTATGGCCGGAGTGTTCCTGATGCTGCCCGGAGTGCCGGGACCGGGCTTTCTGGTGGTTTTTGCCGGCTTGAGCATTTTGGCAGTGGACTTTGTTTGGGCCCACAAGTTGAAGACCAAATTCAAAGATCGCGCCCTGCAACTCCTGAACAAGGCGCGGAACAAACCTGTGCCGGCTGACGACAAACCAAAAAGCTAGCGCGCCGCTTTGTCGTACCAGTGTTCGCAGTACTCTTTGCTGCGGATTTTCTTTTGCAGCCCGAATCCGAAGCCAATCAGTTTCGCCAGCATCGTGAACAACGGCGTTTGGTCAATCTTGCGGGTGGAAGTGATGATCCAGCCGTTGCGAATGAGCCGGAACTTCCCAATCTTCTTCAAGTCGTAGGCCAACTGCACATCCTCGGCCGCGAAAATTGTTTCGTCGAACCCGCCGAATGATTCAAAATCCGCCTTCCGGCAATGCATCATGCCGACGCCCACCCCGCTGCAGCGCACGTAGATTCCCCAACAAAAGAAAAAGAAGTTGATCTTCAGATTGCGGGTTGCCGGCTCGATCCAGGTGCCGCCCCCGCCAACCTGCGGGTCTTCGAGATGATCGTGAATGAGCACGAGCAAGTTTTCGGTGACCTCATTATCCGCGTCGCAAAAGGCGATATATTTTCCGGCCGCCGCCTTGACGCCGGCATTGCGGGCCTTGCCGATGTTGTTGACGGGTTCGAAAACAACCTGCGCACCGTGCTGCCGGGCAATCACGCCCGTGCGATCTTGGCTGTTGTTATCAACGACGATGATTTCGGCAATCGCGTTGCGTTCCTGGCGGTAAAATGCCGCGGCGCGTTGCAGCGATT
This sequence comes from Verrucomicrobiia bacterium, assembly GCA_022072455.1. Classification (GTDB taxonomy): domain Bacteria; phylum Verrucomicrobiota; class Verrucomicrobiia; order Palsa-1439; family Palsa-1439; genus CAINDI01. Next base: position 73,154 of record JAJVHY010000007.1, on the reverse strand, counting down.
GAATGGCGCGGCCGACGGTCTTTTCCTCGTTCCAAGCGGGAATGACGACCGACAGCGTCGGCGAGTTCATTTGCCGGCGGGCTTCTCAGCCTCATCAATTAGCATCACCGGGATGCCGTCGCGCACGGGGTAGCGCAACCTGCATTGCGGGTTCTGACAGATGAGCTTGTCGCCTTCCTCTTTGAGGTCGCCTTTGCAGGCCGGGCAACACAGAATTTCCATCAATTCCTTGTCAATCATTGGATATCTCCTGCCGCGCGGGCGGCTTCGTTATACACTTCACGAACGGCCACGCCTGCCTGCGCTGCCGCGCGTTTGCACGCCTCGAACTCCGGCGAACGCTGGACGACAATAGCATTCAGCCGGCCAATTTTACACTCAATTTCCCCGTACCGGGTCGGCACTTTGACGATCGCCCGCGTCAATTTTCGGCGGTACGCCTCATGAATGCGCACCCCGAAACTCGTCGTCTGACGCAACAACAACTCCACGAGCCGATCTGTCGCCTCGCGTTCGCACAACACCGTCACGAGCGTGCCCGGCCGATTCTTCTTCATCTGCACCGGCGTCCAAAAAACATCCAACGCCCCGGCCGCCAGCACCCGCTCCATCACATCCCCAAAAAGTTCCGGGTTCATGTCATCGATATTCGTCTCGATGATCGCGACAACATCGTTTTCGGCGCCGGTGACTTGGCCGAGAATCGCCCGAAGAACATTGGGTGTCTTATCGAGATCGCGTGAGCCCGCGCCGTATCCAATCTTCTCAACCCGCACTGCCGGTATTGGTGCAAACTTCGCACAAAACTCAGCCATCAAAGCCGCGCCCGTCGGCGTCACCAACTCCATTGCAATGTTGGCCGACTGCGTCGGTATCCCCTTGAGCAATTCGAGAGTAGCCGGCGCCGGCACTGGGAAGCGTCCGTGTGCCGTCTCGACAAACCCCGAGCCTAAAGGTACCGGCGAAGCCTGAATCTCATCCGCACCCAACATCTCAATGGCCACACAGGTGCCGACGATATCCACAATCGAATCCACTGCGCCGACTTCATGGAAGTGAATCGAGTCCAGCGGTACCCCATGAATCTTCGCCTCCGCTTCGCCGATGCGTTTGAATACGTTCAACGCCCGGCGCTTCGCCTTCGCAGACAGACCGCTATCGGTAATCATTCCGGCAATCTCGGTATAACCACGATGGTGGGCCGAACGAATCGACGTGACTTCGATGCAATCGAACTTTGTCGCCTCGATATTCTGTTTCACTACGCGCCGCGTCGAAATTGTGTAGCCCGGCAACTTGAGCTTCGCGAGTTCTGACCGCAACGCGTCTTCCGACACGCCGAGATCGAGTAGCGCGCCGAGCAACATGTCGCCACTAATGCCGGCAAAACAGTCGAGATAGAGGAGTTTCATTTTGCTTGTTGCCTACCGGTTTCCTGCAAATGATCGCGAATCCATGCTGGATCGCGTCGACAATCGACGACGGCGTAAATGGTCGCGATGTCGGCAGACTTCAGATAGTAAATTGCAAACGGGAAGGTGTGGCATAACGACCGATGGAAGCTTTTGTACACAACGGGATGAATGCCGGCATACAAGCGCAAGCTCTCAATGTCGGCTTCAACTGAAGTAATAAAGTAGTCACCAAGTCCAGCGTTCTGCGCTTCATAAAACCGGTAGCCTTCCTCCAAGTCCGCCTAGGCGGAAGCCAGAATGCGAAGCTTCATGGGCGCGGCGGACGTAACGACCGCTTCACGTCATCCCAATCCAAAACCTTCTCGCGGCCCTCCGCGACCGCGGTCTGCCTCGCGTCCAACAAGTTCTTGTGCCAATCCGGTACGGGTAATTCTTCGGCGCGAGCACGCAGGTCGTCCCAGATGGCCTCCATAATCTGGAGCTTCTCGCTCAGTGGCAGTCGTTGAATCTCAGCGATGCTCATGACGCGGTAAACATAGCGTGTTCAATTGTCGGATGCAATTTATCTATGGGCGAACTCCGGCACGCCGAGAAACACGTCGCCGCTGATGCCGGTAAAACAGTCGAGATAGAGGAGTTTCATTTGTTTGCCGTCGTCACGAATTTCAATATATCCTCCTCGGAGATGGGTGGCAAAGTCGAATAGGCGACGCCTGGTTTCTTTGGCTGTGTGTCAACGTCGACGACAAGTCGGCACGTTCCATCTTTGCTTGCATAGAGGTTAAGCGTGGCGACAGAGAGCATTGTCTTTGACGATTCGTTGCATTCAATAAAGGTGACGGGAGGGCCGTCGGGAAAGGAGTTCACCCGTTCCTTCACGGGACTGAGCTCATGTAACTTTCCGATTCTCTTAAGCAATTCTGGAGTTGCGGCTCGTTGATCTTGTAGGACAACAAGCTCGGCAAACTCGGGGTACTTATGTAGGTAGTAAGATCGAATGCCATCTCTGACCTTAGAGTATGGCTCGTCGGAATTGAATGTTTTTCCGTGGCACCCCACTAAACAAAGAGAAAGCAGGGCAATTAACAGATTCTGCTTCACGATTGGCTGAGATGGTTAATGAGACTCGCGGCGTAGCCGGCGCCGAAGCCGTTGTTGATGTTCACGACTGTGATTCCGCTGGCGCAGGAGTTTAGCATCGCCAGCAGGGCAGCGATGCCGCCGAAACTCGCGCCGTAGCCGACTGAAGATGGAACGGCGATTACCGGCTTGTCCACCAAGCCGCCGACGACGCTGGGGAGTGCGCCTTCCATGCCGGCGACGACGATGAGGACGTTGGCGTCGAGGAGTTCGTGGTTTACGGCCATGAGACGATGGAGGCCGGCGACGCCGACGTCGTAGTAGCGCTTGACCTTGTTGCCCATGATCTCGGCGGTGACGACGGCTTCTTCAGCAACCGGGATATCGGTCGTGCCGGCACAGAGGACGGCGACGGTACCGGTACGTTTTGGAGCCGGCTTGCGAACAACGGTAATGCACCGCGCGGCTTCGTGATATTTGGCGCGATGGAGCACTCGTTTGACGGCCCGGTAAGTCTCTTGGCTGGCGCGCGTGGCGAGCAGGTTGTCGTTGTGTTTAACGATGGTGCCGGCAATCTTGGCGACTTGGGCCGGGGTTTTGCCTTCGCAGTAGATGACTTCCGGGAAGCCTTTGCGCAAGGTGCGGTGGCCATCCACGCGGGCAAAATCGAGGTCGTGAATCGCGTAGGACTTGAGTTGCCGGACAGCGTGTGCGATCGGCTTTTTGCCGCTGCGCACGTCGTTCAGTAGCTGGTTGAGTTTGGCTTCGTTCATCCCAAGTCCTGACCGGTGATGGCGTCGGTGACTTTGAATTGTTCGAAGTGGAACGTTGGGTCGGCGCGGAAACTCAATTTGCCGGAGAGCTTCTTTTCCAGTTCGATGAGCAATGCTTCGTCCTCGGTGCGCAGCCGGTTGAGGACTTCGGGGTGGACGTAGATGCGGATGTGCGGTTGGTCGGTCCGGCCTTGTTCGCGGAGGCGGCGGAGGACTTCGCTGATCTTACGCTGGATTTCGACGGACATCGAGAGTGCGCTCTTGACCATGCCTTTGCCTTTGCAGTTGGGGCAATCCTCGTAGACTGCGCTGACCATACTTTCGCTGTGGCGTTGCCGGGTCATTTCCATTAGGCCGAGTTGCGAGATGGGGAGAATGCGAGTCTTGGCTTTGTCGCGGCGGACACCGTCGCGGACTTTGTTGAGGACTTTCTGTTGGTCGCTCCGGCTACGCATGTCAATGAAGTCAATGACGAGGAGGCCGCCGATGTTTCGCAACCGCATTTGCCGGCAGATTTCTTCGGCAGCTTCGAGGTTGGTTTGAACAATCGTGGTCTCCAAATCCTTCTGGGATTTGTGGCGGCCGGTATTGACGTCAATTGCAACGAGGGCTTCGGTTTCATCAATGCAGATGTAGCCGCCGCTCTTGAGCCAGACTTGCCGGCGGAAGGCGTTCTCGATCTGTTTCTCGACGTTGAACTTCGTGAAGATCGGTGTGGGCTCGGTGTAGAGGCGGACGCGGCCGCGACTGAGGCGGCTGATTTGGCCGATCATGTCGCGGATGCGCTCGAAGGACGGTTCGTGATCGACCAGGATCCGGTCGACTTCCTCGGTGAGGAAGTCGCGCACGGTGCGCTCGATGAGGTCGGGTTCTTGGAAGACGCACGATGGGGCCGGTTGGCTTTTGATTTTCTCTTCGACCTGTTTCCAGGTGCGGAGGAGAATCTCCAGGTCGCGGATGAAGTAACGCTTCTTCTGGTTCTCGCCGACGGTGCGGACGATGACGCCCATACCTTCCGGGATGCTGAGGTTGGCGACGATATCCTTGATGCGGCGGCGTTCCTTGTCGTTTTCGATTTTGCGCGAGATGCCGCGTTGGGGGTTGTAGGGCATCAACACGAGGAAGCGGCCGGGGATGCTGATGTTGGTCGTGATGCGCGGGCCTTTGGTGCCGATCGGGCCTTTGACGACTTGCACGATGACTTCGGTGCCGGGCGGGTAGAGGCGCGGGATGTCGTTTTGGCTGATTTTCTTTTGCGGTTTCTGCGGCTGGTTCTTCGGTGTCTCGATCAAATCCACGCGCTGGTCGAGCGACTCAGGGATGATGTCCCAGTAGTGCAGGAACGCGTTTTTCTCGAAGCCGATGTCCACGAATGCGGCTTTCAAGCCGGGTTCGAGATTCTTGATCTTGCCCTTGAAGATACTGGCGACGATCTGCTTTTCGCTCGTGCGCTCGATGGTGAACTCCTCGAGCATGCCGTTCTCCATGATCGCGACGCGATTTTCGAGCGCTTCGGCGTTGACGATGATTTCTTTATTGAACTGCTTCCGCCGCCGCGCGAGGAGTTCCTCGGTTTTGCGGACGATTTGTTTGACGATTTCCATGACTTTAATAGACCCTCCTGTGGATCCAGACGTTCTGCAACAGCCCCAGCGCGGTCATGCTGGCCAACACGAACGAACCGCCGTAGCTGAGCAATGGTAGGGGCAAGCCGGTAATCGGCATCAAGCCGATGGTCATGCCCACGTTAATGAAGACGTGAAAAAACAGCATCGCCACCACGCCTGTGGCTAACAGCATTCCCAAGCGGTCGCGCGCCTCCGCGGCGATCCGCAGGCCAGAAAACAAAATGACCACATACAATCCCACCACACACACACTGCCGACAAAACCCTTCTCCTCCGCGATGACCGTGAACAAAAAGTCACTCGGCGTGACCGGCCGCGGCATGTAACCGAGCTGATTCTGCGTCCCCTGCAGGTAGCCTTTGCCAGTCCACCCGCCGGTGCCGACGGCGATCAACGACTGATTGAGATTCCAGCCGGTATTGATCGGATCGCGTTCGGGGTGCAGAAAATTGGTGAGCCGCGCCTTCTGGTACGGCTTCAATTGCCACCACGCCACTGGCAACAGGGCGAGACCAATCAATGCCACCACAATCAAATGTTTCACTTTCACGCCGGCAACGAACAATAGCCCAAAACAAATCGGCAGCAAGACCATCGCTGAACCCAAATCCGGCTGCGCCAGAATCAACAACACCGGCAAGCCCACCAACGCCATCGCCCCGAGCAACGTCGCCCATTGCCGGCGTTGTTGTTGCGTCCGGTGAAACAGGTAGTACGACAACGCGGTGATCGCCGCCAGCTTCGCGAACTCTGCCGGCTGAATGCCGAACCCGCCAAACCCGAGCCACGATTTCGAGCCGTGCACGCTCTTGCCGACCAGCAACACCAACAGCAACAACCCAATCGCCAGCGCATACCACACCGCCGCCCACTGGCACACCAGCCGGTAATCCACCAATGCCACCACGAGATACAACGCCAACCCGAGGCTGAACCAAACCACCTGCCATTTATACAACGACGGCATTGGCGCATCCGGCCCCCGGTACGACGCGCTGTAGATGAACGCCACGCTGCCCACGATCAACACCACCATCGCGAACGTCAACAGCCCATGCATCCGTTTCAACTGGTCGAGGTACCGCTTAATCGGCATACGCACCTCCACCGGTTTTCGTCCACGGCCGTTTGAAAATGCCGGCCATGATCTCGCCCGCGACCGGCGCCGCCGTGTGCCCGCCGCTAACGCCGTCCTCGATCAACACCGCCATCGCGATGGCCGGATTGTCGTACGGCGCGAAACCGATGAACCACGCCCGGTTGATGCGCCGTGTCCGGCCATCCTCGCGCAGATCGAACTCCGCCGTTCCCGTCTTGCCGGCGACGCGGAGGCCGGGGACGCCGGCATGATGGCCGGTACCTTGGGACGATTCAACAGCTTGGAGCATGGTTTGCCGGACCAACGCAACATTCTGTGGCTTGGCGCTCAACCGATTCAGGACTGCCGTCGGCGTTTGGTGGACGACTTGGCCGTCCGGTGTTTCGATGCGTTGGGCAATAAATGGCCGGTACCGTTGGCCGCCGTTGGCCAACGTGGCGGCGACATTCGCCATTTGCAGCGGCGAGGCGAGCAGAAAACTTTGGCCGATGGAAAGTTGGGCGGTATCGCCGTCCCACCACCGTTCGCCTTGCGTCGTACGTTTCCAGTCGGGGGTGGGAACGAGGCCGGCTTTGTCACGCGCGTAGTCCAGACCGGTCGGCCGCCCGAGTCCGAATTCGGTCGCGACCCGCGCGATCCAGTCAACGCCCATCTGCATGCCTTCCTGGTAATACCAGACATCGCACGATTGCATCATCGCCATGAACGCATCCACCCGGCCATGGCCGCGGGTGTTCCAGCAGCCGAACCGCCGGTTGCCAATTTGTTGCCCACCGGTGCAGTCGGCGTGATCGGACATCTGCACCGTGCCGGCTTCAAGGCCGGCCAGAAGCGTAACCGGTTTGAAAATCGAGCCCGGCGCGTAGGCGGCACCGATGGCGCGATTCAGCATCGGATGTGCGGTGCCTTGGAGCAGGGCATTGATGGTGGCGGCGGGCGTGCCGGGATTGAACAGGTTCGGATCGAACGCCGGTAAACTGGCGAGCGCGAGGATTTCGCCGTTGCGCGGATCGAGGACGACAGCGGCTCCGCGCAACTCCTTGCCCGCCGGTAACGGAGCGTGCGTGAGCGCGCGTTCGGCGATTTTTTGGATGCGGGAGTCGAGGGTGAGGACGAGTCGGTTGCCGCGTTCGGCCGGTTTGTCGCCGACGTTGCCGACGCGCATGCCGGCGGGATTGACGCGGATGGTGCGCCCGCCCGGCGCGCCACGCAGGTCAGCATCGAACGCGCGTTCAACGCCTTGTTTGCCGAGTGTGTCGGCTTGGTAGTAGTAGAACGTCTCCTCGTCATCGTCGGGGCTTTGTTCGGCCTTGCCGCAGAAACCGAGCGCGTGGGCGGCCAGCGTACCGTGCGGATATTGCCGGACAGGCGTCACGATCAGATCAGTGCCGGGCAACGTGCCGGCGCGTTCGACAAAGGCGGCCACGATGTCGGTCCGCAAATCTTTCCACAATGGCATCGGGATCGGGCGGCGGCGTTCGTAGTGGTTGCGCACGTCGCGGTCGGAAACGGCGACCGGCAAGTTGAGGACGCGACTGATGGAAAAGATGTTGGCCTCGGCAATACGAACGGCGTCTTGACGCTTCGAGATACGGCCCAGTTGGTCGAGGGAGATGGCGATGTCGTAGCTGGGCCGGTTGTTGGCGAGAACGACGCCGGCACGATCCACAATTTCACCACGGGCCGAGGGTAACCGGATGCGGCGCAGTGATTGCGCGGTTTCCCGGCTGCCATAGCGGTCGGCGTGGAGGACTTGGACGCGGAAGAGCGCAAACAAGAGCAAGCCGAAGCCCGCGAGCATGGCGACGGCCAGCACGGCGAGCCGGGGATTATGATCGCGGAATGGGGCGCTGATGATCATGGCGCCCTCAGTTGATACCGGGTGAAGTCCAGCCCGAAGAAAAGCAGTGGTGTGATGACGGCAGCTTGCAGCGCGAGCAACACGAGTTTCCAAAGCCCACTGAAGTGGAAGCCGGCAAAGCACCAGATGGCCAACGCGCCGGTCAGGGTGACGAGAATGCCGGCGCCGATTTGCAACACCGGCAAGTCGCGGTCAAAGGCTTCCCGGAAGTTGTGGAGGAGCAGCGCGGTGCCGGCGTAAACGAGGCCGGTCACGCCGAAGGGGCCGGCCGAGAGTGCGTCGTGCGTGAAGCCGGTCGCCAGCGCAAGCGTGAGGAGGCCGGGCAGATTCAGGGTGAGCGCGCCATAGGCGACGAGTGCCGGGAGAAATTCGAGGTGAATGCCGACGAAGGGAATCGCCGGTAATCGAACTTGCAACGCCGCGAGAAGCAACAGGGTGGCCAGAAGGAGGAGGAAGTTCATTCGAGCACCACCAGCACTTCCTCCAGCCGCCGAAAATCGACGACGGGTTTGAGTTCGAGGTCGTGGTACATGCCGGTTTCAGGATTGAGCCGGCCACTGAGGACGGTACCGATCGGAATGCCTTTGGGAAAAACGCCGCCGAGGCCGGAACTGATGACGAGGTCGCCGACGCGGGCGACGGCTTGCCGGCTGATGTAGGTGATTTGGAGGCGCGGTTCGAGGCTGTCCAAGCCGGTAACGACGCCGGGTTCGCGGGATTCCTGGAGGAGGGCGCTGGCTTTGCAGTTGGGGTCGGTGAGGAGTAGGACGCGGGCTTCGCCCCGGCTGACGTGGATGATTTTACCGACGAGGCCGTCGGCATTGATGACGGCGAGGTTTTCGCGGAGGCCGTCGTTGCTGCCGCGATCGATTTGGAGGCTCTTCCACCAGTTGGAGGCGTCGCGGCCGATGACGCGGGCGCCGAGGGTGCGGAGGGTGGGGTAGTCCTTGAGGCGGTTGGCGCGGAGGGTTTCGCGGTTGAGTTCGCTCAGGCGTTGGACTTGGAGGCGGAGGTCGGTGTTGGCAGCGCGCAGGTCGCGGTTTTGGGCTTCGAGGTCGCGGCGGGATTTGACCGTGGGGATGTGATCCCCCAGTCGAACAAACGGCGTGCTCAGTTGTGCGAAAATCATGCGCAGCTTAGTGGACACGGCAGTAGGTTGGCCGAGCAGCAAAATCCAGCCAATCAACAGCACCGCGACCACAATCCAATTTCTACGCTTCAAGCAAAAACCACATCTTTGCGCAGGCTAAAGCCTGCGGCTACAACGCGTGTGGTGAGGTGGGAGACTAGGCGGTATTGTTCCGCGCGAGCTTTTCGAGGAAGCCGAGTTCCTGGAGGACGACGCCGGTACCGTTGGCCACGGCACTGAGGGGATCGTCCGCGATGTGAACGGGCAAACCTGTTTCTTCAGAGATCAGACTGTTGATGCCGCGGATCAATGATCCGCCACCGGCCATCATGATGCCGCGATCGACGAGATCGGCGGCGAGTTCGGCCGGGCAACGTTCCAGGGTGATCCGAATGCTTTCGACAATCGTCGTGATCGGTTCCTGCAACGCTTCACGGATTTCTTCGGAGGTAACGGTCAAGGTCTTGGGCAAGCCCGCGACGAGGTCGCGGCCTTTGACTTCCATGGTCAGTTCCTGTTCCAGAGGATACGCCGAGCCGATCTTGATTTTGATGTCCTCCGACATCCGCGGTCCGATGTCCAAGTTGTAAGCGCGCTTCATATACTGGACGATGGCTTCGTCCAGTTCGTCTCCTGCCACCCGCACGCTGCGGCTGAGCACGATGCCCGCGAGGCTGATTATGGCCACCTCGGTTGTGCCGCCGCCAATGTCTACGATCATGTTGCCTGCCGGCTCTTGCACCGGCAACCCAACGCCAATGGCCGCCGCCATTGGTTCTTCAATGAGAAATACCGGGTTGCGAGCCCCGGCATGTTCCGCGCTGTCTTTGACGGCGCGTTTTTCGACTTCGGTGATGCCGCTCGGCACCGCGACGACCACCCGCGGTTTCACGCCGTAACGCGGCTTGTACACCTTTTGAATGAAGTAGCGGAGCATCGCTTCGGTGATTTCAAAATCCGCGATGACGCCATCCTTCATGGGGCGAATGGCTTGGATGCTGCCGGGCGTGCGCCCTAACATCCGTTTGGCCTCTTCGCCGACGGCCAGAACGTGGTTACTGCCGGCCTGAATGGCCACCACGCTTGGCTCGCGCAAAACGATTCCGTGATCACGCACGTAAACGAGCGTATTCGCGGTTCCCAGGTCGATCCCAATATCGGTGGAAAAGTAATTTAGAAATTTGCCAAACATCGAGTCCACGTGCCCCGGTACGACCTCCTGAGCGTTCCCGGGCCTGCTAAGAAATTGTCCCCCAACACCATTTGAAATTGTTTAACCGTTCCGGTTGCCGATTCTTGTACAGCTTGGGCGCGACAGCGTCAAGGCGGGAGTTGCCATTTCGCGTTCACTGGCGCTGATTCGCCGTTTCAACAAAGTGAACCAGAGCGGGGTTGTTGTCCGAGGTGAGTGGCGTACGTTCTTGACCAAGCACCTTTCTATGAATCCCTACGGTCATTTCGACGATACCGCGCGTGAATATGTCATCACCCGACCTGACACTCCGCTCCCGTGGTTGAATTATCTCGGGCAGGACGACTATTTCGGTCTCTGCACCAATACCGGCGGCGGGTACACGTTTTGGAAAGATGCGAAACTCCGGCGGTTGACCCGGTATCGGTATAACAACATGCCGCTGGATGTCGGCGGCCGGTATCTCTACATCAATCACAACGGCACTATCTGGAATCCCGGCTGGAAGCCGGTCAAGACCGCGCTCGATCATTTCGAATGCCGGCATGGGCTTGGTTATACGCGGATTACCGGCGCGAAGAACGGGATCGAGGTGGAACTCTTGTTCTTCATCCCGCCGGGGGAGAACGTCGAAATTTGGAAGACGACCGTTCGGAACACGACCGGCCAGCCGCAGAGTCTGACGCTTTTTTCGTTCGTCGAGTTCTGTCTGTTCGAGGCGCTCAATGAGATGACGAATTATCAGCGCACATATTCCATCGGCGAAGTGGAGGTCGAAGGCTCGGCTATTTATCACAAGACGGAATACCGGGAGCGTCGTGATCATTACGCTATGTTTGCGTGTACGCGACCAGTGGATGGTTTCGACACGTCGCGCGATGCATTTGTCGGGGTTCATAACGGATTGCACGAGCCGCAAGTCGTCCGCGCCGGTCAGGCGCGGAACAGCCGGGCGTTCGGCTGGAATCCGATTGGGTCGCACCAGATCAACCTGCAACTGCCGGCGGGTGGCAGCGAGACGTTAGCGTTTCTGCTCGCGTACATCGAACAAGGCGAACCGAAGTTCGAGCAGCCGGGCGTGATGAACAAAACCAAAGGGCGCGCGTTGCTGGAGAAGTACCGGGATGTGGACGGGGCGTTTGCGGAGTTGCACCGGACGTGGGACCGGTTGCTCGACAGCTTCCAGGTGGCCAGCCCCAACGAGCACGCCAATCGCATGGCCAATGTGTGGAATCAGTATCAATGCTTGGTGACCTTCAACCTGTCGCGGTCGGCGAGCTTGTTCGAGACCGGGATTGGGCGCGGCATGGGATTCCGTGACAGCAATCAGGACATCCTCGGTTTCGTTCACATGATTCCCGAACGCGCCCGGCAACGGATTCTCGATCTCGCGGCGACCCAACTCGCGGACGGCACCTGTTTTCACCAGTACCAACCGCTGACGAAGCAGGGCAACGCGGAGATCGGCGGCGATTTCTACGACGACCATCTCTGGTTGATTCTCAGCACGTGCGCGTACATCAAGGAAACGGGTGACCGGTCCATCCTCGACGCGCCGGTCGGGTACGCCGACAAACCCGGCAGCCGTGACACGTTGTTGCAGCACCTCGAAACGAGCATCACCTACACTTTGACGCATCGGGGGCCGCATGGGTTGCCGTTGATCGGGCACGCGGACTGGAATGATTGTCTGAACCTGAACTGTTTCTCGAAAGAACCGAACGAATCCTTCCAATGCGCCGGCGACGTGGAAGGTTCACCGGCGGAATCGGTGATGATTGCCGGCTTGTTCCTGTATGCGGCGCGCGAGATGCAACAACTTTATGCTTGGCTCGGCCGGCCGGCTGCTGCCGTGCGGATGAGTGATCATTATCGGGAGATGCTGCAAGCCGTTGAAACGACGGCGTGGGACGGCGCGTGGTACCGGCGCGCTTACGATGCGGCGCAACAGCCGGTCGGTTCGGCGCAGTGCGCGGAGGGACAGATATTCATTGAGAGTCAGGCGTGGTGTATTCTCGGCGGTGCCGGCGCGACGAATGGCCGGGCGCGGCAGGCGCTGCAGAGTGTGCATGAGCGGCTGTTCACACCGAATGGCATCATCCTGCAGCAACCGGCTTACAGCGACTATCATTTGGAGTTGGGCGAGATTTCGAGTTACCCGCCCGGTGTGAAGGAAAACGCCGGTATCTTCTGCCACAACAACACGTGGATTCACCTGGCACTCTGTCGGACCGGTCAAGGTGATCGCGCGCTCCAGTATTACCTGAGCATCTGTCCGTCGGCGAAAGAAGCCCAGATTGAAACGTACCGGAGCGAGCCATATGTCTATGCGCAAATGATTGCCGGTCGGGATGCGAGTTGTTTTGGCGAGGCGAAAAATTCGTGGCTGACCGGCACGGCGGCGTGGGCGTTTGTGAGTGTTTCACAAGGCTTGCTGGGCATCATGCCGGATTACGACGGGTTACGAATCGAGCCGTGCATCCCGCGCGACTGGCCGGAGTTCACGGTCACGCGGCGTTTCCGCGGCGTGGAATACCGGATCAACGTGCAGAATCCCCACGGCGTCAACCGCGGCATCCAAACGATGCTCGTCAATGGCCAAGCCGTGACCGGCAACCGCATTCCGCTGGCGACGCGGGGACCGGTGCAGGTCAAGATTACGTTAGGTCAGCCAGTGGCCGATGCTATACTCGCTTCCGCATGAACACTGTCCTGACCCGTTGTCCGGCTAATCCCATTCTCACGGCTGATCGGATTCCGTACCCGGCCACGCTCATCTTCAATGCCGGCGTCACAAAATTCCAAGGCAAGTACGTCATGGTCTTTCGCAACGACTACGGTGGCAAGCCTGGTACCGCCAATTTTGCCGGCACGAATATCGGAGTTGCGTTTTCCGATGACGGGATTCGCTGGGCACCGCAGCCCAAACCGTGGATTGAATGGAAGACCGACGAAATTCGGCGGGCCTACGACCCACGCATCAGTGTGATTGATGGCCGCTGCTATCTGTGTTTCGCGGTGGACACCGCGCACGGCATTCGCGGTGGCATCGCCGTGACGGATGATTTCGACAAGTGGGAAGTGTTGAGTCTGTCGGCCCCCGACAATCGGAACATGGTGTTATTCCCGGAACGGGTGAACGGAAAGTTCATGCGGCTGGAACGCCCATTCCCGATTTACGGGCGTGGCGCGCCGGAAGCATTTGACCTCTGGTTCTCCGATTCGCCCGACTGTGCGTACTGGGGCAACACGCAACTCGTCCTCGGCTCGGAACAAGTCCCGTGGGCGAATTGCAAGATCGGCCCCGGCGCGCCGCCAATCAAGACGCGTGCTGGTTGGTTGACCGCTTACCACGCCGTCAACGTGGACAAGACCAAAGAATTACCGGCCTGGCATCCCAATTGGCACAAGACCTACACCATCGGTCTGATGTTGCTTGATCTCGAACAGCCGTGGAAAGTTGTCGGGATGATGCGCGAGCCGTTATTGACGCCTACGACTGACTACGAACTGAACGGTTTTCGCGGGCATGTGCTGTTTCCCGGCGGAATGATTCTCGAACCAAATGGCGAAGTGAAAATCTACTACGGCGCCGCCGATACCGTCGAATGTCTCGCCACGGCGCACGTGGACGACTTGATCGCCCTGTGCCGGCAGTGAACACGCTCCACGAACCCGCGCGGGATGTGCCGGTTGTTCACGAGTGTGACGTGTGTGTGATTGGGGGGAGTTGTACCGGCGTGTTTGCGGCGGTGCGGGCGGCGCGGTTGGGGGCGCGCGTGGTGATCGTCGAGAAAGCCGGCAGCTTCGGCGGTGTGGCGACGTTGTCGTTGGTGAACGTCTGGCACAGCCCGTTCGACACGACGTATCGAAAACAGATCATTGCCGGGTTGACGATGGAGGTCATCGACCGGTTGCGGCGGCGCAAAGCAGTGACGGATCGCGAACGCAGTCCGCATTGGGCCTGGGCGTTCAATCCGCAGGAACTGCAGATCGAACTCGACGAACTCATCCGCGAAGCCGGGATCACGCCGTTGTTGCATACGCAGTTTGTCGCGCCGCATGTGGTGGACGGTCAACTTCGCGCCGCCATCATCGAGAACAAGAGCGGCCGGCAGGCGATTCGGGCGCGGCTGTTCATTGATGCGAGTGGCGACGGCGATTTGTGTCACCGCGCGGGATTGGTGACATACGCGGTGGCGCATATTCAACCTTCGACGACGTGCGCCGCGATCAGCGATTATCTGGTGGACGGCGTGCAACTGGATCAGGTCATTCGCGAGCACGCGGCGGAGTTTGATTTGCCCGCGGGGTTTGCGTGGGGCACGGCGATTCCGAATTCGCCGGTGTACATGCTGGCCGGGACACGGGTGTATGACGCGAATGCGGCGGAGGCGGAGCAACTGACTTTTTCCGAGATGGAAGGGCGCCGGCAGGTGCGGGCGATCATGGATTTGCTGCGAAAGTATGTGCCCGGCTGGCGGGGTGTTTTGCAGGCGTTACCGGCGCGGATCGGGATTCGCGAGACCCGGCATGTGCGCTGCCAATATCAACTGACTGCCGCGGATGTGTTGCAGGGCCGGCAGTTCGGTGACGCCATCGCGAATGGGAGTTACCGGGTGGACGTGCATCACCAGGACAAGCCCGGCATCACGCTGAAGTACCTCGACGGGACGCAGGAGTATTGTTGCCCGGGGGCGCCCCCGGTACGGTCGCTGTGGCGCCCGCCGGAGAAGGTGGACCCGACCTTCTATCAAATTCCGCTGCGGAGCATCGTGCCGGGGACGTTTCCGAATTTGTTGTTGGCGGGCCGGATGTTCGATGCTGAACCGGAAGCGCACGCGGCGGCGCGGGTGATGGTGAATATGAATCAGACCGGCGAGGCGGCCGGAGTGGCAGCGTGGCTGGCGCTCGATTCGAACACTCCGGTTACCACTCTCGCTGCTGCGCGAGTGCGCAGTAAACTCGCGGCAGGCGGCTCAATTATTCTATGAAGACGCCTGAAACTTCGCGACTGTTCACGCGCTGGAAGAATCCGAACAGTGGTGTCGCGAGTTGGATCCTGACTGAACGACTCGCGCCGGTGCAGCAGTCCTTTTACTATACTCACCCCAGCTTCACCGACGATGGCCGGTTTCTCTGGCTGGGGTGCGGCTTTCCGCCGGCCGGTGGCCGATATGCCCAGCAGGTTTTGGGGGTGGTGGACTTCGAGCGGGATGAAATGCGCGTGTATCCCGAAACCCAGTTTCCCTCGGCGCGGCCGGTGGTGGATCGGACCACGGGCGATGTTTATTGGGGCAACCAGCTGGATATTTGGAAGCGCGGCCCCGAGGCAAATGACCAGCCGGTATTAGTGAATCGTTTTCCGAAAGAACTGGCCCACGGCAAACTGGAACGGTTGGCTACGCATCCGACATTCTCGGCGGATCGGCGGAGTTTGAATCTGGATACCCGGTTTGTTTTACCGAATGGAAACGCGGTCACGCACATCGGGGAGTTGCCTTTGGACGGCGCCCCGTACGTGTTGTGGCAAACGGTCGAGAACCAGTTCTTGGATCACGCGTTGTTCAGCCCCACCGACCCGGCGGTGCAGATGGTCGCTTACGAGTATTGGCAGGATCACAAAGACCGGCAGCCGTTTGATGGGGCGCAGTTGTATCACCGGCTCTGGTGGATTCGGCGCGGTGAAAAATTGCGGCCGATTTTGCAGGAGCCGGTCAGCCACAGTGGCCATGAATGGTGGGATAGCGGCGGTCAACATGTCTGGTATGTGCATTACGGAGTTGGGATCAAGAAAGTGAATCTTGCCACGCGCGCGGAAACCATCCGTTGGCCCGGCCATCTCGCGCACGGTCATTCCGACCGGACGGGGCGCTATCTGGTCACGGACCGCATGGCCGACCCGGTAGTTTCGGACTGTCATGTTGCGTTTCTTGACACCGTCACCGGCCGGCAAGTGGAAATCGTGAACCGTCCGCCGCTGGCGGCTGGGTTGACGCAGTGCGTTCATCTGCATCCGCATCCGCAATTCTGCCAGAACGACCGGTACATCTGCTACACCACGACCGTCCACGACCGCGTGGATGTGGCGTTGGTGACGGTGACGGATCTGAACCGCTTCAACTGATTGAATGAGTCGCCACTGGCGTATCGAAGGTGGTGGGAGTATTTTTGCCATGGCAATGGGGTTTCGATGACGAATCGGAAAAAATCAAGACGGACCGGCTTTACCTTGATCGAACTCTTGGTCGTCGTGGCGATTATTGCCTTGTTGGCGAGTCTGTTGTTGCCGGCGTTGCGGACGGCGCGGGCCAAGTCGCGCACCACGAAATGTGTCGCCAACCTGCGGCAAATCGGGCTGGGCTTTCAGATGTATCTCGACGATCACCATGGTTTCTTGCCGCCCCTGAATGCAGCGTCGTCTTACAACGCGGCCGGAACGGCCGGCGCGTATGGAATGTGGAATTGTATCGGCCCGTACACCGGCCTGCGCCAATGGGCCGGGCTCAACCCGCCGCCGCTCGGCAACAATGAGCCGGAAGATCCCACGCGGATCAAAAGCTCGGCATACTGGGGTAAATGGAAACAGAAGTATGGGTTGAAGAACACCGTTTGGGGTTGCCCGGAAAATGATCCGAACGAATGTCCGTGGGGTGCGACGTATGCCGAATCGTTGTACTTGCAGACGCCCGGTGGTTGGGGTGGGGCGAATCCGCGGGCGTGGTCGGTGCCGCGGCCATTCGGCGCGATTGCCCGGCCGGCGAACGCGATTCATGTGGCCGAAGCCACGGACTGGCATCTGGGTGGGATCGCGAACGTTGGGAACGTGGGGTCAGTGTTTGATCTCACCAAACACCAAAACGGCGGGAACATCTTGTTCACTGATGGGCATGCCGGCTGGTATAGCTCGGGTTATGTCAGCAACAACATCGTCCGCGACGCCAGCGCGACTTCGATGAACAATTTCAATCTCCGGTAGCGCTTGCTCACGGCAAATATCCGCCCTCTTCCCGGAGGCGGGCGCGCAAGCAGCCGACATCCACCGCATGGACATCAGCCAGCGAGTGCCGGGCAGCCAGCGCGGCAGCCAGTCCTGCGGCTTCGCCCATCGCCAAGCAGACCGGCATGACGCGCACGCTGCCCTGCACCAACTGTTCGCAGGATATCGAACGCCCGGCCACCAACACGTTGCGCAGCTGGTGCGGAGTCAAACACCGATACGGAATACCGTGTGATTCGCCGGGGTTGTACCGGTAACCGGCAGTCTCCCATTGCGCCATCTGTGCTTTGTCTTTCACGATCTGGTCTTTCGCCCAGTGCACGTCAATGTAGTAACAATTGCGACAAATCTCGTCCGTGAAACTCCGCCGCTGGAGGTAATCGTCGAGGGTCAGGACGTAGTCGCCAACGATGCGCCGGGTTTCGCGGATCCCCATTTGGGCGCCGGTGGTGACGAGGAAGGCGTTGCCGAACGCCTGGGGGTGAAACTCCGCCAAGGCGTCACGAAACTGCGCAGCCATTTTACGTCCCTGAATGAGCGCCGCTGAGACACTGGCTGGATCGGTGTTGTCCACCTCGAAGATGTGGCCGGCATTGAAACCGACGGTGCCCGGTCCGACAAAATTACAACAGCAATGCAGATCGGAAATCAATGGATACTTGCCGGAGGCCACTATCCTCTGGATTGGGCCGTTGGGGGTGGCACCGTAGACGGCTGGCCCGTGGCGGAACGCATAATCGTCCACATTTGAGAGCACGAAGCAGTGGGTGGCCGGCATCAGATGCGTGCCGGCGGCATCGCCCTTCTGGAACTCGCCACCAGCCCATGCGGTGAGATCGGCGTCGCCCGTGCAATCCACAAAGACCGATGCGCGCCAGGCTCGCAGTCCAGCTTTGTTGGCCGTGAGAATGCCGGTGACTCGGCCGGCGCGATCCGTTTCCACGTGCGCCAACATCGTGTGAAACAACACGGTCGCGCCCGCGCCGGTTACCAGATCGTCGTACACACGTTTGAGGCGTTCGGCGTCGATCGGCACCCAGTCGCGGTCCGTAGGCTTGACATGTGCCATGCCTTCTTTGGCGCGGGCAAAGATTGTGGCAGCCAAGCCGGCGTAGATAATCCGTTCCTTATCAGAGAATGGACACCACGCTGGAACCAGCGCCGACGTTCCGCTGCCGCCCAAGCAACCAGATGCTTCCAGCAACAAGGTGCGCGCCCCTTCGCGCGCCGCGGCCGCGGCCGCGGTGCAACCAGCGGGGCCGCCGCCGATCACAATCACATCGTAGGAAGTGTCACACGGCACCTCCAGATTCTGCAGTCGTAAACTGGTAGCCATCAGTTGCCACCCGATTCAGCGCAGTTTCTTCAACTCGAACACTTCGCCGCCTAGGGCGCGTTTGACGTAGACACCCCAGAACGGCGTCGGGTTGTAATCCCAGCCGGTGATGATCGGCGGGCCGCATGTCGGGTGGAAGCTGAAGGCGGTCCAGTTCAGTTTGTGTTTCTGGATCAACGCCACCACATCCTCAGCCCAGCCTTCGAGCGGGTAACGCTGGCTGGGGCCGATGAACGAAAAATCTTCCCACGCGCGGATCGCGCCGACTTCGCCAAGGAAGAGCGGATGTTTTTCGGCGACGACGAGGAACTTGTTCTGCCAATCGCTTTTCCATGGGTAAACGTGGGTCGAGTACATGATGCCGTTGCCGGTTTTGTCTTCGAGCGCGAACCCTTTGAGGATGCCGCTGATGTCGTAGCTCCAGTCCAGCCCGCCGGCAATGATGATGTTCTTTGCGCCAACCGCGCGGATCGCTTCGACCAACTCCTGCATGCCGACGGCTTGAAAGCGGCGGAGTTCGTCTTTGTTTTCGACCGCGACACCTTCCTTGCGTTTGACCTTGTCCGTCACCTCGCCGCCGTTGCGCCAGACTTCCCAGGTGATGTCGTGGGGTTCGTTGAAGATGTCGAACATCACAGCGGGATGGTTTTTGTATTGGGCGGCCACTTCCTTCCAGAATTCCAAGTGGTCGCGAGTCGGGGCGCGGAAGCGATGGAGGTCAATCACCAGGTACGCGCCGCGGGCAGCGGCCGTATTGACCGCGCTGTCAATCACCTGCCGGTAGCGTTTACCGCCGTCCTTCTGAAAATCCGACCGGCCAAACCAAAAGTTTTCGGTAACTGCTAGCCGGATGCAGTTGGCTTTCCACTGTTCGATGCCGACGACGATGGACGTGACGATGCGGTCGCCGGTCGCTGACCATTGGAGGCTGTCCACACTGAGGCCCTGCAACCAGACGGGTTGGCCGGCGGCGGTGTGGAGTTCGTTGCCGACGACGCGTAGTTCCGGTGGGAGTTTGTCGACCGGTGGCGCGGCGACCACGGGCGACGACATGTCGACCGGTTTGGGTACGGTGGCCGGGTCAATCGGTTTCAACTGCAAGTCGTCAATGTCCAGCGTGCCGGAACTCGCGTGAAACAATGTCGGCATCAGTTCGAGCGAGATGGCATTGTCGGGGACGAGGAATTTCCGGGTAACTGTTTTCCAGTCGGTGATCGTCCCTTTGAAGACCGGCGGTCCCGGCGAGCCGACGACCTTTTTGCCGGCATCTTTCAGGTTGATGATGATCCGCCCGTCAAACCACGACTTGCTGCCGACTTTGATGTTGCTGTAACGCGCCCGGCAAGTCAGCTCAAACGCCTTGTCGTCGGCTGTCAGCGGGATCGCCCGGTAAACCGAGTACATCTTGCCGGGTTCAGTGCTTTCGAGGCGCAGGAAACGATTGCCGTCTTCGGTTTCGATGCGGACGTTCGGGTCACCGGCTTTGACCCAACCATTTTGGTCCGATTCGAAATCGCCGTTGGCAATGATCGATTGGTCGGCCGACCGGGTGACTTTCGCGCGGAGTTTGGCTGCCCGCTCGGCGATTTGGGCGCGGACGATTTCCGGCGCGATGGGCTTGAGTTGAAAATCATCAAAGTCCAGCGTACCGGCCTGCGCCTGAAACAGTGTGGGCATGAATTCGAGAGTCGTCGCGTCTTCCGGTACGAGAAAACTTTGGGTCCGCGTTTCCCATTCGGCTTTTGTGCCGCGGAAGCTAGGTGCGCTGGGGCTGCCAACAGTTTTTTTATCGGCATCCTTGAAATTCATCATGATGCGTCCATCGAACCACGGTTGTTCCCCCGGTTTGATGCCCTCGAACCGAACCCGGTAACTCAGTTCCAACGCTTTGACCTCCGGCGGGAGCGGGATGGCCCGGTAAATCAGGACGTTCTGACCGGGTTCGGTGGATTGCAACCGGAGAAAAGTATTCTCACCGTCCTGCGGGTAGGAAATGGTGGTGCTCGGCGCGTGCCAGCCGGTCGTGGTGGCGAAATCACCGTTGGCGATCAATGATTCGCTTGCGGCCCAGCTCGAAACTGTCAGCGCGCTGACGGCAAGAACAATGTGGAATTTCATAATCTTTTGAGGATCTCCTGAATTGACGCGCGCGCGCCGCAGACGAGCGAATCGGACGCGCCGTAATAAATCGCGATGGAATCCCCATCCACGACGTGACCATTTGTGAAGACAACGTTGCCGAAAAAGCCGCGCTGCTCATAATCCGCGACCGGCTCCATGAGTGGCTCACGCGAACGCGCCAACACCCGGTAAGGGTCATTCAAATCGAGCAACAAGCCGCCGAGGCAATACCGGCTTTTCTGGTCGGCACCGTGGTAAATCGCGAGCCAGCCGCGCTCTGTCTTGATCGGCGCGGCGCCGGCCCCGATGCGTTCGCTGTCCCACTGGCCGGGACGAGTCGCGGCAATGCACCGATGATCGCCCCAATGCAACAAGTCCGGCGACCGGCTCAGCCAGATGAAATTACCGCCCAGCCCCAAACCGCTTGGCCGATGAAACGCCCAGTAGTGGCCGGCAACTTTCTCCGGGAAGAGCGCGCAATCCTTGTTGTGCGGCGGAAAGATGATGCCGTGCCGGGTGTACGTCTGCCAATCCATTGTCGAAATCAGCCCAACGCCCACGCCAAACTCCGACACGGCGGTATAGGTCAACCAATACTGACCGGCCACAAACTCCACCCGGCAATCTTCAATCCCAAACGTCTCGTGGTCGCCCACGCCAAGCAAGGCCGGCTGCGGTTCGACGGTGAAATGGATGCCGTCCTCGCTCCACGCCAACCGGAGATGGGACAACGTGGTCAAGTATTGCCGGCCCTTGTAGGTGAAAACGCGCGGGTCGGTGCTTTTCAAATCCGGGTCGTTCTGGCGGACGCGGAGGATTTTGATCTGGCCGGCGTCGAGGACTGGCGTGCTGATCCAACCCGGTTCTTGCCGGGGCCGTTCGGCGACGCGCAGGAGCAAGCCGGTGCGCCCGCGATACCGGAACGCGCCGGGATTCAATACGCACTCGACCGTCAGATCCGGTGTGCTGGCCGGGATGTCGGCGGGGCGCAGGAGTGGATTTTCTGGGAAACGTTGGATGATGGATACCATGTGGCAAACTCTAGCACACGACAACGTGAACGTACTTCACACTGTTGAAACTACCGGAGTTTCTGCAACTCAAACGATTTGCCGGCGAGCGCGTCTTTCACAAACGCGCCCCAGAAGGGCGTCGGCTCGTAGTCCCAATTTTTCAGCAACACCGGCGTGGCTTTCGGGTGGAAGGAAAACGCCGTCCAATGCAGCCGGTATTTCTGCACAAGCGCGAGGGCGTCGGGCGACCACGTGTACGGGTCCTCCTGGTTCTTGGCCGGGACGAAGGACATCTTTTTCACGTCGGCCCCAAACTCGCCGACGAGCAGCGGATACTTTTCGGCCAGCGCGAGAAACTTCTGCTCCCAGCCGCGGTGCCAGTTGTAGAAATGCGTGGCGTACACGATGCCGTTGCCGGATTTGTCTTCGAGGGCGAAGCCGTTGAGCACGCCGCTCAAATCGTACGCGTAGCCGATGCCGCCGGCGACGATGATGTTCCTCGCGCCGGTACGGCGAACGGTTTCGAGGAGCGTCTGCATGCCGGTGGCTTCGACGGTTTTGTCTTTGTAAGTGATCGTACCGCCATTGCGCCAGACGCCCCAATCTTTCATGGTCGGTTCGTTGAAGAGATCGAAGAGCACGGCCGGATGGTTCGCATACCGGGCCCCGGCATCTTTCCAAAACTCGACAGCCTTTTCATCCGGCGAGTGAAACCGGTGCAAATCAAGAATCACATACGCGCCCCGCGCCGCCGCAAGTTTGATCGCGTTGTCCACGAGCAGCCGGTAGGCGTCCGCCTCGGCGCCGAGCCAGTATTTGTCGTGGACCGGCAAGCGGATGACGTTGGCTTTCCAGTCGTCAATCGCGACTTTGATCGAGCGCAAGACGTTTTCCCCTTTCGCCGACCACTCGAGGCTGCACACGTTCACGCCTTGCAACCAGACTTCCTGGCCGGTGGGGGTGACGAGTTTGTTGCCGGCGACTTTGAGTTCCACGGTCGTCGGCGGTAAGGCGAGGATTGCCGGGAGGGCGGCCTCGTCATCCGCCGCTTTTTTCGCCGCCGCGGCGTTGGCTTGAATCAATGCCTCGGCTTCGGCGTCGGGCATGGCGGTGACACGAATTTCGGCAAGGTCGAGAGTGCCGGCGGCGACTTTGTAGTTGCCGGCGGCGATTTCGAGTTGCGTGGCACCGGCGGGAACGAGGACGCGCCGGGTGAGGTTGGTCCAAGTCTTCGCATGCGAATCGAACACAAATCCGCCGCCAGATTTCGGGACAGCCTTGCCGGCGGCATCAAGGAACTTAAAGCGGAAGTGCATGTCTTTGCCATAAGACGGCTTGCCGTCGCCACCGGCGCCAAATTTGAAATTCGCGACGCGGAACCGGACGAACAAATCCACCCCTTTCACGTCCGCCGGGAGGGGGATAGTGCGTTTTTGTTCGATGGTGACTTCTGGTTTGGGCGTGGTGAGACGGAGGAAGCGGGTGCCGTTTTCTTCTTCCCAGGTGATGGCCGGGTCGGTCGGGTTGAAATCGCTGAAGGTGAGGAGTTGCCGGGGTTCGGCGCGCAATGAGACAACGCCAAACAGCAATAAGCCGGCAATGATGCGGAGCAGCAACAAGTGATTATTTCGTGGGAGTGACCGGCTCTTGTTTGGCGGCGGAAACAGTTTCTTCCAAGGTGATTTCGTCGACGAGCAGAGTGTTCGCGTTGGGTTTGCGGCCGGGACGTAAAGCAAGCCGGTCAATTTTCATGGTCTTGGGGTCAAAACTCCCGCCGTCCTTGAGCTTGAAGTCGGTGAACGGGACGGTGAACCGTGTCCAGTTCTTGGTGATTTCGAGGGTCGTGGAGTAGGTCTTGCCGGCGACGATGAGCTGGACGACGAGTTTGGTCGGTTCGGCGGCTTTGGCCACGACAGTCAGGCCGGTAAAGGTTTCCCATTGGCCCTGCTTCGGCGCGAGGTGTTTGAAGTCAATTGCCAAGCCGATGTAGGCCTGGTCGCCGGCAAACTCGTATTTTGCTTGGAGGCTTTTCGATGCCGGCAAGGCGGATTCGTCGGCGAGTGAGAGGGCGACCGTGGTTTCGGAGTTCTGAAAGTGGAAGAAGGTGGGTTTGGTGTTGAAGTCGAACAGCGTCAGGGCCGGGCAGGTGAGTGGAGCGAGCAGGGCGAAGAGGCTTATGGTGTAGATGGTTTTCATGGTTTCTCCTGGGGGTTAGGGTTGGACGCGAGCGACGTGACCGTCCCAGTACAGGACATTCCAGCCGCCGCGATGCCGGGTGGTGGAACCGTAGCCGCAGTTTTGGGCACAGTAGGAAGCGGAGTCGTACAACCACCTTGTTCCCGCTGGATCGGGGAGGTTGTTGACGTTGCGGACGCCGGCTCCGCTGCCGGTATCGGCGACGTAACTGATGGTGCCCTTGTTGGTGGCGGCCGGGCAGTACGTTAATGATTTCGGGCCGATGCCGAGCGAGCCGGAGGGCAGGTAGCGGCCAATCCACGGCCAGACCGCGCCACCCGAGCCGGCAGAGAAGGGAATCCACCCGCCGTTGTCGTTCGTATACATTTTGGACAAGACGTAGAGTTGCCGCAAATTGCTCGCGCATTGGAGTTCGCGGGCGCGCGCCCGGGCATAACCCAAAGCCGGTACGAGCAGTCCCAAGAGAATTGCGATGATGCCAATCACCGTGAGGACTTCGATCAGAGTGAACGCGAGCCGGGTTTGCGAGCGGGCAGCGGTGTTCATGGCCCCTAATGCGTCCAATTGGTGAGGTCGTCAAGCAGATCGGCTGCGCTAACGGATTTGCCATCGGGGCCAAAGCTCCAAAGGTCGAATGTCGCTGGATTTTTGCGATCCGTGGCCGGGGTTGCGGGCCGGTAGTAGGCGTAGGGGTTGCGGAAGTTATCCACGAAGATCTTGCCGTTTGGCGTGCCGAGAACATCGGTGAGGTTGACATTGGTGCCGCCGGGGCCGCCATACGTGCCGAGATAGAACGATTGCTCCAAGCGGTTGGGCGGAAATTGGAAGTAGGCTTTGGATTTGTTGGGAGTGCCATCGAGCGAGGTGCCGCTCAGGGCGCAATAGAGGACCCACGAATTGCTGCAAGCCGCGAGAAATCCCGGGAGCGTCCCGCGAACTGCGTGTTGGAAGGCCGGGCGCACGCCGCCAGTTAACGGATAGTAACCGTTGTCGGCGCGATAGGCTTCGAGGGCCATTTCCATTGCGTTGATTTCAGCGCGCGCCAGCGAGATGCCGATTTTGCGTTCGGCGTGACGCATGGTGCCAAGAATGACGGCGACAAGCAGCATGATGATACCGAGCACGGTGAGCATTTCGATCAGCGTGAACCCCCGGCTGCGATGGTTGGATGGCGATTTTTTCATCAATGTGCGCCGGTGACCGATGGTCGCCGGAATCCCGTCTGGGCGGCAATTTAGCAGTGTGTTGGCGTGGGACAATCTGTTTGCCTTTCAACCTGTTGAAGCACGCCCGATTTCGCTCATTTAATTCAACAGGTTGAAACAAGAACCGGTTGTTGGCTGGCTGTGATGTAGTAGTGTGGTGGCAAAGGTGAGGAAGGGTCGCGACAGCGTTTTGACGGGACAATGAGGCGATCATATCAATCACCACCATGGGAATTAAAATGATCATGCATTCAATCCTATACCGCCTTGGGCAATTTGTGTTCACTGCGTTCGCCGGCTGGGTCCTGCTGTCTCCGGCTTCGGCGCAGACGACCGGCTGGAATCAGACTGGAGCTGGGGTCTACGATTACACCAACACCGCCAACTGGGTCGGCGGCGACGTCAACGGCATTTGGGATTCCACGCTGACATTGGTGGGCACGCCCGTGGTAACTTTTGATCACGACGCGGTGCTGGCGACCGGTTTTAACTTTCTCTATGCCGGCTCGTTCCACATGAGCTTGGTCGGCACCAATGGCAATCGAACGATTACGTTGGGCGGCGATATTCTCGCCGAGCCGGATTCGACGACGCGGATCCTCACGATTGGTAACACAACCGCCGGCAAGAACCTCGATGTGGATTTGGGCGGGGTGACGCGGACGCTGACAATCAACAGCGGGAGTCTGCATTTTCTGAACTCGATCGGCAATGGCGGGATCATCAAAGAGGGGGGCGCGACCCTGAGCATTGCCGGGGCGACGACTTACAGCGGGGATACGGTGGTGAACCGCGGGATTCTGAGTCTGACCGGCGCGAACGGGGCGATTGCCAATTCTGCAGTAACGCTGGATGGCGGCGGTAATGTGCGGTTCGACAGCAGCGCGAACGGGGTGGTGGGGACGACGCGGGTGGGGAGTTTGTTGTTGAACAAGGGGACGCTCTCGGTGGTTGGCAACGCGACGGCCAACTCGGTGGATGGGATTGGCGGCGCGCTGATTGTGGGCGCGGGGAGCATCTCGACCGTCAGCATTGGTGCGAACTTGGCCCGTAACGCGCAACTGAGCGCCGGTAGTTTCGTGCGCGCGGCCGGCAGTTCGGTGGTGTTGCTGCGGGGCAGCGGGTTGGGAACGAACACGATTGCGTCCACGACGGCGGGGGGCGCGAACATGACATTTGGAACTGCACCCACCTTGCTTGGCGGCGGCGGGGGAGCAGGGACGACGACGATTGGAATTCTGGTCGGCGCGCTGGGAGAGACGAACACCAGCGGCTCCGGCAGCGGATTGGTAACGTATGATTCGACCTACGGGGTGCGGTTGCTGAACGCCGCGACGGAATACACGGCCGGGATCACGAGCGGGCAGACACAACTGGATAACGTGCGGTACGTGAACACCTCGGGGGCGGGAGTGATCACAAATATCCTGTCGGCCAACACGACGATCAACTCGTTGTCATTCCAGTTGAGTGGCGCCGGGACCAACACCGGGGTGGCAATTTTGGGGGACACGCTCAGTCGGCAGTTGGTGTTAAACAGCGGCGCGATCTTCGTGCAACAGTCGCTTGTGTTGGATCACGCGTCCGACGCGATGATCTTGAGCAATCTGACCTTGAACCTGAATGGTCGCGAGGGTGTGTTCACGGCGTTCACGGCGGGGTTGAATCAGGGCAACACACCCGGCCGATTGGAGATTTATGGTGTCATCACCAACGACGACGGGAATGGGGTGACGTTTGCCGGCGGGTCGGGGCAGATCATGGTGGGCGGCGGAACAACCAACGCCTATACCGGGGTCACGACCTTGAACAGTGGGATTTTGCTGCTGGCCAAAACGATCCAAAATATCAGCGTCCCGGGAGATTTGGTAATCAATGGCGGGACGTTGCTAAAGAACACCGAAGCCATCCCCGACACAGCCAATCTCACTCTCAACGGCGGGACTTTTGTGATGGATAGCACGTTGAGCAGCGGCAACAACGGGCACTCGGAAACGATCAACAATCTGACCATGAACGGTGGCAATCTGAGTTACAGCAGTTCGGGAAGCGGCGCCGCGTTGAACATCAACGGCGCCGCGCTGATCAACTCCAACGATCTCCGCTCACAAACCGGCGGTGACGTGACTGTGGCCGGGCTGACAACGCTGAATGGCGGGCGCATCGTTGTGCCTATCTCCAGCAGCACGGCGAATGTGAATGCGATTTTCACCTTCTACGATATCGTCATCAACACGCCGGCCAGCGGTGTTTACACCGGGATCGTGTTCTTCTCCCACGGCAGCAATCGCGCCGGAAAATTGGTGCTGAATGGGAATTTGACGGTGAACGCCAACCTTGCCAATCCCAACACCGTGGCCCTCGCCAACACCAACAACAGCCTTGCCAATGTGGGTCACATCGCGCTTTCCGGCAATCGGACCATGACCATCGGCAACGGCCCCGGCGCGGTGGATGTCGAGATCGCGGTGACCATCACGAACGAAGGCGCAGCGATCGGCGGCTTGATCAAATCCGGTGCCGGTACGCTGTTGCTCTCCGGTAACAACCTCTATACCGGCCCCACCGTTGTCAGCAACGGTACGCTGCTTGTTGACGGCGCCTTGAACTTGGCCAGCCCAGTTTCCGTGCAAGCGGGTGCGACGCTGGGCGGCATCGGCACGGTCGGCAACGTTGGCGTCGATGCCGCCGGCATTCTGTCGCCGGGCGCCAGTGTGGGCGTGTTCACTGTCAGCAACCTCACGCTGGCGGCGGGCGCGAAATTCAACTACGAGCTCGGTGCGCCGGGCAGTGGCGACAAAATCGTGGCCACCGGTTTGCTCACACTGTCGGGCCAACAATTCACCGATTTCACCTTCACCGATGCCGGCGGGTTGGCGGAGGGGACATATTTGTTGATTGATGCGAACGGGCTTGCGGGTGCGTTGGGTGGGACGCTCTCCGGGGGGCTGCCCGGCGGGCTAACCGGAACACTCACCGTTGACAGTTTGAATAACGACTTGTTGCTGACGGTCGTGCCGGAGCCAGCGAGTTGGGTTTTGGTGGCGCTGGGAATTACCGGGGCGGTTGTGTTGCGGCGGAGAAGGAAATGATCAACGCCCTGCGCCAAACCGCCTTTACCTTGATCGAGTTACTGGTCGTGATTGCGATCATTGCGGTGCTGGCGTCGCTGCTGTTGCCGGCGTTGGCGTCGGCGCGGGAGCGGGGCCGGGCGACGATTTGCCAGAACAATTTACGGCAAATTGCTTTCTCCATTCTCAATTATTCCGATGACAACGAAGGCATCCTGCCCGGCGGCTTCTTCAGCCGGCAAGGCCCGTATCACGACTGGGATTGCCGGCGGTTTCAACGCCGGCTGCGGAATTACTTGCCGGCCCGGAATCCCGGTGGCGGGACTAGTCCATTCTTGGGGTATGTCAAAGTCTACGAATGCCCATCTTGGGTTCACGCTTGGCGCCCGAGTGCCGGTTCGGCGGACAATATCCGGTATTGTTATGCCCTGAACTACGCGACCACACTGGGCAGCGTCGCGGTGGCCGGTGGCATCTGGGGAGGGAATTGCTGCAATCCCAATTGTGGGTGGGACAATCCCAGGCCGTACCGGCTGGCGATCTTGAATCCCGGGCAGTTGGCCACCATTTGGATGCTCCGCGATCACAACGTGGCTGGCTTGCCCGAATTTCACAAGAACTATCGGAACGCGGTGTTTTTTGACGGCCACGCGGGTCGGCTGAATCTGAGCAATAACCCATTATGAGGGAGCCGCAATGATGAAGAAAATCCTTTTGCTCTGCGGCAGCCTGTTGACCGGCTGGCTGTCTCCGGCTTCGGCGCAGACGACCGGCTGGAATCAGACTGGAGCTGGGGTCTACGATTACACCAACACCGCCAACTGGGTCGGCGGCGACGTCAACGGCATTTGGGATTCCACGCTGACATTGGTGGGCACGCCCGTGGTAACTTTTGATCACGACGCGGTGCTGGCGACCGGTTTTAACTTTCTCTATGCCGGCTCGTTCCACATGAGCTTGGTCGGCACCAATGGCAATCGAACGATTACGTTGGGCGGCGATATTCTCGCCGAGCCGGATTCGACGACGCGGATCCTCACGATTGGTAACACAACCGCCGGCAAGAACCTCGATGTGGATTTGGGCGGGGTGACGCGGACGCTGACAATCAACAGCGGGAGTCTGCATTTTCTGAACTCGATCGGCAATGGCGGGATCATCAAAGAGGGGGGCGCGACCCTGAGCATTGCCGGGGCGACAACTTACAGCGGGGACACGGTGGTGAACCGCGGGATTCTGAGTCTGACCGGCGCGAATGGGGCGATTGCCAATTCTGCAGTCACGCTGAATGGCAACGGGAATGTACGTTTTGACAGCAGCGCGAACGGGGTGGTGGGGACGACGCGGGTGGGGAGTTTGTTGTTGAACAAAGGGACGCTCTCGGTGGTTGGCAACGCGACGGCCAACTCGGTGGATGGGATTGGCGGCGCGCTGATTGTGGGCGCGGGGAGTATCTCGACCGTCAGCATTGGTGCGAACTCGGCCCGCAACGCGCAATTGAGCATTGGGAGTTTTGTGCGCGCGGCCGGCAGTTCAGTGATGCTGATCCGGGGCAGCGGCTTGGGGACGAATACGATTGCGTCGGCGACGGCCAGCAGCGCGAATGTTACCTTCGGGACAACACCGACGTTGCTTGGTGGTGGCGGCGGGATTGGGACGACGACCAGGAGCATCTTGGTAGGGGTATTGGCGGAAACAAACACGGCGACCGGCTCCGGGAGCGGGTTGGCGACGTATGACTCAACCTACGGGCTGCGGTTGCTCGACGCGGCGACCGAATACACCAGTGGGATCGTCAATGGCCAAACTCAGCTGGACAATGTGCGGTACGTGAACACCTCGGGTTCGGGAGTGATCACGAATATTCTGACGGCCAACACCACGATCAACTCGTTGTCCTTCAACGTGACTGGTGTCGGGACAAACACCGGGGTGGCAATTTTGGGGGACACGCTCAGTCGGCAGTTGGTGTTGAATAGCGGCGCAATCTTCGTGCAACAGTCGATCGATGTGGATCACGCGTCCGACGCGATGATCTTGAGCAATCTGACCTTGAACCTGAATGGTCGCGAGGGTGTGTTCACGGCGTTCACGGCGGGGTTGAATCAGGGCAATACCCCCGGCCGGTTGGAGATTTACGGAGTCATCACCAACGACGGTGGGAATGGGGTGACGTTTGGTGGAGGCTCGGGGCAGATCATGCTGGGGGGCGGAACGACGAACAAGTACACCGGAGTGACGACCCTGAACAGCGGGGTATTGCTTCTGGCCAAAACGATTCAAAATAACAGCGTTCCCGGCGATCTAGTGATCAACGGCGGGATATTGCTCAAGACCGGGAATGCCATCCCCGATACGGCTAACCTGACTCTCAATGGCGGGACTTTTGTGATGGATAGCACGTTGAGCAGCGGCAACAACGGTCACCCTGAAACGATCAACAACCTGACCATGAATGGCGGGAATCTGAGCTACAGCAGTTCGGGCAACAGCGCCGTTTTGAACATCAATGGCGCGGCGTTGATCAACTCGAATGATCTGCGGTCGCAGACGGGTGGTGACGTGACTGTGGCTGGACTGACGACACTGAACGGCGGCCGCATCGTCGTACCGATCTCCACCGCTGCAGTGAGCGTCAACGCGATCTTCAACTTCAACGACATCCTCATCCAGGCCCCGGCCAGCGGCGTTTATACGGGAATTGTTTTCTTCTCTCATGCCACTAATCGAGCCGGTAAATTGGTGCTGAACGGTGATTTGACTGTGAATGCCAACCTGGCGAATCCCAACACTGTGATGATTGCCAACACCAACAACAGCGTCGCCAATCTCGGTCATATCGCGCTGAATGGCATTCGTACCTTTACCATCGGCAATGGCCCCGCCGCAGTGGATGTCGAAATTGCGGTTGCCATCACAAATGAAGGGGCGGCGGTCGGCGGCATCATCAAGGCCGGCGCCGGGGCGCTGTTACTGTCCGGTAATAATCTCTACACGGGCGCGACCACCGTCAATGCCGGGACATTGCAGGCTGGCGCTGCCAATACCGTTTCGGGAACGGCGCAACTCAGCGTCGCCAATGGCGCGACTGTCAACTTTGGCGCATTCGACCAAGTCGTCGGCTCCGTTTCCGGTGGCGGGCGCATCATCAATAATGCCGCCCTGCAAGCCGGTGCTGACAACACCAGCACCACATACTCCGGCATCATGAGCGGCACCGGCAGCCTCACCAAGAACGGCACCGGTACGCTGATTCTGTCCGGCAACAACAGTTATAACGGCGGCACAACAGTCAACGCCGGTACGCTCCAAGCCAGCGCGGCCAATGTGCTCTCCTCATCCGGCGCGCTTACCGTCAACAGCGGCGGCACCGTCAACTTCGGCGCGTTCAACCAGAGCATCGGCTCGCTAGCGGGCGGTGGCCACATCACCAATCGCGCCGCGTTGACGGTCGGCGGCAACAATGCCAGCACGACTTTCACGGGAGTCATCAGCGGCTCCGGCAGCCTCACCAAAGTTGGCTCGGGGCAGTTGGTACTCTCCGGCAACAACACCTACACGGGCACAACCGCTCTCAACGGCGGCACCTTGCGCGTCAACGGTTCGCTGGCCACACCCGCACTCACCGTGGCCAGCGGCGCCAAATTGGGCGGCAGCGGCACGATTGCCGGCGCGGTCACGATCCAAAACAACGGCACCCTCGCTCCCGGCAACAGCATCGGCACCAACACCGTCGGCAGTCTGACCCTGAACGCCAGCAGCGTGTTGGAATGGGAATTCCAAATCTCGCCCCCCTACATCAGCGATTTCACCATCGTCACCAACAACAACGGCCTCACCGTCAACGGCGGCAAACTTTACACTTATCAAGATGGCACAGCCTTCCCCTTCCAGGTTGCCGGCTTGTACCGACTGATGCAGTACACTGGCGCCCTCAGCGGCACCGGTGTGTCGGCGATGACGTGGGAAAACAACTCCGGTCTGGCGTATAATTTTGGGACGGCTTCGGTCGGGAGCACGAACTTTGTGACATTCGTCATCGGTGCCGGCACGGTGGGGTGGGACGGCGGCAGTACGACCGACAGCTATTGGACCAATGCCGTCAACTGGGGCAGCGACACTGCGCCGACGAATTATTCGCGGCTGGCGTTCAACACATTCAACCGGGTGATCAACACCAACAACTTCGCCGCCGACACCCCGTTTGCCGGCATGGTCTTCAGCAATGGTTCCGGCGCGTTCCAACTGGCCGGCAATCGCGTGGCGTTGGCCGGTGACATCGTCAACAACAGCCCGCTGCAGCAGACCATTCACCTTGATTTGCTACTCAACACCATTGACGCGCAATTCAACACCGCCGCCGGCAACATCGAGGTCACCGGCGACATCGTGGAAAGCGGTGGTAGTTTCGGCCTGATCAAGACCGGCACGAAATCGTTGATCCTCTCCGGTAACAGCACCTACAGTGGCGCGACCCTCGTCAACAACGGCACCTTGCTCGTCAACGGCAGCCTCAGCGCGGCACCGAATGCCGTCTTCGTCTCCGCTGGCGCCACCCTCGGCGGCACCGGGACGATTTCCCGCGCGGTGAACGTTGCCGGCGGCGGCAATTTGAATCCCGGCGCGCCCGACCCCGGCCAGTTGTCCATCAACGACACGCTGACATTGGCAAACAATTTCCGATTTACCTGGGACTTGGGTTTGACGACGACCGACTCGGTCAGCGCGACGACGATCAATTTTACCGGCGCGAGTTGGACGTTGCAGCTCGGGAGCGCCGCGTGGAACGCGGCGACGAATGATCAGTTTATGTTGATGGAGTGGGGTACTGGCATCAATACCGCTGCGTTGACCAATTCTGTGCAGATTCTCGGCGGCAAATGGAATACCAGCCAAGCCAGTGTGTTTATTCAAGGGAATCAACTCTGGCTGACCGGCGTCGAGGTCATCCCGGAACCGAGTGTCTTATTGCTCTGGGTCTGTGGTGCGGGGGCGGTATATCTGGCGCGCCGGCGCCAGCGGATCAGCGGGACCGGCTCGACTTCCTGACCCAGTGATCACGCAGCGTGGCCCCGTCAATCCAGGTGCCTTCGAGGATCGTCAGTTGCGGGATGGCCGGGATGCCACGGTGGTTGCGCTGGATCAAATACTCCAACGTTTCGAGTGCTAGCGCGCCGACTTGTTCGTGATGCTGATAAATGCCGGCCCGCGCACCGCTCTGATCCGCGCAATCCAAATCCACAAAGCCGACTTGCTCTGGCACCCGCAGTTTCATCCGGCGCAACCAATCCAATACCTTGAGATGCACTGACAGCACCACTTCGGGTCGATACCGGTGGTACCACTTCTGGAACGTCGCTTCATCCCATCGCGCGGTGACCAATGGCGGAAGCGGCTCGAACACCCGGGGCCGGCTTGTTTCCACGAGATAGCACGCGCGGAACATGTGATTAAGCAATTCATCCTGCGACGCGCGCAACGCCAGCCCGATCCGCCGGTAGCCCTTGCGCCGGAGCGTGCGCACCGCAAGCTGCATGATCCGGTACTGGTCGTTTTCCACGCAAGCCAACCGGGGATAGACAAGTGAATGTCCAATTTTGACGGCGCACAACTTCGACCAATCCAGGGTCAGATGCCCGCGCGCTTTTGGGGTGTGGCTGACCAGCAAGCCGTCATAATTGCGCGTCAACAAAATGCTGCCCAACCGGCGTCCGGACAATTTCAACTCCCGCGGCCAGACTTCTTCCAGTTGGTAGCCCAATTCCTCCGCCCGCTTTTTTGCGCCGGCAAAAAAACGCACCTCGCAATGCTCGCTGCGCCATTGTTCGTGCGACGGCCAGTTGATCAAGTACGCGATCCGTAACGGGTCCACGAGGCCCGGCACGCGTCGCCGGTACGCCGCGAGGCGCGCGAGCATCGGGTCGGGCCGGTAATTCAACTCCTCCGCAATGCGCCGGATAGTGGCACGCGTCTCGGGCTGGATGCGGGGATCGTCGCGCATGGCCAGCGACACGGTCGAGTAATGATACCCGGTTCGTTTCGCAATATCCCGCAGCGTGACCCGCCCGTCCATGGGGCCGTTCATACAAGAAGCGCGACCGAACTGCAAGTTGTCGCGCTAGATAACTCGGTCGTTGCCGCCGTCCACCGGGACTTGCGCGCCAGTCGTCTTGGCGAAAATGGATGTGCACATCGTCGCGGCCAACTCGGCCACATCCCGGCTGGTGATCTCGATGTGGAGAAGGTTGTTGGTCTTGTACTGCTCGATGGTCAGGCCGTAATGCCGGGCGCGTGATTCCAGCACTGCCGGTGTCCAAATCGCGGTGTCGAACACCATGTTCGGGTGGAGCGTGTTGATGCGGATCCGGTCCTTGCCCCATTCGAGCGCGGCGACGCGCGCGAGTTGGTTCACCGCCGCCTTCGACGCCGAGTACGCCGCCGCGCCCGGCCCCGGTGCCGGTACGTTCTTCGAGCCGATGACGACGACGCGTCCGCCGTTTGGGGCGAGTTTCAGGAATGGATATGCCTCGCGCATCAACGCGAAGGTTGCGTCGAGATTCACCTGCATGACCTTGCGCCACTGTTCCATCGTCAACTCGGCGATGGAACTCGATTGCGGGAAGATGCCGGCGTTGAGCACGAGCATGTCGAGTCCGCCGTATTGGCGGATGGCCTGCGCGAGGGCTTGCCGGATTTGTGCTTCGTTGGTGAGATCGCAGACAATGCCGTCGGGACAAGGCTGAAGATCAAGGCCGACCACCGCGGCACCCCGTTTGCGGAACGATTCCATACAGGCATTGCCAATGCCGGAAGCCGCGCCGGTCACGAGGGCGACTTCGCCGGCAAACACCGGCGGCGGACCGGCTTTGCGGAGTTTGGCTTGTTCGAGGTCCCAATATTCCACGTCGAAAATGTCACGCGCCGGCAACGCCTGCCAGTGTTCAGCCCGGTGGATGATGTCAATCGTGTGCCGGTAAATGTCGGCGACAATACCGGCTTCTTTGACCGACCGGCCGACGGTGCAGAGACCGAGCGTATCGTCCAAAATCACCCGAGGTGCCGGATCGAGCATGGTGAGGGATGGGTTGCCGTATTCCCGGAAATACTGCCGGTAAGCTTCCGCGTAGGCTTTCACGTCGCGGCCAATCAGCGGGAGACGTTTGGTGCGTAGCACGTGGTCGGGTGTAGCCGGACCTTCACGGTTGGGCGAGCCGACGTCGCCTTGCACAGTGAGAATGACCGGGAAGCCCGCGACTTCGGAAACTTCCCGGCGGAGGGTGGCGATTTCCAGGGTTTCTTGTTGGGTGGGAGCGGCGTTCCCGCCGCGACCGGCTGTCATAATTCTGCCCGGTCGCGGCGGGGACGCCGCTCCCACAAAAACTTGTTCGGCGAGCGTGACCAACTCGATCATGCGTTCGTAGGATTCTTGCGCGGTCGCGCCGAAACTGAAAAGGCCGTGATGGAGCAACGCCATGCCGATGGTTTTTCCCGTGGCAAGTTTGGGGAAGAGTTCGGCGCAGAGTTTCGCCAGTTTGAATCCCGGCATGACGTAGGGGATGATGACAACCCGGTCGCCGTAAATTTCTTTGACGCGTTGGTCGCCGGTCGGAGTGTTCGTGATGGCGATGAAGGCGTCGGCGTGGGTGTGATCCACGAACTTGTGCGGAAGAATTGCATGGAGGATGGCTTCGACGGAGGGGGCCGGGGCGTTGGGATTGGTCATGCACGCGCGGAGTTCGTTGGCCATCTGCGGGTCGGAGAGCGCCGGCAGTTGCGCGAGACGGAGGAGGTGCGGCATCCGGCAGGGCGAGAAGCCGGCGGCTTCGATGGTTTCCAAATCCCAGCCGCTGCCTTTGACGTAGAGAATGTCTTCGTACTCGCCGAAAACATTTTTCACGCGGGTTTTGACGGAGGTGTTGCCGCCGCCATGGAGGACGAGCGAGGAATCCCGGCCGAGCAGCCGGGAGGTGTAGACGCGTTGCGCGAGGTCGTCAGTGAACTGACTGGCTTCTTGATGATTCCACAGACTTTTCATATTCGACGAAGGAGTATTCGGGGGTTTCTTCCCGGTGGACTTCGCGCCACTGAGAGCGGTCGAAGTCCGGAAATTTTGTATCGCCGTCAACGCGCCGGTGGACGTGGGTTAGTAACATGGTGTCGGCGAGGGGGAGGGCGAGCCGGTAGATCTCCGCGCCGCCGATGATGAAGACTTTCCCCTCACCCTGACCCTCTCCCCCGCGGGGGAGAGGGGAGGTGCAGGCTTGAAGGGCTTCGTCGAGACTTGAAAAACATTCGATGTTGGGAATGGGTTCGCCGCGAGTGAGGACGACGTTGCGGCGGCCGGGGAGCGGTTTGCCGAGGGACTCGTAGGTTTTGCGACCCATGATGATCGGATGGCCAAGGGTGAGACGTTTGAAGCGTTTGAGGTCGTCGCTGATGTGCCAAGGAATCTTGCCGGCGTCGCCGATGGTGCCGTTCTCCGCCACGGCGGCGATGATGACGATCTTCATACGGCGACTTTGAATTTGATGCGCGGATGCGGGTTGTAGCCTTCCACGTGGAAATCTTCGAATTTGAGTTCAGCGAGAGGTTTTTTGGCGATGACCAGCCGGGGCAGCGGACGCGGTTCGCGGGTGAGTTGTTCGCGGAGGCCGGGAACGTGGTCGTAGGCTTCTTTGCCGCTGCCCGGCGCGGCGGTGTAGATGTGGGCGTCCACGATCGTATGGCTGAAGTGGCCGACTTCGAGGCCGGTCTCCTGGGCGAGCATTTGGGTGAGGGTGGCGTAGCAGGCGAGGTTGAACGGGATGCCGAGCGCGATGTCGCCGCTGCGTTGGGTGAGGTGGCAGTTGAGCCGGTTGCCTTGGACGTTGAAGACGAAACTGTAGTGGCAGGGGGGGAGTTTGCTGGTGGTGGCGTTGCCGGGTTCCCAGGCGGTGACGACCATGCGCCGGCTGGTGGGTTCTTTGCGGAGGGTGTCGATGACGAATTGGATTTGGTCGACTTCGCGGACACGCCAGTGGCCGGCTTCGTCCTGATAGGGATGGGGGAAGCGGCGCCAGTACCGGCCGTAGGCGGTTTCGAGGTTGCCGTTTTCGTCGGCCCACGCGTCCCAGATTTTGGTTTTTTGGCGGAGGTTGCGGATGTGATCTTCGCCGGAGAGGTACCAGAGGAGTTCGTGGAGGAGGGAGTTCCAGACGATTTCTTTGGTGGTCAACAGCGGGAAGCCCTTCGCCAAGTCCACCCGGTAATGCGCGCCAAAATAAGAAATGGTGTCAATGCCGGTGCGGCTTTTTTTGCGGGTGCCGCGGTCAAGGACAAGGCGAACGAGATCGAGATACTCTTGCACGCGGGGAGAATTGCCGGCCGACAGGAAAAAATCCAGAACGAAGTTACGCGAGGCGCTGGGTGCGGCGGCGTTCGTCAACTTCTTCAGCGAGTTTGGCAGCTTTGGCGGAGGCGGAGGGATTGAAGAAAAGGGTCTCGGTCTTGGCTTCGACGTAGCGGGGCAGTTTGGTTTTAACCGGCAGCGGGGGTTTGGCGCGTTCGCGGCCAAAGGTGATCGTCTTGAGGGTCTTGGCGAAAATGAGGATGTCGAGGAAGAACGACATGTGTTTGATGTAGTAGAGGTCGAATTGGAGTTTGCGCCGGGAGTCCTCAATGCTGGCGGCGTAGGGGGCCATTACTTGCGCCCAGCCGGTCACGCCGGGGGGAACCAGGAGGCGCTCGGCGTAGAAGGGGATTTTTTCGGAGAGTTTGTGAATGAAAATTTCCCGTTCGGGGCGCGGGCCGACCAAACTCATTTCGCCACGGAGAACATTGATAAGTTGCGGTAGTTCATCAATCCGGAACTTCCGCAGCCATTTCCCCAACCAGGTGATGCGGGGGTCGTCATCAACAGCCCACACTGGGCCGGTCTGGCTCTCGGCATCCACACGCATCGTGCGGAATTTGAGGAGGGTGAATGGCACGCTGTCGCGCCCGAGCCGTTCCTGCCGAAAGAGGGCTGGGCCTTTGGAGGTGAGGCGGATGAGGGCGGCGGTGATGAGCATGATGGGCCAGGTCACCAGCAACCCAATCGCCGAAACGGCGATGTCAGTCAGGCGTTTGAGTCGGCGAATGTGGATGCGCGAGTTGTTCATTGACGCGAGGAGGAGCCACTCGTCGTTGATATGGTCAATCGGGATTTCTTGGGCCAACTCTTCGTAGAGTGATACGAAATCCACCAACGCCAGTCCCCGGTAACGGAAGGCCCGCAGTCGGCGCAGCAAGCCTAATTCTGCTTCGGCTGACGCGGCGATGATCAAGCGTTCGATATCGTAGAGGGCGACAAATTTTTCGACGGTATCCAGTCCGCCCAAAATTGGATAATCGTCAATGAACTTGCCGATTTTGTCTTTGTCATGGCCGCAAGAAATCAGGCCGAGGATGCGAATGCCGGCGTGGGGGTGTTGCTCGACGAGTTCAATGACTTGTCGGGCCTCGCCGTTGCTGCCGATGATCAAGCAGCGTTGCTGCATGAACCCGCGGTTGCTGACCATCAAATAGAGCAACCGGACTGACAATACCGCTACGAAGACAAAGATTGCGTAGCCGCCAAAAACGCCGCGTCCCAAAAGCCGTTCTGTCGAAGTCACATAGAAGACAGCCAAACTGACGACCATGCCCAAACAAACGGCAACCACCGCTGCCGTCAAAGTGCTCCCGATGCGTTGCAGTCGGGTTGACTCGTAAAGCCCTGCAATGTAGAAAGAAATGATGAAAACCGCCCACGTCACCACCACCGAGGCCCAATGCGTGTGGATGTAAGCCAGTCCATCGTGAATGCCAAACCGCAGCATGACCGCCGCATACATGGCTACCGCGGTAAAAAATGCGTCACCAAGGCAAAGTAGAATCTTGCGCCGCGGTAGACGATTATGACGTGAAACGAACATTGTCTTGAATAACTTTTCGCAAACTGCTCGGCCCTCACCGCCCATCGTTTTTGTCGAGGTGACTATACGGCCTACCCCAGAGAAATCAAGGCGGTTTCTCAAGCGGGGGAGTCATCGCGCATGACGCAAATCATCGCCCATCGTGGTTTCAGTGGCCGCTATCCGGAGAATACGATCCCGGCGATTCAGGCGGCCATTGCGTTGGGCGTGGACAGGGTCGAGATCGACATCCACGAAACCGCCGATGGCGAACTGATTGTCTTTCACGATTACCGGCTGATGCGGATTTGTGGCGTGCGGGGCCGGGTGCGCGACATCACCTTCGCGCGGCTCCGGCGACTCAACCCGGCCATCCCCACGCTCGCGGAGGTGCTCACCACCTGTCGCGGCCGGTTTCTCATCGAAATCAAACGCGCCGACCCGCTCAAAGTCGCCGCGCAAGTTCGCGGGCAGGATGTGATTCTCTTTTCGCTCGCGCGTCAGCGCCTCGAGCAACTTGTCGATCCGGCGCTCGTGCGCTTCGGCCTCTTCGCGCGGCGCATTCAGCGCTTGCGTGTCCCCATTGCCGGGGTGGCGGTTCACCAACGGCTGGTCCGCTCGCGCCAGTCGGTGGAAAAGATTCACCGGCGCGGCTGGCAACTCTTCGTCTGGACGGTCAATCGCCCGGCTGACATGCGCCGGTACATCGAATGGGGCGTGGACGGCTTGATCACAAATTATCCTGACATTGCCCTCAACCTCCGGTAATCTACCCCGCATGTTGCAGATCATTTTCAGCCAGGTCAGCGCCCAAGAACTCGCCGCCATGCCGCGCGCCGTCCAAATCGAAGTGCTCGACGGCTTTCAAGTCTTACCGGCGGACTTTGAGAAGGCGGATGAAAAATTTGGCCTGCTCACCCGCGCCGGCAAACAAATCTACCGGTACCGCGTGAAGGATTACCGGATTTACTTCGAGAAACGCGACGGGATGATCAACGTCCTCTGCATCCTCAACAAGAATTCCCTCAAGGATTTCTTCTACCGCAGCAAACTCCCGATCAGCGAAGACCAGTTGTTGCAGGAGAATCCGAAGTTCTGGCAGTTGCTGGAAGCGGATTCGAAGTAATCACGCCGGCCACCATCAGGTGCCGCGCCCCGATCGTCTTGACCCGGAGATTCGCCAACCCGGCGGCACGGAGTTGCTGCCGGACTTCTGCGGGGGTGAACGCCGCCAGCAGGGAGTTGAGGTAATCGCGCCGGAGAACCTCCGGTTCGCCGCTGGTTTGCTCGCGGACGATTTTCTCGGCTGCGGCCCGGCTGGCGGGCCGGCGGAGGTCAACGACGAAGACCAGGCTGCCGGGGCCGGTGTGTTGGCGGATCGTCTCCCAGAGAACTGCCGGGTTATGGAGATGATGAAGCAGGCTGCTGCAGAGGACCAGGTCATACCGGGAGCAGGGCAGGGAGACGCCGGGGAGAAAACCTTCGATATACCGGATCGTCGCACTGGCCGGCGCGTGAGCGAGCATGGCCGGTGAGCCGTCCACGGCATCGAATCTCCAGCCCGGTAAAATCCGCGCGAAACGGCGGGTTACATCGCCGGGGCCACAGCCGAGATCGAGGGCGTGGCCGGTTGGGGGACAGTCGGGAAATACTTTTTGGAACAGCCTCGGATAGCGGGCGTGGGCCTCTTCGAAGTTGGCTGCAGCATACGCGCGGGCTTGATCCGCTTCGGTCATCAGTTCGGGTTCGACAATTCGTTCCATGGGGAGAATGTAGCAAGGGAGTCAGACGATTTCGACCGGGCATTCCGGCAACGAGTCCAGAAAAATGCGGCCGTAGCGCTTCGTCAGGATCCGGTTGTCGAGGATGACGATGATGCCGTGGTCGGTTTTGCGGCGGATCAAGCGGCCGACACCTTGCCGGAGTTTCAAAACGGCTTCGGGCAGACTGTACTCCTCGAATGCGCTGCCGCCGCGGGCTTCGATGGCTTCGAGACGCGCCTCGATCAATGGTTGATCCGGTACGGCAAACGGGAGGCGACAGATAATCACGTTGCTCAACGCTTCGCCCGGTACGTCCACGCCCTGCCAGAAACTTTCGGTGCCGAACAACACGCTGTCCACATCCTCGCGGAATTGCCGGAGCAGTTGCCGGCGGGATGTGCCCTGGCCTTGCGCGTGCAACGCGATGCCGAGGTCGTCGCAGAACGGCTGCAATTCGGCGGCGGCTTCCCGGAGCAGGCTGTAACTGGTGAACAAGACCAGCGCCTTGCCATGGGTGAGTTTGATGAAGTGCTTGAGCCAACGGACGAGGGCATCCTTGTACGCCGGCTCGCGCGGGTCCGGCATCGTTTTCGGGATGTAGAGTTTCATCTGCCGGTGAAAATCAAACGGCGAACCGACCTGCAACGTCTCCGCTCCAGTCCCACCGATGCGTTTCAGGAAATAGTCGAGGCGGTTGCGCACCGCCAACGTCGCGCTCGTGAGCACGACCGACTCATGCGCCTCGAACAGCATCCCGCGCAGATACGGCGAAACGTCGATTGGCGCAGCG
This sequence comes from Verrucomicrobiia bacterium, assembly GCA_022072455.1. GTDB lineage: Bacteria > Verrucomicrobiota > Verrucomicrobiia > Palsa-1439 > Palsa-1439 > CAINDI01. The sequence goes on along the minus strand of JAJVHY010000007.1, from coordinate 31,569 downwards.
CGTAACTCGAGATTGGTCTGGCGCGTGCCGGTGCGTTCCACCCAGTACACGTGATCATCGAGCGACTGGCTGAGGAACGTGCCCAAGGTCGCGCGCACATCGTTGGCCCGCCGCCTCCATTCCTGCAATTCCTCGCGCAATTCTTTGTCCTCGGTCAATACACATAATTCGCTTACGCCTTCGAGAAGTTGACCCAATGGCGCGGAGAGAGTATCCGACACGAGGTCCGCCCGGCGCACACGTACGGTGCTGGCGCGGACGTCCTTGGTGGTCGTGATGAGCGCATTGTTCACCGCGTCGAAAAACTCTTCCACGACATCGAGCGTACCGGCGACTTGTCGGACGAGATCGCCCCGGCGGGTCTTGGCAACGAGGCCTTTTTCGGATTTTGGATTCCACAGCCGGTGGAGCAACCAGCGGACGCCGCCTGCTGACAAACTCAGCCCGATGTGCTCGGAAGCCACTGCTTCGAGCGTGTGCGCTTCGTCAAGCACGACAAACTCAAACGCCGGCAAGAGTACACCGCGGTCTTCCTTTTCGTCATCGTCCTCGATGGCTTCGCGCAATGCCAATTCGGTGAAGAACAGATGGTGATTGGCCACCAGCAAGTCGGCGGTCAGCATCGCGCGGCGGGCTTGCTGGTAGAAACATTTCGCGCCGTCCTTCTCGCACCGTTTCGGGGTACACAAGCCGCGCTCGGAGCAGACTTCGGCCCAGACTTTCGGATCGGGTTGCACGTCGAGATCGGCGAGGGAGCCGTCCTTGGTCGTTTGGGCCCACGCGGCAAGCCGGTGCAGTTCGCTCAACTCCGCGCCGGTAAACAGACTGGTCGCGTCCTGCATCGCCCGTTTGAGGCGGCGCGGACAAAGGTAATTGGCGCGGCCTTTGACGAGGACGGCCTTGAAGTCCTGGCCGAGTTTTCCTTTGAGGTAGGGAATGTCTTTCTCGATGAGTTGTTCTTGGAGGTTGATCGTGTGCGTCGAGACGATGACGCGTTGTTTTCTCGCCAAGCCGGCGAGGATGGCCGGCACGAGATACGCGAACGATTTGCCGACACCCGTCCCGGCTTCGACGGCGAGATGCCGGGACGCGAGCAGTGACCGCGCGACCGCCACGGCCATCTGTTGCTGTTGCGGGCGAAACTCAAAGTGTTTGCCGCTGGCCAGCAGACCGGTCGGGGAGAAAATATCTTCGACTTGCCGGAGCAAGCCGGCAGACGCAGCTTCGGCGTCGCTGATGGGGCGGATCACGGCGCGGACATTACCGGGCGGCGTGCTGTGACACAAGGGAGGAAAGACAACGGGCGCGAATTCCGACCGACCGGAGTTCGCGCCCGTTGCGTGTTTGAAAAATTACTTCAGTTTGAAGATCGCGTCTTCGGCGTCTTTCTTGATCTTCGCGTCGGAGCTGGTCAGGAGCGGTTCGATGGCGGGGATCGCGCTCTTGTCGCCGATCAGCGCGAGTGCCCGGCAAGCATCGCGAACGATGAAGGCATTGTCGCTTTTCAGACAGGGGAGGATTTCCGGCACGGCTGATTTTTCGCGCATGTCGCCGAGGGCTTTGAGGGCGTCGCAGGTTTCGCCGCGCTCATTGACTTTCAACATCGCGAAGATGGGCTGGAGTTCTTCCGCGCTGAGTTTTTCATGCCACACGCCCAAGACACGGGCGGCTTTGCGGCGGACTTCGACGCGCTCGCTTTTGAGGGCGGCTTTGAGGTGGGGCATTGCTTTGGCGCTGCGGGGAAACCGTTTCTCAACCGCAACCATCGCGGACTTCACCACCGAGTCTTTCGGGTGGGTAAAATCCTGGATCAGTTCATCCTCGGTCTTCTCCTTGCCGGCAAACGATTGGGGGGAAGTGGTGAACAAGGCCGCGAATACCACGCTGCTGATGCAGACTGCACGTAGATACGTTTTCATCGAGCTCTCCTCAGTTGAAGGTTGGGGTCACTTACGCCACCGGTTATCTAGGGAGAAACCGGGCAGTTGTCAATTTGGATTCTAGGCTTGAAGATACTGGAGCGGCGGGCTAGAGAAACTTCCATGAAAATCCACTACGCCAGAGTCGGCTTGATCGTTTTGCTGATCGGACTGGTGACCGGCTGCGCGACGCCCTACACGACCAAGTCGAAGGGCTTGACCAGCTTCCTCGCCTATGAAGGCAACCAATCGAAATGGCCGACCAGTTCCAGCGCGTTGACGGAAGTGGACTTCGCAATCCCGGCCTATCTGGGGTTACCGGCGAAACCGTACCGCGTGCTGGGGTTTGTGGTCAGCGCCGAGCCGCTCGCCAATGATGAGCGCTTCCCGGTCTGGCTGTGGAGCGATGAAACCCGGTTGGCCAACGCCTGCAACCTCGCCAAAGAACACGGGGCCGATGCGGTGTTGTTGACGAAAGACCCGGCGATCCTCGGGGTCTTCCGACCGGAAGCGGGACGCGACCTGCCGTCATACCGGCTGTTGACGAATTTTGACGGTGTAATCCTAGCAATCAAATGGATGGAACGACGATGAAACTCATTGCCTTGCTCAGTTTGCTTGTGTTGACCAGTGCGGTCCATGGCGGGCCGTTATACCCGGTCGAGATCGGTGATCGCTGGGGCTTCGTGGACAAGACCGGCAAACTCGTGGTCAACCCGCAGTTCGAGCGGGCCGGCACGTTTTCGGCCGGGCTGGCCGAGGTGCGGCTGGACCGGTGGGGTTACGTCGACACCGCCGGCAAGGTCGTCATCAACCCACAGTTCGACGAGTCCGGTGCGTTCAGCGAGGGGCTGGCCGCCGTGAAACTGAACCGGCAATACGGCTACATCGGCACCGATGGCAAGTACATCGTCAACCCGCAGTTCGATGACGCCGCTCGTTTTGCCGAAGGCCGGGCCGCGATCAAGCTGGGCCGGGTGTTCGGCTACATTGACAAGACCGGCGCGATAGTCATCAACCCGCAATTCCAAGGCGCGGGCGAATTTTCCGGTGGGCTGGCGGCGATCAAACTCGGCAAGGGGTTCGGCTACATTGACCCCGCCGGTAAAATTGTGATCAATCCACAGTTCGAGGATGCGGACGTGTTTTCCGAAAACTTGGCTGGGGTGGAGCAGGGCGACCGGTGGGGGTTCATCGGCAAAGACGGCAAGTTTGTCATCAACCCGCAATTCGACGCGGTCCGCGTTTTCGTGAAAGGCCTGGCGCCGGTCCGACTGGGGAAAGTCTGGGGCTACGTCGACGCCGCCGGCAAGTTTATCATCAACCCGCAGTTTGAAGATGCCGACAAATTCTCCGAAGGCTTGGCGCGCGTCCGCGTCGGCGGCCGGTGGGGCTTCATCGGCAAGGACGGTAAATTCGTCATCAACCCGCAGTTTGACGAAGCCGCGAATTTCCACGACGGCTTGGCGCGCGTGAAACTCGGCCGCAAAATGGGCTACGTCGATCCCGCCGGCAAGTACGTCTGGAATCCGACAAATTGAGTAGGGTGCCCGATTGCGACCCACGAATCGTGCGCAGGAGCGCACCCGACATTTTTTGAGTCTGGATGGTTAAGAAAATTGCACTAGTTACCGGCGCGAGTCGCGGGATTGGCCGGGCGTGTGCCGTGGCGTTGGCGCAGAACGGCTGTCACGTGCTCATCAACTTCCGCAGTCGGCAAACCGACGCCGCCACCACGCTCGCGCTGGTCGAACAAGCCGGCGGGAGTGGCGAGCTTTGCCCGTTTGACGTCACCGACGCGGCGGCCTGCTCCGCCGCCGTCAGCCGACACCCGCGCATCGACATCCTCATAAACAACGCCGGCATCCGGCAGGATGCTTTGCTGGTGTTCATGAAGCAGGAACAGTGGAGTGAAGTCATCGCGACGAATCTTTCCAGTTTCTACAACGTCACGCAGCCGGTCGTGAAACAAATGGCGATGAATCGCTGGGGACGCGTCGTCACCATCGCCTCGACCGCCGGTCAGACGGGCATGCCGGGGCAGGTGAACTACGCCGCGGCCAAAGCCGGCCTCATTGGCGCATCGAAAGCGCTGGCCAAAGAAGTCGCCAAACGCGGCGTCACCGTCAACGTCCTCGCGCCCGGTTTCATCGAGACCGAAATGACCGGGGCCATTCCGCGCGAGCAAGTCTTGCCGATGATCCCGGCCGGGCGGTTCGGCCAGCCGGATGAAGTCGCGGCGGCAGCCGTTTTTCTCTGTTCTGAATCGGCAGCGTACATCACGGGTGCAGTCCTCAATGTCAACGGCGGCACCTATACCTGATTCAAGTCACCACTGGTCCGGCACCGGTAAACTCCGCGGCACGCCCGCCGGCATTCGGTTCTTTATCCTCGTGATCCGCTATCTCGGCTTGGGATTTGCCTACGCGTGTGCTGTGCCGGTGGCCAGCTACTTTTCTTTCGCGTCACCGGACGTGGCGGCGACCATGGACTTTCACCGGCGCGTGCTCGGCCCGCAACCGTGGTGGAAACGCCGCTGGCTCGTTGCCCGGCATTTCTTTTCGTTCGGGCAGATGATCATTGACCGGTTTGCCATTCTCACCGGCAACGTCCGCGGGTTCCAGTTCACATTCGACGGCGAACAACATCTGCTCGACGCGCTCGCTGAGGGGCGGGGGCTGGTCCTGATCAATGCCCATCTCGGCAACTGGGAAGCCGCCGGTCAGTTGCTGCATCGCGCCAATGTGCCGGTCAACATCGCCGGGCACAAACGCGAAACGGAGGCCGTCCGCAGTCTGCTCGAAGCCGATGCCCAAACCCGGTTTCGCTACATCACGCTCGCCGGTTCACCCACCGATGTCCTGCCGATGCTGGCTGTCCTGCGTCGCGGTGAAATTCTGGCCTTGCTTGGCGACCGCTCGTACGGCTCGCCGATCGCCCGCGTCCCATTTTTCGGCGAACCGGCGGCGTTCCCTGTCGGGCCGTATCTGGTGGCGGCGTTGGCCGGCGCGCCGTTGCTGCAAGTCTTCGGCGTGCGGGAGAAAGGCCGGCAATATCGGTTCATTGGCTTTCCAGCGGAACACCTCGCCGTGCCCGCGCACGACGAACGCGACGCGTTCCTCAAAGCCTGCGCCACCCGGTATGCCGAACGCGTGGAGAAATTAGTCCGACAATATCCGTTTCAGTGGTACAACTTCTATCCGTTCTGGAACGCGCCACCGCCATGAAGATCGCCGCCGTCACACTCCTCCCACATCGCGCCCCGATGTGTTTCATCGAAACCCTGACCCAAGCCGATGCGGAGTGCGCCCGCGCCACGACTTGCTTCATGCCCGACCATTTTGCCGTCGCGAACGGCGTGGTGACGGAAGCCGCTCTCGTCGAATGCGTCGCGCAGACCTTTGCCGCCGCGTTGGGCGCTCAGGCCGGGAGCGGTCATCCACCGGCCGTCGGCATGCTCGCCGCAGTCACGAACTTTCAGATTCACTCCCGGCCCGCCGTTGGCTTGCTGCTTGAAATCGAAACCCGTGAACTCAAACGGCTCGGCTCCATGCGCCTGATTGCCGGCACGATCACCGCCGCCGGGCAACCGATCGCGACCGGCGAATTGACCGTCTATGCCTGACCGCCCCTACCTCGAAGCTCGCACCCAGCTTACCGTCCGCTTTCAAGAAGTGGATTCGATGCGCATCGCGTGGCACGGACATTACCTCAGTTATTTCGAGGACGCCCGCCGCGCCTTCGGCGCGCAGTACGGGATTGATTATGCCGACATCCGCCAGGCCGGCCTCCGTGCGCCCATCGCCCGCATCACCGTGGATTACCTTGCCCCGGCTCTCGACAACGACCGGCTGGAAGTCACCGCCCGGCTGCTCAAAGCTGAATCCGTCAAACTCGATTTCCAGTACCAAGTCCACCGGCTCGCCGACCGGCAACTATTGGCGCGAGGCGCGAGCGTCCAGGCATTCACCGACGCCGCCGGCAATCTCTTGTTGCGGCCCCCGCCGCTCCTGTTGGATTGTTACCGGCGATGGGAGGGGCTTTGGAAATAGCGATTGCCGGGTGCGGCGCCGTGTCCGCGGTGGGCGCGGATGTGGCGGGCTTACGGGAGGCGATCCGCAACAACACGAGCGGACTGCGCCCGGTGCCGCGGTTTACCGGCGCGGCTTTTCAATCCAACATCGTCGGCGCCACAACAGTGGAAGGGGAAGACCCAATTTATGAGTTGGCCGACCGGGCGTTACGGGAGGCGCGCCACGAGGCGGCCGGTCGGCTGGAGAACATTCCGCCGGCGCGCATCGGGCTCGTGCTCGCGACGACGAAAGCCAATATCGAGGCGTTGGAACGGCTGACAGAGGATCGCCCGTGTGCGGTGTCGGCGCGCCGGCATTGGCAGGCGCAGTGGCTGGCGGAGGATTTGGCGGCGGCGCATGGCGCGGCGGGGCCAGTCCAGTGCGTATCGGTGGCTTGCATCTCCGGCATGCTGGCGATTTCGCAGGGGGCGAAACTTTTGCAGCGTGATTTGGCGGACGCGGTCTTGGTGGTGGGGGCGGATTGTCTGTCGCGGTTTATCGTGGCGGGTTTCAGCTCGTTGAAGGCGCTCGATCCGTTGGGTTGCCGGCCGTTTGACCGGGACCGGGCCGGGTTGAGTGCCGGTGAGGCGGGTGCGGCGGTGGTGTTGGTGCGCGGGGAAGGGGCGACGACGATTGCCGGCTGGGGCGGAAGCAACGACGCAAATCATTTGACCGGGCCATCGCGTGACGGATCAGGGCTGGCGCTGGCGATTCAACGCGCGCTCGATGCGGCGCGATTGAAGCCGCGCGACATTGGGTACGTCAACGCCCACGGCACCGGGACGCCCTACAACGACGCGATGGAGTCGCTGGCGTTACGGACGATTTTTGGCAACGCGTGTCCGCCGGTGAGTGCATCGAAGGGGATGTTCGGTCACACGCTCGGCGCGGCCGGGGTGTTGGAGACGATCGTGTGCGTGGTGGCAGCGACGGAACGCTGTTTGCCCGGTACGCCGCGGTTGACGACGCCGGTAATGGCGGAGGTTTTGCATGTGCCGCAGACCGGCGCGCGGGTGCGGCATAGTCTGAAATTGGGGACCGGCTTCGGCGGAGTAAACGCCGCGTTGGTGGTACGCCATGAGTAACATTGCCGTTGTCGCCACCAGCAGCGTGACTCCGGCCGACGTGAGCCGGTATCAATTCGGTTCGCGGTTTGGCCGGATGGATCCGGTGTGTCAGCTCGGGTTGACGGCAGTGGAAGCGTTAGGCGTCAAGTTTGGTTCGCGGGCTGACATCGGAGTCATCGTGGCGACGAATGCCGGGTCGTTGACGACGGACGTGCAGTATTGGCGGACACGAAACGAGCCGGGTGGGGTGAGCCCGTCGTTATTCATTTATACGTTGCCGAGTTCGGTGACTGGCGAGATTGCGATCCGTCACGGGTTGACGGGGCCGAATTTGTGTTTGCTCGGTGGCTGTGACCAGGTGCTTGGCGAAGCGGCGGAGTGGCTCCGGCATGGCGAGGCAACCGGCTGCGTGTGCGTGGAGTGCGATGTGGTGGCGACCGATGCCGGTGAATTGGCTGGAGTGCCGGTGGTCGCCCGCGCATGGGCCGCTTTTTTGCAGCGCGGTGGCGGCGGCATACCGTTGACTGAAAATGACCGTGACTTGAGGTCGCTGTGTGCTAGAGTGCGCGCCTGAATTGGGAGAGCTTTTTTCATGGATCAGTTGGTTACCGACCTTAAATCACGCATTATCGAAACGCTGAAATTGCAGGACATCACGCCCGGCCAGATTGATGAAAACGCGCCGTTGTTCGGCAGCGGACTCGGACTGGATTCGATTGACGCCCTCGAACTCGTCGTCATGCTCGAGAAGCACTATGGCATCGTCATCAAGGACATCGAAGAAGGGCGGCCGGCGTTCGCCTCGGTCCACGCGTTAGCGGAATTCATCCGCGCCAAACAACCGACGAAGTGACTGCGCGTTCCCCAGTAATCACCGGGCTTGGAATCATCACCGCGCCGGGGTGTGGGGTTGCCGAGGTTTGGAGCGCACTGCGCGCCGGTCAGAGTGGGCTGGGTGCGTTGACCTTGTTTCCGTCGCCCCGGTACGGTCAATCGCCGATCGCGGAAGTGCGCGGGGATCTGCTGGCCTTGGGCGCGCCGGTCCACGGCTCGCGCACCGACCGCCTCGTGTGGCTGGCGGCGCGCGAAGCCATTGAATCGGCGCAGCTCCGGGATTTCGACGGTGAACGCGCCGGCGTTTCGCTGGGCGGCTCGACCGGTGGTTCCTTCGACAGCGAAAGATTTCTCACCACGTTGATCAAAACCGGGAAGTTACGACCGCGACCGACCCGGTTTCACGAATGCGCCAATGCCACGGATTTGGTGGCCGACAGTTTCGGTTTCTACGGGCCGGGCGTGACCGTGGCGACGGCGTGTTCGTCGGGTGCGCTCTCCATCGCCACGGCGGCCGACATGATTGTGGCCGGCGCGGCGGATGTGATGCTGGCCGGCGGCGGCGATTCGGTATCGAGAATGACGTGGGGCGGGTTTCATTCGTTGATGTTGGTGGACGCGCAAGGTTGCCGGCCGTTCGACGTGGCGCGCGCCGGCATGTCGCTCGGTGAAGGCGCGGCGATCTTGGTGGTGGAGGAGGAGCAGTTCGCCCGGCGGCGCGGCGCAACGATTTTGGCGCGCTTGAGCGGATGGGGCGCGAGTTGCGATGCGTTTCATGCGACGGCCCCGCATCCTGAGGGCAGCGGCGCCGTGGCCGCCATGCGGGCGGCGTTGCGCCGGGCCAATCTGACGCCGGCAGCAATTGATTATGTGAATGCGCACGGGACCGGCACGCGCGACAACGATTTGGCGGAAGGCAAGGCGTTGAAGACGGTCTTTGGCGACCGCGTTCCGCCGTTTTCTTCGACGAAACGATTTTTCGGTCACTCGCTCGGCGCCAGCGGCGCGATTGAAGCCGTGGTGTGCGTCGCGGCGTTGCGGCACCAGGAGTTGCCGGCGAATCCGGGGTTTTCCGATGTGGATCCGGCCATTGGGTTGACGCCGGTCACGGAATTTCAGCCGGCCCGGTTGCGCCACGTGATGAGCAACTCGTTCGGGTTCGGTGGCAACAATGCGGTGTTGATCATTTCGCAGCCGGACACACCGGCGCCGCCCGTGCCCGCAACCGTGCAGCCGATAGTTGTGACCGGGGTGGGAGTGGTGTGCGCGCCCGGTGTTTCCGATTACCAAATCAAACCACCGTTGCCACCTGCCACGGTGCCCGCGTTTGTTTGTGGTGAATTTGCCGGGCCGGGCGAACTCGATCCGATGCAACGCCGCCGCGCGAGCCGGTTGGGGCAGATGACGTTGGTGGCAGCCAAACGTTGTGGTCCGGCAACGGCCAACACTGCAGTCGCCATCGGGACCGGTTTGGGGTGTGTCGGCGAGGCGGCGCAATTCATCGAAAACATGATCGCGAAGGACGAGGGCGAGCCGATGCCGGCGCGATTCATCAATTCGGTGCATAACGTGCCGGCCGGCCTGATCGGGATGGCCATGGGCGCGCGCGGGTTCAATTCGGCGCCGACTTGCCGGGAGATTTCGTTCGAGGTTGCGCTTTGGCAGGGCTGCGATCAACTGGCGACGGGCAGCGCCGACGCGGCGTTGGTGGGCGGGGCCGATGAGCTCGGCAAGTATTATGTGACTTTTGCCGGCCGCTGGGGGTTGTGGAAAAACGCGGCGCGGCCCGGCGAAGGCGCGACGGTTGTGCGGCTCGCGCCGGGCGGTCCGGGCTTGGCGCGGGTGACGGCGGTCCGGCTGGGGCGGTACCGGCGGCCGTTCGACGTGGGGCGCGAAGCGGCGTGGATCGCGGAGACGATTGATCTGAAACAGGTTGAGGTCCTGATGACCGGGGCGGGCGGTTGGCCGGTGTTGGATGAGCACTACACGGCAGTTGCCGGTCAGCTCGGGTTGCCGCAGCAGACGTACAAGCAGTTGTGCGGCGATCATTATTCCGCGTCGGCTTTTGGTTTTGCGCAAGCCGTGGAACTCGTGCGCGGCGGTTGCCGGGGCGTGGTGTTGTACACGTTGTCGGTGAGTGGCGGCAAAGCGGTGTGTTGTGTTCAGCCATGAGCCGCCACCATTTTGTGATTGGGATCATGGTTGCGGGCTGGTGTGTCGCGTGGTGGCTGGGGAGTGTGCTGCTGGCGGTTGCGGTGACGGTGGGGGCGCTGATTGTGTTGGGCTTGGGTGTGGCGTTTCCGAAACTACGAATCTATGGGCCGTATGTCTGTTTCGGTCGAGCCGATCGCCGGCAAGTGGCGTTGACGTTTGATGACGGGCCGGATCCGCGTTCGACGCCGGCGTTGTTGGATTTGTTGCGCGAGGCGGGGGTGGTGGCGACTTTTTTTTGCGTCGGACGGAAAGTGGCGGAACACCCGGAGTTGGCGGCGCGAATCGTGCGCGAGGGGCACCAGGTCGAGAACCATTCGTTCGCGCACAGCAACCACACCAATTTTTTCACTGTCGGCCGGTTGCGCGCGGAGTTGACGCAAGCGCAGGATTCGATTGAACAAGCGACCGGGCAGCGCCCGCAATTGTTTCGGCCGCCGATGGGGTTGTCGAATCCGCGCGTGTTTCGTGCGGCCCGGGCGTTGAACCTGAAAGTGATCGGGTGGACGGCGCGCGGTCTGGACACGAAGTTGACGGAGCCGGTGGAGATCGTGGAACGCATCTTGAAGCGGGTGCGGCCCGGTGGGATTCTCTTGTTGCACGATGGCAACATCCCGGCGGAGCGGTTGGTCGCGACGGTGCGAAAACTTTTGGACAAGCTGCGCGACGCTGGCTATGAAATCGTGCGGTTGGACAGGATTTTAGAATGAAACGACTGCTATTGATTCTGGCGTTGCCGGTGTGCGGCTGGGCGGACGATGTGGCGCCGCTGGAAAAAGTGAAAGCCGGCATGGCCGCGCTGAAGTCGGTATATCTGGAATTTACTCAAGAACGGCACCTCAGCCTGTTCGCCGAGCCGTTGAAATCCGAAGGCGTGATGTTGATCGAGAAACCGGATCGGATCCGCTGGGAAACAACCGCACCGTATCAGACAATCCTGCTCGGCGATCACAAATCGGTGGCCCAATTCGAGGACGGCAAGAAACTGAAACTCGGTTTTCCGCAGATGCTCCAGCGGGTGATGGAACAAATGACTTGGATGCATCAGGGCAACCTCGATGCATTGACAGCTGACTACACCGTGACCGTTACCAATACGAGCATTGTCCTCATCCCGAAAGATGCGAACATCCGCGGGATGCTCGCGGCCATCGAGATGCACATGGCGCCCGAGTTCGTGGCGGTGCGCGAGATCGTGATGCGTGAACCGGCCGGCGACTCGACGCGGATCATCCTGGCCAACGAACGCCGGGATGTGACGTATCCGGTCGGGACGTTTGACCAGTCCAAACCCCTGCCGCTCGCCGACGTGAAACGCGCGGTGAACCATGCGCCTTGAAGTCTTCGCCCTGACGGCATTGCTGATCGGTTGCGCCACGGTGCCGCCGCCGACTCCGGTGCGAGTCTCGACCGACGCGTTCTTGACGCAACGCGGTGTGCTCACGATTCGCGGCCGGCAGTTCCCGTTGACCGGTTATCTCGCGCTCAGCGAACATGACGGCATACGGCTGATCATGACCCACACTCTCGGACAGGTTCTGGCTGATGTGCTGATTAAACCGGACGGCGCAATGCACGTGATGCGCCCCAGTCCGGTGCTGCGCCGGGAGTGGATCGAACGGTTTGTCGCCGCTGACCTGCGCCGGTTCGCCGAATCGGGCACGCTGACCTTCCGCGACCGGCATCACACCCTCGAACTCCGCACCGTCGAAACCAAGCCCGGCCCGCAGCCGGCCAGTTTGTTCGAGGTACCGCGATGAACCTGCGCGCTGTGATTGCGCATGCTCGCCGTGGCGACGAATTCCAGTTCGCTCCGACGGAGCCATTCTTTGCCGGCCATTTTCCTGGTCAGCCGATCTTGCCGGGGGTGTTTCAGTTGGAGATGGTCCGGCAGTTGGCTGAACAATCACTGGGGCCGGTGGTGATTCGGGCCGTGCGGAAAGCCAAATTTCAGCGCCCCATCCGCCCCGGCGAAACCGTCCGGCTGCAATTGAAACTCGACGGATTTCTGGCTCATGCGCGGTTGTTCGTCGGCGACCAACCGGCGGGCGAGACGCTCCTGCTCTTGGAGCGCGCATGAAACGCTGGCAACGTCTTCTCCTCGTTTTCGCCGGGGTGTTGCTCGTGGGCTGGGGCGCGATGGTTCTGCTGCTCCGGCATTGGGTTGCCAAACCGCCGCCGTTGCCGGCGGAGGCGGCGGTGGTGTTGCAGCAGCGCATCGTCGAGCGCGACGGCAAACGCTGGGTCGGTCGCTGTTGGCTCGGTGAACGCGAGGGATTGCCGGTGTTGTACTTGACCGGGACGCCGTTCGAAATGGGTTATGCCGGCGGGTTGTTGACGCAGGACAAGCTCCACCGGCTCGAAGAATCCGCGCTGGCGATGGTGCGCCGCTATGTCCGGCAGGAATGGGCGATTACGCTCCTGAAAAACTACATCATTTTCCGCAACCGTCATTTGCCGGAGTTTGTTGCACCGCGGTTTCAGATGGAAATGGCCGGCATGATCCACGGCAACCCCGACATCCATCCGGAACTCGGCCCGTACTTCAATCGCGTCTTGAACTACCACGCCGCACACGACATTTCGTACATGCTGATCGATAATCCGCTCGTGACCGGCAATGGCTGCACGTCGTTCGGCGTCTGGGGCAGCGCCACGGCGGATGGGCATTTGTTGTCCGGCCGGAATTTCGATTGGGAAGCCGACCCGGCCTTTGACCGCGACCGGATTCTGATCCTCTGCGAACCGGCGGAGGGCATTCCATTTGTCTCGCTCGCTTGGGCCGGCATGGCCGGCGTCGTCAGCGGTCTGAACCGCGCCGGTGTTTCCGTCGCCATCAACGGCGCGCCATCGGAACTGCCCCGTCAAATCGGCACCCCGGCTGCCTTGGTTGCGCGCGAAATTCTCGAGCGCGCCCACAACCTCGCCGAAGCCACCGCGATTCTGCGGGACGCGCGCGTCTTCGTCTCGACGATCTGGCTGCTGGGCAGTCGCGCCGACGGCAAATTCATCGTTGTCGAGAAAACGCCCGCGGCTACCCACATCCGCGAGCCGGTCACCAACCAAATCATCTGCGCCAACCACTTCCTGACCGAAGGTTTCAAAGATCTGCCGCTCAACACTGATTTCATGGCTGGCTCGACCTCCGTGAGCCGGTATGGCCGCGCGAGCGAACTGCTGACCGGTCAGGTGACCGTGGCGCGCGCTATTGCGGTCATGCGCGATCGCGAATTACCGGGCGGGGTATTCGCCGGCCTAGGTCACCGCGCATCGCTCAACGCCGACATCGCAACGCACGGAGTGGCCATCGACCTCACGGCCGGCCACTTTTACGCCGGCACGACGCCTCATCTGCTGGGCCGGTTCGTGGTGTTTGACGTGAACGATTTCGATCGCGAACTTCCCGGAGTCGCCGCCGACCCGGCACTCGCTCGATTCGGCGATTTCGATAAAGCGCGCGAACTTCTGGCTGGCGGCCGGCTAGAATTGAAAACAGGCAACGCGGCGCTGGCGTTCGAGATGGCGGACAAGGCGGCGAAGTTGAATCCCGGGTTCTACGAAATCACCACGCTGCGCGGCCGGGCGCTCTTGGCACTCGGACAGACCAATGAAGCCCGGCAGGCCTTCCACTCAGCGCTCGCCGGTCAGCCAGCCTTTGCGAAAGAACGCCGGGAACTCGAGGCCCTCATCGATGCCACGCGTTAGTCGCACCTTGCGGATCACACAGACGCTCCTGGGCGCCGGTGCTCGCGCGTTCTTCACACTCTACCTGCGCCGGGTGTATGGATTGGAGAATCTCCGGCGGGATCAACACTGCATCTACGTCGCGAACCACGTCAGTCTCCTCGACACCATTCTGCTCGGCGGTTTGTTCTGGCAAGCCCGGGCGTACCCGATTCTGGTGCTCGGTGACAAAGCCGTGTGGAGCGCAACGCCAGTCCACAAGCTGTTGAGCCGGCAAATCGGGTTTCTCCTCGAACGCGGCAAGATCAATCCCGACCGGATTCGTGAACTGGAAATGTTTGGACGGGCGATTGCCGATTTTCAGTTGTTGGTTTTTCCCGAAGGCACGCGTGGTGACGGGGTGAATGTGGCAGTCTGTCAGCCGGGCCTGTATCACATCGCCCAAACCGCGCGCGCGCCGATCGTGCCGGTGTTCATCGCGAACATGCAATTGCTCTCGACCAAGCACGGCCGGTTGCATCCGTTGGCGGCGTTGCGGAAACTCGAAGTGACCTTTGGCGAACCCATCCCACCCGACCGGTATCTGGCCTTGGGACGCGATGAGTTTACGGAATTTGTGCGGACGCAAATTGCCTCGCAACGCCCGCAGTGATGAGCACGTTCGAATCACGGTCCGATGTCGGCGCGACTTGAATGTCGGTGAAACCGGCACGCATCAGCATGGCCCGTAATTCTGCCTCGCTCTGGAAATGCAGACCTTCGAGAGTTTTGTTGTGGCCGATGCGGGTGGCAAACTTTTCCCAGAACGTGACGTGTTCGTGTTCCTTGGATTTCGCACGGGCGGCGTCGCGCAGGATCAGACGTCCACCGGGGCGCAACGTTTGCCGGGCTTTCTTGAGGATGAATTCCTGTTTGTCGGGCGTCCAATAGTGCAGCACGTCGAAGAGTAGCACTGTGTCACACGCCGGGTATGCCCAGGTCAAAAGATCGCCCTGCTCAAACCGGACGCGGTCGTGCCGGGGGGCGCTGCGTTGGGCGACGCGAATCTTGTCGGCGTCGTAATCCACGCCGAGCAGTTGCCGGTCGAGTCCGCTGTACGCCAGCCAGTGGGACGCCATGCCGTAACCGCAACCGAGGTCGAGGATGAAGCCTTGCCGGGGGACGTTGTGATTGAGGACGGCAAAAAGCGGGTCGCACCGCATTTTCCAGTACACGAATTGTTCGACCCACTTGCCTTGATACCGGTAGAGCCGGGTGATTTTGCGGCGGAGCGTCGCCGGCGTATTGATGCGGTCGAGTTCGGCTTGCAGGGCGGCGCGCATGAGTTGTTCGCAATGCTTCGCTAATTCGCGCGCGCCCCGGTTGTAGTCGAAGTTCTGCGGCGTCACGCGGGGCAGGGCGCGGACGACGGCCCGGTATGGCTCGAACCAGTACGCGTCGCGCGGCATGGCGGTGTTCGTGTCACACAACAGAATCGGCGCGATGTCCTGGCGGGTTTCGATGGCGAGTTGAAACGCCCCGAGCCGGAACCGCTGCAAATCTCCAGCCAGCGACCGCGTGCCTTCGACGAAGAAATGCACGCTCGCGCCTTCCTGCACGGCTTGCCGGCAGCGGGTGAGGGTGGTGTCAGTGTCCACCACGATGTCGCCGTTCATCTTCGCGGTCAGGCCGAGGATGGGAGTGTCCCAGACGCGTTTCTTGATTGTCATGCGGATGTTGCCGGCCAAGGCTTTGATGATGAGAACATCCACCGCCGATTGATGATTGCTGATGAGGACGGCTGGCCGGGCAAACGTGGCGACTTCGCAGTTGAGCCATTCCAGTTTCCCGAACGGGAAGGCTTTCACCAACCCCCGGGTTGCCCACTGGGTCATGCGGCGCGACCGGTCGCGGGTCACGAACGGGCGCAGCGACCAGAGCATGAGTTGCCCAAGGAACAGATGGGTCGCGCCCCAGAGTGTCCCGAGCAGATGCCACCACCGCGGCGCGCCGCGCGGCGGATCCTTGAACAGCAGAAGGTCCATCCCGGCGGGCACGATGATCAGGGTCGCCAAAAACGCGAACGCCATCCCAATCAGCACTGTCGTCCCCATCGAGAACAACACCGGATGCTGCGCCAACACCATCACGCCAAACCCGAAAATCGTCGTCAACGCCGACACCAACACCGACGCGCTGTTGGCCGCCGTCTGACTCTTATGTCCCCGCCACTCCGCGAGCTTGCTCGTCACCAAAAACACCGAGTAATCCTCGCCGACGCCGATGACGAAAATGACAAAAATGCTGTTCATCAGGTTGATCGGCAAGCCCAACCAACCCATCAACCCAAAGGTCCAGCACAACCCAAACGCCAGCGGCAACAAGGTGATGACGGTCAGCTCCAGCGAAGCCAGCGATAACAGCAGCAGCGCCGCGACTACGATGCCCGACCACACCGCAAACCGCGTCAACCCCGTCCGGGCCATTTCCGCAATATGCTCCGCCAGCCCGACGCCATCGAGAATGATCGCTCCCGGTAATTCCGTCCGCAGTTGCGTGACTGCCGACCGGTTCTTCAGTTTCACGAGAGTGCTGATCGCGTGATCGTTCGTGCCGAGAGCGGCGCGTTCGTTCAACGCCGTCTCCAGCGGCGTCCCACGAAACAAATCGAGCGTGAAAGGCGCCGGCTCGTGCTCCACGCCCTGCCAGAATTTGTCGAACGCGCCCGCGCGAAATCCGAGTTCCGCGCCGACGGTCGCCAACGTGGCCCGCAGCTCCGCTTGCCGGTCCGCTGTCCAGAACTTCTGCCAGCGCGCGACATTCTCGCGCTGAGTGGCCGGCGCGGGACAAATTGCCGCGAGCGAATACACCGCCGCCACATTCGGATGTCCGGTCAGCGTCGCCAACGCCCGGTCATTCGCCGCAAGCGCAGCGGCTGGCGTCTCACCGCGCACCACCACCATCGTCATGCCGAGTGCGCCGCCCCAGACCTGTTGAATCAACTCATCATCGCGCTGCGTGGCCGGGGTGACGCCGTTGAGCTTGGCGATGTCGCCCTCGAAGCGCAGCCGACCCAACCCCAGACCCAACGCCACCGTCAGCACCACCACACCACCCACCAACCACCACCGCCGCCGGGATTCCCAGGCAAAATAGTTCTCCCACCACTTCGTCAACTCGACCACCCGCCCGCCGGCCGGGCGCGCCGCCGGCACGAGCAACGGCAGGATCACCACCGCAAACCCGGCCGAAAACACCACCCCAATGATCCCCAACGTGCCGAGTTGTTGATAACCGTGAATCGGCGAACTCAGCATCACCGCAAACGCGGCGAGCGTCGTGATCACGCCGACCGTGATCGGAAAAACCAATCGGCCCAGATGTTCGCCGATATGCCGCGGATCATCGGAGTCCGTGTCTTCAAGGTGATAGATGACATGAATCGCATAATCCACCGTGATCCCCACCGCGATCGAAGCGAACCCCAGCGCAATGGCCGAGAGATGTTCCTGCCACAACGCCAACACCACCCCCGCCATCAGCGTCCCAAACAGCGACGGGAGAAACGTCAACGGCGCCAGCCAGCGCCGCCGGTACGTCGCAAAACACAACACCAACATCGCCGCCACCCCGATGCTGATGCACCGCGTCGCATCGCGGCGGATGATCGTCGCGTTGTCCACCGCCATCCGATGTCCACCGGTAATCGCGACGTGGATGCCGGGGAATTGCCGTTCCACCTCCGCACTGATCTGCGTCAGTGCCTGCACCAAACTCGCGCTCGCGCGCGAGTCCGCCGATGGAAACCGCGGCTCGGCCGTCAACAAGACATGCCGGCCATCCTGGCTCATAATCCGGCCCGCCTGCACGTGCGACTCGCCAAACCCCGTCTGCAACGGCACCACTTTCGCAATCACCAGATCACTCATCCCGACCGGATCCGCCGCGACGACGTCCTTGAGCACCATTCCTTCCACGCCGGTCAGACGCCGGCGCATCCGCGTCAGATGCTCACGCACCGCCGGCGGGGAAAGTTTACCGGCCAACGTCTGCGCGTCGGCTTCGGTGAACAAGTTCGGCACTGCGCCGGTCAGGAACTGCAGCACCTGTGCCTGCCCGGTCATCTCCACCCGATACGTGATCCGCCCAAAATCGGGATTGGCCGCCAGGCGCGTGTACACTTCGTCGGCCGCGTGTTCGAGCGTGTCGGGATCATCGGTCGCCGTGCCGACGTCAATATAGACGCGATCGATCTGGCGGAATTTGCCGAGCGCGTACCGGTATTCGTCCACTTGCTGGTCGTGGCGCGGCAACATGTCGAGGATGTCCTCTTCGAGATCGAGCCGCGTGGAGAGGAAGAATCCCCCCACCGTCAGCAACGCCACGGCGGTGAACACCAGTGGCCGGTGCTTCAGCAACCAGGCGTAGATTCGCGGATAGAAATTCAGCTTCATCGCCGCTTGAAACACCGGGCGATGCCATACGTGACCGCGATGCCGGCCAGACTGGCGGTGACCGCGAGCACCGCGCTCCCCAACAGCCACGTACCAAAAAACTGCCGCGCCAATTCCCAAGTGATCGGGCGTGTTCCCAGTTCAAACTGCTCGCCGGTCAGCAGCCAGTGACCGAGCAGCAAGTCCGCGTAGAGGATCAACGGCATGAACGGCGGGAGCGAAACATTCGAGGCCAGCAAGGTGATCGCCTTGTTGATCTTAAACCAATGCGCCAACGCCACCGCGGCGACCATCTGAAATCCCCAGATCGGTGCCAGCCCGCAGAACAATCCCAACCCCACTGCGCCAGCCAGCCCGACCGGGTTCTGTGCGTGATCGTGGAAAAAAGCCCCCAGCACTTCCCGGCTCGACTTGTTGCCACCGACCGCCCACACCGCGCGCAATTCGGCCGGCACCAGCCACGCTTGGAGGACAAACCGGCTTTGCAGGTTCGTGATCTTGACGAAATCGGCGATGGGCCGGAAATGCGACCCACGCACGAACGACGGGTCATACCGGACCCGCACGGCGACCGGCACAAGTTCCACTCCAGCCCACGCGGCCCGGATCAAAATTTCGAGTTCGTACGCATACCGCTCCGCGCGCACCCGGAGCCGCTGCACAACGGCCAACGGATAACACCGGAACCCGCACTGCGCATCGCCGAGTTTCACCCCGGTCGCCACGTGAAACCAAAACTGCGACAACGCATTCGCCCGCCGCCGCCGCGCCGGCGCGCCCGCCGCGACGAAATCGCGCACGCCGACCAGCAACGCCTCCGGCTTCCGCCGCATCTCCGCCAACATCGCCGGCAAGTCTTCCGGGAAATGTTGGCCGTCGGCATCCATTGAAATCGCGTGGGTGAATCCGAGTTCCGCCGCCTTCGCAAAGCCCGCTCGCAAGGCCGCCGCCTTGCCGCGATTCTGCGCGAACCGCACTGCCGTCGCACAGTCCGGTATGACGAGATTGTCAGTCGAACCGTCATCCACGACAATGACCGGACAATGGGCCTGCGCGCCGCGGACAACCTCCGGCAAGGTCGCCGCGTGATTGAAGACCGGAATGATGACGCAGGGGTTCACCGGAGATCCACGAAATATCTTCGTTTCCGCGCGTTGGCCGGCATTTGCAGCGCCTCGATTTCCTCGCGCGGGGCGTGCCGGATTTGCGGGGCGCACTTCGCACGTCCCTGCAACGCGTCGCGCAAGGCCGGGTCCGCCACCGAACCATGCACGACCACCTCGACCGCATCCGACAGTTCATCCTGCCGGCGGGCGATGATCACAAACGTGTCCACGCCGGCTGTCGTTTCCAGGACGCCCTGTAACGCCGAGGGGAACAACGTCGTGCCGCGAAATTTCAGTTTTTGGTTTTTTCGCCCGACGATCGGTCCGAGCCGCAGCGAGGTGCGGCCACAGGCGCAGGGCTCGCGGAAGACCGCCGCGCAATCGCCGGTGCGATACCGGAGCAGGGGCATGGCTTCCACGCCGAAGGGCGTCGCGACGACCTCGCCGACTTCACCGTCGGGCACCCGCTGGCCGGCGTCATCGAGGATTTCAAGGTGCAACAAATCTTCGTGGAGATGCCCGCCGTTTCCCGCCGGACATTCGCAGAGCGAACTGGCCAGTTCAGTGACGCCGTAGGTGGAAAACACCTGCGCGTTCCAGCCAGTCGCGATGGCTTGGCCGGCGGCGTTGAGCGAGAAATCTCGGTTGCGCACGGGTTCGCCGATGCAGATGGCTTTGGCCACGGTCAGGCCGGTCAGCAATCGCAACGTCGACGGCACCGCCACGATGGCGGTCGGGTGGAGTTGTTCGACCAGCGCGGTGATCAGGGCCGGCGTCGGGCCGACGCGCACGACGCGGCACCCGAGTTTTTGCAGTCCAAGCCAGTACGCCAGCCCGGCAATGAACCCGCGATCGAGAGTGACGGCGAGCACTACGGTGTCAGCGGCAGACAGGCCGGCACATTCGAATGATTGCCGTTCGTTCTCCGCGAGCCGGTCGAGGTCGGCCGCCGTCAGCCGGTAAATGATCGGCGCGCCGGTCGTGCCGCTCGTGGTGACGATCTCGGCGAGTTTTTCGGATGGGACACAGAGAAAATCCGCCGTGCGTTCCGAGAGGATTTTCTTGTCCGTGGTCGGCACGTTCGTGAACGCCGGGACTCGCCCGCCAAATAGTTGCCGGTAGTACGGGGAGCGTTCGGCGGCGTATTGAAGTGTTTTCTCCAGTTCGACCATGACAATAGACAAATCCTAGCGAGAGCAGGCCGAAATTGCCAGCTTACCCGCGGCGGCACCCGTGGCAAGGCAGCACCCCATCACCCGCGCGCTGGCAATCGCGTCGTCGTCTGCACTCAAGGTCTTGCCGGCCATGAACAGGTTTTCCACCGTGGCCGACTGCAATGCGCGCGCCGGTATTTCGTAATGCTCGCCATCCGGCAGATACCGGAAATAGGCGGTGCCGGCGGCGTTCCATTGTTCAATCGGCCACGCGCACCGCGCGACCGCATCCGGGAATTTTCGCGCCGCCAGCACATCGGCACCGGTCAAAACGTACCGGCCGACGATCATCCGCCCGGCGCGTTCGGAGAGGGTGAAATGCCGGGGTGCTTCGCACTGGGCAAACCCCGGCACGTTCTGCCGCAAGAATTCCACGACCGGCAACACCTGCTCGGGCCGGCCACTGAATTTCACCGTCACGGTATCGGGTTCGAGATTCGGCTGAAAAGTCAGCATTGGAAGACCAGCCCGTGCCACCGGCAACACGACGCGCGCCACCGCGGCCGGGGAGTTCAATTCTGCCGTCACGTTGCGCAACGGAAACACGACTGCGGGCGCTTGGGTAGTGGCATCGGTGCTCAACCAATCCGCGCCGATGGTTTGGGCGACCGCCGCGGTGCCCGTGCAGTCAATCACGGCGCCGACCGGGAAGTCGTTGATTGTTAGAATGCGGTTGTGCTTGGCGGTGGCGGAGACCGGGGTATTCCAGCGGGTCGTGACCGGTGCGAGCAATTGCACGGCGAGCGCGCGAAACTTTTCGGGCCGGTACGGCAACACCCAGACGCGGCCCATCTGGACCGGGGCGGATTCCGCGAGGGATTCCGCGAATTCCCGGGGAAACCCGTCGTTGAGATGATTGCCCTGTGCATCGAACAACCCGCAGAGGGTGGTCAAGCCGCTGAACCCGCCGGTGCCGCCGGGCGCAGGCCGGGCATCCAGCAGCAACGTGCGCGCGCCGGCGCGAGCTGCCGAAACGCTCGCGGCGATACCGGCCGCGCCGCTGCCGATGACGGCGATGTCGAAGGAAACTGACACGGGTTTCTTAAACCACGAAATGCCTGGAATTGCACGAAAAGGCTGGCGGATGGGCAGCGAATTCACGACGAGATAACGCGGCTGGATATGAAGCCGGAAAACCACCAACAGAGCGAGGGAAAGAGCTCTCTGTGACAGGGGAGTGAGAACCGTGAACTGAAGGCGCTGGAATCGTAGCCATTTATTTGGCTCGACGACGTTTCCGTCAGACAACCCGACAAGAAATTCTGAAAATTCCCCTTGCGCCGGTCAGCATGTCAAAGTATTTTTTCAGCAAATACGGCGAGTTAGGGTGGAAGGTAGTCATTAAAGCGATTGAACCAGAAGAGTAAGATGCAAGTCCCACACCGTTGGATTTTAGCATTCGTTGCCGGGGCCATCTTGACCGTGGTGCAGCCTGTTTTGGCAGTCAACTACACTTGGACGAACACGGTCAGTGACGCCAGCGGTTATTGGACCAATGGCATTCTCTGGGGACAAACCGTCGGCACCTATCCCGGCAGTGCTGGTAGTGACGCGGCGTATCTGACCAATCAGTTTAGCGGCTCGGCCACCACCATTCTTGATGCGCCACTGTCAGCGACGATCAGCACGCTGGCAATCTCCAACGCGCTGGGCGAGGCGTGGGTGCGTGTCCAAAATACCACTCTCACCAATTCCACGTTCGTGTTGGGGAGTGGTGGACGTCTCGCCGTCGCCAGCGGCGGCGTGGTCACCGGCATCAGCACGGTCACCTGGCTCGGGACCAACGGCGCCATCTATCTGAACGACGGCGGCAAGCTCTTCACTTCGTCCACGGCGAAAAGCATTGGCACGGGTGGAAGTGTGACCGGTTTGGTTACGAGTGCCGGAGGGGGCGGGGCTTGGTACTTTAACGGTGCCGCACTGACGATGGGAGGGGTCGGTGGAAATGACAACCTCCTCCGGGTCAGCCAGGGCGCAGTCCTCACCAACTTGGGGGCGTTGACGCTCGCCAGCGACCGCAACCGCCTGATCGCGACCGAGGGCAGCAAGATTTTTGGCACCGGTAACATCATCTTTTCAGCGACTGCGAATCGGTCCGGCAACACGATCAATTTGGGCGATGGCTTGTGGAACCTGAATTCCGGGAGCTTGGTTGTTGGTGGGGCGGCGAACAGCAGCAACAACACGTTCATCGGTGGCACGGTCATCAACGCCCGCGGCTTGATCGTTGGTAACGCGGCGTTGGTCAGCGGCAACCTCGGGTGGGGGGCCAACGGCAACACTGTGATTTTCACCAATGCCGGCAGCGGCTTTTCCATGAACGCAGCCGGCCCCATCCTCGTGGGCGCCAACTCCAATCAGCAGGGGCAGGGGGTTGACAATACCGTGATCCTCTCCAACAGCTTTCTTTGGAGCAATAATCACGCGAATATTGGCTCCCAAGGCTCCACCAACAACACCCTGACGCTGCTTGCCGGGACAGTCTTCAATGGTGGTTCGATCAGTCTCAATGTCGGCGGTTGGGGGCTCAATGAGCTTCCCTACGGGGGCAGTAGCAATACCCTTAACCTCATCGGCGCGTTGGCCACGAATTTCAACCTCGTGCGAATTGGTTACACCACCAAGTCCGCCGGCAATCAACTGCTGATCTCGGACGGCGGAGTCCTCAGCAACTTCAACTCGCTGACCGTGGGTTATTTCGCTGGGGCCGACGGGAACCGGGTGATTGTCACCAACAACGGCCGGCTGTTCATGACGTCGGGTTCGCTCTCAGTTGGCGGGGCTGGCGGCAGCGCCAACACCGTCATCCTCTCCAACAGCGTCCTGACCTCCACGACTGTGCCCAGTTTCGGGAACAATGGGACGAACAATGCGCTGACGTTGCTGGCCGGCACCGTTTGGAACAATGGCAACCACACGCTGACCCTTGGGAGTGGCGTGGGTGCTGGCAATGTGTTGACCATTGACGGCGCGCTGGTCACCGGCGTCGGCTCCTTGACCATCGGCAATTCGACCGGCTCCATCAGCAACCAGTTGATCATCCGCAACGGGGGCGTTCTCACCAATACCGCCACCACGCTCGCCGGCGCGCTCCAGGTCGGCTATGCCAAAGGCGCCGATTACAACAGCTTGATCGCCAGCAACGGCAGCCTGATCATGACCACCTACGGGCGCATCCAAGTCGGCGCCGCCGGTGGGGGATTGACCGGCGGCAGCTACAATACCGTCGTCCTCTCCAACAGTTTGTTGTTGGCCGATTGGGCGACCCACATCGGCAGCGGCTCGACCAACAATACCGTCACGGTGTTGGGCAACACGGTCTGGGATAACCGCAACGTCTTCCTCTACATCGGCGCTTACTCCTCGGCCGCCGGGGCTGGTGTCGGCAACATCGTGACAGTCAACAACAGCATTATCACCAACATCAACGGAGTGGTTCTCGGTAACGGCGCCGGCGCCATCAATTTTGGCAATGCGCTGATCATCACCAACGGCGGACGAGTGGAAATTCGGGCCAGTGGCCTCGTCATGGGCAGCGGCGGCTCGAGCAGCAACACCGTGCTATTGACGGACCGGAGCGTCTTGGAAGCGAACCTCCTGACCATCGGCGCTGCGACCACTGGCAACACGATCAGCAACCGCAACGCCACCTACCAGTTCACTGCGGCACCGACGGTCACATCCCAAACGCCCGGCGACATCGCGATCACCGATGGCACGATCAGTTTCCGTGCCACCAGCGCCGCCAACGTCACCAACACCGTGGCCAACCAGATCAGCAAGATCCAGTTTGCCGGGGCCAACACGTTCCAGTTGAACAACGCCTCCAACACCGCGGCCGCGGTCAGCCAGACCTACACCTTCGACACGGTCGCCGGCAATCCCTCGAACTACGTCCGCCTCGTGATGGTCAATGGGCCGACGGCCTACGGCAATGCCAACGGCGCGAACGTCACCATTGGCGCCGGCGGCTCGTTCCTGGCCAGCAACACGCTGGCGACGATGACCGGTGTGTTTACCAACAATGGTCTGGCCGAGATCGTGGACGCGACAGTGAATTTCCAGAGCGCGTTGGCGGTCGCCGGCACAATGCGGTTGAACAATGGCTATGTGACCGGCGCGGGCGCCAAGACCATTGCCGGCACGCTCGCCGGCCACGGGAGCGTGGTGGGGGACGCCAGCGCGTCGGGCACGATTTCGCCCGGCTTCAGTCTCGGTACGCTGGTGTTCAGCAATGATTTCACGCTGACCGGGACGTACGCGGCGGAGTTCGGCGACGCCGGCAACGATCAATTGGTCGTGGTGGGAGACTTGACGTTATCCGGCGCGACGCTGGACCTGACGGCGGTCGGTGGGGTGACGGGTGAGGCGTATGTGATTGCGAGTTACGGCGACTTGTTCGGGACGTTCAGTGTGACCAACGGGATGCCGGTGGGGTACATGGTGGACTACAATTACAATGGCGCGAGTCAGATTGCGGTTGTACTTATACCGGAGCCGTCCAGCATCGTGTTGGCGGCGGCAGGGCTGGTGCTCCTGATGGTACTGCGCCGGCAGCATTCGAGGAAACGCTCATGAACTCAATTATGATCCGGCTGAAAAGCAGTTTTTCGTGGCTGGCGCTCGTGGTGATCGGCGCCGTGCTCGCGTTACCGGCCCCGGCCCGGGCGGTCAACTACACTTGGACAAACACGGTCAGTGATGCCAGCGGGTATTGGACCAATGGCGTGTTGTGGGGGCAACTCGTCACCACGTATCCTAGCGGCGGAATCAGCAGCGACGAAGCCTATCTGACGAATCAGTTCGCCGGCACCTACACCAACATCCTTGATTCCCGGCTGAATTTCGCCGTCAGCAACCTCGCCATCTCGAATGCGCTGGGCGAAGCGTGGTTGATTGTCACCAACGGTGCCGTCAATCCGACGGTGTTGACAAACAACAGCTTCCGACTCAGCAGCGGCGGCCGGCTCCAGATTGACAATGGCGGCGTGGTGACCGGGATGACGACGTTGTCTTGGGTTGGCGGCAGTGGCGCGATTCATCTTAATAATGGCGGGAAGCTGTTCACCTCCGGCAACCACATCATCGGCGCCGGCGGGAGTGTGACCGGTCTCGTCACCAGTAGCAGCGGCGCCGGCAACGGCGGCGTCTGGAATCGCAATGGCGGCGCATTGACGATTGGCGGCGCCAGTGGACACGAGAATGTGCTGAGCATTACGGGCGGGGCCGTCGTCACCAATGTCGGCGCGTTGACCATCACCGGGAATCGCAACAGCCTGCTCGCGAGCGACGGCGGGGCGGTCTTCGGGGCGGGGGCGCTGACGTTTGCCGCAACGGCCGGCCAGTTCGGCAATACCGTCGAGCTGGGAAATGGTACTTGGAATCTCAACAACACAGCGCTCAATGTCGGCAGCGTGGCCAACGCCAGCAACAATACGTTCACCAGCTTCGGCACGGTCACCGGCGCCACCGCCTTGTCGGTCGGCCTGGTCGCGGGGGCCAACTTCAATACGGTGATCATCACCAATGGCGGATTCTTCATGACCGCCCCCGGGACCATCGCGATCGGCAGCCTCGCCAACGGGAACATCGGCGGTCACGCGAACACCGTGATTCTTTCCAACAGCGTGCTCGTGGGAACAGGGGGCGGGACCCCCGCGAGCATCGGCAGTGGTTCGACGAATAACACGGTGACGCTGTTGGGCGGCACGGTCTGGAATAATAATAACGGCACGCTCAACGTCGGCGGACAATCCGGGGGATTCGGATTTGCCGGTAGCAACAACGTGTTAACTGTCAGTGGCGCCCTGCTCACCAATTTCGGCTTGGTGAATGTCGGCGGGCGGGCTTTATCGGCTGACAATCAACTGATTATTGAGAACGGGAGCGTCCTCAGCAACTTTTACACTTTGTCGGTCGGGTTCGGCACCGGGGCGAACAACAACAGCGTGTTGGTCACCAATGGCGGTCAGTTGTTCATGACCAACGGCGCCGTCTATGTGGGCAGCGCCGCGGCGGCCGCCGGGGGCAACAACAATACCGTCATTCTCTCGGACAGCGTGCTGGCCGGCAATCTCGCCTCGTACGTCGGCATCGGCTCGACCAACAACACGTTGACGCTTCGCGACAGTGTCTGGAATCTGCGCTCGTTCGGGCTGACCATCGGCTCTCTGGCGGGGTTCAACAACGTGGTGACGCTCACGGACAGTGTCATGAGCAATATCGGCGTCCTGATCATCAGCGGCAGTCTGGGGTCGAGCAGTAACCGGATCGTCGTGAATAGCGGCATTCTCAGCAACGTCACCGGGTTGGTCGTTGGCGGTAGCGCAGCCGGGGTCAGTGTTCTCGGTGCCAACGATAACAGCCTAATCGTCACCAGCAGTGGCAGCGGCTTTTTCATGACCAGCGCGGGGACCATCAATGTGGGAGGCGTCAACAATGCCACGCCCGGCGGCAGCCTGAACACCGTCATCCTTTCCAACAGCGTCCTCATCGGGTCATTGCCGGCGAACGGGGGCGCTTCCATCGGCAACGGGTCATCCAACAACATCCTGACTTTGCTCGCCAATTCCGTCTGGAACAACAACGGCGGCACCCTCAACGTCGGCGGAAACTCCGGCGGCGCTGGCTTAGCTGGCACGAATAATCTGCTGACCCTCAACGGCGCGCTCCTGACCAATATGAGCTTGTTGAGCATCGGGGGGCGGGCGTTCGCATCCGGCAACCAAGTGGTCGTCGAGAACGGCGCCATCATCAGCAACAGCACCGCCGTGGTGGTCGGCAGTGGCACGGGGGGCAACGGCAACAGTCTCCTCGTTACCAATGGCAGTCACGTGCTCAGCGTGGGCGCGCTCACGGTTGGCGCTACCGCCAGCGCAAATAACAACTCAGTCTTGATCAAGGACGGTAGCTATCTCGAGGCCAACACTATCACCATCGCCGCGAGCACCACCGGCAACACCATCAGCAACCGCAATGCGACCTATCAATTCACCGCTGCCCCAGCGATTACCTCGCAAGCGCCGGGTGACATCGCGCTCACCGACGGAACGCTCAGTTTCCGCGCGACCGGTGTCGCCAACGTGGCCACCAATTATCGAATCGCTTTTGCCGGAGCCAACACCTTCCAATTGAACAACGCCTCGAACAGCGCCGCGACGGTCAGCCAGACGTACACCTTCGACACCATCGCCGGCAATCCTACCAACTACGTTAATTTGGTGATGGTCAACGGCACGACGGCTTACCGCAATGCCAACGGTGCCGAGATCACCATCGGCAGCGCCGGCACGTTCCTCGCGAGCAACACAGTGGCGACGATCAGTGGCAACTTCACGAACAACGGACTGGCCGCGATCGTGGAGGCGACGGTGGATTTCCAGAATGCGCTTGATGTTGGCGGGACGCTGACGTTGCGGAATGGATTTGCCATTGGCGCGGGCGTCAAAACGGTGGCCGGCACCTTGCGTGGTAACGGCAGCGTGGTCGGGGACGCGACCATTACCGGCGATCTTTCGCCGGGGTTGAGTTTGGGGACATTGGTGTTCAGCAACAACCTGACTTTGACCGGCAGCTATCAGGCGGAGTTTGGGGATGGCGGCAACGATCAATTGGTCGTGGTGGGAGACTTGACGTTATCCGGCGCGACGCTGGACCTGACGGCGGTCGGTGGGGTGACGGGTGAGGCGTATGTGATTGCGAGTTACGGCGACTTGTTCGGGACGTTCAGTGTGACCAACGGGATGCCGGTGGGGTACATGGTGGACTACAATTACAATGGCGCGAATCAGATCGCGATTGTGGTCGTGCCGGAACCCTCGAGCATCGCCTTGGTGGTGGGTGGCTTGTTGTTGTTGGGCTTGTTGCGGCGGCGGTTAATCCATCTTTAGCATAATCTTTTCCCTTTCTATCGGAAGAAATTGTGCGCTTGTCAGGGTAGGCTAACCTTGCCTTTTCAGGAGACAATCGCATGCAACAACCCATCCAGACCGTCCCCGCCCGGATCGTGGCCGCACTACTCCTGTTGTTTCTGACGGTAGCTCCGTCGCTGCACGCGCAGGTCACCATCAATGCCACCACGTTTACTGTCGGTGCTTCTAGCGGCAATAATACGGTGGTGACGAATTGGATTGGGGCCCCATTTTCCGTCAATGCGCCCATTTATATCTACCATACCGGAAACAATAACGTCACTGTCTCCAATTTTGTGATCACGAGTGCCTCCCCCAGTTACCTCGGTTTCGGCACGTCGAACAACGTTCTGACGCTCCTCGCGAACACCACGTGGAACCTGGTCAACAACACTCTTTACGTTGGGGAAAGAACAACCTCCGGCAACGGCTTGGTCGTGAATGGCGGTGTGGTCAGTAATCTCAACTTGTATATCGGGTCATCCCTGTCGACTCCGTATCGCTCGATCAGCAATCAAGTGATTGTCCAGAATGGCGGCATCCTCACCAACGTCCGGCAGTTGGTTCTCGGGCACCTCCCAGGCGGCGAGTTCAACAGCTTGATTGTGACCAACGGCGGGCGTTTCATTCAGACGGCTGGCGATTTCCTCATCGGCGGCGGATTCAACGGTGCCGTCGGCGGCGGCAACAATACCGCCATCCTCTCCAACAGTATGGTCACGATCACCGGGGCTTCCAATTATAAGAACATTGGCTCCGGTTCGTCGAACAACACTGTTTCCCTGCTGGCGAACACGGTCTGGGACCAGGGAAATACCCCGCTCACAATCGGCTATGCAGCCGCGACCGGTAATAGTCTGACCATCAACGGGGGAATTTTTAGTAATGCCAGCGCCATGACAGTCGGCGCGGGCGGCGCGGTGGGCAATATGCTCAGCATCAGCAACGGCGCCAGTTTCAATAGCGGCAACGTGGTCGTCGGCGATACAGTCAAGGGCTCCAGTAACAACGCCTACTATGTCGGTGGGGGCGTAAGCACGGTCACTGTCAGCAATGGCACGATTGCGGTTGGCGGCAGCACCACCGGCGCCGGTGGCAATGGCCATAATAAGATGATCGTCACCAATGCCAATCTGAAGAGTTCGACTCTGACCATTGGTGCCACTGGGTCCGGGGGCGCGATGACGAACAACTCGGTCACTGTCTTGGCGAATAGCACATGGAATCTGCAAGGCAGCACCATCACGATCGGCAGCGGTGGCGGTGCCAATACTCGGAGTAACAGTTTAACTGTCAATGGCGGCATACTGACGAATGGTGCGAACTTGTTTATCGGAACCCAGAGTGCCGCCTTTTCTGCAGTATTGATTACCAACGGCGGCCAGGTGAAGCTCAACGGTACCGTGTATGTCCAAGGCCAAAGCAGCGGCTCGGGCAGCAATAATTCGCTAGTTGTGACCGGCCCGGGGTCAGTGTTGACGGTCCCGGCCCTGTATGTCGATTGGAACGCCAATGCGTTCGCCGCAAACAACTCGGTGCTGGTCAGCGACGGTGGGCTGGTGGAAGCCAACACCTTGGCCATCTCTTGGACTCAAGGACAGAATGGTGGCATTGGCAACACGATCAGCAATCGCAATGGGATCTACCAGTTCACTGTCCCGTCGCCGACGATTTATTCCCAGTCCCCGGGCGACGTTGCCATCACTGACGGTACGATCAGCTTCCGCGGGATTGACAATGCCGATGTCACGAACAACCTCGGCAAGGGGGCACTGAGCAAGATGGTTTTTGCCGGCGCCAATACGTTCCTGCTGAATGCCGCCAGCAATAACATCGCCGGCCAGGGATACACGTTCGCGCAAACCGCCAGTCCATCAAACTACGTGAATCTCGTGCTGGTCAACGGCGCGACCGCTTATCGTGGCGGTAACGTCACGATTGGCGACACCGGTTCGTTCCTCGCCAGCAACACGCTCGCGACGATCACCGGCAACTTCACAAATGCCGGGACCGCTGCCATTGTGGAGGCGACGGTGAACTTCCAGAGCGCGCTGCACGTGGCCGGGACGCTGACCTTGCGCAACGGCTTCGTGACCGGTAGCGCCGCGAAGACCATTGCCGGGACGTTGCGTGGGAATGGGGCCGTGGTGGGCGACACGACCATTACCGGCGACCTTTCGCCGGGGTTGAGTTTGGGGACGCTGGTGTTCAGCAACAATCTGACCTTGGCCGGCAGCTATCAGGCGGAGTTTGGGGATGGCGGCAACGATCAACTGGTCGTGGTGGGAGACTTGACGTTGTCCGGCGCGACGCTGGACCTGACGATGGTGGGTGGGTTGACGGGTGAGGCGTATGTGATTGCGAATTACGGTGATTTGTTCGGGACCTTCAGTGTGACCAACGGGATGCCGGTGGGATACACTTTGGATTACAACTACACGGGCGCGAATCAAATTGCCATCGTGGTCGTGCCCGAGCCGGGACCACTTGCTTTAGTCGTTTTTGGGCTTGTGGCACTGGGGACGATCTACCACTACCGCCGGGCGTGATTGTCGGTCAGTTTGGCTCGCTTGAGTCACGGGGAGGGAGTGAAGCCAAGATAGTAGTTGTCTCAAGGTCTATTCGTGAGTAAAGTTTAAACATATTCGATACCAAATGACCGGATTGCTCGGGCGATAGCGAATGAAGCGTGTGAGAGGATTTATTCAAGTAACTCTGCGGAAAGTATTAACGACGAGTGTCTTCTTGGCTGCGGCACTGCCGGCGTGGGCTCTGAACTACACTTGGACGAATACCGTCAGTGGCTCAAGTGGCTATTGGACCAATGGCGTGATGTGGGGGCAGGCTGTTGGGACATATCCCAGTGGTGGAGCCAGTAGCGATGAAGCATATCTGACGAATCAGTTTGCCGGCACTTACACTAATATACTCAACGCAAAACTGAACTTCGTCATTGCCAATCTGGCGATCTCGAATGCCTTGGGCGAGGCGTGGTTAATTGTGACGAATGGACCAGTGAATCCTGCGGCCTTGACCAATACCAACCTCCGCCTTGACAGTGGTGGGCGGTTGCAGATTGATGATGGTGGCACTGTTAGAATTACCACCGCGCTGACTT
>JAJVHY010000031.1:85760-160213 GCA_022072455.1 Verrucomicrobiia bacterium | reverse complement strand
CCTCGCTTTCTTGGTGCTCAGACACCGTTGCTTGTTTAGGTTTGAGAGCGAGGAGCACTTCGTTTATGCTCCCCGCCATGCGCCGCTCAGTTTACTCCAACAACCGAGGGCTTAGATGAGTATCAATACGCTTCAGCGAACGGCGCTCCGCGCCGTCGCTGAGCTTGGGCGATAGACGAATGGAGATCAGATATCCTTTTATGACGTTTTGGTTTTTGGGTTCGGCAGTCATTTCCTTACTGATGCTGACCGGTTCACTTATTCTTTTGCGCCGCCGCCGTACATGGCCGGAGATGCTGCTTGTATTCGGCAGCCTGCTGACTGTTTCCACGGTACTTATGCATCTTGTGCATCTAGTCTGCGACATTCCTTCTGGAAGTAGTCTCTTGGGGTATTTCCGTGCCGCAGGTTACATTTCCGGAGCAGGCGGGGCTTTGTTCTCGGTAGGATTCCTGAGTTATGCACTTCGACACAAGTAGGTCTATCCGGTCAGTGCAGCGAACGCGGGCTAACGCCCGCGTCGCTGACTTTTAGCGATAGATGAACAAAGGAGACTGATATGATATTCGACAGAAGTGATGAAGTCTTCCTCACGCAAGCGGTCGAGCATCGAGCGGCTCTTGTCGCGAGTTGGAGCCGGTATCGGATGCTCTCCTTCGTTGTTGCGATGCTCAACGGCATCCTCGCGCTTTGTATCGAGCTATTCAGCGGCGGACATGCCGGCTCGGGTACTTCAGCGTTTCTGGCGGTTGTTTTCATAGCCAGTGCCTTACACGCGGATGCTCAGGTTAAGGCACTGAAGTTATTCGGGCGGTTCACATCTATCAATCCGGTGCAGCCAACCGCTGCCCGCTCCGCGGCCAGCGGTGGCTGACCTCCGGCGATAGACTTACCTATGACGAAACCACAAAGGAGCGGGGCTGCCTTCCTCATCGGCGCACTTACAGGTCTTGTCTTTGCTGTCCCTTGGATAATTGTCGTCGAGCTTATGCTTAGGCAGCGGGCGCATTGGCAGTTTCTTTATTTGCACTACGTTGGTCGAGCTACAGCCTGGCCGATTTATTTGGTTTTGCATATCGCCCTACCTGACAGTTGGGGTCCTTTAAAACGGTATTGCTGGCTGACCGTAGTATGCGCCCTTGGCTGGGGCTTATTGACTGTGATCGCGTACATTGTTTGCAGGAGTCTATCAAACCGCTTCAGCCAACGCGCGCAAGCGCGCGTGGCTGAGCTTTCGCGATAGGTAGAAACGCATGCGGCGATTGATTCTCATCCTACTGTTGCTCTGCATACCGGCTGCAGCATACGCGAACCCGGTGATGCTCCCTTCATCGGGGCTTCTCGCCTTTTGCATCGTGGTCTTTTGGGCTCTCGTGGTTGAGGCCGGTGTGGTTACATTGTTGCTGATGTTCAAGGGACTTGTGCCACTTCGGTTCTTCATGGCGTTCGGCTTGTCGAATTTTGCAGTCTTTGCTTTCTTGTTTTGCCCGTTGCTGTCGCTTGAGAAGATTCCGCTGGGCATTCTGGAGTTGCTGGTTGTTGGTGTTGACGGCGCATTTATCAAGCTCATTGCAAGAGCTGACGGCATGCAGGGCGATGATTATGTGAGCCTTAGTTGGAGCTACGCGTTGGTCACGTCACTCGCGGGCAATGCTGTCTCGTATTTTGTTGGGGCGACAATGAGCTCGCCTTCTGCACATCAGTCTTGGTGGCTATGAGAAGCCTATCAATCTGCTTCAGCGAACAGGGCTTTAACCCTGTCGCTGACCTCACCTCTGAGGTAATCCGGCAAGGGATTTATTCCGGTTTGTTCACGCGGGTGTAGAGCGGACTTTTACCGACCACGATTTGATCCAGTCGCGCCACAAGTCCAACCGCAATGACGGCGCCGCCATCCGTCTGCCGACCGCTGATCGCTCTCCCCGTCCCGCCCCCACTGTGCTGACCCCGGAATCAGGCGTGTCCAGAGTCCAGAGCTGACCCCAATCCCGGGATGGGGTTGGTTGCGTGCGCCGGCAGGCTTGACCCGGCGACAGCAATATAGAAGAGTCGTGCGTGACAGACGCGACTGATCGTTCGCAGACCTGACCCGTCGGGGCGGGACAGTTCAGTTCAATGAACGCAGAGACTAACAAGGCCGTCGGCGCGTGCCGACGAAGTTATACACAGGCGGCTGCGGCTCTCTGGTCGCTGCGCTCTCCTCGCCGCCTGCTGAATAACTTCGGATGACCTATATTTATCGTTAGCTGTATGAAATCATTACTGACTCTCTTCCTTTGTTTCTCCGCCGCCGTTGCTCTTGCTGCCGAGAAGTCCGAATACGAAGTCGAGCATCCGAAGTCAGACCTGCCGCCCGGCGGCGAATACGTCGCTGGCGCGACGAATTCTGTCGTTCAGTACTACTGGACAAACAATGCCGGCAAGATGAAGCCGAACGGAATTTATGCTTCCACAGACGGAGGTACTACTTGGAAGCTTCGATGTTGGATTTTTCAGTTCCGCAAGGTTTTCGTACATCCAGAGACCGGCGTTCTTTACGCGATTATCGATTACAGTTGGCTCGAAAAGGATAAGGATGGTTTTCTCACCCGCTGTTCAGCAAACAAGATGCTCATGTCCAAAGACGCAAGACATTGGAAAGACATTACTCCTCGCCCGGGCTATGTTGCGGACATGCTGGATATTTTCCAAGACCCTGAGCATGGTCAGAGAGTTTGCATCCAAGCATGTGGCATACGCCCGTATGTTTTGCAGCCGGCAGACGACGATTATTCTACTTGGGAGACCCGCGGCTGGGATTGGGACGCGAAATGGAGAAAGAAGTAGCTAACCATCCGATGAGCCGAACAGGAGGGAGCGCGGGCGCGTCGCCGGTGCTGGCGAACGTCCTTGGCACGCTCCCTCCTGTCGGCTATCTTGAGCGAATAGATGCAAAGGCGATGAGACATGGAAAATCCCAAAGCCGTTAACAGATTCCTTGTCGGCCTGCTGGTGTCGGTGATCGTCATCGCGCTTGCCGTGAGCATTTATCTCCGGGATTTTTCCGTGGTGCTGTTCGCACTTGGTTTTATCTTTCTTCTGTTTATTGGCTTCGCCGTTGTGGCACTCACCTTCGCGATTGAGTTTGGCCCGGTCATGTGGTTGTTATCATGGCTATCTAGCCGGAGGTTGAAGCGGAAATCGTGAGCGAACATCTATCATTCCGGTGCAGCCAACTCGCGCCCCGGCGGGCGCTCGCGGCTCACCTTGAGCGATATGCTGAACGACGAGGGATGATGTGAAATCAAAGAAGCTTCTGATTATTCTGACCTACGGTCTGCCGGTTCTCGGTTTCCTCGTGACGGTCACATGGGTTGCATACGCCGTTGACGGATTTTCTGATTTCTTGAGCGGTAATATCACGCCGGAAGAGATCACTCATCAAGTCGCGAGGCTTAATTGGCGATTGGTCGCTGCATTCTGGCCAGCACTCATTGGAGTAGCTTGCAGTTTTGTTGGCATTATTTTACTCGTAGTGCGGAAACGGCAGACGCCTCCACCGGCACCGCCCCGTATCGAAGGAGGCATATCAATCCGATGAGCCGAACGCGGGCTAACGCCCACGTGGCTGATCTTTATCGTGAAGAAGTGCCTGCATGAGCACGAGATTTCAGATTGCTTTCAAGCTTGTCCCGGTTGCGCTAGTCACGTTAGTTGCGACATCGTTCTTTGCTCCTTTCCTATTTCACATCTCGGTGGCCCTCTATGGCCTTCCGGCGGCGATGTTTGTTTTGCTCGGATACGGGGTCTGGATCGTATTGCGAAGCACGGTATCCGGAGATGTCGCCTGGGTTTTCTGGTTTTCTTTTCTTGGGGCTGTGTTGGTGTGGGCGGGGCCGTTGTTGATTGCAATTCCGTGGTTGCCGTTTGCGATTGCAGCGCCGACACTAGCGGCATGGTTGATTACGAAAGGTCTATCCATCCGATGAGCCGAACGCTCGCATACGCTCGGCATCGGCTATCTTGATCGCTATGAACACTAGGGGACTTCTGATTCTGCTGATTCCGCTCATTGGCTTATTCACCATTTTTCGCGGTGGGCGGTTTCGTGGTCGAGTCGTTCCTTCCAGCAGAGTCTTGACTGCGGTGTTTTGGTTTGGATGGACATCTGCATTGATTGTAGGTGTTCTTGTCTTACTGGGGTACTGAGCCGATGGGCGCGCCTAGCCCAATCTGAAGATAAGATATCTTGAACAGCCCGGCCGATTTCCTCTGAAATCGTCATTCTCGTTAAAACCCCACGATGGCATCATTTCCTACGAACAGTCCCGCAATTTCGGCGGCGGGTTTGATGATTGTTTGCCACGGGAGTACAGCCTGTGGCGTTTCGTCCAACCCGGCTTCCTTCAAAATGTTGTTGAGGTTGGTGGCGACGAGCCAGCCGGGAAGAAAAGGATGAAGGCGGAGGGATGAAGGATGAAATCGGACAGGAAGCCGGAACGACAGAAACGCTTCGACAGGCTCAGCATGACAAACTTCGCTTTGTGATTTGCCGAGGACGGCGTCTCGTCTGACTCGGTTTTGCGTTCGTTTGTGGCAAGTCATGCCGGTCAGTGTCGATTCCAGTGCCATGAGCCTCCGAGCGGTCGGAGTGTAGGCATAGCGCCGTGGGGCGAGAATGCCACTTCGGAAATTGGTGGTTTCCCGGCGGCCGGCGGGGCTTTGAAAATACTTTCACTTTTCCCAGAAGTGGGACAGGATTTTTGGTAGCAACTGTCCGCATGAGCGAAGACTTCGAAAGCGGAGTCGTCAAATACATCCAGATGCGCCTGAGCAAACTCAAGATCAGGGAGCTGGCCCACCTTTCTAAAATTGGCAAGACAATCATTGGCCGCTGGCGGAACGATGCCAGCGGGATCACTGCCAAGCAGCTCAATCTCATGTCCGAGGCGCTGGATTGCCCCTTTGACGTCATCGTCGGCCGGCAACCGTGCCTGAAGAATTGCCCCAATTGCGAGCAGTCCCGGCCATGATTTATCGTATTTCCTACAGAAACCAGCATTCCGCGTCGCCGGGGAATCATCGACTGGCTGGATTTTTTGACGGCACGGCTGGATTCTGCGGTACCGTGGTTGGATTCCGTGGCGCCGTGGCTGGATTTGATGCCGGCGCGGCGGGATTTACCGGCACCACGGCTGGATTTATCCGCCGCGTGGCTGGATTCTGCGGTGCCGTGGCTGGATTCTGCGGCACCACGGTTGGATTCTATGGTACCGTGGCGGGATTCTGTGGTGCCGTGGCGGGATTTAAGGACTGCACGGCGCCAACGGATGACGCACCGGTGCGGATCAAGTCCGGGGCAGGGCCTTGTAGCCGCAGGGTTGCGTGCCCGCGTAGCCGCAGGCTTCAGCCTGCGTCTGCTCAGCCGGCGTCTGCCGAACGCACTCTGAGGGTCGAACGCACCCTGAAGGTCGAACGCACCCATAAAGGGTGCGGCTACACCCGAGTCCGACGAAAGGCCGTCCCCGGCAACGGTGCGCCGGTGACTCGCGGCCACACAGAGTTTTCCCAAACCAACGGCCCCATTCCCCAAACCTAAAGGAGATCCCTATGTCCCAAAATGATTATATGGCCACCGATGATCTAGGCAAAGCGTCACTCTTCACCCGGTTTGCCACTGATCTGCCCGCCCAGTTCACCGTCTTGGGCCTCTCGCCCGCCGATCCGGACGTCGCGCAACAGGTGCTCGACTCGGCCCGGTTCCGCGCGCTCGTGGATTTCGGGAGTGTGATGCAGGGGGCGGCGCAGGCGTGGACCGCCACCAAGAACTACGAGCGCGACGGCGGCGACACCACGCCCTCCGGCCAGACGCTCCCGGTCTTGCCGGTCGGTTTCCCGGCCGCGGTGCCGCCGGGCATCGTCCCGCGCTTCCGCGCCCTGGTGAAACGCGTCAAGGCTTGCCCGGGGTACACCGTTGCCATCGGCGAAACCCTCGGCATCGAACGCCCACATTCGCAAGCCGCCAGCGACATGGACTCCGAAGGCCCGCAGCCGGTCTTGCGGGGAAGGGGACTGGATACCGGCGGCGCGGAAATCAAATCCACCAAAGGCGCCGCCGAAGCGGTGGACTTGTATTGTCAACGCGACGGCGAGGCGGCCCCCAGCTTGCTCGTGCGCTGTCTGCATTTCCCCTACATTGATACCCGGCCCCTGCTCGTGGCCGGTAAGCCGGAGAAACGGACGTATACCGGCATGTTCATCCGGCACAACCAGCCTTATGGCCGGATGAGCGCCAGCATTACCGTCATCGTCAGCGCCTGAAGGGATGGCCCGGCCGCCGGCAGGGGCTGGCGGCGTCCGGCGAAACGGAAACCTTCCATTGCCGGGCAACCGGCGCTGCCCACTCCGCCCACCGGTCCGACGGCGGACAGTTACCGGATTGTCGGCTACGTTGACGGGTTGATCGGGGCGAAACGGCCGGAGTGCGACATCCTCCGGCCGCACTACGATTCCGGGATCAAATGGGCTGATTCAAATAATCCGAAACTGGACGACGTTCTTTGGGGTGGCGGCGTGCGGGCCGGTGTGACATGGGACGGGACGTTGTACCGGGATTTGTCCCGGTACGCGGCGCGCGGGGAATTGTTTTGGTGTGCGTATGCCAAATCCGGGAGTGGGCCGGGCGAGAAGAACGGGTACTGGTTCAACTTCGGCGGTGGCTGGTGTCATCTGGCCGGTGATGATTTCTCGCAGATGCTGACCGGTGCCGCGCCGCGGTTGTTCTGGGAGTCTGCCGCCGGTCGGTGGAAGCTGGTGATCGAAGCGACGCTGTTCGTGACCGGGGCGGTGGTGAATGTCTGGACCGGCACGAAGGCCGGTGGGAATGATCCGGTCGGGGAGTATCGGCGGATTGCCGGGTGCGATCCGTTGGCGGCGGTGAGTGTGGAAGCGGGGTAGTGGTCGCGGTTCAGGGTGCGTGCGGACGCAGGCTGAGCAGACGCAGGCTGAAGCCTGCGGCTACGCGGGCACGCAACCCTGCGGCTACGCGGGCACGCAACCCTGCGGCTACCCTGAATGCCGGATGTGGACGATGTCGCCGTCTTCGACGATGTAATCCTTGCCTTTGAGGAGGAGGCGGCCGGTTTCTTTGAGTTTCACTTCGGCGGCATGCCCCGCCTTCGCCAAGGCTTCGGCGGGCAAGCCGGTTGCGGCGGAAACTAGTTCCTCGTACTTCATGGTTTCGGCGCGGATGAAGTTGCGGGCGATGTCGCTGTGGATGGCGTAAGCGGCTTCGACGGCGGTCGCGCCGTGGCGGATGGTCCAGGCGCGGACTTCGTCTTCGCCGGTGGTGAAGAAGGAAATGTAGCCAAGCGCTTGGTAGAGTTGCCGGGTGAGGACGTGCAAGGCCGGCTCGGTGATGCCGAGGGCGGTGAGGAATTCGGCGCGCTCTTTCGGGTCTTCGATTTGGGCGACTTCGGCTTCGGTTTTGGCGGAGAGTTCGCAGATTTCGGCGCGGGGGCCGGTGACCTTGGCTTTGGCGGCAGCGAGAAGTTGGGGGTTGGGTTCGGTGCCGTTGAGGGCGACAACCAACCCTTTCATCGTGAGGAACTGGAGTGACCGGACTTTCTTTTCTTCACCATCGTGCCACGCGTATTCGCGGAGGGACTTGCCGGATTCAAGGTAGGGCTTGAGGCGTTCGAGCAGGGCGGCTTCGTCGGCGCGTTCCTGGTCGAATTTTTTCTTGTTCTCCTGCGCGATGCTGCTGAGGCGGGTTTCGATGAGGCTGAGGTCGCTGATGGCGAGTTCGAGGTTGATTTCGTCAATGTCGCGCAGCGCGTCCACGCTGCCTTTCGCATGGAAGACGGCCGGGTCCTCGAAGGCGCGGACGATGTGACAGAACGCGTCCATGTTTTTGAGTTTGTTCAGCCATTGCTCGCGCGGCTTGGGCTCGTGGGGCGGGGCAGGAGCGAGGGTGACTTCGATCTCGGCGTACCGGGTCTTCTTCGGGTTGTACATCGCCGTGAGCTTGTCAATGCGCGGGTCGGTCACTTTGACATTGCCGACGTGAAACTCACCGGGTCGACCCAGCAGATGGTCGAGGCCGATGCCGGTCATCAGGGAAAACACAGTCTTCTTGCCGGTCTGGGGCAAGCCGATCAGGGCAATTTTCATGGAGCGTCAGCTCTACGCGCGCAGGGAGGCGCAGAAGGCTTCGATGCGGTCGAGGCCTTTGGTGATGTTTTCCATCGAGCTGGCGTAGCTGAGACGCATGTGGGCGTCGGAGCCGAACGCGACGCCGGGGACGCAGGCGACGTTCTGTTGCTCGAGGAGCTTGGTGCAGAAGCTCTCGGAGCTGAGGCCGAAGCTGCTGATGTTCGGGAGCATGTAGAACGCGCCCATCGGTTTCACGCAGGTGATGCCGGGGATTTTGGTGAGCCGGTCGTGCATGTAGGCGCGCCGTTCGGAGAACGCCTTGACCATTTCGCCGATGAAACTTTGGTCGCCCTTCAAGCCGGCGAGCGCGCCTTTTTGGGCGAAGCTGGTGGGGTTCGAGGTCGAGTGGGATTGAATGGAATCAATGGCGGCGGCGATGGGTTCGGGCGCGGCGATGTAGCCGAGGCGCCAGCCGGTCATGGAGTAGGCTTTGCTGAAGCCGTTGACGGTGATGGTGAGGTCGTAGATTTCCTTGCCGAGGCTCGCGAGGCTGGTGAAGGCGGTGCCGTCGTAGGTGATCTTCTCGTAGATTTCATCCGACAACATGAGGATTTCTTCTTCGAGCGCGACTTCGGCGAGAGCTTTGAGTTCGTCGGCGGAGTAGACGCTGCCGGTCGGGTTGCCGGGGGAGTTGAGGATGATGAGCTTGGTGGCCGGGGTCATGGCGTCACGGAACTGATCGGGCGTGAGCTTGAAGCCGTTGGCTTCGGAGGTCGGGACGATGACTGGGATCGCTCCGGCGAGTTTGACCATTTCCGGGTAGCTCAACCAGAACGGGGCGGGGATGATGACCTCGTCACCGGGATTGCAGGTGGCGATGATGGCGTTGTAGCAGGAGTGTTTCGCGCCGCAGTTGACGATGACCTGGGATGGTTTGTAGTCGAGGCCGTTTTCAGTTTTCAGTTTTGCGGCGATGGCGGCCCGGAGTTCGGGCGTGCCGGACGAGGGGGTGTACTTGGTGAAGCCGGCTTGCAGGGCGGCGATGGCGGCATCCTTGATGTGTTGCGGGGTGTCGAAATCGGGTTCGCCGGCACCGAAGCCACAGACGTCAACGCCATCGGCTTTGAGTTTTTTGGCCTTGGCGTCGATCGCGAGGGTGAGCGACGGGGTGAGAGTGGTGGAACGGTCAGCGAGTTGTTGCATGGCTTGGGTGTCTTTCAGGTTCGGTTTGGATTACAGCTTGCACTTATAGAAGTCTTCAACGAGCGGGCGGAGCCGGTCGTCTTTGATGCGGAGGATGCCCATTTCGCGCTTGGCGTTTTCGGTGGAATCGCTGGCGTGGGCGGCGTTGACCATGATGTCGTGGCCGAGTTCGCGGCGGATCGTCCCGGGGGCGGCTTTGCGGGGATCGGTGGGGCCGAGGACGTTGCGGATTTTGCTGACGGCATCCGGGCCTTGATAAACGAGCGCGACGATTTTTTCCGCGCCGGGATCCGCTTCGGTCGAGGGGGCGGATTGGCTGGGGTTCCGGCCGGTCATGAATTGGATGATGTTGTTGAACTGGAAATCGGCATGGGGCGGGCCGATGAGTTCGCCGAGTTGCTTTTCGATTTCCGGATTGAGGCCGAAGCCGAATTCTTTTTCGAGGGCGGCACGGGAACGTTGGCCGGAGATGCCGCGGAGTTTGTCGCGGAGCACGTCGCGGACGGGGCCGTAAAATTGTTTGGCTTCGGCGATGCTCATGTGGTGGACGTTGATGGAGATGATGTAGAGGCCGGTGCGGGAGAGCAGGTCGACGATGTTGCCGGGGCGCGAACTGGGGAACTGGAAGTTATCGGGTTTGAGCAGGACGAGTGTTTCCTCGACGTTGGCGGTCTTGGGATAGGTGATGACGTTGTCGAGGTAGCCGCCATCTTTTTCGGAGTATTTGGCCCAGAGTTTGAGTTTGATCTCGGCTTCGTCGGGGGTGGGGGAGGCGAGCACGGCCGGCTCGAAGTATTTGACCTGTTTGTCCGGGCCGACAATGAAATCACCGTAGGTGTCGCGGATGGATTCGCCGGCGGGGCCTTTATCCTGTTGAATGTTGCCGACGGCTTGCCGGACTTTTTTCACGGCATCTTCGCCGCGAAAGACCAGCATCATGGCGCGGCGGCGCTGGCCGGTCTTGGGGTCGGGTGAGTACTGATCGAGGATGTATTGGCGGAGCAGTTCCTGGATTTTCCGGTCTTGCGGGTCTTTGGGGGAGACAACGATCTCGGCGTATTGTTCGACCAATTCACGGCTGGGGGCGAACATGCGGGCGGCGACCAGTTCGAGGCTGGTCCGGGTGAACAGACGCACAATCACGCCGCCCGTGCGCGACTTAAAAATCGTGTAGGGGTTGATTAAAACGTAAGCCAATTCGTCGTTCGTCATGTCATCCTAAAAAACCGCCCCCGCAAGCACAGGGCCGGCGTGGGGCAGCCGTTGAGAAAACGTCGTTGGTGCGATTACTTTTTTCCGCCTTGGATGCAGTACAGCCCCGTGCCGCAATCCGGGCAAACACCCTTGATGGCCGGCCGCCCGTTTTTCATCGTGACCGTTTCGGGTTTGGCGACTTCTTTTTTAGCTTTGCACTTTACGCAATAGGCTTGAGCCATGGCTACCTCCTGTTTTGCAATTCAACCTGCTGGAAAACGCGCGAATACTAGTAGCAGCCCCGGATAGCGTCAAGCGGCAAAAAACAAGCCGAATAGTCCCGCTGACTCCCGGCCAACCGCTCGTGAATAACCGTTCGCACCTGAACGTCTGTTATCGTAGGGTTACATTATGAATACGCCACAAGTCATTGCCAAACCTTTGCAAGTCACGGCAGCGCTGCTGTTTCTTGGCGCGGGTTGCCTCGTCGGCCCCATGAGCTGGGCGGCTGAGTCGGCGGATGAACCGGCGGGCGAAGTCCTCACCCGCGGTCCCGTCCACGAAGCGTTTTCCGGTGTCGTCGTTTACAATCCCACGCCGGGCCTTGTCATCGCCAAAGCTCCCCCGGCCCCCATCGAAGAGGTGCCGCCGGATGAGAAACCTGCCGGCGACAATGTCGTGTGGATTGCCGGCTATTGGGCTTGGGACGATGAACGGGACGATTTTGTCTGGGTCAGCGGCGTCTGGCGCGCCCTGCCGCCGGGCCGCCAATGGATTCCGGGTTATTGGGTCAAAGCCGCCACCGGCTATCAATGGACGGCCGGCTATTGGGCTGATGCCGGCGTGCGCGAGACGACATACCTGCCGGCCCCGCCGGCCACCCTCGAACACGGGCCGAATATTGAAGCGCCTTCGCCCGACTACTTTTGGACGCCCGGTTACTGGGTTTGGTACGACGGCCGGTATGCGTGGCGGCCCGGTTACTGGGTGCTGGGCCAACCGGATCGCGTTTGGTGTCCGGCGTATTACACTTGGACACCACGTGGGTATGTTTATGTGGACGGGTTTTGGGATTATTCAGTCGAATACCGCGGCGTGCTCTTTGCGCCGGTCTACTTTGGTCCCCGCGTTTACGTGCGGAGTGGTTACTATTATTCGCCCCGCATTGTGATTGATCTCGCGGTGTTCCCGACCCACCTGTTTTACCGGCCGCGGTACAGCCATTGTTACTTTGGTGATTACTACGCCGTCAGTTACTACCGGTCGGGGTTCTACGCCTCGTACACCTTCCAGTCCCGCCGGTATGGGTACGATCCGATTTACTGTCATCGCCGGTGGGTCAACCGGCATGACCGCGGCTGGGAAAACCGCGTTGCCAATGATTACAAATACCGGCGCGACAATGTGGCTGCGCGACCGCCGCGCACGTGGACCGCGCAACGCTCGATCAGCGCGACGGCAGTGGCCAGTGACCGAAACCTGAGCGTGGCAAGTTCCTTCGAGCAAATCGCCAAACGGCCGGACAGTCGCGTGCGTTACCAGCCGGTAGCCAAGGAAGAAAAACAACAGATCATCCAACGCGGGCAGGAGATCCGGCAAACCCGTGACGAACGGCGCGCGTTGGAAAGGCCGGTGTCCACTGGCAAATTTCAGCCCTCGACCGGAAAGCAGCCCCAATCACCGATTGTTGCCCCGGCCCCCGTCGTTCCCAAACGCAGCGAGCCGACCGTGATTCGCGGTGGTGGTCAACAACCGGAAAACCCCAGCTTGGACCGGTCGGGGCGGCGGGATGTCCGGCAAGCTGTCGAACCACCGTCCCGTCGGGAACCGGAAAACATCCGCCCCCAGCAACGGGAACTTCCCCCGCCGCGCCAGAATTTCCAGCGCCGCGAACCCACGCCGCAACCGCAACCACAGCCGCCGGTCAATCGTGAACTGTCGCCGGCGCCAAACCCACTCACAGACATGCCACGCGAAAGCGGGAAGGGCGAG
This sequence comes from Verrucomicrobiia bacterium, assembly GCA_022072455.1. Lineage (GTDB taxonomy): Bacteria > Verrucomicrobiota > Verrucomicrobiia > Palsa-1439 > Palsa-1439 > CAINDI01. The sequence goes on along the minus strand of JAJVHY010000031.1, from coordinate 147,691 downwards.
GAGCGCGGGGAAGGACGCGGCGAGCGGCGGGGCGATGGCCGGGGGGACAGGAATAAGGACGCTGACCAACAAGCACCGGGCCGCCGGTAGAGTGACAATCTGGTCAAGGGGCGGTTGTTTTTGAACGCGGCGGAAACGAAATTGCACGGAGCCCTGGCAGAATGGCTGAGTTGTAGTGGATTTTGGTGGTGTTCCGTGCCTGGCATGGGTGCTGCTAAAGAATGAGTCACGCAGGGCAGTATGAGTCCCTCGCGTTTGAAGAGCTGAAATGAGGCGCGGAAGTTGGCTCGACCAACCGCCGCGCCTCAGCTCTTTTTGGAGCCCGCCGTGGAAAATGTTCGGAAACCCAGTCTTGTGTGTTGCGAATGCCGGCGCATGGGGGTATAGAGAGGTGCCGACACAACGTGGATGGTTCAATTCTCGGTGCCAACACGAAGGAGGTTTGAGGATTTTGATGGTTACAGATTCAACAATTGATCCCGTGGATAGCAAACCTGACCCGCAGGCTTGGAAAAAGATCGTGGTCAAATACCAGACGCCCTCGCTGGGGCGCAGTACGTGGCAGATTGTGAATACGCTCGGGCCGACGGCGATTCTGTGGGCGTTAATGTACTGGTGTTTGTCGGTTTCCTACTGGCTGACGGTGCCGCTGATCGTTCTGCAGGCCGGCTTCATGGTGCGGACGTTCATTATTTTTCATGATTGCGGGCATGGCTCGTTTTTCCGGTCGCGGCGCGCGAATGACACGTGGGGATACATCACGGGGGTGCTGACGTTTGCGCCCTATTACCTCTGGCGTTGGGAGCACGCGATACATCACGCCAGTTCCGGTGATTTGGATCGGCGCGGCACCGGGGATATGTGGACGATGACGGTGCAGGAATATCTGGAGGCGTCGCGGTGGCGGCGGTTTGCGTATCGGCTGGCGCGCAATCCGTTCATAGTCTTCGTGGTGGCGCCGGTCGTGTTGTTTTTGATTGTTCATCGGATTCCGTCCAAGAAGTCGAGCCGGCGCGAGCGCAACTCGGTGCATTGGACCAATCTCGGCATTCTAGTCGTGGCGCTGGGAATGAGCGCGATTTTTGGCTGGAAAGCGTACCTGATATTACAGGTCGCGGTCATTGCGGTGGCCAGTTCGGCCGGTGTGTGGTTGTTCTACGTGCAGCACCAATTCGAGGGCGTGTATTGGGAACGCGGCGAGAATTGGGATTATGCGACCGCAGCGTTGCAGGGCAGTTCGTTCTATAAGTTACCGAAGATCCTGCAATGGTTCTCCGGGAATATCGGTTTCCATCACATCCACCATCTCAGTCCGAGCATCCCCAATTATCATTTGGAGAAGGCCCACAAATCAGAGCCGTTGTTTCAAACGGTGAAACCTGTCACGTTTTTTGGGAGCTTCAAATCGTTTACGTTTCGTCTCTGGGATGAACAGCGGCGTAAATTGGTCGGCTATGGCCACCTGCGCGCCTTGCGCCGGCAACAGCGCGCTCAGCTCAACCGGTAAACGATTCGCGCCTTGGACAAGTCGTAGGGGGTCATCTCCAGTTTAACGCGGTCACCGATGCTCAAGCGGATGAAGCGTTTTCGCATTTTACCGGAGATGTGGGCGAGGACCTGGCGTTTGTTGGGTAGTTCGACGTGAAACATTGTTCCCGGCAGGACTTTGAGGACGGTCCCCTCCACATTTAACAAATCTTCCATACTGCTCCTTTGTGTGCCTGCGGGAATCAAGTGATTCCCGGTAATTGGATTCGAAGTGAAAGACAACTCTGACAGGCGGTGGGGCGCATTGCAAGGAGCGATTCATAGATTCTCGGAAAGAGGGTTGATTTCCGGGAGTGGTTCGACTATCTGATTGCCCTGCAATTTTCGAGTCGGTAGCTCAGCTGGTAGAGCAACGGCCTTTTAAGCCGTGGGTCCTGGGTTCAAATCCCAGCCGACTCACCATTTTTCAGATTCCACGATTTCCAATTTGCGGCAAAGCGCGGTTTGGTCTATCGTGCGCCACAATGCGGAGTTCGTGGAACCAATCTCCTGTCTGGGGCCGGCGCGACCGGTTTGGCGATTCGTTTCGCGGTTGGTTGGGGCGGTTTGGTTCGGTCACGCACTTCATCATTTTCCTTACGGCGACAGTCTTTGTCGTTCAATTGATCTGTGAATTTCTCCGCTGGGACGTGCGTGATGCTGGTGGGTGGTCGGTGCGGGTGATGGACTACGTCTTTGGCCTGAATGGCGACCGGCTGGCGAGTGGCTTGATCTGGCAACCAGTCACCTACATGTTGTTGCATGGCGGTATCTGGCACATCCTGATCAATCTGCTGTTGCTTTGGATGTTCGGGCGTGAGGTTGAGCATTTCATCGGGCCGAAATCGTTCACGAAACTTTATTTGCTGGCCGGGACTCTGGGGGGCGCGTTGTGGTTGGTGTTTAATTTCAACACCAACTCGCCCTTGGTCGGGGCTTCGGCGGCGGTCTTGGGCTGTGTGATTGCCTTTGCCACACTCTTCCCGGAACGGGAACTGACATTCCTGATATTCTTTGTCGTGCCGGTCACACTGCGCGCGAAATATATGGCGCTGATCGCGATTGCCTTCGACATCGTGCCGCTGCTGACGCACTCGCAATCCAATGTGGCGCACTTGGCGCATCTGGGGGGCGCGGCGTTGGGGTACCTCTACATCAAATCGTTGGGCTACGGCACCACCCCGCGGTGGTTGATGTGGATCCACGGCCCGCAACCGCGCCGGCCATCCACCGCCACTCCACCACCCCGGGCCATGTCGCACGACGAATTCATGCAGAACCAGATCGATCCGATTCTCGACAAAATCTCCCGCGAAGGCATGCAGAGCCTGACCCGCGAAGAACGCAAAATTCTTGAATCTGCCAAAGAGTTCATGCAAAAGCACCGGCGGTGAAGCGACCGCTTTCATCGCTGATCGCCAAACGTCCGCCGGCCCCGACGACCGCCCAGCAATTGCTGCGCGCCCACGGCTTTCGTGATCCAGCGCGAGTTCACAGTGCCCTGACACGGCTCCATTCCGATGAACTCCAGCGCGCCAGTCTCGCCAAGATTTTTAACCATCTCCTCCGTGCCTGCGCGGCGGCGGCAGATGGCGACCGGGCGGTGATTAATTTCGAGCGGCTCGTGGCTGCCCTGCCAAACCCGAGCATGTTTTACCACTACCTCCAAGCCGCCCCGGACCGCTTGGATCTGCTCGTGAAAGTCTTTGCCCATTCGCAAGCCTTGGCCGACACGCTGGCGGGCAACGCCGAATATTTTCATTTTCTGATCGCGCCGGAAACCCTGAAGGCCCCGCGGACCAAGAAATGGCTGGCGGCGGAACTGGCACGCGTGCTCCTCCCTTTGCGCTTACCGGCGGCCCAGTATGACGCGATCCGACAGTTCCGGCGTCGCGAAACGCTCCGCATCGGGACCCGCGATCTGACCGGCTGCGCCACCGTCGAGGAAACCATCCGCGAACTCGCGAATCTGGCCGACGTGTGTTTGCAGGCGGTCTACGAAATTGCGCTGCAGAAATTGTGTTCAGAGTTCAAGGTTCCGGATTCGCGGTTCGCGGTTATCGGCATGGGCAAGCTCGGAGGGCAGGAATTGAACTACTCCAGCGATGTGGATGTGATCTTTGTCTACGACGAAGAAGCCCAGCTCACGCCGACCCTGACCCGTCATGAATTCTGCACCAAGCTTGCCGAGGAAATCGTCCGCGTCGTCGGCGCGAAGAGCGCCGCCGGCACCCTCTTTCGAATTGACCTGCGGCTGCGGCCGGAAGGGGCGAGCGGCCCGCTGGTCCGGTCACTCGAAAGTTGTGAGAACTACTACGCCGAGTGGGGCGAGACGTGGGAACGCATGGCGTTGATCAAAGCGCGGGGGGTGGCCGGCGATGCGGCGCTTGGCGACGAGTTCGTGCAAATGGTGCAGCCATTTGTCTACTCGCGGCATGCCGGCTCGCAGGTCATTCAACAGATGGCGGTGATCAAACAGCGCATTGAAACCGAGGTCGTCCGCGCTGACCGGCTCACGCGGCACGTCAAACTCGGCGTTGGCGGCATCCGCGAAATCGAATTCATCGTCCAGTCGTTCCAAGTTCTCCGGGGTGGTCACAATCCCGCACTCCGCCACCGCAGTACGCTGGCCGCGCTGCCGTTGCTGGTGAAAGCAAAACTGTTGCGCGAAGCGGAGGCGCGCACGTTGGCCGAGGCGTACCGGTTTCTGCGCAACGTCGAACACCGGTTGCAGATGGAAATGGAATTGCAGACGCATACCATTCCGGATGAAGACCACGCGCAATACCGGCTGGCGCGGGCGATGGGGTTTGCCACGGTGGCCGAATTTCAGGCTCGACAAAACAGTCATACCGGCGCGGTCCGGCGGATTTATCAGGCGGTTCTGGCCGACGCCGAGGAAACCGCGCCGCCGGCATTGCCGACGGCCGGGCAGTTGTCGAAAGCCGGGTTTGCGGATGGGGAAGCAGCGGTCAGGATCTTACTGGAGTTGGGGCACGGGACCGGTGTCGGCCATGTCGCGCCGCGCACGCAAGAATTGGTGGCGCGGTTGACGCCGGTCATTCTTGGCGCAGCGACCTTGGTGGCGGATCCGGATGTGGCGTTGGCACGGTTTGCGAAATTTGTGAGTGCTTACGGGTCGCGGGGGTTGTTGTTTGAACTGTTGGCGCGGCATCCGCAGTTGGTGGAGATGTTGTTGCGGTTGGGCGATGCGAGCAAGTTTTTCGCGGAGACACTGGCGCAACAGCCGGATTTGTTTGATGAAGTCTGCCGCGGGGCGGCCGTGGATGAACCGCAACCGTTTGTGGCCGGCACCGACGTCCGGTTGTGGAAGCGGGCGGAGTTGCTGCGAATTGGGATTGCGGATGTGTTGGGGGTGGCGGATCTCGAGCGGGTGCATGGGGAGTTGACGAATCTGGCCGAGGGGTGTCTGCAGTTGGCACTGGCGCAGGCGCGCCGCGAACTCAAGTTGAAGAAGCTGCCGTTCGCGATCATCGGTCTCGGAAAACTGGGTGGCCAGGAACTCGGGTATGGCGCGGATCTGGATGTGTTGTTTGTGGGTGAGACAGTGGCCGGCACCAAACTGGCGGCGGCCGTGATCGAGTTGATGGCGCGGGCGACGGATGCCGGGAAGTTGTTCGTGGTGGATGCGCGCTTGCGGCCGGATGGGAAGGATGGCCCGCTGACGAGTCCGGTCGCGGCTCACCGGGACTATTACCGGCAGCGCGGTGAAACTTGGGAGCGGCAGGCGTTGACGAAAGCGCGGGTGGTGGCCGGCGACGCGGCCATCGGGGCGGAGTTCATGCGGGTCGCGCAGGCGTGGGTGTATGGCGCGGCCTTGACGCCGCGGGAAGCGGGCGAGATTCGGGCGATGCGCGCACGCATCGAGACAGAACGCACGGATCAGCCGCTCAAAACCGGCCCCGGGGGGCTGATGGATGTCGAGTTTCTGGTGCAGGCGCTGCAACTCCGGCACGGGGCCGCGCATGCGCCGCTGCGAACGGCGCATACGCTCGCGGCGCTCAATCGGTTGACGGCGTTGGGATTGGTTGAGGAGACGGACGCGATTCAACTCCGGCAGCATTATTTGTTTTTGCGGCGGGTTGAGTCAGTGTTGCGGCGCGTTGAGAACACAAGTGTGGCGCGGTTGCCGGCGGACGAAGTGGAGCAGGGCCAGCTGGCGCGCCGGTTGGGGTTGCCGACTGCGGCGGCGTTTCGGGCGAAGTTCGAGAGTGTGACCGCGCAGGTGCGTGCTTTGTTTGAGAGGTTGTGGCCGGTGGATTGATTTCTGGCTCGCGCCGGTGGCGGTTTCTGGTAGAGTTTCACGTTAAGCGAGTATGAGAACATTACTTTTGGGGATGGTTAGTTGCGTGATTCTTGTTCATCAGGTCAGTGCCGGTGGCGCCGCACCGGTTGAGTGGTCCAACGACGGGATTGTGACCGGCAACGCGGGGCCGTTGTACACCGATGTGACAGGTGCGACACTCTTGAGCGGCGGCAATGCGAATGTGGCCGGCGATGGCTGTCGGATTGATTTAATCGCGCTGCAAGGCGGGACGAATTACCTCTTGGCCTCGGCCACGATCGGTGATGTGCCAGGCGCATTGGCGCCGTTTGCGGATGGATTTTTTGAACTGGCCAGCGCGGTGCCGAGTAATGTGTTGGCGGGGGCAGTTGGGGCCCCGCTGGGGGTGCGGTTTTTCAACGCCCCAAGCATCGGCGCGGCGACCAAGTTCGGGATTGTTTCGAATTCAGCCATCGTGGTGCCGTCGCCGGATTGGGTAACTCCGCCGCCACCGCTCACATTCGCGCTCGACCCCAGCGACAGCACTTATCGTGGGCCGCGCACAGCGGGGGAGACTGGTTTTTACCCAGACACGGATCTCGGGGGTGCGTTTTCCAATAACAACCCGGTGGCCATTTGCCGGTCGGTGACAGTCTCTGCCAATGCCAACTGTCAGGCAATTGTTACCGCCAATCAGGTGAATAATGGGTCTTACGATTCCGATGGCGATCCGATTACCGGAACTTTGAACCCGCCGGGGCCGTTTCCGCTGGGGACGAACGCCACGACGTTGATTGTTGCGGATGACCGGGGTGGCACGAACACTTGCGCCGGGACGGTCATCGTCCGCGATATAACGGCACCCGGCATCGTTTGTCCGGCAAACGTGGCCGTTGCGATTCCGGCCGGGCAGACATTCGCCACCGTGAACTTTTCAGCGCCCGTCGCCAGCGACAATTGCAGCCTGCAATCCGTCACGGTCGACCCACCTTCCGGGAGCAGTTTCCCGTTGGGCGAAACGCCAGTGCTCTGCACAGTGGTGGATGCCGCGAATCTCACGAACACCTGTATTTTCACGGTGACGGTGAGTTCGTTGCCGAGCACCAACGCGGTGGACCGGTTGGTGGTTCTGCAGGAAGAAATCAGCACGCTCCGGCAATGTCTCGGGGAGGTGGGTTTGCGGTTGTTGGCGCAGGATCAAGCGGGAGCGGTGGCACAATTCAATGGTTGTATCGCGTTGGCCAATGACCTAGTGGCGAGCGCGCAATCACCGGCAACCAGCACCGCCCTCGGGGCCAAGACCGCCGGCAAGCTGGCGAAGAAGATTGCGGCTTGGGCCAAGAAACTCAATGTGCCGTTGCCGGCGGACAATGCGAAGGCGTTGAAGGCATTGCTCAAGCATACCGGGACTGGCCTCAAGGTCGAAAGTCTCTTCCTGAAACTTGGGAACTTTTACCCCTATCTTGTGCTGACCGAAACCAAGGGAAAGACGGGGTTTCATCTGCCGGATACTATCGTGTGTTACAAGGTGACCGCCTTCACCGGCAACGGTCTGACCAATTGTAATCCGGTCACGATCAGCATTGAGAATTTCCCGGAATCAGTGGGCTTGAATATCATTCAGGGGCCAGCGGTCTACAGCAACCGCGTCGAGTTGTGTGTGACGACCGGGCCGGATCAGGGCGGGGCCGTCATTACAGCGACCGGCTGCCAGCAGAGTAGCCGTGTTGTGTTGATCAACACCGGCAAGTAGAGCGTCAGTTGCCGGCTTTTTCCAAGCCTTGCAACGCGGCTTCGGCGGCGGCGATTTCCGCCAGTTTCTTGCTGGCACCGGTGCCGCGGCCAATCTCACGCCCCTGCCATTCAACAACCGCTTCGAAGTGCTTATGATGGTCGGGGCCGGTTTCGTGAACGACCCGGTAGATGGGGTTGGCGGAGGAGCGGGCTTGGAGGAGTTCTTGGAGTTCGCCCTTGGGGTTTTGCCGGGGTGAGGTTTCTTTGAGTTGCTTCAACTCGGGGCCAAATTGCGCGGCCACAAATTTGCGGGCTGCCCGGATGCCACCATCGAGGTAGATTGCGCCAAGCAGGGCTTCATAGGCATCGGCCAAATTGGAGAGGCGGTCGCGGCCGCCACTGGCTTCTTCGCCCTTGCCGAGCAAGAGATAGTGGCCGAGTTCGATGGCTTGCGCCCGCCGGCAGAGGGTGTGCCGATTGGCAAGGTGGGCGCGGACCTGGGTGAGTTTGCCCTCGGGAAAATTCGGGTACTGCTCGTAAATCCGGTCGGTCAACGTCAATTGCAGGACCGCGTCGCCGAGAAATTCGAGTCGCTGGTTGTGTTGAGAGCCGTGATTGCCACGCTCGTGGGCGAGCGAGGGGTGGGTGAGGGCTTCTTCCAGAAGTTCCGGCCGCTTGAAAGCATGGCCGATGATTTTCTCCAATCGTTTCGCTGGCATATGCACCCGTTGTCGGTGTGCGGTGGGATTTTGGCCACGAATCTTTCGGAGCGGAAATCCAACTGCACCGCCGCGAAGCTAGTAAAATGCTCGCCGGAAAGCCAGCCCGAACTTTACCGGCGACCCGACCGGGGATGAAACCGGTAATGGGTGTCTTTGAGCCGACCTTGATCCACGTGGGTGTAAATCTGCGTTGTCGAGATATCGGCGTGGCCGAGCATTTCCTGGATCACGCGGAGGTCGCCGCCGTTGTCGAGCAGGTGCGTCGCAAAACTATGACGAAGGGTGTGGGGTTTGATGTTCTTCTGGATGCCGGCGCCACGGGCGTATTTCTTCACGAGATGCCAGATGGTTTTCGTGCTTAGGGCCCGACCGCGCGTGGAAAGAAAAACCTCGGCGCGCGCCGGTCGGTCAGTAGCCAGATACCGGCGCAACCAGTCGGCGGCGGTTTTGCCGACGGGGACGATGCGTTCCTTTTTGCCCTTGCCGGTGGTGCGCAGGAAACCGGCTTCGAGATTCAGTTCGTTCAACGTGAGCTTCGCGACTTCACTGACGCGCAGGCCGCTTGAATACATCAACTCAAACAGCGCCCGGTCGCGTAGGCCGAGTTTCGTGTCTGGCTTTGGTGCGGCCAAGAGGCGTTCGACTTCGCCATAGTCGAGGACATTGGGTAGGGAACGCCAGAGTTTCGGTGTGTCAATGTTCTGGGTGGGGTCAACAGTCAGAAATTTTTCACGCACCAGAAACCGGAAGAACATGCGAATAGCCGCCAAGCGCCGCGCGACCGAGCGGACGGATAATCCGGTAGCCCGCGGATTGCCACGGGCGGTCGTGCCGGGCTTGCGCTGGGCGAGCAAGAAATCAGTGATGTGTTGATGCTGGATGGACTGGATCGGCTCAATCTTCCGGTCTTGCACGAAGCGGGAAAACTCAGCGAGATCCTCCCGGTATGCGGAGCGCGTATTGGTCGCCAAACCACGCTCGACAGTCAGGTAATCGAGGAAGGCATCCACGAGATGTTGCACGGCCAGAGGATAATCAGTCTGGAGCGAAACCGAAATGGTAAAGATGTGTTCGACATATCAAACATTCGTTCTGTATACAGAACTAATGGCGAATCCGGCGGAGGGCGTTGACGGAAGAACTGATAAGCGAATTATGAACGATGTGGCAACAAATCCGCCCGACGGCGGGTCGGTGGAGGCGATTAACCACGAAGCATCGGTCTGGATGAAACGCGGCATCGCGCGACTGGAAGCCGGCGCACCGGCCGAACTGCAGGAAGCCATTGGCGATTTTGATCAAGCGATTGCCTTGCGCTGTAAGCTGCCACTGGACGCCAATCCCATTTTCCGGTACGGACTGGCAGCCGGCTGGATGAATCGTGGCGACGCGCTCACACGACTTGGCTCCGCTGAAAATCTGGCCGACGCGGTTCGTTCTTACGATGCCGCGCTGGAAACACTGCGTGACTTGCCAGTGGAGGCGAACCCCTTGTTTCGTCGGCGACTGGCGATCGCCTGGTCAAACCGCGGGCTGAGTTTGCAGGCGCAGAACACCGCCGCTGCCTTGCTGGAAGCGGGGCGGTCTTTTGAAACGGCCTCCGCTGTGTTACACGGTGGGAATGCTGCCGAGATTGTGGACCGGGATTATCTTCTTGCCGCCGCCCAAATGAATCACGCCAACGCACTCGTCCGCGGCGCCCCCGGCGGATCACCCGCGCAGGCCCGGGTCATGGCGCAACAAGCGGTGGCATTGGCGGATCAAGCCCAGCTCCAAGATTTGGCGATGACAGAAGTCCGCCTCAAAGCGCGCTATATTCTTTGTCAAGCCATCGCCCAGTTGCTCGCCCCACTCACCACGACTGATCCAATCAGCGACGATCTGTTCGCGGAGGCGTCGGACGCAGTGGATAACGGCCTCGCCTTGGCTCGGAGTTGGGAACAGCAGGGCGTCACACAATTTCGTTCGGTGGCGCAAGACCTCTTTCACTTTGGTGCCCGAATCTACCAAATGTCCCAACCGCACTTTCTCAGCGAATTTCTCCTGGAGAATCTCGACCCCGCGCGCTCGTCCAGCTCGTTTGTCGGTGATCCCCAGATTCACGCTGCCGCACTGGAATCAATCTGGCGTAGCTTCCGGCAAATCCAAAACACCGGGGCGCAGTCGCCCCACACCCCGCCGTATGATGAATTGTTAAAACAACTCCGCGATCTACGTCTCGTTGAGGACCGATTAGCAGAATTGCAGCAGACATGCAGGGTGCAGGACTGACCCGATTGGTCGCGGTGTCGCTCAGGTGATTGTGTTCGCTCAATAACACCCCCTACAGTATTGGGAGAAAGAATAGGTTGATACTGCGAATAAATGTTTGACATATCAAACAGATGTTCTGTATATGCGCTGACCGTCGAGTTTTCAGACGACCATGACCGATGATGAATTGAAAAACGCGTTGCGTAGCCTGGCGCAGCAGGGAGCACGGACGCGCCGGTTGGAAGTGGTCATCGTGGATGCGATTCGGGTGTTAGAAGAGACGAAGAGTTCATTTAAGTCGCGGAAGCTGGGAGCGCTTCGCGAGCGGTAAATGGGTGCGCTCGATGAGCGCCAGTGATTGGGACGACTAACGGTTTTCTGCGAGGCAGGAAAAAGTTGAGGCGTAACGCGGTGATGCAACGGACGGGTCGTGGGATTTCGTAGCTGAGCCTTGGTGACGATGGAGATTGGTATGAAACGAGAAAAGACAAAGAGCAAAGTTGTGCCTCAATTGGAACCGCGCATTGGCCGGGCCGGGACATTCACCGCACGGAACTGTGCGTCAGCGGCAACGTTGGCTTTGGTTAATTCGATCATGATGGCCGGAACGGTTTGCGCCCAAGACACAAATGCCCCGGCCGTCACTGCCGGCGGCACGAATGAATCCGCACGTTTACCGGACGTCGTCGTCGAGGAGAAGAAGGAAACATACATGCCGGAGCGTGTCGAATCGCCGAAGTACACGGAGCCGGTTCGCGACATTCCGCAGACCATCACCATTGTTCCGCAAACGGTGATCCAAGATCAAGGTGCGTCCACGTTGCGCGACGTGCTTCGCAATGTGCCGGGCATCAGCATGCAGGCCGGTGAAGGCGGCGGCGGGTTGCCAGGCGACAATCTTTCTATTCGCGGTTTCAATGCGCGCACGGATATCTACGTGGACGGCGTCCGCGATTACGGTGCGTATTCGCGCGATCCATTCAACACGGAGCAAGTCGAAGTTTCGAAAGGTCCGGCCTCGTCGTACTCGGGCCGCGGCTCGACCGGCGGTTCGATTAATCTCGTGACGAAATCCCCCCACGAAGAGCCGGCGTATGGCGGCACGTTCGGGTTGGGGACGGACGAGTTTATTCGCTCGACGGTAGATGTGAACCAGCCCATCACTTTCATTCCGCATTCGGCAGCGCGCTTGAATTTGATGTGGACGGAGGCCGATCAGCCGGGGCGCGAGGTCGTTCACAATTCGCGCTGGGGGATTGCCCCGTCGTTGGCATTTGGCATTGATCAGCCGACGGAAGTCACAGTGAGCTTCATGCACATGCAGCAGAACAATATCCCGGATTATGGGATCCCGTGGGTACCTGTCGGCAACACCAATGCCGTGCTTGCGAGTCGTATCAACAAAGCCCCGCCGGTCAGCTACAAGAATTTCTATGGTCTTGTTGGCTACGATTATGAGCATGTGGAGACCGATGTCGGCACCGTTCAACTGCAGCAGAAGATTGGCGACTCGTTGACGATTCGCAACCTGTCTCGCGTCGGCCGAACCGACCGCAGTTCGGCGATTACCGCTCCGCGTTTTACGGATTTGGATCCAGGTGCGGGAGTAGTGTCTGACACCACCATCAACCGGCAGCTGCAACGCCGCGATATTGAAAACCAAATCTTCGCCAACCAGTTGGATGCGACTTGGAAATTCGAAACGGGACCCCTGGCGCACGCGTTGGTCGGAGGTGTGGAACTGACGCGCGAGGATCAGGACAATCGAAACTCCGCGCAAACAGCGGGCCAGCCATTGACTGACATCTTCAATCCCAATCCGCATGACAAACCAACCGGCGCGAACATGCCTGCCAATACGGGCGTGCCCAACGATGCCCGCGCCGACACAGTGGCGGTGTATGCGTTCGAGACGTTGAAGATCGGCGAACATTGGGAATTGGTGGGCGGCGTCCGGTACGATCACGTTGAATCGGAATTCAAGAGCGCGACGAACCGGTTATCACGGACGGACGACATGGTGAGCTGGCGCGGCGCGGTCGTCTACAAGCCGGTCGAGAAAGGCAGCATCTACTTCGGGGCCGGTACGTCGTTCAATCCATCCATTGACGGCAACGTCGGCATGGCGTTGGCGACGAACTCAGTGAGTCTCAAGCCGGAAGAGACGTTCACCTTGGAAGTCGGCACGAAGTGGGAATTGTTCAAGGAGCGGTTGCTTGCGACACTAGCATTGTTCCGCACTGAGAAAACCAACGCCCGAACCCCCGGTGTCAATCCCGGCGATCCGGTCACAGTTCTTGATGGCGAACAAATTGTTCAAGGCGTTGAAGTCGGCTTCACCGGCAATATCACTGACAACTGGCAGGCGTTTGCCGGTTACACATTCATGGATACTGAGGTCAAGGAATCCAACACCGCCATCGAAGAGGGGGCCGAGCTCAGTAACGCTCCGAAACATTCGTTCAGTCTCTGGACGACGTACCGGTTCCCGTGGGGGCTCGAACTCGGCGGCGGCACCCAATATGTTGGCAAACGCACGAACGGCACGACCACCAACATTCGCACCGCGCCGGACTATTGGTTGTTCGACGGGTTGATTGCGTACCATGTCAACGAGAACGTCACCCTGCGGCTCAATGTCTACAATTTAGCCGATGAGAAATACATCGACCGGGTCGGCGGTGGCCACTTTGTCCCCGGTGCCGGCCGGTCAGCAGTCTTAAGCGCGAGTGTGCAGTTCTAAGGAGGGGGCCAATGTTATTAAGCATTCCTGATGTCCTCACCACCGAGCAAGTCGCACAAGCCCGGCAAATCCTCGACAAGGCGGAATGGGTGGACGGCAAAGTGACCGCCGGCTACCAGTCCGCTCGCGCCAAGGACAACATGCAGTTGCCGGAAGGCTCACCGGCCGCGCGGCAACTCGGCGACATGATCGTGGCGGCGCTCGGAAAAAATTCGTTGTTTCTTTCGTCAGCCCTGCCGCTGCGGGTCTTTCCGCCGTTGTTCAATCGGTACACGGGCGGGCAGTCGTTCGGCACGCACGTTGACAACGCCATCCGGCAAGTGCCCGGCACGCCCCACCGGATCCGCACCGATCTGTCGGCCACATTATTTTTTGCGGGACCGGAAGAATACGACGGCGGTGAGTTGTGCGTCGAAGACACCTACGGCGTGCACAGCGTGAAACTGCCGCCCGGCCACATGGTCGTCTACCCGTCCACGAGCTTGCATCACGTACGTCCTGTGACCCGGGGCGCGCGGATCTGCGCATTTTTCTGGATTCAAAGCATGCTGCGCGACGATGGGCAGCGGACGCTATTGTTCGATCTCGACTCGGCGATTCAACGCCTCAATCACGATCACCCCGAGCATCCCTCGGCGGTACAACTGACCGGCGTCTATCACAATCTGCTCCGGCAATGGGCTGAGATGTAATGTTCCGAAAAACGATATTCTGGACGCATCTGATAGCGGGCGTGGTGGCCGGCGTGGTCGTACTGATCATGGCAGCCACCGGCGTGTTGCTCGCGTTTGAGCGGCAGATTACCGGCTGGGCGGATGGGACGATGCACTGTGAGCCGGTTGGGGAACGAATGTCGTTGGAGAAATTGCTCGCGGCTCACGCGAAAGCGACCGGCGTGATCGTCCGCGCCGACCCAACTGCGCCGGTGACTGTCAATCTCGGTCGGGAACAAATTGCGTTCGTGGATCCGTATACGGGGAATGTTCTTGGCGAAGGTTCGAAAAAAGTCCGAAGTGTTTTTCACGTGGTGACGGATGTTCACCGGTGGTTGGGAGTTCATGGCGAGAATCGTGCGATCGCACGGGCGGTGACCGGGGCGTCCAACGTGGCGTTTTTATTTCTCGTGGTTTCGGGTGCGTACATCTGGTGGCAGGGTGGGGTGAAATGGTTTCGGGCCGGGTTGCGCGGCAAAGCGCGGGATTGGAATTGGCACAACGTTGTCGGACTGTGGAGTGCGGTGCCGCTATTTCTCATCGTGCTGGCGGGTGTACTCATTTCGTATCCCAGTCTGACCGGCACGGCCTCGGCGCCGCGTCGGCCGGGCGGGCCGGTGTTCGCAGACGGTTTGGACAAGCTGTGGCCACGCGCGGCGCAACAGATGCCGGGGTGGCGGACGATCACGGTGCGGTTACCGAATACATTCCTGATTGATGCCGGGAATGGAGCGCGGCCGGACTTGCGGGGGCAACTGACGTTGGATCCGGCTACCGGTGAAGTTGTGAAGTGGGAGACGCTCACGTCGCAGCCGGTCGGTCGGCAGGTGCGGGCGTGGGCGCGATTCATTCATACCGGCGAGGTGGCGGGGCCGGTGGGACAAGTCGTGGCGTTGCTGGCATCGGCGGGGGCGGTGGTGCTGGTTTGGACGGGGTTGGCGTTGAGTTGGCGGCGATTCTGGACGTGGCGCCGCGGGAACTTACCGGTAGTTCCGGTATCGAAAGAGAAGGTTCATGCAAGCTGTACTTGAAACGTATCCACCAGTCGCGGTGAAATCACGCGCGCCGATTTGGTTCGAGCGGCGACGCGAGAATGTGAGTTGCGCGGGATTGCTGACGTTGGTGTTGTGGGTGACGTGTTTGGCGGTGGGACTTTGTGGTTTGGTTTTTCCGTACGCACGGCCCCGTGCCAAGGCTGCGCCGGTGGAGACGATCAAAACGGAGAAACTGGTGGTGGAATTGACGGATGAGCCGTTGGTGGTCGGGGGATCACAGTCGGCGGGTTCAATGGGGATGAGTGCGCCGGCGGATGCGGCCTTGCCGGCCCCGGCGCCGGCCGCTGTCGCGGTGGCGTTGGCAAGTCCGGACATCGCGTTCCCGATACCGGTGCAGGGGCCGGTCGAGATTGTGGACGTGGCGCGGGCTGGTTACTCGGGAGCGGCACCGTCGAACGCGCCGGGGGCGATGATTGGCGGAGTACCGGGCGGGACGGGGACGGGAGTGGCCGGTGTCCAGACGTTGACGTTCGGGCATGGCGATGGCCGGCAACCGGCGCCTGACTATCCGCGTGTGGCGTTGCGCGCGGGGCAGGAGGGGACGGTGCAGGTGCGAATGTTGGTGGGGACAGATGGGCGCGTGATGACGGCGGAGGCGCAAGAGTCAAGCGCGTGGCCGCTGTTGGATGAGGCGGCGGTGCATTGTGTGCGGCAACGGTGGCGGTTCCGGCCGGGGGCGTTGCGGTCGTATGAAGTGGCAATTCGGTTTCAGATTCGGAAATGAGGAGTAAACGATGATTTTAGCGAATGTGGTATTCGATCTATTTTTGCGGGGCGGGCCGATCATGTGGCCGATGCTGGTGTGTTTTCTGGCGGCGGCAGTGGTGGTGTTGGAGCGCAGTTTGTGGTGGCTCAAGCATAACCGGCGCGTGGTGCGGGCGGCGTTGCGGGAGACGTTCGCGGCGATTGCGGCCGGGCAGTTTAGCCGGGCGGCGGAGTTGACCGCGAGCAGCCACGATCCGTATCTGAGCACGGTGAATGAAGGGTTGACGCACGCGCATAATTCATTGCTCGGCGCGATGCAGTTGCGGGCGACGGAGGAAATCGAACAGAGCGAGAAATACCTGTGGGTGTTGAGTACATTCATCACGCTCGCGCCGTTGTTGGGTTTGTTGGGGACGATTATCGGGATCATGCAGTCGTTTAATTTTGTCGGGGGCGAGGAATTGGCGGCGGTGAAGGTGAGCGGGGGAATTGCCGAGGCGTTGATCGCGACGGCGTGCGGGCTGGGGATCGCGATTTCAGCGTTGCTGCCGTACAACTATTTTCAACGGCGGGTCGCGCGGTTGCGCGCGGAATTGGAGCGGACGATTAATCACGTGGAATTGCTCGTCGAGTCTGCCCGGCATCATGGGCATGATCTGGAGAAGTTCGCAAAGGGGCAAGCTGTGCCGGCGCAACAGGTGAGGGAATATGCCAGTTAAGCTAGGAGGGAGCGCCGGTCAGTCGCACCCGGAAGCGCGGATCGAGATCATCCCATTGATCGACATCATGTTTTTTCTGCTCGCGGCGTTCATGCTGGTGAGTCTGTGCATGGTGAATCTGAAGAGCGTGAAAGTTAATTTACCGACTGCCACGACGGGCGCGCCGGACTCGAAACATGATTTTGTCAGCATCTCGGTCGAGAAATCCGGGATGATTTATTTCGACAAAAAGCCGGTCGGGCCGAGCGAACTGGTGATGGCATTGACCGGCACGCACAAGGTCAACCCGAACGTGCGCGTCTTCATCAGCGGTGACGTTGAGGCGCGGCATGGCGATGTGATTCATGTGTTGGACTTGGTGCGGTCGGCCGGGATCGAGAGGGTCGGTTTTGAAATTCGGCCGGTGTCAGACCAGCCATGAAACGATTGCCGGTGATCAACCTGGTGGGTGTCTGCTTGCTCGCGGCTTTGTGCGTTGTGCAATGGCGCAATAACCGGGCGACCAATCTGGAACTCAACCGAGTGATCCAAGCGCAATTGAAATCGGAGACACAGTTTCGGGAAGAGCAGAAGAATGCAGCAGGGGCGATTGCTGATCTTGATGAGTTCCGGCAACACGTCGCCACGGCTGATACGCGAGTCAAAGCGGTCGAGAAGCAGTTGGCGGAATTGGATAAGCAGGTGCAGCAGTTGACAAACGAACGCGATCAACTGAGCGCGAACCTGACCGAATGGAAGTCTGCCGTGAAAAGTCGCGACGAGAAGATTCAGACATTGAACACCGAGCGCAACGATATCGCGACGAAGTTCAACGACTTGGTCGAGAAGTACAACGTGGTGGTGAAAGATTTGAACGAGCGCACGAAGCAATTCAACGATTTGGCCGACAAATACAAAGGGCTCGTCAAACCGCAGGCAAAATGATTTTACTCAATCCGTCAAATCGGTTGGCAAGGATGGAAATAGTTTGACATACCAAACATTTGACCTGTATTTAGAACTCACATGGAAACTTGGAAAGAATTCGAGGCCAACGAGCTGACGCATAGCGCGGCGCATCATTTGATTGCGATTCACGAACTCGGCGCGGAATACGGCGGTTGGGCGCGCGTTTCTGATATTGCAAAAGACCTCGGGATTACGCGGGGTAGCGTCTCGATCAATCTGCGCGCTCTCAAGAAACGGGGTTACGTTGTCACGGATGAACATCGCATGGTGAAGTTGTCCGCGAAGGGACTGGAAGTGGCGAACAGCGTCAAATCCAAGAAAGCCGGATTCAAAACCTTTCTCATCGACGTGCTCGGTGTGTCCGAGGCCCAGGCCGAGATTGACAGTTGCAAGATCGAACACCTCATCAGCGAAGAAACCAGCGAGCGCCTCGCGCAGTTCATGGACGAACACAAGCCGGCTCATCACTAAATGAAAACTTCCGCCGACAAACACAAGCACGAGATCGTTGACGAATTGAACCGCCTGATGGCCGAGGAAGTCGAAGCCTACCTGCGTTACTTCCAACTACGGTACCGGCTGCGCGGTTCTGACCTTTTAATTGCCGACAAGTTCATGAAAGCGGCGATGGAAGAAACGCAAGAGCACGCCGCCGAAATCGCCACCAAAATCCGCATTCTCGGTCACACGCCGAAACTCGAGATCCAGCTCTCGCTCGGCGGCGGCCCGGTCAAATTACAGGAAGCGCTCACGGAGGCGTTGGACTTTGAACAGCAGGCGCTCGATGCGTACAAAGAGTTTCTCCCCCGCGTTGAAGGCGACCCGATGCTCGAGGATTTCATCCGCAAACAAATCGGTGTTGAAACGGAGCACGTCCAAGAGATTTCGATGTTGTTGGAGTAAGAAAATATTTGAGGGCTGCGAGCAGGTTTGGCACGCCGCACCGCAGCCCTCGACGAGCGACGCATTCGAGGTGCGTCTTCGCAAACAAAAAATAGCAGACCGGATGGTGCCAGTCCACCTTTGAATAAGGACTGACAATGCGACAATGGTTCGTAGGAATGACCGTAGCAGTTTTGGCAACACACGCAGCAATGAGTGACGAAACAAATTCAGTGACCGCTCCCGCCCGCTTACCGGCGGTGACGGTGTACGGCACGGCGGAAGGCCAGGAAGTCGGCGCGCCGTTCTTGCCGGCGACTGTGGGGCCGCATATTTACGACGGCAAGAAAACGGCCGTGATTGACCTGCAATCGCCGCCCACCATCCAGAACAACAATTACCGGCAGGCGCTCGCGAAAACGCCGGGGTTGTTGCTCAGCGAAGAAACCTCACCGCTGTTGAGTCTCGGTTACCGGGGGCTGGAACCGCACCGCTCGCAATTCACCCAGGTCCTCAAGGATGGCATCCCGATCCATGCCGACATGTTTGGCTACCCGGAAGCGTACTACACGCCGCCGTTGGAACAGGTTCATCACATGGACTTCCTCCACGGTGGCGCGGCGTTGGCGTACGGCCCGCAGCCCGGCGGCGCGCTCAATTACGTCACCCACATGCCGCGCACCGACAAGGAATTCTCCTTCCGCACGCATCACACCGGCGGGAGCGACAACTTCTACGGGACGTACAACGCGTTCGACGGCACTACTGGCCGGCTCGGTTACTACGCCTATTTCCATCACCGGCAAGGCGACGGCTTCCGTCGGGCCAATAGCGATTTTGAGGTGAACTCCGGCAGCGTCAAACTCGTGCTCGACGCGACCAGCGACAGCCGCTGGATTCTCAACGTGGATGCCTACGCCGAAAATCACGGCGAACCGGGCGGCCTGACCCGTCGCGCATTCTCCGGCACAAACCCGCCGCCCGCCAATGGCGTCTTTTACGAAGACAACCGCAACGTCAACAGCCGGCAATTCGACCAGTTTGCGCTCGAACGCTACTTCGCGTCGCTGACGTGGGAGAAGGATCTTTCGGAAGACACATTGCTCACCCTGACCGGTTGGGGGGGGTACTACGAGCGCTACAGCGAACGCCAGCGCGGCGGCGGTTTCGGCACCACGCCGACCGGTGCCGCCGCGGACAGTAACACCATCGAACTCCAGCAGTTTTACACCGCCGGCCTCGATGCCCGGTTCCGGCACGACTGGGAAGCGTGGGGCGAGAAAAACACACTGGCCGCCGGCCTGATGTACTACCGCACCGAATCGCCGCGCACGGACCGGCGCGGCATCACCAGCAACGCCTCGACCGGCCCCATCCGCAACCGCAGCGACCGGGAAGTCAACTACGTGCCGGTCTTTGTCGAGAACCGGTTCGTCGTCGGCCCCTTGTCCATCACCCCGGGTGTCCGTCTGGAAAACATCTGGCAGCGCGTTAGCGAATCCATCAACGCAGACAAGACCGCCGCCGGTATCCCGTTGGGTAGTGCAAACGAACACGACTTCGTCCCGTTGTTCGGCCTCGGCCTCGCGTATCTATTGCCGGCGCAGCACGAACTCTACGCCAACGTCTCGCAGGGCTATCGGCCGAAAATGTTCACGCAATCCGTGCCAACGGGCGGTCTCTCGCTTGTGCCGAATGATCTTGATGAAAGCCAGTCGTGGCAGGCCGAGATCGGCGTGTGCGGCAAGCCGACGAACTATTTCTGGTGGGACGCGAGCGTGTTCGCGTTGGAGATCAGCGACCAAATCGGCACCGTCACCATTGGCGGCGGCACCAACACCCTTGATAATGTCGGCCGCGCCCTGCATCTCGGCGTCGAAGCTGCGACGGAACTCGATGTGATCGGGTGGCTGGATGCCTGCCGCTCGACCGACGTGGCTGATACCATCGGGTCGTTCGCGCTGTACGGCAACGTGATGTTGCTCGACGCAGAATTCAAAGCCGGGCCGCAGAACGGCAACACGCCGCAGTACGCGCCGGACTTCATCGTGCGCACGGGAGTCAACTACCGGTGGCGCGACCGCGTCAAGGTGAGCATGCTCGGCACATATGTAGACGAGCATTTCGCCGCCGACAACAACCCGGCCGACCGCTTCATTCCGGCATACGGAGTTTGGGATCTGACCGGCGAAGTGCGGGTGTACAAGGAAGTCGTCTCCATCGTGGCCGGCATCAACAACGTCTTCGATGAAGATTACTACGCGCGCATTCGCGCCGATGGCATTGATCCGGCGTACGGGCGTAATTTTTACGCGGGAGTGAAGATTCTGCTGCCATGAGAACCTTGTTTTTTCTATTGCTGGCCTCCGTGGCATACGCCGACCCGGCGACGCTCGTTGTGGCGTTCCAACCGCAGGAGAACCCGGAAAAGCTTCAGCTCAATGCCAAAACCATGACCGAGTTTCTCGCGAAGGAACTCGCCATGCCGGTGAAGATTCATCTCCCGACGGACTACGCGGCGGTGGTCGAGGCGTTGCGGGCCGGGCACGCGCACGTGGCGTATTTCAGCGCGTGGCCGTACCTGTTGGCGCACAAACTGGCCGGTGTCGAAATCATCGTCGCCGAGGAACGGGCCGGCCAGACGTTCTATCATTCGCAATGGTACGCCTTGAAGGCCGGCACGGTGCATTCGCTCAAGGACGCCAAAGGCAAACCGGCAGCGTTCACTGCGCCGAGTTCCACCTCCGGTTATCTATTTCCGCTGGCAAAACTCGTGGACGACGGCCTGTTGCCGGCGCGCGGCGACCCGGCGACGTACTTCGGCAAAGTCCTCTTTGCCGGCGGGTACGAACAAGCGCTCAAAGCGCTCGTCAACGGCCAAGTGGAACTTGCTGCCGCCAGCGATTATGCGTTTGCCCGATACCTCACACCTGACGAACAAACGAAAGTCGAAGTGATTTCTCGGCAAGGCCCGGTGCCGACGCATTGCGTCGCCGTGAAAAACACGCTCTCACCAGAATTGCGCGCCAAGGTGCAAGCCGCGCTATTGAAACTGAACGACAACAAAGAATTGCTGAAAACTGTTTACGGCGCCGAAAAGTTCGTCGCCGTCACGCACACCCAGCACGTCAGTGCCTTGGCGCATGCGCTTGAAGTGACCGGGCTGGATTATCCACTGAAAAAGAAATGATCACCGAAGTCCAAAAATCAGTCGCGCCACTGCTGGAAGTCCGGCAACTGACGTTGCGCCGTGGCGCACACACCGCCGTCCGGCAAGTGTCATTTGCGGTGCGGCCCGGTGAGACCGTGGCGATTCTCGGACGCAGCGGCGCCGGCAAGACGACGTTGATGCATGCGTTGACCGGTTTGTTGACGCCGACGGTGGGCGATGTCCATTGGACCGATCAGTGTGTCCAACCCTGCTGTGCGGAACACGGACTGTCGCCGCAACGGCGCGCGGTGATGTTCCAGCATTACCGGCTGGTGCCGCAGTTGTCGGCGTTGACGAATGTGTTGTGCGGCCGGCTGCGGGAACGCAGCGCGTGGCAGACGGTGTGGGGCTTCCCGGCAGACGAGAAAGCCCGGGCCCGGCAATGGTTGCAACGCGTCGGGTTGGTGGGTCGGGAGAACTTGCCGGCGCGGAAACTCAGTGGCGGCGAACAGCAACGCGTCGCGGTGGCGCGGGCGTTGATTCAAGAGCCGGCCATTTTGCTCGCGGATGAGCCGGTCGCGAGTCTCGACGCGGAGACGGCCAACGAGGTGATGGGGTTGTTCTGGGAGTTGAACCGGCAGACGAAATTGACGGTGGTGTGTGTGTTGCACGATTTGGAGATGGCGGAGCGGTATTGCAGCCGGGTGTTGTTATTGGAGCAGGGCGAGTTGGTGTACGACGGTTCTTCGCGGAACTTGCAGGAAATTGTGAAGGAGAAGTTGGATTGGAAAACTCTGAGCTAATGCGGCGGCGCGTCTGGTATGTCGGCCTTGCCGTGGCGGTGGTCGCGCTGTACGCGTGGGCATTACGCGGGGCGGAGTTTGCACCCGGCAAGTTGGCCGGGGCGTTTCCGCATGCGTGGGATTTTCTGAAAAGATTGGCACCACCGGATTGGAGCGTGACCGGGACGGCGGTTACGGCGTTGGGGGAAACAATCCAAATGGCGTTGCTCGGCACAACCATCGGCGCGCTGATTTCGTTGCCGTTGGCGGTATTGGCGGCGCGGAATTTGTCGCCGCGATGGCTGTCGGTGATCGGGCGCGGGTTGCTGAATCTGATTCGCACGGTGCCGTCCATTGTGTGGGGTTTGTTTTTTGTGGCGGCGGTGGGGCTGGGGCCGTTTTCCGGTGTGCTGGCGTTGAGCGTCTACACGGTCGGCTATCTCGGCAAGTTTTATTATGAGACGTTCGAGGCGATGGATGACTCGGCGGCGGAGGCGTTGCGGACGGCGGGCGCGACTCAGGCGCAGGTGTTTCAATACGCGATCCTGCCACAGTCGTTGCCGCTCTTGGCGAATTACACGATTTTCATTTTGGAATACAGCATCCGCGCGGCGACGATTCTCGGCGTGGTCGGCGCGGGCGGGGTGGGGTACTACCTCTACGTTTACCTGCGGAACTTCGATTATCAGAAAGCGGCGACGATGTTGCTGCTGTTGTTGGCGGTCGTAATTGTCATGGATTGGTTGAGTGGTTGGCTCCGGCAACAGTTGTTGCATGGCGAAGCGAAAGCCGCCCCGGTAACATCATGAACCGCCGACTCGACGAACTGCCGTCGGGGGCGCATGCCGTCGTGCATAAGATTGACAGCGCGGACGCTGCGTTGCACCGGCTGATGGCGATGGGATTGTGCGTTGGGCGTGAAGTTCAGGTAGTCCGGCACGGCAACCCGCTCATCCTGCGTTTGCTAGGCGCGCGGGTCGGGATTTCGAGTCGGGTCGCCCGGCATGTCATCGTGGAACAACGCGCATGAGCGCCAGTTGTTGTCCTCCGGCCACATCCACCGCCCGCGGGATCCGCACCATTGCGCTCGCCGGTAATCCCAACAGCGGCAAAACCACGCTCTTCAACGCCTTGACGGGGATGCGCGCACAAACGGCGAATTACCCTGGCACGACCGTGGAACGCCGGGTCGGGCGATTTGAGGATTCGGAGATTATTGATTTACCGGGGTTGTATGACTTGGAGGCGTTGTCGGAAGAAGAACGGATCGCGGCGCGGGTGATTACTGCCAAACCGGACGCGGTGATCATTGTTGCCGATGCGCTGAACCTGAGTCGCAGTTTGTTTCTGACCAGCCAGATTCTCGAACACGGCGTGCCGGTCGTGATGGCACTGAATATGATGGATCTGGCCGAGGAAGCGGGGTTGAAGATTGACGCCGGCAAGTTGGCGCAGGAACTGGGCTGCCCGGTCATTCCAATCGTGGCGCGCTCGGGTCGGGGACTTGACGACTTGCGGGCCGCAATACGCCGCCCCGCAGTGGCGACACCGGCGACAACCTGCGGGGCGTGCAACGATTGCCGGTTCAAGACCCGGTACGCGTGGACGGACGCGATTGCCGGGCGGGTGATGCACCACCAGTCCGTGACCACCCACAAATTAACGGAACGCCTCGATCACGTCTTGACGCATCCGGTCATTGGCGTCATGGCGTTTGTGGCGGTGATGCTCGGTGTGTTTTTCCTGATTTTCCAGATGGCGACGATCCCGATGGATTTGATTGATGGGTTGTTTAGCCAAGCCGGCGCCTGGGTAGCCCAGCATTTGCCGGCGAACGATCTGCGCGAACTGCTCGTCCAAGGGGTGATTGGCGGGGTCGGCGGGATGCTGGTGTTTTTACCGCAGATTTGCATTTTGTTTTTCTGTCTCGCGCTGCTGGAGGATACCGGCTATCTGGCGCGGGCGGCGTTCGTGATGGATCGGCTGATGCGGCACGTCGGGTTGCCGGGGAATTCGTTCGTGCCGTTGCTCTCGGCGCACGCCTGTGCGATTCCGGCCATCATGGCGACGCGGGTGATCGAGGACAAACGCGATCGGCTGATGACGATCATGGTTTTGCCGCTGATTTCCTGTTCGGCGCGGATCCCGGTCTACAGCATGTTGGCGGCGTTGTTGTTTGCGGACAGTGCGTGGAAAGCGGCGGTGGTGTTTACCGGGGCGTATCTGCTCGGGGTGTTGGCGGCGCTGGTCGTGTCGTTCGCTTTGAAGCGGACGATTCTACGGGGTGAATCCCGGCCGCTGGTGCTGGAGTTGCCAAGTTACAAATTGCCGAGTTTACGGACCGCGGTGTTGATGACGATGGATCGGGCGTGGGTTTTCATCAAGAACGCCGGCACTGTGATTCTGGCGATCTCGATTATCTTGTGGGCGTTGGCGACCTATCCCAAGAGTGAACCGCCGCGCGAGGCAGTCGCACTTCAGGAACAAGCCGCCAAACTTACCGGCGCTGAAGCGCAAGAGTTACAAAAACAAGCCGACCGGCTGATTGGCCGTTCAGCGCTGGAAAACTCGGTGGCGGGCCGCGTGGGTCGTTGGATCGAGCCGGTATTGCAACCACTCGGTTTCGACTGGCAGATCGGCATCGGCATCATCAGTTCATTTGCCGCCCGGGAAGTCGTCGTCTCAACGCTGGCCGTCGTTTATGGTGTCGGCGAGGACGTGGCGGAAGAAAATCCGGACTCGCTCTATGATTCGCTCCGCAAGGCCGAACGGACTGACGGCACGAAAGTGTTCACCACGGCAACGTGTGTCAGCCTCCTGGTCTTCTATGTGCTGGCGATGCAATGTCTGGCCACGCAGGCCGTCACCCGCCGCGAAACCAACAGTTGGAAGTGGCCGGTGTTTCAACTCCTCTACATGACCGTGCTGGCCTACGGCGCGGCACTGGTGACGTTTCAGGTGTTGCGCGCGTTCGGCGTGACTTGACCCGGCGGCGGGGTCCACTCGTCCTTGTGACCAAAACCCAGCCGGCTGTCGATCAAGCGGATCCACGTCGGCTCGATGCACCACAGGGCGGTATTGGCCAACGCCCGTGTCAGAATGACATTTGGCTGCAGCAGGAAGGGAAACCGGGCGGTATAAATCGTCCACGCTTGTGCGCGTCGCTCGTCCACCAGTTGCCGGCAGACACCGCGAAATTGGACGCCCTGAATCTCGTGCCACACCTGCCGGTCAAGATGAACTGTCCCGGCCACGGCCGGCTGCCGCAGCATGGCCCGGCCGTGGTTCGTGGCCGGATCGGTCAACACGTAAAATCGCAATCCATCGTCCACCGCGTAGAACAGGGCTGCCGCGTAGGGGCAGTCCTCGGTTTCCATGACCGCCAACGTCAGCACCTGTTGCGCGCGGAGAAAGTGGAATAATCGGTTTTGCAGTTCCATTGGGTGGTTTGCTCTCGCTAATCAACTTCGCCCTCGACCAAAGTTTTGCCGGTCGATGCCTGGAGCTTGTCGACCTGCGCGGCAAGACTGGCCACGGTGAGGTTTTGAAAGAAGTCCGCCAGCGACAGCGGAACGCCGAGCGAGTCGCGCACCCGCGAGACGATTTGCACAGCCAGAAGCGAATGCCCGCCCAGTAGGAAAAAGTTATCGGTGGTCCCGACTTGCGGCACCCGCAAAACCTCCTGCCAGATGCCGGCCAGGCGTTCTTCGGTAGGCGTCCGCGGCGCGACATACTCCATCGCTCGCGCGGCGGCCGACTGATCCGGGGCTGGCAAAGCTTTACGGTTGATCTTGCCGTTGGGCGTCAGCGGAAATTCTTTCAGGAATACAAATGCCGTCGGGACCATGTAGTCCGGTAAACTGGCCGTCAGAAAATCCCGCAATTCAATTGCCGGCGGAGCTGCGTCAGTGGTTGTCAAATACGCCACCAAGCGCTGGTCGCCGGACGAGTCGGCCCGCGCCACGACTACCGCGACTCTTACTCCAGGATGCCGGGCCAGACTGGCTTCGATCTCACCCAACTCGATCCGGTATCCGCGAATCTTGACCTGTTGATCCAGCCGACCGAGAAACTCCATGGAACCACCCGCGTGCCGGCGCACCAGATCGCCGGTCCGATAAAGCCGGTCCGGCCCGAACGGATTGGCGATGAATTTCTCCGCGGTCAATTCAGGCCGTTTCAGATAACCGCGTGCCAGACCGGCCCCACCGATCAACAGTTCGCCCGGCACTCCCGTAGGAACGAGCTGGCCGTGCCGGTCAACAATGTAGAGGGTGGTGTTCGCAAGCGGACGCCCCAACCGAATGGGTTCGCCGGGCATCACCCGGGTGGCGGCCGACCAAATCGTCGTTTCCGTCGGGCCGTAGAGGTTCCACAGTTCCGCGCCGCAGGGCAGCAACTGCGCCGCCAGTTCCGCCGGCAACGCTTCACCGCCACAGAGCATTTTCAGCCGGGAATCACCGCGCCAACCGGCCGTCAGCAACAGCCGCCAGGTGACCGGCGTGGCTTGCAGCATAGTGGCGCCGCTGGCGCGTAACAACTCCGCCAGCGCGGCTCCGTCAGCCGCCGTTTCGCGGTTGGCGATGACGACGCGCGCGCCGGTCGTGAGCGGGAGGAAAATTTCCAGCCCGGCAATGTCGAATGACAACGTGGTGACCGCCACCAAGACATCGTCGGGAGTCAGACCGGGTTCGCGGCGCATGCTCGTCAGGAAATTGACGACTGCAGAGTGGGGGATTTGGACTCCCTTGGGCTTACCGGTGGAGCCGGAGGTGTAGAGGATGTAGGCAAGATCGGCGGGTTTTGCGGTGCCGGGTTTTGCAGTGGGCGCAGCCGGCAATGCGTCGAGGCAAAGTACCGGCGCATCGTGCGCGGGAAGAGCGTTCACGAGTTTCTGTTGTGTCACGATCGCGAGTGGTTGCGCGTCGGCAATCATGAACGCCAGCCGGTCGGCCGGGAAAGCCGGATCGAGCGGCAAATACGCGCCACTGGCTTTGAGAATTCCCAACAACCCGACAATCATCTCCAGCGAACGCTCGACGTAAATCGCGACGACTGTTTCGTGACCGACACCGAGTTGACGCAATTGCGCGGCCACCGCGTCTGCGCGTTCATTCAGAGCAGCGTATGTCAGACTCTGAGCTCCGAAAGTCACCGCAACCCGGCTTGGCGTTTGGCGGGTTTGCGCCTCCACCAATTCATGCAGACAGACCGGCGGGATTGGCGTGGCTGGCGGGTTCCACTCGACCAATGCTTGCCGGCGCTCGGGCGAGGGAAGAAACGATAAATCGCCGACGGGGCCGGTCGGATTGCCGGCGATGGCTTCGAGCAAGGTCTGGAAATAACCCAGCCACCGGTCCACCGTCGCCGCAGTGAACGCGTCGGCGTCGTACCGGCAATCCACTTCCAACTGTGTGCCGGTATCCGTGACATCCACCACGAGATCGAGATTGGCGAAGCTGAACGGGTTTTCCTCCAGCGTCACGGTGAGGTCGTGAAAGTGCCGGGCCTGCCGGGCTTGCGCAAGATTGAAACTCGTGGCGACCAACGGCAGTCGTCCTGCCTCGCGATCCACCCGCAACCGCTGCAACAAACTGGCGTACGTGAACAGCCGGTGCTCATACGCATCAAGAAACGATTCTTGCACCGCCCGGCAATAATCGGGCCACTGCAACCGGCTGTCCAACTGCGCGCGGACGGCGAGAAAATTTACCGTGTGTCCGACCAATCCCGAAAATTCCTCCGCGCCGGGAGTGGCGGTCGGCACCCCGACCACGAGGTCATCGAGGCCGGACAAACGCTGCAACCAATGATAGTACGCCGCCAGCAACAGCGTGAACAGCGTCCCGCCTTGGCGTTGGCTGATCTGCTTGAGTTGCCGGCTCAGTTCGGGAGGCAGAACCATCCCGCGCAGCCCCGCCCGGTAACTCTTCTTTGCCGGACGCGGCAAATCCGCCGGCAAATCCAATGGCGGTGGAGTGTCCGCGAATTGCTCAATCCAAAACTTCTCTGCGTCGCCGTACTCCGGGCTTTGCGTCAAGCGCGCTTCCGTCACCGCATACGCCAACAACGAACCGGCGACCGGCAACTGCGACGCGCGACCGCGGCACCGGGCGGTATAAAGCTCGCCGAGTTCGTGCCATAACAACGCCAGTGACCGGCCGTCGCAAACGATGTGCTGCACGGTCAGCAAGAGGACATGTTCGACGGTGCCGAGTTTCACCAGGCGGGCGCGGAGTAACGGCCCGTGCTCCAAATCAAACGGCGTGCTCGCCTCCGCCTGCAACCAGTCGGCCAACTGTTGCTCGCGTTCCGCCGGCGTTCGTGCGCTGAGATCGGCGAATGCCGGCGAGATGACCAGTGTGGGCAGGACGGTTTGCCGCTCGCCCAACGGAGCGAATTGCATCCGCAACCCCTCGTGCCGGTCCACCAAATCCTGCAAGGCGGCCTCCATGTGAACCACCTGCAACGGCCCCCGCAAACGCAATTGCGCTGATTGATTGAAGACGCAACTCGTGGCACTGCCGACTGCCGCCGCCAACCAGACTTCCCGTTGCGCTTCGGTCAATGGCGCGCTGGATTGTGGCGACACCGGTGCCGTCGCGGGAGTCGATTCGGCGTGGTGTTCGTCCAAATGGGCCGCCAGGTCGCCAATCGTCGCGAGGTCGCCCAGCAGTTGCCGGAACGAAACGCGGACGCCGAACTCTTTGGCAATCGCCAGCGTCACTTGAGTCAACGCGAGGGATTCAAATCCCAGTTCGACAAATGTCGTTTGGTCAGTGGCCGCCGCGTAGTCGCGCCCGGTAACCGTTTGCAGCAGTTCGCGCAGTCGGGTGCCGGTCGGCGTCCCGGCATTCGTCGCCGCCATCACGGGAGCGACTGTCGTCGGGGCTGCGCGGCCCGGCGCTTCCACCCAACATCGCTGGCGTTGGAAAGGATGGCCCGGCAACGAGACGCGCCGCCGCCGTTCGCCGGCAAACAAGGCGGCCGAGTCCAACGGCGCACCGGCTACCCATAATCGTCCCAACGCCGTGAGCATTGCCGATTGTTCATCGGGTTGACCCAACGAACTGAGCACGACTTGCTCCGAATGCCGGGCCGGGTGTTGCCGGGCCAACGCGCTGAGAGTTTGACCGGGGCCGACTTCCAACAAAACCAGCGCTGGGTCCGCGAGCAAATTCGTAATGCCCTGCGCGAACCGCACTGGCTGACGCACGTGACCGGCCCAATAGTCCGCGTCGGTGCCGGTGCTCCATTGGCCGGTGACATTGGAGACGTATGGAATTTGTGGAGCTTGGAGGTGGACTTGCCGGAGCAACGCGGTCAGCGGCGCGACGACCGGTTCCATCATCGCCGAGTGAAACGCATGTGAAGTCTGGAGGCGGACGGTCGCCGTGCCGGCGGATTTCAGCTTCGACTCGAACGCTTCAATCGCAGCGAACGGTCCCGACACGATGCAGAGTCCCGGCGCGTTGACCGCCGCGATGGATAGGTCGGCCCCGAGTAATGGCACCACGTCATTTTCCGGCAGCCGCACCGCCGTCATCGCCCCGGGCGGCTGCGCCTGCACCAACCGGGCCCGCTCCGCCACGATCCGCATGGCATCTTCGAGGGAGAACACCCCGGCCAGACATGCGGCGACGTATTCGCCGACGCTATGGCCGATCATCGCTGCCGGACGAATTCCCCAACTCATCCACAATTCCGCGAGCGCATACTCGATGGCGAACAGCGCCGGTTGCGTGAACCGCGTCTGCCGGAGTTGCTCGGCCGTCGCGTTCCGCAAATCGAGTTCTGGCACGAGTCGCGCACACCGGTCGAACGCCTCGCGAAAGACCGGCTCACGGGCGTACAGCTCCGCGCCCATGTTGAGTTGTTGCGCGCCTTGGCCGGGAAACAGAAACGCCACGCGGGCATCCCGGCGGGTTGCCTGCCCGGTAAAACTGCGCTTTGAGTTGGTCTGTTCGAGGATCGCCACCGCATCGCCGGCATCCCGCGCCACGAGCACGCGCCGGTGCGGGAAGGCGCGGCGACCGACTTGGAGGGTGAAGGCGACGTCGGCTAGATCGAGATCCGAGTGCTCTTTCAAGTGCGCCGCGAGATTGGCGCTGGCTTGCTCGAGCGCGGCCGGCGTCTTCGCCGAAAGCGTCAGTAATTGGATGGGGCGCGACGGCGTGACCGGTTCACGGGCCGGGGCTTCTTCGAGGACGGCGTGCGCATTGGTGCCGCCGACGCCAAAGGAACTGACTCCTGCCCGGCGCGGCGTGGCGGTCCATTCGGTCGCCTTGGCGATGACAGTGAATGGGCTCCCGGCAAAATTGATTTTTGGATTCGGCGTGGTGAAATGCAGCGTGGCCGGCAGGAGCTTGTGCTGCAAAGCCAGCGCCGTCTTGATCAGCCCGGCTACTCCGGCGGCGGCGTCGAGATGACCGAAATTCCCCTTGAGCGAACCGATGCCGCAAAAACCGGTGCGGTCGGTTGTCTGCCGGAACGCTTGCGTCAATGCCTCGATTTCAATCGGATCGCCGAGTGGCGTGCCGGTCCCGTGGGCTTCGATGTAGGAAATCGTCTCTGCGCTCACGCCGGCCAACGCTTGTGCGAGCGCGACGACTTCCGCTTGGCCGGTCACGCTCGGTGCGGTATAACTGACTTTGCCGGCGCCGTCGTTGTTGAGGGCGGTGCCTTTGATGACGGCGTAAATGTGATCGCCCGCCGCCAGCGCCTCCGGCAACCGCTTCAACAGCACGACGCCCACGCCGCTGCCGAACACCGTTCCCTGCGCCTGCGCGTCGAAAGGCCGGCAATGGCCGTCGGTCGAAAACATGCCGCCTTCTTGCGCGAGGTACCCGCGATCTTGCGGCACAATGACCGTGACGCCACCGGCCAGCGCCATGTCGCACTGTTGGTCAATCAAACTCTGGCACGCCTGGCAAATCGCGACCAACGACGTCGAACACGACGTCTGCACGGTGATGGCCGGGCCGCGGAGGTTGAGTTTGTGGGCGACGCGCGTGGTCAGGTAATCCTTGTCGTTACCGAGCACGACATGATACGCGCCAGTCGCCTGCCCGGTCAGCACGCTCTCGATGTACTCGCGGTCGTGACACAAGTTGGCGAGCAGGTAGGTGTCGAGATACGAGCCGCCGTACACGCCAATCGCGCCGTCGTACCGGTCGGGGTCATAGCCGGCGTCGTCGAGCGCGTGAGTCGCCGCTTCCAGAAACAGCCGGTGTTGCGGGTCCATCAACGCCGCTTCGCGCGGGGTGATGCCGAAGAATTCGGGATCGAACTGCTCGATATCCGCGAGCACCGGCCGCGCCTTGACGTACAGCGGATTGGCGATCAACTCCGGACTCACCCCGGCCGCCAGCAATTCGGCGTCGGTGAAAAAACGGATGGACTCGACGCCGTTTTTCAGGTTCTGCCAGAAGGCATTGATGTCGCGCGCGCCGGGAAAACGTCCCGCCATGCCGATGATGGCCACGTCGCCGATGGAAGTCGCACTCATGCGGTGGGCTTGGCCCGCGCGGCGAGTTGCCGGGCGGCGCGTTGTTGCGCGGACAAGGGCGCGGCCGGTTGCGTCAATGCAGCCGCCAAGAGTTTGATGGTTGGAAATTGAAAGAGTTGGGCGATCGGCACCTCTCGGTGCAACGCTTCCTGCAATTGCCCGTGAACTTCTGTCAGTCGGAGCGAATTGCCGCCCAAGTCAAAAAAATTGTCGTCGATTCCCACCTGCGGCACGTTGAGCGTTTGCTGCCACAAGCCGGTCAGTAGATTTTCGATCGCGTTGCGCGGCGCCGCGTAGGGCGGTGGCGCCGGTGGGGCGGGGAGGGCTTGCCGGTCGACTTTGCCGTTGGCGGTCAAGGGTAGCCGGTCGAGAAACACCAAATGCCGCGGCACCATTGCCGCCGGTAATTGCGCGATCAGGTATTCGCGTAACGCCGGTGCCGTCAAACCCGTGGCGACCACATAAGCCACCAGGGCCGGTCCCGCGGACGCAACCACCACGCTGGCCATCACCGCTGGATGGCCGGCGATGACAGCATTGACTTCATCGGGCTCAATCCGCACGCCTTGAATTTTCACTTGGTGATCAAGGCGACCCAGAATTTCCAACGCGCCGTCGGCGCGATACCGGCCGCGGTCACCTGTCCGGTAGAGCAAGTCGGTGGGATCGTTGCGGGCGGGATTCGGAACAAAGCGCAAGGCCTGCTCGGCGGGCGCGTTAATGTACCCGAGCGTCCGAAACGGCGTGCGAATCACGATCTCGTCGTCCATCACCAACCCCTGCGTGTGCGGCAACGGCCAGCCGACCGGTTGCACACCGCGATCCGGTTCGGCCGGCACGATGTAGTAGAACTTCGCCATCGTGGTCTCCGTCGGCCCGTAGAAATTCACGACCTGGCAATTCGGGAAGCTCTTCCGCCACCGGCGCACGAGTGTATCCATGAGCGGTTCACCGGCAAAAAACGTCAACCGCAACGCCGGCAAGTTACGTTCCGTCAGCCACGTTTGCGCCAGACTGGGGACCGTGTGCAAAATCGTGATGCCGGCCCGCTCCAGCCACGGCAAAACCGATGCCGCCGTCAAATTCACCTCGGCTGGCGGCAAACACAACGTCGCGCCGCTAACCAACGCCACAAACACGGACCGCAGCACGACGTCAAACGACAAGTTCGTCAACTGCGCCACCCGGTCACCCGGTCCGATTCCGAACGTCTCGTGTTGCCAGACCAGAAAATGACTCAATCCTTTGTGGCAACCGCGAACCCCTTTCGGCATTCCGGTCGTTCCGGAGGTGAAAAAGATGTATGCGGGATCAGCCGGCTGGGGTGGCGTGACGACGGCCGAATCGGCGTCGCTGGCGTCGGAGGCGACAGTCAACTGACCGGTCCAGGCGTGTTGTGCCAGTGCGGCCGGGATTGTTCCGACGCACAGCACCCACCGCGCCGCCGCTTGTTCGACCAAGAGCTGCTGCCGGCGAGCCGGCAAATCTGGATCAATCGTAAGCAGCGTATTCCGGCTCGACAACACCGCCAACATGGCTGCCACCAACCCGAAACTTGGCCGGCCCGTCACCGCCACCACTTCACCCGCCGGCAACTTCGCCGCGAGCGCTTGGGCGGTGCCCACCAGCTCCGCATAACTCCACACCCGGTCGCCTTGCGTCACCGCCGGCGCACCACCCGTCCAGCGGTCGATCAATTGCGGTAGCACTGGATAAACCGGCGCGGCAATTTCATCATGGAGATTGGGTGGCGCGTTCACGAGTCGTGGTGCAGGGAGATGAGTAATCGAAATGGCCGGTTGGCTACCACGCTTTGACCTGGTTTGAATATGGCGGAGGGAGCGGGATTCGAACCCGCGAGGGCCTTGCGACCCCACACGCTTTCCAGGCGTGCTCCTTAAACCACTCGGACACCCCTCCTGATTGCGCGCACATTACTCCGCAGGCTTGGGCGCCGTCAAATGATTCAACAACCACTCCTCGTCGATGGGGCCGAGATCAAATTGCTTGGCGGCTTCCTCCGTGGCCTTGTGCTTGGTCATGCCGGGTTCGATTTCGAGCAGGTCGAGCGCGTACTGCAGCGCCTTCGTGAGGGTTTGGGCGTCCGCGCTCATTTTTTTCCAGCCGCGCGTTGTAACCGGTCGCGAACGGCCAGGCCCAGCCCGGTCGCTGGCGGCAGGACACACAAGATGATGGCCATTTCCTGCTTGTCGAAGACCCGCAACGCCGCAAACAATCGCCGGGCCATCCGCTCCCAATCACCCCATTTTCCGAAACTCGACACCAATTCCGTGACTGGCGTCACCGCCGGCACCATCTCATCACTGACGTACGCCGCCACTTTGTGGCCGCGGTTCCGCAAATCAATCGCCCGCGCAATCAGCCGGTTGGTCACGTCCTCCCGGTCGCCCTCGAACAATTCGACCTGCCCGCGCGGCGCGTAATGTTGCGTCGTCATTCCGGGACTGGCGACGCCGCGCTTCGCCAATTCATCGGCCACACTCGGCGCGAGGGTCACCGGGCCGATGACGGCTTCGAGTTCTTCGCGAGTCACGCCACCGGGGCGGAGGATGGCCGGGGGCGACTGGGTCAAATCCAGCACGGTGGACTCGACGCCCAGCGTGGTCGGCCCGGCATCCAGAATCATGTCCACACTCTTACCGAGGTCGTCGAGCACATGCTCCGCCCGCGTGGCGCTGGTCCGGCCGAACTTGTTGGCGCTCGGCGCGGCGATGGGCAAACTGGCCTCCGCCAGCAAGCTGGCCGCCACCGGGTGCTTGGGCATGCGCAACCCGACGGTCGAACGTCCCGCGGTAACCTCATCCGGAATCCGCGCCGACCGTTCGACGACCAAGGTGAGCGGCCCCGGCCAGAACTTACCGGCCAGCGTCAGGAAATGCGCCGGCAATTCTTTCGCGAGCGACTTCGCCATTTCGATGTCGCGGACATGAACAATCAACGGATCCCAGCCTGGCCGGTTTTTCGCGGTGAAGATTTTTGCGACGGCGTCCTTGTTCAACGCATCCGCGCCCAGCCCGTACACGGTTTCGGTCGGGAACGCGACGAGTCCGCCCTGCCGGAGAATCGTGGCCGCCGCCTGCAGGTGGATGCGTTGCGGGAAGACCGGGTTGAGGTTGACGATTTGTTGAGTGGTTTTGGCCACAGCGCGCGCACGGTAACACAAGCCATACCGGTGGACAATCGTTCCGGCGCGCGTGGCTCCCGTTTCCGCCAAAGATCACCGCCAACTGTGCCGCGCGGAAAGCCGGACTGGGCGGGTTGCCATCGAAAGGTTTGGGATCGGCGACTTCGAACCTCTCCCAAAACCGGTATGGCAACGATTTTCAGCAGCACCAGTCGCGGCGGGGATGCCGCTCCCACGAGGAATTCCTCCGCCACCCGCCGGTGGTATTGAGATGGGTTCTAAGTCTTGCTGGCCAGCGTCACGGCACCGTCAGACGCGCCGGGTTGCTCCATGGCCCTAAGCCACTGGCACCGAAGGCCCGGACGCGCACCCAGACTTTCCGCCCGGATTCCAGTCCCTGATTGAGCGCGCACCGTGTTTTCGTGCACGTGCGATAGAATCGCCAATGGGTCGGCGCGGTGTCTTCAGCGGCGCAAATCTGCACCTGATAAGCGCGGGCACGACGGATGGGTTTCCACCGGGCAAGGATTTCGCCTTCATTCCGGCTGGGCGTGAGTCGCAATCCGAGCACCTGCGTCATGACAACCGGTCGAGGATCATTGGTCACCGGCAGTCCGGCCGCGTGGAGGAGGGGGGGGTTCTTCCGGGCTTGTGCTTCCACTCGGTACGCCACAATCCCCCAGGCGCATTCGGCGAGCTTGCGCTTGGCGTTCTTCGCGCTGGCGCGATGCTTGAGTTCGCTCTTTGCTTCCGCCAAGGCCCTGGTCGCCTCGGCGTACGGTTCCAAAACCGCTTCCAACTGCGCGATCATCGCTGCGGCGTCGGAAAACTGCGCCGCATTCTTCTGCAACGCGTTGCGGGTGGTGGTTATGCCGAGGAGCAATTTGGCGTCGGGAATTCGGGTGGCGCGTAACTTGGCTTTCTTCATGAAGATTCATTCAAGCACTCGTCATACCCGTGGTGACAAACGCCGATTGTCACCTGCTACTGCGAGATACCGAGATGGGAAACCAGAAATCCCTCAGTGGAAACACGGATTCCGAGATGACAAACGAGGTTTGTCACCACAGAAATGTCCGGAATGATCTGGGAAATCCGGTTTCTCAGGTGACAAACCCCATTTGTCACCTCGGAAAAATCAGGACCAATGTCGGAAAACTGGTTACTGAGGTGACAAGCGACGTTTGTCACCCAACAAAACACGATTCCAATGAAGAAAAAACCGAATGAGGGCATGTTTTTGCGGTAAAAAAGCATGAATTTGGTCGGGTAAACCACGGATCGCCCGGTATCTCAGAGCCGAGAACTCCAATTTGTTCGCGCCGGCCCGGCTTCAATTCGAGAAAGCGACTGTCAACGAGAACCCCTGCTTGGACGCCGAGGATCAGGCGCTCGACACCGTTCATCCGCACGGAAACGGTTGGAATAGCCCCGCCGTGTGGTGCGTTGCCCAAATGGTGTCAAGATTGAGGACTAATCTCTTTACGTGCTAGAGAAGAAAGTCATGGCCCGCGTGAAGTTAGCCGCGGCCTGAGGGCGGCTGTTGACGCTGCTGGGCGTGGGGAACATTCTCGGCGCGATTCTGCTGGAGACCGTACCGCTCACGCGCTTTGCCAGTGCAGGCGACTACGCGTCGTACTGTCGGGCGGTGGACACCCGCCAACAACTGCGCATTAACTATAGAAAATTTAAATCGTAAGTTTAAGGTGCAACCGGCGCCATTGACTCATCCGCGAAAAACCTGTAGCACTTACGATTACGGCTCTTCCTATGTCCCGCGAATACGATAAAGTTCGAAAAATATTTATTCAGCGCGCGAGGTATTCTCGCTCCCGACTCCGAGAACTCCAGCTTCGCTTGCAGGGGCTCACCGCCCTTTCAAAGTTCCCCAATCTCACCATTTTTGCTGCAGGCTCATATGCGAGATTGGAAGCAAGTCAATATTCCGACATCGATCTATTCTTCCTCGACACCTCGCCGAAGTTCCGACGATTAAAGTACAACGAACTTGCCCTCTTTAGGCAAGTACGACAAGTATTGCGCGAACTTGGATTCCCTCCTCCGTCCAATCGCGGTCAGTACTTGAAGATCCGCCATGTTCAAGATATGGCACTACAGTTGGGAGGTCGCAGTGATGACCACCGAAACCATTTTACGACGCGCATGTTGCTGCTGCTCGAGAGCAAGCCCCTCATAAATCCTCAACTGTACTCGTCCGCCGTCGATAGCATCATCGAGTGTTATTTCCGTGATTTTCCCCGGCACCAAGGAGACTTTCGCCCTGTCTTCCTTGTCAACGATATAGTTCGTTATTGGAAGACTCTCTGTCTAAATTATGAGAATAAAAGATACGCCCATTATAATAACCCATCGACCATAACCAAGCACAAGGTGAGAAACTTTAAGCTCAAGTTCAGTCGGATGACGACCTGCTTTGCTACTCTTGCCGCATTGTCTCGTCCCGCCCCAGTAAGTGATCGATATATTAAACACCTAATCCTTCAAACCCCTAGAGAGAGACTTGAATACTTAACAAAGTTCGAGCCATCCGCGACCCCTCTTGTTCACCGTCTTCTTGAGGAGTACAGCTGGTTCCTTTCTTTAACCGAGCTACCCGCACCCGATCTCCGAAATCTATTTGCTGATGAACCAAAGCGACGTGCCGCATTTACGCGCGCTAGTACATATGGCGACCAAATGTTCAAATTGCTAAAGCGCGTCGATGCGAAGAGTAACTGCATGCGCTACATGCTGATTTGATGCATGGCCCATTCATATATATACGTTCTGTATCTTGACGATCCGCTTGTAACTCCAGTACTGCAGTTGCTCCGCAACATATGCGAGCCGGCCTCCAAGTCAAAACCGCATGTTACCGTCTACGGTCCAATTAGTAGAGGGACTCTCACTCTTCAGAACGAACACTTCCCAGAAATTGAGCTAGTTGAGCCAGGATTATTTACCTCCTCTAGCTCCAATCCTTCCAGTCAAAATACGGTTTTCATCCGTTGTGACCTATTGCGTTCAGCTTGGTTGCACTACAAACCAGACTACATCACCAGCTTGCCCCACATTACTCTTTACGATGGACAGTCGAACCGCTTTGCACACCAAGTGGCCGATGTCCTCCGTGAATACTCATGGCATATCAAGGTTAAGCTACCACACAACGCGTCGCTTAAGAGGATTCTGCTTCGCCGTCCTTCCCAGACAAAGAATCCAACAGAGAGAAATTACTCAGTTGCGGCTTGTATACTCTTTCGGAAGATCATAGGGCAGGAATTAACTTTTGATACTGTATCCGATGCCACCGAATCGACTCGTCTGCAATGGATCAAGTCTATATGTGATTACCTGCATCAGCAGGCAGGTCCAGGGTGGCTATTTCACGCTTCACACATGGGCAAGCTAGAAATTCAAAGCGACCACGCCCTTCAGACTCTCGAACAAATCAAGGACACCTACAAGGGAAGTGCAACTACAATATCTGTTCAAAAAGGAATTCACGCGGAGGCTCTCGCCAAGAACCCGCGTAGCATTCGCCGATTGTTGGGTCAATTCTTGACCCCCCCAGAGCTTGCGATCGAAATAGTGCGGCATGTTCGACTTTTTGCCAAAAACAAACTTGATCGAATCGATTTTGGGGACCCATGTATCGGCAGCGGGACGTTTTTTGCAGCATTGCAGCACGAATTTCCACCTGAAACGCTAGTCTCTGCCGTCGGAATCGAAATTGATAAAACGATTGCATCAATAACAATGCGCGTTTGGGGAGGGAAACGACGTCTTCGAGTTGTTAACGATGACTTCTTTACGACATCGCTGAGAGACAAGCGTAATTTGATTCTCTCGAACCCACCGTATGTCCGCCACCAATATCTGTCAAATGTTCAAAAACGGGCCTTACAGAAGCGTGTCTATGACGAGCTCGGAATCACTGTCAGCGGTCGTTCGAGTTTGTATTTATACTTCATGATGTTGTGTCATAATTGGATGCAATCTGATGCGGTAGCGTGTTGGCTTGTATCTTCAGAATTTATGGCCGCGGATTACGGAAGCGCACTCCGAGAGTACCTAACTACGCGCGTCTCTTTGCACGTAATCCATCGATTTGACCCGAAGGATTTACAATTCGATGGCGTGTTGGCGGCGTCATGTATTGTTTTGTTCACTAATACTGTCCCTAACCCGCAGCATTCGACCCGCTACAGCATAGGGGGCGGTCTGTCGACCCCATTAGAATCGAGAAGAGTATCGATATCCGACCTTCGAAGTCTTGCGAAATGGCCTGAAACGATGGCACAGTTCGATGTCGGTCCAAAACCCGCCCTGACACTAAGCGACTTCTTTAGCATTCAACGCGGTATCGCGACCGGGGCAAATGACTTCTTTATCCTGACACTAGGTCTTGCAAAAAAACACCACTTTCCGCGGACTTCTTACCGACCGATTCTCCCAAGCCCACGCTTTCTTAATACTAATATTGTAAATACGGACCGCAGTGGACATCCGCTCCTCGAACCGAAATTGGTTCTTCTCGACTGTGATCTCCCAGAGACGACAATACGAGCCCAGTATCCGGGACTCTGGAAATACTTGAGTACTGCCAAGGAATTGGG
This sequence comes from Verrucomicrobiia bacterium, assembly GCA_022072455.1. Taxonomy (GTDB): domain Bacteria; phylum Verrucomicrobiota; class Verrucomicrobiia; order Palsa-1439; family Palsa-1439; genus CAINDI01. The sequence continues at coordinate 108,200 of JAJVHY010000031.1, read as the reverse complement.
TGTCCGCGATGGTTTTTTGGTGAAGAACCGCCATCTGTGGTACAAGCAGGAAACGCGCGCAATTCCCATGTATCTCTGTACCTATATGGGTCGCGGTACGAGTACTCGATCCCCTTTCCGATTCATCCTCAATCGTTCTGACGCTGTAGCGACAAACGTTTACCTGCTTTTGTTTCCCAAGGAGTCGCTTCTTGAACAGATTCGCTGTACACCGGGCCTCGACGAACGAATTCTCCTGGCGCTAAATTCAATTCGACAGGAAGACCTTCGCAATAGCGGCAGGGTATACGGTGGCGGCCTCTATAAGCTTGAACCGAAGGAACTAGGCCAAGTCAATGCAACCATGCTGATGGAATTCGCTGGAAGCGACTTCCTATCCCGAAAATCCCGCGAAGCAATACCAAAAACACAGAAATTACTACCGATATGAATAACATAAGATTGACTGTGTTCGATATTTTTTCCTACCTGATCCCAGGTCTCAGTTATCTCTTGCTCATTCCCTATGCACTCGATTTTGGCAGCTGTCCGGAGTTGTTTTATGTCCTCCGTCACTTGTCCACATTTTCACTGCTAGCCATTGCGGTTATTGCTTATATGACAGGATTCGTTTCGGACGCAATTGCTGAAGCATTTATTTCTCGAATAACCGACAAGGTCCTCGGCGATTTGAAAACTCGAGTATTAACAAATTTCAATACTGACAACCCGCGGGACGCACTGCCCGAATATCATTTTGCTTCGATTTACTCATACGCGGATGTTTATGTCCCACGGGCCCGTGACAAGGCAGACCAAATGTCTGCAATGAAGGGGCTCGCATCAAACCTGAGTCTTTCCTTCATGTCTTTTGCCTTGGCTGCCGGTATCTACAGTTTAACGTCTGTCAGCCAGATGCACCTCCTGAAGACCATCATCGAAATTATCGCAGCCTTGATCATCTCCGCAATCTTGATGTATCGGGCGGACACCTTCAAAAGATGGAGCCATACGCATCTGTTGAACGCATATGTGAGGCGCAATCGCTTGCGGCCTCAAACTAATCTGCCACGGCCCGAACAGTGAACCCGATCGCCGGGGTCATCTCCCAACTACCCACGCGTTCCAGTCCTCGATTATGGCGAATGCGCGACGCGGTGCTGAGGGAGGGTGCAGTGATTACTTCTTCTCGCGTACGATACTCGGCTCCATTTGTCGGGATTCGTAATTCACCGCGGCATCGGGAGGCCAATCGTGTAGCGTGGCGGGATCGAAGTCGGCGCCGTTGGGCCAGACCAGCGTTTTCACTTCCGGATCGAGGCTGACTTGGTTGAAAAGCCGCAACTCGCGCAATGGCTCGAACAATTCGCCGTGGAGGGCCGGGAGGAAGTTTATCGTTCGCGCCGTGCCGTCATCGAAGCGGACGTGTAACGTGTACGCCCCGGCAATCTCGAACGATTTGACCTGATAAATCGGATGGCTCATGACGGTACTCTAGTTCAACGGTTCAATCGGCAGCGGACGTTGTCCCTGCTGCAGTCGCTGCCAGTCAGCCAGCAACTCGACCTGATGGATCTCCGCCCACGCTTCGACGAGCCGTTGTTGCCGGAGCGGAAGTCCACCGGCAAGCAGTGCCACGGGCGTAATCCCAATGATGGCAACGGCTTCCTGGTAGTACGCGTGGAAGTGCGGCTGGTGATGGGGCGCAAACGGCTCGGAGTACATCCGGATGATGATCCCAAAGAATCGTGCAAGTTCTGGCATGATGAGGTGATGTACACGCGCCAAGATACAAGAATCGCCGGCACAGCGCAACGGTCAACCCTGTCGCCATGTTCAAATACCGGTGTGTCCAAGCTAGACGATTCGCCGTGAACCCGGTACAGTCTGCGCCCGGATGAAATTCACTTACAACTGGCTCAAGCAGTACGTCGATTTCGATTGGTCACCGCAGGAATTGGCGGAGAAACTCACCTTTGCCGGTATCGAGGTCGAGGACATCGTCACCCTCGGCGGGAAGATACCGGAGCAAGTTGTCATCGCGCAGATACTTTCCTCAGACAAACATCCGAATGCCGACAAACTTTCGGTTTGCCGAGTGAACGATGGGACGGGGGAACGGCAGATCGTTTGCGGCGCGAAAAATTACAAGGTCGGCGACAAGGTGCCGCTGGCGTTGCCGGGGGCGGCGATGGGGGCGGGGTTCACCATCAAGGAATCGAAGCTGCGCGGGATTCTTTCGCAGGGGATGATGTGTTCGGCGGAGGAACTTGGTTTGCCGAAGGCGGAAGATGGTTTGCTGATCTTGCCGGCGGATGCGCCGTTGGGGAAGAAGTTCTCTGAATATGTCGGGCCAGGGGACACGGTGTACGATATCGAGGTGACGCCGAACCGGCCGGACTGGTTGAGCGTCATTGGCATCGCGCGCGAGATCGCGGCGTTGACGGGGAATCCGTTGAAGTTGCCGGCGGATAGTGGAACGGGCGTCTCGCCCGGTTCATCCAATAAACAAACGGGCGAGACGCCCTTTCCACTAGTTGAAGTCGAAGCCCCCGACCTCTGCCCACGTTATACCGCGCGGATGATTCGCGGGGTGAAGATTGGGCCGTCACCGGCTTGGTTGAAGAGCATTCTCGAAAAGGTCGGGCTGCGTTCCATCAACAACGTCGTGGACATCACGAACTACGTGTTGCTGGAATCCGGGCATCCGTTGCATGCGTTTGATTTCAATTTGCTGAAGGGCAACCGGATCATTGTGCGGCGCGCGAAGGATGGCGAGGAGTTCGGGGCGATTGTCGGGAGTCAGCACAAACTGACCGGCGAGATGCTGGTGATTGCGGATGCGGAGCGGGCGGTCGCGCTGGCCGGGATCATGGGCGGGCAGAACAGCGAGATTAATGACGCGACGACGGATGTGCTGTTGGAAAGCGCGTGGTTTTTACCCGCAAATGTGCGGAAGACTTCGAAGCAACTTTCTCTGACGAGCGATTCGAGTTACCGGTTCGAGCGCGGGGCGGATATTGGCGGGGTGATTTGGGCAAGCAACCGGGCGGCGTTGTTAATTCAGCAACTGGCCGGCGGGACGATTGGCGGGTTCGTTGACGTGCTGGCCAAGCCGGTCGAGAAGCGTCGCGTGAAATGCCGGTATGCGCAGGTGAACCGGTTGCTGGGTGTGGAAGTGCCGCCGGCAACAGTAAAGAAGATTTTTACGGGATTGGGTTTGGAAGTCTTGGAGGGACGCGCTCCGTCGCGTCCGTCCGGCGCTCTCGGCCACGACGGAGCGTGGCCCTCCATTGAAGTGGAGATTCCAACGTACCGGGTGGACTTGGAACGCGAGGCGGATTTGATCGAAGAGGTTTGCCGGATTTATGGCGTCGAGAACATCCCGGCGAAGATGCTGCCGGCCTTGCCGGCGGTGTCGGCGTTCGATGCGCAGTGGGACGAACGGCGGCGGGTGCGGGCGACGTTGAATGCGCTGGGGTTTCACGAGGCGTTGAATCAGACGATGGTTTCGGAAGGCGCGGTGAAATTGCAGAATCCGCTGAACGCGGAGATGACGGCGCTCCGGCAATCACTGGTGCCGGGCTTGCTCCAGAATTTGCGGACGAATGTTTCCCGGCATCAGTACGATATGCGGTTGTTTGAGATTGGCCGGGTGTTCGCGGCGGACGGCAAGGAGTCGTTGAAGTTGGCGTTAGCGGCGACGGGACGACGGACGACCGGCGATTGGGAGCGGACGGAGAAGTCGGATTATTTCGATCTGAAAGGCGCGCTGGAACAGCTCGGGGTGAATGCGGAGATCACCGAGATACCGGAGAAAAAGGCGAAGAAGCTGGATTTGCGCGATGCGGTGTATGTGGCGGAATGCGAGTTGCCGGCGCGGGCGGTGAGTGAGAAGCAGTTTGTGGAATTGCCGAAGTTCCCGGCGATCGTGCGGGATGTCGCGTTGGTGGTGGATGAGGCGGTCACGCACCGGCAGGTGTTGGACGCGATTGAGCGGGGGAAGAATTTGGAGGCGGTGGCGTTGTTCGATGTCTTCCGGGGCGGTTCGATTCCCGCGGGGAAAAAGTCGGTAGCGTACTCGCTGACGTTTCGCGCGGCGGACCGGACGTTGACGGATACCGAGGTGAACGCGGCGCATGAGGCGATCAAGAAGCAGTTGCAGGCGAAGTTGGCGTGCGAAATTCGGGTGAGTTGAGGAATCGGCTTGAAGCTCAAGTCCAAGAGGGGTATAAGTGCGTTGTCGAGACGCTGTTCTTTGCAAGATTTCGTAATCGCGAAATACCCTGCCATGTTCGTGACGAACGAAGATTCCTCGAGCCAATACAACAGTTAGTGGAGCTTGAGTTCGATTGTGGAAGACACGCCTCTCTGAGGAAGTCGGAAGCAGTTGGCCAGGCACCCCCTTATTTAAGGGGTTCGTAGGATAACGTTCCAACGGCATTACGGCGGGGTATTTCTTTTTCAACCAGCATCATGACCGAGAATCTTTTCTCCAACCCAGCGGCAGTCAAGGCGGCGGCACCGCTCGCGACCCGCTTGCGTCCCCGCACCCTCGAAGAAGTCGTGGGGCAGCGCCACATTCTTGCCGAGGGGAAACTCCTCTGGCGCGCCATCAAGGCGGACCGGATTAGTTCCATCATCTTGTACGGCCCGCCCGGCACGGGGAAGACATCACTCGCGGAAGTCATCGCGAACGCCACGCAGAGCAAGTTTGAGCGCTTGAGCGGAGTGGAGTCCAATGTCGCCGATATTCGCCGGGTCATTGCGTCAGCCGTGAACCGGTTGGCGAATACCGGGCAGAAGACAATTTTGTTTATTGATGAGATTCACCGGTTCAACAAGGCGCAGCAGGATGTATTGTTGCCGGATGTGGAGAATGGGAATGTCCGGTTGATTGGGGCAACGACACATAATCCGTTTTTCTATGTCAATTCGCCGCTGGTCTCGCGGTCGCAGGTCTTTCAACTCAAGTCGCTGACGTCGGCCGAGATCAAGACATTGCTGGAGCGCGGGCTGAAAGAATTGAAGTGCCGTGCCGACGAGGATGCGCTCGATTTTCTGGCGACGGCGTGTGATGGCGACGCGCGGAAGGCGTTGAACTCACTCGAAATCGGCGCGCTCACAACCGAATCGGGTCGCATCACGAAAGCGGTCGCCGAAGAATCCATTCAGAAGAAGGCCGTGGTCTACGATGGCGACCAGGATGAGCACTACGACACGATCTCGGCGTTCATCAAATCCATGCGCGGCAGCGATCCCGATGCGGCGTTGTACTGGCTGGCGAAGATGGTAGTGGCCGGCGAAGACCCGCGATTCATCGCGCGACGGATTTGTATTTTAGCGGCGGAAGACATTGGGTTGGCCGATCCGCAAGCGCTTGTGTTGTCCGTGGCCGCACATCATGCGGTCGAATTCATCGGCTGGCCGGAAGGCGAACTGGTGCTCGCCGAGGCCACCGTTTATTGTGCGACCGCGCCGAAATCGAACGCGAGCGCGAAGGGCGTCTGGTCGGCGAAAGCCGATGTCGAGTCGGGCCGGACGCTTGCCGTGCCGGACCATTTGAAGGACACGCATTACCAAGGCGCGGCGCGGTTGGGCCACGGCAAAGGTTACAAGTACGCGCACGATTACGAAGGTCACGTCGTCGCGCAGGAACACTTGCCGGAGAAAAAGAAATACTACGAACCCAGCGACCAAGGGTTTGAAGTTCGCGTGAAGGAGCGCATGGAAAAATGGAAACAGTTGCTCAAAAAATGAAATGGATCTTGTTGCTCGCCCTGTTGGCCGCGGCCGGCTGTCAGGGCTTGTGTCCTTGCCAATGAAGAAGGAAATCCGCGAACGGGTGCGCCGCGAGTTGGCCGGCTTGGATGCCGGGACCGTGCGCGCCCACAGCGCCGCTGTCTGGGAACGGCTGACCGGCCTCGCGGGGTTTACCGGCGCACACTGCGTTTGTGTTTACGTGTCCACAGGTAATGAAATTGAAACCCACGGCCTGATCCGGCAACTCCTGGCTTTAGGCCGCCGTGTTTGCGTGCCGGGATTCGCCGGCCAATACGTGCCGGCACAGATCTTGGATTTCGACGCGGATTTGGTTGCCGGCCAGTACGGGATTCTCGAGCCCAAGTCCATTATCCCGGCAATTCCCGATGCGTGGCTCGTGCCGGGATTGGCCTTCGACCGGCATGGCAACCGGCTCGGTCGCGGCAAAGGTTATTACGACGCGATGCTGCGCGCGGCCGGCGGCGTGAAGATCGGTTTGGCGCATGATTTTCAAGTGGTGGCGGAATTGCCGGTGGAACAGCACGATGTCCGGCTCGACTTTGTCGTGACGGAGAGGCAAACATTTCCGGTATGAAGATCCTGTTCATTGGCGATGTCGTCGGCAAACCCGGCCGGCAAGCGGTCACCGGGTTGCTGCCGAAACTCAAACGCGAACATCAGTTGGATTTCGTCATCGCCAATGGCGAGAACAGCGCCCACGGCGCCGGGATGACGAAATCCACGGTCACGGAACTGTTGGCGGCGGGCGTGGACATCATTACCGGCGGGGATCATGTTTGGGATCAGAAAGGGTTTGAGCAGGAGATTGATTCTCTGCCGCAGGTGATCCGGCCACTGAACGTTGCGCCCGCGGCACCCGGTCGCGGTTCGGTGATTGTGGAAGTGGGCGAGAAAGCCCGTGTGGGCGTCGTCAATGTGATGGGGCGCGTGTACATGCCGAACAATGATTGTCCGTTTCGGACGGTGCAAGCGGAGGTCAACAAGCTCCGCCGGCAAACGAGTGTCATCGTGGTTGATATTCACGCGGAGGCGACGAGCGAGAAGATCGCGCTCGGCCGGTATCTGGATGGGCAAGTGAGTCTCGTGGTCGGGACGCATACGCACGTGCAGACGGCCGATGAGCAAATTTTGCCGAAGGGGACCGCCTATCTGAGCGATTCGGGGATGTGTGGGCCGCATGATTCCGTGTTGGGGCGGGATGTGGAGGCGGTGATTCGCCGGTTTGTTTCCGGCATGCCGCAGAAACTGGAAGTCGCCGCCGGCAAGATTGAATTGTGCGGCGTTGTCGTTGAAGTTGATGAGAATACCGGGCTCGCGCAGTCGATTCACCGACTGCGGGTGCCGTATATGCCAACATGATTCTCCGCGCCAAATGGGTGTTGCCGGTCAGCGCGCCGCCGATTGAGAACGGGGCGGTGACGGTGGAGGGCGATTCGATTGTGGCGGTTGGGCCGGCGACCGGGGAAGGGCGCGATCTTGGTGAGGTGGTGCTGGCACCGGGATTGATTAACGCCCACTGTCATTTCGATTACTCTCACTTGCAGGGTAAGGTGCCGTTCCATGGGAGTTTTGCGGATTGGCTGATGTTGCTGGTGGAGCTGAAGAAGCAGCAGACCGAGGCGGATTATCTCGCCGGCATCCAAGCCGGTATCGAGCAGGCTCTGGCGGCCGGGACGACGACGGTGGTGAATATCGCCAGCGTGCCGAACCTGATACCGCAGTTGCCGGCCACGCCGTTGAAGATTATCTGGTGCGAGGAGTTGATTGACTTGTTTCGGGAGGAACCGGCGGAGAAATTGGTGGAAGCGGCATTGCAGCGGCCGGGGATTGGCGGGTTGTCGCCGCACGCGCCGTATACGGCCAGCCCGGAGCTTTACCGGCTGGCGGCCCGGCATGCACGGGGCCGGCATTGGGTCTTCACGACGCACTTGGCGGAGTCGGAGGAAGAGGATGATATGTTTCGCCGCGGGACGGGACATATGTATGACTCGTTCCGCCGGGCGGGGCGGGATATGGCGGATTGCAAGCGGGTCGGGCCGGTGCAGTTGTTGCGGGAGTGCGAGGTGTTGACGCCGGAGTGTCTGGTGGCGCATGCGAATTGTTTGACGGAGTTGGACATGATGTTGTTGCAGGCGACCGGCACGCCGGTGGCGCATTGTCCGCAGACACACCGGTTTTTTCGACGAGGGATGCCGTTGATTGAGCGGTTGCAACATGCCGGGGTGAATGTGTGTTTGGGATCGGATAGTTTGGCCAGCGGGGAGTCGTTGAGCATGTTCGCGCAGATGCAGGAGTTGTCGCGGGAGTTTCCCCGGTGGTCTGCGGAACAGATTTTGCCGTTGGCGACAACGAACGCGGCGAAAGCTTTGCAGCGTGCCGGCAAGCTCGGTGAGATTTCGGTCGGTGCCGTGGCGGATTTGATCGCGGTGCCGCTGGCCGGTAACTTTGATCCTTACGAAGCGGTGGTGTTTGCGGAGCAGCCGGTTTCGTTTATGATGATCAATGGAAACGTGGTGCGCGAATGAAACTCTATGCCTTGATCTTACTGGTGGCGGCGACCACGTTGGTCGCTGCGACAAACGAGCCTCCGACTGCGGCGGAACAGGAACGGATGTTCATGGAGGCGGTGCTATTGCGGCAGTACCGGCAATACGCGGAGGCGGAGGTGCGGTTGAAGCAGTTGGCGGTTTGGCAGCCGGAGCAGGCGACGATCAAGGAGATGTTGGCTGATGTGCAGTCGAAGCTGAAGGCGCGGGAGGCGGAGCCGGTCAACGTGTTGAAGCGGCGGTTGGCAGAGACGATTATGCCGGCGGTCAATTTTCGCGAGGCGACGGCGTTGGACGTGGTGCAATATTTGCAAACCGAGAGCGGGAAGCTGACGGCGGACAAGGCGGAAGTGAACATCGTCTGGATGGTGCCGCCGGATGCGAAAGTGGGGAAGGTGACGTTGAATTTGAAGAAGGTGCCGTTGGGCGATGTGTTGAATTACGTCACGCAGTTGGCCGGGTTGAAATACCGGGTCGAATCGCATGCGGTGGTGATCTACCTGACGGAAGCTCCGAATGCGAAAACTGAGTGATGAGTTGGCAGAGTTGCGGACAGCCGGCTTGTACCGGCAGCTTCGTGACGTGGACAGTCCGCAAGGGCCGCGGGTGACCATTGCCGGGCGGGAGTTGCTGAACTTTTCGAGCAACGATTATCTTGGACTGGCGAACGATCCGATCTTGAAACACGCCGCGGTGGCGGCCATCGAGCGGTGGGGCGTCGGGGCCGGGGCGTCGCGGTTGGTTTGCGGAAATCTGGCACCGTACCGGGAGTTGGAGGAGAAGCTCGCGCGGTTCAAAAACAAGGAAGCGGCGATTGTGTTTGGGTCCGGTTACGCCGCGAATGTCGGGACGATCACGGCGTTGGTCGGTGAGGGCGATGTGGTCATTCTCGACAAGCTCGATCACGCGAGCATCATTGACGGCGCGCGGCAGAGTGGGGCGACGATTCGCGTGTATCCGCATAGGAATCTTAAGAAGTTGGAGGAGTTGTTGAAAGTGACGGCACCCGGTCGCGGCGGGGACGCCGCTCCCACGGCACCAGAAGGAACTGTTGTGGGAGCGGCGTCTCCGCCGCGACCGGGCCGCATTCTCATTGTTACTGAAACGGTTTTCTCGATGGACGGCGATCTTGCGCCATTGGCGGAAATCGTGGCGTTGAAGGAAAAATATGGCGCGTGGTTGATGATTGACGAAGCGCATGCGACCGGGTTGTACGCGACGAATCGCCGCGGCATCGCGGAGGCGACCGGGGTGGAGGACAAGGTTGACGTGACCCTTGGGACGTTGAGCAAGGCGTTGGGAGTTGCCGGTGGTTATGTGGTCGGTTCGCAGGTTTTGATTGAGTGGCTGCGGAATCGGGCGCGGAGTTTGATTTATTCCACCGCCTTGCCACCGGTAGTTTGTGCAACAGCAGCGGCAGCGGTGGATTTTGTGATGAGCGCGGAGGGTCACCGGCGGCGCGATCAGTTGTGGCGCAATGTGAGCGAAATGAAGAATGGTTTGTCGGCGTTGGGAGTCGAGAACGAATCGCGCAGCCCGATCATCCCGTTGATCATCGGCGAGGAAGGCGCCGCGATGGAAGTCGCCGGTAAGCTGCTGGATGCCGGCATCCTCGTGCCCGCGATCCGTTATCCGACGGTGCCGAAAGGGAAGGCGCGGTTGCGGGTGACAGTGAGTGCGGGGCACACAAAGGAAGACATTCAACGGTTGCTGAATGTTGTGGGAGCGGTTTTTAACCGCGATCGTGGAATTGTTGGAAAAGAAGTCCTAGGGTCGCAGTTGGAAACCGCTCCCACAATAGTCTCCGAGAAAAGACTTTTGCGACCCGCGCCCCAGTCCGCAGCGCTGCGAAAAGGCCGGGTATCGGTGCCGAACGAATGCTATTTCTTGACGACTTGTGTCGAGGGTAGGCGGCCGGTATTGGCGCGGGCGGAAGCGGCGAAGATTGTGATCGATGCGCTGCGGTGGTTGCGGGATGAGGGAAGGATTCGGTTGTTGGGATTTGTCATCATGCCGGATCATGTCCATGTCGCACTCGCTTTACAGTCGCGGCAGGAATGCCGCTCCCACAATTCCACTACTGACGCCAATGAATGTGGGAGCGACATTCCTGTCGCGACCTTGGCGGAAGTCATGAAATCTTGGAAGGGCTTCACCAGTCGGCAACTGCAGCTGTCCTGTGGCATGGAAGGCCCGGTCTGGCAGGACGGTTACTATGACCATTTGTTGCGAGATCGTCGCGACTTTGAGACCCGGCTCGATTATATGCATGAGAATCCGTGTCGCGGTGGCTTGGTACAGTTTCCACATGAGTTTCGGTTCTCGACAGCGCATCCGGATTACGAGAATGAGATTGATTGGAATTGGATGGAAGGGATCCCTGAGAATCACGGTCGCGGCAGGAATGCCGCTCCCACATGTTAGAATTGAATCGCATGCATCCACTCGCTGAGAAAGATCATCGGTTCCTTTGGCATCCGTTCACGCAGATGAAACAGTGGATGGAGGAGGAGCCGGTTATCATCGAGTCGGGACACGAGGCGATCTTGGTGGACGTGAACGGGAAGGAATATCTCGACGCGAATTCGTCGATCTGGACGAATCTCCATGGCCACGGTCACCCGACGATCACGCACGCCATCAAAGACCAGCTCGACAAGGTGGCGCACTCGTCATTCCTCGGCCTCTCGAACCTGCCGGCGATTGAACTGGCGGAAAAACTGAGCGTGCTGACCGGGTTGCCGCGCGTGTTTTACTCCGACGACGGTTCGACGGCGATGGAAGTCGCGCTCAAGATGGCGCTGCAATATTGGCAGCATTGCGGGCAGGCTTGGCGCACGAAGTTTGTCGCGTTCACAGAAGCGTACCACGGCGACACGATTGGAACGATGAGCGTCGGCGGCATCAAGCTGTTTCATGATGCGTACCGGTCCTTGACGTTCGAGGTATTGCGGGCGAGCACGGCGGAAGATTTGCAGCGGTTGTTGCAGGCGCATGCCGGCAACGTGGTCGGGGTTTGTATCGAGCCGCTGATTCAAGGAGCCGCCGGGATGAAACTCTGGCCGGCGGGGATGTTGGCCGAAGTGCGCCGGCAATGCACGGAACACAATGTGTTGTTGATTGCCGATGAAGTGCTGACCGGGTTCGGGCGGACGGGAACGATGTTCGCGTGCGAGCAGGAAAACGTCGTCCCGGATTTGCTGGCGTTGGCGAAGGGTTTGACCGGCGGGTATCTGCCGCTGGCGGCGACGCTGGCGAGTGAGCAAATCTTCAACGCGTTTTTGGGCGAGTACCACGAATTCAAAACATTTTTCCACGGGCACAGTTATACGGGCAATCAACTGGGTTGCGCGGCGGCATTGGCGAATCTGCGCGTGTTCGAGGAAGAGAAAGTGCTGGTGAAGTTACAAACGAAGATCGGTTGGATGCGCGAGCATTTGAAGAAATTAGCGCCACTGACAACCCGGCAGTGCGGTTTCATTGCCGCGATCGAGCTGGGCGATTTCGCGCTGGAGAAACAGATGGGGGTCAAGGTCTGCCGGGCGCTGCGTGAGCGCGGGGTGTTGACGCGACCAATCGGAAATGTCGTGGTCATCATGCCGCCGTATTGCATCACGGAAGGGCAGTTGGCACGGGTGTTTGACGGGCTTGCAGAAGCGGTGCGGGCGGTAGTAGGTTAGACGCAGGGAAGCCGCTGTGGGAGGGGCATTCCTGCCCCGATCATGGTCGCGACAAGAATGTCGCTCCCACAACCAGCGGCTTAATCCCAGCCGAGAGCGGCGAGTCGGTCGTCGTCAATGCCGAAGTGATGGGCGATTTCGTGGATGACGGTGCGCGCGATCTCGGTGCGGAGTTCGACGGGATCAGGAAATTCGTCGAGGAGCGGTTGACGGTATATGGTGATGCAGTCCGGTAACGCAGCATACTCGGTGGTGCGCTCGGTCAACGGCGTGCCGCTGTACAAGCCAAACAGTGTTTCGCCGGCCGGGACGCCCAGCTCAGCCAGCAATTCGGGGCTGGGTACGTCCTCAATCACAATCTGGACGTTGTCAATGTGCTGGCGCAAGTCGGCGGGGATCAGTTGCAGGGCGGCTTCGACCTCCTTTTCAAAGTTCACGCCATGACGATACGGGAACCAGCGGTTGCCGGACAGTTTTATCCGGCGGATGGGCGCGAAGTGGACGTTCAGCTCGACCGGTTCATCCGGCCCACCGGATTACGGCCAGCGATTGCGATTGTCGTCCCGCATGCCGGTTGGATGTATTCGGGGACGACGGCCGGGCTGGCGTACTCGGATGTTATCGTACCGGAACGGGTGATTTTGGTTGGGCCGAATCATCGCGGCGGCGGAAGTCCGTATGCCGTGTACGATGCCGGGGCGTGGCGGACGCCGGTGGGGGACGTGCCGATTGCCGGGGCGTTAGCCGCCGAACTGCTCGACCGGTGTGAGTTGTTGGCGGAAGATTATCGGGCGCATCGGGCGGAGCACTCGTTGGAAGTGCAGGTGCCGATGTTGCGGCGGGCGAATCCCAGGGTGCAGATCGTGCCGGTGTTGATCGGCGGGGCGTGGCCGGATGCGGGCGGACGCGGCGAGTTGCGGATGATTGGTGAAGCGATCGCCGAAGTTGTACGCGAGTTTGGTCGGCCGGTACTACTCGTGGCGTCCACGGACTTGAACCACTACGAAGATCAAGAGACGTCGCGCGTGAAGGACAAACTCGTGCTCGATGCGATCGTGCGCCTTGACCCGGATGGTTTGATGCAGCGGGTCAAAGAGGTGGACGTGTCGATGTGCGGGGTGGCGCCGACGTATATCGTGTTGACGGCGGCCAAAAAGCTCGGGGCTAAACGGGCGGAGTTGCTGGATTACCGGACGAGCGGGGATGTCAGCGGCGATTACCAGCGGGTGGTCGGTTACGGCGCGGTGGTGATTGAGTGATTTGACAGTGCCGGTAGCGCTTGGTAAGGTTTAGACATGGTGACACTGACAGGTAATGCAACGAAGCAAATTGGCACGCTCCAAAAAGAACAGAACGCCATCGGGAAACCGTTGCGCGTTTACGTCGAGGCCGGCGGGTGCTCCGGGATGGAGTACGGCATGGCGTTCGACGACAAGAAACCGGACGATGAAGTGATCGCGCAGGACGGCGTCGAGGTGGTGATTGATCCGATGAGCGGCAATTTTCTCAAGGGCAGTGTCATTGATTACGTGGACAGCCTGCAAGGCTCGGGATTTAAAATTCAGAACCCAAACGTCCATTCCAGCTGCGGTTGTGGTAAATCGTTCAATTGAAGACTCGGGGTGCTCCGTCAAGGGGCTGAGATAACACCCACAAAACCTGATCCGGGTAATGCCGGCGGAGGGAGATAAATGATTGCTTCTAAAAAAGACGTTCCGCACAGTTCCGACGAACTTCCGCAGAGTCGCCGTGTCTACGTCGGTGAATTGCGGGTGCCGATGCGGGAGATTGAACTCACTGCGCCCAACGAACCGGTTCGCGTCTACGATTGCAGCGGTTCGTGGGGCGATCCGCAGTTTACTGGTAAAGTGGAAGACGGGTTGCCGGCCTTGCGGCGCGATTGGATTCTACAACGCGGCGATGTGGAGGAACACGCAGGCCGGGAGGTGAAGCCTTCCGACAACGGCTATCTCTCCGGTAAGCACGCGGAGTATGCGAGCAAGGCGGAGCGTAACCGGCTCGTGGAGTTTGCCGGCCACCGGCGCCGGCCGTTGCGCGCGAGCAAAGGTCATCCGGTCACGCAACTCTGGTATGCCCGGCAAGGCATCACCACGCCCGAGATGGAGTTTATTGCGATTCGCGAGAACTTGGGACGCGCGAAGATCGCCGATCTCGCGAAGGATAATGGCCGGAACGATCTGCAGAAACAACACGCCGGTTCGAGTCAGTTGCCGGCGAGCGACTTTACGCCGTCGGTGTTTCGCCGGTTTCCGCAGCGGATTCCCAACGAGATCACAGCGGAGTTTGTCCGCAGCGAAGTCGCCGCCGGGCGGGCCATCATCCCGGCGAATGTGAATCACCCCGAGCTTGAGCCGATGATCATCGGGCGAAACTTCCTCGTCAAAATCAACGCCAACATCGGCAACAGCGCCGTCGCGTCGAGCATCGAGGAGGAAGTCGAGAAGATGCGGTGGGCGACGAAGTGGGGCGCGGACACGGTGATGGACTTGTCCACCGGCAAGAATATCCACGCGACCCGCGAATGGATTTTGCGAAATTCGCCGGTGCCGATCGGAACAGTGCCGATATACCAGGCGCTCGAAAAAGTCGGCGGCAAAGCCGAGGATCTGACTTGGGAAATCTTCCGTGACACGCTGATCGAACAGGCGGAGCAGGGGGTGGATTATTTTACGATCCATGCCGGTGTGCTGCTGCGGTTCGTCCCCTTGACGGTCAACCGCATGACCGGCATCGTCAGCCGCGGCGGGAGCATCCTGGCGAAGTGGTGCCTGGCGCATCACCAGGAAAATTTCCTCTACACGCATTGGGATGACATCTGCGACATCATGGCAGCGTACGATGTGAGCTTCAGCATCGGCGACGGACTTCGTCCAGGTTCGGTGGCGGATGCGAACGACGAAGCGCAGTTTGCTGAGCTCAAGGTGCAAGGCGAACTGACGACGCGCGCGTGGGCCAAGGGCGTCCAAGTGATGAACGAAGGCCCCGGCCACGTTCCACTGCACATGATCGAAGAAAACATGGCGAAGCAGTTGGAGTGGTGCCATGAGGCGCCGTTCTACACGCTCGGACCGTTGACGACCGACATCGCGCCTGGCTACGACCATTTCACGAGCGGAATCGGTGCGGCGATGATTGGTTGGTACGGGTGCGCGATGTTGTGCTACGTGACGCCGAAGGAGCATCTCGGATTGCCGGACCGCAAGGACGTGAAAGACGGCGTGATCGCCTACAAGATCGCCGCGCACGCCGCCGATCTTGCCAAAGGCCATCCTGCGGCACAGTACCGGGACAACGCGTTGAGCAAGGCGCGGTTTGAGTTCCGCTGGGAAGACCAATTCAATCTTGGTCTCGACCCGGTCACGGCGCGTGAGTTCCACGACGAAACGTTGCCGCAGGACGGCGCGAAGACGGCGCATTTCTGTTCGATGTGCGGCCCGCATTTCTGTTCCATGAAGATCACCGAGGACGTGCGAAAATACGCGGCTGAGCAAGGTTTCACAGAGCAGGAAGCATTGCAGAAGGGCATGGACGAGAAGGCGAAAGAGTTTGTCGAAAAAGGGGCTGAGGTTTACGCGAAGGCGTAGAACAGGCGGTGCCATGCGAAAAGAATTGCCAGCGAAACAGCGGGACGAGCTGCTCAAGACGTTGAAGAACCGGTTTGAGAAGAACCCAAATCGTCACATGGGACTGGTCTGGGGCAAGGTGCAGGCCCGGTTGGAAGCGGATGCCGGGAAGCTGTGGTCGCTCAATGAAATGGAGAAAACGGGTGGCGAGCCGGACGTCGTCGGGCAGGACAAGAAGACCGGCGAATACATCTTTGTGGATTGTTCGACGGAAACGCCCAAAGGCCGCGTCAGTGTTTGTTATGACCGGGAAGGATGGGAGTCCCGAAAAGAACATCGTCCGAAAACCACCGCGATGGATCTGGCCGCGGAAATGGGAGTCGACTTGTTGACGGAAGAAGAATATTTCGAGTTGCAGAAACTGGGTGAGTTCGACACGAAGACTTCAAGTTGGTTAAAGACGCCGGCGGCGATCCGTAAACTCGGTGGCGCGCTCTATGGTGAGCGCCGCTACAACCGTCTCTTCGTCGGGCATAACGGGGCGCAGTCGTATTATGCCGTCCGGGCGTTCCGTGGGTCGCTTCGGGTGTGAGGTCGAATCGGTGAAGGCGTTTCAAGGCTATCAACTCATCAAGCCGGAAGATCTCCACTGGCGGCCTTCGAACTTGATGAAAATCCCAAACGCGGATTATCTCGAGCGGACCGGGAGCGAGAACATCGGCGCACGACTCTGGCGGTTGCCGCCCCAGAGCGCGAACACCCTCCACAAACACATCCGCGCGGAAGAATTCTACTTCGTGCTCGAAGGCACCGGCCGATTGCGCGTGGGCGCGGAGACGTTGACCGTGCCGAAGTACGGCGGCGTGCTGGTTGGGCCGGACCAATTGCGGCAGGTGTTCAACGACACGGATGCCGAGGTGCTGTGGTTGATTATCGGCGCACCGGAGGAATTGGAATTCCTGCAAGGCTCGAAATCCAAGATGGACCTCTCACTTATCTACCCAGTTGACCCAGCACAATTACCCAAAGAACTTGCCGGCCATAAGTGGCCGCAATGAAACTGAGGATTGCTCCGCATCGGCGTAGAGTGAATGCGCCATCAGTGATGAGAACTGCTGTGCCGTATTTCGTCAGCGCGCTGTGGCTGTTGCTCGGGCACACTGCCACGCAAGCGGGGGACGAGCCGACGCCGGAGAAGTTGCCGCGCTGGCGCGGATTCAACCTGTTGGAGAAATTCCAGGCGGATTCAGCGCAGCCATATCGCGAGGAGGATTTTCGGCTCATCGCCAAGTTGGGTTTCAACTTTGTCCGGCTGCCAATGGATTACCGGGTGTGGATCAAAGGCGGTGATTGGGAGCAAATCAATGAGGCACCGCTGCGTGACATTGACCAGGCGGTTACATGGGGCGAACGGTACGGCATCCATGTCTGCCTGAATTTCCACCGCGCGCCCGGCTACACGGTTGCAAAACCACCCGAGGCGCGCAGTTTGTGGAGTGATCCCGAAGCGCAGCGAGTGTGTGCGAATCACTGGGCCATGTTCGCCCGCCGGTATCAAGGCATTCCGAACTCGCGCCTGAGTTTCAATCTCTTCAACGAGCCGCACGGCATCACGGCATCCAACTACCTCGCGGTTTGTCGGCAGGTCGTGGCGGCCATTCGGGCGGAGGACCCGGCCCGGTTGGTGATTTGTGATGGCATGGAGTGGGGCAACCAACCCGTGCCGGAATTGAAAGAGTTGCGCGTCGCCCAAGCCACGCGTGGATATCAACCGATGGAGATTAGCCACTACGGCGCGAATTGGGTAAATAGTTCACAATTTCTTCGGCCCCGCTGGCCACAGCCGATCCCGCCACTCGGTGTGCTGCGGGGGCCAGTGCATGAGTCCAACGCCGTACCATTGACGGTGACTGGGCCGTTCATGGTGGCGACGACTCTTCGGCTGCGAGTGCATACCGTGTCCACCTCGGCCCGGTTGGTGGTCGCGGCGGACCAGCTGCCGATCTGGGAAAAGTTGTTCCAGTGTGGTCCCGGCACGGGTGAGTGGCAACGAGTGGAGTTTCAGCCGAAGTGGGGAACTTATCAGGGATTCTTTGATCGCGATTACACGACGGTCATACCGGCGGGGAGCAGGCAGGTGCAGCTGTGGGTGAGGGAAGGCGATTGGCTGCGGCTTGGCGAGATTGGTTTGAAGACCGAGCCAAATGGGCCGGAAGATGTCCTGCGCTTGAAGGAGGGGTGGGGCAACCAAACAGGGCCGATTCGCTATGCTCCCGGCGCGGTTGCCGGTCCGTTCCACACGAGTGAGTGGCAGGATCGGGCGTGGCTGCAGCAGCGGTTCATCGCGCCGTGGCAAAATCTACAAGCGACAGGGGTGGGGGTCATGGTTGGTGAATGGGGTGCATACCATCGCACGCCGCACTCGGTTGTGTTGCGGTGGGCGGCTGATTGTCTCGCCAATTGGAAAGAAGCCGGCTGGGGTTGGGCGCTCTGGAATTTCCGGGGCCGCTTTGGAATTCTGGACAGTGAGCGGACGGATGTCAGATACGAGGATTTTGAGGGGCACAAGCTCGACCGCCAGTTTCTGCAATTGCTCCAGGAGAACTAACTTCGGAACTTTCCGGCGGTCGGTGTGTTTGATAGATTCAGTTACGACGATGACTGGGTTGGAATCATACAGTGGCAAGTGGAACTGGATGCTGGCGGCGCACCTTTTGAATCGGACCGGGTTCGGGCCATTGCCGGCGGAGATTGACCAAGCGGTCAAGGACGGGGTGGAGACAACCGTCACGCGGCTGGTGAGTCCCGAAAACGAGGGTACTGATTTTCCATTGCCCAATACCCCGGAGATTCCCGATCAGCCCCGCCGGGAGTTTTCCGGGTTGTCGGCCGAGGAACGACGGAAGAAAATGGAGGAGCTCCAGCGCGCCAACCGCGAGAGTGTTGATGACATCCGCAAATGGTGGATCAGCCGGATGCGCCGCAGCCGGTGGCCGTTGCGTGAGAAGATGGTGTTGTTCTGGCATGGGCATTTCACCAGCAGCGTGCAGGAAGTGAAGGCCGCCCGGCTGATGTTTAACCAGAACGCGTTCTTCCGCAAGAATTGCTTCGCCGATTTTCGGACGTTGCTGGTTGGGATCAGCCAAGATCCCGCGATGTTGCGCTATCTCGACAACAACACCAATCGCAAAGAGCATCCGAACGAAAATTATGCCCGGGAGTTGCTGGAGTTGTTTACGATGGGCATTGGGAATTATTCCGAAGAGGATGTGAAGGACGCCGCGCGCGCGTTCACCGGCTGGACGTTTGAGGGGGAAGATTTTGTCTTCCGTGAAGGTCATCACGACTTTGGGCGCAAGACTTTTCTGGGTGAAACCGGCCGGTTTGACGGTGAAGACATCATTGACATCATTCTGCTCCAGCCGTGCACGGCCATCTTCATGGCGAACAAGCTGCTGAAGTATTTTGTGACCGACCATCCACCGACCGAGATGGTGGAGGCCGTGGCGGCTCAACTCCGGAAGACGGGCTACAAATTTAAGCCAGTCCTCCAAACACTTTTTCAAAGTCAGTATTTTTATTCGACCGAGGTGTACCGGACACAAATCAAGAGTCCTGCGCAACTCGTCGTCGGGTCGGCCCGCCTGCTCGATATCGCGATTGATGAGCGGGCGTTGGCCATATCGATGCGCGGGTTGGGACAGGATTTGCTCGCGCCGCCGAATGTCAACGGCTGGGAAGCCGGCGAGTCGTGGATCAACACAACGACTCTGCTGTTGCGGTATAACTTCGCCGGTTTCCTGCTCAGCGGGCAGGTCCCAGCGGCAGTGTCACAGCGAAGCCGTGCGCGGTTGAACCGGCTCGGGAAACCAAAAAACCAACTGGCTGACCTGCTCAGTCCGGAAGTTGTGGATAACCCGGCGCGACTGGTGGACGTGTTGGTGGCGCGCTTACTCCAGACCAAACTCGACGCCAAAGCCCGTCAATGGCTCGTCGAACAAGCTGAGACTTCCCGGCTGAGCGATCGTGTCGTGCGCGTTGCCCACTTGATCATGAGCATGCCAGATTACCAACTCTGTTGAGGCACCGATGAGTGACATTCTCCAAACCCGTCGCGAGTTTCTCCGCAAAGGCATCTACTTCGTCGCCGCCAGCGCGACGGCGCCGTTTTTCCTCACCCGCACTGCGTTGGCGCTCGACAATCTCGTGGCCAATGCCGGCACGCGCAGTTTGCCGGGTGTGCCAGACGACCGAATCCTGGTTGTGATCCAAATGAGCGGCGGCAATGACGGGCTGAACACGGTTGTGCCGTACGCAATGGACGAGTATTACCGGGTGCGGCCGACGTTGGGCATCGAGAAGTCGCGCGTATTGAAATTGAACGATACTCTCGGGCTGCATCCGCAGTTGGCAAAACTCAAAGACCTTTACGACGCCGGCAAGGTGGCAGTGGTGCAGGGGGTGGGGTACCCGAATCCCGACCGGTCACATTTCCGTTCGATGGACATCTGGCACACGGCTGATCCGAAAAGCAAGGTGGTCAATCACGGCTGGCTCGGCCGGTATCTCGACAATGCTTGTCCGGGATGCGATCCGGTGACGAAGAAAGTCAATCCACTCGGCGGAATCAATATCGGCGGGGACATGCCGGTGGCGTTGAAGTCTGCGCGGGGCGGAAGCATTGCGCTGGAAAATCCCGATGCGTTTACGTGGCAGCCATTGATCGAGGAAAAGTCGGACGCCAAACGTGCTTCGGCGACATTTGAGAAATTAAACAATATCGTTGCCAAGAATCTTGATGATCCGCAGGTCGCCCGCCTCGATTTCCTTTCGCGCGTGGCGATGAATGCGGATGTAAGCTCGGACAGAATCCGGGATGTCACCAAGCGCGCCCGCGCGACGGGGACGTATCCAACGTCCGGATTGGCCCGGCAATTGAAGATCGTGGCGCAGATGATTACCGGCGGGTTGAACACGCGGGTCTATTACTGTGCGTTTGGCGGATTTGATACCCACGCGAACGAGCCGGTCACGCACGAGCGACTGCTGGGTGAATTTGCCGACGCGGTCAGCGCGTTTCAACGGGATTTGGAAGCGCGCGATCAGGCGGGCCGCGTCTTGACGGTGACATTCAGCGAGTTTGGCCGCCGCGTTGCGCAGAACGCGAGTAATGGGACTGACCATGGGGCGGCGGCGCCGTTATTCGTGATTGGCGGTCGACTCAAGGCCGGGCTCTACGGCACCCATCCCAGCCTGACGAATCTTGACCGGGGCGACCTGCGGTTCAGCACTGACTTCCGCAGCGTTTATGCCACGGTGTTGGAGAACTGGCTGGGCGCGAAGAGCGCGCCAATTCTCGGCCAGCAATTCGATAAGTTGAAGTTTGTCTAGTCGAGTTTTGCCAACGCTTTGGTCGCCAACGTCCACGCCTTTTGTAAGTACTTGTTGGCGTTACCGGGTGTGCCGTTGTTGATTTCCCATAGTCCCGCAGCATAAGCCGCGTTGGCTTTCGCGAGAGCGGCCGGGTCAGCGCCCGCTGACGTGGCCTCGGTGATGGCAAGATTGGCAACGACTCGACCCGCAGCAACCAGCCGGTCGATCACGGCCTGCATCGGTGCATCGGGCAGGTTGGGGGATTTGGCGATGAATTTTTCGAGCGTCTTGATTGTGGTCTTGACCACACTGAACACTTTCTTGCCGTCTTTGGCATCAAGGTTCACTTCGTCATCCCAGTAGGTATCACTCAAGGTCAAGAGCGTCAGGACGCGATCCAGTTGTTTGAGCTCGGCTGGATCGGTCGTTTCGTCTCGCAAGGCCTGTATTTCGGCGCGGGCGGTATCGAAATCATCACGCGGGCCGCCGACGGTGACGGTAAAGGAGCAACTGGTGACATTACCGGCAGCGTCGCGGGCATAACGGGTGACCATGGTGGTGCCGATGGGGAAGATGTCGCCTGAGACCAGCGAACCGGAAGCGTTGGAAATGGTCACGCCGGGGCAGTTATCGCTCACGACTGGCGCGGCAAACGTGACAACCGTACCAGCCGCACTCGTGGCGTTGGTAATAATGTCCGTCGGGCAGGTGATGGTCGGGGCTTCTTGGTCAACGACGATGACGGTAAAGGAGCACGAGTTCGTGTTACCGGCGACGTCGGTGACAGTGCTGGTGACGATGTTGGTGCCTTTGGCGAAGGTGGAACCGCTCGGTGGGACGCTGACGACCGTGGCACCGGGACAGTTATCGCCGACGGTCGGGGCGAACGTGATCGGTGCGGAAACGCATTGGCCGGGGGTGGTGGTGGTCACGATGTTCGCCGGACAGGTGATGGTCGGGGCTTCTTGGTCAACGACGATGACGGTAAAGGAGCACGAGTTCGTGTTACCGGCGGCGTCGGTGACGGTGCTGGTGACGATGTTGGTGCCCTTGGCGAAGGTGGAACCGCTCGGCGGAACGCTGACGACTGAGGTGCCGGGGCAGTTGTCGCCGACGGTCGGGGTGAATGTGACCGGTGCGGAGACGCATTGGCCGGGGGTGGTGGTGGTCACGATGTTCGCCGGACAGGTGATCGTGGGGGCTTCTTGGTCAACGACGATGACGGTGAAAGAGCAGGAGTTGGTGTTGCCGGCGGCGTCGGTGACGGTGCTGGTGACGATGTTGGTGCCTTTGGCGAAGGTGGAGCCGCTCGGCGGGACGCTGACGACGGTGGTGCCGGGGCAGTTGTCACCAACGGTCGGAGCGAAGGTGATCGGCGCAGAGACGCACTGGCCGGGGGCGGTATTGGTCACGATGGTGGCCGGACAGGTGATCGTTGGGGCTTCTTGGTCAACGACGATGATCGTGAAGGAGCAGGAGTTCGTGTTACCGGCG
>JAJVHY010000031.1:0-85660 GCA_022072455.1 Verrucomicrobiia bacterium | reverse complement strand
GGTGATCGGCGCAGAGACGCACTGGCCGGGGGCGGTATTGGTCACGATGGTGGCCGGACAGGTGATCGTTGGGGCTTCTTGGTCAACGACGATGATCGTGAAGGAGCAGGAGTTCGTGTTACCGGCGTCGTCGGTGACGGTGCTGGTGACGATGTTGGTGCCCTTGGCGAAGGTGGAACCGCTCGGCGGAACGCTGACGACCGTAGCTCCGGGACAGTTGTCGCCGACCGTCGGGGCGAAGGTGATCGGCTCGGAGACGCATTGGCCGGGGGCGGTGTTGGTCACGATGTTCGCCGGGCAGGCGATCGTTGGGGCTTCGAGGTCGAGTACGGTCACGGTGAAGCTGCAGGAGTTCGTGTTACCGGCGGCGTCGGTGACGGTGCTGGTGACGATGTTGGTGCCTTTGGCGAAGGTGGAGCCGCTCGGTGGGACGCTGACGACCGTAGCTCCGGGACAGTTGTCGCCGACCGTCGGGGCGAACGTGATTGGCGCGGAGACGCATTGGCCGGGGGCGGTGTTGGTCACGATGTTCGCCGGGCAGGCGATCGTTGGGGCTTCGAGGTCGACTACGGTCACGGTGAAGCTACAGGTGTTGGTGTTGTTGCTGGCATCAACGACTTGGAACGTGTTCGTGGTCACGCCGACGGGGAAGGTGCTGCCACTCGGTAGACCGGCGATTTGCGTTGTGGTTGCTGTGGGGCAGTCGGGTGTTACGACTGGGGCCGTGAAATTGACGACGGCACTGCATTGGCCGGCAGCATTGGTGGCAATAAGATTGCCGGGGCAGACGATGGCCGGCGGGCTCACGCGATCAATGACGACTGTTTGCACTTGGGTGGCGATGTTGCCGGTGAGGTCGGCGTACGTCCACGTGACGAGGAAGGTGCCGGGGAGGTTGAAGGAGGTGGGATCGGTGGTGGCGCCGGTAATTTCGCCGGCACAGGCATCGGTGGCGGTCGGGGTGGTGAGGGTGACCGAGCACGCGTTGGTGAGGCTGGGCAGCGGTGAGACGTCCGGTGCCGGTGCTGACGTGTCGAGGGTCACGACGGTGCGGGCGACAGAACTGGTGGCACCGTTGATGTCCACGACGGTGTAAGTGCGAGTGAAGCTGCCGAGGCCGTTGGTGGTGCCGACGGTGGATTGGGTGATGCTGCCGGTCAAATCGGTCACACGCAAATCAGCAGTGGCGACGGTTTGGTCGTCGCCGTTGAGTCCCCAGCCAACGACCGCGCCGGTGCGGGTGATGGCCAGACTATGGGCGGCACCGGCGGCGATGGCGGCGGCATTGTTTTCGAGGACTGCCGGGATGTCGGTCTGACCGGCGGTGTTGTCACCCCAGGCGATGACGGTGCCATCTGCGCGAAGCGCCAAACTGTGGAGGTTGCCGGCGGCGATGGCGACGATGTTTGTCGCTTCGGCCGGGGCGGGATCGGAGTCGCCCCAGACAACAACGGTGCCGTCGGCTCGGAGGGCGAGGCTGTGCAGTTCGCCGGCAGCGATGGCAACGACATTAGTCGCTTCCGCTGGGGCAGGATCGGTATCGCCCCAGACGAGGATGGTGCCGTCGGTGAGAAGTGCCAAGCTGTGGGATGCGCCGGCAGCGATGGCGACGACGTTGGTTGCCTCGGGCGGAACAGGGTCGGAATCACCCCAAACGAGGACGGTGCCGTCAGCGCGAAGCGCGAGACTATGACTACCACCGGCAGCGATGGCGATGGCATTGGTGGCGGTGCTGGGTACATCGGTCTGACCGGCGGTGTTGTCGCCCCACGCGAAAACTTGGCCGTCTTCTTGCAGAGCGAGGTTGTGGAGGTTGCCGGCGGCGACGGCGGTGGCTTGGCCGATTCCGCCGGGCAGAGTGGTGAGGTCGCCCCACGCGGCGAGAGTACCGTCAATCCGAAGGCCAACGCTGTGGTTGCCACCAGCGGCGATGGCGAGGGCGTTGCCGCATTGGGTGCTGGCGGTGGCGCCGGGATCGGTGAACGAGGTCGGGCATTCATTGGTGACGACGGCGTCACCGATCAGAGCGATGACTGGCGGCAAGATGTCCTGAGTTTGGAAGGCGCCGATGTCCATTTTTCCGCAGCCGAAACGCGGGAGGCCGCGTTGGTCGGTGAAGGGCGGATAGATAGGCTCGCCGCCGCCGGGGGCAGAGGTAAACGGAATGTAGACGGGGCCGCCCGCGCCGATGGCCGCGCTGCCGGAGGTAAGAGCGATGGTCGCGGTGGTACCGCCGTTGTTTTGCAGGCCGGCGGGGTCGAGGCCGGCAGGAGTGTTATTCAGGTCGGCTGGGTGAGTGAGCCCGGGGAGAGTCGTGGAGTCGTCAGAGAGATTGTGGCCGAGGGAGGTGACGACGGTGCCGTCGTTGGTGTAGTTGCCGCCAGTGGCGCCGTTGGCGAGGATGGTGTTGTCGATGGTGACTTCGCCGTAGAGCAGGGCGAGACCGCCGATGTCGGGAGCGGTGTTGCCGGCAATGGTGCTTTCGGCGAGGCGGGCGACGGAGTAGTTGACGAGGGCGCCGCCGAGGCGGTCGGCGGTGTTGTTGGCGATGGTGGAGGAGACGATGAGGAGTTTGGTGTTGACGGCATTGTAGATGGCGCCGCCGTCGAGGCTGGCGCGATTGCCGGTACTGGTAACGCGGTTGAGAGTGAGGGTGCCGGCGTTTAAGAGGTCGCCACCGAGAACAGCGGTATTTTCGGAATGGGTGGTTTGGGAGAAGACGAGGGTGCCGGCGGTGTCATTGTAGGCGTTGCCGCCGAGGAAGCCGCTGGTGTTGGACGCGATGGTGCTGAGTTCGACGAGGAGGGTGCCGGTGGCGTTGAAGAGTGCGCCGCCGGAGTTGAAGGTGGAGTTGGAGAGGATGCGGGTGCCGGCCAGCACGCTGAGGTTGCCTTCATTGTAGAGTGCGCCGCCGCCATCGGGCGCGGTGTTGGCGTGGATGAGGCAGTTGGTGATGGTGGTGGTGCCGAGGTTGGCGACGGCACCGCCGAGGGGGGCGGTGTTGCCGGTGAGGGTGCAGGTATCGAGCGTGAGGGTGCTGCCGGCTTCAACCAGGATGGCACCGCCGTTGGCGGGGGTGGCGAGTCCGCCGGTCAGGGTGAGGCCGGTGATGGTGACTGTGACATTGTTGGAGAGGTGGAGGACACGGGTGGTGTTGCCGGCACTGATGGTGAGTTGGTCGGTGCCCAAGCCGGTAATGGTGAGGTTGTTGGTGATGAGGAGTTCGCCGTTGGTCAGGATGATGGTGCTGCCGGCGAGTGACGAGTCGAATTCGATGACGTCGGCCGGGCTGGAGTCGGCGAGGATTTGCCGAAGTGAGCCGGGGCCGGTGTCGTCAGTGTTGATAACAGTGAGGGTGGCGGCGTGGAGCGGCAGGGCAATGGTGAGGGCGGTGCAGAGACACGTTGACCAGAGGCGGAACTGATAAGATTTCATACGGAAGCTCCTTTTACGTTGTGACAAAGAAAGAATACTGAGAAACGGTAACTGTCAACCTCCAATTCCAGTCGGCGCGTCATCGGCGAAGGTGAGGAGTTGGGTGATCTCGTCCCGGTAGGGGTGGAATGGATTGTTCATGATGAGCGGATCACGGCCTTCGATGGCGACGGAGTCCCAGTTGATGATGTAGTTGGCGGCTTGTTCGCGGAAGTAGCGGACGGCGAGGCCGCGGGCGGCGGCGCGGGTGTTGGCGGGTGGATTGGCGGTGCAGAAGATGGTGCGTTCGGGACTGACGAGGGGTTGGATGCGGCCTTCGTTGACGAGGGCGAAGTAGAGGCCGCGTTGGGGGTGGAGGTTGTG
Organism: Verrucomicrobiia bacterium; assembly: GCA_022072455.1. GTDB lineage: Bacteria > Verrucomicrobiota > Verrucomicrobiia > Palsa-1439 > Palsa-1439 > CAINDI01. Next base: position 81,862 of record JAJVHY010000031.1, on the reverse strand, counting down.
GTATTCGAGGTCGAGGGATTGAAGCCACGGGTCGGCCCAAGTGAGATGCTCGGTTTCGCAGAAGGTTTGGAGCAGCCATTTTTTGGCGACCCAGTCAATCTTGCCGATTTGGGACAAGGGGTCGCGCTCGAGACCGTCGAGGACGGCGGACCATTCGCGGATGATCCAATCGTTTTCTTCACTCTGCCCGGCGAGGTAGTGCCGGGCAAGGGCGAGGAAGGCTTGTTGGATTTCGAGGGCGGTGCGGGTTTGGCCGTTTTCGAGGCGGGTGAGCCACCGGTAGGATTGGTCGCGGGAAATTTCGCGGGTGGATTGGACTGGATCGAGGAGGCCGACGCGTTTGGGGAGGATGCCTTCCTCCAGCAAATCGAGAATCAAGGCAGTCGTGCCCAGCTTCAGCGCGGTGGCAAATTCGTTCATGTTGGAGTCGCCGATGAGGAGGTGGAGGCGGCGATATTTCCGGTAATCAGCGAGGGGCTCGTCCCGGGCGTTGATGATGGCGCGGTTGAATTGCACCCATTGGTAGATGTCGTTGACGATGTGGTCGGCGCGCTGGGAGAGTTGGAATGGGACAGGCGGTTGACCGCGGTGGGACTCGAATTCGAAAGCGAGGGGATTGGCTTGGCCGACACGGCCGGCGCCGGTAAAGATTTGTCGGGTGGCGAGGAATGAGAGCAACGCGCTGAGAATCGGCGGCGTGAATTGGGCGCTGCGTTTCATGGAATAGTTTTCATGGCACCCGAAGGTCGCGCCGGTGTGATGATCGATGTTGTTTTTGAGGAAGGAAACCTTGTCGGCGACGCCCAAGTTCTCGAGTGTCTCATGGAGGAGATAGTCGCCGGCGCGGTCAAAGGCGACGATATCGCGGAGGCTGACGCATTCCGGTGTGGAAAACTCGAGGTGCCCCATGTCGAGGTAAAGGCGGCCGCCGTTGAGGAGGAAACCGCCGTTGCCGGGCGGTTCTTCATAGTCGCGGTAGTGCAGGTCGATTGCACCCATCCGCGCGATTTTGAAGAGGTGGTTTTTGACGCGGATTGGATACGCGTCGGGGCCGCCGAGGCGGTCGTCAGCTTGCACCAGACAGCCGTACTCGGTCTCAAGCCCGACGATGCGGTTCATAGGTCTTTGAGCGCGGAGCGTATTTCTTTCTCGTCGAGTAACCGGAAGCGGTTTGTCGCCGGGCGGGTGCGGTCGAGGACGGCGGCTTCGACATGCCGGGTTTTCAAATGTTCACGGAGCAGTTTGGCGAGATCAGTTGCCGCCGGTGGGTCGTCTTTTTGGTCGAGCGCATTCAAGCCAACGGCCCACGTTTGGGCGGCGAGGCGAATGGCGTCCTCAATTGACCGGCGTGGGTTGCTGTTGTGTTCGACGAGGTAGTTGAGCATCGCCTCTTCGGCCTTCGCTGACCCGGCTAGGACATCGAAGGGTTCTTTCAACTCGATCTCGCTGCGGGCGAGCGAGCCGTCGTAATCGAGTTTCACGATCAGGTCGTCCGCGGCGTTGGTGCCGAGTTCGGCGAGCAACATTTTCACAATGAACGGTGCAGAGAAGACTTGCTCGAAAGCGGTCTTCAGGGCGGGACTCAGTCCGTAATTGACCAACCGGCGGAGTGAGACGTCTTCAACGGCGCGGTTGAAACCTTCAACGTGCGCGAGGTCAATGGCGGCCAGGCGCATGCGTTCGATGTCGGCCGGGTGGCCGAGAGCGGCAAAACCGATGCGGTCGTAGATTTCAAAAACTTTCCGGGTTTCGCGGCTGACCGTGAGCACAAGCAGGCCATCGGAATAATTGAGCAGCACGATGGGACTGCCGCGGCGGAGTTGGTCTTCCACGTATTCGCGCCGATTGGCGACGGCTTCGACCCAGCGATAAGGTTCTTCGATCATGCCTCACTCCGGTAGGCTTTCGCCAAGTCGGTTTCGGGGATTTCGTGGATGCCGTCGCCGGTGACAAGGCGGACAGTCGGGAAGATGTTCGATTTCGGGTTGTAGCCGCTCGTGGCGGTGTCGCTGGTGGCGGCGGTGTCGAGGACGCGGAGGGCGAGGACGACGATTTCGTTTTCGTTGTAGCGGACGAGTGGTTTGCCGCCATAGGTGTTGAGGTAATGCAGCACGCTGCGGACGGCCAGTGACCCGGAGCCGCTTGCGGCAAAGTCGACGCCTTCAAATTGCGCGCCAAGCGCGTCATAGAAATAGACTTTGCCGGTTTCATCGTACGTCGCGAACAGCGGGACCACCATGCCGACGCCTTGGAGTGTGAGCGGTAAATTTTCTTTGAGCAGCTTCGAGAGGGAGCGGACTTTGCCGGCGGTGCTCATCGGTTGCAGCTGGCTGCGTTGGTAATACTTGAAACTGTGTTCGAGCACGCGCGCCATCTCGAACGCGACTGCAGGCACACCGGCAATTGCGAGGATGGAGCGATTGTCGATGTTGATGATTTTTTCGGCGCGTTCGTACATGACGAGGTTGCCGGCGGTGGCGCGCCGGTCGCCGGCAACGAGGACGCCATCTTTGTATTTGATGGCAAGGACGGTGGTGCCCTCGGTGGCGATGCTGCCGTGGGCGGCGTTTTCAAATTTTGCGGCCGCCGCGGCCAGGCGCGGCGCGATTTCGTAGCCGTTGGCTTTGAGAACGGCGAGAAAGTCCCCGCGCGAAAGTGTGGGTTGATCCATGCCGGTTATTGGCCGGTCCGCTGCCGGTAGCGTTTGGCCTGGTTGGGGTCGACACGCCGCATTTTGTTCAGCAGCTCTTTGGTGTCGGGGACGGTGGCGTCGGGACGTTTGGGGCCGCCGTCTTCGACTTCCCGTTTTTCCCACGGCGCGGGTGATGTTGGGCGTTGGATGCGATCAGGCATTTCAGCTACCTCCGATCAGGTTCGAGACCACGCAGTAATGTCGCCACGTCGGCGGCATTGTCAATGGCCGCATTGAAATGTTGCACTTCGGCGTCGTCAAAGACGTTCAAGAGGCGCACGACATGTTCGTGACCGTTGTCGCCAAAAGTGATTTCGTCCCATTGAACCGCTGTCATTTCTTTGGCGAATTTTTCGACACACTTTCCGCGAAAATATGCGCGCGTGTCGGGTGGGGGGTGGTGGATGGCTTGCCGGATGTCGTCGTCGGTAATGAAGCGCTGCATCGCGCCGGTGCGGCCAAGTTCGGCAAACAAGCCTTCTTCCCGATTCACATTGTGGTATTCGAGGTCGAGGGATTGCAGCCACGGGTCATCCCAACCAATGTGTTCGGCGGCGACGAAAGTTTCGAGCAGCCATTGTTTGGCGACCCAATCGAGCCGATCCCGGCAGAGCAGCGGGTCGCGTTCGAGATCGTCGAGGATGTGCTCCCAGGTTTTCAACACCCAATCCGCGTCCGGACTTTTGCCGGCACAATGGCGTTGGGCGGCGGCGAGGTAGGCGCGTTGGATGTCGAAGCCGGTGCAAACCCGACCGTTGGTCAGTTTGACAACGGATTTCAACGACGGGTCACGCGAGATGATTTTGAGCGCGGCAATCGGGTCAGCCAGATCGAAGGTGAGCGGACAGGCATCCTGTTCGATGAGATCGAGAACAAGGGCGGTTGTGCCGATCTTGAGCGCGCCAGCGATCTCGCTCATGTTCGCATCGCCGACAATGACGTGGAACCGACGGTACTTCTCGGTGTCGGCATGCGGTTCGTCGCGAGTGTTGATGATTGGCCGGCGGTTCATCGTGTCAATGGAGACGAGGACGCTGAAGAAATCGGCGCGCTGGCTGATTTGGTATGCACCGGCGGCTGCGCCGCTTTCGCTCTCGATTCCAACTTTGCCGGCGCCGGCGATGATTTGGCGGGTGACAAGAAATGGCGTGAGGCCACGAATGACGCGGTCGAACGGAATTGACCGCTGCATCAGGTAGTTGTCGTGACAGCCGTAGCTGTGGCCGATGAAGTCGGTATTGTTTTTGTAAACTTTGACGACGCCGTCGTGGGTGCGAGCGTTGCGCCGGCGGACGCATTCTTCGACGATGCGCTCGCCGGCTTTGTCTTGTGCGATGATGTCACGGAGGGATTTACATTCGGGCGTCGAATATTCCGGGTGGGCATGGTCGTTGTAGTAGCGGGCGCCGTTGGAGAGAACGAGGTCGCTTTTGATTTCCTGGAAGCTGAGTTGCCGGTGCTGGTCTTGGGCGAAGTATTTGGCTTCGTCGAAATCCTGGAGCAGTTCCGGCGCGCGGAAGCCGCGCATGTCTTGGTGCGGGTCTTCGAGGTTGTAGTCCCACTTCAATTCGGTGTCGGCGGCCGGCGGGACGGCTTCGGTGTAGCTGCGAACCAATGCGATTGACTCGCTGACAACATCCACGTCGTCCCGGCCATCCACGGTGATGCCGTATTCAGTTTCGATGCCGAGCGTGCGGTGCATGGCCAGTTAAACGACGGCGCTGACGCCCTTCGCGCGGGCGCCGGTCTGTGGGCGAATGGGGGAGACTTTGACGACGTTTTCGGGGTCGTGATCAATCAACATCAACCAGTCTTCCACGATGTCAGTTGGCGGGAAGATGTCGTTTTGGGAGAACTCCATGTCGAGGGCGTGGAGGAGGTCGGCTTCGGTGATGGCTTGTTCTTTGTGGGCATCGATGCTGTGCTTGATGGCGATTTCTTTGGCGCGGGCGACGATGCTTTCAATGATCGCACCGCTGAGGAGGTCGCCCCGGTAGAGGACGTCTTTCCGGCCACTGCGGAGTTGAACTTCGAGGAACCGGTTTTCGTCCCGGTGGTTGAACAGCGCTTTAATCGCACTATCAACCAATTGCTGTGCCGGTGCAGCGAGCGGCAGATCGTCATTTAGGTAAATGCTGAAAATTTCGCGGGCGCCGTCCTTGTCGGGCCGGTTGACCTTGATTTTGCGATCAATCCGCCCGGGGCGCAGAATGGCCGGGTCAATCAGATCGGCACGATTCGAGGCGAGGATGATGACGACGTCGTGCAAAGATTCGATACCGTCCATTTCCGAACAGAACATCGGGACGAGGGTTGAGAGGATGTTCGAGTACCGGCTGGCGCGGCGGACGCCGAGAATGGACTCAGCCTCGTCAATAAAGAGAAACGGCATGAAGCCTTGCCGGCGTTTTTCGCGGGCCGTGGCGAAGATTTCGCGGACGATGCGCTCGGATTCGCCAACCCACATGTTGAGAATCTCCGGGCCTTTGACGTGCATGAAGCACTCTTTCATTTCCTGACCGGTTTTCTCGCGCAACTTTTTGGTGAGATTGAAGGCGGTGGCTTTGCCGATGAGCGTCTTGCCGCAGCCGGGCGGGCCGTGAAGGAGAAAGCCTTTCGGCTGGGCGTATTTGAATCGCTCAAATAAATCACCGTGAATCAACGGCAGCTCAATCGCATCCTTGATGGCGTTCAGCGCATCGGTCTGTCCACCAATGCTCGACCATGCGAGCTCCGGCACGTCTTCAAGGTAGAAATCCTTTTTCTCCGACGAAGTGAGTAACTCGACGGCGACACGAAACGCCGGGTCGATCCGGATCTCGTCACCACTCTTCAATTCTTTACCGATCAGGTCGGTTGAGCGGTGGACGATGACCGAATGAGCGCCGTGTTCCTGGCCAACCCGCAGCCGGCCGTCTTTGAGCACGTCCGTGATTTTGCCGACCGGGCCGGCGTTATCGTAGCCCAGATCGCCGACGACAACATAAGCTTCGTTGACAAGCACACGGGTGCCGATCTTCAAGTCTTTCACGTCGATCCTCGGATCAACGTTGGTGAAATAGTCGTGTCCGCCGACGGCAACATGCGCGAGTTCTTTCTTCGGTAGTCCAAGGAACGTCCCGATCCGATTGGCCGGCGCGGTAACTTTCTTGATGACTTCATCCATTTTTTCGATGGCCGTTCGCGCCTCGGCGAGAGTCAGGTCATGTTCCTCGACTTGCCGGCGGAGGCGGAACAAATCAAAGCGTGTCGGATCACCGTCGCGAGTGGTGGCAATCAGCCGGTCGATCACAGCCAACGGTGAGTCGTCCGCCCGCTCCCGCCAGTCGTGGGGGAGTTTGTGTTCGCCGCCCAATGATGGTTTTTTGAACCCCGAGTGATCGCTCATGGCTTGTTCCTTCTTGGCTGCGTTCCCGTGGCACAGTATAGCGCGCGCCGCGACCCGTCGCAACTTGAGACCGACGCCGGGGGGAGTTTGTTCAAGAGAATAGGGGCTTGACATCAACCGGGCGACTCGCCATTACATTCCGGAAGGAGAAGCTTCAGAGGACATTATGACGACGACCAATCACACATGGAAATTCTTTCGCGCAGGCGGATTCGACCAGGTTAAAATCACATCTGGCGCTGACATCGCCAACTTGGATCAACTCAACCAGAAATTGTGGGTGGCGTTGGCGTGCCCGACGACCGGCTTGGAGTTCGACGCCAAGACGCTGGCGTTGATCGATACCGACAAGGACGGCCGGGTGCGTGTTCCAGAAATTATAGCCGCGTGCAAATGGGCCTGCGCCAGTCTCAACAACCCGGATGAACTCCTCAAAGGCGCGGCCGAACTCCCGTTGGCTTCGATCAAAGACCCGGCACTCCTCGCGTCCGCCAAGCAAATCCTCGGCAACCTCGGCAAGGCAAACGCATCGGCCATTACATTGGCGGATACGATTGACACCGCCAAAATCTTCGCGGCCACCAATTTCAATGGCGACGGCATCATCCCGGTCGACTCCGCCACCGACGATGAATCCAAAGCCGTCATCAACGACATCATTGCGTGTCTCGGCAGCGAAACTGACCGGAGCGGCAAACCCGGTATTTCGCAGGCCAAACTTGACCAATTCTTCGCTGATGCGACTGCGTATGCCGCCTGGCATGCCAGGGGAGACGCCACAGTCTTACCGTTTGGCGAAAACACGGCTAACGCGGCGGCAGTGGTCAGAGCCATCAAACCGAAAGTTGACGACTACTTCGCTCGTTGCCGGCTGGCGGCTTTCGACGCCCGCGCCCTCGGCGCACTCAACCGGCAAGAAACCGAATATCTCAACCTGGCCGCCAAGGACCTCAGCATTACCGCCTCTGAAGTGGCGGGATTCCCACTGGCCCGCATCGAACCTGGCAAGCCACTGCCGCTCGCGGGCGGAATTAATCCAGCTTGGGAAAGTGCCGTTACAGCCATTGCCGGCTTATTCCCCGGCAAGACGGCGATTACGGAAGCCGAATGGGTCGCGCTGACCGGCAAGTTATCCGCGTATGAAGTGTGGACCGCCGGCAAAGCAGGCGGCAGCGTTGAGAAGCTGGGGATTCAACGCATCAAAGCCATCCTTGCCGGCAAAGCCAAGGACACGATTACCGGCTTGATTGCCAAGGACAAGGCGCTCGAACCCGAAGCCAACTCGATTGCCAATGTGGAGCGCTTGGTCCGGTACTACCGCGACCTGTATTTGTTGCTGACGAACTTTGTGAATTTCGCTGACTTCTACAATCGCGGCGAACCAGCCATCTTCCAAACCGGGACGCTCTACCTCGACCAACGCAGTTGCGAGTTGACCTTGCCGGTTGAAGACGCCGGCAAGCACGCCACCATGGCCGGTATGGCTGGGGCGTATTTGGCCTATTGTGATTGCGTTCGGAAGGCGACCGGGGAAAAACGGCAGATCGTCGCCGCCTTCACCAATGGTGATTCCGATAATCTGATGGTCGGGCGCAACGGCCTGTTTTACGACCGGCGCGGACGCGATTGGGACGCGACCATTACCAAGATCATCGACAACCCCATCAGCATCCGCCAAGCGTTCTGGGCCCCCTACAAGAAATTTGTCCGCCTGATCGAGGAGCAAGTCGCGAAGCGGGCGGCGGCGGCTGAAGCGGCGTCCGATTCGAAAATGGCCGCGGCAGCAACAGCCACGGCCCAAGCTGACAAGGCCAAACCCGAACCGAAGAAAGTTGATGTCGGAGCCGTGGCGGCGATGGGCGTGGCGTTTGGTGCAATTGGCACCGCCTTGGCGTATGTGCTTGGCATCTTCAAGGGGATGGCGATCTGGCAACTGCCGCTGATCATCGCCGCGATTATGTTGTTGATCTCGACCCCGTCGATGATTCTCGCTTACATCAAACTCCGGAAACGGAATCTTGGCCCTATCCTCGACGCGAACGGTTGGGCCGTGAACGCCAGGGCCAAAATCAACGTGCCATTCGGCGCAGCCTTAACTGGGATTGCGAAACTGCCGGAAGGCTCGCAACGGGATTTGGTTGACCCGTATGCCGAGAGCAAGAAGGGCCGCAACCGCTTGATCGTCATCGTGGTGTTGCTCGCGATCATCAGTTCGATGTGGTATTTCGGTTGCATCGAGCATTATTGGCCCAACGCCTTGCCGAAATCGGGCTACATCTTGCGCAAAGAAGACCGGTTGGAGAAAGAACGCCTCAAAAAACTCGAAACCGAGAAACCGGCCGCAGCCCCACTGTCCCAATAGGGGCTTGCAGGCAACTCGTTTTGAGGGTTGACTTTACCGGAGTGAATCGCTACGGTGCGCGCTCCCGCATGGGAAGTATTAGGAATTTATGAAGACATTTTTTGCCAAAAAAGAAGCACACAAACCGCGCTGGTACATCATTGACGCCAATAATCAGGTTGTTGGCAAAGTTGCCGTTCGGGCTGCCAACATCTTGCGTGGCAAGCACGAGCCGACGTTCACATCCCACGTGGATGCCGGCGATTTCGTCGTGGTTGTCAATGCCGCCAAGGCCGTATTCACCGGGCGGAAAGAAACTGACAAAGAATACATGACCTACTCGCAATACCCCGGCAAAGAAAAAGTTTTCACGCCGAAATCGCTGCGGGCGCGGCACCCCGAAGAAATCATCCGGCGCGCTGTTCGCGGGATGATACCGCACAACCGGCTTGGACGTTCGGTTATCACCAAGCTCAAGGTTTACGGTGGCGCGGAGCATCCGCACATCGCCCAACAGCCCGTTGCCACCAAGATCTAGTTTAAGGAAGCACACATCATGGCCAAAGCCCCCACAATTCAACAGTTTCTCGGCACCGGTCGCCGCAAGACCAGCATTGCCCGCGTCACCCTCAAAGCCGGCTCCGGCAACATCACCGTCAACGACAAAAAAGTTGCTGACTACCTCACCGTCCCCAGCCAATTCGACCACGCACTCGAACCATTGCGTGCGACGGATACTGAAAAGAAATACGACGTTGCTTGTTACGTTGAAGGTGGCGGCATTGCCGGCCAAGCCGGCGCGATTCGTCTCGGCATCGCCCGCGCATTGCTCGAAGCGGTGGCGGAACTCAAGCCGATCCTCCGCGGCAAAGGTCTGCTCACCCGCGACCCGCGGATGCGCGAACGCAAGAAGTACGGTCAACCCGGCGCTCGCAAACGCTTCCAATTCTCGAAGCGTTAAACGCGAAAGAATCAGATTGCACGCACAAGCCCCGGGTTGCACAATCCGGGGCTTGTTGCTTTGGACGACATGAACAAAACCAAAATTGCCATCGTGGGCGCGAGCGGCTACTCCGGCCAGGAACTCGTCCGGCTCCTGCTCGGCCACCCGCACGCCGAAATCACCCAATTCACCTCCCGGCAATACGCCGGCAAACCGGTCAGCGACATCTTCCCGCGGTTCCGTGGGCGGATCACCGCGTCTTTCATCGAACCGAAAGACATCGCCGCCGACGTGGTGTTTCTTGCGCTGCCACACGGGGTCGCCGCGGAATTTGCGGTACCGTTGCTCGCCAAGGGCATGAAGGTTCTCGATCTGTCCGCTGATTTCCGGCTGAAGTCGGCCGCGGTGTACAAGGAATTCTACGACCACGATCATCCCGCCCCGGAATTGCTGGCGAAAGCCGTCTACGGCTTGCCGGAACTGCATCGGGAAAAAATCAAATCCGCGCAACTCATCGCGTGTCCCGGCTGTTATCCCACCAGTATCATCCTCGGGACGGTGCCGGCATTGCGAAACAAACTTATTGACCCTTCGACCATCATCGCGTCGAGCATGAGCGGTGTCAGCGGTGCCGGGCGGAAAGCGACGGAAGATTTCCTCTTCTGTGAATGCAACGAAAGCGCCCGCGCCTACGGCATCCCAAAACACCGGCATCTCTCGGAGATTGAAGAACAACTCGGCGCGAAGCTCACTTTCATCCCGCATTTGATCCCGCTGAATCGCGGCATCGAGTCCACGATCATCGCCAGTCTTGCTGGCAAGCCCGACAACGTGCTCGCAGCGTACCGGGAGTTCTACCGGGGCGAGCGGTTTGTGCGCGTGACGGATGCCTTGCCGGATACGAAGAATGTGGAGTCGTCCAACTATTGCGATATCTCCGTGCGTGTGGATGCCCGGACTAACCGGCTCATCATCAGTAGCGCGATTGACAACCTCACCAAAGGCGCGGCCGGTCAAGCTGTACAGTGTCTCAATCTCGTTTGCGGGTATCCGGAATCGGCCGGACTGCTCTAACTGCTCACCAGTCGTCACTGCGAAACGGCGCCGCTGGCAAACCTTCCTTGTTGTAGAGATTGCACCCGGCCGGATTGGTCGCGAATGCATACCGCACCGCCACCGGCGCCGGTACGCTCGGACTCGACACGAGCACGGTTGCGCCGTCAATGACCGCGTCTGCCCAAACCCAGCGCCGATCCGAACCGGCAACGGCAAAGCGCGTGAGTATGCCGCCGGTAACTTCCCGAGCCGGACCGTACCCATCCTTCTTCCCGACGATCAAGCCGCTGCCCACATGGTCGAAACTCACGCGGATGCGCGCGCCTTCGACCGCGACGCCTTTGTAAAGCGGCCCACTGCAAACCAAAGCCGGTTGGCCGTAATCATGTTTCAAGGCCCAGAGCGCTAGGCGGTGGCCGACATCGACCTTGTTACGCGGATGGATGTCGCTGGCGTCACCGATGTCAATGGCCACGGCCATACCGGTCTTCGGGATTTGCAGACTCTTGAGTTGCGCCATCCGCAGTTTCGTCCACGGGCCGCCGCCGGCCGCGTTGGTGGTGGCGGCTTGGTAGTTGGCCAATTGAACGAAGTAGAATGGCAACGCGTTGTGATTCCACGCCTGCCTCCAGCCGCCGATTAGGGCGCGCATCTTGTGAAAGTAAATGTCGTCCTCGTCTCCGTTGGCCTCGCCTTGGTACCAGAGCACGCCCTTCATGCCGAATGGGACCAGCGGCGCCACCCGACCATTGTAGATGCCGGCAAGTCCTTGGGTCAGTCCGGGGTGCGGTGGGACGGCCGGCGGCACAGGGAGTGGCTCATTCTGTGCCCGCGCTTGCCGGGCTTGCTCGACCCAAGCGGCCATGGGCTCGATCAACTCGGCGCTGAACTTGTTGAAGTCGGCGGTTTTCTTTTCGAGATTTTCTCGGAATTTGGCTAATTCGGGATAATCCACCAGCGATTCAAATCGCAACCACAACTCGATCGCGGTGCCGCCCCAGCCGATGCCAATCAGTCCGATGGGGATGCCGGTTTCCTGGTGGATCCGGCTGCCAAAGAAATACCCAACGGCTGAAAACGATTTCAGATACTGCGCTGTACTCGTGGTCCAACCGTGGGGTAGGTCACGGACCGGGGTCGGGGCTTGCGGCGCTTGAACTCGCAGCAATCGGATCAAGGAGTTCGTGGCGGTGGCGAGGACTTGCGCGGCGTTGTCGGCCCCGGCCACGCCGAATTCCATGTTGGATTGTCCCGCGCACAGCCATACGTCGCCAACCAACACGTCACGAAACGTGTGCGTTGTCTGGCCGGCCCTGACTACGAGTTCGAGCGGTGTGGTGCTTGTCCGAAGCGGCGCGAGTTGCACCTGCCACCGGCCTTTTTCATCCGCAGTGGTCGAAACGTTCTGACCGGCGATTTGGACAGTGATTGTTGCATTCGGCTCAGCCCAACCCCATACCGGGAGTGTGGTATCTCGCTGCAACACCATGTGGTCCGAAAACATCTTGGGGAGCTGGAGCGTTGCACTCGCTGGTCCAGTCCAAGCCAGCAGCAGGAGGCTGAGAGTCATCACGAATTGTTTCCACGGCATGCGTCACCACCTTCCGGGTTTTGGTTTGGGTGTGATTGTAGAGTTTGGCTGGGCGCAGTCAAGGGTCGCCCACGGGCGCAGGCGAAAATTGCTTGTATGCCGCAGGGCGGCTTCGCATGATGCTGGCAACGACCAACTCCCATGAAGAAACAACACTCGACAATCCCTGGCTCCGTCACCGTTGCGCGCGGTTTCCGAGCGGCCGGTCTATCCGCCGGCATCAAGAAAACCGGCAAGAAAGATTTGGCGCTCATTGTCTCGGACGTTCCGGCCACAGTCGCGGCGGTGTTCACGAAGAACCAAGTCAAAGCCGCGCCGGTCAAGCTCGACATGCAACACGTCAAATCTGGCACGGCCAGTGCCATCATCGCCAATTCCGGCAACGCCAACGCTTGTACCGGTAAGGTTGGAATGATTCACGCCAAAGCGATGGCGGCGGCCGTCGCGCGCCGGCTGGGTTGTCGGGATGAAGAAGTGTTGGTGTGCTCGACTGGGCGCATTGGGGTGCTGTTGCCGATCGTGAAGATCGAAGCGGGAATTAAAAAAATTCTGAAACAAATCAGCCGCACCGGCGGCCACGATGCGGCACTGGCCATCATGACCAGTGATACGAAGCCGAAGGAAGTCGCGGTGCGCTTTGGGAAGTGGCACATCGGCGGGATTGCCAAGGGGGCCGGGATGATTCACCCGAACATGGCGACGATGTTGGCGTTCATCACAACGGACGCCGCGTTCTCGCGGGGCGTTCTGCAACGCGCCCTCCGGCATGCCGTGAACAAAAGTTTCAATCGGGTCACCGTGGATGGCGACATGAGTACGAACGACACCGTGATTTGCCTGGCGAACGGCCTCGCCGGTAAACCACCGCTGCCAGCATTCCAAGCAGCGCTCGACCATGTGTGTCTCGAACTCGCCAAGATGCTCGTCAAAGATGGCGAGTGCGTGACAAAGTTTGTGACCGTGGAAGTTCACGGAGCGCGGAATGATCGGGACGCCGAGTTTGCGGCGCGCGCGGTCTGTAATTCCGCCTTGGTGAAATGTTCGTGGTGCGGCGGGGATCCAAATTGGGGCCGACTGATGGACGCCATCGGCTACAGCCGGGCGAAGATCGTGGAAGAGAAGGTGGACATTGCCTACAACGGAGTTTCCGCCGTCAAGAGCGGTCAGCCTTCACGGACGCCGGTAGCGAAGGTGCGGAAGATTGTCAAACAGCCGGTCTTCACGATTCGAATCGACCTCCACCTCGGCCACGGTAGTTGCACGATGCACGCGAGCGATTTGACTGAGGCGTATGTGACGTTCAACAAGGGGGAATGAGCTTAATCCTCGACAAACTGGCGCAAGTGCTCAATCCGGTAAAACCGGAAGCCCTGTTGATCGGCGGTCAAGCTTTGAGAACGTACGGAGTGATCCGACAGACTTTGGACGTTGATTGTTTGGCCGCCACCGATGGGGCGGCGAAACTCGAGCAGGCGCTTTTGGCTGCCGGGTATACGGCTCTCTCGCGATCGGATACCGTCGTCTGTTATCGGCACCCTTCGCCGATTCTCTTGGATGTGGATGTAGTGATCGTCAATCCGGAGACCTTTAACAAACTTCAACGAGACAGTCGGCAATGGCATGCGGAACAACCCGTTTGGCGTGTGCCATCCTTGGCTCATTTGATCGCGTTGAAGTTACACGCGATCAAAAATGCTCCCGAACGCGGTCGGGATTTACCGGATATCATTAGCTTGCTGCGTCAGAATCCGAATGACTTGACTCGCACCAAAGTGCAAGAATTGTGTCAGCAGTTCGGTCCCCCTGATGTTTTCAGCGAATTGGAGAAGGTTGGTATATGGAAAAGCTAGACTTGCCGTCGTTTGCTGTGCCTCCGCTGCCAAAAAAACAGATCCCGTGGAGGGTGGTAGATGAGTTGAACGATGAACTGGTTCAGCAGTTGAAGCGGTCCGGCGAATACGAACGGCTCCGCAACAGTCCACAGTACCGGTCTGTTCCTGTGCGTTTCACCTTGGAATGACGAATGAACGATCTGATTCAAAAAGCCGAAGTGCTGCTCGAAGCCTTGCCGTATATCCAACGATTTCGGAGCTCGACGTTTGTTGTGAAATACGGTGGCAGTTTCATGGACTCACCGGATGAAAAAGTGCGCTCCGGGGTTGCTGCCGATATCGTGTTCCTCGAAGCCTGCGGGATCAATCCGGTCGTGGTGCATGGCGGAGGCAAGGCGATCACGAAGGCGATGGAGAAAGCCGGGATCCAAGCCACATTCGTCAAAGGCATGCGCGTAACCGATGACGCGACGATGAAAGTTGTCGAGGATGTGTTGTTCAATGTCACCAACCGTGACATCGTCGAAATGATTCAGAAACTCGGCGGTAAGGCGCGAAGTTTCAATGGCCGGGATGTCTTCAAATGCCGGCAACTCGATCCTGATCTGGGGTATGTCGGCGAGGTCACGGAAGTCGTCGTGGAGCAAGTGCGGAAGTGCCTCAGAGCCTCCGTGACGCCGGTCATCAGTCCCATTGGCCTCGGTGAAGACGGGCACGCTTACAACATCAATGCCGACGTGGCGGCTGCGAAACTTGCGATGGCGATCGGGGCGCGGCGGCTCGTCTTTTTGAGTGATGTGCCAGGCTTGATGCGGGACCCAAGCCAGCCCGCCACATTGATTTCTCACCTGGATGTTAAGGATGTGCCGGCTTTGAAAGCGACCGGTGTCGTGGACAAGGGGATGATTCCCAAAGTGGACAGCGCTGTCGAAGCCGTTCATGCCGGCGTGCATCGCGTGCACTTCGTCGATGGCCGGGTTCCCCACAGCGTGTTGCTGGAAATTTTTACCGACAAGGGCGTCGGGACCGAAGTAATGCGGTGAACGCTAGAGTGACTACGGCGATTCGCGATTCTGTTTTCGCAGTTCTTCCGGGTATATGATGAGCCGAGTTCGATTGGTGTCGGCAGCATCGGTTTCGACATCCATCTTTTCCTGACCGTGCCAGAGGGTGATCTTTTTGCCGGTGACGATCCCTTCGGGGCCTTCGACCTTCGGATTATCGGTGAGGACCACCTTGCTGTCGGTGGTGGTGTATTCGGCGCGGTCAGCAGTGGCTTTCTTCTTGTCTTGATTGATGACCACGCCGCCAGTCGCAATGATGCGTTGAACCGAGCGGGTGGTGTTGGTGCCGCCAAAGAAAACCACCATCTTGTCAGAGCGCACTGTGATGCGCGGGTCAGTCACCAAGACGTTGCCCTCGAAGGTGCCGACGTTGCTGGCATAATCGGTTTGCATCCGGTCGCTGGTCACGACGGTCGGTTCGTTGTTTGTCGCGCTGATGACAACCGCGGCGATACCGGCGGTCAAGGCGAGGGTGATGAGGAGAAGCTTCATGGTTTGGTTCCTTGCGGCGGCAAGAGCGGCGCGCCAGTAATGACCATTTGGACGTTATTGAGGATTCGGACTTCGGTATTGCTGCCGGACCACTCGCCGCCGAGGCCGGTCAAAACCAGATTGTCGCGCTCGATGCGGACCGGCGCGTCGGTCGCGGCCCGGCTGTTGGCGCGGTCGAGCACAAGGATTGCCGTGGTGAAAATGAGGCTGACTTTGTTGCTGGAATACAGCTCAGCCCGCGCGTTGAGGATGTCCAGCAACCCGTCGGGGCGGAATGTGGCCCGGTCGCCGCTGAGTTTCCATTTCAGGTTGCCGGCGGCGTCGCGTTCGGGAACTTCAAACTTCTCGATAAACCCGGTCGCCAGGGTGTTCGTGCTGGCGTGAACTCCGGTCACCGTCAACAGGCTGATGAGAAGCAATACCAGATATTTGGCGATGGCCTTGTCCCAGCGGTTGGTGGCTTTCAAAATCAGCTCGACGACTTCGCGGGCGGCCCCCGCACCACCCGGACGGCGGGTAACGTAATGCGCCACGGCTTGGACTTCGGCGACTCCTGCCGGCACGGTGACGGCCAGACCGACGCGGCGCAGCACCGGCAGGTCCACGAGTTCATCACCGACGAAGCAGATTTCCTCGTCGCGCAGGTTGTGTTCGGCTTTGATGAGATTGACCATCTCCATTTTATTGACGGGGGATTGGTGCAATATCTTCACCCCCAGATCAGCCGCGCGTTTTGCGGTGGCTTGTGAGGGGCGGCCGGAAACGAAACCAACGAGGAGTCCGGTTCGTAAGGCCATGGCAATGCCGTGGCCGTCTTGCACGTCAAAACTCTTCGCTTCCGCGCCAGTGCTTGTGAAGTGCAACTTGCCGTCGGTGAGCACGCCGTCCACATCGAATAAGAGACAACGGATTCTTTTCAGGCGGGCGTTGAGATCACGCCGAGTCAGAGGCTTCTTCATGGGGCGGTGGGGCGCCGGGGATCTCAATCCGGCATCGACTGATAGTTTTTGGCCGTATAAACCTCAAAATATTTGTCGAACCAGCCGCGTGGGGTTGTCGGATTCGCGGCGGTGGCATCGCCGGCGTTCAGGCGGGGAACGATCAGCACGTCAACTATGTTCTGTTGGAAATAGGGTTTGCTGGGTGACGCATTGTTTTGGACCGCGATCAGCATCGGGCGCGGGGTCGGTAATTGCACCTTCGCGAGGTCTTCCAACTCCGGCATGCCGAGGAACAATACCAAACCGCTGACGCTTGGATGTTTTTTGAGAATCTCGGTGAACGCTTTACCGGAGAGGCCGGAGGTGACCATGGTTTCGTCAGGGCTGACAACTTCGGTTGCGGCGACTTCGATGCGGGAATTGCCTTTCAACGTTGAGCGAAAGCTGGCGAGTTCGTCGTACATCGGCGAGCCGCTCTGCTGATAGTAATCCGCAATCACAAGGACCACCCGGCCTTGATTGTTGAGGGCCTTGACGGTTTCTTCAGCCAGGACTTGTCCGCGACCGATGAACGGATTGCGGTTGATCTTCGGGGCTGCCGGAATCATTGTGAAATACAATGAAATCAACGAGCCGATGATCACCAAAACGGCGACAGTCGCGATGAGGCGCTTTTGTCGGGCTTTGGCCTCGGCCTGCGCCAGATCGTCACTTGCTGTTTGACCGCCTCCGCCGCCCCCACCGGGGTGGCGCAGCGGGCTGAAGATGGTGGCGAAGAACTGAATGATAGCAGTGAAGAAGCTCATGGCTACTGAAAGCCAATAGCAGGAAGTGGACGGTATTGAAAGGTAAAAAACTACCCGAGAACGGTCAACGTCCCGCTCGTCACACCCAATTGTCGGACGGCGTTAAGCCGCTTGAAGATCGCCGCAGCATCCGGTGCCGTGCCCGCCAGCAAATTCCGGTAACAGGCCACGACTTGCCGGGTCCGCAGCGCGTCTTCATCGAGCAATTCGACACGGAAATGGCAGGCCCCGGCGCCGATAAATTCCTGGAGAAACTCCGCGCCGCTTTGGGCCCGTGCGTGATACACCGTGTTCCGACAACCCACGTCGGCTTTAATGGGGTGCTCCATTCCGACCCGGTCGCGCAGTTTCAGCTGCCGGGTGTCGCACGGGCGACCACAGTTCGTGTGGTCGGTGCCGTTCGTCAGGAAAGCCGCAAACACACAGTGCTCCATGTGAAACATCGGCAGGTGCTGGTGGACGACCAGTTCCAACCACGCCGGCGATGCCGCGTGCAACAGCGCCAATACTTGCTGCGCATTGCAGTCGTACGACACCGTGACGCGCTCCAAACCTTCGGCCATCAACAACTCCGCCGTCAACGGATTGGCGACGTTCAGCGAGAAATCGCCCACCTTGCGGAGTTTGGTCTTTTGAAAATAATCCAACCCGCCGAGATTGCGGATCAACACTCCGTCAGGCTTCGCGGTTTCGACAATCTTAAAGAAACCCTGCTCACCGGCTTTTTGGATCCGTGGAGTTGCCAAAAAGATTTCGCCCCGGCCGCGCACGGCCGCGACTGCGTCGGGATACCGGCGGAGGTCTTCGAAATCCACATAGATTGTCGCGGCGCCGGCCTCCAGCGCCGCCGCAATCTGTTCCAGCGTTCGGCAGAGCACGCTGAGCTGCGGCAGGGTCGTTGCCGGCTTTCGCTCCGGCAATAATTGCGGCAATACCGGCTGCCGCGGCAACCGCTCTTCGCCGGCTTCGGCCGGTAAGGCGTTCAGCTTTTCCACCAATTCCCGGCGCAATCGATTCAACTCACTGACCGGCAAGATCACATGCCCGGTCAGTTTGTTCGTCAATTCGCCAAGCACGAAATTCGTTTCACCCAACCGGCCCAGTTGGTCGCGCAATAATGGCGTGCTCATTGGTCGCTTGTACGCCGTCTGCAAGCGGATGGTGGAAAATACGCGGACACCATTCGATTCAACGATCAACGGTTCATCCGCGCCGCCGGTCACCAACAGGTCAATTTTGCGCTTCGGCTTGGGGATTTCCCCGGCATACGACTTGCGCAACGCGCGCTCCAAATGCGGATCGCTCGTCTTCCACACCCGGTCGCCAACCTTGAGCGCTTGAAAATCAATGTGCCCGCGTTCAAAAAACAACTGCTTGTCACGCACCTGCCAGACCCGGCCACCTTGTTCCTGGTCAGGATTGCCGCCGGTATCAAACGCGACCCCATCGCCGGGTTTGACGTTTTCGGGAGCATCCACCGTGACAAAATCGGGGCCGACAGTGGTAATTTTGCCGATGAACGCTCCGCGCTTTGTCCCGAACCGCGCATGGACGAGTGCCTGATGATTGACGCCGTGCAACCAACCCGAATACAGCCCGCGCGAGAACGCCATTTCCAACTTGTACGTTTCATCCGCGATCACCCCATCGATTGCTTTCCGGTAAAACTGACAAGTCGCCGCGACGTACTCCGGAGTTTTCAAACGCCCTTCGATTTTGAACCCGGTCACGCCAAGCTTGATCAACTCCGGTATCTCTTTTACCGCCGCGAGATCCTGCGGGGAGAGCAGATAGCGGCGGTCGCCGAGGTCGTGGACCGCGCCGTCCACAATCAACTCATACGGCAGCCGGCAAGCCTGCGCGCATTCGCCCCGGTTGGCGCTGCGCTGGCCAAGTGCTTCGCTGGTCAGACACTGACCGGAGTAGGCGACACAGAGCGCACCGTGCACAAAAGTTTCGAGTCCGACCGGCGATTGTCCAAACTTTGCCAGTTCCTTCAACGAAGTTTCGCGAGCGAGGACGACGCGCTTGATGCCGAGCCGTGCCGCGAATGCGAGTCCCTCCGGTGACGTGATCGTCATTTGCGTCGAGGCATGCACGTCCATGCGGACACCGAGTTTCTGCGCGAGGCGGGCGATGCCGAGGTCTTGCACGATGACGGCATCAACACCGGCGGCGTCGAGCATCAGTAGTTCGCGCTCCGCCGCCGGCAACTCGTCAGTGAAAATCAACACGTTGAGCGCACAGAACGCCCGGACGCCGTGTGCGTGAACGAACTGCACCAACTCGGGCAAGTTCTCGACCGTGAAATTGTCCGCGCGCATCCGGGCGTTGAATTGCTGGAGTCCGAAATAGATCGCGTTCGCGCCATTGGCGACGGCGGCGCGGGCGCACTCCATGTTGCCGGCGGGGGCAACGAGTTCGATTTTCCGGTTCACGACGGCGAGAGTAGCAGAATCCAGCCGGCCCGGCTACAAGAGGTGCCGCGCCGCTGTAATGTCGGTGGCAATCTGCGCTTTGAGATCAGCCACGGAGGCGAACTTTCGTTCGGGACGGAGTGTTTGGATGAATTCGACTTCGATCTCGCGGCCGTAGAGGTCGCGGTCGAAATCGAGGATGTGGACTTCCAAGCGGCGCTCCTGCCCGGCGAAGGTCGGGCGATTGCCGATGTTCGCGACCGCCGGTAAGCGGATTGAATCGAGGTGGGCGTGAACGGCGTAAACTCCGTCGGGCGGCAGGATTTCGTTGTGTGGATTGACGTTGGCCGTTGGGAAGCCGAGTTCGTGGCCGCGGTGGTCGCCGTGTTCGACGGTGCCGAGGATGGCGAAGTGCCGGCCGAGCATGGCGGCGGCCTGGTCAAGGTGGCCGGTCAGGATGTGTTGGCGGACGGCCGTGGAACTGATCATCTCGCCGTCAGGGGTGAGGACGGATTTGATTTCTTTGACGGTGAAGCCGTACCGGGGGGCGAGCTTTTCCATGAGGGCGACGTTGCCGGTCCGACCGTGGCCGAAATGAAAACGGGTGCCGACACAGACTTGCCGGCAGGTGGCGATTTGTTCGATGAATTTTTCGGCGGGCGTTTCGGAGAAGGTTTTGTCGAAGTTGATGAGGAGGCAGGCGTCGAGGCCGAGTTGCCGGAAGAGGGTGAGTTTATGTTTGGTGGAGGTGAGCAGGAGCGGGGCTTGGTCCGGCCGCAGGATGCGCCGCGGATGGGGATCGAAGGTGAGCGCGATGGCGGGAGCACCGGCCGCACAAGCTTCGCGGATGACACGTTGGTGGCCGAGGTGGACGCCGTCGAACACGCCGATGGCTAAGCTGCTCTGAGGGGGAAGTTCGGTGAATGTCCGAAGGAGGCGCATTAGGCCGGCTGAATTAGTTTCAGGACGGGAATGATCAACGGGATGAGTTGGTCACGCTTGAGTTTGAGAATTTCGTCGAGCGGTTTGGCGTCCTTGACGTCAAATTTGCCAGAGCGGGTGCGGCGCAAGGCGGCGAGGTGCGCGCCGCAGCCGATGGTTTCGCCCATGTCGTGACAGAGGGTGCGGATGTAGGTGCCTTTGGTGCAGGTGACGCGGAGGTCAACGCGGGGCAGGACGAGGTTGAGTAGGCGGAGGTCGAAGATGTGGACGTTCTTGGGTTCGCGGGCGATGGTCTGGCCTTTGCGGGCGAGTTTGTAGAGGGCGACGCCTTCCACTTTTTTCGCGCTGACCATCGGCGGGATTTGTTGGATGTCGCCGCGGAATTTCGCGAAGACTTTTTCGAGGTCGTCAGCAGTCAATGACGGGACCGGTTTCTCAGCCAGGATTTTGCCGTCGGCATCTTGTGAATCGGTTGTGACACCGAGGACCATCGTGCCTTCGTAGGTTTTGTCGTCGGACATCAACCGGTCTTGCAGTTTGGTGGCGCGTTCCAAGACGATCATCAGGAGACCGGTCGCGGCTGGATCAAGGGTGCCGCAGTGGCCGACTTTTTTGAAGCGGAACTCCCGGCGGATGTAGTCCACAACATCGTGCGAGGTGAGCCGCGGGGGCTTGTCAATTAGGAGCACGCCGTCGAAAGGGGACAATTCTGGATGCATCAAATTCCTGCGTGGTGAAGAGCGGCGGTTACGGCGGCGAGGACCCGGGGTTCAACTTCCTTGGTAGTGCCGGTGAGGCGGGCCCCGGCGGCTTCTTTGTGGCCGCCACCGCCGAAATGCCGGGCGATGCTGTTGACGTCAACCTTGGGGTGCTTGGAGCGGAGACTGATGCGGACTTTGCCGGCTTCTTCGGTTTCCTCGAAGAGAATGGCGACGATAACGCCTTCGATGGCGCGGGCGTAGTCAATGAGGCCCTCGGTGTCCTCGCGTTTGGCACCGGAGTTGGTGAACATGTCTTTGGTGAGCCAGAAATAGGCGGTGCGCTTGTTGTCGGTAAGCTTGAGGTCGGCCAAGGCCATTTGGAGCATGCGGAGGCGCGCGTAGGGGTAGCTCTCGTAGATGTGTCGGGAGAGTTCGCCGACGTTGATGCCGGTCTCAACCAGCTCGGCGGCGACGCGCAGGCATTCGGCGGTGGTATTGGCGAACATGAATGAGCCGGTATCGGTGGAGATGGCGGCGAAGAGGCATTGGGCGATTGCGGGGGTGAGCTTGAAGCCGCCGCGTTTGATGAGGTCAAAGGCAATCTGACCGGAGGCCGGTGATTCGGGAACGATCCAGTTGATCTCCGCAAATTTGTCGTTGCTGACGTGGTGGTCAATGTTGATGAAATGTTTTTTGCCGGCGATTTTGTCGGCGGCGGTGCCGACCCGTTGCCAGTTGGAGGCATCAATGGAGATGACGACGTCAAATGCCTTGGGAGTAGCCGGAGGACGGGTGATGATTTTGGCGCCGGGTAGGAAATGAAATTTGGCCGGGACGTCGTCGTCGTTCCACGCTTCGACAGTTTTACCGAGGTCGCGCAGCAGGAGGACGAGGGCGAGTTGAGAGCCGATGGCGTCGCCATCCGGCCGGTAATGGGTCAAGATGAGAAAGGATTTTTCCTGCCGAATGATCTGGGCGATTTGTTGGGAGAAATCATTCATCGGGATTGCTCGGGCCGAGTTCGTTGAGAAGGTTTTCGATGCGCTGGGCCTGACTTTCGGTTTCGTCGAGGATGAATCTGAGCCGTGGGGTGTATTTGAGGATGATGCGGGCCCCGAGTTCGCGTTGGATGTGGCCATGGCGTTCTTCGAGAGTATGCAACGCGCGCTTTTTTTGTTCTTCGGTGCCGATGACGCTGACGTAGACTCGCCCATCCTTGAGGTCGGGGCTGACAATGGTCGAGGTGACGGTCACAAAGCCGCAGCCGGCTAGGTTCATTTCCAACAGGATTTCGCCAACCTGTTGTTTGACCAGTTCGGAGACACGTTGGATTCGGTGATGACTCATACCGGCTGTCGGGGATTGTCAAGGGAACGAACTTACAGCGTCGCGGCCACTTTTTCGACTGTGTAACACTCGATGACGTCGCCGGTTTGGTAGTCTTGGTAGTTCTCCAAGCGGATGCCGCATTCCGCGCCAGCTTTGACTTCCTTCGCGTCGTCTTGGAAATGCTTGAGACTGCCGATGCGGCCTTCGAATTGGGGCGCTCGCCGCCGAAGCAGCCGGACGCGGCCGGTCCGGGTGATGCGACCATCGGTGACGTAGCAGCCGGCCACTTTGGGGCCTTTGGAGAGTTCGAAGATTTTTCGAATCTCGGCGTGGCCGATGATGACTTCTTTGGCGTCAGGATCAAGAAGGCCTTCCATCGCTTCTTGGACTTGCTCCATCAATTCGTAAATGATCGTGTAGAGCTTGATTTGAACGCCTTCGCGCTTGGCCATGTCGGTAACGCCGCCTTCAATCTTCACGCGGAAACCAAACAGAACGGCATCCGAGGCACTGGCCAACAGGACATCGTTTTCGGTCAGGGTACCGACGGCGCCGTGGATGATTTCGAGTTCGACTTTATTGCTCTTGAGTTTGCCAAGCGAATCAGTCAGCGCTTCGAGTGAGCCTTGCACATCGGCTTTCAGGACGATCTTCAATTTTTTCTTTTCGCCCGCGACTGCTTTGCCCATGAGGTCTTCGAGCGTCGCGCGTTTGGCGTCGAATGCGCCAAATTGCCGGTCGGCGATTTGGCGTTGCTCGGCCAGTTCACGCGCTTCTTTCTCGTTCTTCATCACGGTAAATTCCACGCCGGCGTCTGGGCAGCCGGAAAGTCCGACGATTTTCGCCGGGAACGAGGGGCCGGCTTCTTTGACGCGCTTGCCTTTGTCGTCAATCAACGCGCGAATCTTGCCCCAATGGGGACCGATGAGAATGCCATCGCCGACTTTGAGCGTGCCTTGGCGGACGAGAACGGTGGCAGTTGGGCCCATGCCGGGTTCGACTTGGGCTTCAATGACATTACCCTTGGCAGTTGCCTTGGGGCTGGCTTTCAATTCCATGATCTCGGCTTGCAGCAATATCATTTCGAGCAGGGTATCGAGATTCTTTTTGGTCGTTGCGGCTACGTCCACGGTGATGGTGTCGCCCCCCCAAGACTCGGGATTGAGGCCGTGTTCTTGAAGTTGTTTCTTCACCCGGTCGGGATTGGCCGTCGGGAGGTCGCACTTGTTGACGGCGACGATGATTGGAACTTTGGCGGCGCGGGCGTGGTTCAAAGCTTCGAGGGTTTGCGGCATCACGCCGTCGTCGGCGGCCACCACCAAGACGGCGATGTCGGTGACATTGGCGCCACGGGCGCGCATCTTGGTGAATGCTTCGTGACCGGGGGTATCGAGGAACGTAATCTGTTTGCCATCGGGCAAATTGACGATGCTCGCGCCGATGTGTTGGGTGATGCCGCCGCTCTCGTGGGAGACGACGTCAGTTTTCCGAATCGCGTCGAGCAAGGAGGTCTTGCCGTGGTCAACGTGGCCCATGACGGTGACGACCGGTGGCCGGAGCTTCAAGTCTTCCGTCTTGACGCCGGGCGGTGGCGGTTCGGCGGGTTTGGGGGTGTGAATGGCATGGGCGCCGCGGTCGCGTTTTTCCAACTCGAAAATGTACCCGTGGCGTTCACAGATTTTTCGGCCGGCATCTTCGCCAATGGTTTCATTGAGGTTGGCGAAAACATTCAGCTCCATCAAGTCAGCGAGCAACAGGTGCGGTTTCTTGCCGAGTTTTTGGGCGAGGTCGCGAACCACGATTGGCGGCTTCATCGTGATGACTTTTTGGCCTCGGTCATTGACGGTGAACTGCGGCCCGACCGCAGCTGGCGGCGCGACCGGCCGGGGTGGTGGAACTGGCAGAGCAACTTTGACGACCGGTTTGGGCGGCGGCGGCGGCGCGACGGGTGGTGCGGGCGGTGCGATCGGGGCGCGAACGATGGGTTTCGGAGCAGGGAAAGTTCGTGCCAAAGGAGCGGTAATCACTGGCCGGGGAGTCACTGGTACCGGTTTCGGCGGGGTGACCGGCGCGGCGGCCGGTGCTTTGGCTATGAGTGGCGCGGGGGGCGGAACGACAACTGGTGGTGGTGGTGGCGGCGGAGCGGCGACCTCAACGGGTTTGGGCGCTTCTGGCGCAGTGGTCACGTAGCCGTAGTCTTTTTCAATCGCTTCGGCAGTGATATTGTCAACGGTACTCGAAGCGCTCTTGACCGGGTAATTCATGGCCTTGAGCTTCTCGATCATCTCTTTGCTCGTGAGACCGCAGTGTTTGGCCAGATCGTGGACTCGAATGCTCATGCGGTTGGCTCTTCAGCGGTTTTCTCCCGGCGTTCTTGTTCGGTCGCCACAGCTTGGCAAACTGCTTTGGCTGATTCTTCGCCTAGTGTTTCGGAGAGATCGGTCTCGTCAGCCCCGAGCAATCCTTCCAAGGAATGGAAGCCGAGTTTGACCAGCTTCTCGGCCACTTCGCGCTCAATGCCGGGAATAGCGGCGATTTCCTTGACGGCGCGCGCCACTTTGGCTTCGAAGCCGAGTTCGGCGGTTTCTTCCTTCTCAATGTCAATGCTCCAGCCAGTCAGTTTGGAGGTCAGCCGGGCATTCTGGCCTTTCTTGCCAATGGCCAGGGAGAGTTGGTCGGAATCCACAATGATTTTGACGGAATGCCGGGCTTCGTCAATCACTAGGTTCTTGAGCTTGGCCGGGGCGAGCGCGTTGGCAACGAATTGCCGGACGTTCGGATCCCAGCGGATGATGTCAATTTTCTCACCGCTCAATTCGCGGACGATGTTTTTGACGCGCATGCCTTTCATGCCGACGCACGCGCCGACGGGGTCGACTTTTTCGTCGCGCGACCAGACGGCGAGTTTGCTGCGGAAGCCGGCTTCGCGGGCAATGCCTTTGATTTCGACGGTCTTGTCGGCAATCTCAGTGACTTCCAACTCGAAAAGTTTTTTCACAAAATCAGGATGACTGCGTGAGAGGATGATCTCCGCCCCATGCCCGGCGTTGTCCACGCTCAGAATGTAGGCGCGAATGCGGTCGCCCGGTTGGTATTCCTCAGTCGGGACGCGTTCGCGGCTCGGCATGATGGCCTCGATGCGGCCGAGGTCAATCAACACATCGCTGCGCTCAAACCGACGGACCGTTCCGGAAATGATGTCGCCAGCCCGGCCTTTGAACTCCTCGAACACCATGTCTTTTTCGACTTGCCGGATCTTCTGGAGCATTGCCTGCTTGGCAGTCTGGGCGGCGATGCGCCCAAAATTGGCGGGGGTGACTTCGATCTCGACGCTTTCGCCCAATTGCGCGTTTGGCACTTTCTTGCGGGCGTCGGCCAAGCTGATTTCGTCGAGTTTGTTGACAACGGTTTCGACGACCGTTTGTTGGGCGATGGCCCGGATGGCGCCTGATTTGCGGTCAATTTCGATGCGCAAATCCTTCGCCGGGCCGACCGATTTTTTGGAAGCCTGCAACAACGCCTGTTCGACAGCCACGATAAGGACTTCCTTATCAATGCCTTTCTCCCGTTGCAAATATTCCAAGACTGCTATGAGTTCGCCGTTCATAAATTGTCATCAAAGGGAACAAAAAAGTGGGTTGGTGACCCACTTGATCGCTCCTGCCAAAATCTACAGCGCAACTATAGGGGAACTTTCGCAAACTGGTCAAGCTCTTAGTCAGCGATTGCACCTTCGCCGCAGTGTGCTTACTATCCGCGCATGAATTTGCCGAATCGCCTGACGCTTGCTCGCATTGGGCTGACCGGCGTCTTTGTCGCGGCGATGCTCTTGCCGCGGGAGGGCGCTGTCATGGCGCATTTTCCCTACGGTAAAACGCTGGCGTTGGCGGTCTTCGTTCTCGCGGCCCTGACCGATTGGCTCGACGGCTGGCTCGCGCGGCGCGATAAACTGGTTACGAATTTCGGGGCGTTATTGGATCCCGTCGCGGACAAGGTGCTGACAACAGCCGCTTTCATCTGTTTCATCGAACAGCAAAACTACAAAGGGCAAGCGTTGGTGCAGGGCTGGATGGTGTTGATCATTGTGGCGCGGGACTTCCTCGTGACCGGCTTGCGCTTGGTGGCCGGCACGAAACAATTGGTTCTCCACGCCGAACAACTCGGCAAACATAAAACCATCTCGCAGATGACCACCATCATCATCGTCCTCGTCGGCTTGGCGGCGCGCGACGATTGGGCGCTCTGGGGAACGAATTTTGACATCAACTTCAGCCGCTTGGTTTTCGGCATGATGCTCGTGACGGTGGTGCTTACCGTTTGGTCGGGTTTCGGGTACTTCTGGCGCAACCGGGAAATTTTTAATGATGGTTAAGTTCCTTGCGACCGGCTTTGGCATCGGTTACCTCCCGAAAGCGCCCGGCACCTTCGGTTCAATTCTCGGCGTCGGTCTGTGGTGGCTGATGAAAGACTACCTGCCGTACCACGCCATCCTCATTCTGGTCGCCGTCTGGATTGCCGGCGCCGCCGCGAAACAACTGAACCATTCCGATCCATCCTGCGTCGTCATCGATGAAATCGTGGGGATGCCGATTGCCCTCGCCGGGATCGCGCCGGTCTGGTGGCACATCCTGATCGGGTTCGCTGCCTTCCGGCTCTTTGACATCTGGAAACCGTTCCCCATCCGGCAATCCCAAAAACTGCCCGGCGGGTGGGGGATTGTCGTGGACGATTTGCTGGCCGGCATCTGCGCGTGCATTACGACCCACGCGATTGCGTGGTCATGCCGCGAATGGTTAACAGGTTAGAACCTAGCTCCGTGTGCTTTCTCCGTTTTGCCGGAATTGACGTGGTTGTGTTCATCCTCTCATTCCGGTGCCCCTGTCATCCTGACCTGTCGAAGAATCTCTCCGCGCCTTCGCGTGAGCTTTCGTCCGGTAATTCTGTCGTCCGTCTCCTCCTGCCCGCGCCGGGGGGTGAGCATGGCTCGGCATTCAGCGGCTCTCACTTACCGAGTTCCAAGGGCCCATCTGTCAAAGATGGCGACAGTGACTCGTCACGAATTCGTGCATTCTCAGGAAACTGTGGAAGAAACCATCGGCTGTGAATCCGCACGTTCGGTTGAAACTTCTGGACGACATACTTTTCTTCGAAAGCTTTTCCCTTCTTCTCACTCTCAGGTCTCTGAACCATCGTTACCGTGGGAAACCAAAAATCCCCCGCGTACTGCTTCCAGTCCGCGTACCGGTATTCGATTTGGAGTTGATCGTCACCTCCGGTCGCGCGAAACTTCCATGGCACACTTCTGCCCTTCTCCTGGCGCCACCACCAAGTTGCTTTGATCTTCTTATCGCGGCTTACGAACGATAACCGCGAAGTTTCTCCCGCCGTCTCCGTTGAAGCTATCTCCGCTGTTGAGAACGGAACTCCGTCTTTGCCAAGGCCGAATAGGATGAGATCGAGCATGAACAAAGGCTCATCCTGAACATAGGTTATTCGCGTGATTGAATCCGACTGTGCTTTCGGCTGCTGATAGATTCGCCAATCCTGAGCCGGTGGTCCAAGCCCCTCAATCGTGATCATTCCGTTGAAGATCTTATACTTTGGCATCTTCGGTTGGTCAGGCGGCTGCGAAAACTGTGCCCTTTCAAAATAGCGATCTCCATCAAAGACCAGTAGCACCCGCACATTCTCCTTGTCTTCACCATTGGCGGAGTTCGAAAGAAAGCGCGAATACTCAAGAATGCCCGACTGAAGTTGGCTTCGTTGAAAGAACGATGGCAAGGCCTGTTGGAGGTTGTTCGTGTCCCCTTCGCACGCACCGAGCCAGGAGAACCAGACGCCAAACAAAACTGCGAAAGCCGTGAATTGGTTTCTAACTAGGCAGCGCATATTTTCTCCTTATCTCCGGGCGTATGTTCATCCGGCGAAATCGCCGCGTAACCAATCTCCCTTGCCGGGGATTGTCGCCTCTTGCCAGCCAAAATCAAGCACGGCATTCCGAGATCCTTCGACAGGCTCAGGATGACACCAAGACGGAGGCGAATAATGCCGGTCATGAGTGGACCTCCACGGTCAACGTCGTGGTCGGGTCGCAGCCGGTCATTCTCGTGTATTGACCGGTCGGGTCGGGGCTGAAGGGCTTCGCACCGGTCCAGACATTCACCACGGCGTTCGTGACAAACATGGTGGCTTCGATCACCAGCTTCCAGTGGCCGGGTGTAGCGGCCGCCGTCCCGGCGGCTCCGGCTGGGCCAGATGCGCCCGGGACGGGCGCCACTACACCGGCATCCCAAAACAACCGCTGCGAGGCGCCGGTGAGGAGCTGGGAAAAATCGTCGTTGGCGAGATGACTCCAGCCGGAACCGAAATTGAACCAGAAACCGTTCTGGATGCCGGGCCCAGAACCGGGCTTCAGGTAGGCGCTCCAGAAGAGCGCACCGCTCGCGGCATACCGGGTCAGGTCCCGGTAGAAGGTGCCGTCCCACGGGAGGCCGCCGCGCACGCCGGCACCCCAGAGCCAGTCGCCGGGCTGGGGATTGTTCCCGTCAGTCCATGTGAGGCCAGAGTCAAAATGCGGCTTGAGCAGATCGCTCTCCGGCGTCGCACCAATGAGGCCGTCCACATAGCCGGCGATCCGGTAGGCGTCCACCGTCGGGCCGGGCGGGAGAATGACCGGGGTTGCCCGCGCGTTGAACAACCGGGCCCGGGTCTGCCGGCTCCGGAGTTTCTTGCGATGTTTGGTTTTCTTCATTGGATCGAGTGATCTGAATAGTAGAACGGGCGTCCCGCCCGTTGAGTCGATTGGGCAAAGGGGCGAGCCGCCCGTTCTACTAATAAGTTGAGGCCGGCGCGGACGCCGGCCCCACCCGGTGTGGTTATTGACCCATCACGCTGATTTTGACGGGGTCGCTCCATTGGCCGACTTGTTCGTCGCCTTGGTGATAGATGCCTTTGTAGATCCAGACCGCGCTGGTGCCGGCGGCCGGCAACGCAAACGTGTCGAGGTAGTCGGGAATGGTGTCCAGCGCCAGGAAGACGAATCCTTTGCCGTCGCCGCGGTCCACGAGGAGTTCGAGGCCGGTCAGGCCTTGTTTCTTCCAGAGCACCAACGGATGACCGCCGGTATCGAGGCGGAGCTTCAAGACCGGTTTCAGCGCCGCCGCGTCGGCCGCGGCCAGGAGCGGCACGTCCGGGCCTTCGGTGCCGAGTTCTTCGCCGATCTGCTTGGTGTAGCCGGCGTGACGTTTGAGCCGGCCGATCTGCAAGGTCAGCAACGGCACCACGCCGGCGATGACGGACGCCGGCAAGCCGGCCGGCAGGGCGAACGGGTTCGGCCACGCGGCGACTGGTTCGGTGGCCCACAAGACGGATTTCTTGAATCGGGTGATGCCTTGGGCGTACATCGCGACGCTATCTTGCAGGCCGATGGTGGCCAGACCGATGGCGCACCACAACTGCGCGTCCGCGATCTCCGCGGGGGTCAAACCGCAGGTCGGTCCGTGGACCGGGATCTTCTGACCGTAATTACTCAAAAAGTCCCCGAGTTTGGTTTCCTGTTTGGGCAGATAACTCTTCTGGGCCATGTGGCTTCCTCCTCGTTTACTGTGTTTTAGGGGTTATAAACCCCCGTTTTGGTGGTTTTGGACAGTTTTTGGCTTAATTGGGGCATTCCCGGATGATCCGGAAACGTTCCCGGATGGTTTGGGAGCATTCCCGGCGGTGTAGGAACGTTCCCGGTTGAAGCGGGAATGTTTCCGGACGGTTTGGCAGCCTTCCCAGTGGTCCGCGAACATTCCCGGACGATTTGGGAATGTTCCCGGCTGGCCCGGCAGCCTTCCCAACGACTCGGGAATCTTCCCGGAAGGTCCGGGAATGTTCCTGTCGGGTTCAGAAAAATCATTCCCGGCTTAGAAGGGAATTGCCGGCGGAAAACAAAAACGGCTGCCGAAATGGGCAGCCGTGGATGCAACCGGGAGAGAGTTAGTCCCGCGCGTCTAGTCGCGTGGCGTTGTCCGGTCTGATGTCGGGATTGCGCCGTTGCGCCGTTGCGCCGTTGCGCCGTTGCGCCGTTGCGCCGTTGCGCCGTTGCGCCGTTGCGCCGGATACTCAGAATCTTCTCCATAGACCAACGCGAATACTCTACGGCAGGAAGCCAGAAGTCAATCTGATTTGCCGGCGCCCGCCGCGCTACTTCAGTTGCGCGAGAAACTGCTCCAACTGGCCGGTGTCAAAATCCGCCAACACCTTGCCATCAATGACGATGGTCGGCACGAGTGACTGGCCGGAGAGTTTGATCATTTCATCGTAGGCCGCGCGGTCCCGTCCCACATCCACTTCCGCAAACGGCAGGTTGTGTTCCTTCAGATACGCCTTGGCATCCTGACACCAGCCGCAAAGTTGCCGGGAATAAAGTTTGATTTGCATAATGATTTGTTCTTGTCGAACGCCGTCGAACATCGCAAATTGTCCACCAAAAGCAATCCATGAAAATTCTTGTCTCCGATCCCATTTCTGACAAAGGCGTCGAACTCCTCCGCGCGAACCCGGCCTTCCAAGTGGACGTCAACACCGGCTTGAAAGAGGACGCGCTCCTCCAAATCATCGGTGACTACGACGCGCTCATCGTCCGCAGCCAGACGAAGGTGAACGCTAAAGTTATCGCCGCCGCCAAAAAACTCCGCGTCGTCGGGCGCGCCGGCGTTGGTGTGGACAATGTGGATGTGGAAGCCGCCACCCGGCGGGGCATCATTGTCATGAACACGCCCGGCGGCAACACGATCTCGACGTGCGAGCACACCTTTTCGATGATGATGGCGCTTGCACGGAAAATCCCCCAAGCGCACGCCACCATGATTGCCGGCAAATGGGATCGCAAATCCTTTGAGGGTGTCGAACTCTACAACAAAACGCTTGGCATCATCGGCATGGGGCGCATCGGCGGCGAAGTCGCCCGCCGCGCCATCGCGTTCGGCATGCGCGTCCTCGTGTACGATCCGTTTCTCAGCCTCAGCCGCGCGAAAGCGTTGCAGGTCGAAGTCTGCGAGCTCGACCAGATTTATCCGCAGGCCGACTTCATCACCATCCACGTGCCCATGACCGATCAAACCCGCGGCATGATCAACAAAGCGGCCATCGCCAAAATGAAAAAAGGTGTCCGGCTCATCAATTGTGCCCGGGGCGGCCTGATTGTGGAAGCTGATCTTCACGAAGCACTCAAGTCCGGTCAAGTTGCCGGCGCCGC
Source organism: Verrucomicrobiia bacterium (assembly GCA_022072455.1). Taxonomy (GTDB): domain Bacteria; phylum Verrucomicrobiota; class Verrucomicrobiia; order Palsa-1439; family Palsa-1439; genus CAINDI01. Next base: position 50,086 of record JAJVHY010000031.1, on the reverse strand, counting down.
TCTCGACGTCTACGAGAGCGAGCCGCCGAAAGACTCACCGTTACTCGGTCTCACCAACGTCGTGCTCACGCCGCACCTCGGGGCCTCCACTACTGAAGCTCAGGAATCCGTCGGCACCGAAGTCGCCGAACAAGTCGCCGACGTTCTGGCCGGCGGGACCGTCCGCAACGCCGTCAACATGCCAAGTATCGACGCCAAAGTCCTGGCGAAACTCCGCCCAGTCCTCGCCTTCGGTGAAACGCTGGGCCGGTTAGTCGCGCAACTGGCCCCGGCCCGCCTCGAACGCGTCACCGTCGAGTTTCTCGGCAAAGCGGCGGAGTGGGAAACGAATCCCATTCAACGTGCGATTCTCATCGGCCTCCTCAGCAAAGCCCAGGGCGCGGAAATCAATTACGTCAACGCCCCCGTCGTCGCCGGCAACCTCGGCTTGCGTGTCGAGGAAATCAAAACGGCCGAGTCGGAAGACTACACCGAACTCATCACTGTCCGCGCTGATGGCCATAGTGTGGCCGGCACATTCTATGGTTCGCTCAACAACCCGCGCATCGTGCGGATCAACGACATGCCCGTCGAAGCCATTCCGACCGGCGTCGTGTTCCTGATGACCAACACCGACCGCCCCGGGATCGTCGGCTGGATCGGGACCATCATGGGCAAACACGGCATCAACATTGCCGGCATGTCCCTTGGACGCGACAAACTCGGCGGCAAGGCGCTGACTGTCCTCAACCTCGACAGCGCGCCGACCGAAGCTGTGTTGGCCGAAATCCGCAAGGATCAAGACATCTTGGATGTCAAAATCGCGAAGCTGTAATCGCGAGTCCCTTGCATTCGTGTCCACCTTGGAGCATAAGAAACGTGGAGCGTGAGACAACTATGAACCAACCCAAAATTATTGCGTACATGAAACCTTCGTGCGGCTGGAGCAACGGCGTTCGGGCTGTGCTCAAGAAGTACAACCTCGCCTACGAAGACCGCGACATCATCAACAACGCCGACGACTATCAAGAGATGATCCAAAAGAGCGGCCAGCCGCTCCAGCCGACCCTCGACATTGACGGCAAGATTGTGGCCGACGTCAGCGGCGACGAAGTCGAAGCGTGGCTCATCAAAAACGGTTACGTCAAACCCAGCAATACCGCAGTGGATGTCCCCACCAATGCCGCCTGCTCAGATCATCCTGCGCCGGCGCCCAACGTCAGCTTCGGGCGCCGATAGACCGGGCTAAACCGGGCTGGGCTAGTTATTTCGGAGCGCGAACTTCGAAGGATGCGCCGCCGCGACCGTCTTCTTGAAAGACGAGGTCGACGGGCAATTCCTTCCCGCAGCCACTGATGAACCAGCGTTCTTCCCAGCGCATGCCATTGCTTGGTCCTTCAGGTTGGCGAAGCACTTCAACGCGTTGAATCCCCTGGGGAGCTGCGCAGCCCAATCCGCCGGCAAAGAGCAGGGCTGTTGGCAGCGCATCGCGGATTAAAATCTCGTTGGCCAGCGAGCCAGCCGGGATTCCCGCAGCCGATGGCGACTTCGCACCCGCCACTGCCGGCATCACGCCCAAGCCCAGCGCCACCGCGATTCCCACCATCGCGCCCGCCAAGCCGGCCAGACTCACGAAGAAAGGCTTGCGGCCCTCGCGCCAATGGCAACAGAGAAAAACAAGTTGCGCCAGCGGCAAAAACAGGCAGGCCAAGCCCCACCCAACGTGGACCAGAAACGCCCGGATCAGAAACCATATGGACGCGCCCAGCGCCACAGCGAAACCGGCAAGACCGAAGATGAGACCGACGATGAGGAAAACCTTCCGGCCGGTTGTGAATTGGATGCCCCGATATTTTTCGGCTTGGCCGGCGAATAATTGGGCGAACGCCGGTGCCGGAACTCTGACCACCGGCTCGGGCGGAGTTTCAGTCGGCACCGCGTCTGCCACGGCTGCTGGACTGGCGACTCCGGCTGGTGGCGGGGGTGGGGCTGATTTCGGTATCGGTGCCGGGCTGGTCGGAAGCAACGTCTCGTTGAGATGATTGACATGCACGACGCGATTGCTGAGGACACGGACTTCCATCGTTTTATAGACGAGCAACTCCTGACTGCCTTCGCGAAGTTTCCCGATGGGCTCGCCAAGTGTTTCGAGCACCTTTTGGCGCGGCATCCCGATCGCAATTTCGCCCTGCGCCAGCCCGAGCGGACCGACCCCGTGACCTACGGCGACAGCAATTGCCAATAATATGACACGTTTGAGACACATCTTCCCCAAGCTATGGCGCAGGTCGTATGCCAGAAAAAACGCGAAAAATGGCCGATTACACAAATAAATAAACGTAAATCGCAAACGAGATTGCGCCTGTCCCGGCCGCTGCGGCCAGCGACCACAACAAATTGCGTTTCCGGGTCGCGATGGCAAACGTCGAAATAATCACCGCTGCTTGCGCGCCGAGCATGCCATAAAAAAACCGCTGACTGCGTTGGTGGTGCCGCTCAGCGATCAAGTTGCTCTTCCGCACCTGCAATTCGTACAGGTGTGCTACCGCCTGATTCAGTCGCGCTTCCGCATCATACCGTGCCGCCGTATACCGGAGCCGCGCCACGATAAATCCGCGTGCCGCCGGTTGTCCGGCCAATGCGGTTTCCAGTTTCTCCAACGCTTGATTGACCGGCTGCGTTGCCTGATCCAGTTCGGCCGCGCGATCTTTTGCCGCCCGGACCGCGTCGTGCAACACCTCGTCTTTCACTGCCAGGACAATCTGTGCCACCTCGCCATCCGGCCGGGCTGATACCACTGCTTCCAACGCCGCTTTGACCGGTTCCGCCAGCACCGGGGCCGGGCCGATGTCTGGCACTTGACCTGATTCGAGCGCGGCGACTGTGACCGGCTCGATGAACTGGGGCAAGGTCGTGACATCCAGAGCCTTCACCTCGGTCGTGCTCTGCAACAAATCCAGCGTGCTTCGCTGCATCGCCCCGCGCAGACGTTTTGCCTGAAAAAATCCCCACTGATCACCGGCTTTTGATTGCAACTGGGCCGCCAACGACCGGCTGTACTGTGCCCGCGTCATCTCACTCGACGCCAGCCCGGCCAACGCTGTGGCCACCACCGTCATGATGATCGGGGTGGCCGTCAAAATCTTTCCCCAGAACGTCTGCGGCACCTCTGATTTCAACTCATCCGGTATCTTGATTTTCATGATTTATTGCCACCCTGCTGCGCGCAACGCCTTCTCCCCGGCCGCGCTGTCCGACAAATGGAAAACGACCAACGCCTCCGCGCCCGGCCCCGCCGCCGTCGCGTACATATAATCAATATTGACCTTCGCCTTCCCAAATGCGCCGGTGATTTTCGCGAGCTGCCCCGGCTGGTCGAGAATGGACACCGCCAATACCGCCGCCTCCGTCACCTGATAATCGAGTTTCTCCAACGCCCGGCGCGTCTCCGCCGCATCCGACGTGATTAACCGCACCAGATTCAAGTCATACCCCGACGATGAATCAATCGCCTGCAGGTTCACTTTCGCCGCCGCCAACGCGCGCAACACCTGCGACAACTTGCCGGGCTTGTTCGGCGTCATAATGGTCAATTCGCGCAACTGCTTCACAAATTTCCTCCCGATGTTTAGAATGTGCCTAATGCGGCAACGAAAAGCAAACCTCTGCGTCGGCTTCACCGGCCTCGAACTCAACACCGACACCCGGCGCCTCCTCGAAACCGTCCGTCCTGCCGGCATCATCCTCTTCTCGCGCAACATTGATTCATCCGACCAACTCCGGCAACTCACCCGGCAACTCCACGATTTGCCGTCGCACCCGTTCATCGCCATTGACCAGGAAAACAAACGCGTCAACCGGCTCCGCCCCATCGTCGGCGAATTGCCGGGTATCGCTGAAATCAAACAAGCCAACCGCGCCCGCGACTTTGGCCGGCAACTCGGCGAATCCCTCCGCGACCACGGCATTGATATGACCTTCGCCCCTGTCCTCGATCTCGAAACCGACGGCGACAACGCCCTGCGCGAACGTTGCTGGGGCAAAACCCCCGCCGAAGTCATCCGCTGGGCCGGCGAATTCCTCGACGGCCTCCATGCCGCCGGCATCCGCGCCTGCGGCAAACATTTCCCCGGCCTAGGCGGCGCGAAACAAGATTCGCACGAAGTCCTGCCGACCGTTACCGACTGGAGTGAAGCCGACATCCGCCCCTTCACCGCGCTCCACCTCCCGGCCATCATGGTCAGCCATGCGCACTACCCGGCGCTCGATGACCGGCCCGCGTCGCTCTCCCATAAGATCATCACCGGCCTCCTTCGCAAAAAACTCGGTTTCACCGGCACCGTCATCACGGACGACATGGAAATGGGCGCCATCCACGATTTTGAATCCGCTGTCGTCGAATCCATCCAAGCCGGTGCCGACCTCATCCTCGTCTGCCACACCCCGGCCAAAATCATGGCTGCTTATGAATGCCTCCATCATTAACTGCCGGCTTTGCCCGCGTCTCGTCAAATGGCGCGAAGACATCGCGCGCGAAAAGAAACGCGAGTTCCGCGATTGGACCTACTGGGGCAAACCGGTGCCGAGTTTTGGCGATCCCAAAGCCCGCGTCCTCATCGTCGGCCTCGCGCCCGGCGCGCATGGTGCCAACCGCACTGGCCGCATGTTTACCGGCGACTCCTCCGGTAAGTGGCTCTTCCGGGCCTTGCACAAAGCCGGCTTCGCCAACCAACCGACTTGGGAACATCGTGACGACGGCCTGAAGCTGCTCGACTGCTACATCACCGCCGCCTGCCACTGCGCGCCCCCCGGCAACAAACCGTTGCCGGCCGAGATCACCAACTGCAACCGGTATCTGCAAGAAGAACTCAGCCAGATGAAACCGCGCGTCGTCATCACGCTTGGCAAAATTGCCTTCGACACCTACTTGAAGACTCGCGGCATCAAACCCTTGCCGGCTTTCGCCCACAACCAAGTTTACGATTTTGATCCGGTCGTGCTTGCGTCCTATCACCCCAGCCGGCAGAACACCAACACCGGCAAGCTCACCGAGCCGATGTTCGACGCTGTTTTCGCGCAGGCGAGAGAACGGTTGCAGGATTAGTCAACGTCTGCTAGCACTGCCGCTGATGAAATTATCCCTGCTGTCCCGCCAAATCCATCTCGACTTTCACACTGGTCCGGCCGTGCCGGATGTTGGGCGCGATTTCGATGCGCGTCAGTTTGCCCAGACGATGCTGCGCGCGCACGTCAACAGTGTCACGGTGTTTGCCAAGTGTCACCATGGGCATTTGTACTACAACACGAAGCGGCCGGAACGGCATCCCGGCTTAAAGCGCGGGCTCGATCTGCTCCGGCGGCAAGTGGACGCGTTGCATGCGGTTGGCATTCGCGCGCCGATTTACATCAGCGTTCAATGCGACGAGTACGCCGCCAATACGCATCCCGAGTGGGTCGCCCGCAAGGCCAGTAGTGCCCAGGTCAAAGGGGCGGACGGCGTTTTTCAACCGGGTTGGCAAATCATGGACATGGCATCGCCGTATCAGGATTTCCTAGCCGAGCAGACCGCGGAAGTCTTGAAAGTCTTCAAGCCGGTGGATGGAATCTTTTTTGACATGTGTTGGGATCAGCCTTCGACGACGAAGTATTTCATCGCCAGCCTGCGGCGCGTGGGCTTGAATCCCGAATCCGAGGCGGACCGCGACGCGCATTCCAAACAGATCGCGGTGGACTACATGCGGCGGTTTTTTCAGATGGTGAAGGCCAGCAGTCGGGATGCGACGGTCTTCTTCAACAGCCGGCCACTGCATAATCTCAAGACGGACATTGAGTTCTTGACGCATACCGAGATCGAAGCGTTGGCGACCGGTGGTTGGGGTTATATGTTTTTTCCGAAGAATGTTCGGTACGTTCGGACGTTCCCGAAACCGTATCTGGGAATGACGGCGCGCTTTCATAAAAGTTGGGCGGATTTTGGCGGCTTGAAACCTGTCGCGGCACTCGAGTACGAGACGAGCCAGATGATGGCGCATGGCGCCGGCTGTTCCATTGGCGACCAGTTGCACCCGCGCGGGGTTCTCGACAAGGGCGCTTACGAGTTGATTGGCCACGCCTACGGTCGCGTGGCGGAGCGCGAGCCGTGGCTCGAAGGCGCCCGGTCAGTTGCGCAGATCGGCCTCTTCCAACTCCCAGCTTCGACCACCGGCACGGATGAAGGCGCCACCCGCATGCTCACCCAGCTTCGCCACCAATTTGACGTCGTCAGCGAAGCGAGTGATTTCGCTCGCTACGAACTGCTCATCTTGCCCGATGCAATCCCGGTTAGTGCGAGCCTTGCGAAACGGTTGCGCGTCTACCTCAAGCAGGGCGGCAAGCTTCTGGCCACCGGTACGAGTGGCTTGTCGGCGGACGGCATGAAAGTGCTCCTCCCCGAACTCCGCATCAAGCCGGCCGGTCTGTCGCCCTATACCGCGACCTACTTCCGCTTCAACGGCGGTGATCATGTCATGTATGACCGCGGAGTCCGGGTGACAAGCCAGCACACGATCTCCCGGATCGTCGAACCTTACTTTGAGCGCACATGGGATCATTTCTCATCACACTTCCAAACACCCGGCGACAAGTTGACCCGGTATGCGGCCGCGACAGTCTGCGAAAACGTCGGGTACATCAGCTACCCGATCTTTAGTGCCTTTGCCACACACGGGAACTATCCGTACCGGCTGCTGGTCAAGGAGGTTCTCGATCGGCTCCTGCCGGAGCCCTTGCTGCGACTTGATGCCCCGACGAGCACTGAGGCGACGGTCATGCAGCAGGGCCGTCGAACGATTGTCCACCTGCTCAACTACTGTCCGGAGCACCGCACCAAGACGATCGATATCGTGGAAGACAGCGTTCCACTCTACAGCGTCCCGGTTTCGTTGAAGTTCGTGAAGCGGCCGAAGTTTGTCTATCTCGCACCGAGCCGGGAAGCGTTGATCTTCGACGTGCGTGGTAATCGCGTCAATGTGGTCGTGCCGGAAGTCCGCGGCCATGCGATGGTTGTTTTCGAATGATCTGGCTCGCCGGTCTGACATTGCTCGGCCTGCTGGCGGTAGCGATTGAGTTTGCCCGTGGCAATCGGATGTTGCGTCGACTTCACGACCTGCCGCCCGGTCAATTCGCTGGCAAGGTCTCGATCATCGTTGCCGCGCGCAACGAAGCCGGCAAGATTGAGCCGGCGTTGCGGTCACTCCTGAAACAGGATTATCCGAACCTCGAATTCATCGTCGTCAACGACCGTTCCACTGACTCGACCGGCGCGATCCTCGACCGGATCGAAGGTATCAAAGTCGTCCACATCGGCGACTTGCCGGCAGGCTGGCTCGGCAAGAATCACGCGCAACACGCCGGGGCGGGGCAAGCGACCGGCGAGTTTCTGCTGTTTACCGACGCCGACATTCACATGGAATCGAGCACGATTAGTCGCGCCGTGAATCATCTCGTGTCGGCGCAACTCGACCATCTCGCCATCGCGCCGCAGCTGGCGATGCCGGGGACGTTGCTCAGCATGTTCGGCGGAGCATTCACAATATTTTTCGGGATGTATGCGAAACCATGGAAGGCACGCGACCCGAAAAGCTCACGGCACATCGGTATCGGCGCGTTTAACCTCGTGCGCGCGGCGGTCTACCGGAAAATTGGCGGCCACGAACCGTTACGGATGCGCCCCGACGACGACATGAAACTCGGCAAGCTGATTAAGAAGTCGGGCTACCGGCAAGACATGGTGCTTGCCGGTGACATGGTGACCGTCGAATGGTACTCGTCATTGGGCGAGTTGGTGAAAGGTTTGGAGAAAAATTCATTTGCCGGCGTGGAATACAACCTCTCGGTCGTCGTTGCCGCATCGATTGCGCAAACCGTCCTCTTCGTCTGGCCGGTCGTCGCGCTTTTTGTCACAACCGGCCTGGTGTGGTTGTTCAACCTCGCCATTATCGCCGTCATCGCATTGATGTATATGGATAATGCCCCGTTTCACGGCCTGAAACGCTGGCACTGGATTGGATTCCCGCTGACTGCGATTCTGTTCCAATACATCATCTGGAACGCGACGCTGAAGACGCTGCTCCACGACGGCATTGACTGGCGCGGGACGCACTACTCGCTGGCAGAGTTAAAGGCGAACAAAGTGTAGGGTGCGCTATTGCGCACCAGTGGCGACGAATGGTGCGCAATAGCGCACCCTACCGACCTGCCGCGTCCATGTAACTGCACGCGTAGATCGCGTTGAGTTTGAGAGCCTGCGCCTTCGTCATGAACTCCGCGCTTTCCACGCCGGGATTCGCCCACAATTCCTTGCAGCCCTTCTTCGCGATATCGTCGAGCACCTTTACGGCGACCGGCGGCGGAAGATAGAGACTGATGCGATCAAGATGGCCGGGTACATCGAGGATCGACTTGTAGCACTTCAAGCCTTCGATGGTCTCTTCCTTCGGATTGACCGGGAAGACTTCGTAGCCGGCCTTCAAATGCGCGTGGATCGATTTGTTGCCGAATTTGTTCCGGTCCGCTGACGCTCCGATGATGGCGACTGTGGGCATTTAACCTCCGAGATAACTTTTCTTGACCTGTTCGTTGTGCATTAAATTCTTCGCGGAATCTTCGAGCACGATGCGACCCGTTTCAAGCACGTAACCGCGATGGGCGATATGCAATGCCATATTCGCGTTTTGTTCGACGAGCAAAATCGTTGTGCCGGCCGCGTTGATCCCGCGGATGATCTCGAAAATCTTCGCGACGATCAGCGGCGCGAGGCCGAGCGACGGTTCGTCGAGCAACAACAACTTCGGTCGGGCCATCAACGCCCGTGCAATCGCCAGCATCTGTTGTTCGCCGCCGCTCAACGTGCCGCCGAATTGTGTTTGGCGCTCTTTCAGAATCGGAAACAAGGTGAATGCCCGGTCCAAGTCGGCCCCGGCGGGTTGATGAAATGCCCCCATTTCGAGATTCTCGCGCACCGTCAAGCGGGGAAAAATTCGCCGGCCTTCTGGCACCTGACTGAGTCCACGGCTGACGATTTCATGCGCCGGCAACCGAGTGATTGGTTGTCCCGCAAAGGTAATCGTGCCGTGCCGGGCTGGATTGATACCGCAGATAGTCATCAGCGTTGTGGATTTGCCGGCCCCGTTGCAGCCCAGGACGGTGACGATTTCTCCGGCGTCGACTCGGAGTGATACGCCGTGGAGGACATTGACCGGGCCGTACCCGGCCTGAACATTTTCAAGCGCGAGCATCGGATTTCCCCAAATAGGCCTCGATGACGGCCGGGTTCGCCCGAACCGTGGCCGGGTCGCCCTCCGCGATTTTGGCGCCGTAATCGAGGACGATGACCCGGTCCGAGATATTCATCACGACTTGCATGTCGTGTTCGATCAACAGCACTGTGATGCCGCGTTGCCGGATGCGCTGGATCAGATCCATCAATGCTTTGCTTTCGGCTGGATTCAAGCCGGCAGCGGGCTCGTCGAGGAGAATGATCTTCGGATTCATGGCCAACGCGCGGGCGATCTCCAACCGGCGTTGGTGGCCGTAGGCGAGATTTTCGGCGAGTTGACCAGCTTCGTGTTCGAGTCCGACGAAACGCAATGTCTCCAGCGCCTTGCCGGTCGAGTGCTTGCGTTCGCGCCAGAACAACGGGAGCCGGAGTGCGGCGTCCCAAAAACGGGTGCGGAGGTGCGTGTCCATGCCGAGCAGGACGTTGTCGAGCACGGTCATTTGGTTGAAGAGCCGGATGTTCTGGAACGTGCGTGCGATACCGGCGCGGGCGGCGATTTCGGGGGCGCGCCGGGAACGTTCCCAGACGGCCCATGCGCCGGTCACCCCGACGAAAAGCCCGCTGAGTGCCGGTACGAGCCAGTGACCGGTCAATGTCTCTTGCGCGGACGCGAGGGCTTTCGTCCACGGGAACGGTTGCCGGTAGGTGTAGTTGCCGGTGACGGCGGCTTCCCAGACGGTTTCGAGATTGGCGAGAATAACAGCGACGACGGCAGTGATGAAGCCGACGAGTGAGAACGCGAGCGCAGTCTTGCCGGTGAGTTCGCGGCGGGTTTCGTGGCCGTTGAAGATGATCTTGCCGGCGGTCGGTTCGTAGACGCCGGTGACGGCGTTGAAGACGGTGGTCTTGCCGGCGCCGTTCGGGCCAATGAGCGAGACGATTTCGTTCGGCGCGATGTCGAGCGTGACGGCGTCGACCGCGACGAGTCCGCCGAACCGCATCGTGAGCCGGTCAATTTTTAGGAGGCTCATGGTGGTGCAGTTCGGCTTTGGTTTGTTTCGACGGCAACAAGCCTTCGGGACGGAAGCGCATCATGAGGATGAGGGCAAGGCCGAAGAGTAGATACTTCCAGTTGCCGGGGGCGGTAAAGACGTTGCTGCTGCTGATGATCTGGTGAGACTTGAGGAAGTTTGTGAGGGTTTCGAGCACGATGGAGTTGAAACCCATGACGACGAGTGCGCCCAGCAAGACTCCCGCGATGTTGCCCATGCCGCCAACGATGACGATGCAGAGGGCGATGATGCTGACTTGGAAATCGTAGTTGCCGGGTTCGCCGCTCGAACCGAGGTAACTGGCCCAGAGCGCGCCGGCCAGGGCGCATTGCGCGGCGCCGAGGGAGAAGGCGAGGAGTTTCATTTTCATGGGGTTGATTCCCATGCAGGAGGCGGCGAGTTCGTCTTCCCGGATCGCGATCCACGTGCGGCCGATGCGCGAGCGTTGGAGGTTGCGGTTGAGCAGGACGACGAGGGTGAGAAAAGCGAGGAAGAGGTAGTAGACGGAGAAGGGTGGGGGCGGGAGTGGGTTGATGCCTTGGGTTCCTTTGGTGATGACATCCAGGTTTTTCAGTGTGTCCTGGACGATTTCGCCAAAGCCGAGAGTGACAATGGCGAGGTAGTCGCCGCGCAGCCGGATGGTCGGAAGTCCGAGCGCAAGGCCGGCAAGGAGGCCGATGAGAACGGTCGTGCCGGTCGCACACCCGAAATTGAGTTGGAACGGGTAGATGTCGCACGTGAGGATGGCGTAGCTGTACGCGCCGACAGCCATGAACGCGGCAACGCCGAGGTTGAGGATGCCGGTGAAGCCGGTCAGGATGTTGAGCCCGAGCGCGAGGATCGCCATCACGAAAATCGGGCGGAGTAATTCGGCGAAGTGCGGCGAGATCGCCGGGATGAACGCGGCGATGAGGAGAAAGGCCCAATGGAATTTGAGCTTGCTCATACTTTCTCCCTGTGTTTCGAGCCGAGGATGCCAGCCGGACGGAAAACGAGGACGAGGACGAGAATCGTGAAGACGATCACGTTCGTCCAACCGGTGGCGATGTATTGATCGGAGAACGCGCGGGCGAGTCCGATGCAGAGTCCGCCGAGGACTGCACCCGGCAAGCTGCCGATGCCGCCAAGGACTGCCGCCGTGAACGCGTCCATGCCGGCCCGGTAGCCCATTTGGAAATAGATCGTGTTGTTGTAAAGCGCGAACACGACGCTCGCGACGCCGGCCAGTCCGCCGCCGATGAGGAATGTCTGGCCGACGACACGGTCGACATTGATGCCCATCAGTTCGGCCGCCGTCTGGTCTTGGGCGACGGCTCGCATGGCTTTGCCGGTGCGGGTGCGTTTCACGAACCACGTCAGGCCGATCATCAACGGGATCGTGACGACGAACACCAACGCGTCCTTCGCCGTGAACTGCACGGTGGCGTCGCCGAGGAGGTTGTCATTGGAAACGAGCACGGGGAAGTCTTTCGGCGCGGCGGCGGCTTTGCCGAGGCCGAAGACATCCATCGGCACGCCACCCCAAAGCAGGCCGACGTTGAGGAAGACGAACGAGACGCCGATGGCGGAGACGAGTGGCGCGAGGCGGATGGAGTGGCGGAGGTGCCGGTAGGCGAGCCGGTCCACCAGCCAGTTGAGGCCACCGGAAAAGAGCGGGGTCAGTGTGAGTAGCAGGAGCACAACCACAAAGACCGGCAGGGCGGTACAAAGGCCGACGATGGTCAAGGCGAGAAACGAACCGAGCATGAAGAGGTCACCGTGGGCGAAGTTGATGAGTTCGACGATGCCGTAGACCATCGTGTAGCCCAACGCGATCAAGGCGATGATCATGCCGTTGGACAGCCCGATAATGAGTTGTTGAAGGAAAACCTCCCAGCCCGACATGGGCGGCACTGTAGCGGCGCCCTGTGAGCGCCGCAATCGGAAACAACGACGGCGACGGTCCTAGACCGCCGCTACAACAGCGGTGGCATCACTGCCCCACGATCTTCACCGGCGAGAACTGGCCGTTTTTGATTTCTTCGACCATCATCACTTTGAGACTGGTGTCGCCGTTGGCATCGAAGCTCCATTTGCCGAGGGCGCCTTCGTAGTCCGTGATCCCGGCGACGGCAGCGCGGATGGCTTCGCGATCCTTTTTGCCGGCGCGCTGGATGCCTTCGAGGGCGACTTTGCCAGCTTCGTAGCCGTAGACGGCGTAGGCTTCGGGTTCGGCGTTGTACTTTTTCTTGTAGGCTTCGTAGAAGTCCCGGCCTTTGCCTTTCAATTGGCTCGGGGGCAGGCCGCCGAAAGTGACGTAGGCACGGCCTTCGAGGTTTTCTTTACCGGCGGCTTCAATGAGGGCATTTTCCCGGCAGCCGTCGGGCATCATGAGTTTGACTTTGGCGCCGCCGGCCACGAGGTCTTTGGCGAGTTGACCGGCGCCACTCTGGGTGGTGCCGCCAAAGTAGACGAGGTCGGCGCCGGTACTTTTGATTTTTGTCACTAGCGACCGGAAATTCGCGGCTTTGATGTCAATGCCTTCGTAGCCGGCAATGGGTAGTCCGAGTTTGGTGGCGACGCGGCGGAAGACGTCGGCCACGCCTTTGCCGTAGAGTTCGCGGTCGTGGAGGATGAAAACTTTTTTGAAACCGGTTTCCTTGGCGAACGTCGCCGCCACTTCGCCCTGAATATCATCCGCTGGAACCACCCGGAAATAGTTCACCTTGCCGGTGGGGCGGTAGACGGCGGGTTCGTTGGCTTCGCCTGTGCCGGGTTTGGTGAGGCCGGGGTAGGTGTTGGCGGGGCTGATCATGACGAGGCTGGCGTGGTTGAGGATGGGCATGGCGATCTTGGCGGCACCGGAGTTGTAGGTGCCGATGTAGGCCATGATGTCGGGGTTTTTGACGGCTTTTTGGGCGTTGGCGGCTTCGAGGGCGGGATCCCATTGGCCGCGTTCGGGCGAGGCGTCGTCCCAGTCTTCATAAACGATATCGAAGCCGGCGACTTTGCCGCCGACTTCGTCGATGGCCATCTTGATGCCGTTGACCATGGTGGAGGTCTGCGCGTTGGCGCTGCCGGTGCGCGGGAGGCTGGAGACGATCTTGATGACTTCGGCTTGAGCCGTGAGGGCCGTGAGCAGGAGGAAAAGCGGGGTGAGTTTCATGCGGCTGTTGTGTCACACCGGCGGCGTTGCTTCAAGATTAGTATTGCCATTTGCGCCAATTTCCCTACATTACCGCCGCTTGCAGATGGAAGAGACCCGAAGAGAGTTAAGTGAGTTGATTGTACGTCTGGCCCTGTTGCTTGGCCCAATCCTCTGTCCGCACGACGCGGACGCCTCCAGTGTTACCTCCCACCGCAGCTCTAGGAGATAGTCCCCATGGGTACGAGGTTATTCGTCGGAAACTTGTCATTCAACTCCACCGAAGGCGATTTGCTGGACCTGTTCAAGACAGCCGGCAACGTTGTGAAGTGTGAGTTGATGGTGGACAAGTTCACCAATAAATCGCGCGGTTTCGCGTTTGTCGAGATGGGCTCGCAAGACGAAGCCAACAAGGCGATTGAAATGTTTAACGGCAAGGATTTCGGTGGCCGCGCCTTGACCGTCAATGAAGCCCGCCCGCGCGAAGAGCGCCCCCGCGGTGACTTCGGTGGCGGCGGCGGTGGGCGTCGCGACTTTGGCGGTGGCGGCGGCGGCGGCCGTGGCGGGCGTCGCGAGAGCCGGTATTAATGTAGGAGGGGCATTCATGCCCCGACCGGTCGCGACAAGAATGTCGCTCCTACAGTAGTTTCAACACCTCGGCGGGAGCGGCGACGATTTCTTCGGCGCCGCTCCCGACCAGTTCTGCGCGGTCGCGAAATCCCCACAGCACGCCGACCGCGATCATCCCGGCCGCTTTGGCTGTCAGCATGTCAGTGTTCGTGTCTCCCAAATAAAGCCACTCACCCGCCGGTATTCCCAGTTGCCCGGCGATGGCTCGCGCTCCGCTCGGATCCGGTTTTAGGGGTACGTTCGGCTGTTGGCCGGCCACGGCGTCGAATGGATTCGGCTGGAAATAGTGGGCGATCATCCGTTTTGTGAAAACGTCCGGCTTGTTCGAAAGCACCGCCAACCGGTAACCCCGCCGGTGCAGTTCGCTCACCAATTCCGGGATCCCATCATAAAGTCGCGTCTCGTCGAAACAATGCGCATCGTAATGCGCCCGCATCCGGCGCAACGTCTCCTCCACCAGATCCGGCCGCTCTGCCGGCACCGCCCGTTCACAAAGCACGCGCGCCCCGTCGCCCACCAGCACCCGGTATTTCTCGCGCGGGTGGGGCGGACAACCCAGCGCCGTCAACGCGCTGTTCGTCGCATTCGCCAAATCGGCAAGCGAATCCGCCAGCGTTCCATCCAAGTCAAACATCACTCCACGAATCGTCCGTTGCATGCCGGCACCTTTAACAGAGCGGCTGGCTGGCCGTGAAGTTTTAATTGGAGTCTGCCCGCCGGTTTGCTAGAAATTCCGCATGAAAATCACCGGCTTAATTCTGGCGCTGATCCTTCCCTTCACCGCACACGCCTTCTGGGGCGGCGGTGGCAGCAAGACCGACACGAGCGAATTGCTCGCCCAACTCTTCGGCAAAAACGACGCGTTTACCGCCACCGCCGTCATGATGGTCAAGAACCGGCGCGGCAAGGAAACCCAGGCCGGCGAAATGCAGTACGCCTTCCTCGCCGGCAAGATGCGCATCGAAATTGACATGACCAAGGTCAAAGGCGCCGGCAAAGGAAGCGACCAAATGGCTGAGATGGGCTTGGGTAAAATGGTGACGTTGCACCGGCCCGACAAAGACGCCACCTACATCATCTATCCCGGCATGACCGCCTATTGCGAAGCGCCCAAAACCGTCGCGACCAAATCCACCGATGCCTCGCCCAAAATCGAACGCACCGAACTCGGCAAGGAAACAATTGCCGGGCACCCCTGCGTCAAATCCAAAGTCGTCATCACCGACGCCGCCGGCAAAGTTACTGAAATGCTCGTCTGGACCGCCACTGACCTGAAAGACTTTCCCCTCCAGTCCGCTGTCGAAACCAGTGACGGCACCGTTACCACCACCTTCCAGGACGTCAAACTCGCCAAGCCCGCCGCTGCGCTGTTCGAGTTGCCGGCGGACTACACCAAGTACGCCAATGTCCAAGAGATGATGATGCAGTCCATGCAGAAAATGATGAATAGCATGGGGCGATGAAACGCCGGGGCATCTGGCTGAGCTTGTTCATGGCCGGCTGCCTCACCGTCGGGGCGCAAGGGAGTGGCCCCGGCTCGATGCCGGTTGATCCGCTCAACCTCCTCGGGACACTCCTCGGCCCCGGCGTGGGCTTTACCGCCACCGCCGAAATCAGCGGGTTCAGCACCAACGCCAACAACGACTTTGTCGTGGACGTTGATTACACCTTTCTGGCCGGCCAACTCCGCACCATCGTTGATCTGACGCAACTCCGCGGCTTGAAAGCCTGCGACTATCTGGAGAGCCGCGATCCCGATTTCGATTCGGCCATCACCATCAAACTGCCGGAACTCAAACGCGCCTATGTCGTCTACCCCCGTCTGCGCGCCTACGTGGAAACCGTCCTGACTTGGCGCGAGCACACCAAAGAAGTGCTGGAAATCACCAAGACCAAACTCCGCGACACCATCGTCGGTGACCAGCCATGCACCGAATATCGGGTTCACGTCATCAACAAACTGGGCGACGAATACGACGTGCGCGTCTGGGAAGCGACCGAGTTGGACAACTTCCCCGTCCAACTCCAGTTCGAGACGGAAGCCACGGTCTTCACCATCCGCTTTCGCAACCTCCAGCGCACCCCGCCCGATATCGAACTCTTCCAACCACCCGCCGGCTTCGATCGGTACACCAGCCTCCCAGAACTCACCCGCGCTCTGAAAGGCCGGTAGTTGGCGACCGACAAGCCGGTAAGAGCTTGATTCCCGCAACCGTTTCCCCACAATCGCGCCTTATGAAAAAAGTGTCGCAACGCACGTGGGGCGGACGGTTCAGCGCCGGCCCTGCCGAGGCCGTCAAGAAATTCACCGAGAGCGTCAGCTTCGATTGGCGGCTCTACAAACACGACATTGCCGGTTCCATCGCGCACGCGCAAGGCCTCGCCAAAGTCGGTCTCCTCACCAAAGTCGAACTCGCCAAAATCACCCGCGGCCTCAAACTCATCGAGCGCGAAATCGAAGCCGGCAAGTTCCACTGGGACGCCGACCTCGAAGATGTGCACATGAACATCGAAACCGCGCTCATCAAAAAGATCGGCGCCGCCGGCAAGAAACTTCACACCGCCCGCAGCCGGAACGATCAGGTCGCCACCGATATTCGATTGTGGACACGTGACGCAACGGTGCTGTGTGTCGCCCGGCTGCTCGACTTGCAGCGGGCACTGGTGAAGCTCGCGGAAAAGAATGCGACCGTCGTGTTGCCGGGCTACACACATCTGCAACGCGCCCAGCCGGTCCTGTTCGCGCATCACTTGCTGGCCTACGTCGAAATGTTCGCGCGTGACGCGTGGCGGTTCGAGGTCTTCGGAATCGAAATGCAGGAATGTCCGCTCGGCTCCGGCGCGATTGCCGGGAGCACGTTGCCGTTGCGGCGGGAGTTCGTGGCGAAGCAGTTGGGATTTGCCGGCGTGACGCAAAACTCGATGGCCGCCGTGAGTGACCGGGATTTTCTCCTCGAATTTCTGTTTTCAGCCGCCGCGACCGGCGTGCATCTTTCCCGGTTGGCGGAGGATTTGATCCTGTGGTCGAGTGCGGAATTTGGTTTTGTCACAATTGGCGATGCGTTCACGACCGGCTCATCGTTGATGCCGCAGAAAAAGAATCCCGATATTTGTGAGCTGACCCGCGGCAAGACCGGCCGGCTTTACGGCAACCTCGTCTCCGTCCTCACGATGCTGAAAGGCTTGCCGCTGACGTACAATCGCGACATGCAGGAAGACAAAGAGCCGCTGTTCGATTCTGCCGACACGTTGCTCAACACGTTGGAAGTTGTCGCGGCCATGCTGGGCGACATCAAGGTCAACCGGACACGCTGCGAAGCCGCGGCGAGTGACCCGTTGTTGTTGGCGACCGACTTGGTGGACTACCTCGTACTGAAAGGCACGCCATTCCGCGAAGCCCACCACCTCGTCGGTGCCCTCGTGGCCGAAGCGGAAAAGACCGGGCAGCAGTTGCCGAAACTGGCCGGTCGGAAGTTTGGCCGGGCGGCGGCGAAGGTGTTTGACGTGCACCGGGCACTGGCGATGCGCAAAATCATCGGTGCGCCGTCGCCGAAGAACGTCGCTGCCCAAATCGCACTGTGGAAGAGATTGTTGAAGTGATGTTTCTCGGCTGCGAAATCGGCGGGACAAAACTGCAGGTCGGTGTTTGCGACCGGCGGGGCAAGGTTCACGCTTTGGAACGACGGACGGTCGACCGGAAAAAAGGGGCGACCGGCATTCTACAGCAATTTACCGAACTGATTCCGCCGCTGGTGGTGCGATACCGGGTGCGCGCCATCGGCGTCGGCTTTGGCGGCCCGTACGACCTTGAACGTCAGCGCACGATCAAGTCGCATCAGATTGCCGGTTGGGATGGTTATCCACTTCAAAGCTGGTTTCACCGGCAATTCGGTTTGCCGACATATGTGGAGAACGACCAGAATTGTTCGGCCTTGGCGGAAGCAACGCTCGGCGCCGGCAAAGGTTTGCGGCGGGTGTTTTATGTGACCGTCGGCACCGGCATTGGTGGGGGATTCGTGATTGACGGCAAAGTTGATAATGGCCGGTTCGGTGCGGCGGAAATCGGGCATACCGTGATCGGCACTCGCCGGCTCGAAGCGCTCGCGTCCGGCTTGGCCATCGAACGCGGGGTGAGCACCGTCCCGCAAGCCGCCCGGTATCTTGGCTTCGCTCTTGCGAATACGATTGCCATTGTAAATCCTGATATTGTGATTGTCGGCGGCGGGGTTGCCACGGCGGGCGAGAAATTTTTTCGGCCGCTGCGCCAGACAGTCAAACGGCTGGTTTTCCCGGTCTTTGCGAACAACTACCGGATCGTGCCGCCGAAACTTGGGCAGACGGTGGTGGTGGTTGGAGCGGCACTAGTGGCGGCGCGGAAGGGACGCTGATGCGGTACCTCGTCTTCGGCGACGTCCACGGGAATCTGGCCGCCCTCGACGCGGTGTTGGCGGACGCGCAGACGCGCGAAATTGACGGCTACTTTTTCGTTGGCGACATGGTGGGGTACGGCCCGGAGCCGATTGAATGCATTGATCGGTTGCTGGCGCTGCATCAGCGGGGGTTGCTGGCGTGGGTGGCGGGAAATCACGAGTTGGCGGTGCGCGGCGAAGTCAATCTCGCGTTGTACAACGATGAAGCCGCGGCGACGCTGCGGTGGACGCGCCGGCTGCTCGATGGCGAACCGTGGGCCAAACGGTTCGTGGCCGACGCGGAGTTGATCACCGAGGTCAATGACAAGATTTATTTGACGCACGATTCCATCGCCGAGCCGAGTTCGGGGCTGTACCATCGGACGCCGCATAACGCGATTCACGAACTTTACACGTTAGCCGGCAAAGGCGGCCGCGTGGCGTTTTACGGTCATACCCACGCCCAACGCGCCGACCTCTTCGACAATCACAATGTATTGCTCATGCCGATGGAAGCGCATGTCGGGCCGGGGCGGGATGTGGCGCCGGTGGTCATGGAGTCGAATCACTCGGGTTTGTTCGGCACCGGCTCCGTCGGTTTCCCCAAGTCCAGTCAGCGGCAGCCGGAGTATCTGGTCTTCGACGACTCCCGCTGGCAGGTCGAAAAGTACGTCGCCCAGTACGACCGCGCCGCGGCGAAGGAACGGACTCGGCGGATCCTCAAGGATGCCTGCGGGGCGGCGATTGCCGATCGGATTGCACAATGGCTGTAGTTTGGTAGTATCCGCAGCCTTCCATGAATGCATTTGAATATCATCAGGGTGAACTGTTCTGTGAACGCGTCCCGCTCCGCAAACTCGCGGCGAAGTTCGGCACCCCGCTGTACGTGTACAGCCGCAACCACATTGTGGGCCAATTCGCGGGGCTCGACCGTGCGTTCCGGCAGATCGATCATTTGGTCTGTTACGCCGTCAAAGCCAACAGCAACCTCGCCATCATCGGCGAGCTCGCGAAAGCTGGTGCCGGCTTCGACATCGTCAGCGCGGGCGAGCTCTACCGGGTGGTGCGAGCCGGCGGCGAGCCCGGCAAGTGCGTCTTCTCCGGTGTCGGCAAGACCGTCGAAGAAATCGAATACGCCCTCAAGCTGGGGATTTACATTTTCAATGTTGAAAGCGAAGCCGAGCTCCGGCAGCTCGACTGCGTGGCGCGCCGGCTGAAGAAGCGCGCGCCCATTGCCGTGCGTGTTAATCCCGGCGTGGATCCCGAAACGCATCATTACATCTCGACCGGCAAGGAAGAGAGCAAGTTCGGCATTTCCATCAAGCGGGCCTTGGGGGTTTACCGCGAAGCCAGCCGGTTGGCCGGCGTCGAGATTCGTGGTGTCCAAATGCACATCGGTTCGCAGATCGTGAAGACGCAACCGTATGTGCTCGCGTCCCGGAAGTTGTTGGGTTTGGTCGAGGAAGTCCGCCAGTTGGCCCCGGCCACGCTCAAGACCGTGGATCTCGGCGGCGGTATTGGCATCCGCTACAAGGATCAGACTCCGCCCACGCCGCAACAGTTTGCGGCCGCCGTCCTGCCGTTGGTGAAGAATGTCGGCCTCCGCGTGCTGCTTGAACCTGGCCGGTTTATTGTCGGCAATGGCGGGGTGCTTGTCACCCGTGTGATTTACGTCAAGAAAACGCCGGTCAAAACCTTCGTGATTACCGACGCCGCGATGAACGATCTCATCCGCCCAGCGCTGTACAGCAGCTACCACGAAATCGTCCCGGTCAAAGCCACGAAGACCGGCAAGATCAAAGCCGACATCGTCGGTCCTGTCTGCGAATCCGGTGATTTCTTTGCCGAAGCTCGGGCGATCGCGGCCGTAGGCGAGGGCGAGTTGCTCGTCTTGAAGAGTGCCGGCGCCTACGGCATGGCGATGGCGTCGAACTATAATTCGCGCCCCCGGCCCGCCGAAGTTCTGGTCAACGGCAGCCGGGTGGATTTGATTCGACGGCGGGAGACGCTCAAAGACCTGATCTCAGGCGAAAAGATCAGCTGAGGAGTTGCCGGACGCAATCAATCAGCGTCTGCATCGGAAAAGGTTTGATGAGGTATTTGCAGCCGGTCTTGGTGAGAAAGACGTTGACCTTCGGGTCGGCCGCGTAGCCGGTGACGAAGATGAACCGGTCCGCCAGATTGGGACGCAACGCGGTCGCTTCCAGATAAACTTCGTCGCCGCGGAGTTTGGGCATCATCACGTCGCAGACCACGACGTCGTATTGGTTGGCTTTGACCTTGAGGATGGCCTCGGCGCCATCGTGGGCCACGTCCACCATGAAATTCTGGTCGGCGAGAATCCACTGCATTGAAGTCGCCAACTCCTTGTCGTCATCCACGAGGAGAACGGCCTTGAAATCATAGGAATTCGACGGGCGTTCCGAGCTGTCAAATTGGTGGGGATTCTTCATGCGGGATTAAGATTAGCAGACCGAGTGCCAACGGGAAAGTCCATCATTGACAAGGGAGGAGGGATTTTACTATATCGCGCCCGTAGTCTTTGGAAGTGCGCAGCCGCTTCGAAGTACTCGGAGCGGTTTTTTGTGCATACGGACTCAAAAAGAAGAAAGGTCAACAGAGAGTTATGGCAACAGGCAAAGTGAAGTGGTTCGATACGAAAAAAGGTTTTGGATTCATCCAGCAAGAGGGCGGGGCTGACGTGTTCGTACACTACAGCTCGGTGGGTGGCGAGGGCTTCAAGAATCTTGAAGAAGGTCAAACGGTCGAATTCGATCTCGTTGACTCCCCGAAAGGCCCGAAGGCCAGCAACGTCGTCGTGAAGTAACCACTTCGCAAAACTCGCAAGAACCCCTGCCGGCGCCAGCCGTCAGGGGTTCTTCTTTTGCACGTCAGCCACGCCCGCCGCCGAACACGTCAATTCCAGCGAATGCGCCTTGTAGACGCGCGGCCGGCCAATCACCCGCGTGGCCGGCACTGGCGGCGTCGGGCGCTGGTCCAACACGAGATAGCTGACCGGTAAACTCCGCAAATCCACGCCGGCCATCTTCGCAAACCGCGCCCAATCCCCATCGCGGTAGATTGCCGGCGGCGACGGCGCGAAGAAATGGCACCAATGCCGGGAGTTCAGCAACCCACACTCGCCCCGGTGCGGACACGGCGCGACGATGTGGCCGCGAACACTCTCGCGCACTTCCGCCAACCGGCGGCTCGCCGCAAACGTCCCCGGTTCCACCCAAATGACCGCCGTGGCCTCGCGCGCCAACTTCACAATCTCGTTCAAATCCGGCAACTCCGTGATGACGTGACTCACCAATAAAGTCGTCCCGGCGCGCCCGCGGCGGACTGACACATTCGGGAACCGTTCCGCCAACCGGCGCGTCGCAAAATTCAGCGCGAATTCCGACCGATCCCAGACGACCATTTCCGTGGCCGGGAACTCGCCAAGAAACGCCCGCCCGGCAATCCCGCTGCCGCAGCCCCAATCGAGAACCGGGCCGGCCGGCGGTTGCCAACCGAGCCGTTTTAATTCAGCGAGCACAAAATCCCATTTCCAGCCGATGCGTTGGGCGAACGTCTGATCGTAGCTCGCGAGATCGCTTTCGCTTTGCCAGTAATTCGTCGCCCCGGCCAGAAACCCGGCCCGCAACCGTTGCAGCGCCGCCCAATCAATCGAGTGCATGACGTTCGATGCCGAAAAACGCCTTGAACCGCTCGATGTTTTCCCGCGTCGCCAACGGCGGGCGTTCGCGGATGCCGACGATCATCAAATTCTTCGGCGTATGTTCCGACTCCACAAACTCAATCACCTTCGTCCGGTAACCCGCCCGCTCCAGAAACAGGACGCGCAAGCCGTCGGTCGCCCATTCCGCCATGCGTTCGGCCATGAGTCCATGGCGGAGGACGTCGGCTAACGGCTCCGGTTTTCCCAATTGCGGGCGGACTTCCTGATGGCAGCAGGGCGCGACGACGATCAACTTCGCGCCCAGTGCGACGCCGCGCCGGAGCGCGTCGTCAGTCGCGGTATTGCACGCATGCAATGCAATCAACGCGTCCGCCGCCGGCAACTCCACGCTGTTGATCGTGCCGGCCACAAACTCCAACCCGGTCGCGCCGATTTCCCGTGCGAGGTCGTTTGCTGCCGCGACCAATTCCGTGCGTTGTTCCACCCCGGTAACTTTGACGCGGAGCACGTGCCACAAGGCGAACGTCAGATAACCCTTGCCGCAGCCCATGTCCACGATGGTGTGCGCGTCGTTCGCGAGCGGGGCGACGATCTCGAGATACCGGTTGATTTGCCGGTCTTTGTCGGGCGACACTTTGAGTCGCCGTAACCACTGTTGCGCTGATTCGTCCAGCAGACGCGATTTGACGACGTCGTGTGACCGGGGTGGGGTGGCGCGCTTGGCTGGGGGATGCAGGATGAGGCGTTTCGGCGTCAATTGCCAATCGCCGTTCGTCGTGCTCAACACCGCGCCCTTGAAATTCGCCGGCAACTCGCCGCGTAACCACGTCGCGACTTCCGCGAGGGGAATGTTTTTCGTCACGTCGCGCGTCGGATACCGGAACGTAAGGGAGAGATGTGGGTGTTCCCGGAGTTGGACGAGACGCCCGAGGACGCGTTGCAGGCCGGGAGTGCGGGGGCGGGTGAGTGTCAGCCGCACGAACGTCGCCTCGGCCAGACTCGTCAGACATTTTTCGATGAATTCAGGGGCTGCCATGCCGGTGAGTTTGCCTCGGATTGTCGGAATTTCCAAGACCGGCCTTGTCGGTGGAAAACTTACCGGCAATAATGCCGCCATGATTGATGGCACCCGGACGACTTTCGACTGGCAGGCGAACTCAACCGACATTGCGGTGATGGGGTACGGTTCATTTGAGCAACACAGTGCGCACCTGCCGCTGTTAACGGACTGCATTCAAGCCGGTTACTTTGCCCGGCAAGTCGCGGAGGCGCTCGGCGCGGGTTTGTTGCCGACGATGGATTACGGGACGTGCCTGGAGCATTCAGCGTTTCGTGGTTCGATATCTTTGCGACCGGAAACGGTGATGCAAATCGTGCGCGACCTCGCCGCGCAGTTGGAACGGCAGAACTTCCGGTTCTTTGTGCTTATCAACGGGCACGGCGGAAATTTCAGCCTGCAACCGCCCGCCCGCGACATCAATGCCCAGAACCGGCCGCTCAAGATTATTTTGGCGAACTGGTGGGAGTTTGGTGACCCGGCATTGTCGGTCGTGAATGAGGTGCATGCGGGCGCGTGGGAAACTTCGGTGATGCTCGCGTTGCGCCCGGATTTGGTCGGGGCGGACAGGCGTGATTTGACGGTGGAGTCCGGCTTGCAGCAACGGGACTTGACGATGTTCGGGGTCGGGCATTTCAATGTCAGCGGGGCGATTGGTCAACCGTCAAAAGCCAGCGCCGAGATGGGGCGGGAGATTGTCGCGAGCGTTCGCCAGAATCTGATCGCCTACGTCCGCGACCGCATCGACCGGTTGCGTCAGAACCCAAAGTACTAGCCGGCTGGGGCGGCGTGTTCTTCGTTGCATGTCGGCGCAAGTTTTGGTCTATTGCCGTTGTTTCACCCCACTACTAGGAGGGTCGTCCCGATGACGACTGATCGTGCGGCTTGGTTAAAAGGGGAAAGTGTGTTTTGCGATCCGGCGCCACCGAACTTGTCCCGCGCTTGGCGGCTGGTGTTACTCGGTGCGCCCGGCGTCGGGAAAGGCACACAAGCGGAGCTGCTCCAGGAGCATTACGGGGGCTGTCATTTGTCCACGGGCGATATTTTTCGGGCGGCGAAATCGGTGCCCGAGTGCGAACAGACCCCGGCTATGACAGCGGCCTTGGCGTACATGCAGCGGGGCGATCTGGTGCCGGATACGATTGTGTTGGCGATGGTGCGCGAACGCTCGCGGTGTTTGAAATGCCGGGGGGGATTTTTGCTTGATGGTTTTCCGCGTACGGTCGGGCAGGCGGAGGCGCTGGAGCGCACGTTGAAGGAGTTGGGAGTCAAGCTGGATGCGGTGGTGAGTTATGAATTGCCGATGGAAGAGATCGTGGCGCGGATTGCGGGGCGTCGCACTTGTGCAAAGTGTCGTGCGATTTATCATCTGACGGCACGGCCGCCGAAAGAAGCCGGGCGGTGCGATGCGTGTGCGGGCGAGTTGGTGCAACGCGAAGACGACAGGCCGGAGGCGGTCCGAGTGCGGTTGAAGGCTTATGAGTCAAGCACGGCCCCGCTGGTTGAGTATTACCGGAAACTGAAGTTGTTGGTGACGGTCGTTGCGGCGGACGGCCCCGCCAAGACTTTTCAGCGGACCGTCAGTGTGCTTCAAAAACATGGTTGAATTCGGCGAAGACGGCCCCGCCGGCGCTCCCCTCTGGTATCGCGCGGTGTTGTTGTGGTTGACAAAATTGATTATCTATTGTAAATACCATATTACAAACTTCAACAACTCGGGTCGGTGATTGCGCATGGATCAATGGTCAAAGACAAACTTGTGTTTGCGGGAGCGGGGCTAATCGAATATTCCATGTGAAGTCATGATTTGTTGTATTGAAACCAATCATCAAAATGGACTTGTGGAATCCGAGCAGAGCAAGACTTGGGAAGCGAGTGGCGTTTACGTTGATCGAGCTCTTGGTCGTGATTGCCATTGTGGCCGTCTTGGCGGCCTTGTTATTGCCCGCGTTACAGAAGGCCAGGAAACGTGCCTATGACGCGAGTTGCGCGAACAACATGCGTCAGCTTTTTGTTGCGCTCATTGCCTACTCTGATGACAGCGACTCTCGAGTGCCAAACTCACTAGGAACTAACCTTGTGCCCAGCTACCTGAGTGCGCCGCTCTATTGTCCCGCCATGCGGGTTGCTTCGGGTTGGACGCCGAGTGCTGCGGAGCCGACTCGTGAGGCGCATTTGCGGAAGGCGGTTGGGTACAGCGGCCACAAATGGCTGGTGCAGGTCTCCATCAAGGCGCTCCCTGGCATTTTTTGGTTGACCAGTCTTCGTCCATATCCTGGGCATTCAGAAACAATCTGTATCGCGGAGACGCTCAGCGACATTTATCTTGGCACGGCTGCTTTCACAAACCCAGATCAGGCACTTGGCTTGCCGCCTCTTGTCCCGAGTGCCTATTTGGAGCCAAGATCACACGGCTCAACCACCGATGGGCTCACTTTTATGTTTCTTGATGGACATTCGGAGATTAAATATCGAAAAAGTGCGTGGGTAGGTGGCGCGACTTCCGACAGTGATTTCGGGGCTTGGGGACAGTGGGGGAAGAAGATACCGTTAATGCAGGTTCCGCAATGGTGGTTCGACAACGGTAATCCGCTGCCATGAGTTGGCCCTCCTCCAGACAGATAACTATCTTACCGGATTGCTTTGTCCTCGTCAGGGCCGGCCTGATGGCGGGCTGGGATGAGGGAGAAGTCCGTCTCCGAAGTCTGCGGAATTGTCAACACCGGCATGTCGTGAACATTACCGCTTGCGGACGAGCAACCGGCCAATGATTTTTTTGAGTTAGCCATTTTATGAAACTGAACCCGATGAACATGGGCGCGCTGATCGCACTCGCAGCTGCAATCAACGGTCCCTTCGCCGAAGCGAATTCACCAAATCCAAAACCTGACAACATGCCCTTCACCATTGACGCAAAATTCCCAGGCGGTAACATTGTTGTTGATAAAGTTGCTGGCGACACCGTCCACTTAAGCCCCGACCTGACCGGGACCCTGCAGCCGTGGTTCTACTGGTATTTTCGGGTTCAAGGCGCCGGCGGGCGGACGCTCACATTTGTGTTCAACAAAAATTACGTGGGAGTACGCGGCCCCGGTGTGAGTTTGGACGAGGGTTTGTCGTGGAATTGGCTCGGGGCCGATGCGGTCAAAGAGGGTGCGTTCTCATACACTTTTCCGGCGGGGACAAATGCCGTGCGCTTTTCGGTTGGGATGCCGTATGTTCACGCGAATCTCGAGCGTTTTCTGGTCAAGCATCGGGGTCGCCCTGATCTGCATATTGACACGCTCACGAAGACTCCCAAAGGCCGCGACGTGATGCTGCTGCGGGTTGGCAATATGAAGAAGAAAGCGCCGTATGCCATCGCGGTCACCGGCCGGCACCATTGCTGCGAAATGATGGCGAGTTACGTTTTGGAGGGTGTCTTGGAAGGTGCCTTGGCTGACGACGCGGCGGGGCGGTGGCTGCGCGAGCACGCGGACTTCCTCTTTGTGCCGTTCATGGATACTGACGGCGTCGAGGACGGGAATCAGGGCAAGAATCGCGCGCCCCACGATCACAACCGTGATTACATTGGTACCCCGATTTACCGGGAGGTCGCCGCATTGAAAGAGCGCCTGCCCGCTTGGGCTGCTGGCCGGCCGTTGGTGTTTCTGGATTTGCACAACCCGGCTTTGAAGACTGACATACACGAGGTGGTGCATTTTCTTGAGCCGGAAGCGCGTGAC
This sequence comes from Verrucomicrobiia bacterium, assembly GCA_022072455.1. Lineage (GTDB taxonomy): Bacteria > Verrucomicrobiota > Verrucomicrobiia > Palsa-1439 > Palsa-1439 > CAINDI01. The sequence continues at coordinate 23,169 of JAJVHY010000031.1, read as the reverse complement.
CAAGCAGCGCGACTGGACAAATTCACCACGTTTCTGGAGCGCAACCAACAAGGTCCTCTTATCTATAGCCAGCAGCACACCATGCGCATCGGCACCGGGTACAACAGTCCGAAGGATGGCCCTAGCTCCCGGTGGGCTCAAGCACTCCCCAATACGATTTTGGGGGTCACCTTGGAGACTCCGTACGCCAATGCCAGCGGTTGTGAGGTCAACATGGATTCGGCCAAAGAATTCGGTCGCGACATCGCCGTGGCCCTGAAGGATTTCCTGCGCGACCATTCCCGGGCGGTGGTTGAAAAAAAGTGAACGGCCAGCCATGAAACGCAAATCACTGTTCTTCGCGATGCTGGCGGTTGCCGGCATGGGGCCGGCCGTTCGGGCTGATTACGTGACCACCTTCAGCGTGCCTCCGTATGTCTTGGACGAATCGGTGGTTGGCATTGATGGTTGGGAAAACCGCTTTCCTGCCAAAGACGACAAGGCCGCGTATGCCGCGCGCGTGGTTGCCTTGCGCTGGAACGACTATAAACCGGGGTTGATGTTGCGGGGAGGCAGCCTCAAGCGCACTAATTTCGGAGCGAAGGTCGGCGACAAGCAGAAGGTCACAGTTCAACTCGCCGTGAATTTTGCCGAAGGTCGGAGCGGCAAGGCCTTGCGGGTCATCTTTTGGCCGGCGACGTTCGGGGAGATTTTCTTCGATCAGGGGCCCGGCGGGGGCTTGGGGTACCAAGGCGACGGCACCGGAACGAAGGGGCAGGGAACAATTGTCGTTCCCAAAGAGGTCATCCGCGTCAATTCCTTTTACACCTTTACTGTCCTTCTCGATTATAGCCAGCAGACCTATGACATCACGGTGACGGGAGTGAAGAAGGACGGCGCCCCATTTCGGTATTCAGCGGCGGGAGTGGCGTTCGAACCGAGCAAGAGCAAGGCGGCCAAAATTGATTCCCTGCTCATCGTAGGGACCGGGTATCTCGGTGCGCTTTCCGTCGAGTCACTGGCGCCAATCCCGGCCAAAACCCTTCCGTGACCAATTTTATGAAGCCAGATCCTCAAGGAGTCGGGTGGGCGGTGGTGGTGGCGTCAGTCCTCTTGGGCGGGGTAGTCCGGGCGGACTATTTCACCAGCTTCGCCGCGTCGCCGTACGGCCTCAACCAAAGTATCATCGGAGTTGACGGTTGGGAATTCCGCGTGACGAACCGGACGGACAACGCCAGTGCACGGGTCGTGGCGGTTCCCTGGAACAACGAAAAACCGGCCTTGCTGCTGCAGGGGGCGAACCTCAAGAACATCACGTTCAAACCGACGACGAGTGACCGGGTGAAAGTCACTGTCCAACTCGCTGTCAACTTCCCGGATGGCGGTCCGCCGGGTAATCAGGTGCGCGTTGGATTTCATGCCTTGCCCTTTGGTGAGTTGATTTTCGACCAAGGAGCCGCCGGCGGATTGGGGTACAACGGCAGCGGCTTCGGTCGCGGGGGCACGATCGTGTTGCGGAAAAATGAGATCCAACAGAACTCATTCTACACGTATTCTGTTTTAGTCGATTTCACGAAGCAGAAATACGACATCGCCATTACCGGCACAAAGTCGGACGGCACACCATTTGAGTACAAGGCTGCCGGAGTCGCCTTCGAATCCAAACTTCACCAGATCAAACAAATCTACATCATCACCGGTTCCCAAGTGACTGCCTATCTCGGCACCATCGCGATCGAATCGCTCTGAGCATGTCGCCAGCCGCATCCATCGCCCCGCTGGTCGAAAGTTTCCCATGGGAATACCGGGCGATCATGACGGTGGGGCAACTTTACCTGTGTACCCGGCCGCCCCGTGCGGCGCGTCTCTGTTTGCCGGTCCGGTCTGAGCGCAGCCACGTGCCAACCGCTCAATGCGATCTATGAACAATGGCAAAACTCACAAGCTGGATTGCGACATACTCGTGGCCGGCGGCGGCCCCGCGGGGGTGCCGTGTGCCATCGCCGCCGCCCGGCAGGGGGCAAAGGTCATTCTCTGCCAGGATCGCCCGGTTCTCGGCGGCAATGCCAGCAGCGAAGTCCGCATGCACATCGTCGGCGCGAACTCGATGCGGCCCGGTGAGGATCTCGTTCTTGAAGCCCGCGAGACTGGCATCATCGAGGAAATCCGGTTGGAAAACGCCGTGCGCAACGCGCAACGGTCGCCCTCAATGATGGACCTGATTTTGTACGAGAAGTGCCGGGCGGAATCCAATCTGACGCTGTTGCTGAACACCACTGTCACCGGCGCGACGGTGACTGACGGGACGATCACGACTGTCGAGGCAGTCCGGTTTTCGACGGCCGACCGGTTTCAGATTTCCGGAAAGGTGTTCGTGGATTGCACCGGGGACGGCGGGTTGGGCGTGGCGGCGGGCGCGGCGTTCTTCCGCGGCCGCGAAGCGCGGGAGCAATTTGGTGAATCCCTGGCGCAGCCGGTCGCGGATACGAAAACGCTCGGATCGAGCCTGATGTTCATGGCCCGCAAGCACGACCGGCCGATGCCGTTCGTCGCGCCGGCGTGGGCGCGGAAGTTTACCGAAGATGATTTCAAACTCCGTGACCACACCCAAGCCGGCAATGAGTACGGGCTTGAGTACGGTTATTGGTGGATCGAGTGGGGAGGGCACCTCGACACGATCAAAGACAACGAGATCATCCGCGACGAGTTGCTGGCGATTCTGCTCGGCGTCTGGGATCACATCAAGAACGGCGGCGCGCACGGCGCGGAAAACTGGGCGTTGGAATGGTTCGGAATGCTTCCCGGCAAGCGGGAAAGCCGGCGTTTCATCGGGCAACATATTTTGACCGAAAGCGATGTCATGGGCTCAAAACCCTATGCCGACGCCATCGCGTATGGCGGGTGGCCGATTGATATTCATCCGCCGGCAGGCGTTGACCAAAAAGATGAACACCCGTGCGTCCAGACGCCCGTGCCACAGCTCTACGACATTCCGTTGCGCTGTTGCGTTGCGCGGGACCTGAAGAATCTGATGTTCGCCGGACGGAACATGTCGGCGACACACGTCGCGTTTGCTTCGACGCGCGTGATGGCCACTTGCGCGGTCGTCGGCGAAGGCGTCGGCGTTTCTGCGGCGTATGCGGCGACGACCGGTCTGTCCCCGGCCGCACTGGCCGGGCGGCCCGCGGCGCTGCGCGAGATCCGGCAACGCTTGTTGCGGGAAGATGTCTATCTGATTGGCGTGCGACCGGACGAGTCAGACAATCTCGCGCGCCACGCGCGCATCACGGCGTCCAGCGAACATCGGGACGGTCCGGCAACAAACGTGATCTCCGGTCAGAATCGCTGCCTGCAAGGCCCCCGTAGCGTTGCGCCCGAGCGCCAACAGCCCGGCAGTCATCGTTGGATGAGCACGAGCTTGCCGGCGTGGTTGGAATTGCGGTGGGAGCAGCCGGTCACGATCGGTGATCTGGAAATCATTTTCGATACCGGTCTGCACCGGCATCTGACGTTGACGATGAGCGATGAGTATCTCCAGCGAATGCACTGGGGCGCCGGTCAGCCGGAAACGGTGAAGGATTTTCTGGTGGAGGCCGACGCCCAGCCGGTGGCGCGGGTCACGGGGCATTGGCAGCGGCAGTGGGCACTGCGCCAAAAACTGACTTGTCGCACGCTGCGGATCACGGTGCTGGCGACTTGGGGGCTTGATCACGCGCGCGTCATGCAGGTGGTGGCGCGGAAATGAGCAAGCGCACAAACCAGCCGGCTTGCGAGGCGCGCGTTATTCTTGGGGCGCGGATCCCAATGCGCGACGGTGTTGGACTGGTTGGCGACGTTTATCTGCCCCCGCCGGAAGGGCGGACGTGGCCGGTGGTGTTGTCGATGTCGCCGTATGATGCGACGAGTGGACGTAGCGTCGGCGGTCTCGCCTGGGTGAAACGGGAGTTCGCGTTTGTTGCGGTGGATTGCCGGGGGCGGTTCAAATCGGAAGGCCAATTTGCGTTGTGGGCGGAACTGATTCCCGATGCGCAGGACGTGCTCGATTGGATCACCGCCCAGCCGTGGTGCGATGGCAATATCGGCATGGTCGGCGGTTCCTATTGCGCCGCCACCCAGTTGGCGGCGGTCTGTAGCAGGCATCCCGCGCTCAAAGCAGCGGCCCCGTCGGCGATCACCAGCGACATCTACTCGATTTATTACACGCACGGGGCGTTGGCGCTCGCGTTCATGCCGGCGTGGCATATCGCAATGACGACGCAGGCAAAACCGCGGACGCCCCCCGACTGGGAGGCACTGCTGGCGACGGTGCCGCTCGTGGATTTGGATGACCGGGCGACGCTGCCGAGTCCCTCGTGGAAAGAGGTGGTCGAGCATCCTGGCCGGGATGTTTTTTGGCAGGCATTATCATTTCAGGGGCGGCTTGGGGGCAGTCAGGCCGGGTTGTTTCTGCAAAACGGGTGGTTCGACAACATCGGCACCGGCGTGTTCGCAATGTTCAACGAACTCCCGTCGGCCCGCACCTGTCTCCGCGTTGGCCCGTGGGGGCATGGGGTGAACGTCAAGGAAGGGGACATCGATTATGGCCCCGCGGCGATCGTGACCGAGACCGCGGAAATCGATTTCCTGACGGCGCAGCTTCGGGGGCAAACGCCGGTCGCGCCGCGGCTCGAGATTTTTGTGATGGGTGACAACGAGTGGCGGTGCGAGAACGAGTGGCCGCTTCAGCGCACCCGATGGACGCCGCTCTACTTAGGGCCTGCCGGCAGTTTGAGTTGGAACAAAGCCGCAGCCTCCCAACCGGACACGTTCACATACGATCCGCAGAACCCGGTGCCGACGTGGGGTGGGCGCGGGGTGGGGCGAAGCGGTCAGCGCGAGCAGACGGAAATCGAAAAACGTCCCGATGTATTGGTGTACACGTTGCCGGCGTTGCCGGATGACCTCGAAGTCACGGGGCCGGTGACGCTGACGCTGTTTGCGGCCTCGTCTGCCCGCGACACCGATTTCACCGTCAAGCTGGTGGACGTATTTCCCGACGGCCGGTCATTCAACGTTTGTGACGGAATTCTGCGGGCGCGTTTTCGTGGTGGTGTGGATCAGCCGCCCGAACTGCTCGTGCCCGGCCAGGTGTACGAATTGACGATCGACGTTGATGTGACGGCGTACGTATTTAAGCGCGGCCACGGGATCCGTGTTCAGATATCGAGCAGCAATTTTCCGCATTATTCACGCAACCCGAATACCGGCAACCCGCTCGCGACGGATACCGAGATGCAGTTGGCGGTGCAAACCATCCATCACTCAGCCGAACATCCTTCCTGCCTCGTCCTGCCAGTAATCTCACGACCCACAACCCGAAAGAATTCATGAACCTCCTCAAAATCGTCGTCATTATTCTTGGTCTCGCCACGATGCTTCGCGCGGAAACATTCGATTGGATGCCGGCCGAAGCCGCCGGTGATCAACTCCGCGGCGACGAGGCCGGAGGGGAACAGATAATTCCCGAGATCACCCTCACGGCAACGCCCAAACCAACTGCGGACCTGACGAAGTTCAAGCACGTCTACAAGATTGATCTGAAGAAATTCGGCATCCGCAACAACGCCACCGCGCCCGTGGAGACGGCGACCGGCATCAATCGCGCGTTGCAGGAGGCGAAAGCAGTGGGGGCGGACCGGATCGTGTTCCCCCAAGGCACCTATCTCATCTGCGAAACGAACCCGGTAGTCATTGACCACAAGAACACTGTTATTGATCTGAACGGCGCGACGTTGCAGATCAACTCGAATGGGTTGATGCGTTATTCGGTCGTGGAAATTGTGGATGGGGCGGAAAACGTCCGGCTGACAAATGGGAAACTCAAGGGCGACCGGGATGTTCATGACTACACGACCGTCAAAGGAACGCACGAGTGGGGCACGGGGATCCGTTTTATCAGCGGGCGAAACGTGGAGGTGGATCACGTGACGGCGTCCAATATGACGGGCGATGGCGCCAGCACGGGCGTCAGCGGGACCCGCACCCGGCCCGAATTGCTCGCCCGGATCAAGTATTCGATGTACGCGAAGGACTTGGAGTCGGGGGCGTTCACCGAACAGGGAACGAAAATCGCCAACGCGGAGAAGATTCGCACGATCAAACCCTACGACCTGACCACGTGCGAAGGGCAGTTTGAATTCGGCTATATGGCCGGCTATATGGGGTATCCCTTCATCAAAGGCCGGGTCTACCAAGCCTATTTTTTCGACGCCGAGATGAACTTTGTCAGTCGACAGAAATGCCTCCAATACCGGAAGGTCACCATCCCTGTTGGCGCAAAATGGATGCACTTGGAGTTTAACCAGCCCGCAGTCTCCGCTGAACCGGCACATGCCGGCGCCACCAAGGGTGAGTGGATCGCCCGCATCACGAATTTCCGGCCGCCGACGGATGTCCATTTCCACCACAACATTCTGGCCCAAAACCGGCGGTTGGGCTTGGCCTATTGTGGCGGCCAGCGGTGGCTCATCGAGGAGAACCGGTTTGACGAAAACGGTGGGACGAACCCCGCGTACGGAGTAGATTTCGAGGATGGCGCGGAGGCGATGCAGGACGTGGTCTTCCGCCGCAATAAGTTTCGGGGAAACCGGAACGGCGACTTGGTCGTGTGCGCCGGAAGTGAATTGATTTTCGAGGACAACGAGTTCGAGAAGTCGGTGGTGTTGTGGGGCCGGCCGCACAACTACGTCTTCCGCAACAACCGTTTCACCGGCGGGAAAGTGATCTACATGACCCGCACCGGCATCGCCCGGATTCACGACAACCGTTACGAGAACTGCAAACTCGCGATTGTCTTCGACACGAAAGCGGTGGCTGACGGACTGCTTCGTAAGCCGGGACAGACGGTCAGCACCCCGCCGCTCAAGCTGGAGAACGAGACAATGCTGAATGTCGACGAAATCACCGGCACCTATTTCAATTTCTCGAATTGCACAATCCGCGCCGCCCAGTTCATCGCCGGCAAGGACACCCGGATGATACACCTCGTGAATTGCCGGCTGAGCGAGAGTTCGATCCTATACGAAGCCGAGGGGCCAGAGGTGTCTGTCAAAATCGAAGGCGGGAGCGGCCAGCTCAACGAAACCGGCCCCGGCCTGAAGCGGAAGAAACCGGTCCAGCCATGATGAAGCCATTGATCCTCGCGCTCGCGGTTTTGCTCGCTTCCTCCCGACTAGGAGCTTGCGCCGACTTCGACTGTTATGAGGTGGCGGCGCTGAGTTCGATCCCGCGCCTGCCGAACCGCCTTCCGAGCGATGCGCGCCTCGGGGCCAGGCTCCGGGTTGTGGCGGCGCAGGGTGAGTTCGAGCCGGCTTCGTTTGTGGTGTCACCCCGCGTCGATGTTGCGAAGTTCGAGTTAAAAAGCTCAGCACTGGTCAGCAGCGTCGGTGAGATTGCTGCGTCGAACGTCGACATCAAGGTGGTCAAGTGTTGGTACCAGGGCGGGACGGCGTGGTATAGCTATTTTGCGGACAACAACCGGCGCGAGCTTGTCCCAGAACTGCTGTTGAATGATGAAACACTGATTAAAGTCGACAATGACAAACGGGAGAATTACCTCCGCGTCGGAAATGAGTATCGGTGGATCAGCTATCCGAAGGAGAAGGCGACTGAGGCTTTTAACTACCTGACGGAATCAGTCGCGGATAGTAAGACACTCTTACCGGTGCGATTGACGAAGGGAGAGAATAAGCAGTTCTGGGTCACCATCAAGGTTCCGGAAGGTGTTAAGACCGGGAACTATGTTGGCACGATCAATTTGATTGCCAACGGGAAGGCCGCTGGCCAGATCGAGATTCTGCTGAAGGTGCTTCCCTTCCAGTTGCCCCTGCCACGGACTTACTATGACGTGAATGCGGAGTATTTGGTGACACTCATGGGGACGGGCATTCTCGGGATGTGTGATGCGTTGGGGATGCCGGTTGAAGCGGCGGAGAAGCAACAGGTCGCCATCTATAAAAACTTACTCGACCACAATGTCCTCAACTGCCGGTCGGATCTCACACTGGTAAACAAGCGCGACCGCGACAAGGCGATCGCCGATTTGAAGCGCGAGTTGGAGCTGATGACCAAAGCCGGGTTCGTGATGAAGCCGCTGATCTCACGCGGTTGGGCATACTGGGGCGGGAGCGAGGAGAACAAAATGGATCTCTTCAAGTCCCGGATCGATGACTTGGTCAAGACGTTGACCGAAGCGGTGGGCCATCACGACATCTATCTGGCGACTTGGGACGAGGCGAATACCGATCGCGTCAAGGTGCTGCGGGAGTTGGCTGAGTATGTCGGGGAAAAAGGGCTCAAACTCTGGGCGACGACCGCCAAGGGCCGGCACTTTGACCTGGCCGGTTACTGCATTGACTACGCCGATCATGGTGGTTGGCCGGATCGGGAGATTGCTGCGACGTGGCATTCGGTGGGGGCGAAGGTAGCCAGTTATGCCGGACCACATACCGGGCCGGAGAATCCCGACGTATTTCGCCGGTGGGAGGGGTTGGCGCGGTACAAGGCCAACTACGATGGGTCATTTAACTACCTGTACTTCAGTGCGCTTCATCCGACTCTCTACCAAAAGCAAAAGGCGAACGTGTGGAATGATTTTCTGGGCGACCAATTCCGGAGGATGAACCTGGTGTATCCGACGGCGAACGGGATGATCGATACGCTGGCGTGGGAAGGGTTCCGGGAAGGGATCGATGATGGGCGTTACGCGACCAAGTTGAAACAGGATGCCGCCCAGGCCATCGCGAGTGGAAAATGGCAGGCCGTCTTTGCTGCGAAGAAAGCATTGATGTGGTTGGAACTGTTGGACGAACGGACCGCCGACCTGAATGCCGTTCGGTTGGAGATGATCGAGTACATCAGCAAAATCCAGACTGCGATGGAGAACTAGACGATGAATGTTTTGCGATTTGTCTTATTGGGGGTTCTCGGTGCGGTCGGAGTAACAGCCGGTGAGTTGGATGCGGCGAAGAACTACAAGTGTCCGTATCTGGAGAATCCGCCTTACGGGGTGAGCGCTTGGGTTCAATCCGAGATGGTGAAATCGGGCAAGGGGCGGGAGTCGCGCTTTGTTCCCTATAACAGTGAGGCTGCAAAGGGACTGATTCTCGATGCCTCCGTATTGCGTGATACCTACGCCGCGACGACTAGCGCCACGGGTGCCGACACTGCGTTCTTTATGGTGTACGACGAGCGCGGTTGGTACGTCTACATTCAGAGCAACGATCCAGAGATTCAGAAACTCCAAGATCAGGGCAAGGACATTTCGCTGGAATTGTTCTTCACGCCCGGGCTGAAGGAAGTGCCCTATTATCAAGTCATGATTGGTCAACTTGCCCAGACCGTCAAATGGATCGATTGGGGAATGCCGCATCGCCATTATCGGTCGCTCAAGAATTACGCAAAAGTCGAGTCACTGCCAATTCAGGGCGGCGTTGGCACATTCATGTTTATTCCCTGGGAGGCACTTTACGACCGGCTCCCGCTGAATGAGGAGCAGTGGCGATTCACGGTCATTCGTTGGAAACCACCCGTGACTTGGGGCGGGACCGTCCACGATACCGGCAACTTCGGTCTGGTTCAGTTTGAGAAGCCCACGCGCATCGTCGCGGAAGCTATTCAGCTTAGAATCCTGCGCGCCGCGTGGCTCCACTTTCAGCGCACCGCGCGCAAGGAAGTCAACCACTGGAGCGACGAGAAGTTGGGCGACTTGGAGTTCTATAACAAGGCCCTCAAGCCGGTGAGCGACAGCGAAACTGAGTTTGGCAAATCGCTGGGCGACCCGGCGGAGTGGAATGGCGCGACCATTCAAAAGTCGGAAGGTCGCCTGCACGACTGGATGGAGTTCGAGTATCGGGTGTCGGAATTGCGCAGGGAGTATTTGTTGGACAAGAGCTTCGCCAACCGGCGGGAATAACAGCATGGAACAAATTCAAGCATTCATTGACTCGGCCAACGACGTGTTGTGGGGGCAACTGCTCATCTATCTGCTGCTGGGCACGGGGGCGTTCTTCACGATTCGCACCGGCGTGATCCAGTTGCGACTCTTCGGCCGCGGCTGGACCGAAATGACGCGGGGATTGCGCCATGGGGCAGCTGGGGACATCACGCCGTTCCAAGCCTTCGCCACCGGCATGGCGAGCCGAGTCGGCACCGGTAACATTGTCGGAGTGGCCATGGCGATTTCTTTGGGCGGCCCCGGGGCCGTGTTTTGGATGTGGATGACCGCCCTGTTGGGGATGGCCAGTGCCCTAGTCGAAAGCACCTTGGCACAAATTTTCAAAGTTCCGCACGGCGACGCCACATTTCGCGGCGGGCCGGCCTACTACATCCAACTCGGCCTCCGGCAACGGTGGCTGGGAGTACTCTTCGCGCTCGCGTTGTTGCTCGCGTTCGGATTTGTCTTCAATGCGATCCAAGCCAATTCCATTGCGGCCGCCCTCCACGAGGCCTACGGCATCGCGCCGGCAACTGTGGGGATTGGTCTGGTGGTGCTGACGGCGCTGATAATTTTCGGAGGGATCCGCTCGGTGGCGGTGGTGACGGAATTCATGGTGCCGCTGATGGCGCTGTTCTACTTGGGATTGGCGTTATATGCGGTCGCTGCCAATTTCCGCGCAGTGCCCGGCATCCTGGTGCTGATTTGCAAGAGTGCGTTCGGCTTCGGCCCGGCAACGGCTGGGTTTCTTGGATATTCACTCGCGCAGGCGATGACACTTGGCGTGAAACGGGGCCTGTTTTCGAATGAAGCCGGCATGGGGTCGGCCCCAAATGCGGCCGCCACCGCCGCCGCCACGCACCCGGCAACACAAGGGATCCTCCAGATGTTTGGTGTCTTTGTCGATACCATGGTGGTCTGTACCTGTACCGCCTTGTTGATTCTCCTCTCGGGCGACTTTGTGGCCGGCGGCCCGCTGGCCGGAGTGGCTCTCGTCCAAGCGGCCATGCAGACACACGTCGGTAGCTGGGGAAAACATTTCCTCGTTTTGGCGGTCTTCTTTTTTGCTTTCTCATCGGTTCTCGGCAATTACGCCTACGCTGAGGTCAATGTGGACTTCTTGAAGGGAAACAAGTTGCTGATCGGCGTTTTTCGGTTGCTGGTATTGGCGATGGTGTATTTCGGTGCGGTAAGTTCGGTCCCGTTCGTGTGGAGCTTGGGCGACTTGAGCCAGGCCTTGATGGCGATCATCAACCTCGTGGCGATTTTGCTGCTTTCGGGTGTGGCGCTCAAGGTCATTCAAGATTACGAACGACAGCTCAAAGCCGGAATTGTGACTCCGGTTTTTTCGCGGAGCCAGTTACCGGAAGTTGCGGCAAAACTTCCGCAAGGAGTCTGGTAAGTAGAACGATTGACAAGTCGCTGCGGTTTCTGTAAATACGCTGTTACAGACGACTCGACATGGGAGCGTCTGGCAGGATTTTGTGGTTGGGAGACAGTTGCTTATGAGAAAGCCGCTATTCACAGCGTGTGGTTCTTGGTGGAACTTATCGAAAACGGTGCCGGCCACTCGCCCAGCCCTCTTGAGGTTCGGCGCCATCATTCTCTTGAATCTCATTGCTCTCGCACTTCCGAGCCACGCGGCGACACTCATCTGGACGAACACCACCAGCACCGGTAACTACAGTGACCAATCCAATTGGGCGCCGGCCCTCATTCCGGGCAATCAGGTGCTTGATGCCACCGTGTTCACCAACGATACCACCTACACTGTCAACTTCACCGCGAACGCGACGTTGGCGACCAACTTTTTTAACGGGCATGACGGCATCGTCACTCTCGCCCTCAATGGGTTCACGTGGAATCTCACAAATAATGCCGACGGCACCAGCACCAGTGCTCAAGGGGCCTTTGTCATCGCTCAAGCCCTGAACACCACCGCCACCGTGTATCTTGCCGGCGGGACACTGGCCGTTACCAACACCCCGGCCAGTGCAAACTTACTTGTTGGCGGGCAGGGACTCGGAGCGTTCTTCGTTACGAACGGTACCGTTTTGGCGAACCAGACGAAACTCGGCTCCACCAGCACCGGCCGCGGCACTCTTGTCCTCAGTGGCAGCGGTTCGACGTACTCGAACTCCAGCACACTGCAGATTGGCAGTCGCGCGAACAGCACCGGCAATTTCCTGATGATTTCGAACACCGCCGCTTTGACTTCGATGAGTTCGCTGACCGTTGGTACGACCGGTTCGGGTGGAAACACTCTCTTGGTGGACGACGGGGGGCGGTTATTTACCCGTGGTCAGGTGGCCACGATTGGGGATGGTTCATCGAACAACCTCGCGTTCGTCCAAGGCAACAGCGGCTCCAGCACCTCGACTTGGGAGGCTGGCGGGCAGGGGATTTCGATTGGCAATGGTGCTGCCGCCGGCAATATCCTGGTCGTTAACGGCGGCATCGTGACCAATGTCTCGACCCTCAATGTCGGCGCGAGCACTGCCGCCAACGCGAATCAATTGGTTATCACCAATGGCGGCACGGTGTTCGCCACTGTGATCCGGTTGGGCGGGAATACAGCAGCTGGCAGTGGCAATAGCAATTCCGTTTTGCTCGGGAACAACTCAGCATTGATCACCGCTGGCCAAAACCAAATCGGCCAAGCCGGTTCTGGAAATCAACTTATCATCTCCAATGGTGGGTTCCTCGCCTCGCAGGGCGGTTCCGACATCATGAACATCGGGGTTGGATCCGCCAGCTCTGGCAACTCCCTGCTTGTCACGGGCAGTGGTTCGACTTTTACCAATACCAGTCGGATCCACGTTGGGAACGCTGGCTCCGGCAACTTCCTGATCATCACCGATGGCGGGATGATTGAGTCGGCGAACACGTGGATCGGCGCCAGCGCCACCGCGAGTAATAACTGGGCGTTGGTGCGGGGGACCAGTTCGCGTTGGATCATCAAAGGTGCTGCGAGTGTTTCGGCGGTCGGCAGTTTAGCATCCGGCAATGCACTGACGATTGATGCGGGCGGAATTGTTGACAGTGCCGGGACACTCAGCATTGGGGCGCTGGCCGGTTCGCAGAATAATTCGGTGACGATTTCCAACGGCGGCAAGCTGGTCACGGCTGGGTTGTTGACGGTGGGCAATGCCGTGGGCGCCGCCGGCAACGCCTACAATGTGGGTGGCGGCGGCCTGCTCAGCTACGCCACCAACGGCTTGACTATCGTCGGGGCCGCTGGTGGCGGGTTCAATACCATGACTGTCACCAATGCCGACGTCCAAAGCGCCGGCCTCCTGATTGGCAGTGGCTCGTCCAATAACCTAGTTACCGTCCAAGATGGGGTGATCTGGACTCTCCTCGGTCAATTGAGCTTTGGTGCCGGCACCGGCAATGTGTTGCGCGTGAACTCGGCTACTTCTGTTGTCCAAGCCGGCGGCCTCGGCTTATTCGGCAACGGCCTCACTTACACCATGACCAACAACGTCCTCTCGAGCACTGGTGCCAACGTGATGAACGCGCGCGTGTCATGGGTCGGCGGGTCAATTACTTTGGCCGGGTTGGGCAACAACAGCCTGACACTTAGCAACCAGCTCTACACCGCGAGCGGCGCCAGCTTCGTCGGCAATGGCGCCTCGAACAACATGATGACCGTCCTCGCCGACACCGTGTGGAATGGTGGCGGGCAGAATCTCACGGTTGGCAACAACGCGGCGAACGGAAACGTCTTGACCGTCGCTGGCGGCCAGTTGACGAATTTTGGGTTGGTCGCCGTGGGGGTTGGCGGCGGCTCAGTCAACACGATGACGCTGACCAATGCCAAGGTTCAAAGCGGGGGGCTGACCATCGGCAACAATGCGACGCAGAACATCGTGACGGTTCTTGCGGACACGGTCTGGGACGGTGGTGCAGGTCGGTTAATCATCGGCACCAACAACGCCACGCTGGCGCCTGCCGGCAACTTACTCATTATCAATGGTGGGACGATGACCAACTTCAGCGAAGGCATCGTCGGGGCGCTTGGGGCGCTTAGCGGCAATCGCTTGGTCGTCTCGAATGGCGGGTTGCTGGTTAATAGCGGGTTGCTGACGATTGGTCGGTATTGGACGCAAAATTCGATGTGGATTGCGAGTTCCGGGACCGTTCAAAGTGCGACCGGCGTCGTCGGTGGCCCATTTACCGCCTTTGCTAATTCGACAACTGTCACCGATACCGGCTCGACTTGGCGAGTGACCGGAGGGTTGACGGTTGGTCCTGGCAGCAATCAGGGCGGCCAGCATCAGTTGATCGTTTCCAACGGCGCGATGGTCATCAGCGGCAGTGGCGCGATCGCGACCGGGGCAGGCACGAAAACCAACCGGATAATCATCACGGGAAGCGGTTCGACTTGGACCAATGGCGGGAACCTGAACATCGGCAGCGGTAGTGATACTGTCAGCAACGAAGTGCTGGTTTCCCAAGGCGGCACAGTCGTCAGTATTGGCCTGCTGGAAGTCAGTCGCGGCTCGTCTGCGAACAACAACGGGCTGGTCGTCACTGATCCCGGTTCCACGTTGACCAACACCGGCGAAATCCGGCTCTACAACGCAAAAAGTTACCTGGTGGTGTCCAATGGCGCGAAGGTTTTCCAACTGGGCAATAGCAGCACGCTCACGATTGGGTCCAACGACCGCGGGAGTCTCCTCTGGATCACCAGCTCGGGTATGGTGGTCAGCGCCTACGCGAAATTCGGAGTCAGCAGCGGCAATAGTCCCGGTAACAGCACCGGTATCGTGACTGGGGTGGGTTCGGTGTGGTCGAACAGTTTCGACATCGACTTTAACGGCGGCGTGAGTCATGCCTTAATCGTTTCCAACGGTGGGCAAGTCGTCATCGGTGGCGGGCTAAACATCAAAAGCTCTCAACGGATGATAATCACCAGCTCCGGCGTGGTTGCAAGTGCGACCGCCTATTTGGGCAGCGGGAGCCAGGTCACGATTGCTGATCCTGGCTCCATCTGGATCAACGCCAGCATTCTCAACGTCGGCACCACCACCGGCGTTGCTGCGAACAATCAGGTCATTATCAGCAACGGCGCCAGTCTGTTCAACGGCGGCGCGTTCAATGTCGGGGCGACCGTCAACGCCAGCAACAACAGCGTGCGGGTCCTCGATGGCGGCTTACTGGAAGCCAATACACTGTCCGTTGGCTATGCGGCCGGCAACACCATCAGCAACCGCAGCGGCATCTTTCAGTTCACGACCGCCGCACCGGGTGTCAGTGCGGCCGGCGTGGCCATCGACACCGGCATCATCAGCTTCCGGGCGGTCACCAATGCCAACGTCTGGGGCAACTGGGCCGGTACGCGGGGGACGCAATTGACAAACATGAGCTTCGCCGGGGCCAATGCATTCCGACTCAATGGCGCCTCCAACCGCCTCGACGCTGTTGGCGGCGTTGATCAGAGCTACACCTTTAACACAGGTTTCGGCGCAACCAACTACACGCGTCTGGAGATGATCAAT
The DNA here is from genome assembly GCA_022072455.1 of Verrucomicrobiia bacterium. Taxonomy (GTDB): domain Bacteria; phylum Verrucomicrobiota; class Verrucomicrobiia; order Palsa-1439; family Palsa-1439; genus CAINDI01. The sequence continues at coordinate 7,713 of JAJVHY010000031.1, read as the reverse complement.
GGTCAGACTGCCTACCGGAATGGCAACGTCAACATCGGCTCAGGCGGTTCGTTCCTCGCCAGCAATACACTGGCGACGATCACCGGCAGTTTCACGAATATCGGCGCCGCTGACATCGTGGATGCGACCGTGGATTTCCAAACCGCCCTGCACGTCGGCGGAACGCTGACCTTGCGCAACGGGTTTGTCGCCGGGCCCGGTAGCAAGACAGTCGCTGGTAACTTGCGCGGCAACGGCAGCGTCGTGGGTGATATGACCATCGGTGGTAACGTCTCACCGGGCTTTAGTCTCGGGACGCTCGTGTTCAGTAATAATCTCTCATTGACCGGGACCTACATCGCGGAACTGGATGGCACGAGTACCGGCGGTGCCGATCAGTTGGTTGTCGCGGGCACGTTGACCTTGTCGGGTGCAACGTTGAACTTGAGCGAACTGGAGAGTGCCGATGACGATGCGTATGTCCTTGTCACCTACGGGAACCTGGCTGGAGATCAAATCTTCACCACCGTGCTTGGACTGCCGACTGGCTACCATTTGGACTACAACTACAACAGTCTCAATCAGATTGCTGTGGTTATTCCAGAGCCAGGTCCGCTGGCGTTGGTCGGGTTGGGTTTGTTGGCGTTGGTGGGGGTGAGCCAGTGGTTACGGAAGCCCAACCGATAATGCACTTTTTCAGGAATTGACGAATTGATATTTTTAGTGTAAATGCGTGTTTATTCGGTGAGGCGGACTAACTAGGTGTCGCAATCAATATGACTAGCAAGGCAAGAAATGCTCAGTTTGTAAACTCCGGCCAGTTTATGGCTGCCTTGAAATCCCACCTGACAGCACTGGTGATAGTAATCGGGCTTATTGTTTTCCAGTCACCCCGTGCGTCTGCGGTGGATTATATTTGGACCAATACCACTGCCAGCGGGTATTACACAAACACCGCTAGCATTTGGAATCAACCGGCTGCGGTTCCGGTCGGAGCTGATACAGTTGTTTTCACGAACGCCTCCATCTACACCGTCTTTTTCAGCAACGCGACTCCGTTGCTGGTTTCCAGCGCCTTTTTTACGAATAATACTCCCAATCTTTCGATGTCGGTTACCCAGTCCATCGGAGAGGGGCAAGTTTGGAGCGTCTTGAACCAGTATGTTGTTGGCGCGGCGATAACCCTGCAACGGACGAACCAGTCGCTGATCTCTTCCGGGACCCTGGCGGTCACGAATGGTTCTGGGACCGGGACGATCCTGATTGGGAATGGGAGTGGCGGTCTCGGGCAACTCGTTTTGGGTGGCGGTAGCATTTTTGCCAATCGGTTGGTGGTAACGAATAACACCGCCACAACCACGAATTCACTCTTCACCTTCAACAGCGGCAACCTGACCACCTCGAACGCGGCCAATCAAGTGGCGTCGCGGATTGTCATTACCTCCAACCAAGTGTTCGGGATTAACGGCACATGGAACATGCTCGGCGGCACCAATCTGATCACCTCGACCCTCCTCACGAACGGTAATACATTTGTGAACGAATTTAACTACCGTGGGCATGTCAACATTGGCAACAATGCCTCTTATGCCACGGTGAACGTGCAGAACGCCGTCTGGGATTTGCTCGGGCAGACAAACTGGGTGTCGGCCTTGAATGTCGGGACTATCACCACGGGCGGAACGACCGGCAATGTGCTGAATATCACCGACGGTGGGCAAGTCTTGGCACCGATGTTCACTATCGGTCGATTGGGTGGTTTGGGGATGAGCAACAAGATCATCGTCTCCGGCACTGGCTCGGTTTTCAGCAACAGCGCGCCTGTGGGTTCCCTGATTGGCGGCTACGGGACGGGAAATCAGTTGATTGTGACCAACGGCGGCAAGGTCTTCACTGCCAACTTCACCATTGGCAGCAATGCCAGTGCCAGCAACAATCAGGTATTGGTCAGTGGCACAGACTCGGCATGGTACAACCAGGCAAATACCATTAGCACCATTGGCAATCTTGGGTTTGGCAATCAGTTGATCATCAGCAATGGGGGACTGGTCACCCTCTCGGGGAACTCGGCGATCCTCAATATCGGGGGATCGACCGGCACCACGAGCAACTCCTTGGTGGTCACCGGCGTCGGCTCCTCGTTTACCAACGCCAGCCGGATCCAAGTTGGGAATAATGGTACAGGCAACTTCATGATCATCCGTGATGGCGGAACAGTGTCATCTCAGAACAGTTATATCGGTGCCACCGCTGACGCCAGCAACAACGCGGTCTTGGTGACCGGCGCCAATTCTCAATGGATCATCAAAGGTGCCGCGAACGTTTCCGCTGTCGGCAGCATGTCCTCGGGTAATTCACTGACCATTGAAGCGGGGGGCATGGTCAGCAACCAAGGGACGTTCAATATTGGTTCAATTGCTGGTTCCCGAAACAACACGCTAACGATTTCGGACGGTGGACTGTTGGTCAATGGTGGTTTGCTGGGCGTTGGTAACGCCGCGGGGGCCAGCAACAACAGTTATAATGTTGGCGGCGTGGGGGCTTTGAGCTATGCGACCAATGGTTTGCTGATCGTTGGCGGCGCTGGGGGGGGGTACAACACAATGATCGTCACCAATGCGATTTTGGTTGGCAGTGCGGCAGCGATCCTCGGCAACGGCGCCTCGAACAACAACATCATCGTGAAGGACGGCGGCACGTGGGATCTGCAGAATAACCAGTTGCAGTTTGGCGTGGGGACCGGCAACGTGTTGAGCGTCACGGGCAGTGGCGTTGTGACGAACGTGGGCGGATTGGGGCTATTAGGAAGCGGTTTGTCCTATGCGCTGACGAACAACATCTTGGTGGCCACAGGACCAAACTCGGGTTCCGCCCCTATCTACTTGGTCGGCGGGTCAATTACATTGGCCGGTTTGGGCAACAACAGTCTGACGCTCAGCAACCAACTCTACACCGCAAGCGGTGCCAGCATCATCGGCAACGGCGCCTCGAACAACTCGGTGACCCTCCTTGCCGACACCGTCTGGAATGGTGGCGGGCAGAATCTTACCGTTGGCTTCACCAACGCGGTCAACAATCTGCTCCTCATCAACGGCGGCACCCTCACCAACGTCGGCACCGTCGTAATCGGCGCCCGCACCAGCACGTCGAGCAACGGCGTGGTCATCACCGGCGGCGGTACCTTTAGCAGCGGCAATCTCATTGTCGGCAACATCACCGGCGCCACCAGCAACTACTACAACATCGGTGGCGTGGGCGACCTCACGACGGTCTCCAACGGCTTGATCACCGTTGGCCTCAGCGGTGCCTCTGTGAGCCGGATGACCGTGACAAACGCCAACGTCCAAAGCGTCGGGTTGCACATCGGCAACAGCGCCACGCTGAACACAGTCACGGTCCTAGCCGATACGCTGTGGGATGGCGGAGCGGGAATGCTGCTTGTTGGCACCAACAACGCCACGATCCAAGCCGTCAACAACTCGCTGATGATCAATGGTGGTATCGTGTCCAACTTTAGCCGGGTTCACGTTGGTGCTCAAGGGGCTGCCAATGGCAACCAGATTTTCGTGTCCAATGGCGGCCTGCTCTCCAGTGCGACCGGCATCATCGGGGGCCCGTTCGGCGGCGCCGGAAATATGGTGACCGTCACCGATACCGGCTCCACGTGGCAGGTGACCGGGGCACTTGCCGTCGGGCCCGGTAACAACGCCAGCACACGGCACCAGTTGATCATTTCCAACGGCGCGCTTGTTGTCAGCGGCAGCGGTGGGATCGGCTCCGGCGGCGGCACCTATAGCAATCGAGTGACTGTGACCGGGGCGGGTTCGACTTGGACCAACAGCGGCATCACCATCGGCGGGGGCTCCGATTCGAGCAACAATGTGCTGCTGGTGACGGATGGGGCCACGGTCGTCAGCGTCGGCCAGAGCCGGTTCAGCAGCGGTTCCGATGCCCAAGGCAACGTGGCCATCGTCACCGGCGCCGGCTCGACCTGGACCAATACCGGACAGATTCAGCTCTACAACGCGAACAATCAGTTGGTGGTATCCAACGGAGGCAAGGTCTTTCAATTGGGCAACAGTTCGACGCTCACCATTGGTCAAAGTGGCAAGAGTAACCAAGTGTTGATTGCCAGTGGGGGCGCGGTGGCCAGCGTTTACGCCACCTTGGGCTTGAGCAGCGGTGTTAACCCTGGCGATAGCAAACTGATCGTGACGGACCCCGGCTCGACGTTCTCCAATGTTTTTGATCTGTCTTTCGTCAACAGTGGCCACCAGGTCATCGTGACCAACGGCGGACAAATGTTCATCGGGGGCGCGATGACCATCTTAGGCTCTTCCCACCAAGTGTTCATCGGCAGCTCCGGCGCAGTCCTCACCACCAACGCGACCATCGGCAACTTTGGTAGCAAAGTCATTGTGACCGATGTTGGCTCCGTCTGGACCAACGTGGGCGTGCTCAATGTCGGCTCGACAACTGCCGGGGCCAGCAACAATCAGTTGATCCTCAGTAACGGAGCCAGTTTCGTTAGCGGCAACATTATCGTGGGTGGTACCCGCACTTCGACTAACAACGCCTACCAACTCATCGGCCTCGGCGATGCCGTCACCGCCTCCAATGGCACAATCAACGTTGGCGGCACCGGTGGCTATCTCAATTCGATGACCGTCACCAACGCCATCCTCAGCAGCGGCAGCACGAGCATCGGCGTCGGCGGCACCAACAACAGCCTGTTCGTCAGTGGTGCGGACACGCGCTGGGATCTGCGCGGCGGCAACCTCACCGTCGGCGGCGCCAACTCCACCGGCAACCTCTTCCAGATCAACAGCGGCATCATCTCCAACGTCAACGCTCTGCTGGCCACCAACACCAACAACCGCATCACGTTCAACGGAGGCACACTTGACGTTGGTTGGATCACCAACAACAACTCCCAAGCGTTCGTTGTTGGTGATGGCCTTTCGACCGCCAAATTGGTGATCCGAAGCAATGCGGTCAACTTCTTTGCCAACGGCTTGGTCCTAACCAATAACTCGACCCTCCAAGCTGTGGGCACCATCAATGCCGGCGCCACGGGCGTCATCGTCAAGGATGGTTCAGTCTTCTCACCCGGAAACAGTCCCGGAACACTGACGGAGAACGCGACGACGTGGGATGGTGGCGGCACCTATCTCTTCGAGGTTGCCGACTTCGCTGGCACCGCCGGGGTTGACTGGGATTTGTTGAATGTCACCGGCGAACTTACTATCAACTCCAGTTCGGGCGATGAGTTCATCGTGAAATTGGACAGCCTGGGGGCGAATGCATTGAACTTCGATCCCGGCAACGATTACAGCGTGTTATTCACCACGTTTGGCACCCAGAGCGGCTTTGCCGGCAATAAATTCACAGTGGACACGAGTTCCTTCTCCAACGCACCCGGTAGCGCGTGGGGAGTGGTTCAGGGCGGCAACAACCTCTATTTGGCGTACTCCTCTTACACGAACACACCAAACTTCGTCTGGGGCTTCAGCAACGGGGCCTGGAACGTCGCCGGCAATTGGACCAACAACGCCGCCCCGCCGGGCGCGATACCGGCTGATGAGTTGCGGCTGCAATTCGGCACCAACACACTGACACAGTTTACGGCGACTAACGACACGGCACGATCGCTCAACGCGATCATCTTGAGCAACGGCGGAAGTGGCACGAACACTTTGACTGGCAGCGCGATTTCATTTGTCGGGAGCAATGCCGTGATTGTCCAGAATAATGGGGCGTTCATCATCAGCAACAGTGTTGTGTTGGCGACCAATCTAACTGTCCGTGGTGCCGGTGCGGGGCAGGTGACAGTGGCCGGTAACATTACGGGTAACGGTCAACTGACGAAAAATGGCATCGCCAATCTCGAACTCCAAGGATCGAATACTTTCAGCGGAACGGTTTTGGTCAACGGCATTGGTGGAACGCTCACATTTGGGCACCAATATGCAATCGGCACCAACTCCATCACCGTCAGCAATGGCACGGTGGTGGTGAACACGGGTGCACAATATAACTTTGGTTTTGGAAATAAAAATCAGACAGCGCTCATCACCGGTAGCTCGGCGACTTGGACCAATGCCGATGACTTTACGATTGGGCGGATCCAAAGCACGAGCCAGGCGCTGAGTAATTCGCTGACTGTCGAAAATGGTGGACGCTTTCTGTTGGGCGATGCCTTGCGTGTTGGTGAGGGTGCCAGTGTCATTTACAATAGCATGTTCAACGCCTTGGTCGTCACCAACGGTGGTCAGGTGCTTCGGACGGCGACGGCGTTGAGTTACATTGGTGACGCGGCATCGAGCAATTATGTCAAGATTGTCGGTGGCGGGATGGTCGGGGTAACGAGTATTTGGAACAATGCCGGTAACAACCGCATCATTGTTGGTGAAAATGGTGGTTCCGGTAACCAACTGATCTTGGATGGAAACGGAATCAACGGTGCCGCGCTATTGACGAACCTCACCTCGACTTCTGTGAGTGGGGCGTTAACGATTGGCAACACCAGCAGTGGAGGAAATGGTTTGGTGATCACCAACGGTGGACAGCTGTTCGTTAATGGCACTGGTGGTGTGGTGGTTGGACTGGGCAGTTCGAACAATACCACTCTGGTCATGGGCGGGGGCGGCAGCATCATTTCACTATGGGACAATGGCGGTCAGCGGCTGACAGTTGGAACAAATGGCGCCAACAATTCCTTGGTCGTGAATGGGCGTGGTGTACTCGGTGGTGCGCTAATCACAAATGTCGCCACGCTGACAATCGGGTTTGGCGCCAACGCCCATGGCAACTCGGTGTTACTCACGAACGGGGGACGGTTATTCGCCACTGGCAGTATCACGATCGGGACTGGTTCGGGCAGTTCCAATACATTGATGGTCGTTGGTGGTTCAGCCAATTCCATCCTCGCCGGTAACGGCAATGCGATTTTCCTGAGTGGGCTCAATAATAGTTTTGGCACAAACAACACTCTTTGGATCGGAGCGGGTGGGGTGGTAACGAATGTTGCTGTTTACCTTGGTGCCACCTCCGGCACCACGACAACACGCGAGAATACCCTCGTTGTCACCAATGGCGGCAAACTGTTTAGTACCGAGATCCGGTTGTTGCAAGGCGGACCTACCGGCAAAGTTGTCGGAGCCTCATCAATGCTGGATTTGATGGGCGGTGTTATCTCGATTGGCGGCAATACATCGGTCGGGTCTGGGTTGCTCGTGGAAAATGGTGGACTGGTAACAAATGCGGGAACCATCTTTGTGGGATCAAACGTAGGCAACGGCGCAGCCAACAATAGTCAGTTGGTCGTCAGCAACGCCACCCTCTCAGCTGGAACTATTGTGTGGGGCGTGACCAATGCCAGCGGTGTGAATAACCGGATGGTTATCAGTGGCTCAAGCGTCGTCAATATTTCGACTGCACTATTGGTCACAAACTCACCGTCGTCTTCGGGGGTTACCTTCAATAGCGGTCTGCTTCAAGTGGCGAGCACCGTCTACAGCAACGGGCAGGATTTTGTGATTGGCGACGGTAACAGTGCGGCGACGTTCAACACGGTGACGGGGACGCATTACTTCCAGAACAGTTTCCTGGTGACCAATCAGGGGACGGTGACGGGGGCGGGTGACCTGCGGGTGGCGGGGGGCAACGGGACGGTGAATGTGTTGGCGGGTGGCACGCTGGCGCCGGGGAGTGGGATTGGGACATTGAGCATCA
>JAJVHY010000001.1 GCA_022072455.1 Verrucomicrobiia bacterium | reverse complement strand
CAGGAGTGTCCGCGTTTCCCGCAAACCGCTCTTTTTTGGTGCCACTTTTGTAACCATTGCATTTCCAACCCATTCCACCTAATTCCGCTTTTTTCCATCTCCCGCATACTTCTTATTCGGTGACAGCGGGCCAGCTTGCGCTGGTCATTGGGGTCAACTCTCCACACTCCACATTTTTGCCATCCCCTAGCATGTGGTCAAGCCTACCGGTACCATTTCGCCACGTCAATGGCGCATCACCAGTTGGGACAACTCCCTCACGACCCAAGCCGAGTCGGACGGAATCGAATCAGATGAGAAGCGGGCACGCAAACGCCGCGATGTCGTTTTCGTGGCAATCTACACGCACGTCCTCAACCGCCAGGAGCTGGCAGTGAAGAGTCCGCTGGACGTGATGTAAGGCGTCCCCGCCGCGCCGTTGGCAATCCCCAAACCCACGCTGGGACACCCGCCTAGCGGTCTGGTGACTCCCAAAGTCCCCGCGGGGTTCACCGCGGCTGTTATGGGAATTCCCAAAATCGGTTGCGGCTTTCTCAAAACTGCGGCGGGCTTTCCCAGCGCCATTGTGGGGACTCCCACGGTGGTCCTGGGAACTCCCAAAATCATTTCGGGGACTCCCACGGTGGCCGTGGGGACTCCGCCAACCGTTTGGGGGAATCCCGAAACCTGTTTGGGATTCGCCAGTCCGACCGGCGGTGATTGGGGGCAGGGTGATTGGGGTCAGTTCCGGACTCTGGATGGCCAGTACGAGCGCGGCTGATTCCGGGGACAGGACGGGGGGCGGGACGGGGAGAGCGATCAGCGGTCGGCTTTCTGCGGTCGGCAAAATAGGTCGCGGTTCGCGGTTCAGGGTTGCCGAGGCGCCATGCCGGCGGCAACGGGCGGGATTGTCTGACTGCCGGTATTCTTGGTAGACTCGCTTGAGTCGAACATGGTTTGTCATTCTCGGCTCGATGCGGTGCAAGATCGCGAGGAGTTCAGCGGCCGGACGTCCCCGGCGCAAGGCAGGGGTTGGACGTCCCACGGGAGGGCGTGCCATGACGGAGGGCTTCATCCCGCCGCAGGGCGGGTAAGCGAGTGTGATTTATTGCGTTGAACGCCGGAAGCTTGTGTTTGTCGAAGCAGATGTGTTAGGGAAGTAGCTCTCAGCAGTTAGCTGTCAGCCTTCAGCTTGTCTTGCCGGGGGTGGCTGATAACCGGAACGAGCTTTCGGCGGTCAGCTATCGGCTGTCAGCCGGAAGTGGCGGGCTGAACGCTGACGGCTGAGAGCTGATAGCTCCAAATAAATGCAACCGATGATCAAAGTTGAGAACTTGACGAAACGTTACGCGGGCGTGACGGCGCTCAATGGCGTTTCGTTCGAGGTCAAACGCGGGGAGATCGTCGGGTTTCTCGGGCCGAACGGCGCCGGCAAGTCCACGACGATGCGGATTCTGACCGGGTTCATCCCGGCGTCGGCGGGGAGCGTGGCGGTGGCGGGGTTTGATGTGTTTGCGGATTCGCTCGAAGTGCGTCGGCACATTGGGTACATGCCGGAGAATAATCCGCTGTATCTCGATATGCGGGTGGCGGAGTATTTGAAGTTCCGCGCGAAGATCAAAGGGGTGGCCCGGAGTGAACGGCGCGACCGGCTGAACGAAGTGCTCAAGCAGACCGGCTTGGTCGAGGTGCAGCACCGGGTGATCGGGCAACTCTCGAAAGGGTTCCGGCAGCGCGTCGGGTTGGCGGATGCGTTGTTGGCGGAGCCGGATTTGTTGATTCTCGACGAGCCGACCATCGGCCTGGATCCGGTGCAGATCCGGCAGGTGCGCGAGTTGATCAAGGATCTGGGGAAACGGCACACAATTTTGCTTTCATCGCACATCTTGCCGGAGGTGGAGAAAACCTGCGACCGGGTCATCATCATCCATCACGGGCGGATCCTGGCGTCGGACACGCCGGAGAATCTGGTGAAGTCGCTGCATGCCGGCGGATTGATCAATGTCGAGGTGCGCGGGCCGGGGGCGGAAGTGCAGGAGGCGATGCGCAAGGTTGACGGCGTGGAGACGAGTGATTGCCGGTTGGGCGCGGATGAGTTTCTGACGGTCACGATTCAGCCGAAACCGGGGGCGGATCCGCGCGAGGCGATTTTCAAATTGGCGGTGGCGAATGGGTGGACCTTGCGGGAGTTGACGCGGAAACGGACCTCGCTTGAAGATATTTTCGTGCAGGTGATGCGCGAGGAAGACGAAGCGGAAGAAGACCGGCGGGAAGGCCGGCGGAGTGAGTTGCGATGATCCACCTTCGCCACGGCTTCGGCGGACAAGGAAACACCAGATCATGAGAAACGTCCTCGCTCTCTTGCGGCGGGAGATGAACGCTTATTTTGCGTCAGTGCTCGGCTATGTGGTCACGATCATGTTTCTGTTTGTGATGGGCCGGACCTTCTACCAGATCGTGCTCGTGTTCCGGGAACGGCCGATGCAGATGGGGCCGATGGAGGCGTTGTTCGGGATGTTTTGGTTCCCGTCGTTGTTCATCATTCCGGCCATCACGATGCGATTGCTGTCGGAGGAGAAGCGGTCCGGGACGATTGAAATGTTGATGACGGCGCCGGTCACGGATTTTCAGGTGGTGGTGGCGAAGTATCTCGGGGCGGTGTTGTTGTACACGTTGATGTGGGCGGTGACCGGCTTGTATATTTTCATTCTCCGGCATTTTGCCGGGGACGCGGCGAGTCTGGATTTGAAGCAGATTCTGGCCGGCTACGTTTGTGTTTTGGGGATGGGGCAGTTTTTCGTCGCGATTGGTTTGTTGGCATCGGCGCTGACCAAGAATCAGGTGATCGGCGCGGTGATTGCGGTGTCAGCGATATTCGCATTCATCATCGTAACGTTCTGGCAGGGGACGACAGCGACGGGCGAGTTGGCGGCTTTCTTCCGCTACGTCTCGCCGTTTGAACATGTGCGGGAGTTTTCCCGGGGGATTGTCGATGTGCGGCCGCTGGTCTTGTACGCGACCGGGACGGCCGTCGCGTTGTTTGCGACGACGCGCATCGTGGAATCGAGGAAGTGGCGGTAAGTCATGGCTGAGACAGATAAAAACTCCACTCCGCGGCGCAATCGCTTTTTGATCAGCGCCAATGTGTTGGTGCAGATCGTGGCGGTGGTCGCGTTGGCCGGTATGGCCAACTGGCTCGCGGCCCGGCATCACACGCGGTTTGATTGGACGAAGTCCGGTTACCACCAGGTCGCGGACAAGACCAAGCAACTGCTGGCGGCGTTGAAAGAACCGGTCAAAGTCATTGTCTATCTCCAGCCCAATGCTGAGACCGACTTGGATGAGAAGATATTCCAGGACGTGCGGAATCTGTTGGGTGAATTTCAAGTGTACGGCAAAGACAAGCTGCGGGTGGAGTACGTGGATCCGCACCGCGACCTCGCTCGCGCGCGACAGATCGTTCAAGAATACAAGATTGACGCCGAACGCGAGCCCGCCTTGGTGATCTTCGTGGCCGGCAACCGGCACAAATACGTCAGCCGCGATGAGATGGCGGACATTGATTATGGCAACCCGATGATGGGGGGCGGAACGCCGCGGTTGCGGTCGTTCAAGGCCGAAGGCGCGTTCTTGTCAGCGTTGCAGACAGTGACGGAAGGTGAGCCGCCGGCTGTATATTTTCTGACCGGCCATGGCGAACGTGACCCAGACAGTTTTGACCAACGCACCGGCTACTCGACCCTGGCGACTTACATCAAGCGCGATAATCTGACGGTTCAGAAATGGAATTTTCAGGAACACCAATCGCTGCCCACCAATGCGAATGCGCTCGTGATTGCCGGGCCGCGCAAACCGTTTACTGAATCCGAACAGGCGGCGCTGGATCAATACCTGAAAAACCAAGGGCGCGTTTACATTCTTCTCGACCCCCAAACGGCCAGCGGCCTTGAAACTTTCCTCCAGAAGTGGGGCGTCCAAGTGGATGATAACCTGGTGATGCGCAAGGCCGGAACAATGCGGGGAACGACGTTGATTGATGTCAACGCCGTCGCCACGAGCTACGGCCGGCACCCGATCACCGAGCGTCTTGCCGCGGTCAATACCGATTTTCCCTACACCCGGTCGGTGCGCCGGTCACCACAGGAAGCCGGAAGCGTCGACCAGCCCCGCGTGACCGAACTGGCGCTGACCCCCCGGTCGTTCTGGGGGGAATCTGACCCGGAGAACGAAAGCGCTGCCTTCGACCCGGCTCGGGACATGGCCGGCCCGTTATCCGTGGCAGTCGCCGTCGAGACCGGCCAGCCCCGGGATGTCAACGTGGATTTGGGAGTAACCCGGATGATTGTTGTCGGCACCGCGGCCGTTGTGGACAACAGCAGTCTCACCGCCGGCAACCTCGATTTTTTCATGAGCGGTCTGAATTGGCTCCTCAAGCGCGAGCAACTCCTCGCTGTCAGTCCGAAATTGCCGGAAGAATTTCGCCTGACCATGACGCCCAACGAAACCACCGCGGTCTACTACTTGACGACCTTTGGTTTGCCCTTTGCCATCGGCGTCCTTGGGTTGACGGTCTGGCTGCGGCGGCGCAAATAGGAATAGCGCATGGATTCCCGCAAGACCATTTTCCTCCTCGTCTTGGTGGCGCTCGTCGGTGGGTTTGTCGTCTGGGATCATTACAAAGGCGTTCCGACCACCGACCGGTTGGCCAAGAGCAAACGGGTGCTCGCGATTGATGCCAAAGCGGTGACGCGGGTCGAACTGGTCCGCTCGAACCAGACCATCGTCCTCGAAAAATCCGCCGAGAACTGGGACATCAAGCAACCGCTGGCAGTGCGGGCAGACTTTGGCGCCGTCAGCGCCTTGCTGGATGAACTGGAATTTGCCGAACGATTGCGCACCTTGAGCGACACAGACCTGATCGACGCCAACTTGGCGGAGTTCGGCCTGAGCCCGCCGCAACTGACCGTCAAACTCCAGTCCAAATCCGGCCCGACCGTCCTGCAACTCGGCAGCGAAACCCCGGCGCGCGATGCGCGCTACGTCAGTGTCGCCGGCCAGCGCCATGTTTACGTTGTCCGCAACAACACCTTTGACCGTGTTCACCAATCCCTCGACCAGCTCCGCAGCCGCTCCGCGATTGAGTTCTCTCCGGCCAGCGCGACCCGCTTGGAAATCAAAGCTACTGACCGCAGCATCGAACTGACGAAATCCAATCTCTGGGTGTTGACCCGACCGCTGGCCGTTCGCGCTGACCAAACTAAAATCAGCGCCTTGCTCACTGACCTCCAAAACCTCCGCATCCAGGATTTCGTCAGCGAGAAACCGGAAGACATCCACACGTACCATCTCGACGAACCCGACCGGGAAGTCACGGTTGCCAGCGACTCGACCGGTAAAACGCTCTTGATTGGCATGCCGCTCACCAATGACGCCACGCGCGTCTATGCCAAACTCAAAGACCGGGACACGATCTTCACGATTGCGGCGGAATCCGCCAAGCGGTTCGCCGTCCAGATCAACGATCTGCGCGACCCGCACCTCCTCAGTTTCCAGCCCGCCGACGTCAAGGCCATCACCATTGCGCGCGGCGCGACGACAATCTCCCTGCAACACACCGCCACGGGCTGGAAGATTACCGGCCCGGTGACAGGTGCCGGTGATACCCCGGCGGTCGAACAGTTCCTCGCGGGTTTGGCGGGATTGCGCGTGAAAGAATTCACAGCGGACGTCACCACCGACCTCGAAAAATTCGGTCTGGCGACACCCGTCATGACGGTGACTCTGACCGGTGGGGGTGTCTTGCAGGTCGGCGCAGTGGATAACGCGCAGGCGGTCGCCTACGTCAAGCGCGCCGATGAACCGTTTATTTACGGCGTTGCGCCGGAAGCCCTCGAGCTGATCCCGACCAGTTACGGCGCGTTTCGTTCCCGCACAATTTTCCAGTACAAACCCGAGGAGATCACGCGGTTGACTGTCGGCGCAGTCACGCTCGAACGTGACGATCAGGGCCGCTGGAAATTGGTCGCGCCGGCCCAAGGTGTTCTCGATGCCGACGCCGCCAATGCCATTGCCGGACTCGTGGCGGGATTGCGGGCTGAAGCTTTTGGGCGTCCCAAAACCGACGCCGACAACGCCAACTTGGTGATTCAGTTCAAAGCCGGTAGTGCGACCCATTGGCTGGCTAATGCCGCCGATGGTCAATCGGCTGCCGACAACACCGAGTTGACATTCCGGCTCGCTGAGCCGGTGATCGCCACGCTGACCAAGAAACTGGTTCACGAAGCCAAGCCGTAAACGGCGTTGACGCTGTTGGCGGTCGCGATTAAGTATGCAAACCGTTGAAACGACTCATCAAATTTACACTCCGGCTGATTCTCTTTGTGGTGGTGTGTTTCTTGGGAGCGGTGATCTATCTCGATCTGCGCGGGTTCCCGGTTTTTCTCAAAGAGTTCGTCGAAAACCAACTCGCCCGGCAAGGGGTGGCGGCGCGATTTAGTTCGATCCGCATTGATGTTTTTCGCGGCATCGTCGCCAAAGACGCAGTGCTGGCCGATGCGCAGACGCCGGAGCGCGTGCTTGCCCGAATTGACGTGGTGCAGATTGACTGGCACTGGCGCCGGCTGATTGAAGGCGGCAACGCCATTGACGCACTCCGCATCGCCAATGCCACCATCAGCGTTCCGACTCCGCCCGACGAGATCGGCTCTGCGGTATTTCAAGCAGCCGAAGCCTTTGCCACCTTTCGCTTTGAAGATGACGGTGCCATCCAGATTGACCAACTCACCGGCGTCTATGCCGGGATCCGGCTCCGCTTGGCCGGCCGCATCAAACCCCGCGCCCGCGGCGCCGAGGAACAACTCACCACTACCCAGCAATTCGTTTTCATCACCAAAGCCCTCCGCGAACTCGACCGCCTGTACGGCACTCAACCGCCACAACTCGATCTGCAATTCGAACTTGATCTCGGTGCCCCGCTCGATAGCCGCGTCACCGCCAAGCTCTTTGCCGCCGCCGTCAACTATCGCAATCTGCCCGTCGAAAAACTGACGGTCGACCTGCACATGCTGGCCGGCGCGATTGACTTGCGCGATGTCACCCTGCGCGTCGGCAAAGGCGAACTCACGCTGCGGGGCCGGTACGATGTCGCCGCCGGCAACTTCGACCTCGAACTCGCCAGCAGCCTGGATCCCAATTTGTTCCTCCCCACCTTGCCGCCCGAAATCACGGGGATCGTGCGCGATTTCCGGGTTTTCGATCCACCGAACATCGCCATCCGCTACCGGCTTGGGCCGGAGACTGGCGTCCTCCCGGTCATGGACGGCCGGGTCGAATTTGGCGCGCTGGAATGCCGCTCAGTCCCGTTCCGGCGCATCGCGTTTACATTTGCAAATCAGGGGGCCAGTCTCGAAATCACGAACGCCCTCATCGTCATGAAGGAAGGCCAACTGACCGGCCACGGCCGCTACAACATCGAAACCAGCGACTTTATCTACCACGTCGATAGCACGCTCGATCCAGTCAAACTCCTCCCCTTGCTGCCGCCGATCGTCCGCGAGATTGTCGAGCCGGCCTGGTTCGAGAAACCGCCCCGCATCAAGGCCCGCGTCCACGGCGATTTTGTGGATCCCGACGCCTTCGGTTACGACGCCACCATCACCGCGCGCCGCTGTGCCTACCGGGGCGTCAGCCTGACCGGGGCTTCGGCCAACATCAAAGTCCGGCACAGCAAACTCGACGCGACCAACATTGTCGTCCAGCGCCCCGAAGGCGATGTCCGCGGTTGGGTCTTCGCCAATTTCAATACCGAACGCATTGCGCTCGACCTCGTCTGCACTGCCAATCCGACCGCGCTCATCCCGTTGCTCGGCCCCCAAGCGACGGAAGTCATGCACCCGTACCGGTTCGGCTCCCGCACCCACGCCAGCGGTCAGGCGCTTATTGACATCCGCTTCCCGTCCAACACCGTCCTTCGTGCCGCCGTGACCAATGAAGGGTTCAGCTACTGGAAACTCACCGCCGGCAAAGCCGTCGCCGACATCACCATCACCAACAACATCCTGGCAATTGATAATTTTGACGGCGAATTCTACGGCGGAAAACTCCGGGGCCGCGCCAGCTTTACGCTCTCCAACGCCGGTCCGTACTGGCTCGATTTCGCTCCCGAGCGGGTCGAAATCCGTGACCTCCTCAATGCCATGACCGGCCAGACCAACACCTCCAGCGGCAAACTCACCGGCGCTGCGTGGATCGAAGGGCAGGGCGACGACCAATCCAAAATCGCCGGTGTCGGCAAACTCACCATCGAAGATGGCGTCCTCTGGGAATTGCCACTCTTCGGCATCTTCTCGCGCATCCTCAACGAAATCGGTGGCGGCCTCGGCACCACCAAAGCCACCAAAGCCACCGCCTCATTCACCCTGGCCGACAAAGCTGCCAAGACCGACGACCTCACTGTCGCGGCCGGCGCTTTTACCCTGACCGCGCCCGGCAAAGTCGGCTTCGACGGCAAACTCGATTTCCGCGTCAAAGGCCAACTCCTGCGTGGCGTGCCGGGGCTCAACATCCTCACTTGGTTTTTCAGCAACGTCTTCGAATACAAAATCGGCGGCACCTTGGGCGACTACAGTTACCGGCCGGTCAACCTCCCCAAAGAATTTCTCCCCCACGACGGTAGCAAAAAGAACAATCCGAATGCGAATTGAACTCATCAATACCGGCAGCGAATTGCTCCTCGGCTACACCGTCAACACCCACGCCAACTACATTGCCGGCCAACTCGCCGAACGCGGTCTCCGCCTCTGCCGGCAAACCACCGTCGGCGACGACCGTCAGGAAATGCGCGACGCCGTCGCTGCCGCCCTCGACCGCAGCGACATCATTCTCATCACCGGCGGCCTCGGCCCGACCAGTGATGATTTCACCCGGGACGTCGTCGCGGAACTCCTCGGTCGCCAACTCATCCACCACCCGGCCATTGCCGAGTCCATCCGCGACCGCTTTCGGCGGCGCAACCGCCAGATGCCGGAATCGGTTCTGATCCAGGCTCTCGTACCGGCCGGTGCAACCGTCCTCGAAAACATCAACGGGACCGCCCCCGGTCTCTTCCTCGAACACGCCGGCAAACAAATCTATCTCCTGCCGGGCCCACCACGGGAACTCAAACCGATGTTCGAGAAACTTAATTTGCCGCGCCGCGACCGGCTCGATTGCCGGGTCTTCAAAGTCGCGCGCCTGCCGGAGTCCATCGTGGAAGAAACCGTGGCGCCCGTTCTCAAAGACTTGCCGGCGCTGGAGCTGGGCTACTGTGCCCGGATGGGCGAAGTCGAAGTCCGCGTTCTCGGTGACAATCTTGACGAAGCCGAACGCCGCATCCGCGCCGCGCTCGGTGATAACATTTTCGGCGTCGCCGGTGACCGTCTCGAAGAAGTTGTCCTGAAAATGATGGCCGGCAAGACTCTCGCCGTCGCCGAGTCTTGCACCGGCGGTTACATTGCCCACCGGCTCACGAACGTCAGCGGTTCCAGCGCCGTATTTCTGACCGGCTATGTGACGTACGCGAACGAGTCGAAGATGCGCCTGCTCGGCGTCCGTGAAGAAACGCTCAAGACGCACGGTGCCGTCAGCGAAGCAACCTGCCGGGAAATGGCAGAGGGCGCTCGCCGGCAGGCCGATTATGCGCTCGCCACGACCGGCATTGCCGGTCCGACCGGCGGCACAGCGGACAAACCAGTCGGTCTGGTATTCATCGGACTGGCCACCCCGACGCAGACGGTTGTCGAACGCCACGTCTTTACTTTCGACAGGGAGACATTCAAACAAGTCGTCTCGCAATACGCGCTGGACGCCCTTCGCCGGGAATTGCTGCGATCATGATTCGCGCCTTCATTGCCATTGACCTCCCCGCGGACATTCGCGCTGCACTCACGGAAGCGCAGGCGCGTTTGCAGCAGTCGCATGCCAAAGTGGCCTGGACAAAGGTTGAGAATCTCCATCTGACGCTGCAGTTTCTCGGACGCATACCGGAGGTGCAGGTCGGCGAAATTGGCGCCGCGTTGGCACCGGTTGCCATCCGGCATGTTGCCTTCGCTGTGACGGTTGCCGGGGCCGGGGCGTTTCCGGATGAGGTCAAGCCACGCGTCCTGTGGCTGGGTTGTGACGATGCCGGTGGGAGGCTGAAGGCGTTGGCGCGCGATGTCCGGCAAGCGATGACAGCGTTGGGCTTCCAGCCGGACGAGCACGAGTTTACCCCACATCTGACGCTGGGCCGCAGCAAAACTCCGCGGCCGGACGCCGCGTTGACACAGGCTTTGGATTCCATTAAGAAGGACGCGTTCGGAACGCTGCGCGTGGAGGCGATTCACCTGTACCAAAGCCAATTGCATCCCGACGGTTCAGTTTACACGAAGTTATCATCGCACGCACTCAAGGGAGATTCATAACATGCCGCCAAAAGCTGAAGCCAAGTCTGACGCGAAAGAAACCGCCGCCGCCAAAGCCGGCATCATGAAAGACAAGAATTTGCAGGCCGCTGTTGCCGCGATTCAGAAGCAATACGGCGATGGCTCGATCATGCGGCTTGGCGATGCCACGGCGCATGTGAAGATTGATGTCATCCCCACGAGTGCGTTCTCGCTCGACCTCGCGCTCGGCGTCGGCGGTGTGCCGCGCGGGCGGATTGTGGAAATCTTCGGCCCTGAAAGCTCCGGCAAAACGACCTTGTGTTTGAGCATCATTGCCAACGCGCAGAAAGCCGGTGGTCTAGCCGCGTTCATTGATGTCGAGCATGCCGTTGATCCCGCGTACGCCAAGAAGATCGGCGTGAACCTCGACGACCTGCTCATCAGCCAGCCGGACGGCGGCGAGGAAGCATTGACGATTGCGGAGACGTTGATCCGCAGCAACGCCGTCGACGTGCTCGTCGTCGATTCCGTCGCCGCGCTTGTTCCGCGCGCTGAACTCGAAGGCCAGATGGGCGATGCCACGGTCGGCGCGCAAGCCCGCTTGATGAGCCAAGCGATGCGCAAACTCACCGCCGTCATCCATAAATCGAAAACCTGCTGCATTTTCACCAACCAGATTCGTGAAAAGATCGGCGTCATGTTCGGCAGTCCCGAAACCACGCCGGGCGGACGCGCGTTGAAATTCTACGCCAGCATCCGCATCGACATCCGTCGCGTCAACGTCATCAAAGACCCCGCCGGCAAAGTCATCGGCAGCCACGTCCGCACCAAGATCGTGAAGAACAAAGTCGCCGCGCCGTTCGCCGAAGCCGAGTGGGACATCATGTACGATGTCGGCATCGCCAAGGAAGGCTCGCTCATTGATGTCGCCAGCGACCTCGGCGTGTTGGAGAAGAAGGGTTCCTGGCTCGCGTTCAATGGTGAAATGATCGGGCAAGGCCGGGAAGCTGCCAAAGATTTCCTCCGCGAAAATCCGAAGAAGTTCGAGGAAATCGTGGCCGTCGTCCGTGAGAAAGTTGCCGGTGGCGGTCTCGTCGGCAAACGCATCGGCGGCACCGAGTAGGGTAGCTGTCACCCTGAGCTTGTCGAAGGGTCTCTGCCGTACTAGCCGAACGACTGAGATTCTTCGCTTCGCTCAGAATGACAAATCCGGTAAGTTAAAGCCAATGATGACTTCCGCACAAATCCGCCAGAGCTATCTCGATTTCTTCCGCGAGAAGCAGCACACCATCGTACCGTCGTCCTCGCTCCTGCCGGACTCGCCGAACCTGCTTTTCACCAATGCCGGCATGAACCAGTTCGTCCCGATCTTCCTCGGCCAGACAAATTGCCCATACACGCCCGGCCGTGCGGCCGACACCCAGAAATGCATCCGCGCCGGCGGCAAGCACAACGACCTCGAAGACGTCGGCCTCGACACATATCACCACACGTTCTTCGAGATGCTCGGCAACTGGAGCTTCGGCGACTACTTCAAACGCGAAGCGATTGATTGGGCGTGGGAGTTGATTACGCAGCGGTGGAAGTTCCCGGCGAATCGCGTCTACGCCACATACTTCGGCGGCGACGACAAGATTCCGGCCGACACCGAAGCCCGCGACCTTTGGCTCCGGTATCTGCCACCCGACCACGTCGTCCCCGGCAACAAGAAAGACAATTTCTGGATGATGGGCGATACCGGCCCGTGCGGACCCTGCAGCGAACTCCACATCGACCTCACGCCGAAAGCTGACGGTGGCGCGAAGCTCGTCAACGCCGGTACGCCGCAGTGCATTGAGATTTGGAATCTGGTCTTCATCCAGTTCAACGCGAACCCCGACGGCTCGCTCACGCCATTACCGGCGAAACACGTCGATACCGGCATGGGCTTCGAGCGCGTCGCCGGCATCATCCAGTGCACGAACGGCCTGACCGATTTCACCAAGCCGATCTCGAATTACGCGAGCGATGTGTTCACGCCGATCTTCGCGGAGTTGGAGAAATTGAGCGGTAGGAAGTACACCGGCGACCTCAAGAATGCCGGCGACATCGCGTTCCGCGTGATTGCCGACCACATCCGGTGTCTAAGCTTCGCCATCGCGGATGGAATCCAGCCGTCGAACGAAGGCCGCGGCTACGTGTTGCGCCGCATCTTGCGTCGCGCAGTCCGGTACGGCCGCAGCCTCGGTTTCCATGAGCCATTTTTCTACAAGCTCGTCGACGTCGTCGCGGCGAACTTCGGCGATGTGTTCCCGGAATTGCGGAAGAACAAGACGCGCATCCAGACCGTCCTCAAGGCGGAAGAGGAAAGTTTCAATCGCACGCTCGACCGGGGCATCGAGATTTTTGAAGAGACGGTTGCCGGGTTGAAGTCCAAGACGTTCCCGGCAGCGGACGCATTCCAACTTTACGACACCTACGGTTTCCCGCTCGACTTGACCGAGTTGATGGCACGGGAACGCGGGCTGGCGGTGGACGTGGTCGGTTTTGAGAAATTGATGGAGGAGCAACGTACGCGTGCGCGGGAAGATCACGCGAAGAAGAAATCCGTCATCACCATCGAATCCGGCAACTTGGACGTTAAGCCGACACGATTTCTCGGATACGACAGCCTCGAAGCAGAAGCCGTCGTCGAAGCGGTGTCACCGGCGGAAGCGGAGTTCAGCATCATTTTGGATCAGACGCCGTTCTACGCCGAGATGGGCGGGCAGGTGGGGGATACCGGCCTAGTACACGTGCCGGGACACGACCGGTCGGAGATCGGTCGCCTCGAAGTGCTCGACACCCAAAAACAAGGCGAGATGTTCGTCCACCGGGCAAAACTCGCAGATGGGCGCGCTCCCGAAGTCGGCGAAGCGGTGCGCGTCGCGGTGGACGCGGCGCGACGCGCGAACATCCAGCGGCATCACACCGTCACGCATTTGTTCGACTGGGCATTGCATGAAGTCGTGAGTAAGGATGCCCGGCAACGGGGCTCGTTGGTCGCGCCCGACCGGATGCGGTTCGACTTCAACAACCCCGAGCGTCTCACCGAACAGCAGCTTGCCGACATCGAGCGGCTCGTCAACGAGCGGATCAAAGAGAACGCGCCGGTGCATTGGTTCGAAGTCCCATTCAGCGACATCCGCGGCAACGCGAACGTCGTGCAGGTCTTCGGCGAGAGGTACGGGGACGTCGTGCGCGTCGTGCAAATCGGCGGACACGCCGGCAAGCTCGACGGTTTTTGCACCGAACTTTGCGGCGGCACGCACACGAAGACGACCGGCGACATCGGCCTGTTCAAGATCATGAAGGAATCCGCCATCGCGGCCGGCATCCGCCGTTTGGAAGGTGTGACCGGCCAGTTCGCGCTCGACTTCATCGCGGAACAGAAAGCGACCGCCGCCGCCGAAGCCGCCCGGCAACAGGCATTCGAGCTGGAGAAGCAACGCGCCAAGCAACGGCACGCCGAATTGCAAGCGAAAGCCCCGGCCATCGCGGCGGAATTGCTCGGCAAGTTGGAAGGACACCGGCTCGTCGCGAATCTCGGCGAGGCCGACGCGAATCTGTTGCGGACGGTCGTCGAAGCGTTGAAGCCGAAGCTGACGAGCGCGGTCGTCGTGCTCGGCGGTGTCAGTGAATGTAAGGTCGCGCTGATCTGCTACTGCACGCCCGACCAAGTCAAAGCCGGCAAGCAAGCCGGCAAGATCGTCGGCGAAGTCGCGAAGATTTGCGGCGGCGGCGGTGGTGGCAAGCCCGACATGGCGACTGCCGGCGGGAAGTTGCCGGACAAGTTGCCGGAAGCGTTGGCGGCGGCACAGAAACTTTTGTGAGGACTGCATGCTCGATATCAAATTGATTCGCGAAAATCCTGACCTCGTCCGGCAACGCTTGGCGTCGCGCGGACGGGGTGATGAGGCGCGCGTGGCGGAGATCGCGGCGCTCGATGAACAGCGCCGGAAGCTGTTGGTTGAGGGCGACAATCTCAAGGCCGAACGCAACAAGGTCAGCAAGGAAATTGGCGCGGCGAAGTCGAAGGGACAGAACGCGAGCGGGCCGATGGTGGCGATGAAACAGGTCGGCGAGCGGATCACGGCGTTGGATGCGGAGATTGCCGGCGCGGACGCGAAGCTTCAGGACATCTTGCTGAACATCCCTAACCTCCCGCACGAGAGCGTTGCGGTCGGGAAGGATTCGGCGGACAACCCGGAAGTTAAACGTTGGGGTGACAAGCCGGCGTACGGGTTTCAGCCGAAGCCGCATTGGGAGATTGGGGAGAAACTCGGAATTCTCGACTTTCCGCGCGCGACGAAGATATCAGGCAGTGGTTTCATTCTTTATCGGGGCGCGGGGGCACGGTTGGAGCGAGGGTTGATCAACTTCCTGCTCGATCTGCACACGACACAGCATGGGTACTCGGAAGTCTTGCCGCCGTTTCTGATCAAGCGCGACTCGATGATCGGCACGGGACAGTTGCCGAAGTTTGAGGAAGACATGTACCGGCTCCGCGACGACGAGCTTTATCTTGCGCCGACAGCCGAGGTGCCGGTCACGAATCTTTACCGGGAAGAGATTTTGAAGGACGATCAGTTGCCGATGTATTTCTGCGCGTACACGCCGTGTTTCCGCCGCGAAGCGGGCGCAGCCGGCAAGGAGACGCGCGGGATGATCCGTGTGCACCAGTTCGACAAGGTCGAGATGGTGAAACTCTGCAAGCCGGAAACGAGCTACGACGAATTGGAGAAGATGCTGGCCAATGCCGAGCGCGCGTTGCAATTGCTCGGGCTGCATTACCGGGTCGTGCTGCTATGCACGGGCGACATGGGCTTTTCGAGCTCGAAGACCTACGACATCGAAGTCTGGGCGCCGGGGCAGAATGCGTACCTCGAAGTGTCGAGCTGCTCGAACTGCGAAGATTTCCAGGCGCGGCGGGCGAACATCAAATTCAAAGATTCTTCGGGGAAGAACCGTTTCGTGCACACGCTCAACGGCAGTGGCACGGCGTTGGCGCGGTTGTACGTGGCGTTGCTGGAGACGTACCAGCAAGCCGATGGCAGTGTGCTGTTGCCGGAAATCCTGAAGCCGTATCTCGGCGGAATGACGCACATCAAAGCACAGTGAGCAGCTGATGCTGGATTAAAACGGGATCCGACACTGGAAGGCAAACCCGGGGCGACCGCCGGTACTCCCCATGCCCATTGTGAAAAGCGGTTCCGAACGGTTTGCGTGGACCTGAACTTGGCGAAACGCGGGTTCGCGCCAGTCCCGGCCGAAGATTCCGCCGATAATTTCTGTGAAGCTTTGGAGCGGATCGATAGCTACCGCCACTGCTCGTGATAGAGTCGTGTCGGCTTCGAGTAAGGCGCGTTTAGCTCGAAAGCGCGCTTCACCGAGCACCAGACCGGCGAGCGGCGTGATGATCAGGTCTTGCGACGAAGGTCGCTGATACCAACTCTCGACACCGAACTCCCAAAACGCGGACGCCAGACCGCTGAACACGAAAGAACCCAGCGGCGAATAGCCCTGCGCGCGCGCCCGCAGATAGAATTCCGAACCGGCAATGGGGTGGGCTGTGTAGTTCCAATACCAGTCATCGTCATCCGGGGACGGACCCCGTGTCCAGGCATCCTGAAAATTGCCTCCACTTGGGCCGGTAAAGCCGGTCGTGTCGCGATCGACGGAAGCCAGCACTCCGATCGAGATTCCTTGTAATGTCAGCGTGTAGAGAATTGGATAAGAGAGGTCGGGTTGGAAACTGGGCAGATCCGTCTGCCAGCGGTGAGCAAAACTGGTCGTACTGGATTGGTTGGATACAGTGGCGAAACTAGTTCCTGCGACCAACAAGGTGCCGGTCAAAAGGAAAACTAGGCGCGATTTCATAGTGCAATTTGAGGTACATTCGTACGCTGTTGGCCAACGGGGAGCAAGCCCAAAGCCCCCGATGTTGGGGATTCAGCGTTGACAATGAGACTCGCCGGACAGTATCGCAGAGTCCCGATGAACGTGTCATCCCAAGCGCCACGGCAGACTGGCAAGCACGGCCAAACTTTGCTGCGAACCATGGCGGCTCTGCCGGCCCGATTTCTCGTCGGTGTTTCGGGTGGGGCGGATTCTGTGGCGTTGCTTGATGCACTGGTGCGACTTGGTCATCGCCCGCACGTCTGCCACCTCAACCACAAACTGCGCGGCGCGGAGAGCGATGGCGACGCGGAGTTTGTCCGAAAACTGGCCGGTCAGTATGGATTGCCAGTCACGATCAAATCCCGGCGTGTCAAAGCTGACGAAAATGCGTGCCGGCAAGCGCGGCTGGCATTCTTCGAGCAAGTCGCCAAGAAGACCGGTATCACGACAATTGCGCTGGCGCATACCGGCGATGATCAGGTGGAGACTTTCTTGATGCGACTGATTCGCGGTGCCGGCGTGGATGGTTTGGCCGGTATCTGGCCGGAACGGCAGATGGGGAAGTTGCGCGTGATCCGTCCACTGCTAAACGTCAGCCACGCGGACGTGATGGATTACCTGAAGAGGTACCGGCTGAAGTGGCGCGAGGATTCGAGCAATGCCAACCGGCGGTTTCTACGGAATCGAATCCGGCATGAGTTGTTGCCGCTGTTGGAGCGGGAATACAATGCCGGCATCCGCGCTGCGTTACGACGGACGGCGGAGATACTGCGGGCGGAAGCCGAAGCGGATCCGGTTGCGATGGAGCGGCGGACGATTCGCGGGTTGAGTTTCGAGCAGGTCGAGGAACTGCGGCGGTTGGCAGCAAAGACGCCACCGGCAGGCAAACGGACGTTGGAGGAGAAGTTCGATGGCGATCTGCTTGGCGGCAAGTTAACGGTGCGTACGTGGCGGGCAGGGGATCGGTTTCGGCCATTGGGGATGAAGGGGGAGAAAAAGCTGCAGGACTTTTTCGTGGACGCGAAAGTGCCGCGCGGGGAACGCGGGCGTGTGCCGTTGGTTTGCGCGGCGGACGGACGGATCGCGTGGGTGGTGGGGTATCGGATGAGCGACGCGTTCAAGGTGTCTGCTCAGACGAAACGGGTGTTGCGGATTCGCTTTGAGGGTTGCTAAGGTGTCCAGCATGGATCGAGTGCGAGTGGAGTTGGGCGAACGCAGCTACGACATTTTCATCGGCGCCGGTTTGTTGTCACAAGCCGCGCCGCATCTGAAGGCCGCCGGCGTGGGCAATCGCGGCGTCATCATCACGGATTCAAACGTCGCGCCCTTGTATGCCGGTAAGTTGCAGGAGGTCTTGCGCGGCGGCGGATTTGCGGCGGAGATTGTGACGGTGCCGGCGGGTGAGTCGTCGAAGTCGATGCGGCAGGTAAATCGTTTGATTGACCGATTGCCGGCGTTGGGGCTGGACCGGAAATCGTTTGTCATCGCGCTGGGTGGCGGGGTGGTCGGCGATCTGGCCGGGTTCGTGGCGGGGATTTACCTGCGCGGGTTGGCATTCGTGCAGATGCCGACATCGTTGCTGGCGCAGGTGGATAGTTCCGTGGGCGGCAAGACCGGGGTGAATTTGCCGCAGGGGAAGAATCTGGTCGGTGTTTTCTATCAGCCGCGTCTTGTTTTGGCGGATACTGGGTTGCTGGCGTCGTTGCCGGACCGGGAATTGCGGTCGGGTTATGCCGAGGTGATCAAGCACGGGGCAATTTACGATGCCGAGTTCTTCAACTGGCTGGAGCGTGCGGAAAAGCCGGCGCAGGATTTGGTGCATGTCGTGCGCCGGTGTTGCGAGATCAAGGGCGACGTGGTCGGTAAGGATGAGCGTGAGTCGGGGTTGCGCGCGATTTTGAATTTTGGGCATACGATTGGGCACGCGATGGAGGCTTTGAGCGATTACGTCGGGTTGCTGCACGGCGAGGCGATTTCGATCGGGATGTGTTGCGCGGCGGAGTTGTCGGTGCGACGCGGTGGACTGAGTCGCCCGGAGGCGGACCGGATTCGCGCGTCGCTTGCGGCGACCGGCTTGCCGACGAAGATCGGCGACAGATTCAACATGAGCGATCTGCGCGCGGCGATGCAGTTGGACAAGAAGAATGTGGCCGGTAAGCAGCGGTTTGTGTTGCTGAAACGGTTGGGCGAGGCGTTTGTGTCGGATGCCGTGACGGACCGGGATGTCGAGGAGGTTATCAATGTCTGCCGTTGATGAGAGTATTGTTCGCGAGTATTTCGAGGCGCACGGGTTTCTGGTGTGTCAGCGACGGAAGTACGTCGTGCAGGCCCGGCAGAAGACGGCGGATGAAGAGATCAATCTGATCGTGATGAATCCGCGGGCGACGCCGGTCGAGGGTGCGTTGGATTTTGAGTTGACCGGGACGGCGCTCCTGCATGTCGCGCGGGCGGTGGTTGCGGTGAAAGGCTGGCATACCGAGGTGTTCGCGCCGGGAGTGTTGACGCGGCAGTCGAAGATTTTTGGGTTCGTCGAAAAGCGGGCTGTCGATGAAGCGCAGCAGCTTACCGGGGGTGAGTCGGTGACGAAGATTCTTATCGTGCCGGGGTTGCCGCGCGATGCGAAGACTCGGCAGCGAAGTATCGAGTTGTTGAAGGCGAAGGGTGTGGACGGGGTGATTTCGTTTCGGGCGATTTTGCAGGAGCTGATTGCCGGGGTGCAGACCAACCGGAATTATCAGAAGTCGGATTTGCTCCAGATTCTCCGGTTACTCAAAAACTACGATTTGTTGAAAGAGCCGCAGCTCGAACTCAAACTGCGCAAGAAGCGATGACTTCCCGGGAAGCCTACATCGCGCTGAACATGGTAGATGAGATCGGCCCAGTCCGTGTCCGGTCTTTGCTCGATCGGTTCGGAAATCCCGAAGCCATTCTGAACGCGAGCCGGCACGACTTGATGCAGGTCGAGGGTGTCGGCGAACAGGTGGCGCGCAATGTGACCGGCTGGCGCGATTCTGTGAAACTCGAGGAGGAGTTGGCGCGGATAGAGAAGGCCGGCGTGAAGGTGGTTTGCCGGGAGGATCCGGATTATCCGAAGAATCTCCGGGAGATTTATGATCCGCCACTCGTGCTCTACGTGCGCGGGACGTTGCATGAGCGCGATGCGTTGGCCATCGGCATCGTGGGGTCGCGGCGGACGACGTTGTATGGACAGGAGATGTCGCGGAAGCTGGCTTTTCAATTGGCGCGGCTCGGTGTCACAGTGGTGAGCGGGTTGGCGCGGGGGATCGATACTTCGGCGCATACCGGGGCGTTGCAGGCGAAAGGGCGGACGGTGGCGGTGATTGGGTGCGGGATTGATCAGATGTATCCGCCGGAAAACGCGAAGCTTGCCGCCGAGATTGCCGAGAAGGATGGGGCTGTCGTGACGGAGTTTCCGTTTGGGGTGAAGCCGGATAAACAGAATTTTCCGATGCGCAACCGGATCATCAGCGGGTGGTCGCTGGGGGTGGTTGTGGTGGAAGCGAATTTGAAAAGTGGGTCATTGATCACGGCAGGGCAGGCGGCGGAACAAGGGCGGCATGTGTTCGCGGTGCCGGGCCGGGCCGATTCACCGTTGTCGCGCGGGTCGAACCGGTTGATCAAGGACGGGGCGAAGTTGACGGAGGATGCGGAAGATATTTTGAGCGAGTTCGAGTATCTGCTACCGCGGCGCGAGAAGAAGGCGGAAAGCGACTCGCCGGCACCAGCGCTCAAGTTTACGGAGCATGAAGAAAAAGTGCTGGCAGCTTTGGGTGAGGAGGAGCGGCACGCCGACGAGGTCATTCGCGCCACCGGGTTGACAAGCGCTTGTGTTTCGGCCACTTTGCTCGCGCTCGAAATGAAGCGCGTGGTGAGACAGCTCCCGGGAAAAGTGTTTGTGAGAAAGTTTTCAAACTAAGCTATGGCGAAAAAATTGGTCATTGTTGAGTCACCGGCAAAAGCCAAGACGATCAACAAATATCTCGGCAACGAGTATTCAGTGAAAGCCTCGATGGGTCACATTCGGGATTTGCCGGAGAAGGGGCTGGGCGTTGACATCGAGAACAAGTTTGAGCCGACGTATGAGGTTACGAAGACGAAGGCCAAGCTCGTCGGAGAATTGAAGGCGGCGGCGAAGGCCGCGGAGCAAGTTTATCTCTGTCCTGACCCTGACCGTGAAGGGGAAGCGATCGCGTGGCATTTGAGCGAGTTGCTCGGTGGTCGGAAGAACCCGAATTTCTTCCGTGTGACGTTTAACGAGATCACGAAGGAAGCGGTGCGGAATGCGTTTCAGCATGCCGGGCCGATCGACATGAATCGCGTTGATTCACAGCAGGCGCGCCGGGTTCTCGACCGGATCGTGGGCTATCAGATTTCGCCGTTGCTGTGGAAGAAGCTCCGCGGGGCGCGGAGTGCCGGGCGCGTGCAGTCGGTTGCGGTCAGGTTGATTGTGGAACGCGAACGGGAGATTCGGGCGTTCAAGAAGCAGGAGTATTGGTCGATTGATGCGGCGTTGCGGAAGTTGGCGAGCGCAATCCCGGTCCCGGTGCTGAAGAAGTTGGCGAAGGCTAACGAAGACGAGCCGGTTGGCCAGCCGGTCGAGAAGCCGGTGTTGCCGGCGGAAGCGTTCTTGGCGAAGTTGCACAAGATCGAGGGGGAGAAATTTTGGATCGAGAGTGAGGCGCTAGCGGATGCGATCCTTGATGAGTTGCAGACGGCGGAGTGGATTGTCGCGAAGCTTGATCAGCAGGCGCGGAAGCGGTATGCCGCGCCGCCATTTATTACCAGCACACTCCAGCAGTCAGCGTCGAGCGGGTTGCGGATGTCGCCAGATCAGACGATGCGCATCGCGCAGCAACTGTACGAGGGCATGGAAGTGGGCGAGGAGGGCGCGGTCGGTCTCATTACGTATATGCGTACCGACTCGGTGAACGTCTCGCGCGAGGCGCAGGCGGATACGCTGAAGTTTATCGTTGAACAGTTCGGTAAAGATTACGCGCCCGAGAAGCCGAATTTCTACAAGAGCAAGGGCGGGGCGCAGGAAGCCCACGAAGCGATTCGACCAACCAGTGTCCGCCGCACGCCAGAGAAGATGGCGCGGTATCTGGATGACCGGCAACTCGCAGTTTATAAATTGATCTGGCGGCGGTTTGTCGCCAGCCAGATGGCACCGGCGGAGATGCTGGTGAAGTCAGTGGAGATCACCGCACATGCCGGGCGGAAACATGATCTGGTGGCACTCGGCGGGACAGTGCACCCGGACGACAAAGAGAAGAAGTTGCCGGTCAATGACTCACCGTTTCGTGATTACACTTTCCGCATTTCAGGAACGGAGATCACATTTCCGGGGTTTCTGAAAGTTTACGGCGTTGAAGAAGGCGACGAGGACAAGCGCGCCGATGATGACGCCAATCAACGTGTGCCGGCGTTGACCGTAAATGAGAAGGTGAATTTGGCCGAGTTGCGGCCCGAACAACATTTCACTATCCCGCCGCCCCGGTATTCGGAGGCGACACTGATCAAGGCGCTGGAAGAGCTAGGAATTGGCCGCCCGAGCACTTACGCGCCGACAATGAAGACGATCATTGATCGGAAGTACGTCGAGAAAGAGAAGAGCAAACTCAAGCCAACCGACATCGGCGAGCAGACGAACGATTTGTTGGTGAAGACGTTTCCGCATTTGCTCGATGTGAAGTTTACGGCGTTGATGGAGGAGCAACTTGACGAGGTCGAAGAGGGCAAGGTCGAGTGGCACGAGTTGCTCCAAAAGTTTTACGATGATTTCAAGCCAATGTTGGATACGGCATTGCACCAGAAGAAGACGCCGACCGGCTTGAAGTGCCCGGAGTGCAAAAAAGGTTCGCTGAACATTACCGAGGGACGCCGGGGCGAATACCTGACTTGCTCGAAGTATCCGAAGTGCAAATTCTCCAGCGATTTCCTGCGGGAGAATGGCGAGATTCAGATCGTCGAGGCCGAGAAGACCGGCGTGGTTTGTGAAAAGTGTGGTGCCGAGATGGTGCTACGGATGGGCAAACAAGGCGAGTTTCTCGCGTGCTCAAAATATCCGAAGTGCAAGACAGCAATGAATTTCACACGCGACGAGGGTAACAAGATCGTGCCGTTGCGTGCGGTGGACACCGGTATTGTCTGTAAAAAGTGCGGCCAACCGATGGCGATCAAGAAGGGCCGGAATGGGGAGTTTCTGGCCTGCTCTGGTTATCCCGACTGCAAGAGCACGATGAATTTCGTGCGCGATGAACAGGGCAACATCAGCACCAAGGTCGGGGAGACCGGGGTAAGTTGCTCCAAATGCAGCAGTCCGATGGTAGTGAAACGCGGCCGCAATGGCGAGTTCTTGGCCTGTAGTGCTTACCCGGATTGCCGCAACGCGATGCCTTTCATCCGCGATGCCGAGGGCAAAATCATTCCGAAGCCGAAACCGGAAATCAAACTACCGGACTCGGTTGCCAAGTTCGTGGCGGAGGCGAAGTGTGCCAAGTGCGGCAAGCCAATGGGTCTCAAGCAATCGTTTGGGCGCTACTTCCTCGCCTGTACCGGTTATCCGAAGTGCAAATCCTCCGGCAAATTCCCATCTGACATCGCCGAGGCGCTCAAAGCTGTGACGCCGAAGCGCGAACCGAAAGCCGCCCCGGTCTTGACGGAGCACAAGTGCGACAAGTGCGGTTCACCGATGGCGATTCGCTCCAGCGCGCGTGGCCAGTTTCTCGGTTGTTCGGGGTATCCGAAATGCAAAAACGCGAAGCCAATGCCCGGTGGGGGAGCGCCACCGGTCGCGGCGGCGGAGACCACGACCGAGAAGTGTCCTGATTGCGGTGCGCCGATGGTGAAACGCCGGGGCCGGTTTGGTGAGTTTCTCGGTTGTTCGGGCTATCCCAAGTGCAAGCACATCCAAAAGCTGACGCCGGCGACAACCTGATTGATGGTTTCATCGATTACCTGCGCGCGGAGCGCGACGCGTCACCGTTGACGTTGCGGAACTACTCCGCGGAATTGCTGGCGTTTCAGGCGTGGCGGAAAACTCCTTGGAAAAACGTGGATTCGTTTCAGCTGCGCGGGTATCTCGTCCATCTCAACGAGCGGCAGTATGACCGGCCGACGATTCATCTGAAAATGTCGGCACTGCGAAGTTTTTTCAAGTGGCTGGTGCGGACCGAGCAAATCAAACAGAACCCGGTCGTGGGACTGACCCTGCCGAAAAAACAGCGGAAGCTCCCCAAGTTTCTGACGATTCAACAGGTTGAGGCACTGCTGAATGCGCCAACGAACATTCGCGATAAGGCGATTTTGGAAACACTCTACAGCGGTGGATTGCGGATTCATGAGTTGGTCGGGTTGAATGACGAGGACTTGGACTTGCTCGGTGAAGTCGTCCGCGTCCGCGGGAAAGGAAAAAAAGAACGCTTGGCGCCCTTGGGCGCGCCTTGCGTCGAGACATTGCAGAAGTATCTCACCGCGCGGAACCGGTCAGCCCGCGGCCCGCTGTTCGTGAACAAGTTCGGGGGCCGGCTGACCGCGCGCAGTTGTCAGCGGATGCTGAAGAAGTATTTGATCGAGGTCGGACTCGACCCGTCATTAACCCCACACAAACTCCGGCATTCGTTCGCGACCCACATGCTGGATGCCGGCGCAGATCTGCGGAGTGTTCAGGAACTGCTCGGGCATGCCAATCTTTCAACGACGCAAATCTACACTCACATCACGCCGGAGCGTCTCAAGAAAGTTTACGACAAAGCGCATCCGCGGGCGTAGGCGCTGCGGGCCTCAAAGCTGTAACAACTCCTCGCCGCGGTCACGCAGCACGAAACTGCACAGCTCACTGGTTGCATGATGGTTTGCGTTAAACCACGTCCCTTCGCCGCCGATCCCCACCAACCGGCGCCCAGTGTGCCGGTCGACACCCCATGTGCTGTAGGCGCCATCGCTCCGTTGCGCCTTCACGATCGCATTCAACGTCGCGATCTGCTTCCGCCGGTACACTCCGTCGCCGGTCACTCGAAACAACTCCCCGCAGGCTGACGCATAGTTGGCCGAGTGGCCTTCCATCGGGAAGTCGCAGAACCACTGTTCGCGCACGACCGGGTAAAACGTCTCGACCTTCGCCGAAATCTCATCGCCGAAGTTCACGAACTGGTCTTCCACCCACCGCAACAACTGCCGGGCCGGCGCCACCGCACCGCGCCGGCAGAAGAGCCGGACTGCCCACAGCGCATCCATGCCGGTCAGGTTGGAAAACGGCGGCAAATCCTGCACGTCCTCGTAACAACCTTTCCAATTGAAGTCCCGCATTGGCTTCGCCAGCGCCCATTCGATGATGCGATCCGCGCTCTCCCGCCAGCGCCCGTTCGGCGCGACCCGGTCAAGCATCTCCAAAAACAACGCCACCAACAAATGACCGCACGTGTACTCCTCGACCACCGTTCCGGTCACCGGCTCGACGCGGTACGGCATGCTGCCGTCGGCGCGGATGAATTTCACCAGCACGCCGGCGATGTGCTCGGCGTACTCCAGGTATTTTCTCTCGCCGGTGTCCCGGTACAGCCACGTCAACATGGCCCCCGGCAACGCGCCGCGCGACACATTGAGTGCGCCACCCGACGCCGAGTATTCGAACTTGCCTTCGCGCATTGCCGTGTACGGCATCCCCGGCAAAACCCCCGTGAGCGGCGTGTGATTTCGCAAGAGCCAATCGCCAATCGCCCGCGCC
The DNA here is from genome assembly GCA_022072455.1 of Verrucomicrobiia bacterium. Classification (GTDB taxonomy): domain Bacteria; phylum Verrucomicrobiota; class Verrucomicrobiia; order Palsa-1439; family Palsa-1439; genus CAINDI01. The sequence continues at coordinate 142,207 of JAJVHY010000001.1, read as the reverse complement.
GTTTGCCGGTCGCGAGCGGCGCGGTCCGGGAAGACTTTCGCCGTCAGCAACAGCGACCGGATGCCGCCAGCGCCCAGCGCGGGAAATGCGCCGGGGAGGAATTGCCCATGAACTGGATCGCCACCTTCGGCCGCGTGCCACCACCACGCCGGCATGCCCGGCTCCCGGTACGTGACCCGCGGGTGGGTTTCCAGCGAGTCGAACCATTCCGCATTGCGCCGCACACTGGCCGCATAATCCACCGGCGGTTCAGTGTGATCGTCCCAGTCGGGGGCTTTTGCGAACTTGCCGTAGCCGTCAACGTTTGGAAAAGCGCCAAAGGGATGCCGAGCCAGACAGGTGCCGCCGGGGCGGTCATATTCGCAAACGCGCGCAAAAATCCAGGAACCAAACCGCAGTTGGGGCCAGACGGCAAGCGTGTCGAGGATTGGGGCATTGTTCTCGATGACCGGTTGCCAGTCGTCCTGTCGGAGTTCCAACCGCCAGAATTGCGCTTGCGGGTGGGGCGGACATAACCGGCAGACCGGGGCCTCGATGAACCGCTTCGCTCGGTGATTCCAGGGGGACTCAATGGTGGCGAGGGGGCGATCTTGCATGCGTGCCTTTTTCCTGTAAGTCAGAGCAAGCGGTCAAGCACTATGTCGAATGGTGGTGCTGCCGGAACGCAGTGGGTGTTTGGCCGGTGTAGCGTTTGAAGACGGTGGCGAAATACTGCGAGGTGGGGAAGTTGAAGTGCATGGCCACCGCGGTCACGCTCGCACCGGCGGCCAGTTGCGCTTTGGCGGCTTCGACTTTGGCGCGGACGATATATTCGCGTGGAGGCAGGCCGGTTTCGGCTTTGAAGCGGCCATGGAACCGGGAGGCGGAGAGGTGGGCGCGCGCGGCCAGCGCCGGGAGGTTCAGCGGCTCGGTCAAGTTTTGCTCGATGTGCTGGACGACTTCGCGAATGGGCGGGGAGATGGCCGGCGGCGCGGCGCGGCGGGCGCAGTCTAGGACTTCAAAGAGGAGGTTGAGAACTTGCGTGAGCCGGTGGGTGTGTTGTAATGGCGTGAACTGGACTCGATGTGCGGCGACGATTTCAGAAAGTTGCTTCCAGACGGTCTCGGAGCCGCCAAAGTGGCGGGGCCGGATGTTCACCAACGCCCGCGCCAAGGCCTCGCCATGCGACGGCTGGAGATACAGGAAAGGTCCAATTGGTTTGACGGAATCGTAGCGTCGGACGTCCGGCAGTGGTTGGGGAGCGGGGCAGACGATGGGGAGGTCGATCTGCATCCAGTAGAAGAGGTTTTTCTCCATCGCCACGCCGCCCGAGCTGTGGCACTCGTTCGGAAAGACGACGAAGATTTCCCCTCCGTGCACGAGGTAATCTTTTTGGTCAACCCGGAAATTCTGTTTGCCTTTTGCGATGAAGAACAGCCCCATTGTACTGGGGGGATAGAGGTGGGGCGGTAGCGGCGGCCAAGCGGTTTCGGTGTAGGAGCGGCCGAGGTACCGCAGACCGGGAATGGCGAACCAGAATGTTTCCCGTCCCGAGGCTGAATTCTTCGGCATTCGTGACATGTTCGTTTCCTTATCATAATCACCAGCGGAACGCCAAATCTTCGAGACGTATGTAATATGAGGGCGAAGTGAAACAATCGGTGAGCTGACGTCTTGCAATGAATCGTATCCAACTGCCGCTGTTCTTCCGCATAGTCCTGGTGGCGTGGGCTGCGTTCTGCAGTTCAGCCGGGCCGGGGACGAGGGCGGCGACGCAATATTGGGATACCGGAATCGCCGGTGGCATTCAGGGAACATCCACCAACGTGGGATGGTCGGTATCTTCCAATGCTTGGTCGAGCCTCAGCATCGGGACGACGACGCCGGGCACTTGGACCAACGGCAATGACGCGGTTTTCAACACAGGTGTCAGCCTTGCTCCAATCGCCACCGTGACGGTGTTCAGTGTCTCTGCCAACTCGCTGACGTTCGGCCCAACCGTCAATGGCCGCGTCGTTTTCATGCCCGGTTCCGGAGCGTTGACGAATGGCGCCGGTGGCTTCTTTAGTACCTTCGATGCGGCGGTCGTAACGTTCAACAATGACATCGTTTTGAGCGCGACCCAGACGTGGACCGTTGGTTATACGACGACCATCAACGGTCGCGTCAGCGGCGCCGACGCCCTGTGGACGAAAGTCGGCGATTATACGCTGACACTGGCCGACGGAGCCAACAGCTTCAGCAGCGGGTTGGTGATCAATAACGGCACGCTAACCGGCAGCGGCGGCGGGACGGTGTTGGGCACAGGCCCCATCGAGATCGGCACAGTGGCGCCGTCGAACGCTGGATCGTTTTCGATTGTGACGGCCACGTTGAACGTGAACGCCGGTGCCGTCAACACCACCACGACCATTAGCAATCTGACCGTCACCGGCGGGGCCACCTTGCAGTTAAACAATGCGACCGCCAACGTCACCAATACCCTGAACGCCGCCACACTGGCACGCACAGGCTTGGGAACTCTGATCGTTCTTCCCGCGAATAGCCTGGGGGTGCGTGAGAAGATCTTCTTCACCGACGGCACGAACCTCATCAACGGCATCCTGGCCCCTTGGCTGGTCACCAACGCCAAAGGCGGTGACTTCGTGTCCAACGGCGCGAACGGTCTGACGAACGCGATGTATACAACCAGTTTCGGCGCAGCCAACATCGTCAGCAACGGGGTCTCCACCACGTTGTTGGCCAATCAACAGGCGTACGCGCTCAAGAGCGTGGCCAACATCAATCTCAACGGCAACACACTCACGATTGGCGACGGCACGACCGCTGGGATGATTCTCAGCGCCAGCATCACCAACGGCGGCGCGCCCGCTTCGCTGGCGTTCGGTACTGCCGAAGCGCTGCTGTACATGATCAGCGGCAACACCGGGACGATCGCCGTGGAGGTTTCTGGCGGCGGTGGACTGACCAAGATAGGCGCCGGAACGTTGGTCCTCTCCAATGCGGGCTTGTGGTCCAGCGATATCACCATCAACAACGGTACCGTCATCCTTTCTCCCACTGCCAATCTCACCTACGCGCACGGGATATCCGGCATGGGCAGTCTGCAAAAATCTGGGAGCGCGATGCTGACTCTTACCAATGACTACACCGTGGGCGGAGGAGTTACGGTAACCGCTGGGACGCTAACGCTGGCCGGTGGCAATCTGACTACGCGAAATTTCACCGTCAGCGGCGGAAACACCACGCTCCGCCTAAGCAACGAAGTCGTCAGTACCAAGGCGGGCGCAACCACTACAGTCGGCAACGGATCGTCGAATAATCTACTCACGGTACTGGCCGACACGGTTTGGGACGGCAATGCCGGGAGTCTGACGGTCGGATCTGGCTCCGCAACCGGTAACGTCCTGACCATCAATGGCGGGATCGTTACCAACTTTGGCACCGTCACCGTCGGTGGGACGACCGGCAACAGCTTGATCGTGACAAATGGTGGGTGGTTGGCTACGCGCGGGACCGGCGCGCGCCAGATCATTGGCGGCACGAGTAATTTGATGCTGATTACCACCGGCGGCGCATTCAGCAACACCACGACGATGACATTTAGCGGCTCCGGCAACTCGCTCATGGTGGCCGATGGCGGTCAATTCGGATCGTCCGGGCAGATTGAGTTTACTGGGGGAAGTTCGAACACGATCTGGGTCACCGGTTCCAACAGTCTCCTCCGAGTGGCCATCGCATCCGGTGCCGGAGGCTACGCGAATAACCTGATTATCAGCAATGGCGGCGCGGCGAACTTCGCCGGTCAGTGGGCGCTGGGCTGGAAGTCGGGTTGGACTGCCAATAATCAACTGACTGTGACCGGAACCGGTTCCGTGTTCCGAGCTGGGAACTTGGTGCTGGGCTACAACTCGGGGAGCAACGGTGGAGGCAGCAACATTGTCACCGTGACCGATGGCGGCTTGCTCGTCATGGGTGCTTTCCAGATCGGCGGTGGCACGTCCGGTGCCGCACCAAGCTCGAACAATCTATTCCTCGTCACCAATGGCGGGGTGGTCACGAACACCGGGTTTACCGGGCTGGGCAGCCTGACCTATGCTGGGAACAACATCATCCGTGTGACCGGCACGAATTCGCTTTGGTACAGCACCGGCTCTGCTTTTGCACTCGCCAGCCATACCGGTAGTGCCGTGACGAATAACGGTGGCAACTGGCTGGATGTCACGAATGCCGCCACGTTTTACAACGGCGGCGCGCTCAACGTGGGTGTGTCGCAGTTCGGTATGGGCAACAACAGTAACATGGTCACTGTGACCAGTGCCACGTTCTCCAATATCGGCCTCATCACAGTTGGCGCGGGGGCCGGAAACGATTTCAACACCATGACGGTCAGCAACGCCAATGTCGTGAGCGGCGGCCTGACCATCGGCAGCGCCAATTCTTCCAATAACACCGTCACCGTCCTGAGCGGCACGACGTGGAACATGCTGGCCGGCGCGCTCACGGTCGGCGCCAACGCCACCACCGGCAACGTCCTGCGTTTGGAGGGCACCGCCGCCATCACCAACATCGGCACCCTGCGGCTCACCAACAGCCTGAATCGAATCCTTTTCAACGGCGGCACGCTGAGCGTGGCGAATGCCTTTGTCAGCAATCAGGTCTTCACGGTCGGCGACGGCGTGCAACGCGCGACACTGCAAAGCCTCGTCGGGACGCAAATCTTCGCCAATGGTTTATTGATCCGCAGCAATGCCACGCTCAAGGGAGTCGGTACGCTCCTGACCGGCGGCGGCCAAAGTGTGGTCATCACCAACGGCGCCACGCTCGCGCCCGGTAACAGTCCCGGCCTGCTCACAGTTGATAATGTGACGTGGCATGGCGGCAGTTTCTTTCAGTTGGAAGTGACAAACTTCACCGGCACCGCCGGCACAAGCTGGGATTTACTCAACGTCACCGGCGCGCTGACGATCAATCCGAACGGCAACCCGTTCATCGTCAATCTCGATTCCATGAGCAACTCCGCTGCAGCCGTTAATTTCAACGCTTCCAACGATTACACTCTGGCGTTCGTGAATTTTGGCAGTCAGACAGGATTCAACTCATCAGACTTCCAGGTCAACACCAACGCGTTCAATATCGGTGGAGCGCCGGCACCGGGGAGTTGGGGCGTGGCCTTGGTTGGGGCGAACCTCTACCTGACTTATTCCGCTCTGAGCATCACGCCCGACTTTGTGTGGAGCAATGGCGCGACCGGCGCTTGGAGCGTTGGCGCGAATTGGACGAATAACCTCGCCGGCCCGACATCCGATCCGGCCCGGATTCTGAAGTTTGGCGGGACCGGCGCCACGAGCTACACGTCATCGAACGACACGGCTGGCACCTTCCAACTCAACCAGATTGTCCTCGCCAGTGCTTCGACTGGCACCAATACGCTCACGGGCGGTACCATCCAGTTCGCCGGTACCACGCCGTTGCTTTACCAACAGGGCGGCGGTCTCTTCATCATCAGCAACGCGCTCAATCTCGCCGCTGACACTGCGTTTCGCGGACCGGGGCCCGGTAGCGCCATCTTGGCGAGCAACATCACCGGCGCTGGCCAACTGACAATGGGCGGCGCGTACAACCTGGTCCTCCAAGGCTCGAATACATTTACCGGGCAGGTGCTCGTGGATGGCTCGGGCGGGACATTGACGTTGGCGAATCTCTCGGCGATCGGCACCAACTCGCTCACTGTCAGCAACGGAACGGTTGCGAGTTCCATTGCCTACACACTGGGCCGGGGCTGGAGCAATCAAGCGGCGCTCATTACCGGCACGGGCTCGTATTGGACGAACGCCGCTGCGCTCACGGTCGGCGCCGGCAACGTGATCGGCAACTCGCTGACTGTTCAGAACAGCGGCAGCTTGTTTGTGAACGGTAGCTTGGTGGTCGGAACGAACGGTGCGGCGCTCAACTCATTGGTGATTTCCAACGGCGGGCGAGTGTTTGGCACGACCGCAGCCACGGCGGACGCGTACGTCGGGTTTGCTGCTGGCAGCAACACCGTCCAAATTATGGGTGGCGGCACCGCCGCCAGCCCGAGTCGCTGGGACGTCGGTGGGCGTTTTGTTTATGTCGGGTCGGGCGCTGGCGGGGTATCGAATTCGTTGGTGGTGGATGGCATCGGCATTACCGGCAGCGCGGTCTTGACCAATGCACAGATCAACGTCGGAGTGAATTCGGTCAATGCCTATAACAACTCGTTGATCGTGACCAACGGCGGCAAAGTGGCGCGCGGCGGCTCCTCGGTAACGACAATCGGTGCGAATGGTGCGCGGTCCAACGCAGTAATTATTGTGGGCGGCGGCAGTGGTGGTGGAACTTCGGTTTGGGACAACGCGGCCCAACATTTCCGGATTGGCTCCGGTAGCGGTGGCAGCTCGTTGATCGGCTCCAATCAATTGCTTGTGGACGGCAATGGAGTGGTCGGCGGTGCGGTTCTGCGCAACGTCGGTTCGTTGACGGTCGGCGAACAGGAAAGTTGGGACAGCCTCGTGATCGCCAACGGCGGCAGCGTCAGTTCCGCTGGGGCCGTCATCATTGGCAATGGCATCAGCGCGAATGCGAACAATAATACAGCGACCATCAGCGGCAGCACCGCTGTGAGTGTTTGGACGCTCGGGAATAATTCGCTGACGATCGGGAGCGCGACGACGGGTGTTGCGACAAACAACCAGTTGGTGATCGGGGCCGGCGGGATCGTCACCAACATCAGCACCGTCACCATTGGCGTCGGCACCGCCCGCACCAATGCGCTGGTCTTGAATGGCGGCCAGTTCTGGGCCACCTCGCTGATCACCACCACCGCCGGCAACCGCGTCGTGCTCAATGCCGGCACCCTCGGTCTGACCGGCAGCACCTACAGCAACGGCACCGCGTTTGTCGTCGGCGACGGCGTCAACAACGCCACGCTGCAACTCGGCAACGGCACTCACCAATTCTTCCAGGGCATCAACTTGGTGACGAATTCCGCTCTCAAGGGCAACAACGCCACGCTCGGCGCGACCGTCACGAACACGTTGATCGGCGGGATGATCCGCCTCAGCGCCGAGGCTGGCAACACCTTCAACCTCAATGGTCCAATCGTCGGTGACGCCGGCCAACTCATCAAACAAGAGGGCGGCACGGTGACTCTATCCGGCAACAGCACCTTCTCCGCGCCGGTCGCCGTCAATGCCGGGACGCTCGCGATTGCCAACAGCGCGGGCGTCGGCTTGGGGAGCTTGGCGCCGGTGACGGTCAACAGCGACGGGAACTTCGTGGTGAACAACAGCAGCGGCACGGGCGTCGCCGGTCCGGTGACCGGCGCGGGCGGATTCATCAGCGGCACCGGGACGATTGCCGGCCACGTGACGCTCAATGCCGGCACGCTCACCGCCGGCAACGACAGCCTCGACACGCTGACGATGGGCGTTTTGACGTTGAACGGCGGCTATTTGCCGTTTGAATTTCTCACGAGCGGCATGAACAACGACAAACTGAGCGTCACCGACTCCGGCGGCTTGACCATCAATGGCGGGACGGTGCTGCTGTACACGAACAACTCGACGGTGCGCTTCGACGCGGCGGGCGTGTACAACCTCATTCAATATACCGGCAGCATCGGCGGGACCGGGGTCACCGCGTTCACTGTCGGCAATCAGGCGAACAATCGGATCTACAATTTCGGGGTGGCGGGCGGGTTTGTGACGTTGACCATCGGCGGCACCAACGGCGGCTGGAATCCGGGGTCGCCCATGGGCGACACGTGGTGGACCAACGCGGCGAACTGGGGTGGGGGCAGCGGCCCGGCCCCGGTTGAGTTTGATCGATTGCTTTTCGACGGGAATACGAAGGTCAATAACACGAACAATTTTGCGTCGAACACGCGCTTTGCCGGGATCGTGTTCACCAATAGCGCCGGGGCGTTCGTGCTCAACGGCATGGCGGCGGGGACGAATGCGGTCAATCTCGTCGGCAACGTGGTCAATCTCAGCGCGAACACGCAGACCATCAATCTGCCGCAGGTGTTGGAGGGCGGTTCACGCGGCTTCAATACCGCGAGCAACAACATGATCGCCAACGGCGTGATCAGCGGTTCGGACAGCACACTGGGTCTGATCAAACAAGGCCCGCGCATGCTGACGCTGACCGGCGCCAATACGTATAGCGGCATCACGGAAATCGTGAGCGGCACGTTGCGGGCGACGGATGGCGTGGGGTTGCCGACGGCGAGCAATCTGAAGTTGACCGGCGGCGTGCTGGAGACCGCGGGCAATTTCGTGCGGGCAACCGGGACGGTGGCCGGGGCGGTGCAATGGACGGGCAGCGGCGGGTTCAGCGCGGCCGGCGGAAGTCTGGTCGTGAACCTGAGCGGCGGCGCGCCGTTGATGTGGGGCGCGGGCGCATTCGTGCCGAATGGGAGTGCGTTGATCTTCGGTTCCAGCACCGCGAATGGGGATGTTTACTTTGCCAACGCGATTGATTTGAACAGCGGCGTGCGCACGGTGCAAGTGGTGCGGACAGCGACGTTGCTCGGGGCTTTGTCGAACGGCGGATTGAGCAAGACGGGCAACGGCACGTTGGTATTGGCCGGCAACAGCACGTACAGCGGCGCCACGACGGTGAATGCCGGGACGCTGGTGGTGAATGGTCAGGTAGCCGGCGATGGTGCGTTTGTTTTGGCGGGCGGGACGACGTTGGGTGGGACGGGCGTAATTGCCCGGGCGTTGAGCGGGGCAGGGCGGGTCGCGCCGGGAAGCAGTCCGGGGGTGTTAACGGCCGGGGCAGTGGACCCGACGTTGGGTATGGATTTCAGTTTTGAGTTTACGAGTTTGAATCTGGCGAGCTACAGCAGTTTCAATGACGTGCTGCGGCTCACGAATGCTGCGCCGTTCACGGCCAACCTGACCGGCGTGAATGTGGTGGATTTGTACATACAGACGGCGCTGGTGGACGGCGTCACGAATGTTTTCCGCGGCGGTTTCTACACCGACCAAGCCGGCAACTTCGATGGCCGGCTGGCGAACGCGACTTTTGTCGTGCACGGAGGCGGAACACTCGCATACGTGCAAACGGTGGCGAGTTCGACATTCGTGCCGGGCGGATATGTGATGGAGTTTGGAGTTGTTTCGGGTCAGACGCCGGTAAGCGTGGTGCCTGAGCCGAGCATGTTGCTGTTGTGTCTGGGCGGAATGCTGACGATGTGGATCGCGCGGCGGAGGCGCTCGCATTCAGGAACGGCACAATGACCAGCCGGCGCGACTTTTGCCGGCGGGGGTTCACACTGATCGAATTGATGACGGTGATTCTCATCGTTTTGCTCTTGGCCGCAGTTACCATTGGCATCTCCAGTTATGCGCAGAAACGGATGGCGATCACGGCGACTCAGAGTCAGATCGGTGCCATCGAAGCCGCGCTGGATAGTTATAAGAGCGACTGGGGTTATTATCCCGTCACCACTCCGATTCGGCTTTCAGCGAATGGATTTTGGCAGGCCACCAACAATTGGCTGCTCTACACCTCGCTGTCCAGTGTCGGCGGTCAAAAAGCCTATCTGAAATTTCCTCCCAACCAGTTGCAGAAAAATCTATCCGGCATTTCCGACGCGTTGACGGGCATTACCGGTGTCGCCCCGATCAACATTTGCGATGCTTGGGGGACGCCATTCATTTATTACAACTCACCCAGCACGGCCTTCACCAACATGAATCCATGCCTGAGTACTAACGCTCAGAACGTTGGCTCTGTGCGCGGTGGACAAGTGAACGTCGCCAGCTTCGACTTGTGGTCGTTTGGCCCAGATCATTTCACATATATTCCGGGGGGCGTTTTCATTTTGACCGGGGTGTGCGGCTACAATATTTACCCGTGGTATAATCCGATGTGGACCAACCGGCTCAGCGCGGTGGACGACATTGCGAATTTCGGACGGTGACATGAAAAAGCGACCGTTGTTCCAAAGGGGCTTTACGCTTGTGGAACTGTTGGTGGTGGTCACTCTTATCGCCGTTTTGGCGGCCCTGCTCATGCCGGCGCTCGCCACAGCCAAGGCGCGCAGCAAAGACGCACAGTGCGCCAATAACGAACGCCAACTCGGCGTGGGTTTCTCGGGATACTTGAACGACAATAATGGCGCCTATCCCTATGCTAACCCCGAATGCGCTTGCACCAACGCGCCCGGCGCTAACGGCGAATCGTACTGTCCCACCTATCAAGGCACGGCGTATTGCGTCACCAGCTCCGACCCAACCAAGAACGCCGGCGGCTGGAACTACGTGATTGCACCGTATTTGGGTTGCCCGTTGAGCGTGCTGCAAAAGCGGATTGCATGCAATACGTGTGGCATTGGCGGGTGTTGTCCTTCGAGCGTCACCTCGACCTATGCATCCTACTCGAAGCTGCTCCAATGCCCGGCGAACGCCTGGCGCTATCCTGGCGGCGGTTACCGGCTCTCGGCGAGCAACTATCAGATGAACCTCGATCTTTTCCCGCTGACCTGGCGCTGCGGCGGCGCCAGTAGTTGTGGTGCGGGTCCCACCAGTCCCCAGAATTGGTCGCGGCGTGTCAACATGAGCGACCTCAATTACGGCAGCTCGGCAATGCTGCTCGGCGAAATTCCCCTCGATGGTTCGTCATTTGGCTTGGCGAACCCATGGGGGCAGGCGAACGGCGGCGCGTGGGGGTACACGCTTCCCTATGGAGGAGCCACCGGACTGACTCCTTTGCAGGTGACGAATGCGTGGAACATCGCTTGGACCGGCGTCAACCCTGACCCACGAATTTGGTTGCGAAACGACTGCAATGCCTTTGTCGCGGCTTGGCACAATCTGGGCATGAACGTGCTCTTTGTGGATGGCCACGTTGATCGCGTCACCAAAACGACGTTACTGCAGTACAGCAAGGATATGCATAGAACCGGGCCCAACGGCACGCCCGGTGGTCTGTTCTGGACCGATGGCAAGGGAGTTTTGAACGTGTCCTCTAACGGCGGTGAAACTCAATGGTATGACAACCAATACCCCGGTGCGTCATACCCCAACTGACCTCGTGCAACGGAAAATTCTAGTCGTCGTCGCCACTCTGGTACTTGTGATCGCGCTGGCTTCCATTTGGCGGCGACTCCAGCCGGCCACACACAAGATCGACCGCGCTCCCATCATCGGCGCGGCTGCGGGCATCGGCGAAGCGTTGGCCAGGGAAACACTCGATGCCGTTCATCATCAAGGCCGGCTCATCATCGTTACAGATCACGATCCGGTGGGCGTGGACGTGCCACGGGATTACCGGTGGGAAGCCTTCCAGGCCGAATTGAAGCAGCAGAAAGGAGTCACGATTGCTGGCTCTGAGGTAGTCGAGTTTGATCCCGACGAACCGATGGTGTCGGGCTGCTCCAGTGCGGCCCTGAAACAGATTCTGAATCGACACGCCGATGTTGCTGCAATTGTTTTCCTCATTGATCTCCCGGAATGGGCCAGAGTGGCCGGCGCGCTGCCTCAGAACATCACTGCTAAAATAATCGCAGTGGACAATCAGGGGATCTCGCTTCGCAGTCATTACAGCGGTTACTTTAGTAGCGGCCTCCTTACCGCGCTGATCGCCCGGCGCAGTCCTTTGTCCGATTTGCCGTCTGATCCAAAGACCCCGCGCGAATGGTTCGATAAATACTATCAGGTCTACAACCGGCAGAACTCCGAAACGCTGTCCGACTAAAAAGCGCGCTTCAACAACTTGCGCGTTGCTGCGACGAACTGCGGCCCGGCCGAGTGCGCGAGCTTGCTCGTCGGGGCCGGCCATGTTTCATACCCGCCGCGCGAATACGCTTTCTTGGTGCAGACGTAGCCGCAGTAGCCGTCGGTGAGTTCGCTGATGAATGTGACGCGCGCCGGGGAGTTGCGGCGGATTTCCAAACCGAACTCGACAAACAGCTCGGCTGGGTTCGTGCAGATCACCGTATCGCCGATGCGGATGACATTCAGCATTACCGGCGCGGCGGGGGGCGGCCAATTGGCTTGGGAATCTTCGTAATATTTTCGGGCCGGCTTCCATTTGGCGAGGCGCGGGAATGGATCGGTAATCGAGCCGGCCTTTGGCCAGGGACGAACCGGGATCGGCAGTTGTGTTTGGACAACGCGTAATCGCGGCGATTTCATCGGCTGCACCGCGCTGGCGATGACTGTCAAGGCTTCGCCGGCAAGGTATTGGCCGGAACGTCTGACACCGGCTTCACCGCGCCATGGTTGTTTCGGCTCGAACGGATCGAGAATACTCGGGGCGGTGTTGCCGGCAGCGCCGGTGAGATAGACGACCACGACCTTTTCACCCAGCGCAGCTTTGAGTTGCCGGCGGACTTCCCCCGGCAAGTCGGCGCTGTAGAAGGAATCGCCTTCGAGGCAATTCGGATGAGTGGCAAAATTGACGAGGACGGCCTGACCGGGGATGTACAAGACCGGCAGGGCCGGGTCGCGCGGGCCTTCGAGGCCGATGAAACCACGTTGCGTGGAATTGCTGTACATCCGGCTTGTGCCATCGCGAAACATGGCGCGGCGGTTCCAGCCCATTTGGTCCATCTGGCCGGTGCCGCTGAAGAGTTCGGCGGGTTTCAAATTCTTGATGGCGTGTTTGGCGGAAGCGAGGATCGCGGCTTCGACGGCCCGGACGAAATGCGGATCGGCCTGGGCCGTCAGTAAATCAAACACGGTGGGCGCGACGTGCGTGTGTGTGCTGTGTAATAACAGCCGGTGCGGGAAACGTTTTTGGACCCGGCGGACGAACGCGTCATTGAGCATGCAGATGTCGACAGACACCAGCACCACGGTCTCGCGGCCTTGCCGGAAGGCGATGGCGTTGGCGGTGAGCGGATCGCGTTTGTATTTCGCAATGCGTTGGTGCATCTGCCCGAGCAGTTGCAGGCCGGGAGCGGGGGTGAAGTCGGCTTCGGCGGCGCCGCAGAGGAGGGCGCTCATGACAATTTTCCAGCCCGCATCAATGGGGCGTTGTCGGCGGATGGTTTGAGGTAGAGGCCCGGCGCGGTGTAGCCGATTTGGTAGGCCATGCGCGTTTCGTCGGAGTTGTTCGTGCCGCTGCAGTGCGGGAGGTATTTGTTGAAGACGAGCACCTGACCGGGGCGGAGGACGACCGGGATGCGGTACGCTGTATCCAATTGCGCCTGCCATTCCTTTCGGGCTTCGTGCATGTTGTGGTGAATGAGGCCGTTCTTGTGCGCGCCTGGCACGACCCAAAGCGTGCCGTTGTCCACGGTCGTGCGACTGATGGCGCACCAGCAGGTGATGGCGTTATTCGGTTCGCGGAGTACGTCCATGTTGTAGATTTCTTTTGCGCCTTTGACGTTGTTGAGCGCGTACCAAATATCCTGGTGCCAGCCAAAGACGTTGTCCCAAGTATCGGCATTGCGTTGCTTCGGCATCGCGGCTTTGACAATGGCTTGATTCCAGACGAGGTCGGCATCGGGGCCGATGGTTTGGCGACAGAGGTCGGCGAAGACTGGGTGATGACAAAACGCGTGGCAGGTCGGGCTGCGATGATCAAGCTGCGCCATGTGCGGCCGGTACATCGCCCAGTCGAGTGCGAGTTTCTCGCCGGACTGTTTCGCTTTTTCGATTTCTTCGGCCCACATGCGTTTGAACTCCTGCCGGATGCCGGCGAGCGTTGCTTCGTCGAACACGACATCGGTGATGAAGTAGCCATCGGCAGCGTATTGCTGGCGTTGGGCGTCGGTGACTGTGATTTGGTTATTCATGGTTTTTCCCATTGTAGTTCGAGATTGCGACGTGGCGCACCACACTTTTCGAGCGTCGCTAAGAAATCAGCTACCGGCAAGTCCGCCGGTACTGCCGGATCCCAGCAACCGCAGACGCGTCCGGCCAAGGTGCCGAAGAGCGCGTTGCCGACGGGTTTCAAGTGCGCCCCATCGCGCATGATGGTCCGATATGAGGCCAGATCAGTTTGTTGCCAGGCCGTGAACCACGCAAACTGGTCAATCAAGCCGGCCTCCGTCGTTGACGCGACGGTGCGGACAACATCCATATACGCGCTGAAGCCGATGTCGTAGTTGCCGGCGCCAGCGCCGGCGTCCGGCAGTAACGCGTAGTAAGTCTGAAACGCGACTACCGCCCCAGTCCGATGCAAGATGGATTCGAGTTGGCGGAGGTTGGTCTCAAACTCGGCGAGTGGGTGCTGTTGAAAGTAGTCGTTGCCGCCAATTGTGATGATGACGAGGTGGGGTTGAATCGGCAGAACGTCGCGGGTGATCCGCTTGAGCAGACCGGCCGCCGTATCGCCGCCGATGCCGGCGTTCAGCATTTGGACGTGCCTGCCGACAGAGGCGCGGAAGATGCACGAGAGCCAACACGGCCAGCCGTGGTGGCCATCGCTGTGCCAGCCAATCTCCGTATTGCTCGACCCGAAGGCGACGACGCGAATGCCGTCCTGTCTGGTCCGCCACTGTTTCAGCAAATGCGGCAGGTTCATTAGTCGTACCTGCCGTATTTTTGAATTGCGGCCATCAGCAAACGCATGCCGGTCAGCCGTGAGCCGTTGTTGACGGAGCCGGCAGTGGCAAAGATCAGGCCGCGTTTGGCGCGGGCTTGGTCGAAGTCCCGGAAAAATTCGCGGACGATTTTTTCTTCTTCGTTTCGGCTGAAAGTGAATGGCGCGAGTTGACCTTCGATAACCGTGTGGGGCAGGTGGTGCCGGATTTCGGAGACAGTGAGCGTTGGGCCAAAGTTGACGGCGGTGAAGTTCAGGCGCGCTAGGATTGGCAAGAGATGGCCCATCGGCGAGTCGGAGTGCTGGTAACGCCGGTCACCGGGAGCGGGGGCGTACTTCGCAAAAATCGCCTGTAAAATCGGATAGCCAAAGAATTCATACATTTCCGGAGTGAGCAGACACGAATTGTCGTCGAAAAATGAAAACCCATGCGGCGACTGGCCGGCGGCCTCGTCGTAAACTTCCGCGAGACCGAGCATCGCACGCAGGATCGTGTCGCGGAACCGGCCGGCGAGTGATGGATTGTCAAGAATGAGGTAGAGCAGGTCTTCCACGCCGAAAATCGAGGTCGCAAAAGTGACCGGGCCACGTTGGTGGCGGTAGGGTGCAACGCCGGGAGGTAGGGCGAGAAACTCACGCAAGTTGGCGAGCCGCTGGTCCACCCGATCAAGCAGGCGTTGGAGTTCGTCCTCGCCGTGGACGGATTGTTCGAGCCAATACGATTCGTTGTGCCAGACGTACCGCGATTCGAAAATATCGTGGAGTTGTTTTGTGGCCAGCTGTGGAGCCGGCATGCGTTCTGTCAGAAGTCGGCGTCCGACGATTCGTTCCGCCTTGTCATTGTAAGCCCGCGCCGTCTCGGCGTACCATTCGGCGTCGTGAATTAACTTATGCCAGTTGGCCGGTGTTTCTGGAATTGCCAGCTCATCGAAAACACATTCGCGGCCCATCATTATGCCGAGCGGAACTTGGGGAATATCCGCACCAAAGGGGGCGGCCAAAGCCCGGTCCTGATCTGCCCAAAATCGCTCGAGATCCACCGGTGCCAAGCCCTCGGCAGAGCGCATCCGCTCCAGCAAATCCGCCACCCGGGCGCTGTGATTCATGGTGGTTATGCGGGGCGGCCCCTGAGGACTGGATTGGTTGACGGGTCGAGTTTCACGACGCCGGTTTGGGCTAGATGAACGGTGTAACCACGGCGAAGCCGGTCGGAGTTATTGGGCGGTGCGCCGTGCAAGGTTTGGCAGTGATGCATCACCGCATGACCAGCCGGGACGACGAATGTCACCGACTGCTGCTGTTCGATCTGTTTGATCTGGGCTGGCGAGAGGGCTTTGTATTGGAGGCCGTTGACATCTTGAACCGGGGTCTCAGGTTCGATCAGATTGGTCTGACTGCCGGGAATGTATTGCACGGCACCGTTGGAGGCATCCACGTCGTCCAGCGCGATCCAGATGGTGAGCATGTTGGGCGGATTGGCTTGCCACCAGATGTTGTCTTGATGCCACGCGGTGGCGTCGCCGTCGCGCGCGGGTTTGTAGAAAATATTGTCCTGAAAGAGTTGGATGTCAGGGCCCAGCACCGCTTCTGCGGCGTCGAGAACAGCAGGGTGGGTGAAGATGGTCTGAAACCACGGGTCGCGTTTTCGGGTGTCAAGCATCCGGAAGGTTCGACGAGCAGTTCCGGCGGAGGGGTTATCCATCAGGTTCTTCGCGCGGAGCGCTTCGAGATGGGTGCGGGCTTCTTCGACCAGAACTGGCTCGATCACTCGCCCCAACGGCAAGACCCCGTCACGGTGATAAGTTGCGACTTGTTGCGGGCTTAACGGCATGGCGATACCTCTGGTTGATATTTTACCGGGCGACCTGACGCAGAATATTCCGATTAGCTTTGGCTGGTCAAATGAAAAGGCGGCAGTTGACATCTGGCGGACGACCAGCGTTTCGCTGCTGCCAGTAGTTCGGTGGCTTCAGCAGGTGTTTGGCACAGCCACGACACTTCCAACATCAGCCGGCTGGGATCAAGTGCACGGCAGAGTGGTTCGACTTGGTCCGGCGTGACTTGAATGTGCACGATCCGGCCCGCCGCCTGAATCTGCCGGTACATCGGCAAATGAGCGACGCCATTGGGTGGCTCGATTGGCCGCGGCACGTACTGCACGACGCGGAGGTACGGCAACGAGAGCAACCGTGGCAGATGCTGCAGCGCATCGCTCCCATCCAGGTGATACCACATCGCGCCAAATTCGTTTCCGAGCAGATCGAGTTCCGGGATCACAAATTCCTCGAACAGCTCCGGCGACAACATGCACGACACATCTGATTGCGTCGGGATGTAAGGCTGCGGTGCCCAGAACGCCATCCAGCCGGCGTTGCCATACCAGAAATCGTGTATTCCCTCGATTTGCCGGCGCAGGTCCCGTCGCACGTGGATCAGTTCCTGCGCGCCCTCAACAATCGCCTGCCGCATCCACCCCGGCTCGTCCATCAAGGCGAGGAGAAAATTTTGCGTTCCCATGTGCATGGACAGAAGATCATGGGCCGGCAAAATGCCCGGACCGCCGAGGAGGAAATCATCCTTGCCGGCGATTTTGGCCAGCGTCAGATACAACTGCGCGAACCGCTGATACCACCGGTCGTTGGGTTGATGGTGGAACGGGTGGGGTTTGGTGAAATCAACCGGAAACTGATCGAACCAAATCGTCCGCAGATCGAACTGCGGCCGGCCTCCCAGTGACGCGAGCCAGCCGGCCATCAACAAATACGACGGGATGGCCTCGCCGCCCCACCACGTGTTGGTCATGGTTCCAAGCGCATGCCGGGTGACCCAATCCGCATCAAGCCAACGGGCTTCATCGCTGGCCGGTGGTTCCTGTCCCCAGTCAAAGTCGTCATAGTGATCCGCCGGTCGGGCCACGGCCGCGACCCGGCGGGAAACAGCCGTCGCAATGCACGGCCGGTCAGTCGGCTCACAATTCCACAACTTGATCAACCGCGCCTGTGTTTCCGGCCAGTTCGGTTTGTATTTCATACGACGGTATTGGCATGCACGACAGTTTTGTACCAGCCGGCACTGCGTTTCGGACGGCGTTCACCCGTCTTGTGGTTCACGTAGTACAAGCCCAGCCCTTTCGAGTAACCGCTCGCCCATTCAAAATTGTCGAGCAACGACCACAGGAAATACCCGCGCACCGGGATGCCTTCCGAGATCGCGTGGTGCAGTTCGCGGAGGTAGCAACGCAGGTAAAGAATCCGGTCAACGTCGTTACACCAATCGGCGACATCGCGCTGCCGGTCGCTCGACCAACCGTTTTCGGTGATGTAGATGGCTTTCACGCCGTAGCGCTCGTCCACATGGCGTGTGGCCCAGTAGAGTGCTTGCGGGATGAATCGCAGCCAGTCCAAGCCTTCGGAAGTCGGGTAGTGCGTCGGGAATTTCACCAATTGGTAGCCGTCCTTGCCAGGTTCGGTGTAGAGGCCGGAGTAGATGTTCAAGCCGACGAAGTCCAGTGGTTCGGAAACCAGTTTCATATCGCCGGTCTTCACTTCGGGGAACACTGGCAGGAATTTCGGATACGTCCCGCGGAACATTGGGTCCATCAAATACGCGTTGAGTCGTTCGTAGGCGACCGCGCAGGCTTTGATGTGCGCGGCGTCTTCAATTACCGGCACCGGTGTGAACGGGTCATGCGCGATGCCGATGATTTGCCCCGGCCGCGCCGCGCGCATGGCGCGGATGCCGAGACCTTGCGCGACGAGGACGTGATGATAAATCAGCGCGAGCGCTTTCGGTTTCACTTTCAAGGCGGGCGCGTAGATGCCGAGTTCGTAGCCTTTGCCGATGCCGGTCGGGATTTCGTTGAACGTCATCCAGTTCGTCACCCGGTCACCCAGCCGTTCGACCATCAACCGCGCATAATCGGCATACGCGTACGCCGTTTCGCGTGACTGCCACCCGCCGGTATCTTCCAGTGCCTGTGGCAAGTCCCAGTGATACAGCGTCACGAACGGCTTGATCTTGTTCTGCAACAATGCATCCACCAGCCGGTCGTAGTAATCCAATCCCCGCTGGTTGATTGGCGCGCGCCCCGTCGGCAACACGCGCGGCCAGCTGATCGAGAACCGGTACGCTTGCACGCCGAGGTTCTTCAACAGTTGGACGTCTTCCCGCCACCGCTGATAGCTGAAACACGCATTGTCACCGGAGACGCGGTTGTTTTTATGGCACCACGTGTCCCAGATGGACGGCCCGCGTCCGCCGGCATTCCAGCCGCCTTCGACTTGATAGGCGGCCGAGGCCACGCCCCATTGGAAACTTTTTGGCATTCGGTAATTCATGGCAGCATCTAGACGGTTGTGGGAGTTACGTACGGACGCATGGCGCGCGCGAGGATTTCATT
This sequence comes from Verrucomicrobiia bacterium, assembly GCA_022072455.1. Taxonomy (GTDB): domain Bacteria; phylum Verrucomicrobiota; class Verrucomicrobiia; order Palsa-1439; family Palsa-1439; genus CAINDI01. The sequence goes on along the minus strand of JAJVHY010000001.1, from coordinate 123,303 downwards.
GTCGGGTTGGTGCGGATTCCATAGCATCTCGCCGAGCAAGGACATGCTGGGTTGGATTTTCGCGTCAAACATCACGTCCTCGATCAAGGCCGTGGCCCAGACGTTGGAGTTGATCCCGGAAACTTCCCGGTAAAACCGCGCGGCCAGTGGAAAATGACGAAACCAACCGGAATTAATCGCATTTAACTCGCCTTGCCGGGCTTCGAGGCGCTCGCGGAGATACGCCGAGTCGCGTTCGCCGAGCAGCAACGGGCCGTGTTTCGCGAACTCATCGTTCCAACGCAACGATAGCCAACCCTTCGGCACCAGTGCGAACGGCGTGCCGGGGCGGAAGGCGGCGAGTTGTTTCGAGTACGCGAGCGTATTCTCGTAACTGTCATCAAACTCAGGATTGGGCTGGTACGAATACGGCAACGCGCCGGCATCTTCCCAAGTGATGATGATGCGCGGGTCGAGACCGGCCAGATCGGTGTAGTGTGACCGGATCGAAGTCGCGTGCAGCCCAAACTGAATCGAGAGCTGCGGGTTGATCGCGTAAAACTCGTTCGAGATTTCGTTGACCATGTCGCAACACCACGCCGCGACTGACCGGCCATTGATCTCTTGCGTCTTGTGCTCCGTCTCGGTCTGGAAATAAATCCCGTCGAGCGGAGTGCTCAGGTATTCTTCGCGGTACGCATCAAGCGCGAGTTTCTTGATGAACGCCCGGCCGTCCGAGCTCGAAATATCGCGCTTGTAGCCCCAACCCCAGTTGAAGCCGGCGATGACCTTGATGCCGCGCGCGTGGGCGTAGTCACAAATCTCCGTAAGATTGACCGGCGCCTCGGAGTTCCAAATCGTCAGCATGTTGAACTTCAACCGCGCCATGTTGTCGAGAAACCGCCGGTAATCGTAGATCACGTAGCCCCATGTCCAGATGCCGCGTTCCTTCACGACTGGTGCTTCGACGCGCGATGTGTCCGCTAATTTCACCAGTGATTCGCGGCGTTGCTGCGGCTTGTCGAGCGGTGCGTAATTGTCCGACAACATCGCCAGCAGTTCTTGCACGCCAAAATACAGACCGGCCGCATCAAACCCCGCCACGACGATGAGCCGATTCTCCCGGTAATTCCCGATCCACAAGGTGAATCCCTGGGCCGCCGTCGGCGCCGGCACGGCATGGCGCGCCAGCAGGTCCGCGATGATTCGGTTGCTCGTCCTCGTGCCGATCACGATCGCGTGTTCGACCGGCGGTTGATACCGGCGGTCGGGTGAACCGAGTGGCTTCCAGCTTTTCAGATCCACTTCCGTCGCGCCGCGCACCGGTAGCACGTAGTTCAAAAACATCGCGACGCCGCGATGCAGTTCGGCGAGTGCCTGTTTTTCGCCGCCGTGAATAATTGTCCAGCGTTTCTCGCCGGGAGTTAAATCTGCCATGGGTTATCTCCTTTCAAGAGTTCTCCGAAAAAAGGCCAGGACTTTCTGCGCATGCGTTTCCCACGGCAACCCGTGGTTCGCCCCCTTGGCCAGGTGGAGGGTGACGTCCGTTCTGTTTTTCTTCAGTGCGTCATACAAAATGATGCTCTCGTCAACCGGGACGACTTCATCTTTGGTACCATGAATGATCAACATCGGTACAGTTGCCGGCGACGCGTGATGCAATGGGCTGACCAGATGCGCCAATGCCGTGCGTTCCTCGACCGGACCACCGAGATAGGCAGCGGTCACCTCGTAGAGCAGCGCGAACTGTTTGCGAATCTCCGGCTGGGCGATGCGCGTCAAATCCGAGGGCCCGCAGAAATCGCACACTGCCTGGACGGCGCTCGATTGGCCGGGGTTCCCGCCGGTGCCTTCAAGTTCTGGGCAGCCATTGGTCGTGCCCAACAACGCCACCAAGTGCCCGCCTGCCGAACTGCCCATCGCACCGATGCGCGCCGGGTCAATCCCGTACTTCGTCCCGTTGGCCCGCAGCCAACGCACGGCGGCTTTGCAGTCGTGGACATTGCCGGGGGCGATGACTTCACTGCTGACCCGGTACGTCAGTGCGGCGGCGACGTAACCGGTCTGCGCCAATGCCGTGCCGGCTTCGACGTAACCGGTCTTGTCCGAAAACCGCCAGCCGCCGCCGACAACACAAAGAACGGCCGGGCGTGGTTGCTTAGCCGGCGCCGGTAAGTACAGATCCAACAACAGCTTGCGGTCGCCGTATTTGGCATACGGGATGTCTTGGATTGTCTGAATCAAACTCATCGGCCGTGTTCCCGGTAATACCGAAAACCCTCCACCAGTGCCACGAGGTTGTCCCACGGCACCCCGGGGGCGATCGAACTGCTGCCGCCCAGAAACAATCCCGTGGCCGGGCCATGTTCCACGAGCCACTGCATTTCCTTCCGAACATCGGCCGGCGTGCCGAACGGCAACGTCCGCGTCACCGACACGCCGGCAATGATCAGCAACGGGGCCCCGTCGCGCGTCTTCAGGGCGCAAATCTTTTCGTAATCCATCCCATCTTCGTACTGAAACCCTTGAAATCCACCCAAGCCGACTGCGAGCAAACGCGGCACCATCGCCATCAGGTTGCCGTCGCAGTGCCAGATCAATCTGACGTTCGCCTTGAGCAACGGCTCAATGGCACGCGCGAAATGCGGAAACCAAATCCGGTCCAGCGACGTCACGTCCACCAATGTCCCGCGCGAATCAGCGATGTCGTGATCCAACCGGCACAACGGCGGCAATCCACCTTCCACGTACGCGCGCGCGACGGCACGATTGATGCGTACCGCCCGGTCGGCTTGCCGTGCGAAAAGCCGTTCCATCACCTCCGGGTAGAGCGCGTAGGCCATGAAAAAATTCGTGTAGCCGTAGGTGTAATAGGGCAGGTAGGGGAACTCGACGACTCCATACGGGACTTTCAAAATCTCCGGCGCCAACACCGTTTGCACGGCAGCTTCAGCGGTGATTAACGACCGGACATGCGCGTCGGCATCGACCGTCGCGTTCTCCAAGTAGGGAAAAACGAACTTTTCGAGGTGTTCAATGACCGCTTCCGGTGAGTCAATTCGGATCCCATCACAGATGATTTCCTCGACCCCCATGGTCGCTGTCCGGTGTGTATCGGCCGAATACCCCTCGGCTCCCATGCTCAGTGGATTTTCCGGAATCCACTGATCCACCATGCCGGTCCCGATGGCTTTCTGCATCGCCAAGTACGTCGGCACCGGCGCCTGCCGGTAGGTCCCCAGCGGCTTACCGGCGAGGCGATCTATCACCGTGTGCTCCATCGGGTTGATCAACCACGACGGAATTCCTTTCGTGGGCTTGCCTAAAATCGCATCCAAGGCCAACTGTGTATTTTCAGTTTTCAATTTGTCGCTCCATCGGTTCGGAACGGCGCCGCGGGCAGCCCGGCGCGGTTGTAGAGATTCACGTCCGGCACACTCGACCAGCCATGCCGGACTGCGATCGGTTCCGCGACGGCCGGGCTCGTGACGATCACGTGGTCGCCGTCAACCGTGGCCGTGGCCGGCACAAATTTCTTGTCCGCGCCGGCAATTGTGAAACCTTTCAACTCGCCGCCGCGCGCCTCCAGTCCGCCACCCAGGTGCGTGAACGAGATGACCGCGCGCGGCCCATCGAACTTTACTCCGGCATACAGCGGTCCGGAGTACTCGATTTTCTCGCCATAGGCCAGCGCCCGCGCCGCCAATGCCAACCGCGCGCCGACCGGCTCTTTCTGCTTGGGATGGATGTCGTGTGGGTCACCGCAATCGGTCGTGACGACCATCGCGGTGTTCGTCACATCGGCCAGCGTTCGGAACTGCGCTTCTTGAACAAAAGGGAGATTGCCATTGTGAAAATAGGCGGCGAGTTGCACGTAGAGAAATGGGAAAGCCCCGCCCGGCCACGCTTGCCGCCAATAACGGATCATCGTGCCAAACAACTGGCGATACTTGTCGCGGTCGTGACAGCTCTCGCCCTGGTACCAGATCACCCCGCGGATCGGGAACGGGAGCAAAGGCGCGATCATGCCGTTGTACATCCCGGCGGGCCAAAGGTTGTTCTGGGTCGGGTCGCCTGGGGCCACCGGTTTGAGTGGAATCGGGCGCCCGGCTTCTTTGGCCGCCGCGACGGCCAACTCGTGCTTGGCCATCAATTCGGGCTGCTGACGCTGGAACTCGGCGAGTAGTCGTGGGTACTCCGCCAAGCGCTTTTGATAGTCTGCGAAAATCGGTTTTAGGAACGGTTCGGTCTGGTATGCCACGGGCGGCATCCACGCTTCCACAGTCGTACCGCCGACCGCTGCCACAATCAATCCCACCGGCACTTGGCGCGCCGCGCGCAAGTCCCGGCCGAAATAGTAGGCCAGCCCGGAAAAATCGATGACGGTTCGCGGTGTGGCCGCGTGCCAGGTTGCTTTTTCCAGTGTCGTCTGCGGCTCCATTTTCCGGCGGTACGGCACCGTCAATAATCGCAACTGCGGATCATTCGCCTGTGCAGCGTCTTCTTTGCCGGTGGCGGCACCCCGCAACGGCCATTCCATGTTCGATTGACCGCTGCAGAGCCACACCTCGCCGACGAGAATGTTGGTCAACGTGATCGAGTTTGCACCGGTCACCGTCAATGCGAACGGTCCGCCGGCCGTGAGTGGTTTCAATTCCACCTGCCAGCGTCCCGCCTGTGCGGTGGCGGTCGCTTCCTGACCGGCAAATTTCACCGTCACCTTTTCACCATCTGCCGCCGTCCCCCAGACCGGCAGCGGGACGCCCTGTTGCAAGACCGCATTCTCTGAGAATACCGGATGCAATGTCACTTCGGCTGTGACCGCGGTCGCCATCATCACCAGCCCGAGGGCCACCAGTTTCATAGACAGTCCACCGGTAAGGACATGACTTTGGCGCCACACGAGAAATAATACCGGCCGTCAATGATGATGGCGCCGCGATGAAACAACGAACCGCCAAACGGTTTGGCAGCCCGGCCCGTGCACCGGTACAGTTCCTCGATCTGCCCGGACTCCGGCCGCCAGCGGAACAACACCATCCAGGTGATGCCATAGATGTTGCCGTCAGGCCCGAAACACATGGATTGTTCGCGGACGCCGGAAATCTCCGATGGCAGGAGGTAGTCCATCGCGCGTTTCTGCGGATCAAAACAGAAGAATGTGAACGGTTTGCTGGTTGTGCCGTAGAGTTTGCCGTCACGGAAAAGCAAATTGGAATATTCCACCGCACCCGGTACGGCTGCCTGCTTCCACAACAGTTTTCGACGGCGCGCGTCCCATGCGATCAGGTGCGCTTCCTTCGTGACCGGGTCTGTTCCTGAACCGCGCCCGATGGTTGTTCCGCCGTAGATGACATCCCCGGTTTCGTTGGCGGCCAGTGCCCAGATGCTTTGATCCGGGATGACGACTGGTTGGTTGACGTATTTCTTGGCGATCGTGTTGTAGCAACCAAGCCCGCCGTGGTGCGCGCCGTATTCGGGGTTGCCGGCGATCCAGATGCGTTTCTGCGCGTCAATGCACATCGCGCGCGGGCGATTATGGCCAACGCCGAGGTTGGTGACCAACCGGGGATTGGTTTTCCACTTCATGTCGCCGTTCCACGGCTTGGCCGGGTCGTAACACATCAGACTGCCGAAACTGTAACAGCCGTAGTAGAGCTTGCCGTCCACGTGCCCAAACGAATACGCCTCGCCATTGTCCGGCGCGCCGCGTCCCAGATTCTCCAGCTTCTTCGTCTTCGGCGTGTAGCGGAATAGGTACAGCGGCATGATCGTGCTGCCGTACACCGTTTGATTTGGCCCGGCGGCGAGGTGAAAAATGCCGGTGCCGTCGGACTTGTATTGGAGCGGATAACGCCGGTCGCCCACGCAAATGATCTCCGGATCAATCACCGAAATCGCGCGGCCATCCGGCAGAGTCGGCGCCGCAAAATTCGCCTTCTTCGCCGGGAACGCCGCACCGTGCGCCAGCCGGTAGGTATTACCGGTGACGGCGCGCGCGTAAATCTTGCCATCTTCCCGGCGGCCAACGCTGGCAAAATCTCTTCCGCAGTCAGCTTTCGGCAGCAACGCGGTCGTGCGACCAGTGGCGATGTGATACGCCACAACCTGCGTGCGTTCGATACCGAGGCCGCCATAAACATACCCGTCGTCACCACCAACGACCGAACGCAGGTGTTTTAGTTTTGGATCCATCCGGCCGAGGTCTTCAATCTTTTCTGTCGCCGCGTCGTACCGGATCAGATGGGCTTCAGGCGACGTGGCGAGGTAAAATTTACCGTCAGCGCCGTGGGTGATATCCCACAACCACTGATCGGTCTTCGCGGTGACCCAGAGTTTGCCGGTTCGCGGATTCAGCCGGCACAGCTTGCCTTCGCAACTGGTGGCCAGCACATGGCCTTCCACTGTGAACTCCAATCCCCACGGACCATAACAACCCTTCGGCAGCGCAAATTGCCGGCAGCGGCCGGTGACGACGTCAAGTTGCACGATCAGCGAAGGCGTACCGAAGATGCCGGCGTAGACGTAATCCCGGCCGGTCATGTGATCGCGCCAGGCTTTGTAGGACCGACAATAGCCGTTGTAAACCGCGACGCCGTGATCTTGGAGGTTCTTCATGGAAGTGGTAGCGACATGATTTTCGGGCCGCAGGAGAAATAGTACCGGCCCCCGATGATGATTGCGCCGCGGTGGAACAGGGAACCGCCGGGATACGCTTTGGCGTCGGCGCCCTTGCACCGGTACAACTCCTCAATCTGCCCGGTCGCTGGCCGCCAGCGGAACAGCACCATCCAGGTGATGCCGTAGAGATTGCCGTCAGGGCCGAAACAGAGCGAGTGTTCGCGCGGGCCGGAGATCGCGGAATCAATCAGATAATCCAGTGCGCGTTTCTGTGGATCGAAACAGAAAAACTTGAATCCGCTCGTGCCGTACAGTTTTCCGTCGCGGTAGAGGAGGTTGCTCATGCTTCGCATCCCGGGGAACAACTTGAGTTTCCAGCGCACCGTATGCGCCCGTGTGTCCCATGCGAAAAGAAACGACTCCTTCGCCACCACTTCCATGCCGCCACCCCGGCCGATATTGGTCCCACCATACAAGACGTCGTCCGTTGCCGCCAACGCGTCAATGCTCTGGTCCGGGATGATCTTGTCGAAGATGGAAAGCTTCTTCCGGCGAATGTCGTAACACGCCAGCCCGCCATGCCGGTATCCGTACTCCGGTACGCCACCAACCCAGATGCGTTTCCTCGCGTCAATGCACAGCGCGCGTGGCCGGCAATTGCCGATGCCGAGGTTGCCGAGCCAGATGGGATTGGTCTTCCACTTCATCTCACCTGGCGGGTCGTTGTGAAGCGGCTTGGCCGGATCGTAGACCATCAGATTTCCGGATGGATAATTCGCATAATACAATTTGCCGTCGCAGTGGCCGAACGAGTAGGCCTCACCATTGTCCGGCGCGCCGCGGCCGAGGTTCTCCAAGCGTTTCGTCTTGGGTGTATACCGGAGCAGATACAACGGCATGATGGTGCTGCCATACACCGTCTGATGCGGGCCTTCGGCCAGATGAAAAATGTTCGCGCCGCCGGTCTTGTACTTGTACCGGATGATTTTGTCACCGACGCGGATCGCGTCCGGGTCCAACGGCCGCACCGGCCGCCCATCCGGCAACGCGTGGCAGCCGACCCAGTACGAGTGCAGCCGCAGCCGCTGCTTCACTTCCTCCGGGTCACCGGCCGGAAACAGCGCGCCATGCGCGATGCGAAAAGCGTGATTGCGATTGGTCACCACATAAATCTGGCCGTCATCGGCCCGCCCGAAGACGTCGAGAAAGTACGGTCGGATCTCCGACTTCGGCAGCAACCCTGTGATTCGTCCGGTCGCGATGTGATACGCCGCAATCTGCGACGCCGAGCTGCCTAGTGAACAATAGACGTAGCCGTCATCGCCGCCGACGAGTCTGCGCAGGTACGCCTGGCCGAAGCCGAGTGATCCGAGGTCTTCGAGTTGCTCCGACGTGGCGTCATACCGGTAGAGTTGCGAGTCGGGTGATGCCCCGAGGTAGAACTTTCCATCCATGCCCCGGTCAATGGTCCAGAGCCACTTGCCGGCGGTGGCGGTCACCCAGACCTTGCCGGTCTGCGGATTAATCCGGCACAAATGCCCGCTCGTGCTGGTGACGAGCAGATCGCCGTCCAGGGTAAGCGCCATTCCCCGCGGCCCCTCGCACGGCGGCGGCAGGTAGAACGACCGCGACCGCCCTGTGGCCACATCGATCTGCACCACGAGCGACGTGGTGCTGATGATGCCCACGTACACATAATCGCGTCCCGTGGCCGGGTCGCGCCACGGCTTCATGGATAAGCAGGTGCCACTGTAAACTGCAATTCCGTGATCAATTGGTTTCTGCATAAATGCTCAATTTGTCCGCGATGTAGAGTCGACCATTCGGCCCTTCGATGGTTTCAAATCCCGGCAATGGTTCCGGGTAAAGCAGTCTGGTGGTGCCGTCAAATTCGTAGAGCGCGCCGTTGATCCGCAACAGCAACGCCTGCCGGCGGGGCGCGGGAAAAATCCCAAACACCCGCCCCTGCGGATGCGCCACCGGCAAGTCCAGCACGCCGGTATCCGCGTGATACGTGAACATCTCGAACCCACCGCCGAAAATGTTGCCGACAACCAAATCGCCAACCGCGCCCAGAAACCGAATCGTCCCGACTTCACACATCGCCGAAGTCATCGCGCCGTCGCCGGGCCGCGGGGGGATGCGGATCGTACGCTTGATCTTCATCGCCTCGGTGTCCCAAACAACGAACGTCGCCCGGTTTGTCCCGATATAAATCTCCCGGCGCGTCGGCGACGCGGCCAGACTCCACGGCTGCTCGCCGGCCACCAATGGGTCTTCGATGTGCAACACTTGCTCCGTCACCGCGTTCACCGCCGCCAACACGCCTTCCCGGCGCGTGCAATAATCCGCGCGGCTGATGTAAAAAATCTTGTCGTCGTGAGTCGCCACGATCGCGCTCGGTCGATGCTGCCCGTCGTGCTCCCGATTCAGGTTCAAAATATGCCGGGGATTGTTGGCCGCTTCCGTGCCCCAATTGTCTGTCGGCTGCGTCACGTCCACGCGCGTCAACACCGAGTGCGTGTAGCTCGCGACGAACATCTTGTTTTGCCAATTCGTGAAGAAATGCAATTCGCCGCCGTGAACGTGGACGATGTCGCCGTGGTTCTTGAAGTTGCCGGCTTGATCCACTTCCCACATTTCATGGCTGTAACAACTCCCGTAGAATTTCCCGTCCGGCCCGACGTTCCACTGGAACATTCCCTGCGGATGTTGGTACGGCCCGCGCAGTTGGACGCGCGTCGTTTTCTGCGCGACGAGATCCACCCGCATTTCCCCGGCCACCAGCGTCCGCTCTCCGTGCAACGACCAATCGTCCCGGAGGGGGGCATCTGCCGGCAAATCGCCGATCAAATCGAAGCGTCCACTTTTGGCTTCGAGCCAGCCGATACGCCGCTTTTGCCGGACCAACGCCCGGCCGCCGCAATCCAACAACGCGGTGGGCGTTCGTTGCCAGTTGCCGCGTGTCAACAAGGTGTAACCGCTGAATGGCGGGTCGACGAGTTCAGCCGTCCGCGCATCCGCGAAGACGTTACCGGCCCAGACCAGATCGCCGATGATCACCGGCAGGCCAACCGCCGCCACGACGCGCCGCGGGTCTTCCGACTTGCCGGGAGTTCCCCAAACGACGCGCGTTTTCCGAGTCACCGGGTCAAACACTGCCAAACACGCAATCGGATGCTGACTCGTCCAGATGCGTCCGTCCGGCGCGACCCCGAGCGACATGTGGGTGCCGGGCGCATAAAAAAATTCGTCGGGCGTGACGTCAGGGTAGGGGGTGAGTTCGCCCGTCGCGGGATCGAAACAGTGGAGCGACCGGGTTTGTGCAAACCAAACGCGCTTTTGCCGGTCCACATCCATGCTGTACTGCATTGGGAATTGGCAGACGACGTTGGCTTCGAGCGTGAGTCGGTCGATCGCGCGCAACGCCAGCCGGTCGTGCAACCACAGAATGGGCCGGTACGGGTCCACGCACAGGCATTGCGTCGAATCAATCCCGTCGAACCCGAGAATCGTCTGCCGGTCGGAGTCCACTTCCTGCGCGATCAAGTCCGCGCCATTGGTCGTGCCGGTCCATTCGCCGAAGAAGACTTGGGCGGGGGCGCCGCCGATGGGGGGCGCGTATGGGGCCGCCCAGATGCAGAACATGTTCTGGCCGGGCGTGCAGAGTTTTTGAAAAGTTGGCGTCACTTGAGTAAAAGCCGGTAAGTCTGCGGCCGCCGGTGGTCGCGCCGTTTCGCGATCCAATCGGCCGGGGCTTCGATGGCCACTTCGCCAACCGCAAACCCCACCGCCGTTCCGGTCACGCAGGCTTTCACTTCGCCGTTGGGCGCGATGACCGCGGAATCCCGGCAGCCGGTGTTGTCGTTGGCAAAACAGGCGTAAACCAAGGCCGCATGGGTGTCGGTCGCCCGTACACGGAGCCGCGCCTGCGCCATGTCGTCTGGTTCACCCGGTATCGCGTATCCGGCCGACGGATGCAGGATGATCTGCACGCCCAGCGTGGCGAGGCAGGCCGTGTCTTCGGGATACTGAATGTCGTAACAGATCGCAAACCCAATCCGCCCCAGCCGCGTGTCGGCCACGGTGTACTTGCGGCCGAATTCGACCGTCTCCTTCTCGTCATACGGCAGATGAATTTTCTCGTACCGGAGGACGAGATCGCCGCGTTCGTCGGCCAGCAGACCGGTATTGTAGATCTTGCCGGCGCGGACGGTGAAACTGGCGGCAGCCAGCAGCATCCCGGTCTGTTTGGCTTGCCGGCGGAGCCAGCGGGTGAAGAGTTGGCCGGACCAGGTGAATACACGGAGCGCATCGGCGCGGGCGGTCGGATTGACCGGGATCGTCGGATGCACACCGGCGACGACCGCCGGTTGGAAACAAAACTCCGGCAACAGGAGCAGGTCAATGTTGCGGTTCGCGACGGCGTGGACTTGTTGTTCGAGGTAGGTCAGATATTCTTCGCCGTGCGCGCGAACGTAGGCTTCGTCGAACGTCGAGGCGTTGATGTTGTACTTTTTGAAATGTTCGTTGCGCTGCACGGGGTCGTGGGCGAGGCGCTGCATGACGCGGGAGTTGGCGCAGAGGATTTGGGCGGCGGCGAGGGTGGTTTTCATGAAATTCCTTGACGACCGTGTTCGCGATAGTACCGGAACCCGTCAATGAGGGCGCGCAGATTTTCGAGCGGCACACCGGGCGTGATCGAACTGGTGCAGCCCAGCAAGAGGCCGACCGGTGGGCCGTTCTCGACGAGCCATCGCAGTTCGTCGCGGACAGCGGCAGCGGTGCCGTGCGGCAGCGTCCGGGTCACCGAAACGCCGGCGATAATGAAGAGCGGGTTGCCGGCGCTGTCTTTCATCTTGCAGATCGCCGGGTAATCCATGCCGTCTTCGTATTGGAAGCCTTGGAAACCGCTGATGCCGACTTCGAGCAGACGCGGCACCATGTCCATCAGGTTGCCGTCGCAATGCCAGATCAGTCGGATGTCGGCGTCGAAGAACGGTTGGATGGCGCGGACAAAATGCGGAAACCAAATCCGATCCAGCGAGTGCACATCCACCAGCATCCCGCGCGAATCCGCCATGTCGTGGTCGAGGCGTAGCATTCGCGGCAGACCGGCCTCGAGGATGGCGCGTGCGACGCACCGGTTGTAGGCGGCGGAGCAATCGGCGGCGAGTTTGAAGTCGCGTTCGATGATTTCCGGGTAGAGTGCGTAGGCCATGAAATAGTTTTGGTAGCCGTACTCGAAATAGCGGAAGGCCGGGAAACTGAAAACGTACGGCCCTTTCAGCATGTTCGGGCCGAAGAGACGCTGGACGGCGAGTTCCTCGTCAATGAGTTTGCGGACGACGGCGTCGGGGTCGAGTTCGATTGCTTGGAGGTGGTGTTGCCAGCGCGGGATGAGATACTTCTCCATGTGCGCGACGACGTCTTCAGGCGAATCAATCGGCATTCCGTCGCAGACGATTGCCTCCGCGCCGCCGGTCGCGCTGCGCGCGGTGTCGGCGGTATAGCCCTGATCTTTCATGGACAACGGATTCTCCGGTATCCACTGGTCGAGATACGAGACGCCGCCCTTGAGCATGAATTCCCGGTACACGCGAACCGGCTCTTGGGGATAACTGCCGGGCAGATTGCCGGACAGCTCCTCCAATTGTGACCATTGCATCGTCTGAAACTCCCACGTCCCGATGCCCCGGGTGGGTTTCATCGCCAAGGTGTCCCACGCCAACTGCGCGTTGGCCTGCCAGCGGTCCGCAAATTCGTGGCGGCCGGTTGTCATAGAACTTTCGCAATTTCACCGGCCACGCACGCCCCAAGGTACCGGTAGCCATCCGCAGTGAAATGACAGCCGTCGGGCGACAGCAGCCGGTCGAGTTCCGGCAAGGCGCGCGAGTACAGGTCGTTGATCGGGATGTGGTGTGCCGTCATGATCCGGTGGGCAACGGAATTATAGTGCACGACCTCCACCGGGATGCAACACAGTTCGCCATTGTCACGCAACGGGGTGGTCGTGGCCCAAATGAGTTTTGCGCCGGTGTTTTTGAGAATGGCGATGATGGCTTCGAGGTTCGCGGCATACTGCTCGGGCGTGGTGCGGCGGACGCCCTCGCGAAGGAAGGCGTTCACGCTCGGTTCGAGCGGGTCGGCTGACGGCTGGAGTCGGTGCAAATCCCAGATGCCCCAGTTGAAATGGATCACATCGTACCGGGAAGAACCGAGCCAATCGGGCAGGGAGCGCCGGCCGAATGCGGAGAACATGGCGTTGCCGGGGTTGTGCGTGACTATGGCGCGGTTGGCCAGTAGAGTGGCGACTTCTGGCGTATAGCCCAGGGAGATCGAATCACCGAGGATGTAGATCCTGGGTGGCATCACGCAAAATGGTTTTGACAATCGGATGCGTTCATATTTTATCAAGAGATATGCGTCTCTATTGAAAGGCCCCAGGCATGTCGAGCAAAAAATCACCAGCGGTTTTACACATCGTCGTCTACTCGAATTTTGAAGGCTTTTGTATGGGAGCTGACCGCGCCCAGCAATGCGTCGAGGGGTTCGAGTTGCTGACCGACCGGTGTCCGCAGGTGGTGTGGACGCATATGTTTAATCCCATCCACCTCATTGGCTCTGGCGCAAAACGCGAATGCGGTGCGGTGTTCGTGCCGTACCTGCAAAAGTTGCGCGCTCGCCAGCCGCGAACGGATATCGGCTTGCATACGCATCTGTTCGATTCGTTCATTGAAGCGCTCGGTCTGACCCCCCGCGCGGAGCCGCGCGGGACGACCGGTGAGAATGGCGGTGGGTACGACGTGCTGCTCACCGGCTATCCGCAGACAGAGCAAGCAGTCATCATCGGGAATAGTGTGGCGGCTTTTGCCGAGCACGACCTGGCGCGACCGGTGACGTTCTGTGCCGGTTATTCAGCCACAAACCCCGCCATCCAAGCGTTTCTTGAAAAGTGCGGATTCACCACGAGTTTTGCCGGGCAGGTGATCCCGCCTGGCATTCCCGAAATCTCGCATCATCCGTGCTGGTACGAACTCCTGGAATGGGGCGAAAACATCACCCCACTCACCCGGCCCTATCGGGTGCAACGCGATTCAATCCTGCCCGGCCCCGGCCCTTACCTCGACCGCCTTGTTGAAGTTCCGCTCGTCGCCGACCAAGACATCCGGCAACTCTATCTCCACCGCCAGCCTGTGTCGCGGCAGAACCTGCTTGATTTCCACGCCGAATTGGTGCGCGTGACTGGCCGCAGCAGTTGTGTGCCATTGGGCGTGCATGACTGTTTTCTGGAACGCAACGACATGCGCGCGCCGGTCACAGCGGAAATGGTCGCCTGCCTCGAACACGTCGAGCGCATCGCCGCGCGCGGCGCCGTGACCGTCCGGTATTCCACTGCTGCCGAAGTTTCGCAGAGCGTTTTCGCCGAACCGGAACTGTGGTGAGTTAAATCATGGGTGCCGGCGCGTTCGTATTCGTCCGGGATTATGGCTTGCCGTCGGGATGCACGGCTTCGCGCGGCGTGATTGTTGCACCGGGTGGTGGGGGAACCGGGCCATTCAACAACGGATCATTCGTCTCGCGCATCCAGCGGTCGAGTCGGGCGCGCAAGTCTCGGAGAATTTCGGGCTGTTGGCCGGCCAGGTTATTTGTTTCACCGGGATCGAAAACCAAATCGTACAACTGTTCGGCGGCTCGGGGGCGCTCCTTCCAGCCGTGCTCCAACCACAACGTCTTGCTCGGACTGCGGTCGATATTCCCGGCGACCAGCGCCGGATAATCGTCGAAAAACCGGATGTATTTCCACCGCTTCGTCCGCACACATCGTTGCGGTTCATAACAGGCGTGGAATGTCACCTCTGCAAAAACCTCGGTGCGCACTTCCTTGCCGCCGAGTGCCGGCAACAACGACACACCCTGCAACCACGGGAACCGCTCGATGCCGAGCAATTCACAAATCGTCGGCACCAGATCAATTTGTGAGACCAGCGCGTCCACCACCTTCCCGCCGGTAAACCCGCCCGGTCCACGCATGATTAGACTCACGCCGATGCCTTGGTCGGTGAGTGTGCATTTGGCGCTGGGCCACGGAATGCCGTGATCCGTGGTGGAAATGACCAACGTGTCGTCCGCCAACCCGGTGCGCTGCAACGCTTCGAGCACTCGCCCAACACCGTTATCCATGTGCCGTGCACTTGTCTTGAAGGCAGCCACGTCCGCCCGCACCGCCGGCGTATCCGGCAGAAACGCCGGCGGTAAACAATAGCGTGGGTCGGCCTCGGCGGGTGGAAAGACCCGGTGCGTCTCACTAAAGCCGACCGCCAGAAAGAACGGTGACTGTGGTTTCGCTTCGAGAAAGGGGACCGCGGCCGGGGCGACTTGCGCGGCCTGGCTGCGGTCCGGGCAAAGCAATTGATCGTAGCCGATGCGATCAACCGGCTTGGCTTCGTGTTGAACTCCCGCCAATGCTGTCTGGAAACCGTGTTTCTTCAACGCCTGCACGAGGTGCTGACCGTAGTCGGTGATTGCAAATCCCCGGTGCGTCAGACCGAGCATCCCACAGGAATGCGGATATTGGCCGGTCAGCAATGCCGCCCGGCTCGGCGAACATGTCGGTGCGGCGCAGAAGGCTTGCCGGAACAACACGCCTTCTTCCGCGAGTTGCTGCAGGTGCGGTGTCGGGATGGCGTGACCGTACGGCTGGATGAACCGGCCGGTATCATGCGAGTGAAGGTAGAGGATATTCATCGGAGTTCCCAGCATACCATTTCCGTGCCCGGTGTAGAGTCAGCAACCCGGGCGGGCACCGGCCGGAAATACCGGTGCGTGTTTACGCCGAACCGGAATTGTGGTGAGCGTGCGTTCCCAACACGATTCCACCAAAGACCAGCGCCGCGCCGATGCCATGGTACAAGGTAAAATCCTCACCGAGAAACACGATCGCCAAGCCCACGCCAAAGACCGGCAATAGATTGTAAAACAATCCCGCCAGATTCGCGCCACCGCGCCGCACGCCTTCGTTCCAACATAAGTAGCCCAGCACGGACGCAAACACGCCCATGTACAGCAGGGTCAGGATATTTGGCCACACCATGGTGAATCCAACTCCGCCGCCGCTTTGCCAGAGATAAACCGGCAAGGCAAACACCAACCCCACCAACGCCAACACGCTGACCAAGCCGGTCGAGCTGACCCCCGCTGGCCGGTAGCGTTCGAGAAGAATGCAATACCCTGCCCACACCAGCGTGGCCGCCAGCATCAGCAGGTCGCCGGGGTTCAACCGCAGCCCCAGCAGAAGTTGAACATCACCCCGGCTGATCACGATTCCCACTCCCACCAGCGACAGACAAATCGCCACGCCCAACCGGCGCGTGATGGTTTCCCGGTAGACGAGCCAGTGGAGCAACGCCGTTAACAACGGCGCAGTGGCCGTGATCAACAACGCGTTGAGGGCTGTCGTGGCCGTCAGCGCCTGATACGACAAGGCTTGGTAAAGAAATGTCCCCAGAAACCCCAACACTCCGAGAATTCTCCAATGCGCGCGGAGGGCGCGGCGTTGCCGCCATAGCTCCGCTCCTGTCAGCGGCAGCAAAATTGCCAACGCAATTGTCCACCGCCAGACGATCAATGCCATCGGCGCAATGTCACCGCGCACCGCGCGCGCGAGAACGACGTTGCCGGACCAGAACAGCGGTGCCAGCGTCAGCAGGACGTAGGGCCAAACGCTGCGCTTCATAGCGAGCGGAGCAGCCGCCCCGCCGTGCTCCCAATCATTTCGAGCGCTTCGGGAGCCAGCCGGGAACTCCACCCGGTTCGCGTTTCGTAGCCACCTCGCGCCAACGCATGCCGGGTGGGAATGTAGCCGACGTAGCCGTTGCACATGTGGGCGACTTGGGTGAAGGCAAATGGCGACTCGCGTTTGATGTTGAGTTGCGCTTCGACAAACGGCTCACCCATCAACCCAAGCAACGCAAACTCGCCAACCCGCACTGCTTGAATTTCGTAGGGTTCGTTGGGTTCGGCCTGGATCAGTTCCGCGAGATCCGTAATCCCGACGGCATATACCCAGTCGTGGTTGACCCGGATGTTATCGCTCCAAAGCGGTTCCGGATGGTCGCGCAGGAGTTGGCTGACCTCTGCCAGCAATTCCGGTGACAGTTGCCGGCGCGGGACCGGGACCACTTCACTGGCCCAGCCCAACGGCGCGCCGCTGATCGGCGCCATATTATGCAACGCAACTTCAGTGGACTCGGCCAGTTGCCGCCCAAAGAGCCGATAATCTTGGTTTAACTCTTCGTCCGGATTCAGAAAATTCCGGTGGATGATATTCCCACAACAACCATTGATGACCAAGGGCGTGCAAGCCGACCCGAAGTGCGTCTCCATCTCATTGCACCAAGCGCCGGGCCAATCGGGATGGGCTTCATTCCCGGCAAAACCAGTGCAGGGATGACAGGTGTGATGCAACAACGCCGCGACGACCTGCCCATTTCCGCCGGTAAAAGTGACAACACCAACTTCCGGGTCAATCGGTCCTTCGACGTGCAGGATGTTGGGGTCACATACTGCTGGTTGGCAGAGAGCTGTGCCGTCGCGCATCACATAACGGCGGTTGAACGCCACGCGATTATCAATGGCGCGCCCGGCGGCGATTGTGACCGGGGACAACTTCGCGAGCGCTTCACCGATGGCTGCGAGGATGCCGGCAACGGCGGGTTCGTTGTAACGCGGGTCGCCGCCGCGGAGCCACGGATATTTCTCCGGGATGATCCGGCACGAATCCCGGCATTCGTAATGGCCGAGTGCCGGGGCCGCATGATTTTGCGTCGGATGAATCAACAACGCCGCCGGTGGAATTCCGAACTTGGCGGCCACCCGCCGGCGAACCTCCTTGGCCCACGGATCATCAATGGACAACAAATCCAACGTGAGCACGCAAAAGCGCCGGCCAGCTTGTTCCAGCACCAATGCCCGCGCATAAATCGGCGCAATGATTCCCGTGCAAGGCCGGTATCGTCCGATGTCGCCGGCAATCTGGATGCCGTTGACGGGTGAAATATCTGCCTTCGCCGCGCCGACCCGAAGTGCTGTTGTCATGGCTGCCTCAATTTCTGGAGAAACTTCACCCCGGCCTGCTCGATCAACTCCGCGCAGTCGGCGTGCAACCGCGAGCCGCGGCCGATGTTTGTCTCGTACCCGCCGCCGGCCAGCGCGCGTTTCGTCGGAATGTAGCCGACAAACCCGTTGCTCATGTGGGCGAGTTGGGTGAACGCGAACGGCGACTCGCGCTTGATGCCCAACTGCGTTTCGGCGAACGGTTCCCCGCCGACTGCCAGCAACGCGAAGTCACCGATCCGCAATCCCTGCAATTCATACGGGAACGGCCGGGATTGCTCCTCGGCGATGTCCACAATGCCCACCGCGTACACCCATTCCCAGGTCACGCGAATTTCGTCCTTCCAAATCGGTTCCGGATTGGCGCGGAGAAGTTGCTGTGCCTTGGCCAGCACATCAGTGGGCACTGGCCGGCGGGGCAGCGACAGGATTTCACTCGCCCACCTGACCGGCGCGGCGGGAATCGGCGTCAACCGCGCCAACGCCCGTTTGGTGGATTCGGCCAGTTGGCGGCCGAGCAGCCGGTAATCCTTGAGTTCCGGCTCGTCGGGATTGAGATAGTTGCGGTGAATGATGTTGCCGCAGCAGCCGTTGACAACCAGCGGCGTGCAGCCGGGGCCGAAGTGCGCCTCCATTTCCGTACACCACGCGCCCGGCCAGTCGGGCATCGCTTCATTCCCCCAAAATCCGTTGCAGGGATGACAGGTGTGATGCAACAACGCCGCCACCACTTGGCCGTTCGCCGCGGTCAACGTGACGACGCTGACTTCGGGGTCGGCCGGGCCTTCCACCTGTAAAATGTTCGGGTCGCAAATCGGTGGCTGGCAAAGCGCGGTGCCGTCGCGCATCACATACCGGCGCGTGAACGCGACCCGGCCGTCGATGGCGCGCCCGGCCGCAACGGTGACCGGCGTGAGCTGCCCCAACGCGCGCCCCATCGCGTCCAATGCACCAGCAGCCGCCGGCTCGTTGTACCGGAGATCGCCGCCGCGCAACCACGCATGTTTTTCGGGAATCAACCGGCACGAATCCCGGCAAAAATGATTCCCCAAGCACGGCGCGCCGTGGTTTTGGGTGACGTGAATCATCACCGCCTCCGCCGGCAACCCATACGTCTGGGCTGCGCGCCGGCGAATTTCCTCCGTCCAAGCATCATCAATCGCCAGCAAATCCAGCGACAGCAGGCAGAACTTACGGCCCTCCGTTTCGAGCGCCAACGCCCGAGCGTAGATGGGGTCGGCCACGCCCGTGCAAGGCCGGTAACGGCCAATGTCGCCGGCAATCTGAATGCCCAGCGCGGGTGAGATGTTGGTTTTTGCTGCGCCGGCCCGCAAGGGTGTAGTCATGGGCGCGAGTATGGGGGGACGACAATCAGGGCGTCAAGCCGGTGCCGCGGCTTTCATCGAAAGAAGAATTTTACCGGTGCGCTCGGCGCGGGCGGCATGTGCGAGGGCTTCGCGGATTTTGACCAGCGGATACGTTTGTTCAATCGGGACATTGAACTTGCCGGCGTGAATCAGTGGCCGGAGTTCGGTGAACATCGCGATGATGTCCGCGCGCGTCGCGTGCCGGTACCAGTCGCTGACCCAAAAGCCGCGGAACCGGATATCACGGAAGATCAAGAGGCCGTTGTCGAGGCGCAAGGGCTCGCGGCCCATCGCGCCATAAGTCACGTGCGTGCCGTGGGGCGCGAGCGTTTTCGCAATTTGCCGGGCGCTCTCGCCGCCGACGGCGTTCAGGGCGAGTTTGATTTCTTTCCCCGTGATTTGCTTCGCGACGGGCGTTTCGTCGGTGAGCACGAGGTCGGCGCCCAATGCTTCCAACTCCGGGATGAGTTCCTTGCGGCGGACGACGTTGATGGTGTGAAACCCTTTGGCCTTGGCGATCGCGATCACGCACCGGCCCACGCCGGAGTTTGCGGCATTTTGGATGAGCCAATCGCCGGGCTTGAGTTCGACGAAATCCATCAACATCCGGTAAGCCGTCGGCGGATTGACCGCGAGCATCGCGGCGACTTCGGCCGGGATCTCGGCCGGAATGGGGAAGACCTCCGCCGCGTTCAGAATCCGGGCGGTACACCACCAGCCGAGTTGCATCGGCGCGAGGACCCGCTGCCCTGCCGGCAAGCTGCCCGCCGTCACCACGCCGACGCCTTCATTGCCGAGTACGACCGGCAAGGTGGGCTTGCTGCCGTAAGTGCCGGTCAAAATATTCAAATCAGCCGGGTTGATAGGGGAGATGAGTGGCTCGACGAGAATCTGGCCCGGTTGGAGTGCCGGTAATTCCCATTCCTCGATCCGCACCACTTGTTCCGGGATGCCGACTTCGCGCAGGCAAGCGACGGTCGTTTTTTGGCTCATGGTGTGTGTGTAGCGGAATTTCGGCGGTCTGTCATCTGCGGAAGATCCGCTTGCCGGTCAGTCAGGAATCGGAGTATTGCTCCGGCATGCGCTTGAGTCTCTTCCTCCTGTTCTTTCCTCTGCTCACGCATGCCGCCGAACCACTTTTCCCGTTCGTCCTCCCGTGGGACGACGCCAGCACGAACATCGTCAACGTCAGCGACTGGCTCGTGAAACCCGCCGGCCAAGACGGCTTCGTCGTCGCGCGTGACGGTCATTTCTACGCCGGCAAGCGGCGGGTAAAATTCTTCGGTGTCAACCTCGTCGCCCCGGCTGTATTCCCGACGCATGCCGATGCCGACAAGATCGCCGCGCGCATGGCGAAGTTCGGCATCAACTGTGTCCGTTTCCACCACATGGACTCCGAAGGTTGGTCGCCGCTGCTCAAAGGCGGCCAGCTCGATCCCGCCGCGCTCGACCGGCTCGACTACCTCATCGCGCAACTCAAGCGACACGGCATCTACGCCAACATCAATCTCCTCGTCCTCCGCAATTACCGGATTGAGAAAATGGATTTGAAAGACCAACACATTCTCGGCTTCTTCGACCCAGCCATGCTCGACCTCCAAAAGGACTACGCCCGGCAACTCCTTACGAACACCAACGCCTACACCGGTCTCCCGTACACGCACGATCCCGCCGTCGCCATGGTTGAAATCAACAACGAGAACGGCCTCATCCACGCCGCACTCGGGGGCCGGCTTGACCATTTACCGGAGAGCTATGCCGGCAAGTTGCGCGGACAATGGAACGATTGGCTCAAGAACCGCTACACCACGACCGAAAAACTCCGCACCGCGTGGAAAGCCGTCGATGAACCACTGGGCAATGAAATGCTGAGCACGTGGTGGTACTTGGAGCAGCATCAAGGCGCGCAGGCGACCGTGTCCAATGGCCAGATCACCGTCACCGCGACCGGCCGCGAAGGCTGGCATGTGCAGTACAATTTTCCACGGCTGAATGTCAAACAGGGCCAACTCTACACGTTGACCTTCCGCACCAAGGCGGACAAGCCGTGTGATATTTCTGTGGATCTGATGCAGGCACACGCCCCGTGGCATGCCATCGGTCTGAGCACTCACGCCAAGCTGACGACGAACTGGCAGACCCTCCGGTTTACCTTTCTGGCGTCGCAGTCGGACACCAACGCGCGTGTCAATCTCGGCAACCTTGGTCAACGGATTGGCAGCGTTTGGTTCAGCGACATCTCGCTGCGGCCGGGCGGACAAATCGGTTGTGAGACGCTGGGCTCGGTCGCGTTCGGCGGCGGTACTGCCGAAGGAAAACGCGATTGGTTCCGTTTTCTCTGGGAGACCGAAGACCGCTATTGGCAGACGATGTACCGGTATCTGAAAGATGATCTGAAAGTTCACGCCAACATCATCGGCACTATCGTCGGTTGCAGCACGCCGGCAATTCAGGCGCGACTCGACGCGGTGGATGCGCACGCGTACTGGAAGCACCCGCATTTTCCCGGCAAGGCGTGGGACCAAGACAACTGGACTGTGGAAAACAAGAGCATGGTCGATTCCCTTGGCGGCACGTTGCCGGGGCTCGCGACCAAGCGCGTCGCCGGCAAGCCGTTCTGCGTGACTGAGTACAATCATCCGGCGCCGAACAGCCACAACAGTGAAGCCTTCCCGTTGTTGGCAGCTTACGCCGGCTGGCAAGACTGGGACGCAGTGTTCGCGTTTGCGTATTCACACCGCAAAGACAACTGGGACGCGCGCCAGATCACCGGCTTCTTTGACATTGACCAGCATCCTACCCAGATGGCGACGCTGCCGGCGGCGGTTGCGATGTTCGTCCGCGGCGATGTGCCGCCCGGCAATGAATTGGTCGCAGCCCGTCCAAACAAGGAAAAGGAAATCGCCACCTTGCCGACCAATCACGCGTGGGGCATTGGCGACACCGGCATCCAACCGCCGGCGCTTACCAATACCGGCGCGTTCGCTTGGGAGCGTGGCGTCGTCACGGTGAACACGCCGCGCTCGCGCGCGGTCATCGGCTATAGCGGCGGTAACGAATATAAACTCGGCGACATCGCGGTCCGGCCGTTGACCAAGTGGAGTGTGATCGCCTTCACGGAGATGCACCCAAACCATTGGCTTATCACCGCCACCGGCAGCGCGGAGAACACCGGCATGCTGTGGAAGAACGCGGAGAAAAATTCCGTCGGACTCAATTGGGGTAAGGCGCCGTCACTCGTGCAAGGCGTCGCGGCCAGAATCGAGATGCCGGGCGCGGCCCGGGTGTGGGTTTTGGATGAACGCGGAAAACGGATCGGCCAAGTGGCCATAGTGAACAATGGGTATTTCCAAATCGGACCGGAGTGCAAGACGTTGTGGTACGAGGTGGAAATACGATGAGGTGTCTGTAGCCGAAGCGTAAGCTTCGGCCGAGGCTCACGCCTCGGCTACAGTTAACGCCGCAACAAATACGTCGTGTGCGGCACGGGCGTCCGGGAAATGTCCTCGGGCGAATTGTGCGAGGGATGGACGCCCGGCACGAGATCGATCCCGGCCCGTTGAAAGACATACTGCACAAAACCGGAGCAATACATCGAGCGCCGGCGGGCCAACAGGTTCTTGCGTTCGCGAATCCACGGGTTGCGTAATGCTACTGCGGTGCCGATGAGTTCGCGCAAGGAGTAACGCGCCCGGTTCGCCGCCATTGAAAGCGCGGAGCCGAGCACGGCGTTGGTCTGTTGTTCATTCAGCCCGAAATCGAGGACGGCGAGGGAAGGGAAGGTTTCGGTGTCGAAATATTTGTCCGCCCGGTTTTCCTGCACGCCGAGGCGGATGTGTTTGCTGTGGATATCGAGGTCAGACTCAATGACCCACTGGTGGCCATCGACGCGTTTGCCCTCGAAGATGAGCGCGTGCGACCACAAGCTCCACCGCCTGTTCTCATCAAGATGCCGGCCGGCGCGGCGGATCATTTTCTCGATGAGCGTCGTGCCGCCGACGAGCCCGACGCAACCGGGCTTGGCGTATTGCTCGATGAATTGCCGGTTCGAAAGCTTGCTGACGGTGACCGTCTCGCTCATGGGTGTTGCGCAATCTTGCGGAAGAGATCGCCAAAAATGGCGTCGCGCTGCACGGCGCGGATTTCCCGGATGAGGTGTCGCGCGGAGTCGTGACTCCACGTATGTTCGCGGCGCATCCCGGGGGTGTGCGGTAAATCGCGCCAGTCGCGTCGCAGCAGCGGGCTGAACACCAACGCACTCGGCAGCCAGGCCGGATTGATCAACCACGCCACCGCGCTGAGATCCCAGATGACCTTTGAGCGCGCGAAGTGATCGGGGAAGTAATCCGAATAAATCTGATACAGGTAATCGCCAATCGTATTGTGGCCCTTCATGAAGCGCGCCAACTCGGCCTGCGTCGTGCGCAATTGTTCGGCCACCGACAGACACGGCACATGCACGAGCGGCACCCCGCAATCGAAGAGCACCCGCGCCGCCAAGACATCCTGTTCGAGGTTGAACTCGGTGGCGCGGGGCCAGTGTTGCGGCTGACCGCCGAGCCAGACGACCACAATCTTCTCCATGATCTCCGGCGCGAGCAGGATCGCGGAGACGACATTCGTGATGGCCGCGATCGCAACCACGTACAACGGCTCGTCACCGGCGGCCTTGGCGCGGGCGATCAGATTGTCAACGGCCGGACTGCGAACCGGCTTGTCCACAGATCCCAGCCAGTGGGTCGCGCCTTTGAAGGCGAAGCCGGCCGGTGTCTTGCCCAACCGTTCCAGCACGCGACCGATCTCTGCGTAGCTCTTCTCCATGCCATCGGCGGGGCCACTCGACCGGTCATTATGAAACGGCGCCGCATAGACCGCCTCGCACTGCACGCGCTCCGGTGAGAGCAGCGCGTACACCAACGCAAACTGGTCGTCGATCTCGTTGTACGTGTCGGTGTCGAGAACCATGCGCACCTTGCCGGTGGGCGGCTCCAGCCGGGCCAAGCGACGCGCATCGGTAAGCTGTGGCAATTGGTTGGTCTTCATCAGCAATACATTCGTTATTATACAATCGCGGCGGCGCGAACCCAGGCGGCGAATGCCGGTATTGTGAATACCCGGCTCAATTCCAGCCGGGCGGCTTCTAGCGGCAATTCGACTTTCCGCCGGGCGTCGTTCGTTGACTCCGAGCGCACCACGATCCAATCGTAGCCGCACCTGGCCGCGTCGAGTTTGCTACTACGCTTCCACGCGACGACTTTTTCGGGATCGGCACCGGCCGTCAGATCTTCGAACGGCGTCACGGCGTCCTTCGTCAACAGGTACTCAGGCATGGGGCGAGATTAGGTGATGCTGCGCGATGAGGCAAGTGCGGCGAGGTTGGTGGAACGACGCGCTCCGTCGAGTCCGTTCGGGGGTTGCGGTCACGAGGGAGCGTAGCCCTCCAAGGAGTGCTAGAACGATAACTCACATTGGACCGGCACGGCGGGCTTTGCCGGTGAGGCTAGTTTGGCAGGGGGCGTCGGGAACGGCTGCCGGAGACGGGCAATCTGTTCGCGGGCGAGTTGGTCACAACGCCAGTTATCGCGATGACCGGCGTGGCTTTTGAGCCAACGCCACTGGATGTGATGCGGCCCGGTGACTTCGTCCAATTCGCGCCAGAGATCCGTGTTCTTGACCGGCTCTTTCGCCGCGGTGCGCCAACCGTTGCGCTTCCATTTGGTGATGCCGTCCTTGAGGTACACCGAATCGGTGAACACTTCGACTGCGTGCAATTGGCCCAACGCGCGCAACCCTTCAATCGCCGTGCGCAATTCCATCCGGTTATTGGTGGTGGCCGGTTCACTCCCTAAAAGTTCCTGGACGTGAGCGCCCACGCGGACGATGACGGCCCACCCGCCGGGACCGGGATTGCCCGAACACTCGCCGTCGGTGTGAAGGATGGTCGCCTGCAGGGAGCGGAGTTAAAACAGGTGCGCCGCGCGTTGGCAACGGGGCAACGAGTGTGTTCAGACTGAGTCGCTGCGCTTAGGCTGATGTGATTTACTAAAATGAAAATGCCGACGTCGCACCTTCACCAGAGTTACATCTGAATCAAGATTTCGCAGATGCGGTGAAACCCTCAGGCAGAAAGGGTAAAGCGGCGCCAGAGTTAACCTGCTGAATGAATTCACTTACCGCTTCATAGAGTTTGCTCGCCTTTTCGGCGTCATACTCCCAGTCGAACTTTGATTTGCCCGTCAGAAACATTGCGACATCCACCTCTTGGGCAACCGTAAATGTCTTCTTTAAATGGTTTGGTGCATGACTTGGCAATGGGTGGGCAATTCTGTCTCGCATTACAGTGTCGTTCTTCTTGCGGGATAAACAGTCGTCGAACCAGATAAATGGCTCCTTGTTCCAGTCGGGTTCGATATCTATGCAGTAGTGTCTGTAGAGCACCTCCAGTTTCTGACGGTACGGCATAAATTCTCCGTTGGGCTTATTTTGAGTCTCAGGCATGTTTCCAGTTGGATTTGTGGCGCAATAATCAAGAAATCCATTTAGAGCAAAGGCGGAGAAGACAGCCGATGCTTGAAACAGATATCCGTACCCACCGAAGAGAGCCTTCCGTTGTTGAATTTGGATTTTGCGAATGACGTAATTACGAACATTCTCGTGGATAGTCCTCGGACATACACGTAGAACCATGTTCAAGTAGAAAAGAACTCTCGTTGTCCGATGCGCAAACTGCATGGACTGACTCTGTAATTCTTTTCCAATGTTGAGTATGCAACTCGCTGAATTTAACCGGGCTTTGTATTCGGGTCGCTTGTGATACTCGACTTCGATTGTCTTTTGCCTGTCCATCGGGTTGCTTTATTTCGAGGTTAGAAACCTTCCTGCGGTTGACAATAGTCGTTGCCACGACCGTGATAGCAACCCGGCTACCAGACGCTAGACAAGCACGGACTGTTTTGTCGTGGCCGGAGTGTTTGAATTCAACAACGTCTCCACCTTCCGCTTCGCTTCTTCCATCTTCGGATACCGGACTTCGCGGTAGCCTTTGACCGGCTCGACGCAGCGGAGCGCCGCTGTCCAGCGGCTATAGCTTTCGGCTGTCTGCTCTCGGGTTGCGGAGGACCGTGTCTCACTTCGTTCGGCTTCGGCGTTGGCTGACGGCTGATGGCTGATCGCTGATTGCACGAAGTTTTCCACCAAGCCGATGTACCAGTCGCGGAATTCGCGTTCGCGGCGGTGCCAGGCGGGCATCCACTTCCGGAGCCAGCGCATGTGTTTCAGTAGATTAAACTGCCACTTCTCCGGGCTCATCTTGAACCGGATATCGCGGCCGAGGATGTTGAATTCGGGCCGGTTGATGTGGTGGTAGATGATTTTGTCGCCGCGCTTGGCATCGACGTGGTAGCGGTGGTTGTCGCGGCGGGTCTTTTCTTCGCTCGTTAAGAGGTGGGCGACGTAGACCTCGTCTTTGATGATCATCGCCTTGTGCAAATTCCAGATGACGGCCTTGGTCGCGGCGTAATCCCGGTCGGCTGAATCCTGTGCATACACTTTTTCAACAAGGTCGAGGTATTGCTTCGCGAAGTCGCCGGTGCCGAATTCAACCAAGTCGTACAAACGCCAGACGAGGTCGCGGGCGGTTTGGTCGCCGAGCTTGATGTTCTGCTCGCTGCGGCGGACGAGTTGGGCGAAATCGAGCGCCCAGCGGCGGCCCCAGCGGTGGTTGCGCTTGAGGACGTCCATGCGTTCGCTGACGAATTCTTCGTATGTCTCGTGCAACTCGTGTTTGTGGGCGAGGTCGGGTTCGAGGACGAGTTTGCGGCCAAGCGACAACGCCTTGAGATTGTCGGCGGCAGCGCTGCCCATGGTTTCGCGCAAGCCCCACTCGATGTTATCGAGCGAGATCGGGAGCAGGCCGCGTTGGAACGCGATGCCGAGCATGACGACGTTGGCGTAGAGCTTCGTGCCGAAGAAATGCTCGCTGATGCCAGCGACGTTGAGGCCGAAGTAGTCGTCGGGGCGGGTGTACTTCTGGATCGTCGCTTCGACTTCGGCGACGTTGAAATTATCTTTACCAAGGAGCGTGAGGATCGTCGGGGTCTTGAATGAATTGACGACTGCGCTGGTGCGTTCCGGTGAGCCGACGCGGAGGTTGCCCTTCGGGTCGAGGCTCCGGCAGGCTTCGAGCGGGTCCACACCGATGACAAGATCGGCTTGGCCGTACGGGATCAGCACGGAGGCATGGCTGCCGTTCTTCGTGAAGGTGACTTGCGAGAAAACCCCGCCGTTCCGAATCGCCAGCCCCTTCTTGTCGCAGAATAAAACGTTGTAGCCCTGCTTGAAACCCGCGCGCACAATCGTCGCCGTGCAGACGCCGATGCCTTGGCCGCCGACGCCGGCGAGATGACAGTGCCACACGTCATCGAATTGCCGGGGTTGAGGCACTGGCAAGTTGTTGAGGTCAATCGAGTCAATCGGCGCGGGTGGTTTCTGAGTGCGGACGATGGTGATTTCCTCGAAGGACGGGCAGGCGTAAATCTTCGTGCAGGCTGTGTCGGCCACGCACCACGACAGGTCGGTCTGCACTTTCGCGCCGAACGGCGTCTCGACAAACGTGAGGCCAGGGCAACCGGTCGCCAGCGTGCATTCGAGGCAGTGTTCACAGACGTCCGGGTTGACGTTGACGTAGCGTTTCTCGTGAAGGAAACCGCTCTCGCGAATCTCCTGACGTTCCTGCCGGGTCTCGCGCCGGTGATAGGTGATGCCACATTCCTTGTCGGCGACGATTACTTTCACGCCGTCACGCAGAATGGTTTCTTCGAGCAGCCCGCGCCACGTTTCCCGGTAGGCGGGATTGGCGCGGACGACATGGACGCCCTGCCCAAGCATCGCTTCGACGATGCCGTCAATGCCCTGCTTGTAGGTCGGCTCGCCGACGATATCCACGTCCATCGACGGGGTGGGCTGATGGCCGGTCATGGCGGTCGTGGCGTTGTCGAGGATGATGTAGGTGATGTCCTGGCCTTGCTTCAAGGCATTCGAGATGCCGAGCATGCCGGAGTGGAAGAAAGTGGAGTCCCCGAGAAACACGACCTGTTTGTTCGTGATGAACGGATCGATGCCGGCCCCGGTGCCGCCACCGAGACCCATGCCGGAATAATTGTGCATCAGATCTTTGGTCGGCTCGAACATCAACATCGTGTAGCAGCCGGTATCGCCATGGAACACGACATCGACCGGCCCGCGCTTGTGTTCCCGCCGCATGTACTTCTCGTCGCGGAACTGCTTCTTCATCTCGATCAACACGCTCGCGCTGTCACGATGCGGACAGCCGGGACAGAACGTCGGCGTGCGGGGTGGAATCTGGATGTCGAACGTCCCGGTCTTCTGGACGAGTTCGACGGCGCATTCGATGCGAGCTTCGTTCAGACTGAGATTCGGGTCGTGGAAAAACTTGCCGAGGGGTGCGAGGCGTTCAATCAGGATGCTCGGATTGAACCCGCGCGTCGCCGGGATGCCGGCGAGGCCGGCGGGGAATTCTTTGCCCCAGACGTTCGTGCGATTGGCGCTCGTGGCGTTTTGGTTCAGCTTGCTGACGATCTCGCTGATCTGCTCTTCCATGAACCCGCGGCGTTCTTCGACGACGAAGATGCTGCGGACTTGCTGGGTAAATTCTTCGACAAGTTGCGGGTCAATTGGATAACTGATGCCGAGTTTGAGAATGGGTACCTGGTCGGCTACGCCGAGTTCGTGGAGCGCGTGTTGGAGGTACGAGAAGCCCAGCCCGGTGGCGACGAACCCGATCTCGGCGCGCCAGCGAGGATTTTCGCGGGCGTTGATTATGCGATTGACGCCATGCCGGCGGGCGCTGGCGAAAAGGCGATTGAATCGTTCCGGCATCCCTTGTTCGCGCAGCCAAGTGCGCGGCGGCAGGAGGACGGTGCGTTCGAAATCAATCGCGGCGGTATCAATGCTGAACTTGTTGATCGCGTTGAGTTCCGGAAAATGATTGCGCCGGCACGACACACTGCCGCCGCCGTCAGCCTGATTGGTGGTGACGAGGTAGCCGATGAAGACATTGGCTTCCCGCGAAAGTTTGAAGCCGAGATCAATCCAGTCTTTGAGTTCCTGGTTGGTGGCCGGTTCCATGACCGGCATGAAGATATGCTTACACAAATACCGGGAATCGGCCGGAACCTGGGTGGAATCACTCCACGGATCGTCGCCGACAATTACCAGCGCGCCGCCGTCGGGATGCGCGCCGGCCAGCGTGCCGAGCGCCAACGCATCCGCCGCGACGTGGAGCCCGACGGATTTCATCGCGCAAATGCCGCGCAGCGGTCCCATTTGCGAGCCGTTCAGCATGGCCGCGCCGAGAGCCTCGTTGTTGGCGATGCAAGCGCGGATGCCCTTGCCTTTGAGCAGGGCGGCGATGGATTCCATCGAGTCGAAAAAGCCAGCCACGGGCGAGCCGGGATAACCGGTGAGCAAATGCGTCCCCCCCTCGACTTCGAGAGCGCCTTTGATCAACAATTCGTTGCCGGTGAAAACCTCGGCGCCTTCCTCCTTGAGGAAACGGGGATCCACTTTCATGTGCGGCAATTTGTAGCACAGCCCGCGCGGGATGGCGAGTGTTTCGTTTGCTTGCGTTCAGGAAATGGCCGGCGTAGAAGAGCGGGCGCATGCGGCGATTTATTTTTTTATTTTTGGCAGCGGCGGCGTTGACGGGGTGCGCGGGGCCGGTGCACACGCTCCGGATTCATGAACAAGTGCCGGGGAATCTACCGACGGCTTGGGCGCGAACTGTCCGGGCACCAGAAACCGGGTTGCCTCTCTCAATCAACCCCTACCCGAGCCTCAGCGAACGCGATGTTGACGCGGCGTGGCTCGAAGTATCGCCCGAAGGGAACACCGTGATCGTGCAATTTGATGTCCCCGGTCGGTCGAAGCTCGCGGAGGTGACGTTGCGGTTGCGCGGGCAAATGCTGGCCGTGCTGGTGGACGACAAGATCGCGGCAACAGTGGAGGTGGAGCGCGCCATTTTGGATGGCCGGTTGGTGTTCGTGGGCCACATGCCCGAAGAGGTGACGAAGGAAGTGGTGGCGGCGTTGAATAAGTTGGCCGGGCGGCCCCGCGATACCGGAGATGTGCGATTGCGGCCGTGAAGATCGGGGGCTGGGTCATTCTGTTGCTGGTGAGCGCGACTCACGCGGGAGCGGTGGATTTGTGTCTGCCGACGGCCAATGACGCGTTGCTGCGGGGGCGGGACGCGGATTTTTATCAGCCGACCGTCGAAGGCACCGTCGAGTCCGGTTCGTTTGGGTGTGTCCGCCGGGGCGGCCGGCGGTTTCACGAGGGGATTGACATCAAATGTTTGCAGCGCGATGCGCGCGGTGAATCCATTGACCCAGTCCACGCGGTGGGCGAGGGTACGGTGGCGTTCATCAACAGCAAACCCGGTCTCTCAAATTACGGCCGGTATGTGGTGCTGGAGCATGTGTGGGATGGGGTGGAAGTTTTCACGTTGTACGCGCATCTGCGGGATGTGGCCGGCGGGTTGGCCGTTGGGCAGTCGGTGCAAAAGGGGCAGGTGCTCGGCCGGGTGGGACGGTCGACGAATACCAAGGAAGGCATCACGCCGGACCGGGCGCATTTGCACTTCGAGATCAATCTGATGTTGAATCCGAATTTTCGCGCGTGGTACGCGAAACGCGATCCCAAGGCGCCGCCGTTTGGGAATTTTAATGGGCGGAATTTGGTGGGACTGGATCCCGCGGCATTTTTGCGGGCGTACGCGGCGAATCGAAAGTTGAATTTCGCGGAGTATGTGGCGCGCCAGCCGGTGGCGTTTACGGTGTTGGTTGGGGCGCGCCCGCTCCGGTGGGTCGAGAGGCATCCGGAACAATTGCGCGGCAATCAGGCCGCGCCAGTCGCATATGAAGTGGCGGTGACGGGTTGGGGGATGCCGGTGGCGGTGTGGCCGCGGTCGGCGGAGGAGATTGGCGCCGCGGCGCAGCGGCAATTGCAGCGCGGCCAACCGGTTTTACAGCGCGTGGATGGCGCGGTGGCAGAAAGCACCGCCTGCCGGCAACTGCTCGAACGCGCCGGCAGCGGGTGGCGGTTGAGTGTGAGCGGCCGGGAGTGGGTTGAGTTGTTGACGTACCGGTAACGATTACGCCGGGACTTGTTCGAAGGCGGCAAGGGCGGTGTTGACGTCGGGGTGACATTCGAGGGGGTCGCCGTTGGCGATGAGGTTGGCGACTTGTTCGATGGTCGGGGCGAGGTGGGCGAGTTTGATGTCGCCACCGTGGGAGCGGGCGATGTGCGCGAGATCGAGGAGGGCTTTGAGTTCGACGCTGCCGATGTAGTTGACTTCGCTGCACTCAACCACAAATTGCGGGACTGCGCCGGTGCGCCGTCCGTCTCGGAGATGGGTGGTGAGCAGACCGGCCAGGTTGGCAAAGTTGGTGTCGTCCAGACCGCCAGTCACATGGATGATTTCGCTGTCGCGGTGCCGCTGGGTGACGATTTTGATATGGTGCATGTCGTCTAGGTGAGCACTGGGTGTGCCCGGTCAGCCGGCGCTGGGCAGGTCGCGCAAAGCTGAGATTTGGCGCGACAATTTTGGCCGTTACTTGACTTCTTTGTCCGCCGCGCAACGGAATCCGACGGTGTCGGACCGGGTTTCGCGGTTGATTTCGGTGCGGGATTGTCTGCCGCCGCGGATGATGGCGGTGGAATGGGTCGGGGAGGTGCCGATCCATTGGCTGAGTTTGCCGGTGAGTCCGCTGATGCCGTCCGGACTTTTATCGGCCGGGTTGGCGTAGACTTCGGTTTGATTGGTGGGGGCCGGCGCGGGTGTCTGAGTGGATTGCCGGGTGGCGCGGTCCCATTCTTCGTCACTGGGCAACCGCTTGCCGCGCCAGTTGGCGTAGGCGTAGGCGTCGTACCAATCCACGCCGATGACCGGGGAATCCCACGTGAGCCAGAGCTGGCGATTGCCGACATCCAAGGGGCGGCCCTGTTGGATGCCCGCGAGGATTTTGTCCCAGTTGTCGGGAGTGTGATTTTTTTTGCGGGGGGCAAAGGTGTGTTCCTTGAGGGTGACGCCGGCGGTGACGGCGTCGAGGAATATTTTGTAGTCGCCGATGGTGACCGGGTAGCGGTCGAGGAAGAAGTCTTTGACGTTCTTTTTGCCGACGGTGCCGCCGGGAACGCGGGCCATGGTGCCGAAGTCGGCGGGCCGGGTGACCGGTGGGGGTTGGCGGAGGGCGGCGGTGCGCCACCAATACAATCCGCTGGCCGAAGCGATGCCGACGAGGATGGCGAGGACGAGGCCGACTTTGTTGATCTTTTTCTCGGGCGCGGGGGTGGCGGCTCCGGCCGCGGACGGCGGCGGGAAGAGTTCGCGTTCGAGGTCGGCGGCGGTTTGGGCGAGATCGGCCAGGGAGATGAAGGGTTTGCGGCCGGCGGCGGCGACCATGCGTTCGACGAGTTCGCCAGTGCGTTTGGTGACGGGGCTGATGCTGTTGGCGAGGTTGGCGAGGACGAGGCCGACGGTGAGCATATCGTCTTTCATGGATTCGACCGGCATGTTGTCGAGGGGGAGGACGTTGATGAGTTTGACAGTGCCGCGGGCGTCCACGAGGATATTTTTGGCTTCGAGGGGTTGGTGGGGGATTTTCTTTTGCCAGAGGAAATCGAGGGCGCGGGCGACGCTGTGTATGGTTTGGAGGAGGTGTTGTTCGTCGACAACTTTGCCGTTGCGGAGGAAATCGGCGAGGGCGGGGCCGTTGATGTATTCCATCGCGCAGAAGTTGATGCCGTCGATGCAGCCGGCTTCGTAGATGGTGACGATGTTGCTGTGGGAGATCTGGGCGGCGGCCTGCATTTCTTCGAGGAAATGCGTGGTGCGGCCCGAGACAGCGGCCATTTCGGCGGAGACGGTCTTGAGGGCGACGGTGCGGTTCATCGAGCTTTGGGTGGCCCGGTAAACACCGCCCCACCGGCTGACGCCGATTTCGGCTTCGATCTGATAGGCACCCAGAGTCCGACCAACGAGGTTTTCGGCCATAAGATTGTTACGGGGCGGGTGTCGCCAGTGCTGGCGCCGACGCCCAGATGTCCTGTAATTGTTGCCGGTAGTACGTGCGCACCACGCAGCCGGCGCAGCGGGCTGGGGCGAGGTTGACGCGGACCGGGATTTGTTTGCTGGAGAAATTTTCCCACGCGGCTGGGCGCGGCGCTTCCTGTGTGGCGATCAACTGGTTTCCCGCGGAGTAGCAGTGGACGATGATCTGGACGGCGGATGAATCGAGCTGCCGGTCGCGGACTTGGGCTTTGATTTGGATGCGCCACGTGACGTCGGCGCGGCCTTCCACGCGGTCAACGCGGGTGATTTTGAGTTGCCGGTTCAAGACAGGCGGTGGGGCGGCAACGGCGGGAGCGGGGGTGAGCGGGACGAGTGGTGCAAGCGGGACCGGCTCAGTGGGCGGCGGGACGACCGGGGCGGCGTTCAGGGCTTTGGCTTGTTTGCCTTTGACGATGTCGAGTTTCATGTTGCGCGGATGCGGTTGCGCGAAGATCCAGCCCAAGAACCCGATTTGACCGAGCACCAGGAGGAGCACGGCAGCGCCGGCCACGGCTTGCCAGATGTCGAACGCGCGGCGGCTGCCGGGGGTGTCGTGGATGATGTGAAAGTGCATGCGGACAGCGCCGATCTCGATCTCGTCACCGCTGCTGAGCCGGTGGTCGTTGATCGCCTGATCGTTGACGCGGACGGTGCGACTGCCAACAAGGTCGCGGAGGTAATAGCCGTCGGCCCGGCGGTCGAGGGTCGCGTGGTGGTCGTGGAGGCCGGCCGCGGTGAGTTGGAGGGTGCAGCCGGCCGCGCGGCCAATGGTGACGGGGGCCGCGTCGCCGGTGAACGGGGCGCGGGTTGCGTCGCGGGACTGAAAAGTCAGCCGATACATGCCGGGGCGGAGTGTAGCACATTGGCGAAGATTTCACGTGGATTTTTGCCGGCGGGTCGGTACACTGGCGGCCCGATGGAACTTCGCTGTAAAAATTGCCAGGCGCATCTGACTGTTCCGTCCGTGGGACCGTTGAAAGAGGTGCAGTGTCCCAAGTGTGGCGTCATGATGTTGTTGCCCAAGCAATCGCACCGGCGCCTGGAGGAGGAGGCGGACGAGGTATTGCACAAGAAACACCGGCACGCCTTGCAGCGGGTGTTCGATCCGATTCCCCGGCCGGTGCTGTATACGGCGGGGATTATTCTGGGGCTGGCCTTGTTCTCGCCATTCTGGTTCTACCTGGTCAGCGAACCGTTTGAACGCACGCCGATTTATCTGACGGACGACGCCCAATCGTTGCCGGTGCCGACCAACAACCACTCCAAGTCCGCGGCGCCGATCTTCAATCCCGATCAGGCGGTGGCAACCGAACTGGTTCAATTTGCCGGCATCCGCCTTGAGACGCGCCGTGACGAATTGGAGCACCGCTTCAATCTGGTGTTGCAGAACACCCGCGGGATGCAGCCGGAAATTTACGTCGCGCATCCGGCGGATGAGATCCAGCGTCTCACGGCGCATTTTTACGATGGCGTCCTCAAGGATTTCACCTTGGTGATGCGCGAACGGCTCGTTCCACTGGCCACCGTGCAGACGCAGTTGGAGGCGCAATTTGGTCCGCCCACCGATCAACGCGATGCCGGCCCCGAAAACTCCACAGCGGGTTTGGGTGGGTTGGGGTTGGGCAATGATTCCGTCGCCAAAAAACTCGCGGCCTTTGCCCAGCGCCGGCTGCTGGTTTGGAGTGATGACAATTACCGGGTGGACGCGACGATCTATTTCAACCATGGCGTCTCACCGCAACCGCTCGCGGTCCTCCAAATCCGCCTGGCGGCGGCGGCGTGGCTCAAGTCCAACCGGCCGATGGTCGGCTCCAGCGCGCCGGTCCCAGTCCCCGCGCCCCCCGTCGAGACGGAACGCCAAATCAATCCCATCCCGGCCCTCGACCGCAAACTCGCGCCGTGACAACCTCGCCCCAACTCTCCGACGCCGAAATCGCCGGGCGTCTCGGCACTTGGACGCGCGAGGGCAACACCATCACGAAGGAATTCGTCTTTGCCGGGTTCACTGCGGCGACGCAATTCATCGCGAAACTCGCGCCGGTCGCCGACGCGCTGGATCATCATCCCGACGTGCAGTTGTCCCGGTACAAACACGTCAAAATCATCCTGACGACCCACAGCGCCGGGGGATTGACGCAGAAAGATTTCGAGTTGGCGGCACAGATTGACCGGTTGTCATGAGCGCCCGGCACGTGGTCATCACCAAACACGCGCGCATATTGATCGTGTACGATGGCGACGAGGAAGTGCTGAGACTGCCGGCCGTGCTCGGCAAAAATCCCGCCGACAAAATCCGTGAAGGCGATCTCGCCACACCCGAGGGCGAGTTCTACGTTTGCTACAAGAATCCCGACAGTAAGTATCACCGGTTTCTCGGCTTGAGTTATCCCACCGCGGAAGACGCCGACCGCGGCGTGCGTGACCGGCTCATCTCGCCCGCTGAAGCCGACGAAATCCGGCAGGCCATCGCCACGCGGAAATGTCCGCCTTGGAAAACGGCGCTCGGCGGCGAAGTCGGCATCCACGGGCCATGTCCCAACGTCACGTGGACGCACGGCTGCATCGCGGTGCCAGCCGAACACATCGCGCGCCTCTACGACCTGCTCGAAATCGGCGATGACGTGACGATTCTCCCGTGACCGACCGGCTTTGGGTCTATCCGTTGGTGATCCTGACGGCGTTGCCGGCACTGCTGCTGCTGCGCGAAGCGTCGCGCTGGTTGGTCGTGCCGATTCTCCGGCATCTCGTCGTGTTCGTGGCGGCAGTGGCGGCGTTGTTTACCGGTGCTGCGGCGTGGGCGTGGGGTTTGTTTCTGGTCCTGATCGTGTTGCCCCGGCTCGCCAACCGGCAAGCGGTGCGGTGTGCAAAAGCCGGACGGTTACCGGCGGCGCAACGGTGGCGTCGCGTGGCGCGGTGCGGCGCCGCGGAGCCGCCCGACACGGCGGAGGTGCCGGGGGCGTTGCGTGGTGAGATCCGTTTGTGGCGGTTGTGGTCGTTGACCGGGACGCAACAGTGGCCGGCGGCGATTGCGTTTTACGAGGGCGTCGAATCCTGGGGCACACTCGGCGCGGCGATGCAGGCGCGGTTGGCGGTGGCGCGAGTGGCGGGGTATTTGGACTGGTCGGCGCGTTTGGGGTGACGGTGTACCGGTTGCGCGGAGCGATCTTGGCTGCGGCGCGCCGGCACTTGTTGCGGGTGTTGGGTCTGATCGTGCTGGCGGACTTGGTGATCGGCGGGTTGGAACCGCGAATTGACAACGTCGCTCATGCCGGCGGGGTGATTGCCGGAGTCGGATTGGCCTTGATTTTCCGGTGGCCTACCACAACGCGCTTAGCGCCTTAACCGCTCACATTTTGATGTCGTCGGAGATTTCGATGAATCTAGCCGGCCTTTGAACCCCCCGGCGGGTAGTCCCAACCAGCGACATCGCCAAAATAACACTTCAGGAAATGAGGCACGGAAAATCCTCCGCAATGTCTACGCCGAAAGCATCGGCGAGAATCTCTTCCAGTGTTTAGAAGCTATTCTCGCGTTCGTACTTGAAACACAGTTCCACTTTGGAGGGGAACCGTTCTGGTTGATCTTCGGACGTGGCCCGTTTGGCTTGACATGCCCGGGTGCGCGACGTAGATATTTTATCATTGTGTGAGACGAGGTATATGAAAGGGGCTTTTTTCTCGTAAAATGCGTTATCTTCTTGGACTTGTGGCGGCGGTTCTGTTCACACCGGCGGTTCTTGGCAATAATTCTTGGACGGGTACGGTCAGTCGGCTTTACAGCAATACCGCGACGGCTTGGTCATTGGGCTCGGTGCCGACGGCGGCGGATGATGTGTTCATCACCAACGCGATTTCTGCGTTCATCATCATCACCAACAACATGCTGACGACGACGAACGCCACGCTCGTCATTTCCAACAGTGTTGCCGGTAACGTGAAGCACACGTTGTTGTTGAGTAACAATGTGTACCGGGTGACGGGGGCGACTTGGTTGGGGAGCAATTCGGTGGTGCAGTTTGGAATCGGCACACAGGGATCGGTGGGCACGTTTTCGAACGGCGCGCTGACGATGGTGGACAACGCGGCGCTGAGTTTCAACAGCGGCACCGGGGTGAGCACGTTGAACGTGGCGGGGGAATTCGTCAACGGGGCGGAGACGTACATCACCAACGGCGCGGCGAGTGGGTTTGCGCGGTTGCTGTTGGCGAGCGGGTCGAGCAGCCGGCAAGTCACCAATGCCGGGACGATCCGGTTTTTGTTGAGCAATGCCGGAGCGGCGGGGGATACCGGGTTGGTGGTGCAGGTGGGCACGGGTGCCGGTGGCTTGAATGCGTTCTACAATACCGGGACCATCCACACGTTTGTGGCCGGGGGCGTCGCGAACAATACGCGCGTCGCTGTTTTTTCCAACCAGTTGGTCAATGCCGGCCTGGTCACGATCTCCAATGCGACGACGGCAGTGGGGGTGACGAACATTTTGAGTGTGACCGGCAGCGGCGCGGGGGCGGCGGTCACGAATAATAGCGCCGGCACGATTTATCTGGTGAACACGAGCAGCAGCGGCGGGTTGCGGAACTGGTTGACGACGGCCGGAGATGTGATCAATGCCGGGCAGTTGGTCGGGGAGAGCACGAGCGCGGTCGGGACCAATCAGGTCACGGCCGGCGCGTTTCGGAATGACGGGACGGTGGTCGCGACGAATACCGGGGTGTTCGTCGTGGCGGCGACCGGGATCGTCAACGACGGGTTGATGCTGGCGACGAATGCGGCGCGGTTGGTGTTGGCGGGGCCGGTCTCGGGGGCGGGCTTGTTCCGAGCCGGGCCGGGCGCGGCACTGGTCTTTAACGAGGGGGTCACACTCGATATCGGCGCGCAGTTGGCGTTTGCCGGCGGGCTGGTCGTGGTGCGGAATGGATTGACGAACACACAGGCCGGGGTGACGAGCCTCAACGGCACCCTCGTGGTGGGCAATGGCGCGTTTGTGAATACGGCGTCCGACGACGTGTGGATCGGCGGTGTGGGTGCGTTGCAGTTGGACAGCGGGGCCGCATTAACCGTGACCAACGCGGCCACCACGGCGCGGTTGGTGGTGGGGGCGACCGGGTTGGGGACGTTGACGCTGAATGCCGGCAGCACGCTGGCAGTGGATCAACTGCTGGTGACCAACAACGTCGCGGGTGGGGTCACTAACTCGCATTTCAACTTCAACGCCGGCACGTTGATCACCAGCAACGCGCCAACGGCGTTGGCGGCGCAGATTCTGGTGGCGTCGAATCGGTCGTTCACCGTCGGCGGCCAGTGGGTGATGCTCGGCGGTTCCAACCTGGTGGCGACCACTGCCAGCAGCTTAAGTTCATTCGCCATCGGCGCGGGAGGCTCGATTGTCGTCAGCAACGGCGCGAAACTTTTTAACAGCACCACCGGCAATGCTTCGGTCGGTGCCAATGGCAGAATTCTCGTGGACGGCCCCGGTTCAGTCTTCACCAACGCCAGCAACCTCAATCTTACCGGCAACGGCGCACGGCTCGACGTGCTCAACAGCGGTCAACTCGTCGCGAAGGCCGTCATGCTGGGCAGCACGGCTGCCAACACGGTCACTGCGCTCGTGAGTGGGGCCGGCTCGGTCTGGTCGAATTACTTTGCAAATACGCAGTGGTACTTCCAGTTTGGAATTGATGGCGGCAGCGGGGTGATTGTCAGTAACGGCGGCGTGTTGTTCGCCGGCTCGGTCGTCAATGGCGGTTATCTGATCGGCGATCGGGGCGACGGCGCGTTCACGATTGTGACCGGCACCGATTCGGTGCTGCGGGTGACCGGCGACCGCAGTCTGCAACTCGGCTTGGGCGTAAACGGGGCCAGTGCCCGAAGCAAGTTACTGATTGAAAATGGCGGCGCTGTCTTCAGCACTGATACGTACATGGGCCGCCGGGCCGGCGCCAATCCGCTCTACGGCGTCAACAGCAACACCATCACCGTGACCGATCCCGGTTCGCGCTGGATCAATACCGGCATGGCGTTCCTGGGCGGCGAATCCGGCAACCCGGCGTTCTCGAACAACAACTACATGCAAGTCATCGTCACCAATGGCGGCTTGTGGCAGACCGGCGGCATCCTCGCTGGTAATGGCTACACCAATACCGGCACCAGTACCGGCCCGGTGAACCGGTACAACTCGGTTACCGTGACCGATGCCGGCTCGGTGGTGACCAATACCGGCACATTCATCATTGGGATGACCAACACCATCGGCAATCGGCTGACGATCGCCAACGGCGGCGCCTATATTGGCATTGGTGCCGTGACGGTGGGCACGGGGCGGAGCGCGAGTAACAACAGTTTGCAAGTGATCGGCGGCGAGACCGTCAGCGTGTTCTCCAACGTCGCGCTGTTGACCATCGGCGCGTTAGGCGGCAGCCAGAATTCGCTGACGGCATCCAATGCGTTGCTGGCGACCGGGGGCTTGCAGGTCGGCAGTGGTTCGTCGAACAACGCTGTCGCGGCGCAAGGCGCAGTCCTCTGGAATCTCCGCGCCGGTAATATCGCGGTCGGCAACGGTTTGGCGCAATCCAATCTGTTCACCCTCGGTTCCGGCGTGGTTGTTACGAATGTGCGCGTGACGACCGTTGGCGCGAACGGTGCGACCGATAACCAACTTCTCGTGAATGCCGGGGCCGCGTATTATGGCAGCAACGTTGTCGTCGGCAGCGCCGGCGCGGTGGGGAACTCATTGTTGGTGTCGGGCGGTCTGCTCGAAGCCAACTTGTTGAGTAATTTCTTTGGCAGTACCGGCAACACCATCAGCAACCTTGCCGGCACGTTCCAGTTCACGACCAACGCGCCGACCGTTGCGCCCAACGGGGCCGGCCAGATTGCGCTGACCGATGGCGTCATCAGTTTCCGCGCGATCACCAACGCCAACGTCTACGCCAACTGGGGCGGTGGCAATCAACTCTCGAACATCAGCTTTGCCGGCGCAAATGCGTTTCGGCTCAATGCGGCATCGAACACGACGTTGTTTGGACAGTCCTACACATTCGATACCGGTTTGGGCGCGACGAATTACGCGCGGTTGGAGATGGTCAACGGGCACACGGCATATCGGAACGGCGGCGTGACGATTGGGGCGGGTGGTCAGTTCCTCGCCAGCAACACGGTCGCGGCGATCGCGGGCAACTTCACCAACAACGGTCTGGCCGAGATCGTGGCCGCGACGGCGGATTTCCAGAGCGGATTGCACGTGGCCGGGACGTTGACGCTGCGAAGCGGGGTGGTGACCGGCGCGGGCGCGAAGACGATTGCCGGCACGTTGCGCGGGACTGGGAGCGTGGTGGGCAACACCACCATCGCCGGCAATCTGACGCCGGGGTTGAGCATCGGGACGTTGGTGTTCAGCAACGATCTGACGCTGACCGGGACGTATCAAGCGGAGTTCGGCGATGGCGGCAACGATCAACTGATCGTCGTGGGCGACTTGACTTTGGCGGGGGCCACACTGGATTTGACGGCGGTCGGTGGTGTGACGGGGGAGACGTACGTGATTGCGAGTTACGGCAACTTGTTTGGAACGTTCAGTGTGACCAATGGCCTGCCGGTGGGGTACACGGTCGATTATGACTATAACGGGAACCAAATCGCCGTGATTCTGATCCCCGAACCCGGTGCGCTGGCTTTGGTCGTCCTGGGGCTTGTCGTGCTCGGGATATTTTGTCATTTCCGGCGGATGCGGGTGTAGACTTGTGTTGTTGGGCGGGGTATTGTCCTGTTCCGATTGAGGTGCGGTCATGAGGAGAGGGAGACACAACAGATGTTGAAGACTTATTTACAGCGGACACGTCGCTTGATACTCGCGCTGATTTGTGGGGCGATGTTCGCTCTTGCGCTGCCAGTGCAGGCGGTTTCCTATAGTTGGACAAACACCGTCGCGGATTCGACCGGGTATTGGACCAATGGCATTCTCTGGGGGCAACCGGTCAGCACCTATCCCGGCAGTGCTGGTATTGACGCGGCTTATCTGACCAATCAGTTTAGCGGCTCGGCTGCCACCATTCTTGATTCGTCGCTGACAGCCACAATCAGCACACTGGCCATTTCCAATGCGCTGGGTGCCGCGTGGTTGATCGTCACGAATAACACGGCTGGGACCGGCGTAATCCTGACGAACACCACTTTCGTGATGGGCAGTGGCGGCCGGTTGCAGGTTGACAATGGCGGTGTGGTCACCGGCATCACCTCGTTCACGTGGCTCGGCAACAACGGCGCGATTTACCTCAACGAGGGCGGTCAACTTTTCAGTGGGGGCGCATTGACCATTGGCAATGGCAGCTCCAACGTCAATGCCACCGTCAGCAGCCTCAGCGGACCCGGTCTGGGCGGAGTTTGGTCACTGAACAATCAAGCGCTGACCATCGGCACCGGGGCCGCTACCGGGAATAGCTTAACCATCACGGCCGGGGCGAACGTCACCAATATTGGGGCGGTGACGATCGGCAATAGCGGGGCCTCCCGCGGCAATGGGTTGGTGATTCGCGATGGCAGCAGCTTCCAAAGCGGGGCGATCACGATCGGCAATGCGCCCGGTGCCAGTAACAACTATTACACCGTCGGCGGTAGTGGCGCGGCGGTCACCGTCTCCAACGGCGCAGTCAACGTCGGCAAAGGTGGGGGCAGTGACAACTCCATGGTTGTCACCAACGCCAACCTCTGGAGCAGCGGTCTTAACATTGGCAATAATGGCAACGCGCTGTTTGGCGCGACAAACAACTCGGTGACCGTCCTGGCGAACACCACGTGGAATTTGCGCGGCGATTTGGCGACGTTCCTGGTCATTGGCAGCGACGGCCTCACCGCGATCAGTAATTCGCTTACCGTCAACGGTGGCGTGATGAGTAACATCTATTGGGCATCGGTTGGGGGCGGCACGGGGGGCGGAGCGCAAAACGGTTCGTACAGCTCGCTCCTGATCACCAATGGCGGGGTGGTGGCGATGCGGGATAGTGGTGCCGGCACTTTTAACCTCGGTTTTGGCGCCGGCAGCAACAACACGTTGACGGTGACCGGGACCGGGTCCGTCCTGAAAAGCAGCGCGGCCTTCAGCACGGCGTTTACAGTTGGTTATGGATCTGGCATCAGCAACCAGATGACCATTGCCGACGGCGGATCGGTTCTGATGCGGAGCGGGACATCACAGGTCGGGGCCTTCGGCGGCAGCAACACGGTGCTCGTGACCGATCCCGGCTCCGTTTGGTCGAACGCCCTCCACGGCGGTGGGGCAGGGGCGGGCTATGGGTTCGGCGTTGGGTCTGGCGGCACCCGTGGCAACAGCATCATCATCAGCAACAGCGGCGCCCTCGTCACTGTCGGCGGGACCGGTGCGAACGACGGGATTATGATCGTCGGGGGCAGCGGTGGCCAGAGCAACCGGGTTATCGTTACCGGCAGCGGGTCGGTGTGGAGCAATGCGAATGTCTGGGGTAGTTCGCTGTACATTGGTTCGTCTGGTGGCGCCAAGTACAACTCCGTGACCATCGAAGACGGTGGCCGGTACTTTGCGAACAGCCCGGTGATCGTCGGCAACTCCAGCGGGGCCAACAGCAACAGCCTCACACTTGGCAGCGCGGGGTTGGCGAGTACCCTGACCACCAGCAATCAGTATGGCATTGCCGCCATGTCCATCGGCGCGGCTGCGGGCGCGAGCTATAATACGATGACCATTACCAACGCCACGCTGAAGAACCAGAGCGGCGGCTCGGCCGGCACCAGCTACATCGGTAACGGCGGATCGAGTAATCGCGTCCTCGTCACTGCCAATGGCATGTGGGACCTGGGCGGTTTTTATGCCATCGTCATCGGCAACGGTGCCACCGCGCACAGCAACAGCCTGACCGTCACCGGCGGCGGCATCCTCACCAATTCCGGTCAGATCAGCCTGAGTGGTGTCAACGGCGCGCTGGTCGTCAGCGACGGTGGTCACGTGGTGGCGACGCAGCTCCGCTATTCCGGCACCAACACGATCCTCGTCACGGATCCCAACTCGACCTTGACCGGTGGGCTAGCCTCCATCAGCGCGGGCGCTTCGCTGGTGATCAGCAATCAGGCGAAAGTCTACTTGACCTCGATCTATCCCGGCTACTTTGACACTTCGTCCACGGGACCAAATGGGTCAATTCTCGTCACCGGTGCCGGCTCGCAGTTAACGGGTACCGCCCTGTGGTTGGGACTGTCTTCCAGCAGCAACTACGTGACTGTGGCTGACAATGCCGGGTTGACGGCGTCCTACACCGTACTCGGGGCCGGCGGCGGTGGGGTGTATTACGACAACGAGTTGATCGTGACCGGTGGCGCGGTCGTGACGAATACCGGTAACTCGGGGGGCTATGCGATTCGGATGGGCGATACCGGCACCGTGATCGGTGATAACGTCCTCGTCAGCAATGGCGGCAAGGTGATTAATCTGACCTCCGGCACCGGGCTGGGCAGCAGTTCAGTCAACAGCAGCAACAACAGTGTGCTCGTGACCGGCAGCGGTTCGGTCTTTAGCAACGGCGGCACCGTCGTCGTCGGGGTACTGGGGAAGGCGAACAGTGTGACCGTCGCGGACAGTGCTGAGTTCTTCGCCGGCAACCTGACCGTCGGCAACGGC
Source organism: Verrucomicrobiia bacterium (assembly GCA_022072455.1). Classification (GTDB taxonomy): domain Bacteria; phylum Verrucomicrobiota; class Verrucomicrobiia; order Palsa-1439; family Palsa-1439; genus CAINDI01. The sequence continues at coordinate 79,455 of JAJVHY010000001.1, read as the reverse complement.
AGCGCTGCCACCGGCAATCAACTGCTGGTCAGCAACGCCACGGCGTACGTCGCCGGCGTAACCGTCGGTGCCTTGGCCGGCGCCAACAGCAATTCGGTACTGGTCAAGGATGGTGGTGTGCTTCAAGCCACCGGTCTGACCATTGGCGCAGGCACCACGGGCAACACCATCAGCAACCGCAATGCGACCTATCAGTTCACCGCCGCGCCGACGATTACGTCGCAAGTGCCGGGTGACATCGCGATCACCGATGGCACGATCAGTTTCCGCGCGACAGGTGTTGCGAACGTGACCAACACTGTGGCCAACCAGATCAGCAAAATTCGGTTTGCCGGGGCCAACACGTTCCAGTTGAACAATGCCTCCAACACCGCGGCCGCGGTTAGCCAGACCTACACCTTCGACACCGTGGCCGGGAGTCCCTCGAACTACGTTCGCCTCGTGATGGTCAACGGCCCGACGGCCTACGCCAACGCCAGCGGTGCTGACATTACGATAGGCAGCGCGGGCACCTTCCTCGCCAGCAACACGGTCGCGGCGATCGCGGGCAACTTCACCAACAACGGTCTGGCCGAGATCGTGGCCGCGACGGCGGATTTCCAGAGCGGATTGCACGTGGCCGGGACGTTGACGCTGCGAAGCGGGGTGGTGACCGGCGCGGGCGCGAAGACGATTGCCGGCACGTTGCGCGGGACTGGGAGCGTGGTGGGCAACACCACCATCGCCGGCAATCTGACGCCGGGGTTGAGCATCGGGACGTTGGTGTTCAGCAACGATCTGACGCTGACCGGGACGTATCAAGCGGAGTTCGGCGATGGCGGCAACGATCAACTGATCGTCGTGGGCGACTTGACTTTGGCGGGGGCCACACTGGATTTGACGGCGGTCGGTGGTGTGACGGGGGAGACGTACGTGATTGCGAGTTACGGCAACTTGTTTGGAACGTTCAGTGTGACCAATGGCCTGCCGGTGGGGTACACGGTCGATTATGACTATAACGGGAACCAAATCGCCGTGATTCTGATCCCCGAACCGGCCACGGTTGGACTTGTTGGTTTCGGATTGGCCGTGCTGCTGGGAATAGCCCGCCGCCGCAAGAGAGTTTGAGATTCTGTTGGGAAAGGGCGCTGCCGGATGAATCTTGTCGCCGCGGCAATAAGAAATTCCCAGTACGCTCCGGGTCAATTGCGGAAAGTCATTTCCGAAATCTGACTCTGGAAGGCACGGTGCACCGCGCCGTCCGTCCACTCGGCCGCGTTCCGCCAAAATAGCGGAAGTGTCTCTGCGAGCTTCGCGGCGGCGAGCGCACGGCCATTAGGGAAATGCTTTTGGCAACCAGTCTGAGCCTGAAGGGGCACCGGTAAATCGTGGACAGGGCCGTCACCCACTTCTATAGTCGGTGCGACATGAAGAAAGTATTGATTGGAGTGGCGGTGCTCGCCGTCGCGGCGGCGGCGTGGTTGGGGTTGCGCCGCGGAGAGCCACCGGGGGCGAAGGCGGCGGTGCCGGCCAGCGATTCCGTGCGCGCGGAGCGGCGCGATATTAAGGTGGTGGTCGAGTCGGTCGGCGAAATCAATCCGGCGAATCAAGTGGCGGTCAAAGCCGAGGTGAGCGGCAAGATTCAACGCATCGAAGTCGGGGTAGGGCAGGTTGTCAAACGGGGGGAGTTGTTGTTGGCGCTGGATGATACCGACTTGTTGACGGAGAAGCAGGGAGCGCAGACCGAAATTGAGGGGGCGAAATTGCAGCTCGCCAAATCGCGGCGCGACTTTGTTCGCAACCAGGAATTGTTCACGAGCAATCTCGTCTCGAAAGAGGTTTTTGAAAACGCCAAGACGGCGCAAGATCTCGCGCAGAATGATTTTGAACGCGCCCAGCGGCGGTTGCAGACGGTCGAGGATAAATTGCAGAAGGTGCGGATCCTGGCCCCGTTTGATGGGACGGTGTTGACGTTGCCGGTGAGCAAGGGCCAGGTGGTGTCAGGGGCGACGAGCGTTTCGCAGGGGACGGAGTTGATGACCTTTGCGGATTTGAATGCGTTGGTAATCCGGTCGCATGTGTCGCAAGTGGATATCACGCGGATCGCGGTGGGCCAGGCGGCGGAAATCCGCGTGGATTCATTGGTGGACGCGAAGATGGCGGGGCGGGTGACGTTGATTGCGCCCATCGCGACGGTGCGGAATGGGATCAAAGGTTTCAGCGTCGAGGTGCTGATCACGCAAGGTGATGCCCGGATCCGGCCCGGCATGAATGCCAACCTGACTTTTCCGGTGGCGACAGCGGTGGGAACGGTGGCGGTGCCGGTGTCAGCGGTGTTTGCGGAGGGTCGGGAGAAAGTTGTTTATGTCCGCCGCGGGACGGTTCCGGAACGACGCGTCGTGACGGTCGGCGCCACCGATTATAATTTCTGCGAGATCACGGCTGGTCTGCAGGATGGGGAAGTCGTGTTGCTGGAGAAGCCGGTCAAGTCGTAGTTATGGCGTTGATCGAAGTCCAGCGCGTGTCGAAGACCTACCGGCTTGGGGATGCGAATGTGCGGGCGCTCGATCGCGTCAGCGCGACGATTGCCGCGGGGGAATTTGTCGCCATCATCGGGCCCTCGGGCAGCGGGAAGTCCACATTGATGCACATTCTCGGGTGCCTCGATACGCCGACAGAGGGGGCGGTGGTGATTGATGGCTTGGTGGTGACGAGCGCGTCGGCTCGGGAGTTGCCGGCGATTCGGAACCAGAAGATCGGGTTTGTGTTTCAGTCGTTCAATCTCCTGCCCAAACTCACAATTCTGCAGAATGTCGAGTTGCCGCTGGTGTATTCCGGGATCGCCGCGCCGGAACGGGCGGCCCGCGCTCATGCCGCGTTGGCAGCGGTGGGACTGGGCGACCGGGTGCGGCACCGGCCAAGTCAGCTTTCCGGTGGCCAAAATCAACGCGCGGCAATCGCGCGGGCGTTAGTGAATTCGCCGAAGATCATTTTGGCCGATGAGCCAACGGGAAATCTGGATACGGCGACGGGGGCAACGGTGTTGGAGTTGTTACACGAGTTGCACCGGCAAGGGCGGACGATTGCCATTGTGACGCATGACCCCGACATTGCCGCCGTGGCGCAACGGCAGATTATGATTCGGGATGGGCGGATTGTGGACGCGGCAGCGGCAGTTTGTTAGTGTAATGCGAGAAAGCGCGAGTGGCGGAACTGGCAGACGCGCGGGACTTAGGATCCCGTGGGGCGACCCGTGCAGGTTCAAGTCCTGTCTCGCGCACCATTCGACCGGGTGGGTTGACTTCGGATTGAGCCCAGATTGAATCGGCCCGGCTGCGATATTCAGCGGCAGAACTACTCCCAGAAGTTTGGGTAAAGATTAGTCATGTTGCCGGGGGTAATTTGTGTGGGCGAGATGTAGAACCTGCGCGTGGCCTGTGCAGCGTCATTCCATGGCACAAATTTACGATTGAGAAAAATGGCGCTATCCCAAGTCCACTCAGACAAGCCTGAGACACGCGGTGATAACCCCGCTACGAGATCGATATGCATGTCGAGAAACAGGAAATTGAGTGAGTCGTTGTTCGGTCCGTGTGCTGCCGGGCCTCCCAAGTTAAGGCCAAGACCTATCCATCTTTGGCATTCGATAGACTGATGCTGGTGTGTAAAGGACCATGTGGTGCCGGGAGCACCCGTTTCCAAAACGTACGGCATCTTCTCGTCCCCTGGATAATTCTTCTGAAAGAAAAAACTCGCACCCAGAAACTGATTGTAAGACCAATCCCGTCCCGGCGGCTGCAGGACTTGAGTCAAATAGGTGCTAACGCCGTAGTTATTGAGCCCATACTTCGCGCCAGTGCCTTTGGGGCAATGAAGCAATTTCCCGAGATACTGCTTATTAGTCAACACAAGGTAGGCTCTGTCTCCGCCGTTTCTTTTGCCGGGCGCAAAGAAGTTGTTATTTTCGGCCCGATAGGCATTCAGTGCGATGCCAATCTGCCGCATGTTATTCGCACAGGCCACGGTCTGAGCCCGCCGTCTGGCAGTTCGCAGGGCAGGGAGCAACAGTGAGGTGAGGACTGCGAGAATAGCGAGCACCACGAGCAATTCTATCAATGTGAATGACTGTGGCGGGTTACGCCAAGTTCTGAACGGTGGGGCGAGAATCATTTGAAATTCTTGATATCGTCCACGAGAAACAAGTTTGTATTTGGTTCATACCGAAATAGCTTGAAGCCCGGAATATAGGTGTATGTATCCGGTCCGAAACTCATGAGGTCGAAGGAGGTCAGATTTACCTGTCCGCCGATAGCGATGTTGTTCGATGAGCCCGTCGCTGGATTGTGGACGCTCGTTATCACTAATGTAGGCTGGGGAGGATACGGGCAATAATACATGTAGGGAGTCCGCCACGGGTCAACAATGTAGGTGATCGCGCCGGCAACAGCCAGTTGGTCATTTCGCAAGTTGATATACTTTTTGGGGCCGCTACACAAGGCACGGTACAACAGCCAAGAGTTCGTTCGTTCGGCAAGATGGCTGCAAGTGTAACGATAAATTGTGCTCTCGGGATAACGCCCGTGGTCAGCTTTGTAGCTATCCAACGCCAATTCAAGTGCGGCGATTTCCGACTGGGCGCGGTTGATCTCGATGCGTCGCTTTGAGAAAATCACGATATTTGCCGCTACTGCTATGAGAATGGTGATGATTACAATCACCGCCAGAAGCTCCACTAACGTGAATGCTTGCTGGTTGTTCTTAGGGGAATGCGTCATTTAGTCGATCAATGAAAACACTGGCTTCATGTTTCATGTAATAGCGTATTTACATCAATGCATTCACTCTGTCAAGGTATGTTGGTTGGATGCTGGATGACTTGGGGCAGCCGCAAGTCGTGCCCCAGATTGAAGTTTCAGCGCCGAATTGGTAGACATCGGATGGATGGATCAACCAAAATTCAGCCCCTATAAAACCATGAGCGCTTCGTGGAATTGACCGCTGACATCGCCATCTCACAACGCACGAACCCGCGTTGCCGCTGGGCGCGACGTTCGACAGCCAATCCATCGATGTCGCTCCCGGCGCATTGCCCAGCAATCAGCCGAATTCGTACTGGTTTTACTATGCCGACTACGCTATCCGGCATGACGGTCAGCCGAAATATGACGGCGGGTTTGGGCTTTTTCTGCTGACCATCCATCAACAACCATGAGCACCAACTACGACTTGGCGGCCTACATCTGGCCGTCCTATCATTACGAACCGCGCATGGAGAATTTCTGGCCGGAGAAAGACGGCGAATGGTACACCGTGCGGCGCGGCACGCCGCGCTTCCCGGGCCACGACATGCCGCGTCTGCCGCTGCTCGGCTGTCAGGATGAAGCCGACCCGAAAGTCATGCGCCAGCATGTCGAACTGGCCTTGGCGCACGGGATCAACGTGTTCATCATGGATTGGTACTGGTACGAGAACGCGCCTTGTTTCGAGCGGCAACTCAACGAGGGCCTGATCCCGGCTCTGCAAGGAACGGACGCCAAATTCTACCTGATGTGGGCCAACCACGACGTGTGCGATCTCTGGAACATGCACGTGGACACTCACTGGGACCGGGTCCAGTGGTCGGCCCGAGTTTCGCGCGCCGTCCTCGAACCGATGTTCGACCGGATCATCGAGAAGTACTTGAAGCTGGACTCCTACTACCGCATCGCCGGTAAGCCGGTCTTCTCGATCTTCGAGTATCCCACGTTGATGGCGGGACTCGGCGGACTCGACGCCACGCGCGATGCGCTCGCTTGGATGCGCCGGCGTTGTCTCGACCGCGGGTTGCCGGGCCTGGACATCCAGGCCATCGGTCGCGGCACTGAAGCGACGGGACGGGACCTCGGGTTCGACAGCGCCACCGCCTATCAATACTGCATGGATGCCGGTGAGACCGGCGATTACGTGGCCTGGGCCGAGCAAGCGATTCGCCGCTGGCCGGAATACGAAACGGTTTTCGGCACGTACTACCCGCACGTCTCCATCGGCTGGGACAATACCCAGCGCAATCCGTCTGCTGGTCGCGAGAAGGTGGTAATGAACTCCACGCCCGACGCGTTCGAAGCCTGCTTGTGGAGAGCCAAGGCCTGGCTCGACGTGCGTCCACAGCAAGCGCGACTGGTCACGCTCAATAGTTGGAACGAGTGGACCGAGGGCAGTTACCTGTTGCCGGACATGCGTTGGGGTTACAGCTACCTGCGCGCCGTGCGCAATGTGTTCGGAGACCAACGCTGAAAGCCAGGTTGGAAAAATGAACCAACGCGAAGAAACCAACGCCATCGCTACGGTCGTCGCAGTTGATTTCACCGAACCCCACGGACGAATCCGCGCTCTTAACGGCGTCAACCTAGCCCCGCCATTGTCGGTTCAAAAATCTGGCAAGGACTTAAATGCGCCGTATAAGGCGTTGCGCATCCCTTACGCCCGGCTCCATGACGCCCCGCTGGACAATCCCGGCATGCGAATCGTGGATATTCAGCACATCTTCGGCAATTGGGCGGCCGACGCGGCCGACCCGAATAGCTACTATTTCGAGCAAACTGACGACTACATCCGGAACTGCAAGGAACTGGGTACGGACATCATTTATCGGTTGGGCACGAGCATCGAGCATTCGGTCAAGCATTACTATGCCCATCCGCCCGCCGACTATCAGCAGTGGACGGAGATTTGCCTCGGCATCATCCGGCATTACAACGAGGGCTGGGCGAATGGGCACGAGTGGAACATCCACTACTGGGAGATTTGGAACGAACCCGATATCAAACCCAATATGTGGAGTGGCACCAAGGAGGATTACTTCCGCCTCTACGTCACGGCGGCCAAGCAGATCAAACAGCGCTTCCCCAAGGTCAAAGTCGGCGGCCCGGCATTGGCTTTCTTGGACCAAGGCTACATCGAGTCGTTCCTGAGCGCCTGCCAGAAAGAGCACGCGCCGCTGGATTTTTTCTCGTGGCACTCGTACAACGCGAATCTGGAAGACATGGCACAACAACCGCAAAGGATGCGCGCCTTGCTGGACAAGCATGGGTTTGCCAAGAGCGAGCTTCACTTGAATGAATGGCATTACTTCCCCGCGGACTGGCGCAAGCTCACTAGCGATCCGCAGTATAACAAGGAGATGTTCGATGGACCGGACGGCCTCAACGGCATCGATGGTGCAGCCTATCTCACCGCCGTGCTTACAAAGTGGCAAGACACCCCTTTAACCATCGGCAATTATTACACCGCGACCTTCGTCTGGGGACTCTTCCAACGAAGTTACGCGATCCCCTACAAAACGTACCATTCGGCTTGGGCTTTCGGGCAATTGTTGGACTACAGCAACCGCGTGAAGGCTGAAACCAATACCCAGTCCGTCACCGTCCTCGCGGGAACCAATGCCACCGGAGACAAGGCGGTGCTGATTTCTGCATTCCAGTCAGCCGCCACGGTTCTCGAAGTGCATCTCACCGGCATCGAGGGGATGCTGTTGACCATCCTCCGCTTGGACCGAGACAACGACTTCGTCCCCATCCAAGCCGAGTGTCCGAATGGCAAGCTCGTCCTGAACAAGCCCGCGGGTTCGGCGGTGTTCTTGGTGAAGCTCAAAGCCCCGTAGCCATGAAACGCGCCCATCACCCTACTGGCGACCTTTGAAAGGAATCGTCTGATGACATCACTTCGTCTTGATCGCCTGCTTTGTGATCAGGTGAACCTGCGCCGGTTGGATCCAGCCGCGGATCGGGCGGGGTTGCTCGTCTGTTCCTTGCCGGTGCCGCGGACCGGTACGCCGTTACTGAACCTCGGTGGACGACCGACCACGAACCTACCGCTCGGCCAGTGGCCGCGCGAACCTGCCGGTCGTCCGCGCCGACAGTTATTGATCGCTGACAGTGGCGGCGCCGCGGCGGCGGAAGTGCGTGTTGGTGCCGGTATGGTTGCGCCGATTGGCGCAGTTCCCGAGGTGGAGCTGGAAACTTTTCAAGTCAGTCCGACACCACAGTTTTTCTGGGAGCGCAGTTTGGTGCGGATTCGCTGGGGAGGGATGTCAGTGGGGCTGGCGCTGGGCTTGAAGACGCGCGGCGAGGTGCATTGGTGGGAGGCGTGCCGGCTGGTGACGCGCGCCGTCACGCCGACTTGCCGGGTGATTGAGGTGGGAGGCGCAATCCCGCGCGACGTGACGTTGCTGGCGGATATGCAGAAATATCCTGGCTATAAAAATCCGTACCTTCACCATCACAACTGGCTCAACGGTCACCTCTATGCTCGACTGCATGCCAACGGTGTTTGCGAGGTTTTTGCGCACCACATCAACAGTAAATTCTTTGACGAGGGCGGGGTGCTCGAAGACGTCGTGCCGGTGCTGGGCATTCGCGCGCCCGGAAAACTGGCCGGCTCGTGGACGGGAGAGCAGGGCGAGTTCGCGCTCGGGCCGGTTCGCTTCGACGTGCGCGAGGTGGCGCGGTTGGCGACACCCGAGCAGCCGGGCGCGATGTGGGCGGCGGATGATTTCCTCGTCTGGCAGCCGTATGCCGGTGTGGATTGGTTTGGCGGCCTGTGTCCGCTCGAACAGACCGGTGATCCGTATATTGTGCGGGCGGAGCAGCGCATCTTTCCGCGCGGGATGGCGCGCACGCTGCAATTCAGTTTCAGTCTGTCGCCCGACCGCTCGCCGGTCGTGGCCCGCTATCTCGCGCCGGCTTGGTGGTACGGAGTCTGTGAGGAATTCCTGCCAGCAGCATTGTTGCCGGTGGCGAATGAGTACGACCGGAGTCTGGACGCTTGTCGGAACTACTTGCAGCGCTCGACGCAACCGCGCGGTTTTGAAGCTGGATCCATGGCGCGACACGAACGCGGTGCCGGCGAACGCCCCGAGCCGAGTTGGGAGGGTGAAACACCCTATGGCCTGTTGCTCAACGCGTGGAAGTCTGGCCAGGCCGCTGATTACGACCTGGCATTGCGCGCTGCTTACTATGTCTCCGATGTCGCGGTTGATCACGCGGCGAAGTTGGTGCGGATGCACGGCTATCCACCACCGGCCATCGCGTTGCCGATGGCGCGGATTCATGCCACGTTCGCGGCGTGGCTGGAGACTGGCGACCCGTACTTGCGTGACACGGCGTTAGCTGTTCTCGACAACTCGTACTGGTTGCATAAGAACTCGTGGCCGCGCATGGCGATGGGACGGGATGCCAGTTTCATTCGCGGCGCGGTTTTCTTGTATCGGTATTTGGGGGACGAACATTACCGGGAATTGGCGTTGGATGCGGCGCGCGATGTGGTTGCGAGCCAGCGGCCGAATGGCAGTTTCGGCGATCAGGGTGGCGGCTCTGGCATTCATGCGTGGGCCGCGTACATCACCAAACCGTGGATGGGGCTGATGGCCGTCGGCGGGCTGCTGGATTACCTGGAGGTTGTCGGTGACGAACCGGAACTGGTGGCGACAGTGAAACGGTTTGCCGACTGGCTCATGGCCGAACGCCACGATCGCAACGGCGTGCTGGGGTGGAGCTATCAACACGACTATAACGGTGGGCGCACGTTTACCAATCTCTTCACCGGCACCCCGGTTTCGTTGCCTAGCCCGGAGCGCTGGCATGTGGATTACCTTGCGCGGTTCCTGACGTTTTGTTCGCTGCAATTCAACGACGCCCGGTACTTCGACGCTTGGGCGGTAAGTTACGCCGTTCATCCGACCCATCGCGACAGCGACCACGCGTGCGCCCAGAGCCTCCAATATCTACCTTGGGTTCAAGCCAAACTTTGGGGCGCGCGATTGACGGAGCAGGGCGTCGAATATCACCCGGTCGGATTTGGTCCGTGTCAGGCCGTTCTGCAGACGCCTGACGGGCCCGTTGCAGTCGAGCGGAAGGTGGCTGCGTGCTGACCACGTTAGAGATGAAGGAGGTGATGTTCCCGGAGCCGTTTCTCTGGGGGGCCGGCGGGGCCGGTCACCAGATCGAGGGCGACAATGTTCACAGCCAATTCAATCAGATGGAACGCGACGGAAAACCGAATTTCCCGGTGAAATCCGGCAAAGCCTGCAATCATTGGGAGTTGTACCGCGAAGACATCGAGATGATGGCGGACATGAAGCTGCAGGTTTACCGGATGTCGCTCGAATGGTCGCGGATCGAGCCCGAGCAAGGCCGGCATGATGCGGCCGCGTTGGCCCGGTATCTCGACATGTTGGAGCGGCTGAACCGCCGGGGCATCAAGGTGTGTCTGACGCTCCATCATTGGTCACACCCTCAGTGGTTTGAGGCGCTGGGCGGTTTCGCGAAGCGCGAAAACGTCAGCTTCTTCGAGAAGTACCTGAATTATCTCGTACCGAAGATCAAGGACTACGTTCATCTGTGGGTCGTGCTGAATGAGTTTAACAATCACGGTGTCAATCCGGCCGCTTTCGATCTGTATCGGAATCTGTTGTTGGCCCATGCGCGCGGCTATCGCGTCGTCAAACAGTATTCCCGCGCGCCGGTCAGCAGCACGCATTCACTGATCCATTGGCAGCCGCAGCGGAGTTTTGATCCCATGGACCGGGCGGCGGCGAAGGTGTTGGATTGGTGTCAGAATGAATTCTTCATTCACGCGATCCAGACTGGCGAACTCGTCCTGCCATACACCGACGCCGAATCGTCCGCCGAGGTGAAGGGGAGCATCGACTACTGGGCGGTCAACTACTACACGCGCCACATGGCCAGCGCGCGGACCAAGCAGCTCGGTGCACCGCGGTTTCCGTTCAACCGCGTGCGGATGATTGATGAAACCATGTATCATGAGGAGTTCTACCCGGACGGCTTGGTGCAACATTTGCCGCGGTTCACTGGCTACCCGATCTACATCTGCGAGAACGGCTGCTGCTGTGATGATGACCGGGTCCGAATCATCTATCTGGCGCGCCACCTGAGCGCGTTGCGCGAAGCCATGAATCTGGGCGCGGACGTGCGCGGATACATCCACTGGTCGGTGATGGACAATTACGAATGGGGATCGTTCAAGCCCCGGTTCGGATTAGTCCATGTCGATTTTGAAACCTTCAAGCGCACCCTCAAGCCGAGCGCCCACTTCTACCGCGAGATCATCGAGCAGCACGGCATCACCACGGAGTTGCGGCAGAAGTATCTGCGTCCGCTCTCCGACATCACGGTTTACGAAGCATAACTCCTCCTGTCTGCCAGTTGAACAACCGTGAGGAATCCGGTACTGCAATCCCGACTCCGACTGTGTAATAGCCTATTTACAGTTGAACAAGCGTTGCGATCAATCGTATAAGCTCGTTTTCAAATTTATGAAAATCATTATCGAAGCTGCGCCGGCCGAACTGCGTGCCGGACTTGCCGAACTTCAAGCCGAGTCCCTGCAGCACTTTGCCCGGGCGGGCGGGTGCGCCGTGCGGTTCGCGAAAACCGCCGGCACGGCAAGTCTGACCGTGCGTCAGACAACTGGCAGGGTGACGATCGAGTACCGGCGTCCGATTGATGCCTTCCGTGCGCTGGGCCGGTTACTCGGCGGTGGACGCGACTTCAGCGAGACGTGCAAGTTCACGATGCTCGGCGCGATGATTGATTGTTCGCGCAATGCCGTCCTGCGACCGGACGCGGCCGAGGCATTCATACGGCGGCTGGCGCTCATGGGTATCAACGTCCTGATGCTTTACACTGAGGACACCTATGAGGTGCCGGGCGAACCGATGTTCGGTTACCTGCGCGGCGCGTACACGCCAGCCGAACTCCGCCGCCTCGACCGGTATGCCGCGAAGTTCGGCATCGAAATGTTCCCGTGTATCCAAGCGCTGGGCCACCTCGAACAAATCCTGCAATGGCCCGCTTACCGGGATTACGTTGATAACACAAGCGTCCTCCTCGCCAAGCAGGAGAAGACTTACCTGTTGTTGGAAAAAATGATTCGCGCCGCCAGCGCACCGTTCCGCTCCAAGCGCATCCACATCGGCATGGACGAAGCCCACGGCATCGGCTCGGGCCGTTACCGGGAACTCTACGGCGAGAAAAGCGCCTTCGACATCCTCAACGCCCACCTCGCGCGCGTCCGCAAAATCTGCCTCGGCCTCGGCTTGCGCCCGATGATCTGGAGCGACATGTATTTCCGCATCGGCTCGAAGACGCACAACTACTACGACCTCAAAGCCGACATCCCCCGCAAGGTCATCGCGCAAATCCCGAAGGGCGTCGAACTCGTGTATTGGGACTACTACCACCACGACGTGAAGTTCTACACAGAGTTCATCAAACGTCACCGCGCCCTCGGCTCCGAACCCATCATGGCCGGAGGCGCGTGGACGTGGAGCAGGTTCTGGACGCTCCTGCCCAAGGCGTTCTCCGTCACCGATGCCTGCATGACCGCCTGTAAAAAACAGCACCTCCGCGAAGTGTTCCTGACCCTCTGGGGCGACGACGGCAACGAGTACGACATCTTCTCCGCCTTGCCGGCACTGCAACATTTCGCCGAACACGGCTATGCCGACAAAGTGGACGACAAACTCCTCCGCGCCAATTTCCGCGGCGCATGCGACGCCGACTTCGACGTCTATTGCCGGGCGGCCACTCTGGACACGTTTGCCGCCCGCAAGTACCCCGAACCTCTCGACCACTACGCCGCCAATCCCAGTAAGTGGATTCTGTGGCAGGACCCCGCGCTCGGCCTGCTTGATCCGCAGATCGACAAGCCGGAAGCGCACGCCGCCCACTTTGCCAAACTTGCCCGCGCATTGCCGACTACCGGCCGTCTCGAATTCCCGGCGCGCATGGCGGCCACCCTCGCCATCAAGACCACGCTCCGCCAAAAACTCGTCACCGCCTACAAGTCCGGCAATCGCCGACAACTCACCGCCCTCATGAACGGCGACCTCGTGCGACTCCAAAAAGCCGTGGACGAACTCTGGAAGTGTCACCGCGCAATGTGGCTGGCCACCTACAAACCGTTCGGCCTCGAAGTCCTCGAACGCCGGTACGGCGGCCTGCAAACGCGTCTCGCCAGTCTCCGCCTCACCTTGCGCGACTACCTCGCCGGCAAGACCCCGTCCATCCCCGAGTTCGAAACCAAGCTCGTGAAGGCGTATCAAGGACCGACGTTGTGGCACAATTTCTGGACCGGCCGCGCTGCGTCGCCATCGTGCATCAAGTGAAGAAGTTCAACATCGCTGTGTATGCCGGGGACGGCATCGGCCCGGAAGTGGTCGAGCAAGCTGTGCGCGTGTTGGCGGCGGCGCAGGGCGACTGCAGATTGGAGTTCACGCACCTGCCTTGGGGGGCCGAATACTACGAGCAGCACCGGCAAGCTGTTCCGGATGATTTTCTGGGGCAACTGAAAAAGTTCGACGCCATTTTTCTCGGTGCCTTGGGCTGGCCGGCGAAGATGCCGGACCACATCTCGCTCGCCCCGCTCATCGCCATGCGGCAGCAGTTCGATCAATACGCCTGTGTCCGCCCCGCACGACTCTATGCCGGCGTGAAGACCCCGCTCGCGAACAAGTCGCCCAAGGACATCGACATGGTTGTGATCCGCGAAAACAGCGAAGGCGAATATGCCGGCATCGGCGGGCGCTTCAAGCGCCAGACCGCCGACGAGGTCGCAATCGAGAACGCAATCCACTCACGCCGCGGCATCGAGCGGATCATCCGGTTTGGCTTCGAAACCGCGCTGACACGCCCACGGCGTCAACTCACACTGGTGACCAAGTCCAACGCCCTCAAGCACGGCATGGTGCTCTGGGACGAAATCTTCGAGGAAGTTCGCACCCGGTATCCGTCCGTGCGCTCCGACAAGCAGCACGTGGACGCCGCAGCGATGAATTTCGTCCGTTGCCCCGAACGCTTCGATGTGGTCGTGGCCTCAAATCTCTTTGGCGACATTCTGACCGATCTCGGCGGGGCAATTGCCGGCGGTCTGGGCCTCGCCTCGAGTGCGAACATCAATCCCGAACGCCAATTCCCATCCATGTTCGAGCCCGTGCACGGTTCAGCCCCCGACATTACCGGCAAGGGGATCGCCAATCCCATCGCCGCCATCCTGAGCGGTGCGCTGATGTTGGAGTTTCTCGGCCAGTGCGCCGCCGCCCAGCGGATCCGCATCGCCGTGGAAAGCGTGCTCGACGCGAGTTTGGGAACACCCGATCTTGGCGGGAAACTGACCACCCAGCAATTGGGCGAAGCGGTCGTCGAAAGGCTCAACCAATGATGATTCACTTGCCAGGTTTTGATTTTGCGGTCGAGGCCAGAAAACTCAAACGATCACCGGTCGAGAACGGTATCCGGCTCGATTTTGCCGGCGCACTGCGCGTGAAAAACATCCCGGCTGATCACGTCCTGGTCCATGGCCGTTCCGCCGGTGGCTGCGCGTCCATCCCGATGCCGGCCAACGAAAAATTCACCAGCTATTTACAGACGATGATCACCCGGCAGGGCGTCACACTCCAACTTTGCCAGCCCCTCCGGCAAGTCAACCCCTCGGCCATGTCCGGCATTGCCGGCAAGCGCGGCGTCCGCAACCTGACTGTCACCAGCGGGCCATTATACCTATATTCATCCCCGAACGGCCATGCACTCATGGAAGCCTGGGCCGATCAAAACCGGGAGCGCGTCCCGCAACTCAATCCGGTCGTCGGCTGGAATTCGTGGGACTATTACCGGTGGACGGTCACCGAAGAAGCCGTGGTGCGCAACGCCGAGTTCATCGCCGCCGATCCGGTCCTGCGCCGGCACGTCAAGCGCATCATCATTGATGACGGTTGGCAATACTGTTACGGCGAATGGGACGCCAACCCGCTGTTCCCGCACGGCATGGAATGGCTGGCCAAACGGCTGACGCGAACGGGTTTCGAGCCTGGCCTCTGGTTCGCCCCGGCCGTTATCGAACCCCATGCCCGCATTGCTCAATGGGACACTGACATGCTCGCCAAAGGCGAATCCGGCCACCCGTGTCTCGCCTTCGAATGCATGCGCCGGTTCGGCTTTGTGCTCGATCCAACCGTGCCGAAAACACAACGCTGGCTTCGTGCGCTCTTCGACCGGTACGCCAGCATGGGCTACCGGTACTTCAAGTTGGACTTTCTCAAACAGATGTTGAAGGCGCCGGTCTTCGCCGACACCGCCGTGCCACCCGGCCAGCTCGTCCGCCGGCTCGTCGAAGCCGCGCATCGCGGCATCAACGGTCGCGCGCAAATCATGGGGTGCGGCTACGATTTCTTTGCCGGCAACGCGCTGGTGAACGCCGTCCGCACATCGAGCGACATCCACGCCCGGTGGGACTGCGTGAAGGAAAACGTCAGTTCCATCGCCGCCCGCTGGTGGGCGCACGGCCGGCTCTGGGAGAACGATCCCGACTTCGCGCTCTGCCGCGGCCCGGCCACGGCCAAAGATCCTGACCTCAACCGGCTCCGCCCGTGCCTGGTCTTCGTCAAACCCAACGAACCCGCCCCCCACGAACCCTGGGTTCTCTCCACGCTCTCACTCGACGAAGCGCGCACGCTGCTAAGTCTCGTGCTCATTTCCGGCGGCGCAGTGAACCTCTCCGACGACCTCACCAAACTCAATCCCGTTGGCCTCGACCTCATCCGTCGCACCGTCGCCGCCAAACGCGGCGCAGCCGGAATCGCTCTCGACCTGTTCTCCGCGAAATACCCCCGGTATTGGACGCAACAACCCAACCGCGTTCTGCTCATCAATTGGGACGACAAGCCGCGAACGTTGTCCATGAACGTGACCGGCGATCGGGCTCGCGATTTCTGGACCGGCAAGCCGGTCACCGTCCGGCATGGTAAACTCACTGCGGAATTGCCGGCGCACACTTCTCTGCTGGCAGAACTATGAAATACGACGTCGTCATCTTCGGGGCAGGCTATGCCGGTTTCGCGGCGGCGATGCGCTTAAAGGACAAGCAGGTGCTCCTCGCCGATTTGCGTGGCGATCTCCTCTGGGAAAGCGGGCGCGCCTTCCAGAACGAGACCGGCCCGTGGACGCCGGACTTCGCCAAGTTCGCCGAATGCATCATCCACCGCACCGGCATTACTGACGAATGGTTCGACGGCGCAACGGCGGAGATCGTCGCCAATGAACTAATCCGGGACGCGAAGTTGCCGGCGCTCTATCAAGTCGCCCCAGTCGGCGTCGAGCTTGCCGGCGACCTGCTCGCCGCCGTGACCGTCGCAACGAAGTCTGGCCTGCGCCGACTTGTGGCCGAGCAATGGATTGATGCCACCGAGACCGGCACGCTGGCGCGGTTGCTCAACCCCGCGCTCCAGCCAAAAACGCCGGCAAGTCTCACCGCGCGGATGTTCTTCCAGAAGTTGCGCTGGCCTGGCCGGCGCGAGTCGCACTGGCCCAACGAGCGGATTCTCCGGGTCGAGATGCCGGGCACGGAAACGCGCTTTCTCGCGCGACTCGTGCCGGCGCTCAAAACGTTCCGCGCCGAAGTGCCGGACGGTTTCGTCAGCCACGTCAGTTTCGAGCCGTATCCGGTGTATGGCGCCGGACCAGGTTGCCAGTTGCCGGCCAACGTCGCCGTGGCATCGCCGGCAATGGTGGCGCAGCCGATAACGACGCTCGTTGAGCGATTTGAGCTTGGGCGGTCGGCGGCAGCAGAGCTTGCGGCAACGTGCACCGTAAAAGGGAAGCCGGAGCCGGTGATTTACCGGGAAGAATCCGCCGACGTGGCGATTGCCGGCTTGGGTACCGGCGGGGTGATGGCGGCGATTGCGGCGCAGCGGGAGGGCGCGGAGGTGATGGCGTTCGATCCGCTGGCATTTGCCGGCGGCGTGGGCGTGGGCGCGGGGATTTCGAGTTATTACTATGGCTGCGCGGGTGGGTTGCAGGCGGAGGTGGATGACCGGGTGCGGGAGTTGATGCCCTTGTTCGCGAGCCGGGACGAGTGTCCGCGCGGATTTCATCCCGACGTGAAACGGATTGTCGTGGATGAGTTTCTTGCCGGTGTGCGCACTGAGTTCGGCGCGATGGTGTGCGGCGTCGAGAAGCGGCGCCAGCGCGTGGTGGCCGCTCTGGTGGCGACGCCGGGCGGTGTGTGGCGCGTGAAGGCACGGTCATGGATTGACGCGACCGGCGATGGAGATCTGGCGGTGTGGGCGGGTGCGAAGTTTGAATTGGGCGAGCGGTTGCAGCCGTACACGCAATCGTGCGGTTGTTTCTATTTGCAGAACAGCCGGCATGTGATGGGGATCACGAATCCCGATTCCGGCCACGTGAATCCGACGGACAGCGCCGACCTGACGCGGGCGCGGATTGAGGGCATTCACCGGTATGCCGCGCCGGTGTTCAACGCGGTGAACCGGCTGACTTACATCACGCCGTTGCTCGGTGTCCGGCAAGGCCGGCGGATCGTGACCGACTACATGCTGACACTGGACGATTTGATTGAACGGCGCCGTTTTCCGGATTGTGTCGGGTTTACCGGCGCGCACTATGACAACCACACAACCGCGTACGAGTTGGAGAGCGACGATGTGTTCTTTTACGTCTGCTGTGCCGGGTTGTCCGCGGCGCGGACGGCGTGCGAGATTCCGTACCGGATGCTGTTGCCGAAAGGCTTGGCGAATCTCTGGATGGCCTGTCGCGCGGCCGGGGTGACGGAGGAGGCGTGTCACAGTTTCCGGATGCAACGTGACATTCAACGCATTGGCGAAGTCTGCGGTCGGGCGGCGGCGATGACCGATGAAAGCCGCGGGGTGCCGTTGGAGCGGTTGCGGGAGCGGTTGAAGTCGGCGCTGGAACTTCAGGAAGCGCCTGTCGATTTTGGCCGGGCGGTTCAACCGGGCGATTTCAAACCGATTGAAGGGCTTTGGCGCGCGTACCGGGCCAGGCAGTTGGCGGGGTTTTCCGGTTGGGAAGCCACGCTGTTGCGGGCGGCGTGGGGCGACCAAGCCGTCGAACCGCGATTGCTGCGCGCGATCAAGAAGCGGGAAGTGGGTCCGACAGTCGAACGCAACCGCTGGCCGCGGTGGTGGCAGGCGGTCGTGTTGCTGCGGTGCTGCGGGACGCGCAAGGCTTTGCCGGTGCTGGAACAGTTGGCGGCGACGCCAGGCTTGCCGGTGCGGATGGAGTCGGCTTGTGGACTGACAAGGGAGCGAATCAACAAAGGAACGAAGCGTGACAAAAAGTAAGAAGACCAAATTGCCGGCGTGTGGTTTATTTTTGGGGTCGGGAATTTATGAGCATGGGGGGCGATTAGTATGTTCCGGCAAGGCCTTTACGTATTGGGCTCCGGACTATCCCTCGGCGGCGGAGAGCGTCAATCTCATCGTCAAAGACAATCAAGGCAATACGGCGCAGTTGTGGCAGTCGGGCGAGCGGTTACTGGAGCTGGCGAAGTCGGCTACGGCGCAGGGACTGTACGTGACGTTTCTCTATTCCAGTGCACCGCCGGAGATTTCCGCCCAGTTCCAAGCATTCGGCGACCAATACATTGGCTATGATTTTGGCGAGCGGTATTCTTTTGGCATCTACGACCAAGACTTGCCGCCTGGCAAGGAGTTGAAGGACGTCACGCTCAAAGACATGGCGGACAGGTTGCTCAGCAAAGTCGCCGCGCACGTCAAGGAACGCCAGGAAACCGGTTGGGGGCCAGTCATGGCCACCAGTAGCAATTTCTACATTGATTACGAGATTGCCGGTGGGGCGGAGGTGCCGGTGCCGGAAGATTTCGCATTCCGCCATCTGATGATGGCGTCGGCTATTTCGCGCGGTTTGTACCGGCAGTACGATCTGCCGTTGTGGGGATCGCATTTGGCTCACGAATGGTATTCGTGGCTGCCGCAAGCGAATCCGCTGAAGTTCCCCTTGTTCAAGGCCGGCCTGTATCTGAAGTATTTGACTGGCGCGAAGCTGATCCTTAACGAAAGCGGCAACTGGGCGCTCCAGTCCTCGCTCTGCCCGGATTCGCCGATGCACACGATGCCCCGCGTGGAAGGCACTCCGCCCGGCTTGCGTCACACGAGCAAGGAAATCACGGACCGGCACATCGACGAAGCGCGCAAACTCTTTTGCAATATCGATTATCGCTCTCCCACGGCTGCCAAGTATCGCAAGGAGATTTCCGACTTTTATGACTTTGTCAAAGCGCATCCGGCTCCGGCCGGTCAGCCGGAGGCGACCGTAGCTGTCGCGAAAGGCAACTATGACATTTGTGCCGGCGAATTCGCCCCGAACAACGCCATCGCCGGAGCGTTCCGTCTGGCACAGGCGAATCCGGATTGGTACGAAGGCGCTCCTGAGCGTGGTTGGGACATTGTTAAGTCGGTCTTCTATCCGCGTCCGCCGGTATTGGCGCCGAACAAGAACTTCCACTTGGCCGGCTCGCCTCACGGGATGGTCGACATTGTCAGCTTCGCGGCGGACCAGATTGACGCGGCGTTTCTGAAAGCCAACTACAAGGCAGTGATTCTTTCCGGCTGGAACACCTGTTCGCCGAAGCAATACGCGCTGCTGGTCGATTACGTGACTGCCGGCGGCACGCTTTGTCTCGGCATCCCGCACTTGTCCACAAATCTATCGCGTAACTACCACCACTACACGGTCGATGACTTGGTCAATAAAGGCGACTTCTCCGCGCTGTGCGGTGTGAAAGTACTGGGGCCTGGCGACCGCTTCTATTGGGCGACCGGCCTTGAGCGAACGCCCAACGCCTTGGGTCTCGCCGTTCCCCGCCGGTACGGCATCATCGGCGCGGAACTCGGCAAGATCGAACTGACCGATCCAGCGCGCGTCGAAGTGTTGGCCAACGATGACGAGGAGTTCCGGCCATTTATCTTGCGCTGCAAGTCCGGCAAGGGGCAGGTGTTCTTCATCAATTCGTGGGCCTATCCCGGCGCACTCAATACTGACGATGGGCCGGGCTGCACTGTTGACTCCAAGGGATTGATGGGGTTGTTGTATGGTTACATCGCGCGGATTTCGCGCGGGCACGTTTGGATCACGGGGCCGGACTCCGTCCATCCAGACGGCGACTGCGAGTATATCGCGTATTCGTATTTCCCCGACGCGGGAAAAATCTGCTTGCAGAATATTGACTTCAAGAATCCGCGCCGCTGCATCTTGCACCAATTCGGCGATGTCGACCCGGTTGAATTAGCGCCAGCGGAATTCAGAATTGTGGATACCGTCATCCTTAAGCCTGGCGAGAAACTGAATCAGGTATGAGACCTAGACTAAGTCGTGGTGTTTTGCTGTGCGTGATTCTTGGGGCCGGATCGGTCCACGCCGAGTCGCCATGCCGGTATTATCAAGTGCCCGCGCTCAGTCCCATCATGCGACTTCCGACTGTGGTGCCGGAGGATGGAAAGGTAGACGACCGGATTGAAGTAGTGGCCACGCCGGGCGAATTCGAACCGGCCTCGTTCGTGATCCATTCTTCCCGGGACGTGGCCAAGCTCGAACTGACCGTGACCGGCCTCGCCAGTATGACGGTGGATATCCGCGTCGTGAAATGCTGGTGGCAGGGGAACAGCGCGTGGGACAAAGCCGTGCCCCGGTACGGTTGGCCGGCCAAGTTGACGCCGGAGTTGTTGCTTCACGATGAGACCTTGATGAAGGTCACGGGGACGAACCAGAACCACATCCGCATCGGCGACGAATACATGTGGGTCCGCGAATACGCCAAACCGGACATGAAAGACCCGAAAATTCCCAGCCGCCTGTTCCCAGAGGTCTTCCCGGTTAAGGACGCGGCCACGCTGCAGCCGGTCACACTGACCAGCAATGAGTCCAAGCAATTCTGGATCACCGTCAAAGTTCCCCCTGATGTCGTCGCTGGCAACTATGCGGGTAAGATCAACGTCACGGCTGATGGTCAGCCTTGGCCGCCGCTAACGCTCGCTGTGCAGGTGTTGCCGTTCACCTTGCCGGCGCCGAAAACGTACTACGACACGCGCCGGGACTTCTACTCGGGATTCATGGGGGGGGGCGCCCCCCGCAGCCCGCGCGACAAGGAGCCGACGCCGTCCTCGCGGACGGAGGAACAACTGTTCGCTGAATACAAGAACCGGGCCGAGCACAATGATCTGCACGCGCAGTTTCGAGTCAACGGTCGAGACCACGAGGTGCTGCGGCGTGATTTGCGGGCGCGTGCGGCGGCCGGGTTGGCGACGCGACCACTGGTGGCGTTGGGCAGCGCAGTCGACCAGTTGTTTTTTGAGCGCAAACAGGACACGGCGGTCGATTACGAGAAATACCGCCAGCACATTGCTGGCGTGTTGGACGTTGTGCAGGAAGTGTACGGTCACCGGGACGTGTTGGTGGACGGCTGCGACGAAGCGCCGCGGTGGATTGTGCGCCGGCAAGTCCCGTTTTGGAAAATCATCCACGAGTTGGGCGGGCGGGTGTTTGCGACCGGCGATGAGACCAACTTCCGGGAGGCCGGGCATGTGCAGGATTGGCTGGCGAAGCCGGGGCTGCCCGATCGCGCGGAGGCGGCGCGGTGGCATGCGGTCGGCGGGCGGATCACGATGTACGCGGCGCCGTTTGCCGGGGCGGAGAGTCCCGACTTGGCGCGGCGCAATCACGGGTTGCTGTTGTACAAAGCGGATTACGACGGTTCCTCGAATTACACGTTATGGGAGAAGCGCGGCGGTTTCGTCTGGGATGACTACTACCCCGGCGAGTACCGGGCGTTTTGCATGGTGTACCCGACGATTGACGGTGTGATTGATACACTGGCGTGGGAGGGGTACCGGGAGGCGGTTGATGATGTGAAGTACGCGACGCTGTTGAAGACGCTGGCGGAGCAGAATCCCGGCGCGACGGCACGCGAGGCCTTGCGGTGGTTGGAGGAGTTCGACGCAAAAACAGCGAACCTCGATCAGGTGCGGCGGCAAATGATTGAATTCATCCTGAGGCTCAAACCATGACACGATGGTTAGTTCTTAGCTTTTTGATCAGCTTGCCGGCGTGGGCGTACCGGTGCGAGCCAGGCGAGGGGGCGACGATTTCGACCAACGGCGTGCAGTTCGCGATGAACTACGGCATGCAGGGCTGGTCAGTGCGCATCGTGAGCGAGAAGCCGGTCGAGGTGGCGTTTGGGCCGGGGTACCGGCTGCTGCTTGATGGGCGGACGATTCGGGATTGCGGCCAGCAAGTCTTGGCGGACGCCACGCTCGTCAGCGGCGGCAAGGAATCACGCCGGTATGTGCAGACGAACGGGCGTGGCGAGTTTACAATTCCGTTCGATTACTTCGGGACGAACGCGCCGCTGAACGGTGAGACGTGGCCCTTCGAGATTGCCGGGGTGTGGTCGGGTAAGATCGAGTGGCGCAAGCCGGATGCGTTTGCGTTGAAGCTGATCCGCAAACAGATGATCCGCAACGCGTGGCGCCGGTACAAGGACGACCGCACCGAGATGCTCGTGTACTGGAAGCTGCGCGGTGTTGACCCGGAATTCTACGAGACCAGAATCGTGCCGTTGACCGCGGCCGATGCGCCTTACGAAACGACCGACGGCAAACTCAAGGACCTTGATAGGTTGGAAGAAACGTCCCTGCTCGATGAACCCGGCAAGGCGTTCGAGGATTTATTCGCGCGGATACCGGTCTGGCTCGATTTTCTGCGGCACGTGGACGAAGCGCGGCATGAGTATCTGTTGGATCAGTTGGTCGGGCCCGGCCCTCAATTGCGCAAGGTGGTCTCGCCGGGCGAGACGCTGGCGGTGAAGGATTTCCTGCCAACCGACTTGATCGGGGAACACGGCAAGATTCCGGCGACCTCAAACTTCAAGGTGCCGGAGAACGCAGCGCCGGGTTTATACACCGGCGGCGGACTCACATTGCGGGTGCTGCCGTTCCCGTTGCCGCCGGCGAAAACGTACTACGATTTGGATCGCGATTTTCCGGTGGATGCGGAAATGCGGGCGGGCACGCCGTCGCGGCTGGCGGCGATTGCGCGGCATCGGATGGGCGAGTTGATCTTGGCGGGCGGTGACCCGTGCGTGACGGATCGCCGGCGGTTCAGTTGGTTGGCGTACAAGGCGGAGTACGACGGCGCGACCGGCGCGGAACTGACGGATATCCGGTACGCGACGCTGTTGAAGATGCGGGCAGCCCAAGCGCTCGCTGGCGACCGGCCCGCAGGCCGACTACTGGCGAAGACGGCGTTGCACTGGCTGGAGATGACCGACGGAAACTCCGCGAACCTTGACACCATGCGGTTGGAGATGGTCCGGTTCATCGGAAAACTCAGCGAACTGGGTGAGACACAGCAGTAGGTTGAGGAGTTATGCAAATGCAAAATAAGGCGGTCAACTTGGGACTGATTGGCTTGGGAGCACGAGCGGAAACGCTGCTTGTGTCACTGTTTGGGACGCGGGATGTCGAAGTTGTCGCAGTTTGCGACTTATCCGCTGTGGCCATTACCAAGATCAAAGGTATTTTCGCGCAAAATGGGCGGCCCGCACCCGCCGATTACCAAAACCATCATGACTTGCTTGCGCGTGATGATGTGGAGGCGGTTATTATTTCCACTTCTTGGATTTCGCACCTGCCGATCGCCACAGCGGCAATGAAAGCCGGTAAGTATGCCGCCATCGAGGTTGGTGGAGCGTCTTCGACTGAGGAACTGTGGCAGTTAGTGCATGCGTCGGAACAGACCGGTATGCCCTGCATGATGCTGGAAAACATCTGTTATGCCCGGCTCGAATTGATGATCTTCAACATGGTCCGGCAGGGGTTGTTCGGCGAGATCGTTCATTGCGAGGGCGGCTACGAGCACGAGATGCGCGCGCATCTCGTCGGTGGCTTGGATCGCGGGTTGGAGCGGTCGCTTCACAACCGGTGTCGCAACGCCGACTTGTATCCCACCCATCAACTCGGCCCGATTGCAAAGATCCTCGGCATCAACCGCGGCAATCGTTTCCTGAGCCTGACCTCGACCGCGTCCAAGGCACGCTCGTTGGCTGGTTACGCCCGGGCGCACGGTGTTGGCGACATCGTCTTCAACAACGGCGACGTCGTCACCACCGTCATCAAGTGTGCCGGTGGCGAAACGATCGCATTGACCCGCAGTGTGACGTTGCCCAGGCCCTATTCGCGGCACGGGCGCGTTCAGGGCACGAAGGGCCTCTGGCTGGAGGACGCCAACGGAATCTTTATTGATGGTGTCAGCCGCACCATTGAGGAGATCGATGCGGCCGGCAATCCGTACACGACACACCTCTGGGACGCCGTCGAGTCCTATTCCGATCGGTACGAACATCCGCTCTGGCGCGACTACAAACAGAACACGATCGGCGGCCATGCCGGCGCGGACTGGCTGGCCATCCAGGCTTTTCTCGACGCGGTTCGCAAGAAAACCACCACGCCGATCGATGTGTACGATTGTGCGGCTTGGATGAGCGTTACCTGTCTGTCGGAACAGTCCATTGCATTGGGCAGCATGCCGGTGGCCTTTCCGGATTTCACGAATGGCAAGTGGATGAAACGACAGCCGGCTCCGGTCAGCAAATGGGCGCTGGATGCCGTTCACGAAGAATGTTTCAGGTGACGCGGTGACGGGAAGGGCGCAGGTGTTGCCGGTAGGATGGGATGCTAAACAAGCGGCCACTGAGGTGCTGGCGGGGTTAGTGGTTGTCACCGCATCCAACGTCAAGGGCGCGCATGATGCCGACATGGTTCTTGTGGGGGACCGGGCGTTTGTGGTTTACGAGGCCAACGATATGCGACCGGATGAAAATCCGGCTTGGCCCTTTGTTTATGCGGCTTTGTCGGTCGTGAATCTGAAGACCCGGCAAATCGAGCGTGTCTTTCCGTTTGCCCGGTCCGAACAGGTGTTCGCGAACGTGACCTTGCCGGCTGGCGCCTGTTTCGTGCCGCGCATCCTGCGGGTCAATGACCAGACGTTGCGCTGCTTTTTTGCCAGCGAAGCGCCGGGGCAACGGCAATCGCAGACTTGGTACATTGACTTCGATCTGGACCGGCTGGCGTTCGACAACTGCATCCAGCGTGCAAAAATCAAAACGGCGGCCGGCATCTTCGACATGCAGCCACAATATTTACAGGGTGCGGTGCACGACTATGGCCTCTACTTTGGCGATTCCTTCAAGGTGTTCGACGGGCGGACGTATGCGGCGCTCAACAATTTTCCCTCCGGCCAGAACGCGCTCGGCGTCCTAAACGACCACCGGAATACCATTGAAGTGCTCGGCCACTACAATGAACCGCCCCACCTGAAGTTAACCGAGTCTGCGGTGAATCGCTTACCCGACGGCACTTGGCTGGCAATCTGCCGGCAGGAAGGCGGCGATGCCAACTATACCTTCACGACCAGCCGCGACGGCAGGAACTGGACTTCAAACCAGCCGCGTGACTTCGTGTCAAACGGTGACAGTTCCAAGCCAACCTTCGACCAGTTCAACGGCCTTTACTATCTCGGCTGGCAGGAGCGGACCCGAATTGCGGGCGTCATGCGCTCGGTCTTCAACATCGAGGTTTCCGCCGACGGCGCGCACTGGGAACGCAAGTTTCGTTTCGAGACCGCCCAATCCTTTCAGTATCCGACTTTCCGTGAATACCGCGGCGCAATTTATCTGGTGGTTACGCAGGGCGACACACACCTCTCGCGAAAGGAGCGCATTCTCTTCGGCAAACTCGAATAGTCCGTTTGTCGGATTCGCCAGTCCTCCGGCAAGATTGTCCACTCGTTCCCGAGCCAGAGCCTCAGGAACCGCAGCCATCGCTGCCTGAATCGCCGGTCTTATTTCTTCTCGAACGCTGCGTCGAAGGCGACATTGCTCGGTTTGAAGTCAACCTTGCGCACGAACGCACACGCTTCTGTCGCACCATGCTCGCGATCCATCCGGATGTCTTCCCATTCGACGCTGAGCGGGCCGGTGTAGCCGATGTCGTTCAACGCGACGATGATCTCCTCGAAATTGACATCGCCGTGGCCGAGCGAACGGAAATCCCAGTACCGGCGCGCATCGCCGAAGTTCGTGTGACCGCCAAACACACCGACGGTGCCGTCGCCATGCCCCCACCACGCGTCTTTCATGTGGACGTGGTAAATCCGATCGGCAAACGTGCGGATGAATTTCACGTAGTCCACGCCTTGATAACCGAGGTGTGACGGATCGTAGTTGAACCCGAATTCCTTCCGCCCCTTGAGCGCCTTCACCGCCCGCTCCGCGCTGGCGATGTCGAACGCGATTTCCGTCGGATGCACTTCGAGCGCGAACTTGACGCCGCATTTCTTGAACTCGTCCAGAATCGGATTCCATGCCGCGGCGAATTGCGCGAAACCGTCGGCAATCATCTGCGGACTGACCGGCGGGAAACTGTAGAGATAATGCCAGATGGAGCTGCCGGTGAAACCGTTTACCACTTTGACGCCGAGATTCTTGGCGGCCTGCGCGGTGCGCATCATTTCTTCAGCAGCGCGTTTGCGAACGCCGTCCGGTTTACCGTTGCCCCAGATGTGCGGGGGGAGGATGGATTTGTGGCGCGCGTCAATGTTGTCGCAGACGGCCTGACCGGCGAGATGGTTGGAGATCGCCCAAGTCTTCAAGCCGTGTTTGGCGAGGATTTCATGCCGGCCATCGCAGTACGATTTGCTCTTGCTGGCTTGGCTGACATCAAAGTGATCGCCCCAGCACGGTAACTCGATGCCGTCGTAGCCGAACGCCTTGGCCTTCTGGCAGGCGACTTCAAAAGTGAGATCGGCCCATTGGCCGGTAAAAAGAGTGACGGGACGTGACATGATTTCCTCCGTGTGTTGGTTGTGGGAATTTGGTAAACGACTGACGCGGCATTCGCAAGTCCTATGTTTACTGATACCCATTGTCATTTGAGCTTTCCCGAGTTTTCCGACGAACTGACGGAGGTCATCGCGCGCGCAGCGACAGCCGGCGTGGATCGGATCGTCAGCATTGCCACCGATTTGTCAGATGCGCGCCGGGCGGTGGAGATTGCCGGGCAACATACCGGCGTGTTTGCGTCGGTCGGGTTGCATCCGAACCACGTTCACGAGTGCAAGCTGTGTGACATGAAAGTGGTCGCGGAACTGGCCGGACAGCCGAAGATCGTCGCCGTTGGCGAGACTGGACTGGACTATTTCCGGTCGAAACAGAATGCGCCACAGCAGAAGGATTTTCTTTTGGCGCATCTCGAACTCGCCAAAGAATGTCGTCTGCCGTTGGTCATCCACAACCGGGCGGCGGAAACCGATCTGCTCGACATACTCCGCGCCCACGCGCCGGGGTTTCGACCATGGGGCGTGATGCACTGTTTCAGCGGCGACGCCAAGTTTGCGTTCGATTGTCTGGAGCTCGGCTTGCTCATTAGCTTTACCGGGATCCTGACATTCAAGACGGCGGATGCGCTCCGGGAAGTCGCCCGGCAAGTCCCGCTCGACAAGGTCATGCTCGAAACCGATGCGCCGTATCTTGCACCGGTGCCCCAGCGTGGGCAGCGGAACGAACCGGCATTTGTCCCGTACATCGCGGAAGTGCTTGCGCAGGTGAAAGGCGTGCCGGTCACGGAGGTGGCTCGCGTGACGAGTCAGACGGCCACGGAGTTTTTCCGGTTATGAGTCTGGTGGGCTTGTTGGGACTTCTGGTGGTTTTGGCGGTCGTCGCGTTTCTGGTGTTTGGGTTGCCGGCGATGCGGGGGATGGGGAACAAAGCTGGTGGACTATTCTTTCCCGGCGACGATGGGCGACCGGCGCAGCCGGAATACAGTCTGGCCGAAGCACGCCTCCAGGAAGGCCGGTATGATGAGGCGATCGCGGAATACCGGAAGATCGGTCGTCAGTATCCACAAGATGTCTATGTCCACGTCAAGATCGCGGAGATTGCCGTCACACATCTCGATGATATTCCGACCGCCGAAGTCGAGTTGCTTACTGCGTGTACCAAGGCGACTACTCCCGACACACTGGTGATGACGCACAACAAGTTTGCGGATTTGTATCAGTTTCGTCTCAATAACCCGGTGCGCGCATTGGAAATCATCGAGGAGTTACGCGGGAAGATTCCCGGCTCGCCGGCCGCACAGCGGGCGGAGGAACGCTGCACGCTCTTGAAGACAATCGTCGCCGGTCACACGGCAGCCAAGCCGCCCACCAAAATCGTGTTTCGGAAGCGGTCTTAAAGACTCTTGTAGTAAAAACCGGCAGCAGCGGCGGCTTGGTGGTTGAAGAGATTCTTGATGTCAATCAAGACCGGGGGCGTCATCTTCGTCTTGAGTTGTTCCAAGGTTAGTGACCGGAAAACGTCATGCTTGTTCGCCAGCAGGACGGCATCCACTCGCCCGACCTTGTCGAAGTCCACGAGTTCGAGGTCGAAGTATTTTTTCACCGTGGGCGCATCCAAAATCGGATCGCAGCCGAGCACCTTGATCCCAAACCCCTGCAAGTAGGTGATCGTGTCGTGGACTTTGCTGTTGCGAATGTCGGGGACGTTTTCTTTGAAAGTCAACCCCAACACAAGCACCGTTGCCCCTTTGAGTGGCTTGCCGGCGGCGCTGATGCCTTTGATGATTTGTTCGCCGACGTGGATCGGCATGGCGTCATTGACACGGCGGCCGGCGAGGATGACTTCAGGATGATAACCGAGTTCCTGCGCCCGGTAGGTCAGATAGTATGGATCAACGCCGATACAGTGTCCGCCGACGAGGCCGGGATGGTATTTGTGGAAATTCCATTTCGTGCCGGCCGCGGCGAGGACTTCATCCGTGCGGATGCCGACCCGGTCGAAAATGATGGAGAGTTCGTTCATCAACGCGATGTTGAGGTCGCGCTGGATGTTCTCGATGACCTTGGCGGCTTCGGCGGTCATGATATTCGGGGCGTGGTGAATACTCTTGGCGACAAGGCCGTAGAGCTGGCCGAGGTCCGCCAATGTCTCCGCGTCGCAGCCGGCCACGATTTTGACGATCTTGTCCACGGTATGCTCGTGGTCGCCGGGATTGATGCGCTCTGGGGAGTAGCCAATTTTGAAGTCACCCAGTTTCAAGCCGCTCCGTTTTTCGAGCACCGGTAACGCGACAAGTTCGGTCACGCCGGGATAAACCGTGCTCTCGTAGACAACGATCGCGCCCTTGCTGAGGTTATCGCCGACAACTTCCGAGGCGCCGATGACGGGCGAAAGATCCGGCACGTTGGCTTGATCCACCGGCGTGGGAACGCAGACGATGATGTATTTGGCTTGCCGGAGGAGTTGGCCGTCGGAGGTGAACGTGAAATTCGGATGCTTGAGGTTGCCGCCGAGGACCTCGCCGGTGCGGTCAATGCCTTGGGCGAGTTCCGCGACGCGTTTCGCGTTGATATCGAAGCCGATGACTTTGCGATGCTTGGCAAATGCGGCAGCGAGCGGCAACCCGACATAACCCAAACCCACCACCGCAATGGTACCTTCAGGATTATTCATGAGGTGGTGTATATAATCGCTCCGCAAGTGACTGTCACTGGGAAACTCGACCGCGGTTGCGGTCCCCATGAACCACCAGGTTGTGCAAGGGCAGGGATCGGAATCGCATTTTGTCCAGCGCCGGCTTGACGCTTGGTTGACGATCCCGCAATACTTCCAACCAATGAATGCGAGTCTCGCCATCAACGGCGGACCAAAGGCCAAGACCACGCCGTATTCGACGGGGTTGCGGTACACCGGTAACGAACGCCAGTATCTCGAGGAAGCGCTCGCGAGCAACACGTTGTTCTATGGGTTTGGCAAGTTCGTCAAATGCGCTTGCGACAGGATGCGTGAGTATACCGGTCAGCCCCATGTCGTCGCGTGTAGCAGTTGCAGCGCGGCGATCCATCTCGGGTTGATCGCTGCCGGGATCGGGCCCGGCGATGAAGTGATCCTGACACCCAACACCGACGTCGGCTCCGTCATCGGCATCATCGGCGAAGGTGCGGTGCCGGTATTCTGCGATTGCGATTGGACGTTGCAGCCTACCGTCGCGACCGTGGCCGCGAAGATCACGCCGCGCACGAAGGCGGTCGTCGTGGTCCACATTGCCGGCTATCCGGCGCCGGTCGATGCGATTGTTGCGTTCTGCCAACCGCGCGGGATCGCAGTCGTCGAAGATTGCGCGCAATCATGGGGGACGAAGTTGAATGGCCGGCAAGTCGGCGCGTTTGGCACGGCCGGCTGTTTTTCGACGAACGATTTCAAACACATCTCAACCGGCGACGGCGGATTTGTCGCCTTGAACGACGCCGAGCTTTACCGGCGCGTGAGCAATTATGCGGACAAACATTACGACCGGCTTTTTGGTGGGACGTTAAGCAAAGCGCATTTCGGAATGAATTACCGGATGACGGAGTTGCAGGGGGCCGTCGCGTGCGCGCAGTTGGAAATTGTTGACCGCATCACGAGCCGTCATCATGAACTCGGTGAGCGCCTGACCCGGCAACTGGCCGATCTGAAAGGCGCACGGATGATGCCGGCGATTCCCGGCGCTTACGTGAGTTATTGGTGGACGTTGCTGATCGTCGAGGATGCCGCGAAACGTGATGAAATCGCGAAAGCAATTGCGGCTGAAGGCGTGAATGCTTGTTCGTATGCGAAATATGATCTCGTCGGCAGCGGGCTGTTTCAGACCCGGTCGGTGCGACCGTGGTTGAACGATGAGCGTGCGCAATATCCGTTGGGCGACCGGCGGTACAACATCGAGGACACGCCAACGCATAAACGCCTCTTGGAAACCGGTATCCAAGTCATGCTGGGGCAGTTTTACAGCGACCGGGACATTGACGAGATGGCGGCCGGGATTCTCAAGGTGTGCGAGGTGTACGCGCAGTGAAAATCATCGACGCGTGTGTCGGGCTTGGGCCGTGGGGCTGGCGCAATCCAATCTTGCCGGGGACGACGGCTGAGATCATCGCGATTCTGGATTACTGCGGAATTGATTCCGCGTTGGTTCACCGGCAACTCCCTTTTGTGAGCGCGACCAACGCAAACGTCAGTCTCTTGCGGGAAATCAACGGCGATTCGCGGTTCGTGCCGGCATTCCTGTTGGCTCCTCAAACGTACAACAACGATCCGGCGCCGGTCGATTATCTCGCTGCGATGCGCGCAGCGGGCGCGAAGGCAGCTTGGTTGCGACCGACTTGGCAATCGCACGGCATGGCGTCGTGGATGATTGATGACTTGTTGGCCTTGTGCGTCGCGCACCGGCTCCCGTTGTTCGTGCAGATCATGGATGGCGGGGTGAGTTACGACGACGTGCACCGGATGTGCAGCGCGTTTCCTGAGTTAAAGTTGGTACTAACAGGGATTGGTTACCGGGCGGACGCGCATCTCTTCCCGCTCTTACGCCGGCATCGCGAGCTACGGATTTGTACGAATTACTATTGCACAACGCTTGCGCCGGAACGATTCGTCCAGCATTTCGGCCCGGAGCGAATGCTGTTCGCGTCGGGGCTGCCCTTCAACGCCCCCGGTGGCGCGATTGCGATGGTCTCCTATTCCCAACTCGACGACGAAGCCAAACAAAAGATTTTCGCCGGTAACATCCAACAATTGATGAATGAGGTGCGTCTGTGAGCGATGAGCTAGTGCAGTACGGTCGTGCCGGGAAGCAGCTCGATTTTCCGGTGTTTGACATGCACACGCACCTCGGTCAGTGGGCGTTGTACGATAAATATTCGGAGCACGACTGGCTGGCGGAGAATGACCGGGTCGGTGTGAAGTACGTGGCCTGCAGTTCCATGGACGGCATTGCCGGCGATGTCCGGCGGGGGAACGACGCAGTCGCGGAGTTGATCGCACGTCATCCGGGACGATTCTTCGGCTACGTCCACGTCAACGCCAACTACGCCGACGAGATGGAGCCCGAGTTGCACCGGTGTTTCGCGCTGCCGGGGTTTGCCGGGATCAAAGTGTATCAACAAGGCGTTGCCTACAACGATCCGAAGTTCGATCCGGTTTGGGAGGTGGCCCGTGATCGCAACGTGCCGGTTCTCGCGCACACGTGGGCCGGTAACTTGACTGGCTACGACAAGGTGGCGAAGCGGTTTCCCTCGGTCGCGTTTTTCGCGGCGCATGCCGGCAGCGATTACAGTTATCAGTCGTATATTGATGCCGCGGCCGGGGCGCGGAACTTCTATCTCGATCTGACCTACTCGCGCGACATCACGAATCTTATCGAACATTTCGTCAAAGAAATCGGCGTGGATCAAATCGTTTGGGGTTCGGATCAACCGATGTTCTCGCTGGCCGAGCAAGCCGGCAAGGTTCTCTTCTCCCGCATGACGGATAATGACAAACGCAAAATCATGTTTAGTAACGCCGCACAGTTTTTCAATGTGAAATCATGAGGGTGAAACTGACGGTTGCCGGACACGAGGACAAGCTGGTCGCGAAAGCGGTGGTGTTGTTGCGGAGTCGGTGGAACGACCGGACGCGAGTGAAGTTGGGGGCGACGGGCGATTGGGAATTGTCCATCAGTCTCGAGCCGGGGATGCCCCGGCAAGCGTACGCGTTCGCGACCGCCGGCAAGACCGTGACATTGCGGGGTGCGGATGGGCATGGGGTGTTATATGGGGTGGGGCAGTTGTTGCGGACGTTGGTGTTCGAGCCGACGCGGGTCGCGATGCCGAAATTGAACGTGACGCGGACGCCGGCGGTGTATGACCGGGGGGTGTATTTCGCAACGCACTTCAATAACTTCTACGAGGCGGCGCCCATTGAGCACGTCGAGAGCTACATTGAGGAGATGGCGTTGTGGGGGTTCGATGGGTGGATGTTCTGGTTTGATATGAATTGGTTTCCGCACGGGTTTTGGTGCGACCCAAGAAGTCGCGGCTCGAAGATGATCGCCCGGTTGAATCGGATGATCGAGACGGCGCGGGCATGCGGAATGAAAGTCGCGACCGGTGCCGTGGGGAATGAGGGCTTTCATTATCAGCCGCCAGTGGAACTGCTCGCTGATCCGCGGGCGCGGCATGGCGCTTTTTATCAATACAGTCAGATTTGCCCGGCCAAACCCGCCGGCCTTGCGTTAATCCTGGAGAATCGCCGGCAAGTCATGAAGTTGCTGAGTCCATTCGATGTGCTCATCCACTGGCCGTATGATCCGGGTGGGTGTGGTTGCGCCGAGTGCGCGGCGCGACCGGAGCGGTGGGGAAAGAAGTTTCTCGAACTCGGGCAGCAGGTGGCAGCGGTCGCGCGCGAGTCGAATCCCAAACTTGAGGTGGTGGTTTCGACGTGGTTGATGGATGAAGCCGAGCGAAAGTTGGTTTACGCGCTGTGCGATGCGCGGGCGGATTGGTTTCAAGGCCTGATGTCGCATGCCGATCACATCGCGGAGTACTCGCCTCCGGCGGCGTATTCCCGCTTCGTGTTTCCCGAGATCAGCATGTTCGACTGTTATTTCTGTTCGTACGGGTGCAATGGCGCGAACCCGGCACCGCAGCGGATGGCGGCGGAAGCGCAACGAGTCGCGCGGGCAGGGTGGGGAACGCAGTTGTACTCGGAAGGCATTTACACCGACGCCAACGCCGCCGTCTACGCGGCGCGACTGTGGGATCCGGATTGTGACGTTGCCGGGATTCTCGCCGATTATAGCCGGTATTACTTCGGTCAGGCGAACGTGCTTGATGCGATGGATTTACTAGTCGGCTTGGAGACGACTTGGGGGGCGAAGGCGTTGCTGCAGGCCAACCCGAAAACCGTCGCGCGCCTGCTGCGTAAAGCGCGCGCGTTGAAACGCCGGCTGCCGCGATATCGGGATGCACGGGACCGGTGGCAGTTGTTGCATGACCGGGCGGCAATGGATCAGTTGATGAAGGTGGCTGGTCCTGACCATGCGTTGGTGGTTGAGTCGCGCGAGTTATTCGAGGCCAGCGGGTATCAGCCGGCCGGCCAGTTGCGTTCGCGGGTGCGACGGTTTGTGGGCGAGTTGCGGCGCCGGAAGAAAATTGTGGATGAGTTGATGGCTGTCCACTGGCGGTACCTCCAGTATTTTCATATGCAGCGGAATGTCTTGGTATTTCTGCCAGATGATGTGCTGGGCCGGCAGCAATGGGACCCCTTGATTGCGCCGCTGACGAAAGCCGTCGTCATTCGCGATAGCAATCGGTTCCGCGATGCAATCAATTACGCTTTCAAGCGCTGGTTTTGGTCCAACGGAATTGATTTCGACTACTACGCCAAGAAGTAACTACGCGCGCCCTACTTTGTGGTGACGGTTTCCAAATCTTCGACTCGTAACGCGTCGGCGCCGAAGATGGTCGAGTACTTCTCGTTGTTGGTTGTCACGGTGCGCGCATCCATGTAGCAGACGCTGAACGCCCGGCGCGAGGTGTCGGTGCGGTTCACATCGGAGGCGTGGAGGAGATAATTGTGCAACAACGCAACTTCGCCCGGTTGGAGTTCGAGATACACGATCTTATCGGGGGTCGCATGCTGGGCGGCTTGTTCCTTGGTCAGGAAACCTGAGCTGTGGGATGGATTGATCAGCCCGAACTTGTGACTGCCCGGCACAACTTGCACACAGCCGTTGCCTACTGTGGCCGGGTCGAGAGCAGTCCAGACTGTGATTTGCGGGTCGCGGTCGAGGTAAGTCCAGCGGTCCTGATGCCAAGGCAGGAAAGTGCCCTTGCGGGCTGGCTTGTTCATGAACATCGCGCGAAAGGCGGCAACCGGCGTGTCGCTGCCGTAGACGTGTTCACAGATTTCCCGAAAGATGGGACGTTGCATGTAGGCGAGGAAGAGCGGATCGAATTCCAGCTCCTGAATTTTCCGGTAATTGATAGTGGCCCCTTTGTGGCCACGAGACTGGACGCCGGCATCCTCGTACTTGCCGGATTCGCTGTCGAGTTGCATCAGCATCCGGTCGTAGTCCACACGCGCCTTGCCGAGCATGATGTCGTCAATGCGCTGCTGCAACGCGTGAAGTTCCGCGGGGTTGAGAACTTGGCCGAGTTTGAGGAAGCCGTCGCGCTCGTACTGCGCCCATTGCTGCGCCGAGATGAAGATCGTCATGGACGCAAACCCTAGCGCAAGGTCGCCGGTGCCGCCAGATTGGAAAGAATCATTTTCCTGTCTTTTTCGGTCAGGGCCGGTATGGTCGG
This sequence comes from Verrucomicrobiia bacterium, assembly GCA_022072455.1. GTDB lineage: Bacteria > Verrucomicrobiota > Verrucomicrobiia > Palsa-1439 > Palsa-1439 > CAINDI01. Next base: position 44,428 of record JAJVHY010000001.1, on the reverse strand, counting down.
GCCATGCGCGAGCGGCGGAGAGTCAAATTTCCCGCATTCCCAGCCAAGACGAATGCAGCCTGGTTGGCGCGGTTGCTTGAGCAGCACACCATTTCCGGCGTCACGGCGGTGCAGTATGACTGTGCGCCGACGTGGGTTTTGGAGCACCGGCGGATTGAAGACGATATGTTTTTATTCGTCATCAAGGGGCATCTTTTCGTGCGGGTGGACGAGCGGGCGGTGGAATTGCGGCGTGGCGATGCAGTTCATTTTCGGCGCGGCCAGTGGCATAGCGCCCACGCGGATCCGAAGCAGAAGTTGGAAATCATTTCATTCCATTACACCGCGACTGTTTTTGAGTCGTTGACGCTGGCGCAGTTATTGGACTTTCCGGATGTATTTCATCTCGGTGATGAGCTGATATTTCAGGAGGCTTGCCGGGTTTATGCGTTGCAGCCAGCGGGATACCGGCGCGCGTTGGAGGCAATGGCGGGGCAGTTGTTGTTTCGCTTGATCCACGAGCACGGAGACTGGTTGAAGGTCGCGCCACCCGAATCGAAGCTCGCCGATTTGCGGCGCCTGTTGCCGGCGCTCGAATTGATTCGCACGGAGTTGACGAACCCGCCAACGATTAACTCGCTGGCGAAACGATGCGGGTTGTCGGAATCGCAGTTTCGCCGGGTGTTTGAGCGGACGGTGGGCGTGTCACCTGTACAGTCTCAACGGCAGGCGCGGATCGAGTCTGCCTGCCAATTGCTCCGGCAGACGGATTTGACAGTGGAGGCGGTGGCGGCGGCGGTCGGGTACGCGGAGCCGGCGTTTTTCGCACACACGTTCAAACATTTGATCGGCCGGCCACCGGGTGAGTACCGGCGGACGGAGGGGCTTTAAGCGCGGCTGAGGTATTTGCCCGTGCGGGTGTCCACTTCGATCACGTCACCAGGATTGATGAAGAGGGGGACGCCGACTTCAAAACCGCCTTCGACTTTGGCCGGCTTGGTGACGTTGTTGGCGGTGTCGCCGCGGACGCCGGGAGGGGCTTCCAAGACTTTGAGTTTCACCTTGGGTGGGAGTTCGAGTTCGGCGGGTTTGCCTTCGACTTCCATCAAGGTGACGCGAAGGTTTTCGGTCAGGTATTTGGAGTTGTCGCCAACGAATTCTTCGACGAGGACGGTGTCTTCGTACGTTTCCGGATCCATGAAGTGGTAGCCGGTCTGGTCCTTGTAGCTGTAGTCGAGTTCGCGGGTCATCATCGAGATCGGCTCGATGGGTTCTGTCGAGGAAAAGCGGACGTTGGAGGACTTGCCGGTTTTCAGGCTGCGGAGCGTGGCTTGCACGAACGCGCGCAGATTGCCGGGGGTGCGGTGTTGCATGTCGAGAACGACGGCGACATCGCCATTATATTTAATGGCCATTCCTTTGCGAAGATCATTGGCTGACGGCATAGCGTTAGTACCTCTTGTTGATTACATGATTTTGAATTTGGGCAGGTCTTGCGAATCCACAATCCCGACCGGGCGGCGAGTGTTATCCACAACGATTAAATCGTCAATCTGTCGTTGTTGAAAAATTTTCAGGGCTTCGACGGCGAGCGCGTCGTGCCGGATGGTGATGGGCTTGGGAGTCATCACGGCTTTGACCGGCCGCTCCAGCACGCCGGTATCCCGGGCGATCTGTCGGCGGAAGTCGCCATCCGTGAACACGCCGGCCACGCGGCCGGCTTGATCCACTACGCTGATCGTGCCGGACTTGGCTTTGGTCATGGCCAGAAGCGCCTCCTTGACGGTCGCGCTGCTTTGAATGACTGGATTGCGGGTGCCGGTGCGCATGATGTCTTTGATCTGGACAAGCATCGTGGAGCCGATGGCGCCAGCGGGATGCAGTTTGGCGTAGTCAGACTTTTGGAAGCCGCGGGCGGCAAGAACGCTCATGGCCAGCGCGTCGCCCATCGCGAGGGTGGCGGTCGTGCTGGCGGTTGGGGCGAGGTTGAACGGGCAGGCTTCTCGTTTGACTTGAACGTTGAGGACGACGTTACTGTGTCGGGCAATCTGGGATTTGGGATACCCGGTCACGGCGATGAGGCTCACGTCAAAGCGTTTGAGGGCCGGCAAGATGCGGAGGAGTTCCTGAGTTTCGCCCGAATAACTCAACGCCATGACGACATCACCATCGCGAACAATCCCCAAGTCGCCGTGGAGCGCATTGACGGTGTCGAGAACCACGCTGGGCGTGCCGGTGCTGGAAAAAGTGGCGGCGATCTTATGGCCGAGATTGCCGGATTTACCAACGCCGGTCACGATCACTTTGCCGCGATTGCGGAGAGTGGTGGTGATCAGTTCGACGGCAGCAGTAAAGTTTTTATCGAGCCGCGCCCGCGTGCGACGGAGGGCATCAATTTCGATATCGAAGACTTTCTTGGCGTGGATGACGAAGTTCATGGGTTCGACGAAGGGGCGGACAATAGGCTATCCGGTACGCTTTGGCAAGGCTCGCGAAAACGGTCCGTGAGCCGGCTTGACCAAGTGGAACAGCACCCGTAGTATGCCGCGGTTCTGCCTGCCAATCATTTTGGGGAGAGATGGCCGAGTGGTTTAAGGCGGCGGTTTGCTAAACCGCTGTACGGGGTAAACCTGTACCGAGGGTTCGAATCCCTCTCTCTCCGCCATTTCTGCGACCGTTTGAATCAACTATATAAAGGGCAGGCTGACCATTTTGCCCGGGTGGCGAAACGGCAGACGCATCGGACTTAAAATCCGAAGGGGTGTTAAAACCCCGTGCGGGTTCAAATCCCGCCCCGGGCACTTCACCATGCCAGAACTTCCCGAAGTCGAAATCATGATGCGCCAATTGCGGGCCCGCCTCCGGGGACGCGTGATCCGGCGTGTCGAAGTTTGTGACTCGAAAATCAAATTGAACGGTGAACTGCGAGGTTGCCGGATCAACAAGGTTTGGCGACGGGCCAAATATATCATCTTCGATTTTTCACACGGCCGGCATCTGCTCGTGCATTTGCGAATGACCGGGTGGTTTGAATTCGAGCCGCCGCCAAAATACCGGCTGGCGTTACATGCCGGGCCGCAGTCGGCTTACTTCGCCGACTCACGCCGGTTTGGTGTGGTGGAATTGCTTTTTACACAGGATTTAATCAAGCGCCTGAACCGGCTCGGTCCGGAACCCTTTGGGGCCGACCTGCAGGTGTTGAAGCGGTCGACGCGGCCCATCAAGGTCGCGCTGTTGGATCAAACCCTCGTCGCCGGCATTGGCAATATCTATGCCTGCGAGGCGCTGTGGCGGGCCCGGATTGACCCGCGCCAGCGCGCAGACCGGTTGCGTCGCGATGAAATCCGCCGGTTGGAGCGGAGTGTTGTGGCTGCGTTGCAGAAAGGGTTGAATTATGGGCCGCGAATTTTTCAGGTGCAGGAATTCTATGTCTATGACCGGGCGGGGCGATCGTGCCGGCGGTGTGGAACCTTGATTCGGCGCATCGTCCAAGCCCAGCGCAGCACTTGGTTTTGTCCGCAGTGCCAGCGCCGGTAAGCCAGTCCTTGATTTTCAATAACCGGGGCGGCAAAGTCCCGCCATGCGTTGGCATGCACATCTGGGCACCTTGGCATCGGTGGCGTTGGTCGTTCAGTGTGGCCCATTGGAAGAGTCGCGCGAGCCGGCCCCATCGCTGTATCCCTCGCTGGTTGGACTACCGGCGCCACCACTGGAGGGAGCTTTGACGTGGTTCAACAGTCCGGCGCTGACACTGGATGAATTGCGCGGCAAGGTCGTGTTGCTGCATTTTTTTGATTACAGCTGTGTCAATTGCATTCGCACGTATCCGTACCTGCGCGAGTGGAATCGCCGCTATGCATCCCACGGTTTACAGATCATTGGCGTTCATTCCCCGCAGTACGATTTTTCGACCGATCCCGCCAATGTATTGCCAAGCGTCCGCCGTTATAATCTCGCCTATCCCATCGCGGTCGATAGTCATTTGAAGGTGGCCGATGTTTATACCAACCAGTTCTGGCCGCGGGTGCTGTTGGTGGACCGGGAGGGGCGGGTTCGCTACGATCACACCGGCGAGGGGGCGTATGGCGCGACCGAGACGATGCTGCAGACGTTACTGCGCGAAATTTCGCCGGCGAAAAGTTTTCCGACGGTGATGGAGCCCGTGCATGATTTCGACAGAGTGGGGGCAGTGTGTTATCCGATTACCCAGGAAATCTATCTTGGTCATGCCCGCGGCCAATTGGCCAACCCGGAAGGCATTCCCACAAATTCGATTGTTCGTCTGCGCCTGCCAGCCGACCGGGCGGAGGGGAAGGTGTATGCCCACGGTGCCTGGATCATGACTGCAGAATACCTGCGCCATGCGGTTGATCAGGAGCACCTCGAGGATTGTTTGGTGCTGAAATACCGGGCGACGGAGTTGAATATTGTCATGAAACCGGAAGGCATCTATTGGATGGAAGTGTTTGTTGACCAAGACGGCCAACCCATTCCCAAGTCAGTCGCCGGCAGCGATATCTACTATGATTCAACGGGACGCAGCATTGTGCGAGTGGATTCACCGCGGATGTACAACATCATTGCCAAACAACCCTATGGCGTCTACGAAGCGCGAATCAGCGTGCGCGGGCAGGGGTTGTCCGTGTATTCATTCAGTTTTGGCACTTGCGTAATCCCACGCGACGCCGCTACTTTGCGGACATCGAAGGAGAACTAATGAAAACCCTAGTGCTGATTATCTGTCTGCTCGTTTCCGTGTCACTGCGGGCGGAAACCGTGCAAGTCGTCGAGACCGACCGGCAAGGTCAGAAGCGGGTAACCGCCAGTTCGACCACCACCAAGACCCCGTTGCCGGCGGGCGGCGAGCAACAGGAGACGACAAGTTCCCGACGGGACAGCTCCGGCAATCTGGTACTCGAGCGGAGCATCAGCGCCACGGTCGTCCCGGCCGCCGAAGGCGTAACGGTCACGACGCGCACGGAGCGGCAAGTGGACGTGAATGGCCGGCTGCAACCCACGCGCCAGATTTCTGAACGCACCACGCAAGTCGGCAGCGATGAGCTGCGCACGGAGCGAACCATCCAGTCCGTTGACCGACTCAATGGCGGGTTGACGGTCAGCGACCGCGAGCTCGCCACCACGCGCATTGCCGGCAATACGTCGATCACTGAGACGACACTGCAGAAACCAACGGGTACCGGCTGGCGTGACGCCGGGCGGATCCGCACCACCGAAGTCAAAGCGGCAGACGGTTCGCTCCAACGGGAAATCATCGAGTCTGGCCGGCCGCTCCATGAGCGGGATTCCGGCAGCATTGAACCGCAGCGAAAAATCATTGAGACCGAGATCACGCGACCTGATGGCAGCAAAGTTGTCGAACGGCAAACCTTTCGCCGGGATGTCAACGGCGATTGGAAACCGGCCAGTTTCTCCACGGAAAACGGCCAGAAGCCGCTCAACTAATCAAAGTCGTTCGCGCCCGGCATAGCCGGCGTCGATGTCGTGAAAGAACTCGATGTCCTCCTCGTCGAGTTCCCAGCACAGAAATACTTCCCGGTCGGCGCGCAGACTCGGAAAGTCAACCAAACCCCGCTCAAAGTCTTTAATCACAACACCGCGTTCCTGCCACAGCCGCAACTCCGCGTTCAGCGCGACCACATCGGTCAACAAATCGGTCACCAGTTTGCCGCCGAGATCACCGCCGGAAGCGGTGAGTCTTTCGCCGAGTTGCGCGTCGATTTTCCGGGCGCGATCGCGCCGGGCGTGAACGTCCTTGAAGAGTCGCCGCAACGCCGGTAATAACGCCCGGGCTTCCGCCACCGTGAAATGCTTTTCGAATTGGTGCATTACAGTTTGGCGGTAATGCCGCGGTGGGCCGTATGCCAGGCGAGGGTCGCGCATTTGACACGCACCGGAAATTTCAAGACCCCTTCGAGGGCCTTGAGGTCGCCCATTTCCTTGCCACCGAACGGAATGTCACCGCGCATCATCTTTTGGAAATTCTCGATGTAGTTCAGCGCCTCCGCCAACGTTTTGCCAACCAATTTGCCGGTCATGATCGAGGACGATGCGAGGCAAATCGAGCAACCGTGGCCGTCGAACTTGATGTCTTTGATTTTGCCATCCACGAGCGTGGCGGTCACTTCAATCTCATCGCCGCAGAGCGGGTTGCTGTCCTTATACGCCAAATCCGCGGGCACCGCTTTGCCGCGGTTCCGCGGGCGCCGGTAATGGTCGAGGATGATTTCTTGATAGAGTTCTTCCAACATGCGGCGGGAAGGTAGCATAACCCCGATACCGGCGAAGAAAAAACTTGCCGGGTCAGATGACTTGGATGCTCTGACCGCAGCCGGTGCAACGGATCTGGGCGGCGTTAAAGGCGGGACTGAGTTGCACGGTGCGGCCGCATTGACACCGGAATGCTTCCCAACTGGTGCCGGTTCGCTTGTATTGCATTGCCGTTGGCGTGGCTGCCGGTGGCATGTGCACGGCCGGCAGGGAGATTAGGGAACTGCAACGCAAGCAGTGAATCTTGTCCCGGTCGAAACCAGGCGGAACGTTGATGTGCGCGCCACAGGTGCAAGTGACCGGCAGATAGCCGTGGCTGCGGTAGGTCAGGTCGGCGATTTCCCGGCGGCTTTCGATGGGGCCGGCCTGGTCGGCCTGTCGGATGGTTGCCGGTGTATCGCCAGCCAGTGTGCCGGGAGCAATGACTCCCCGGCCCAGCGCGCGCCGGCAGGATTCTTCGTAGGCGGCAAAGGAGGCCCCGGCCATGCCGCGGAGGATGCGGATGCGGTCGGCGGTCGGGGGATGTGTGGAGAAGAGGCTGACTGATTGGCCGGTTGCCGCCAGCGGGTTGATGATGAACATGGGGGCCGTCGCTTTGTTGGCGAAGGTTGGGGCGACGCGTGCTTGCGCAATCTTTTCCAGCGCGCCGGCCAGACCTTCCGGGTAGCGGGTGAACTGGGCGGCGCAGGCGTCGGCGAGGTATTCGCGTTTTCGTGAACAAGCGAAGTAGAGCAGTTGCGCCAAGAGTGGGCCGAGGATGGCGAAGACAAGGCTGACTATCAGGAGGATGAGTTGGAGTTGGCCACCGCCACTGCTGCCGCGTGAACTACTGCGGCTGCGCGACCGGCCCCCAAATGCCATTGACCGCAGAACGAATTGGGAGAGGATGACAATTGAGCCGAGCATGACGGCGGCGAGCGTCATGAATTGGACGTCGCGGTTTTTGAGGTGGGCGATCTCGTGAGCGATGACGCCTTGGAGTTCGTCACGGTTGAGGCGGTGGAGGAGGCCGGTGGTGACAGCGACGGCGCTATTTTCTGGTTTGTGCCCGATGGCAAAGGCATTGGGGGCGGGATCGTCGATGAGATAAATGCGCGGAAAGAAGGCAAGGCCGGCCGCGAGCTGCATTTCCTCGACGACATTGAATAGCGGCGGACTATCATCGCGTCGGATTTCGCGGGCATTTGCACCAGCCAACAGAACGGATTCCGCAGCGCCGAAGTAAATGGCGAGTTGGACACCGAAGACGATGAGCGCGGTCCCGACCCCAAAGACGATGCCTTCTTGACCGGCGAGTGCCCCGCCGGTCGTCGCGCCCAACAGAACGAGCACCAACAGCATGACCGTGATGAGGACGGCGGAACGGCGTTGGTTGGCGCGGATTTGATCCCACATTGCCGGCAAATCTCAACGCGACATTTAGAACGAAACTTTCGGCGCCTCGCGGATGGCTTCGTCTTTGACTTCAAAGAACTCGCGGCGCGTGAAGCCGAAGCTGTTCGCAATCAGGTTGCTGGGGAAAACTTCGATCTTGGTGTTAAAGTTCATCACCGAGTCGTTGTAGAATTGCCGGGAGAACGCAACTTTGTTTTCGGTGGAGGTGAGCTCTTCTTGGAGGCGCATGAAGTTGGCGTTGGCTTTGAGGTCCGGGTAGGCTTCGGAGACGGCAAAGAGTGTCTTGAGAGTACCGGTCAAAACGTTTTCGGCTTCGGCGCGTTCGCCAACGGTTTTGGCGGACATGGCGATATTGCGGGCTTGGATGACCTTCTCCAAGGTGCCGCTCTCGTGTTTGGCATAACCTTTGACGGTTTCGACAAGATTCGGAATGAGGTCGCACCGGCGTTTCAATTGAACGTCGATTTGTGCCCAAGCGTTTTCCACTTGGTTGCGGAGGCGGATGAGGCCGTTGTAGGCGCCGGCAAGCCACAGGCCGAGGATCAGTGCGATGGCGGCAATGACGATGAGTGCGATCATGGGGTTTCTCCTTGGTTACGGGTTGACAGTTTGCTGAAAATTTCAGTGAGCACCGTGCCAGCTGCTGCGGTGGTGACGATGCCGAGCAGGCGCGGCAATTCGGTGGCGTCGAACCATAAGCCGTGACCGTTGGGACAGCGTTCGAGGGTTACGTTGCCGGCCGCTTGCATTTCGTTCATCCGCGAATCGCAACGTGGGCAAAGGTAGTTGGTCGCGGTTGGTGTCGAGGCGGTAAGTTGGGGCGGGGCACAGCCGGCCAGTTGGTCAAATTCGCCGGTATCCAACCACACTCCTTGGCACTTATCGCAGTAGTCAACTGTGACCGATTTGAAGTGGAGGATGAACAGCGCCACATCACATTTTGGGCAGACCGGTAACACGTGGCAAGTTTGGAACAGCCGCTACACTGCGTCAAGTTTCATCAGTTTACATTTTCAGGCCGGACCGGTAATGCTAATGAAATGAATGTCGCATCGATTGACTGGGCAGGATGGCAACCGACAGAGTACGCCAATCTTTGCTTCGCTATCCGTAATGGACAAATTCTCTTGATTCGCAAGAAACGCGGACTCGGTGCCGGTAAAATCAATGGCCCGGGTGGACGCCTCGAGCCAGGGGAAACTCCACTGCAATCAGCCATTCGCGAGACTCAGGAAGAAATCGGCGTAACTCCGACCGGGCTGGAACATGCCGGCGAATTGCGTTTCCATTTCCTCGACGGCTATAAACTCCACGTCAGTGTCTTTTCCGCTAGTGACTGTGTCGGGAGATTGGCCGAAACTGACGAGGCAACCCCATTTTGGACTGAAATTTCCAAAATCCCCTATCACGAAATGTGGCAGGATGACCCACATTGGCTTCCTTTAGTCGTCGCTCACAAGGCTTTCCGCGGATATTTTGTTTTCGATTCAGAACGCCTGCTCAGCTATCGCGTTGACATTTTGTAGTCAATCTATTGCGGATTAGGTGGTTGCGACTATTGTTTGCGGTTTTGCTCACTAAATCCCTTGTTTTTGTTTGAACACCTGATATAAGCAGCAGTCGAACGTTGCAATCACTTCCCATGAAATCACGCTCCAAAAAGCTCAAAGTCAAAAAGATATCGCGGGTTGGCTCTTCCCGGCGCATCACCCGGCTCACTCGCGAGCCAAAAGAACTCACCTTGTTGGAAAAAATTGCCAAGGCTACGGATGAGCTTCAAACCTTGCGCAGCCGGCTTGCGAACGCGGGCGATGATCTACCGGCGGTTGGGACGCACCGGATCACAGCGTTGGAACATGAGTTGGAGCGCCTCTGGGAATTGCGTCGGCAAGAACAAGCCGCGCCGCTCCGGCAGACGGCCTTGTCCGAAGACGAAGAGAAAGTTCTCGCGTTTCCCGGCACCAGTCGTAGCAACTAAGTCGTGCTGCTACTTGCGGGGTAACCGTTTCCAGTCCTCAAAACTCGGATCGGTGCCGACTTTGAACGTGCGCCATTGATCAATCGGATCAATCTCTACCGCGTACACCTTCATCAAGGCCCCCGGTAAAGTCATCGGCTTGTAGTTGACCAAAAACACGCGTTCATCGGTGCGATTCCACAGTGCCGGTCGCAACTCCATCACAGCGGCGACGTTGTCATTCCCGTTCTTGCGCTCCGCCAAATCGAATGCCGCGCCGTAGTAAGTCCGTGTCCCGTCGCTCAAGGACGCCCGCTCTTTCGCGAGGAAACCGACCAGTGGTGTTAACGATGATTTTTCCACCAACATTCCGTCCAAAACCACCAAACTCGCTCGTTGCTGATTATACAGCGTCCAATCGTTGCGACTCCCGCCGGTCATAATTGGCTCCGACTTCTTCGAGCGCATTGCCTCCAAAATCGCGCCCGGATTGTTGGTCGGTTGACTGACCGGTGTGCGAATGCGGAGCGGTTCGACGACCGCCGGCACTGGCGCACCACCTGGTGCCGGCTTCGGCGCAAACTGTTCGCGATAGGTCTCCGGCAAACTGCTGACCGGCACCGTCGCCACGCCCTTGCTATGGAACAACACAATTTGGTCCTGGTTGACTGGGCCAAACTTCACATCACGGTAGCGTGTCCCATTCACATCCATGACCGGCACAACCTCGGCTGTCCAACCGGTCGCCACCACCACCAACCATATTAGGATTCTCTTTGCCATAATCTTAAAACACCGCGTATTCTACTGCGACTCGCATGCCAACTCAAACCAAGAACCTCGTCCGCCTCCTCAAAATCATGGCTCGCCTTCGCGCGCCCGACGGCTGTCCGTGGGACCGAGAGCAGACCCACGCATCCATCCGTCACAACCTCGTCGAAGAAACCTACGAGGCCCTCGACGCCTTGGATACCGGCGACATGGTCGAGTTCCGTGACGAATTAGGCGACCTCCTCCTGCAAGTTGTGTTCCATTCCCAGATGGCCAGCGAAGCCGGTACGTTCGATTTCGACAAAGTCGCCAAATCCATTGCTGACAAACTCATCCGTCGGCATCCCCACGTCTTCGGCAAAGCCAAAGCCGCCACCAGTGCCGCCGTGCTCCAACAATGGGAAGCGATCAAGAAAAAGGAAAAAAACGCGCCCTCGATTGTTGCCGAAGTTCCCCGCGGCTTGCCGGCGTTGATGCGGGCGGACAAAGTCCAACGCAAAGTCGCCCGCGTCGGCTTCGACTGGAAAAACGTCAATGGCGTCATCGCCAAAATCGAGGAAGAACTTCGTGAGGTCAAAGCCGCGCTCGCATCCGGCCGCCGCCGGCAACTCGAAGAGGAAGTTGGCGACCTGCTTTTCGCCGTTGTCAACCTTGCCCGTTTCGAAAATCTGCATGCCGAAGACCTGCTCGATCGCACCGTGAAGAAATTCGTCACGCGCTTCCAGCACATCGAACGCGCCGTCCACAAGAGCGGCCGGCGCCTCGAAGATTGCACCCTGGCCGAACTTGATGCCCTCTGGGAATCCGCGAAGCGCCGGCGATTGAAACGGTGAATTGGCTCGACAATTCCTGGGTTTTCGGGCGATAAGTCGCGCCGATAGCGAGGAATTTCCATGCAAAAAAAAGCTCTGGGCCGAGGATTGGATGCATTGATTGGTGGCGGTTTCACTGCCCCTGTTGCTGTACAAACCCATCCGATTCCTGCGCCGGCTAAACCATTGGGATCGCCGGCGACCGGCAGCGGACCGGCGGGGGGCATTCAACACCTCGACATTACCGCCATTGAACCGAATCGGTACCAACCTCGTCGTGAATTTGACCCCGAGCATCTGAAAGAACTCGCCGACTCCATCCGGCAACGCGGCGTCATGCAACCGCTGCTCGTGCGGACCGGCGCCCCCGGCCGGTACGAGCTGATTGCCGGGGAACGCCGCTGGCGTGCCGCCAAGACGGCCGGGTTGACCACCGTGCCGGCCATTATCCGACAAGCCACCGACGCGGAAGCTCTCGAAATCGCGCTCATCGAAAACATCCAGCGCGAAGACCTCAATCCGATTGAAGAAGCCAAAGCCTACGAACAACTCGCGACCGTTTTCCTACTTACCCAGGAACAGATAGCCGACAAAGTTGGCCGCAGCCGCGCCGGTGTGGCGAATGCGCTCCGGTTGCTCACGTTACCGGGCGAAGTTCTCTCGTGGGTGGCGAATGGCCAACTCAGCGTCGGCCACGCCAAAGTGATTTTGGGGTTGAACAATGGCGAGGAACAACGCCTCGTCGCCGAGCGGTGTTTGAAGCGGAATTTGACTGTACGCGATACCGAAATGCTGGTCGAGGGACTCAAAGGCGATGCCAAAGCGCGCGCCCGCGTTTTGACCGGCACGACCAAGGCGGCTGACATTGTCGCCGTTGAGGAAGCCTTGCAGCAAAAACTCGGCACCCAAGTCAGTGTCCGCCACGGCAAGAAAAAGGGCCGCATCGAAATCGTGTATTACGGGAACGACGACCTCGCGCGCTTGTTGGCCATCTTTGGCGTGGACAACCTCTGAGCATGTCGGACCAGCAAGCGCGGGCCAAGCGCTACGAGGCCATTCACAACAGCCTCTTCGTTGTCGAGACTGTCCTGAGCGTCGTGTTGCTGCTGGCGTTTCTGTTTTCCTCCGGCTCCGAACTTCTGGCCAATGCCTGCCGGTCAATCTCGGCCAATCCCTGGGTGAATGTGGCGTTGTACGGGGCCGTCGTTGTCATCGCGACAAAACTGATCTCACTGCCGTTGAACTGGTTTACTGACTTTTACCTCGAACACCGGTATGGACTTTCCAACGAAAGCTTGGGCGGTTGGGCGTGGGACGAGTTGAAGTCGCTGGGACTGAATCTTGTCCTGAGTGTGGTGGCGTTGGAGGTGATCTACTTTTTTCTCCGTCGCACCGGTGATGATTGGTGGCTGTGGGCGGGTGGGGCGTTGATTCTTTTGGGCATTCTCATGTCGGCCGTGTTTCCGGTCGTGATCCTGCCGCTGTTCTACAAACTGGAGCCGTTGGACAACGAAGCGCTAAAACAAAAACTCGTTGCCCTCGCGCAACGCGTCGGCGCCAAAGTCCTCGGCATTTACCGGATGACCATGAGCGCCAAAACCAAGAAAGCCAACGCCGCCTTTGCCGGGTTGGGCGCGACAAAGCGCATCATTTTGGGCGACACGTTGCTCGCCGGCTTTTCCGAAGACGAAATCGAAGTCGTCATGGCACATGAGATGGCCCATTTCAAACACGGCGACCTTTGGAAACTGCTCGCGGTGAACGCGGTCACGATTTTGGGCGGTTTTTGGATTTGCGATTGGGGATTTGGAGTGGGAGTGAGCCGGTTTGGTTTCGCTGACCGGGCGGACATCGGTGCCTTCCCGGTATTGGCGCTCTGTCTGATGTTCGCCACCTTGGCCGGCCTGCCGGTGCAAAATGCTTTCTCGCGCTGGCGCGAACGCAAAGCTGACCGGCTGGCGCTCGACCTCACACGCAATCCCGCCGGCTTCGCGCGCGCGATGCGAAAGCTGGCGGAACAAAATCTTGCTGATTTAGCGCCACATCCAGTGATAGAGTTTCTTTTACACGACCATCCCTCGTTGGAAAGTCGCATAACCTTGGCTCAAGAATGGCAACGAAAATCATAATCCTCGGATTGCTGGCCGGTCTCCTGACCGGTTGCACCCCCCCGCCGCCCAAACCGATTGACCCGGCAACCTTTAACGGTCGCCGCGCCATGTCGCACGTCGAAGCTCTCGTCAAAATGGGCCCGCGTCCCGCCGGTAGTCCCACCTTGGCCAAGGCAGCGACCTACATCGCCACGCAACTCGAAGAAGCCGGCTTGTCAGCCCACGAACAGGTCTTCACCTCCGGCTCGCCGCGCGGCCCGCTCCAATTCCGCAACGTCCTGGCCAAAACATCACGCTATTCGGGCGGGACAGGCCAAGTAATCGTTGTCGCCTCGCACTATGACACCAAGTACATGCCAGACATCAACTTCGTCGGGGCCAACGACGCCGGCTCCAGCACTGGCGTCCTCCTCGAAATCGCCCGCTGCGCCGCGTCACAACCGGATATTTGGTTTGTTTTCTTCGACGGCGAAGAAGCTATCCAAGAGTACGGTTCCACCGACGGTCTGGTCGGCAGCAAATTTTTCGTCGAAGACCTCAAATCAAACAACCAACTCAAGTGGATCAAAGCCGTCATCGTTCTCGACATGGTCGGCGACGCCAACCTCAAGATCCGCATCCCAGCCAACACGACCGGTTCTCTCGTCCAGCACGTATTCGAAGCCGCCCGCGTTGTCGGCCACCGCGACTATTTTGAACTCGGCGACGGCGACATCCACGACGATCACGTCCCCTTCCTCCACGCCGGCATCCCCGCGCTCAACCTGATTGACTTTCAATTCGGCAGCGCGCCCGGTCTCAATGACTACTGGCACACCGACAAAGACACCCTCGACAAACTCAGCGTCCGCAGTCTCGAAATTGTCGGCCAAACCACCCTGAGCCTCCTCGCCCGACTGCGGGCTGCTCCCGCCCGCTAACCCGGCCATGGTATGACACGCCTCGCAATCGTTGACGGAATTCGCACACCCTTCGGCAAAGCCGGCACGATGCTCAAACCGTTGCCGGCTCACGAACTTGGCCGCCTCGCGGTGACCGCTTTGCTGGAGCGCACCGGCATTGAGCGCGGCCAGATTTCCCACGTGATTTTCGGCAACGTCGCCCAACCGAACGACGCCGCCAACATCGCCCGCGTCATCGCCGTCAATGCCGGCATCCCGCCCGAAATCCCGGCGTACACAGTTCATCGCAACTGTGCGAGCGGCTTTGAAGCCATTACCAGCGCCTACGAAAAGCTGGTGGCCGGTCAGGGCGATGTGTTCCTCGTCGGCGGCACTGAGAGCATGTCAAACATCCCGCTGCTCTACACTGCCGCCGCTGCCGACAAATATACGGCGTTAAGTCGGGCGAAGACCGGTGGAGAAAAACTCCGCGCCTTGAGCGCGTTCCGGTTGCGCGATTTCAAACCGCGCCTTGGTGTCCTGCTCGGCCTCACGGATCCAACCTGCGGGCTGACGATGGGGCAGACAGCGGAAGTGCTCTGCCGGGACTTCGGTATTTCGCGTGACCAGCAAGACCGGTTTGCCCTGGCCTCACACCAAAAAGCACACCAAGCCCGCAGCAAGCTCCGCGAGGAAATCACGCCTGTCGCTTTGCCGGGTGGCCAAACCATGCGCGACGACAATGGCGTCCGCGAAAACCCGACGCTCGAAGCGCTGACAAAACTGGCGCCAGTGTTCGAGCGAAATAACAGCACCGTCACCGCCGGTAACGCATCGCAGCTTACTGACGGAGCAGTTGCGCTACTGGTGATGAGCGAAGCGCGCGCCCGGCAACTCGGGCACAAACCACTCGGGTACCTGCGGGCCTACGCCTACACGGGCGTGGAGCCGCAACGCATGGGAATTGGTCCCGCCTATGCCATCCCGGCCGCCCTCACGCGGGCCGGTCTGAAGTTGGCCGACCTTGATCTAGTCGAGATCAACGAAGCATTCGCCGTCCAAGTACTCGCGTGTGCTGCCGTCCTCAAAAATCAATTTGGACTGACCCTGAATCCCGAAACGCTCAACGTCAACGGTGGCGCCATCGCCCTCGGTCACCCGGTTGGCGCGAGCGCCGCGCGGTTGGTGCTGACATTGCTGAAAGAGATGCACCGGCGCAACGTTCGGACCGGCCTGGCGTCCGCATGCGTGGGTGGTGGACAGGGTGGGGCGTTGATCTTGGATCGTGAGTGACGATGGCTGTGGTGCGCCTCGAACGTGACGCCGCCGGTATCGCGTGGGTCATATTTGCCAAGCCGACCGATGTTCTTGTGCCACTGGCCGGGATTCTCGACGCGCTGACGAAACAGCCGCCGACCGGCGTCATTTTCACCGGCATATTGCCGGGTGACATCCCGCTCGGAGAACTGGAAAATCTCCGGGAGTCCGCCGCCGGCATGGCCTACGCACAGGCCGGCCAGGAACTGTTCGCGAAAATCGAGCGACTTTCCATGCCGACGGTAGCTGCGATTGATGGCGCGTGTCTTGGCACCGGTTGCGAGTTGGCCTTGGCCTGCCGGACCCGAATTGCGACAGATGATCCAGCGACGCAGATCGGTTTGCCGGCAACCCAGATCGGTGGGTTACCCGGGTGGGGTGGAACGCAACGGTTGCCGGCGTTGATTGGGCTGCGCGCGGCACTCGAAATCATCGTCCCCGGTAAGTCACTGACTGCCGCGTCGGCATTGCAGGTCGGTTTGGTGGACGCGGTCGTGCCGGTCAGCGCACTGCGCGCCGCGGCAGTGAAGGCGTTGACGTTCGAACGGCGCCTGCAACGCCGGAACTGGCCCCCCGGTTTCCTAGTGCAAACACTTTACCGGCGGCGCACGGTGGCGGAGACGCATGGGTTTTACCCGGCCCAGTTGAAAGCCATCGAAGTGACCGGCGCGGGTTATCTGGCCGAGGCGCGTGCCTTTGGAGATTTGGTCGCATCGCCGGTCTGCCAGAATCTGATTCGCGTCGAGCGCCTGCGTAAAAAATTCAAAACGGAGACTTCGGACTTGGTGGTGCAGCGGATTTTGATTCCGTATTTGCAGGCGGCTGTCGGATTGTTGGAGGACGGAATTGATTTGGCTTATATTGATAACGCAATGGTATTGTTTGGGTGGCCGGTCGGGCCGTTGCGGTGGCTGGATGCGCTCGGGCCGGTCTGGCAGGGGCCACGAGGTTTCTACACGGTCACTGGACTGCGCGCGGAACCAAAGCCGCAGTTCAAGGGGCGGGCGTTGGATCCACTGGCAATTCAGGAGCGGTTGATGGAAGTCATGGTGGCGCGGGCGAAAGAATTGTTGCAAGCTCGGTTGGTGGCCAGTGAAGATGAACTGGATTTCATAATGATTGAGGGACTCGGTTTTCCGCCGTTTCGGGGCGGACTGGTGAAGTGGGCGCGCGACACGGGAGTGTGGTGATGGGCTACGAGTTTTCGGCGGGCGAAGCGTTGATCGGGAAAGTGCTGGTGGCGACACCGGTCTTGCTCGATCCGAATTTTCATCAAACGGTCGTCTATATCGCCGAACACAGCGCGGCCGGCGCGCTGGGGTTTGTGATGAACCGGCCACTGGGACAAACCCTCGGTGCCGTCACCAAGGCCACGGATCTGCCGGCGGGGCTGCAGGATGTGCCTGTCTTCATTGGCGGACCGGTGAAACCCAACAGTCTGCTCTTTGCCCGGTTTCGGCGTGGTCCCCATGACGAGGACGTGCGCTGCGAGATCCTCACCGACCCGACCAAAGGGACAAGTGCCGGCATCCGCGCGTTTGCCGGTTACTCGGGTTGGGGAGAGGGGCAGTTGGAGCGTGAACTAACCGAGGAATCATGGAAGGTTGTCGCGCCGCATGTGGCGTTGTTGGAAGACCCGGTTCCACCGGCCTTGTGGGCGGCGTTCATCAGCGAGGATCAACGCTGGCGCAAACTGTACCCGCTCTTGCCGAAGGCGACGGGCTTGAATTAGCGGCGCGCCCGGAAGAAGTCCTGAAGAAGTTGCCGGGCTTCGGTTTCTTTAACGCCGGACACCGTTTCGACCTTATGGTTGAGGCCGCCTTGGCCGGTAATGTCGAAGACGCTGCCGGCGCCGCCACTTTTTGGATCGGTTACGCCGAAGACAACGCGTTGAACTCGGGAGAGGACGATCGCGCCGGCGCACATCGGACAGGGTTCTTTGGTGACGTAGAGTGTGCAACCTTCGAGTCGCCAGTCGCCGAGGCCATTGGCAGCCTGAGTGAGGGCCAGCATTTCGGCATGGGCGGTGGCATCTTTGAGGAGTTCGACTTGGTTGAAGGCGCGGGTAATGATTTTCTTTTCGCGGACGATGACGGCACCGATGGGAACCTCGTCGGCGTCAAACGCGAGTTTCGCCTGGCGAAGCGCTTCGCCCATGAAGTAGTCATCGCTGGTGAGGTCAATCATTGCCGGCGAAGCTAGAGTTTGTGGTGCGCTCTGGCAAGTGCTTTGGTAATTCTAATCCGTGGAACGATTCCGAATATGGCAGCCGGTGATTCTGATCGTGTTGGGGGTGTTGGTGTATTCCAACAGTCTGACCGGGCCGTTTATTTTTGATGACGGTCACGGCATTACCGACAATCCGAGTATTCGGAAGTTGTGGCCGATTTGGGAGACGCTGGTGGCGCCGGCCAACAGCGGGATGGCCGGCCGCCCACTGGTCAACCTGACGTTCGCGATCAACTACGCGATTGGTGGGTACGACGTTCGTGGGTACCATGTGGTCAATCTGGCGATTCACATCGCGGCGGGGTTGGTGTTGCTGGGGATTTTGCGGCGGACGCCAGGCGGGGCCGGGATTGCGTTGCCGGCAACGGCGTTGTGGCTGGTGCATCCATTGTTGACGGAGAGTGTGGTTTACATCAGTCAGCGGACGGAGATGTTGATGGGGTTGTTTTTGTTGCTGACGTTGTATTGCGCGATTCGGCGTTGGCATATTGCGGCGGTGGTGGCGTGCGGGTTGGGGATGGGCTGCAAGGAAGTTATGGTCGCGGCGCCGTTGGTGGTGGTGCTGTATGATTATGTGTTTGGCGTGGATTGGCGGAGCCGGCGGGGGTTGTACGCCGGGTTGGCGGCGACGTGGTTGATGTTGCCACTATTGATGGGCGGGGTGGCGTTGCATTCAAAGATGGGGGAGGGCTTGGACCATTTCACGCCATGGGAATATTTGAAGACGCAGGCGACGGTCATCGTACATTACCTGCGGTTGTGTTTTGTCCCGTATCCGTTGGTGGTGGACTATGATGATTGGCCGCGGGCGGGGAGTTTGGTGAGTGTGCTGCCAACTGCGTTGGTCGTGGTGGGATTGCTGATTGCTTCGGCTTGGGGCGCTTGGAAAAAACAATGGTGGGGGTTGCTGGGGTTGGGTTTCTTTTTCATTTTGGCGCCCACGTCGAGCGTCGTGCCGCTGGGGACCGAAGTCGCGGCGGAACGGCGAATGTACTTGCCCTTGATCGCGGTGGTAGTGCCGGTCGTGGCGGCGTTGGGAAATGCCCGGCAATATATCGTGCCGGTGTTGATTGTCGTGGCTGGTGTGGCCACGTTTGTTCGCAACGCGGACTACCGGACGGCGCAGACGATTTGGCTGGATACGGTGCAAAAGCGTCCGGAAAACGTTCGTGCGTTGGTGAACCTGGCCGCCGTGTCGGAGCGAAAAGAGTCGATTGGTTTGTACCAACGCGCCCTCGAACTCGCCCCGGACAGCCCCGAAGCGCATTTTAATCTTGGGGTTAATCTAACCGGCGAAAAACGTTTGGATGAGGCGGTGGTTCATTTGCGGCGGGCTTCCGAATTGTCGCCGCGGAGTTCCCGTGCGGCGTATCAACTGGGCGCGGTGCTCGCGCAAGCCGGCCGTTATCAAGAGGCGGCAGTGGCCATTCGCCGGGCGCTGGAGTTGGAGCCGGGCAATGCGCGCGCCATGAAGTTGCTGGCGGCGATTGAACAAAATTTATGATTGCGGACCTGACGAATTCACGGTGCCGATTACGGATTACGGGAGAGGATCGGATTGATTTTCTCCACGGGCAATGCACCAACGACATCAAACAGTTACGGGTAGGCGGGGACTGCTATGTCGCGTTTCTTAACGCGAAGGGCAAGATGCGCGGGGACGGGCATGTGCTGCGGTTGCCGGAGGAGTTGCTGCTTGAAACGAGTCCTGGAATGCAGGCGGTACTGGAGAAATTCATTGTGACTGAAGATGTGGTCATCGAAGTCGCGGACAGCCGGCAATACCTCGCGTTTGGCGAGACGCCGGCCGGCTTGACGTACCGGCACGCGTTGGGACTCGGGGTGATCACGCCGGCAATCCTGCCGGTCACCTTGGGCGATGCGGAGTTGGAAATCTTGCGTGTCGAGGCAGGGGTGCCGCAGTTTGGAGTGGATATGGATGAGACGACGATCCCGGTCGAGGCGGGGTTAGTCAGCGCGATTTCATATGAAAAGGGGTGCTATGTGGGGCAGGAAACGATTGCGCGTATTCGAACTTATGGCCATGTGAACCGGCATTTGGTGCAGTTGGCATTGACGGCGCCGGGCAGGGCGATCTCGGCTGGTGAGAAAGAGGTCGGGCAGATTACAAGTACGGCGCAATCGAAGCGACTTGGCAAACTCATCGCGCTCGGTTACGTTCGGCGCGAGTTCGCAGTGAGTGGAACGAAACTGAATGTCGGCGGGCAGCCCGCGGAGGTCATCAAACTATGCGAAGTGTAAAACTAATAACTGGCGTGTTGTTGGCAACACTGATCCTGAAAGGAAGCAGTCTTATGGCGGCAGAGACAGACAAGTTGGCAGTGATCGAAACCAAGGCGGGCAAGATGGTCATCGAGTTCTTTGAAAAGGATGCGCCGAAGACCGTCGAGAATTTTCAGAAGCTGGCCGGCAAAGGCTTTTATGACGGGACGACGTTTCATCGGATCATCAAGGGGTTCATGATTCAGGGTGGCGACCCGCTCAGTAAAGATCCGAATAACGGCCGTGTGGGGACCGGGGATCCCGGCTACAAGATCAAGGCGGAGTTCAATAAGAACAGCCATCAACTCGGCGTGGTTTCGATGGCGCGCTCGCAGGATCCGGATTCGGCCGGCTGTCAGTTCTTTATTTGCCTCGGCGATGCGTCGTTTCTGGACGGGCAGTACACAGCGTTCGGGAAGCTGGTGGAAGGTGTCGAAGTGCTGAAGAAGCTCGGCGATACTCCGACGGAAGGTCCAGAACGAAGCCGGCCGACCGAGCGCGTGGTCATTCAGAGTATCAAGGTGATGTCCCGAGCTGATGCGCTCAAGAAATGACCCCTGATGAGTTGGCGGAAGTGCTGCGGCGGTTGGGCTGTCCATCCGACAAGTCCGCTGCCATGGCGGCCCAACTCGACAAACGAGCGAAGATGGATGCGGAGCAGCGCGGTATCACCTACGATGCCGCGCTGCAACGTTTATTGGGTTTGATGGCTCAAGGCTGGGCCGCGCCGAAAGAGTAACGCACCTTGCCCGGCGTGCATAAATGTCCGGTTTATTCCAAGGGAGTCCTGACGAGGGCTGCAATTGGGTGCGTTTTGGCTGGTTTCGCAGCTTTGAGAGGTTGTGGCATGTCTGGTGCTAGAATTGAGAACTGGGAGTATTTCGCAACCCAGAACAGGACAGCGAGTCAATGCCAGTTTTCAATTATCAAGCGCGCGATGCGTCGGGCAAAATGGTCAGCGGTCAGATCGAGGCGGCGGATCAAGGTTCCGCAGCAGCGCAACTGATTGGCCGCAGCCTGATGGTCGTGCAGATGAACACTGGCGCGGCGCGGAAGCACGCCAAGCGTTCCCAAGGCAACGTCAAACAGCAAGACCTCGTCGTTTTTACCCGGCAATTGGCGACAATGATGGATGCCGGGCTGCCGTTGGTGCAGGCGATGAATGCCTTGGAAGAACAAACGGATAGTCTGGCCCTCAAGCCCGTGCTGCGCGAAGTCACGACGAAACTGGAGAGCGGCGAAGCGTTTTCTGTCTGCCTGGCTTGTCATCCCAAGGTGTTTGTGAAGCTGTATGTGAAGATGGTGGAAGCCGGTGAGACTGGCGGTCTGCTTGCAGAAATTCTCGACCGGCTCGCGTGCTATCTCGAAGCGTCGGCCCGGCTTAAGAAAAAAGTCAAATCGGCTATGATGTATCCGACGATCGTCTGTTGCATCGCGATTTGCATCTGTCTCTTTTTGATGATGAAGGTCATTCCGATCTTCGGCGACATCTTCAAAGACTTCGGCGCGGCCCTGCCGGTGCCGACGCAGATTCTCATCCGAATTAGTGACATGTTGCGGGCGTATTTCTTGATCTTTGCCGGGATTGTCGGTGCCATCGTCTGGGGATTCTTCAAGATCATCAAAACCCACCATGGCGCGATTATTTGGGATCGGGCCAAATTGAAATTTCCGTTGTTCGGAAAACTTGTCCACAAAATCTGCATCTCGCGGTTTGCGCGGACGTTCGCCGCGTTGCTGCGGGCGGGCGTGCCGATTTTGGACACCCTCCGCATCGTCGGTCAGACTTCCGGTAACACGCAGGTCGAATTTGCCATCGAAAAAACCGCCAGCAGCATCGAGCGCGGCGACAATCTTGCCACTGCGCTTTCGCAGCATCCCATCTTTCCGCCGATGTTGATTCGGATGATTGCCGCCGGTGAACAAACCGGCAAGGTGGATACGATGCTCGAGAAACTCTCCGATTTCTACGATGAGGAAATTGAAGCGACGCTCTCCGGTTTGACGTCGCTGATCGAGCCGTTGCTGATTGTGTTTCTGGGCGTGGTTGTTGGCTCCATCGTCATCTGTATGTTTTTGCCGATCTTCAAGCTCAATCAAGCAGTCCAGTTTTAACCGGGAATCGGCGGCACTGGGGGTGCCGCCAAGAACTGCAGGAGGAAAGTTGTATGTTGAAAATCCTAGTGGCCGAAGATGACCCGAACATGGTCTCGGTGTTGACCGAGGTCTTGCGCGACGAACGCCGGCAGGTGATTACCGCCAGCAGTGCGGAACGGGCCATCGAACTGGTCAAACAAGACCCGCCCGATCTCATTCTGGCCGACATCGAGATGCCGGAAGGCAAGCCGCGTGGGCTTGAATTACTTCGGCAAGTCAAAGACCACAACCGGAACATCCCGATCGTGATGATCACCGGTAACGCCACGAAGGATCGCGCCATCGAAGCTCTCCGGCTTGGCGCCCAGGATTTCATCGAAAAACCATTTCGCATTGATGAACTGGTGCGGCGGGTTGAAACCGCCTTGTTTCATCAGCAGGCCGTCCGCGCGCTTCAGGAAAACGCCGAGCTCAAAACACAGCTCAAGGAAAAATTCCAGTTCGACAACATCATCGGACGAAGCGCGTCCATGGAGGCAGTGTTCCGCATGATCCGGCGCGTCGCGAATACGGATTCAACCGTGCTTGTCCTTGGCGAAAGCGGTACCGGCAAAGAACTGGTCGCCCGCGCCCTGCATTTCAACAGTCGCCGCGCCAACATGCCCTTTGTGGCAGTGAACTGTGCCGCGTTGCCAGAGCATCTGCTGGAATCAGAACTATTCGGCCACCGCAAGGGGTCGTTTACCGGTGCGGCCTTCGACAAGGTGGGATTGTTCCAGCATGCCGATGGCGGGACCATTTTCCTGGATGAAGTCGGTTCCATGCCGCTCAGTTTACAGACCAAACTGTTGCGGTTTCTGCAAGACAAAGAGCTGCGACGTGTTGGTGATAACGACACAGTCAAGGTGGACGTGCGGGTTGTGGCGGCCACCAACGAACCGCTCCGCAAGAAGATGGAAGATAAATCCTTCCGGGAAGATCTTTACTACCGGATCAGCGTGATACCGATCGAGTTGCCGGCGTTGCGTGAGCGGGCGGATGACATTCCGTTGCTGGTGCAACATTTCGTTCAGGATAACGCGCGGCGCAATGCCAGTCCACCGGTCACAGTGCGACCGGAAGTCATGGCCAGCCTGAAAGGATATGCCTGGCCCGGTAACGTTCGGGAACTGCAAAATGCCATCGAGCGGGCTTGTGCCTTGTGCGATCACGGTGTGCTGGCGGTGCGCGATTTACCGGAGCGAGTTCTCGAAGCGCTGGTTGCGTCTGATGCTGCGCCCCCGCCGACCAATGGAAGTGAACTGTCGCCGCCGGTAGTCGACAATCTGACCGTGCCCCGGTTGCAGTTGAAGGACTTTCTTCATGAACAGGAAGTTCAATACATTGAGCACGCCATACGTGCCAGCGGCGGCAGTAAGGAGCGGGCGGCGGAGCTATTGGGGATTAGTACGGCGACGCTGTACCGGAAGTTGACAGCCAATGAGGCGGCTGAGGAGCGTGATTGATCGCGGCGTCGCATTCCAGAAAATGCGAATCATGTTTGCAACCGCTTGGTTCAAAAACACCTGATTTTTCGGAAATTCTGCCGCGAAACGGCAGATATCGCATGTCTTTCAGGGAGTTGCGCCGTTTGGCATCCGTAGTGCTACTGAGAATCGCATGAGTCTCTTTATCGGGAAGGGAGGTGACACGAAAATGATTAACAAGATTCGCAATTCCCAAGCCGCGTTTACCTTGGTTGAAATTATGATTGTCGTAGCCATCATCGGGTTGCTCGCGGCGTTGTCAGTGCCGGGCTTTGCCAAAGCTCGCAAGCAATCGCAAGGCCGTCGGATTCTTAATGACGCGCGTCAGATGGACGCCGCCATTGACCAGTGGGCACTGGAGATGGGGAAGTCCGACGGGGCAACGATTGATACGAGCGCGTCAACGGGGGCGGCTTCGTATCTGAAGTCCGCTTGGAGCAATAACGACATATTGGGCAATGCGTTCACGATCAACACCGTTGGCACAAACCAGGTGAAGATCTCGACCGCGACCAAGTCGTTGCTCGCGAATGTGGGGATTGACTGGGGCGCTTACTAAGGTCACCCAGCTACATTGGACAGGGGCAGGGGATTTCCACCTGCCCCTGTTGCTTTTGGGCACATGCGCATTTCAGGCCGGTGAAATCCAGATTGATTGACAGTTCTGAACAATCGCGGGCCGGGCGTGGTTAGCCCCACCTCTCCTAACTGCTGGCATATCAAGTGCTAATCACACAAATGGGAAATGATCTTCAAACGGAATAAACAAAAAGCCAGACCCAATTTCGCTGTTGGACTGGATCTCGGAACGCGGCAGATCAAGGCGGCCTTGATTCGCCGCGAAGGCGCCGCTCTGCAATTGTCAAAATATGCTGTGCGGACGCAGGCGAATGGTACGAACAACGCCGAACAGTATGCCGCAGATCTCCGGGAAGCCGTGAAGCAATTGGGCACAGAGGATCAGCGGATCCGTGTCACGCTGAGTTGTAATTCGGCCATGGTTTGTCACGCCGAGTTCCCGCGCGTGCCGCTCCAAGAGGTGAAGGCGGCGTTGCAGAACTTCAGTGCCCAGTATTTGCGCCGCGACTACTCTGATTATTACTTGGATGTTTTTGAATTGGAGGATGGCAGCAGCGATCCGAAACCGCAAAAGTCAGCCTTGATCAAGGTTCTCTGTGCAGGCGCAAAACGTGACGAGGTGAATTGGTACCGCAATGCGCTTGCCGCCGCGAAGATCAAACCCTCAACCATCGAATTGACCGCTGTCTCAGTGGTCAATGCACTCCAAGTCTGCGAGAGCAACTTGTGTGAAAAAGATGTGGTTCTCCTCCTCGACATTGGCGCGCGGTCAACCAGCATGAATATCCTGCGGCAAGGTCACCCGCTCATGACCCGAATCACTCAGTTTGGCGGCGATCTCATCAATGAGTATGTCGGCCAAATGCTCAAGCTGGAACCGAAAGCCGCCGAGGAGGAAAAATGGAAGATGTCGGATGCGGTACAACCCCTCATCCGGCAATCATTGGGGCCGTTAGTGCGTGAGATTCGTTCGTCAATCGATTTCTTTGAACGACAACATGAGTGTCATGTAGCCCGGGCGTTGGCTTGTGGCGGATCAGCTTGTTCGCCTGCTTTGCTCGAGATTGTGAGCGAAGAGGTCGGTTTTCGAATCGAACCTTGGAATCCCGTCAGCACTTTCGACACAGCGCATTTTAATGGGGAAGGACCACAACTCACCGCTCTGGCACCCAGTCTGGCCGCGGCCATCGGTGCCGCCACCGGCCAATTGTAGAAAGAACCTGTGACAGCCATTACGATCAATTTACTCGTCGAGGAGCAACTCTCGCAGCAAGCGCAGGCGCGCGATCCGCTCAAAATCAGCGTGGCGGTCGGCGGTGGCTTACTGCTGGTCGTCGTGGCTCTCGGTGTTCTTTTCGGACAAATTGCGGAACGCCGCCGGTCCGAAGCCGCCAAACTCCAAAGCCACTGGGATGTGCTCCAAGCCAGCAGTGATGCCGGCGAAACCAAAACGGTGATGATGACGGCCAGCGATTATCTGGCAATCAACCGGAGCCGGCAAATCTATGGCCCGCAACTGGCGTTGATTAAAGATGTTATTCCCGCCTCGATTCAATTGAGCCAGTTCCGATTTGCATTTGCGACCGAAACGATCGCTGTCAGTGCGCCGCCGGCCCCCGGTTTGAGCGAGATCAAAGCCGCCCGAGCGGCTGCGCCGAAAACCGTGGAGCGGTTGAATCTTACCTTGGATGGATCAGCCGCCAGCGCGCGACCTGAGATCGAGGTGGATGAATTCATCAAGAGCCTCCGCGTTCATCCCGTGTTCAGTCAGTACGTCTCGGACGTTCGCCTGCGGTCAATTGCCCGCTCGACCGGCAAGGGTGAAAGTGATACCGCCGCCAACGGTCTGCCGACTGTCGCGTTCTCCATTGACTGCGTGTTCAAGGAGAAAAAATGAAATTTCTGAAATCATTGCCCAAAGACAAACTCCAGAAGTTGATCTTGATTGTCATTGTCAGTCTCACGGCAGTCGGGGCCGTTGTGAACTTTTACGTCCTCAAAAATCTGGAAGACATGGGACTGAAAAAGGCCGAGATCACCAAGCTGAAGGATCAGATCGCCTCGGCCGAGGCTCTGGCCAAAGAGGAAGCCAACAACACCGTCCTCCGCGAGCGCATCGTTGAATTTCTGAAGGTGCAAGAGGAGCGCATGGTTGCCGGTGATCCGTATAGTTGGATCGTCCGTGAAATCAGCCTCCTGGCGGAAAAACATCCGGTAACTATCGGCAGCCTCAGTCCCGGCATCAAAAGCCCGTATACCCCCAAGCCCAAGTATGAGCTTTACACCACCCGGTTGGATATCACTGGCAAGTACGATGATTTGGGTCGGTTTGTCACGGTCTTGGAGAACTTGTTTCCCACTGGTCAGCTCCGGAATCTTTCGATGAATGTGGCCGATGCCGCGCGCGGTGATTGTCGGATCAATGTCGACCTGGTGCTCCTGATTCATCCGAAACCACCAACCGCAGCCGGTGAACCTGAAAAGAAGAAAAGCGCATGACCTCTCGATTGGATAAGTTCAAAAGGGTAGTTGGCCGGTCGCGCGGGATTGTTGTCCGCGGGCTGCTGCTTGCCTCCTCAGTCGCTGCGGCATCGGCCGCGAAGCCGGAGTTCGATCTCAATCTCCAAGTTTCAACGTACGTTCCGACACAAACCCGTGACCCATTTGCGAAGGCCACCGCGGTCGCGTCCGAAACTGCCCAGCCGGTCGGCGTCCCGGTTGGGTTTCAACTGGATGGCATCCTCTATCAAGCCACCGCTCCCTCCGCCATCGTAAACGGTACTTTGGTGACTCTGAATAAATCAGTTGAAGTGACAGTCAAGGGCACTCCGGTCAAGGTCAAGGCGACCGCCATCACCCGGCGCGAAGTTACCTTGGAAGTTAATGGGCAGAAGGTTGAGCTCCAACTCAATCCAGAAAATTCAACGACCAGTTCGGCTGAAAAACAGTAATGGCCTGAGAGGTGCTAAACACCATGACGATCCAACAACCTAATGCAGTCGGAGGGTTTCGTATGAAACGGCAAATGATCATCATCATCGCAGTCATCCTCGGCGTCGCCAGGGCGGGGCAAGCCCAGGATCCAGCGACACCCGCCGTGGAAGCCCCTGCGGCTGCCACGCCGGTAGTTGAAGTTGCTCCCCCCAAAGTCGAAGCTCCCGCCCCTCCCGCTGATGCCGCCGCAAGCGCTGATGTTCTGGTCATTGATTATCACGAGGCGGACATTCAGAACGTCCTTCGCACACTCGCGACAAAAGCCGGTATCAATTTGATTGTTGGTGAAGAAGTGATTGGGAAGGTTACCGTCCATTTGGAAGGGGTCGGTTACGACGACGCGTTGCGGATGATCGTGGAATCGAAAGGCTACGGCTTCGTCAAGGACAAGAATGTTGTGCGTGTCAAGACCAAGGAGTCATTGGCAGCTGAGCCGGTGGAAGCGCAGATCGTGAGCTTGGAATACGCGAAGGCGGATGAAATCAAGAAGACCCTCGATCCGTTGCTGTCCCGGCAGGGGAAGATCCAGGTGGACACACGCGGGAATGCGTTGGTGATTTCGGATACGCCCTCGAGTTTGGTCATGCTGTTGCCCTTGATTGAGAAGATGGATACCCAAACCCGGCAAGTGATGATCGAAGCCAAGTTTGTCGAGACCACCAAGAATCCCAAGAAAGACCTCGGCATCAACTGGAGCCAAACCCTCATTGACCATCGCCTGTCGGCTGGCCCGTTCACGCTCTCCAAAGATTTGGCCGGTGGCCCGTGGATTCCCTCAACGGCACTCTTGGATGCCGGTTCGGCGACGATTCTGTTTTCGTTCATGAACAGCGATTCTGACACGGAGTTGCTCGCCAGCCCCCGCGTCGTGACCACTGACAACGGCAAGGCGAAAATAGCCATCGCCACGCAATTTCCCGTTCCGAACTTCACCTATAGCGAAACGAAAGGGGCGTTCAGCATTTCTGGGTTTGATTACAAAGACATCGGCATCGTGTTGAACTGCACACCGCACATTAATAAAAACGGTTTCGTCACCTTGGAAGTCAGTCCTGAAGCTGGGAGCCAGTCGGGCGTCGCGTCGTTCCAAGGCATCGACATTCCAGTCATCGATAATCGCTCCGCCAGCACGACTGTCTTGATCAAGAGTGGCAGCACACTTGCCATGGGCGGACTGATGCGGCAAGACACCAGCGACAAATACACCAAAGTCCCGGTTTTGGGTGACATTCCCTTGGTGGGGGCGCTGTTTCGCAGCAAAAGCCTCAGTAAAACCAAACGTGAATTGTTGATTTTTCTGACTCCAACCATCATCTCCCCGGACGGCAGCACCGGGCTGGAAGACAAAGTGGCTGGCCTGCCTCGGGAAGAGATTTACACCAACGACAAGTGGATGCCCACCGATAATGCCAAGCCCAACCCACGCAACCTCGTTCCTTGGCCCAAGCGCCCGGTCCAGAATTTCGGCTCGAAGTAAAGGTGGGCTCTCGGGCGCTTCCGAGCCGTCGCGTTCGCAGTAATGAGAATCATTTCTTGATACTGCGACTGACTCCGCAACCGTTCCATCCGGTGATGGTTGCGACTTGTTGTTCACGTTGTGCTCAACTGTGTTCGGTTTATGCAAAGTTTTATCCACCCGCCGCGCCAGTGGAACTGCTTGGTGACCAGAAAATCGGGTGGCATATCCAGTGCTAAATGGTAGTTGGCTCTCTTGATCATGACCGTCAAGTGAGAAGGTTATGAAACTCGCCAAACTCACCAATACCCGCGGATTCAGCCTGCTGGAAGTCAGCATGGCCTTCGCCATTTTGGCGTTGCTCTCTGGTGTGGTGATTTCTACCGGAGTCATGCTGATGCGGAAAGCCCGCTACAACATGGTCTCGGCCGAAGCACGTAATCTCGGCATCCAAAAACTCGAGGAAATTGCCGCCGGCGGATTTAACAACATCGTCCTGCAAACCCCTTTCGCACCCCAAACCAATTTAATTCAGAACGTCGACCCAGTTGTCATCCGGACCGTCGACGTGATTGGTCACGCGACGAACTTGGTCGAGGTGGCGGATCTGATGACTGCGAGTTATCTGGAAATCCATGTGAACGTCGAATTTCAGTCGCCGGTCAGCAAGCGTCGATTGACTAATACCTTTTCAACAATTGTATCGAAATGAAACCAGGCAAAACAAAACGGCAGCAGCGGATCCGGCAATCCGGATTTACACTCGTTGAAGTCATGGTGGCGGCGACAGTTTCGCTTTTGGCGCTCAGCGCATTGATGACCTCGTTTATCTGGATGATGCGAGTCGTGCAGAAAAGTAATCAATATGCAGCCGTTCAACATGAGGCCAATCGGTCATCCCAGTCAGTGCAACGCTACATCCGCAATGCGGTGGCCATTGACGCCGTTGATGTCAGTGGGAACTGGGTACGCGTTCGAATGCCGAGTGGAAAGGTGAGCCAATTTTCCTATATCAGCGATCCAACCGCCTCCGGCTTGGGGCGCTTGACCTTCTTGTCAGACGTTTCCACAACCGCCGCGACCAACATCGTCGCCGTTGGATTATCGAAAGTAATGACAGTACCGACCCGGAATGTCTTTGAAAAAACAGGTGCCAACACCTTGCGGGTTGCTTACCGGATTAGCAAACCGTACCGCGGCACTGATTGTGCCGCCGAGGTCGACACCGGCATTCGACTGCGAAATTTCTGAAAAATCTCCACCCCAATTTAGGAGAAATACACATGCAAACGAAAACCTCATCTCGAAAAGGAAACGACCGCGCCAGCGCGTTAGCCGCCACCCTGATTCTTCTGACCATCGCTTCCGTGGGGATTGGCGCCACCCTGCTGACCATGGGAACCTATGGGCAGGCCAATCGGACCAATTATTCGTACGAGCGCGCGGCCCAATTAGCTGATGCGGCGATTGCCGCCGCAATGATGGAGTTAAACGCCGGCGGCGACGGAATCATTACCACCAACGAATCCAGCGAATTCATAACTTTGACGAATCGGTTTCAGTCAGCCAAGTGGAGTTTCCAGACCACGGTGGTCAATCTCAACGCAACGAACAAGTTGATCACGGCTACGGGATACTTTGACGGCGTCCGGGCTTCCGCCTCGATTCAATCGGTCTATCATACCACCAGTGATACCATTCACTCCCTTTACGCCGCGGCTCTCTACGCCGGTAATTCCAGCGGGGCCACCAATTACACGCTCCAACTCGGCGGCACCGGCACCGGAGCCGACTTTGTCTTAGGCGATGTTTTCGTCAATGGCAACATTGCCATCACCGGGGGGGCGCGGCTCCGCCACCCGGAAATCTTCACTGACTCGAATACGAATGGTTGGTGGAACGAAGGTGAGCCCTATCAGGAAGCCGGCATCTCCCAGACTTTCACGAACCCAGTCACCTCGACTGCGTTCAATACCTACCGGTCATCCACCAACGGCGTTGTGACGTACGGTAACGGTCGGTTCGACATGGGTGAAGCTTTCGTTGATAGCATCGGCAACGGGACCTACGATTCGAGTGAGAATTACACTGATCTCAATGGTGACGGGGTTTTCACATTTGGCGAACCGTTTGTTGATGCCAATGGCGATGGCGTTTTCAATCCGGGGGAAAGCTTTGTCGACAAGGGCAATGGAGTCTGGAATACAGGCGAGCAATGGACTGAAGACACCAGCCGTTCGCAACGAATCAACGGTCGCTACGACTCCGCTGGCGGCTACTGGCGACTCAGCGGCGGCTCGTGGTCTTGGCGCACCTCATATACCTCTGGTGGAAGGTCGTACTCCTGCTCCAGTTGGCCGGCGGAGTTGTTTTCCGATGAAGGCAACGGCACTTGGGATACCGGTGAGGTCTACACGGACTTAAACGATAAGTACGACGTCGGCGAAACCTTCATCGATGACCGGAATGGCATCTATGACTATGGCGCGCAAGCAACCGGCTCCATCAGCGGGATGCCGGCTCCGGGAGTTGGTCAACGGGTCGCCAATGGGGGTGACCCTGCGATTACACCACCGGACCTTGAGCACATGTATTACCATCTTCCGAAATCAGGTTTGGCGCCGGCCGACGCTCTCGCGCGGTGGGGGCACGACATCAACGTTGCCGCCAACACCTTCAACAGCTCGGGAAAAATCACCTCGCAATCCAATCCGTCGCATATCTTCGTAAAAAATCCGACTGACCGGTCGTACACGAAAATCGCCGGGAAGAACGATTATTTCTTGGAAGACCCGACCGACTCTGCCTACAGCAGCAGTTCGTCACGGATCACAATCAGCCCCACCGGCAACAACAAGGTCTACTTCGTGGATGGCAATCTCTGGCTCCACAGCCCGAATGCATTGAACTTCCGGTTTCGCAACCCCGGAATCAAAATCACCATCGTTGCTCGCGGCAATATCACGCTCTCAGATGAATTCTATTACAACGGCGGCACCACCAATCCGCTCGATAGCGTGGCGCTTATCGCCATCAAAGATCCAGCCCAGACTAACAGCGGCAACATCTTCCTCGGTGATGCCCAATTCGGTACTGGTGGTGAAATCCACGCCATGCTCTACGCGGAGAACAATTTCAAGGACAACAACCTGAATACTGCTGACCAACCCTATCTCAGTGTCTTCGGCACGATGTCAGCCGGTAATCAGGTCCTCTTGAATCGGAACGGAACTTACCGGACCCGGTTGGATATCCGATTGGATGAGCGCATCCGCTCCGGTATCGACGTGCCGCCCGGCTTGCCACCGGCCTGGGCGAACCAGCGCGCGATATACATTTATAAGGGCTACAACCCGGTCAGTGGGTCATACGCCAGTTACTCCCGGCTCCAGTAGACCCGGTAGCAAATCGCGGCCCCGAAACCCAAGGTTGTGCGCGGTGACTACTTCACTTCCAACCGCCGCATAATCCCAAACTTCTCGATCCGCTTGCGGAGAGTGGCCCGCGTGATACCCAACAGCTTCGCGGTCTGCACCTGATTGCCGCCGGTCTCCGCGAGCGCGCGGATGATCAACTCGCGCTCCATCAACGGCACCAGTTTCAACGACCGGTCCCGACGGGCCAACGCGAATAACGCCTGCGCGGCAGAATCAACCGCCGCATTCAAATCCGTGGCCGCCGTCACCGTTCGTGGCTCCCGCACCTCTGCCGGCAAATCCTCCACCACGATATGCTCGCCGCGCGACACCACCGCCGCGCGTTCCATGCAATTTTCCAACTCGCGCACATTCCCCGGCCAACTGTACTTCTCCAACTGGCGCAATGCCGGTACCGCAATTCGCTTCCCGCGCGCGGAGGAGGGGACGTTCTTCGCCAATTTCTGCAAAAAGTAATCCACCAACACCGGCAAATCATCCAACCGTTCCCGCAGCGGCGGCAAATGCACCCGCACCACATTCAGCCGGTAATACAAGTCCTCCCGGAACTTCTTCTCTGCCACTTGCCGTTCCAACGCCTTGTTCGTCGCCGCAATGATCCGCACATCCACCGTGATTGTCTGATTGCCGCCGACCCGCTGAAACTCCCCATTCTGCAACACCCGCAAAATCTTCGTCTGAGTAGAAAGCGGCATGTCCCCGATTTCGTCCAGAAACAACGTCCCGCGATCGCATTGCTCAAATTTCCCGATCCGCCGGTCACTCGCGCCCGTGAACGCCCCGCGTTCATGCCCGAACAACTCGCTCTCCAACAAATTCTCCGGTATCGCTGCGCAATTGATCGCCAGAAACGGCTGCGCTTTGCGTGGACTATGGTGATAAACGGCCCGCGCCACGAGTTCCTTGCCGGTGCCGCTCTCACCGGTGATCAAGACTGTCGCCTCCGAATTCGACACCTGCCCGATCATCTTGAACACCTGCTGCATCGCTTCACTCTTGCCGACGATGCCTTCCGCGTAATCCTCCTTCGCCAGCATCGGCTGATAACTCACCACCTCGCGCATATCCTTCGCCGATTTCAACGCGGCGGCGATCAACGCCTTCAACTTTGGCACATCCAGCGGCTTCAACACGTAGTCGTAGGCCCCGAGCTTCATCGCTTCGATGGCGGTCTGCGTCGTCCCGTACGCCGTCATCATGATGATGAGCAACTTCGGGTTCAGTTCCCGGAGTTTCTTCAACGTATCCAGCCCGTTCGTGGCTCCCATCCGCACATCCATCACCACCACATCCGGCTGCACCGCCGCGACCTGGTGAATGGCGCTCGGTCCGTCCGCCGCTTCCGCGACCGTCAGCTCGGGACTCTCCAAATTCCGCCGAAACGCCCGGCGAATATCCGCATCATCATCCACCACCAAAATTTTATTCATTGCGGCGGAATCTTAGGCGGACGATTGCCGACACGCAAGCTTACGGGGGCACTGCTTGCGATTGCCGTCACTGCGTGTTACTAACCGGCATGCGTTGGTCATTCCCAATTGGCCGAATTTCCGGCATTTCGCTGCGCCTGCATGTCACGTTTCTGGCGTTGCTGCTGTTCATCGGCTATTCGACCTACCGGGAACTCAACCTCCTCATGGCGCTTTGGAGCGTCGGTTTCATCTGTGCCGTCTTTGGCTGCATCATTCTCCACGAACTCGGCCACAGCCTCGTCGCCCAACAGTTCGGCATCGAAGTCCGCAGTATCACCTTGCTGCCCATCGGCGGCGTCGCGGCGCTGAAAAGCATCCCGCAAAATCCCTGGCACGAAATCGCCATCACCTTGGCCGGCCCGCTCGTCAACGCCGTGATCGCGCTCCTCTTGCTCCCGGTGATTGGCTTGCCAAAAGAACTCCTCCTCGTCTACCTCCCGCACGATTTCCACGCCTTTCTGACTGCTTTGTTGAAAGCCAATCTCACGCTCTTTCTCTTCAACTTCATCCCGGCCTTCCCGATGGACGGCGGCCGGCTCGTGCGTGCCGTGCTTGCCTTGGTCTTGCCGTACCACCGCGCCACCAGCATTGCCGCCCTCATCGGCCAAGCCATCGCCATCATTTTCATCATGGCAGGGCTGACCGGCAGCCAGCTCTTGCCGGGGGTTATTCCGTTCTGGCTCATCATCATTGGCGTCTTCATCTTCCTCGGTGCCGAAGCCGAAGAACGCCTTGTCCGCACCCGCACCGCGCTGGCTGACTGCGACGTCGCCGCAGTGATGATGCGTAACTTCGTCTCTCTCACGCCGACCGACTCCTGCGAGCACGCAACGCGATTATTATTCCAAACTGGTCAGGATGATTTCCCGGTCCTAGCTGATGACCGGTTCCTCGGCAGCGTCTCCCGCGCTGATATCCTGAAAACGACCGGTCCCGTCGAAACCATCATGGACCAAACCGTCCCGCCGGTCAGTCCGCATGACCGGCTCGTCCAGGTTTACGACGAAATCCTCGCCGAAGGGTGGGGGAGCGTGCCGGTCTTGGAGGACGATCGGCTGGTGGGATGGTTGACCAATGAGAACATCAATCGGTATTTGGCAGTTCGGCGCGGCGGTGCCGGGCGTAAGCCAGCGCTTCCTCCCGGGACCGCAACCGTTCGTCCAGTTGCGCCTCCGCCACCTCCTGCAAAACCTGCCCCACCAACGGCCCCGGCGTAAACCCGAGTGCCAGCAGATCGTGTCCGGTCAACAACGGCTCCGGCTTGATCACCTCCGGCGGCAACTCACGGAGTTTCTGCGTCAGAAAATCGTAATTCTCCAGATTCCGGTGACTCGACAAGCAATCAATCCGGTGCAACTCCAACTCCGTCGAAAACGTCGGCCGACCCAACAACCGTTTCAATTTCGCCGGTCGCATTTCCTGCACGAACTGAAACTTCATGTGTTCCCGGACGCACAACGAGATCTGGTCAATCTGCTCATTCGAAAACCGCAACCGCCGCAGAATGACTTCCGTCATCTCCGCGCCAACCCGGTCATGCTCGTTGAAGCGGATCCGGTCCGGCGCGCGCACAAACGTCGGCGGCTTGCCGACATCGTGCAGCAGCACCGCGAACGCCAGTTCCAAGCTCGTGTCTGCCGGCAGCGTATCGAGCATGATTTTCGTGTGGGTGAACACATCACCTTCCGGGTGAAATGCCGGTGGTTGTTCCACCCCGCGCATCGCCGCCACCTCCGGCAAGACTTCCTTGAGCAAACCCGTTTTCTCCAGCAACTCCAATCCCCGGCCGGCATTCGGGCGGGTGAAAATCTTGATCAACTCGTCGCGGATCCGTTCCGCGCTGACGACGTGGATTTGCCCGGCCATTTCCTGAACCGCCGCGAATGTGGCCGGCTCGATTTCAAACCCAAGGTTCGCGGCAAACCGAACCGCCCGCAGGAGCCGGAGTTTATCTTCGGCAAAGCGGTGCCGCGGTTCGCCGATGCAGCGGATGATTTGCCGGTCGATGTCAGCAACGCCCCCAACAAAATCAATCAACCCCGGTGGCTGGCGCGGCGCGAGCGCCCTACCACTGCCCCCCGGTAGGGCGCTCGCGCCGGGAGCGCCGTCCGCGCAGGGATCAAAAAACAACCCATTCACCGTAAAGTCCCGTCGCTGCGCATCCTCCGCTGGCGAACCATACCGGACCGCGCTCGGATGCCGGCCATCCATATACGCCGCGTCGCTACGAAACGTGGCCACCTCGAATTGGTGATCGCCCTCCAAAACGAGGATGACGCCGAATGCCGCCCCGACTGGAATCGTCCGCGGAAACACTTGCCGGACTTGCTCCGGTGTGGCGGTGGTCGCGATGTCGAAATCGTGGGGTTCAACGCCGCGCACCATGTCGCGCACGCACCCACCGGCAAAGTAGGCAGTCTGGCCCGCGTCCCGCAGGCGGCGGACAATGTTTTCAGCGGTCGCGCGCATGAGGTGAACGTACCGGAGTTCGACCGGACTCGACAAGTGGGATTGTGCCACGAAAATTTTTCTTGCGTGACAGAGGGGGGGGGGGGGTAAAGTTGCGCCACTTACTGGGCGACTATTGTGAAAGCGCGCGCGCGAATTTTTCTGGTTGATGACCATCCGACGATGCGCTGGGGGATCGGTCAATTGCTCAACGGGCGGGAGGATATGGAGGTCTGCGGCGAAGCCGGTGACCGGGCCAGCGCGCTGGCCGGGATTGCGGCCACCCAGCCGACACTTGTCCTCGTTGAACTAAGTTTGGGCGCTACTTCTGGATTGGAAGTCCTCAAGGATTTGCGCGCCCAATACCCGGCGGTGCTCGCGTTGATCTTTTCCATGTACGACGATCCGGATCATGCGGCCCGTTGTTTACGCGCTGGGGCGCGGGGTTACGTCCACAAGCAGGAACCTGTCGCGGCGCTCGTGACCGCCATTCATACTGTGTTGACCGGTGGCCGGTATATCTCGCCAGCGGTAGCTGGCAAACTCACGGATGTCTGGCTGGCCGGGCCGGCCGCTGATCTCTCCCCACTGGCGCTGTACACGGATCGGGAGCGGGAAGTCTTCCGTTTATTACAGCGGGGCTGCACACCGGGGCACATCGCCGTGGCGCTGAATACGGCGGTGTCAACGGTCTATTCGCACCTCGAACACATGCGGGTGAAAGCCGGCGTTCACGACACACACGAATTGACGGTGTTGGCTTTACGGCACAGCGCAGCCTGGTTGTTCCTCTGCGGGTTATCGTAAAAATTACGATACAAAAATCAGACTTTGTCCGACAGACAGACGGCTGACCACCGGCTAGTGTCGCGCCCATGAATTTGCGAACTCTCGGCTCGGTCGCCCACGCGCGAGGACATGTCGCCGCCGTTTCCGCATTTGTCCCCGGCAGTTCGCGACGCATCGCCGCGTGCGGCGGACAAGTCGCGCCTGAGCCGCGACAAGTCCGCAGCCGTTCGCGATCTTTCGCCTGCCAATTTCGACGTGTCGCCTTGGTGGCGCGACAAGTCCGCCGCAGTTTCTTGCCTGTCGCCCACGAGCCGCGACTTGTCGCGGGCGGTTGGGGACATGTCGCCAACGGTTTCTGGCAGGTCGCCCCGCGTTCGCGACCGACACACTCCAGCCCATTAAATGTACGCAGTGGATTCTTAATCAATAACTTATGGCAAATCCATGGCTTCCTCGCTGGGGTGATCCCGCTGTTCGCTTTGACCGTGGCTGGCGGTACCCAACCGCGGCGGAGATTTTGGCCGCAAAAACCCAACCAACCCTGAAAGGACGAATGAACAGTCAACGCTACTTCCCGAACCGCATCAGCGCCCAAGTGCCCTGGTTGGAGAATTTCCGCAATAAGGTACCGGCACTGGTCATGCCGTTGAGTTTGCCGCCGGCACACGTGGACGCGTGCGTGGCATCGTGCAACTTCATGATCTACGTGCTCGGCGAATGGTTGACGGCTGTCCGCGCGTTTGGGCCGGCGGCGACTGCCGCGATGGATTTATTGGTCAGCGGCACAGGCCCGGACGCGGTGGTCTTGCCGGTGTTCAACCTGCCCGCGTTGCCGGCCGGTGTCGCGCCGGTCCCGCCGGGGGCGCTCAACCGGCTGTTTGATCTTGTGCAAGTGATCAAGAAAAGTCCCGGCTACACGGAAACGATCGGGCAAGACCTCAACATTATCGGCCCCGCTGCGTCGGCGTCTTCCGCGAGCGCGTTGGCCGCGCCCGACCCGAAGTTGACGTTGGTGCAAGGGACCGGCCAGAAGGCGGTTCGCGCCGACTTCAAGAAGAACGGGCACATGGGCGTGTATATCGAATGCAAACGCGGCACCGGCGACTGGGAGTTTCTGGCGATTGACACGGAATCGCCGTACCTCGATGACCGGCCGCTGGCGCAGCCCGGCGTGCCGGAGGTGCGCGAGTACCGGATGCGGTATTGGGACAAAGGTTTTCCCAATGGCGACTGGTCGGACGTCGATAGCATCACCGTCGGGCCGTAACCGTGAACCTCGAACCTTGAACGGAGAACCGAACTAATGAAACCAAGAATCTTCATTCCATGTGTGGTGGCGATTGTAGTCGTGATCGCGTTGGTGCTGTGGCCGCGAACTCAGAATGTTTCACGCGAAGACGCCGAGCCCCCAGCGGCAGTTGCGCAGGATAGCGCAAGTGGAATGGGCGGCGCGCCCGTTTCATCCCCAGAAGGTAGGAGCGACCTCCCGGTCGCGACCGGCTCAGCAATATCCGCCGGCAACAGCCATGCGCCGGATCCTCGTGCGACACCAACCGGGCGCGCCGCCCGTTCCACTCCGCCAGCCAGCTCCGAAGCGCTGGCGGCCGACCTGCCGGACCCGGTCGCCACCGCCACCATTCAGGTCGGCACTCACACTTTCCGCGAACGTTCGAACGAACATGGTGTGTTCAACGAAATCCGAATTCAACCCAACCAACCGGTCGCGGTGGCAGTGGCCTTTGGCGCAGGCGAGGCCGGCCAGCGGGTGGTGGCCATGGTGGAAGATGGCGGCACCTTGCAGGATGGGCAGCGCGTGTTGCCCATGGAGTTGGATGCGCACCGCACGGTCGCGTTCCAGTTCAACACGGGCGACAACCGCGGGATTTACCGCATCCGGCTGCGGCGCGGGACGGAAACCAAGCTGGTGCAATTTTGGGCCGGCGAGCCGCTGGCCTTGGCGACCCGGTGAACTGAGGACTGACGAACTTTTGGGAGACACAACCATGAAGAAGATCCAACGGCTGATGATGGCAGGCGCGACACTGATCGCGCTCACTCTGGGCGTCAACGGGCAGGAGATCCCGGCTCTGGTTCCTGCGCCGGATCCCGACAACAGCAATCCCGTTGCTTGTAACAATTCCACCCCCGGCGGGCCGACCGAGCCGCCGTGTGAATGTCCGCCCTGTCCTTTACCAGCGGGGGGCGTGAATCCGTTCGGGGTCTTTGGCGGCAACCGCTACCGCGCCATCCGCGATCTTGAGGTCTGGGGCGGCGTCGGCGAGCATGCCTTGACGTGGGAACGGCACCTGCATAGTCGGGCGCTCTATCCGCTATATTGGTTTGGGGACGGCCAGCAGGCCCGTCACTCGTATCAGTGGGAATTCTTGGATGCCAGCGGCGGAAGCAAGCAGGTGAATTATCCCGATGGCACGATCTACACGTTCACGTACACGAATGGCACTTACGTCGGCGTCGCCAGTTGTCCCGACGTGCTGGTTTCGAATGTGGATGGTTCGTTCACTTTGACGCGCCGGAACGGCTGGCGGTACAATTTCAAAACGTACAACGCCAGCGGGGCCAAACGGCTGGAGTCGTTTACCGATAGTCAGAGCAATGTCTACACGCTGGCATTCACGACGAACACGACGCGGGTGACCCAGATTACCGAACCGGCGGGGCGGTGGTTGAAGGTGACCTACACCAACCTGCCCGTGGCCGTCCTGCAGCGGGTCAATCTGGCCACGGTCAGCGGCCCGCCGCCCAGCAACCAATGGACGACGCTCACAGTGAGTTCGACGGGCGCTTATCGTTACTTTCGCTACTCATCTTCCGACTGGTCCAACATCAGCGAAATTGAATTTGTGGGTACCAATGGCGTGGTGTTGACCGGCAGCCCCTGCGGCACGAGTCCGGCGCACTCGAACTATCCAACGGCGACCTTTGACAAAGCGTTTGACGGCGACACCAATACGTTCTTCCAGTATGCCTACAAACCCCACGGGTTTACCGGGTTGGACCTCGGGGCTGGCATTGCCAAGCGGATCAGCCAAGTGCGGTTCTTCCCGCCGCCAGAGCCGAGCAATATGAGCGGCGGCGTCTTCGCCGGAATGCGGGAGATCACGAATTCCGTGACCGTCATCCAGCGGGTGGACACCAGTGACGGTCGGTCAGTGGTGTACGGCTACACAAACGTGATGGATTACGTGCTCGAAACGGAGCACTTGCTGTTGACGCGGGCGACCTACAGCGACGGCACGCAAGGCCAGTACGGGTATGTACTGCAAACGCCCGGAGTCCGGCCGCTGCTGGCCGAGGCGCGGGATCCGCGCGGCGACGGGCGGGCGGCGCATATCAAGTATGTCTATACCCAGAAGCAATCGACCTTCGGGGTGGTGAGCGAGGAGCAGAACGGCGTGACGGGCGACACCATCGCGAGGGCGGAGTGGAATGGCCCCGGCAACCACTCGAAAGTGATCTACGGCAACGGCAAAGTGGAATTGTTTCGCGGCAACAGCATCGGGATGCTGACCAACCGCACGGATGGGCTGGGCCGGGTCACGAAACTGGCCTACAACCAAAACAATCAGGGCTTTCTCATCCAACTCACCGATCCGCTGGGGCGGGTAACGACGTTCACCAACGACGTCCAAGGCCGGGTTCTGGGCAAGACCCATCCCGATAGCACGACGATGAGCTGGACGCGGGACAGTCTGGGGCGGGTGCTGACGCACACCGATGAACTCAGTCGCACGACGACGTACACGCGCGACAGCCGGGGCCGGGTAACGCGAATTGATTATCCCGACAGCAGTTTCGAGACATTTACCTATAATGCGTTCAGTCAGGTCACCAGTCATCAGTTGCGCAACGGCGGCACCGAGACGGCGACGTTCGACGCCCGCGGGTTGAAGACGGATATGACCGATGCCGAAGGCAACGTCACGACCTACAGCTACAATACCAATGACCTTGTCGCGGTGGAGGAAGACGCGCGCGGGAACACCACGAGCTATCTGTACAATGATCGCGGCCAGGTGACGAAGATCACCCACGCCGACAGCAGTTTCCGGACGATGGCCTATGACCAGTTTGGGAACCGCACGAACACGGTGGACGAGCTTGGTCACGCGACTGCCATGACGTACGACGAGTTCAACCGGGTGGTGACGATGACCGATCCGCTGGGACGCACGACAACCACGAGCTACGCCGAACCGGGCGGCGGCGGGTGCGGTTGCAGCAGCACGGGGGGCGATCATCCGACGGAGATTACGTTGCCGAGCGGTAAGACGACAAGTATCACCTACGACGTGGAATGGCAGAAGACGGCGGAAGCGGTTGGCGCGGGTACAGCAGAGCAGGCGGTGACACAGTTTGCGTATGACAAGGTTGGCAATCTGGTCACCAATACCGATCCACGCGGGAAAGTCTGGGTGTCCACGTATGACAACCGAAACCGGCGGGTCACGTCGCAAGATCCGTTGGGAAATACAGCCACGATGACCTACGACGCGGTCGGGAATCTCATGACGAGCATAAGGCCGGACGGAGGTGTCACCACGAATGCCTACGACGCGCTGAATCGGCTGGTGTGGACGCGGGACCCGAAGAATCAAGTGACGCAGTTTACGTATGACGCCGCCGGCAACATGACCAGTCTGACGGACGCGCGGGGGAACACTTACTCGTTTACTTATGACCTGTTGAATCGACGTACCCGCCTGACGTATCTGGGCGGCAGCCACGAGGACTACGTCTATGACGCGGTGGGTAATCTCGCCACCTACACCACCCGCGCCGGTCAAGTCAGGACTTACACTTACGACAATCGCAATCGCGAGACGCTGGCGGACTGGAGCGACAGCACGCCGGATGTGAGCCGAACGTATGACGCGGCTGGCCGGTTACTGACGCTGAGCACCAGCGTCAGTGCGCTCAGTTACAGTTACGACGCCGCAAATCAGTTGTTGTCGGAAACCAGTGCCGTCAGCGGCGCGGGCGGCTCGCCTGCGGTAGTTTCCTACACCTACGACTCGGACGGTAATCGCGCGACACTCACGTATCCGGACAGCACGGTGGTGACGAACGGCTACACCGCCCGCAACCAGTTAGCCAGCGAAACGATCGTGGGCGGGAGCGGTCCGTTGGTGACCTACACCTATGACCTCGCCGGCAATCGCGTGGGTAAAGCCCTCGGCAATGGGTCAATCGCCAGTTACGTGTACGACGACGCGAATCGGCTACTCTCGTTGATTCACAGCAACAGCAGCGGTGTGTTTGCGCAATTCGACTACACGCTCAACAGCGTGGGCAACCGCACCTCGAAAACGCAGACTGGAGGGTTGGGCTCTGTCACGACCGCCGAATCCTACACGTATGATGCCGTTGACCAGATCACCGGCGTTGACTACGCTACCAACAGCGTGATTACCCGCTCGGTAAACTACAACTATGATGGCGTCGGGAATCGCACGAGCGTCAGCGATGCCGGCACGACGAGTTACACCGCGAACAACCTCAACCAATACACGCAAGTTGGTGGCGGGTCTCTGACGTATGACAATAACGGCAACCTCGTAACGCAACCCGGCTGGACGTACGCCTACGATGCCCAAAACCGGCTTGTCAGCGCTGCCAGCAATAGCGTCACCATCGCGACCTTCGCTTACGACGCGCGGAATCGGTGTGTCGTGAGAACCATCAGTGGCGTAATTCGGTATTTGACTTACGAGGCATGGAATCTGATCGAGGAGCGTGACAACACCAGCGCATTGCTGGACAAGTACATCCACGGCGCATTGGTTGACGAAGTTCTCATCCGGTACAACGGAAGCCCTATTTGGCATCACCACGACGGCCTCGGCAGCGTCACCCATCTGACCGATAACACCGGTACCGTGGTCGAGAGCTACCGGTACGACGTGTATGGTGATGTCTTCTATTTCGACTCAAACGGTCTCCCTCTTGCCTCCTCGGCCTTCGACAATCGGTTTGGATTCACAGGCCGGGAATGGCTTGGAGAATTGGGCTTCTATGACTATCGCAATCGAATGTATGCGCAAACATTCGGACGATTCTTTCAGACCGATCCACTCAGTTTCGATGCTGGCGATATTAATCTGTATCGGTATTGCGCTAATAATCCACCGAGGTTCATTGATAGCTATGGATTAACTTGTACTTGCACATGCAACGTGGGAGCGATCCCAATTTATCTTATGGGACCCTGCACTGTTGGGGCAAAGAAAGCGGTAACTTACGGTGGAGCGTGCAAGGCAGGCAGTAGCTGCGGTTTTATTCAAAAGTGCTTGTGCGAAGCCGTGAGTTGTTCAAAATCATTCAATTATGTTTGCGTGTCGGGGACAGACGCCAGCGGAAATCCTACCACCCAATGGAAACTAGTGCCTGGTGGAACAATTGTTAAGCCTTGCCCAGGAGACTAGAAGATGCTTCGCATTCACAAAGGAATACTCATTCTGGGAACTTGTTTGTTGTGCTTAGCACTTCTTATTGCATTTTGGGCATTCTTTAAACGGCAAGCAGAACAAAGCCTGCGCAAATTGGCGCAGTCTGAATGTAAATCAATACTCACCGCTCTTCATGTGTTTCGAGTTGACTGTGGAAGATATCCGACGAGCGAAGAGGGACTAACGGTGCTGTTAGTAGACATTGGTTTGAATGGGTGGAAAGGACCTTACTTGCTAAATTCTGTTGCCGAAGCAAGAAGAGCGACGCTAAATGATCCTTGGGGGCGGGTTTTTCAGTACAGTCTGACAGAACAAGTTTGTGTAATGACGGCTGGTGAAGATGGCCGGATTGGCACGAGAGACGATATACTGGAGTGTGATCGCGCGAATGCCCCATGAAGAGGGTGAAGAGGGTCAACGATTGACAATTGAAGAATCGAGGGGGTCAACTCCGCACTCTTGACGAAATGAATCGCAACCGAACCAACATGACCACGCTCGAAGGCGTGAATAGTTATGGTTACAACAGCAACAACTGGCTGGTGGCAGTCACGTACCCCGACAGTCGGACGCAAGAGTTCACCTACGACCCGGTCGGGAATCGGGTGCAGTTGGCCGATAGTGGGATAGGCGTCTCGCCTGTCTCCTATTCCTACGACGCCGCGAACCGGATGCAAACCGACATCGCCGGCACGACCACCAACGCGTACACCTTCGACGGCGCCGGTCGCCTGACGAACCAAGTGGTCAGTGGCAGTAGTCGCGCGTATGCCTACGACTTCCGTTCCCAAACGACGGCGCTCACCGACACGAATGCTGCAACGGGCGCATACGCGTTTGATTCTGACGGCAACCGGATCGTAGAGACCGCCATCCTTGGCGGCTCCTTCCG
Source organism: Verrucomicrobiia bacterium (assembly GCA_022072455.1). Taxonomy (GTDB): domain Bacteria; phylum Verrucomicrobiota; class Verrucomicrobiia; order Palsa-1439; family Palsa-1439; genus CAINDI01. The sequence continues at coordinate 248 of JAJVHY010000001.1, read as the reverse complement.
GTACGTGTACGACGGCCCCAATGTGGTGCTCGAATTAACGAACAGCCTAGTGCAAGCCGTGTACGTTCATAGTCTCGGCATTGATCAGCCCATTGAGCGGATTCAGTTCATCAGCGGTGTTAGTGATGGCCGCCATGTCTACCACACCGACGCGCTTGGCAGCGTGTGGGCGATGACAGACGATCTGCAAGCCGTTGCCAAGAGTTACACCTACGAAGCGTTCGGCAAGATTCGGGGTGAAGCGGGCA
>JAJVHY010000021.1 GCA_022072455.1 Verrucomicrobiia bacterium | reverse complement strand
TCAGTTCGGCCACGTCAATGCTATGCTTCTGCCGGGTCATGGATTGGTTCTCCTTGTGTTTGTTGTTTGGCTAGCAGGGAGAACTACCATGACCCTTCTATTTGCTGAACCTTTCAGACACTACCGCTACGCGTTGGAGACGGCGACCAACGGCCTGGCCGGGGGCTGGGTGCCGGTCACCAATGGGGTGGCGGAAGGGACTTCGTTGAGCCTCACCGGGACGGTGGTGAACCCGCAGCAGCAGTTCTGGCGCGTCAAGGGGCCGCAGTAGTCGCCGGTGATGCGCGAGGGCGAGTGGCTGGGGAGGGAGGATGGCATGAAGAATCCATGGTTGATGTTAATGGGCTTTTTGGTCACCACGTTTGTAGTGGCCGGGATCGGTGGCGCCACGACGGCGGGTTCGGTCAGGGATTGGTATCCGACACTTGTGAAGCCGAGTTGGAATCCGCCGGCGTGGGTGTTCGGGCCGGTCTGGACGGCGTTGTACGCGATGATGGCGGTTGCCGGTTGGTTGGTGTGGCGGCGCGTGGGCTGGGGCGGGGCGTTGGCGTGGTTTGGAGTGCAGTTGGTGCTGAATGCGACTTGGTCGCCGGTGTTTTTTGGGATGCAGCGGATTGGGTTGGCGTTGGTAAATATCATTTTGCTGTGGGGGGCGATTGCCGGGACGACGGTGGCGTTTTGGCGGGTGACGCCGGTGGCGGGCTGGTTGTTTGTGCCGTATCTGGCGTGGGTGAGTTTTGCGACGGTGCTGAATTTTACGATTTGGAGATTGAACCGCTAGATGCGCCATCTGGTTCTCGTTCTCGGCGATCAACTCGATACGATGTCCGCGGCACGGGAAAAATTGCTGGCCAAGAATCAGCGGATGACGATGCAGTTGAAGAATCTGGCGCTGCTCGATGCCGGCCAGAGCGCCGCGGTTCGCCGGCAGACGATGATGTTGCGTACCGGCGATGCCAGTTGGACTGATTGCCAGAATCAATTTTCGAACAATAGCAGGGCGCGCTTCTGTGCGACCCTCCGCATGAAGTTTGACCAAGTTTTCGATTAGGCGAGCACGAACGCCAAAAACTCGGCGTCCTGTGTCGCGTTGGTTTTTAGTTCAGTCACATCTTCAATGCCGGCGCCGTCGCCCGACCCGAGTATTGCGCCGTTGATCGTCAGCTTACCGGAGATCACGTGAATCCACACGCCCGAACTGGCTTTGACCGGGATTGTCAGTGACTTGCCGGCGGCGAGTTTGCCGAAGTAGAACTCGGCGTCCGCCCGATGTTGGCCGGCAAAGAGCGGGGTGAGCGCGTCCGACTTGGCGGCGGAACCGAGTTTTAACTCGGCGTAACGCGGCGCGCCGCCGGGTTGTTGAGGTTGAATCCAGATCTGCAACAAGTGCGTCTGCCGGTCGGCTGATGGATTGAATTCGCTATGGCGCACTCCGCTACCGGCGCTCATGTATTGGAGATCACCGGCCTGAATGACGCGACCATTGCCCAGGGAGTCTTTGTGTTCGAGTTCGCCTTCGATGACGTAGGTGAAGATTTCCATGTCCCGGTGCGGGTGCGTGCCGAAGCCGCCGCCCGGCTCGATCACGTCGTCGTTGATCACGCGGAGGGACCGGAAACCCATGTTGTTCGGATCGTAGTACTCGCCGAACGAGAACGTGTGGCGGCCATGCAACCAGCCCAGTTCGGTTTGCCCGCGTTCGTCGGCGCTGCGTTTCATCAGGTTCATTGTTTTCATGGCACAACGGTAGCCGGCCTTCGCGGGCCCGCCCAATACTTTGTTCTTTCGGCTGCCATGCCTGCCGGGTATCGTCGGGCGGATGGAATTGCGGCATCTACTCTACTTCGTGACGGTGGCGGAGGAATTGAATTTCAGCCGGGCGGCGGCGCGGTTGCGGGTCGCGCAACCGGCAATCAGCCGCCAGATTCGTGATCTCGAAGAATCGCTCGGGCTGAAATTGTTTGAGCGCACTGCCCGGTCAGTGCGGTTGACGGAGGCAGGCCGGGTGTTTGTGGTGGAGGCGCAAGCGGTCTTGCGCCGCATGGACGACGCCGTGGCGACGGTGCGGGCGACCGGTAAGCAAGGCCAATTTCGGCTCGGGTATGCGCCGTCGTTGACGGTGGAGATTTTGTCGCCAGCACTGCGCCGGTTTCAGGAAACCAATCCCGGCATGCGCGTGGCGCTGCATGATTTGTCCACGCAAGAGATGTTGGCCGGGTTGTGTGAGGAGCGGTTGGATCTGGCGTTGTTGGCGCGGCCGGCGAAAGCGGCGTTGGCTGGCTTGCGGTTCGAGGAACTGCGCCGGTACGCGTGGTGCGTCGCGGTGCCGGTCACGCATCCGCTGGCGCGGCGCCGGGAAGTTGGGTTGCCTGTTTTGACGAAAGAGCGGTTGTTGGCTTATGACCGGGAGCAGTACCCGGAGTATCACACTGATCTCGCGCGGATTTTGGCCGGTCGGCCGGCCATCGCCGAGGAGCACGATAGCGCGACGAGTTTGATTGCGGCCGTTGAGGCCGGGCGCGGGGTGGCCATCGTGCCGGAGTGTCTGGCGTGTTTGGCGGGTGAACGGTTGCGGTTGCGGCCGTTGGTGCCGGCGCCACCGGCGTTGATTGTCGGAGCGGCTTACCGGGGTGGCCGGGGGAACGTGGTGGCGGAGGTGTTCTTGGGTGCAATCCGGTAGCGAACGGTGGCGGGGCTGACATTTGGAATGAGCTTTGGTACGATTCGTGCCCATGAAAAACCACTGGGGTCGCCAGCCTTGTGCCGGAATTCAAGAAAGCCTGAGCCGGCATGGATGACCAATTGCGCAAGGAGGTCCGGTTTGTCACGACCCGGCTGGGAGCGATCATTCGCGAGCAGGCCGGGGACGGGGCGTTCGGCCACGTCGAGCAACTCCGGCAACTCGCGAAAGCCATCCGCACCCAGCCCGACCGGGCGAGCATCCGCGCGAAACGCCGGTTGGTCGGCCGGCTGACGACGGGCGAGGCGTACGCGGTGGCGCATGCGTTCAGTTTGTTTTTTCAGCTCACGAATTTGTGTGAGGAGCGCGCGCGGGTCCGGCATTTGCAGGCGCATCCCGAACCGGCGCAGTCGTTGCGGCGCTTGTTCCGGGAACTCAAAGCGGCCGGCGTCACCGCCGCGACGTTGCAGCAGTGTCTGGCCGAGTTGGAAGTCGAGCCGGTGTTGACGGCGCATCCGACCGAGGCGAAACGGCGGACGACGTTGAATCATCTGCTGCGGCTCGCGAGCCGGTTCGATGCGCCCGACGAAGCTCTCGAAGCGCTCTGGCAGACCGACGAGGTGCGCGAACGCCGCGTCGGCCCGCTCGATGAAGTGAACAACGTGATGTTTTTGTTCGAGCGGACGATCCTGCCGGCGCTGGCGAACTTCTACGCGACGTTCGACGCGGAGTTGCAGGCGGCGTTCCCGACGATCCAGCGCGACCGGCCATTCCTGACGTTCGCGACTTGGGTCGGCGGCGACCGGGACGGGCATCCATTCGTCACGCCCGAGGTCAGCCTGGCCACCATCGCCCGCCAGCGCGACCGGCTGCGCGGCCATTATGCCTGCGAGTGCGAAGGCTTGATCAGCGAATTGACGCATGCCGGCCGCCGCCCGAAAACGCCGGTCACGGACTCGTTCCAGCCGCGCGAAATCTATCGCCGGCAGCTCCTCGCGATCCGCCGCAAACTGGCGGGCTTGTACCGGCACAGTGGTGAATTCATTGGCGACCTTGCCGCCATCCAGCGCGGCCTGCGCCGGCAAGGCGCAGTGCGCGCGGCCAACGGACGCATTGCCGGCTTGATCGCCCAAGCGGACGCCTGCGGTTTTCATCTGGCGCAACTCGATTTCCGCGACCACAGCCAGCAGACTGCCGATCAGATTCTCGATGAACTGAAAACGATCCGCACGATCCAGCGCGACCACGGCGAAGCCGCGGCGCATCATTTCATCCTGAGCATGACGCACAGCGCCGGTGATCTCACGCGGTTGTTGGCGCAGGCCCGGCAAGCGCGGGCCCGCGTGGATATCGTGCCGTTGTTTGAGACGATCGCCGATCTTGACCACGCGCCGCAGATCATGGACGCGGTGTTGCGGGACGCGGGTTACCGGGAGCACCTGCGGCGCCGGGGCAATCTGCAGGAAATCATGCTCGGATATTCCGACTCGAACAAGGACGGCGGGTATTTGGCGGCGAATTGGTACTTGTACCGGGCACAGCAACGCCTCGCGGAGCTTGGTGACTCGCACGGCGTGAAGCTGCGGTTTTTTCATGGCAAGGGTGGTTCGATCGACCGCGGCGGCGGGCTGAGCCACCGGAGTTTGCGCGCCCAACCGCACGCAGCGCATGGCGGCCGGATTCGGATCACGGAACAAGGGGAAGTGATCACGCTCAAGTATTCCAACCCGGTCATCGCCCAGCGCAATTTGGAGCAACTGACGAGCGCGGTGATCGCCGCCAACTGCCTGCCCGCGCCGGTGACCGATCCGGCCTGGGTCACGGCCATGGATAGTCTCACGCGCCGGTCTTTCGACTGCTATCAGGAGTTGGTTTACGGGACGCCGGAGTTTTTGACGTACTTCCGGCAGGCGACGCCGATTGATTTGATCGAGCATCTGACGATTGGTTCGCGCCCCAGCCGGCGCAGCGGCGACGGCGATGTCCGGCAACTGCGGGCAATTCCGTGGGTTTTTGCGTGGACGCAGAGCCGGCATTTGTTGAGTGCGTGGTATGGGCTTGGGCATGCCTTGGAGGCGCACGGCGATCTGGAACAGTTGCGCGACATGTACCGGCGTTGGCCGTTCTTTGCGGCGTTGCTGGATAATGCCGAATTGTCGCTTGCCAAGGCCGACCTCTACATCGCCGGCCGGTATGCCACGTTGGTGAGTGACGCGGTGGTGCGGAAAAAGATTTACGGGCTGATCGCCGCCGAGCACGCCCGGTCGGTGAAAATGGTGTTGAGTGTGACGCAGCGCAGTCGGTTGTTGGCGAATCAGCCGGTCTTGGCGGAGTCCATCCGGTTGCGGAATCCGTACATTGATCCGTTGAACTATTTGCAGATCCGGTTTCTCCCACGCTTCCGGCGCAACAAGGAAAACCAAAATCTGCGCCGCCTGCTCGCGTTGACCGTCAATGGCATCGCGTTCGGGATGAAGAGCACGGGATAACAAGCCAACCCCTCCGGGCACGCGGAGAACATTCGCCGCGTGGGTGTTTCAGTTTTCATTTACTATTGCGCGACGATTCGCTAACAACACCGCCGGATTTACACCGTCGCATTGGAGAACCACGAACTCGACAATGACCACCACCACAGCCCCCAGGACTGATTGGAAGAAACTGAATCCTCCGCCGGCAGTCGCCAAGATTCTGCAGGCGGCCCCGCGGGTGGTCGTGCCGGCCACCCTGGCGGAACTGGTGGACTTTGCAGTCGGGGGGCCGGGGCGCGATTCGTTCGAGGTTGCATACCCAGTCCCCGGCAAAGGCCGCGTCGTCGAGGTGGTTGTGGCGCGCGTGCGCAACGGCATCTCGGCCAACTACGTTGAGCCGTACATGCGGCGGCGCGATCCGGACTGCATGACGATTGCCGACGAGTTGCCGACCGACAAGCCGCGGTTTGCGGAACGGTTCGGCCGGGACTTTCGCGCGGTGCGGGCGGAGACGTTCGCGTGGCTGGAACAGCAGGACCTGGCCGTGTTCGGCTTTCATGCCGGCGGCAAGACATTGGGAATGGACGCGCTGGTCATTGCTCCGGCCAATGCCGGCTTTTTTGCGTTCGGGCTGGCGTTGCTGCAAGAATTCATTCCGCTGGCCGAGGTGCCGGCCACATTTGCGCCGCGGCTGATTATTTACGTCGCGCCGCCATTCCGGCATACGCATTTTGCCGGCCGGCAAATGGTGGTCCATGCCCGCACCGATGACCAGCATGAGATTTTTGCCTACAACCTCTACCCGGGGCCGAGCGCCAAGAAGGGGGTTTACGGCGCGTTGATTACCGGGGCGGAACGGGATGGCTGGGTCGTCGCGCACTGTTCGACGGTGCAGGTTGTGACCCCGTACGACAACGTGCTGACCATCATGCACGAGGGCGCCAGTGGCGGCGGCAAGAGTGAGATGCTCGAACTGGCCCACCGCGAACTCGATGGCCGGCTGTTGCTGGGCCGCAACCTCGTGACCGGCGAAGAGCGCCACTTGCAAGTCCCGCGCCTGTGCGAACTGGATCCGGTCAATGACGACATGGCCCTCTGCCATCCCAAGCTGCAAACCCAGGCCGGTTACCTCCACCTGACCGACGCCGAGACCGGCTGGTTCGTGCGGGTCAACCACATTGACCGCTACGGCGTGGACCCGCACCTTGAAGGCCTGACCGCACAGCCGCCGCAGCCGTTATTGTTCCTGAACATTGACGCCGCGCCGGGCAGCCGCGCGTTGATCTGGGAACACATCCCCGACGCGCCCGGCAAGCCCTGCCCCAACCCGCGCGTCATCCTCCCGCGTTCCATCATCCCCAACATCGTCAACACCGCCGTCGCCGTGGACGTCCGCAGCCTCGGGGTGCGCACGCCGCCTTGCACCCGGGAAAAACCGACCTATGGCATCGTCGGCCTGTTCCACGTGTTGCCGCCGGCGCTGGCGTGGTTGTGGCGGCTGGTTGCTCCGCGCGGGCACTCCAACCCCAGCATCGTGGACACCGCCGGCATGAGCAGTGAAGGCGTCGGCTCCTACTGGCCGTTTGCGACGGGCCGGAAAGTCACCCAGGCCAACCTGCTGCTCGAGCAAATCCTGGCCACGCCGAAGACCACGTTCATCATCACTCCCAATCAACACATCGGCGCCTGGGAAACCGGCTTCATGCCGCAATGGATCGCCCGCGAATACCTCGCGCGCCGCGGCCACGCCCCGTTCAAACGCGACCAACTCACGCCCGCCCGCTGCCCGCTGTTGGGCCAGGCGTTGACCAATCTCACCGTCGAAGGCACGCCCATCACCCGCTGGTTCCTGCAAGTCGACCTCCAGCCCGAAGTCGGCCCCGAAGCCTACGACCAAGGCGCGGCCCAACTGACCCGCTTCTTCCATCAGGAGATCCGCGGGTTTCTTGAGCCCGACCTGCTCCCGCTCGGCCGGCAAATCATCGAGTGTTGCCTCCGCGGCGGCACCGTGGCCGACTACGAGGCGTTGACCCGCTAACCCATGCATCGTTCCGAACGCGCGCCCACCATCCGCCCGCTCGCCGACATGCCGGTGCCGCGCTTGGGCATCGTCGGCGGCGGCCAACTCGCCAAAATGACCGCCAGCGCCGCCACGCAGTTCGGCTGTGAAATCGTCGTGCTCGAACGCCAGGAAGACTTCCCGGCCCACAGTCTCGACACCCACGCAATCATCGGCGACTGGAACGACCCGCGCGAATTGCTCCGGCTCGCGCCGCTCGTCGACGTCGTCACCCTCGAAAATGAGTTCGTCTGCCCCGAGGCGCTCGGCACGCTCGAAACACAACGCTTCGCCGTCTGGCCATCCGCCCAGACGATGCGCCGCGTGCAGGACAAGTTTTTGCAGAAAACCGTCTTCGCCCTCGCCGGCTTGCCGGTGCCGCGGTTCGCCGAAGCGCCGACACCCGAGTCGGTCCGGCAATTTGGTTTCCCGGCCGTGCTCAAGAAACGCTTCCAGTCCTATGACGGCAAAGGCAACGCCACCGTCCGCACGGCGGCGGACTTGCCGGCCGCGTGGGCCAAGCTCGATGGCGACCGGCAACCGCTCTACATCGAGGCGTTCTGTGAATTCCGCCGGGAACTGGCGATCATCGTCACGCGCGGCCGGGATGGCGCGACCGTCCGGTATCCCGTCGTCGAGACGATCAACCGCGAACACATCTGCTGCGTTGTGAAAGCCCCGGTGACGATGCCGGCCGTTGGCGATCTGGCCGAGCGGGCCATCGGGGCGGTTGATGGCGTCGGCAGTTTCGGGATGGAACTGTTCGAGATGCCGGACGGCGCGCTGCTGGTCAACGAAATCGCGCCGCGCGTCCACAATACCGGCCACTACACCATCGAAGCGTGCGTGTGTTCGCAATTTGAAAATCACGTCCGCGCCGTGCTTGGCTGGCCGCTGGGTTCACCCGCCATGGTGGCGCCGGCGGCAGCGATGGTAAACTTGCTCGGTTACGGCGCCGGCCCCGGCACGCCGGTTGGATTGGCAGAGGCCTTGCGGGTGCCGGGCGCGCACGTCCACGTGTACGGCAAAACGCGGAGTGCCCACGGCCGGAAGATGGGTCACGTCACGGCGTTGGGAGCGACGCCTGACGAGGCGGCAGCCATTGCGCAGCGTGCGGCGGACTGCATTCGATTTGGAGGCACGATATGAAACAGCCGGTTGTGGGAGTGATCATGGGCAGCGACTCGGATTTGCCGACAATGAAAGCGGCGGCCGAGGTGCTGGCGGAGTTTGGCGTGGCGCATGAGGTGCGCGTGGTGTCGGCGCATCGCACGCCGAATGACATGGCCCGGTATGCGTGGAGCGCGGAAGAGCGTGGGTTGCGAGTCATCATTGCCGGCGCGGGTGGCGCGGCGCACTTACCGGGAATGGTAGCGAGTCAGACGACGTTGCCGGTAATTGGAGTTCCGATTGAAAGCCGAGCGTTGAAGGGTTTGGATTCGTTGTTGAGTATCGCCCAGATGCCGGCGGGTATACCGGTTGCGACAGTCGCCATCGGTAACGGAAAGAATGCCGGACTGTTGGCGGTGCGGATCTTGGCGGCGAGCAATGCCGGGTTGCGGCGCAAGGTTGCTAAGTATCAACGACGGCTGGCCGCCGAGTCGCGGGCGAAGAACAAGAATCTATGAGCAGTGAACTACTTCATGGATTGCAGGCGAATTTGCTGTCACCGCCGGTTTTGTTTTTCGCGTTGGGCTTGTTGGCGGCGGTGGTGCGGAGCGATTTGAAGTTCCCGGAGGCGTTGTACGTTTCGCTGACGATCTATCTGTTGTGCGCGATCGGGTTCAAGGGCGGCGTGGCGATGGCGGAAGCGGGACTTGGCAAGGTGTGGTTGCCGACGGTGGCGGCGATGCTGTTGGGCGGGCTGATTCCGTTTTGGACGTATCCGGTGCTGCGGTTTGTGGGGAAGTTGCCGGCGGTGGATGCGGCGGCGATTGCGGGACATTACGGGTCGGTTAGCGCGGTTACATTCATCGCGGCGACGAATTTTCTGAAGGAACTCGCGGTGCCGTATGAAGGGTACGCGACGGCTTTTTTGGCGGCGATGGAAGCGCCGGCAATCATTGTGGGAATCATGCTCGGCAAGATGGCGCTGCGCCGGCAGGGGGCGGTGACCGGGGGCGGGTTGGGGCCGGTGTTGCATGAGGCCTTGTTGGGGCGGAGCGTGTTTTTGTTGGTGGGGACGTTGCTGGCCGGGTTCTTGTGCGGGAAACGCGGGATGGACGCGGTGGCCGGGTTTTTGGTGGCGCCGTTTCAAGGGGTGTTGGCGCTGTTTTTGTTGGAACTCGGCACGGTGGCGGGGCGGCGGCTGGGGGATTTGCGGAAGGTGGGTCTGTTTTTGTTGGCGTTTGGAATTTTGGTGCCGCTGGTGCACGGGGCGATTGGGGTGGCGGTGGGTAAGGCGGTTGGACTCAGCGCCGGTGGGGCGATGCTGTTGGCGGTGTTGGCGGCGAGCGCGTCCTACATTGCGGCGCCGGCGGCGATGCGGTTGTCGTTGCCGGAGGCGAACCCGACCTTGTATCTGACGGCGGCATTGGTGATCACGTTTCCGTTCAACGTGACGCTGGGAATTCCGATTTACTATGCGGTCGCAAAATGGATTTTTGGAGGGAGTTGAGATGCCAGCACATCCGATGAAATTGGTGACGATCATTTGTGAGGCGTTGGCGCACGCCGCAGTGACGCGGTTGTTGCGTGAGGTGGGCGCGCACGGGTGGACGGTGTTTGAAGTTCAAGGCGTCGGCGCGCACGGCGAACGGACGGGCGAGATGGCTGAGTTGGGCAATATTCAGGTTGAGGTCATCGTGCCGGCGGCGGTCTGTGACCGGTTGATGGAGCGCTTGGAGAAAGACTATTTCCCCAAGTACGGGATGGTCGCGTACGAAGCCGACATTCGCGTCCGCCGTCCCGGCAAGTTTTGAAGCGAGTCAGTAGCTGAATTTGCCGAGTTCGACTTTGCCGCGGAAGACCCAGTAGATGACGGTGGTGTAGGCGAGGACGAAGGGCATGCCGAGGAGGGCGATCACGAACATGATGCCCAGGGTTTTCGGGGAGGCGGCGGCGTTGTGAATGGTGAGGCTCCAGGCCGGGTCGAGCGAGGAATGGATCAGGTCGGGGAAGAGCGCGACGCCAAATAAAAACGTGAGCGCGGCAATCGTGGCGCAGGAGGAGAGGAAGGCGTAACCGGGGCGATTCAAGTAGATGGCGCGCGGGATGTTGGCGATGGCGAGGATGTTGAGGAGGACGACAATCCAGACCCAGGGATGATCGCGGAAGTTGCGCGTGGCCAGCGGCACGTCCACGAGCGTGAAGATGGTGGTGAACAGATAGAAGACGAGAAAGATGCCGAAGGTTTTCCACATCCAGCCGTGGATGCGCTGTTGGAGTTCGCCGGTGGTTTTGAGGTAGAGGTAGATCGAGCCGTGCATGGCGAAGGTGGCGACGGCAAACAGGCCGACGAGCAGGGCGTAGGGATGCAAGAGGTCGAGCAGCCCCCCCTGAAATTCCATGTCGGCACCGATCGGCATGCCGCGCATCGCGTTGCCGACGGCGACGCCGAAGAGGAGCGTGGCCAGACCGCTCGCGCCGCAGAATGAGAAATCCCAGAATTGCCGCCAGAGCCGGGATTCGTGTTTGCTGCGGAACTCCATCGAGACGGCCCGGAAAATCAGCGCAAACAGCAGCGCCATGAACGGCGTGTAGAAACCGGAGAACGCCGTCGCGTAGGCGTGCGGGAACGCGGCGAACAATGCGCCGCCGAACGTGACGAGCCAGACTTCGTTGCCGTCCCAGAGCGGGCCGATGGAGTTCATGAAGATGCGGCGGTCTTCGTCTTTTTTGACGGCGAGATGGAGGATGCCGACACCGAGGTCGAAGCCGTCAAGAATCGCGTAGCCGGTGAGCAAGACCCCGAGCAGGATGAACCAAGTGGTGTTGAGATCCATGATTATTTGCCTCCCGCGGCGGGGACTTCATCGGGGCCGTGTTGGATTTTGCTGTTGAGGATGTAGAGGAACGCGGCAAACAGCAGCGCGTAGATGACCGAGAACATGATGATTGAACCGAGCACCTGGCCGGCGCTGACGGACTTCGAGACGGCGTCGCTGGTGCGGAGCAAACCGTAGACGACCCAGGGTTGCCGGCCGACTTCGGCGGCGATCCAGCCGAGTTGATTGGCGGCAAACGGCAGCGGCACCACCCAGACAAAAATCCAGAGCAACCAGCGTTTCTCAAACAAGGTCCCGCGCCACCGGTAGAAGTTGGCCAGCAGCGTCAAGCCGATGAACAGGATGCCGAGCATGACCATCCAGTGAAACGTGTGAAACGTGAGCGCGACCGGCGGCCAGTCTTCGCGGGGGAATTGATCGAGGCCGGTCACCGGTTTGTGCCGGTCGCCATGCACCATCAAGCTCAACAAACCGGGAATTGCAAAGCCGCCTTTGACTTCTTGCGTCGTCTCATCCGGAAAGCCGTAGAGATAGAGCGGCGTCGGGCCGTCAGTCTTGAAGTGGCCTTCCATCGCGGCGAGTTTGGCGGGCTGGGTTTGGGCAACGTTGCGGCCTTGGAGGTCACCGGAGACGACGGCGGCCAGCGAACCGAGCGTGGCGATGGTCAGCGCGGCGCAAAAACTTTTGCGGGCAAACTCAAGGTGCCGGTTTTTCAAAAGATAATAGGCCGCGATGCTCATCACGAAGAAGCCGCCGACGATGTACGCGCCGATCCAGACGTGGACGAGCCGGTGGACAGAGGACGGATTGAAGACCATTGCCCAGAAATCGGTGATCTCCGCGCGGCCGTTGACGATGTGGAAGCCGGCGGGGGTTTGCTGCCAGGAGTTGGCGACGACGATCCAGACGGAGGAGAAGATCGCGCCGAGCGCGACCATGCATGTCGCGAAAAAGTGCAGCCGGGGCGAAACCTTGTCCCAGCCGAACACGAGCACCGCGAGGAAGCCGGATTCGAGGAAGAAGGCGAAGATGCCTTCCGCCGCGAGCGCGGAACCGAACACGTCGCCGACGTACCGGGAGTAGGTGGCCCAGTTGGTGCCGAACTGGAATTCCATGGTGATCCCGGTGGCGACGCCGATGGCGAAGATGATCGCGAAGATTTTCGTCCAGAATTTCGCGGCGACTTCGTACTGCCGGTCACGGGTGCGGAGGTATTTCCATTCGAGGGAGACGAGCAGGCCGCCGAGTCCGATGGATACCGGCGGGAAGATGTAATGAAACATGATGGTCAGCGCGAACTGAATTCGCGCCAACTCGACAACATCGAGATTCACAGCGGTAACCTCCTCCAGGGCGAACCGAAACGGGGTGAGCGGCTCGCGCCAGGATTCAACTATGAAACTCGCGCCGCGTCAAGTGGCGCGAGGATTGTTTCTGGCAATCGCGGGAGTGTGTCGTCCGACGGCGCTTCGTGCCCACACCGCCCGGGTTCATGTCGCCAATGCGCGCCAGACCGGCGGCGGTGGGATGTGGTATCGTCGCCGGCATGAGCCCGCCTTTGATTCTCCTGACCGGCGCCACCGGCTATGTCGGGGGCCGCCTGATGCGCCGCCTTGAAGAACCCGGGGGCCGGGTGCGGTGCCTGGCGCGGCGACCGGAGTTTTTGCAGGCGCGCGTTGGCCCCCAGACGGAAGTCGCCCGTGGCGATGTGCTCGATGCGGCGTCGTTGGGGCCGGCCTTGCGCGGAGTGGAGGTGGCGTATTATCTCGTGCACTCGATGGGCTCGACCGGCAACTTCGAGGAGCAAGACCGGCAGGCGGCCCGGAATTTTGCGGCGGCGGCCCGGGCGGCGGGGGTGCGGCGGATTGTTTATCTCGGCGGACTCGGCGCGGATGTGCCGGAGCTTTCGCCGCATTTACGGAGCCGTCATGAAGTTGGTGACATTTTGCGGGAGTCGGGCGTGCCGGTGATCGAGTTTCGCGCTTCGATTGTGATCGGGTCGGGGAGTTTGTCGTTTGAGTTGGTGCGGGCGTTGGTGGAGCGGTTGCCGGTGATGGTGACGCCGCGGTGGGTGCAGGTGGTGGCGCAGCCGATTGGGATCAATGATTTGTTGGAGTATTTGCTGGCGGCGATGACGTTATCCGATAGAGACGACCCGCCGGGTCGTCCGTCTGCGGAGAACGACGCGGCGCGCCCGGCGGTCGCGCCCGGCCACCAAATTTACGAGATCGGCGGACCGGACGTGGTGGCGTATGCGGATTTGATGCGCGAGTACGCCCGGCAGCGCGGGTTGCGGCGGTGGATGATTCCGGTGCCGGTGTTGACGCCGCGGTTGTCGAGTTTGTGGTTGGGGTTGGTGACGCCGGTGTATGCGCGGGTGGGGCGGAAGTTGATTGATAGCATCCGGCATCCGACGGTGGTGCGCGATCGGGCGGCGTTGGAAAAATTTGCGGTGCGGCCGGTCGGGGTGCGCGCGGCGATCGCGCAAGCCTTGCGCCGGGAGGATCGGGAGTTTGCGGAGACGCATTGGGCGGGGGCGGTGTCGTCCGCCGGTGAACCGCGGCAGTGGGGCGGGGTGCGGTTGGGGAACCGATTGATTGATACGCGGTCGGTGGTGGTGGCGGTGCCGGCGGAGAAGGCGTTCGCGCCGCTGCAACGGATCGGCGGGACGACGGGGTGGTATTTTGGGAATTGGTTGTGGCGGGTGCGGGGGTGGTTGGATTTGGTGGTGGGCGGAGTGGGGATGCGGCGGGGCCGCCGGCATCCGAGTGAGTTGCGCGTGGGCGAGGCTGTGGATTGTTGGCGCGTGGAAGAGTTCGTGCCGGGGCGGCGGTTGCGGTTGGTGGCGGAGATGAATTTGCCCGGAAGGGCGTGGTTGGAGTTCGAGGTGGTGCCGGCCGGGGAAGGAGCGCGAATCACGCAGACGGCGATGTTTGATCCGCACGGGCTGGCCGGATTGGCGTACTGGTATGGGATTTGGCCGCTGCACGAGTTGGTGTTTGCCGGGATGGTGCGGCAGATCGGACACCGCGCTGTCGCGGCAGCCGCCCGGTCGACCATTGCATCGGCGGCGGTGAGGGAGTAGCTTCCCCGGCATGGCGGATGTCTTCTTCAAATGCCGGGCGTGCGAGAAACATTTGGTCGTGGATGAGCAGGGAGTGGGGACGACGATCAATTGTCCCGGCTGTCAGACGGCGATTGTGGTGCCGACCGTGTTGTTGGTTCACTCGTGTCCGCATTGTCACGACAAAATCAAAAGCGCGGCGGAGATGAAGGGGGAATTGGTGGACTGTCCGGGCTGCGGGAAAGAGTTTGCGGTGCCGGGCGCGCAACCCGGCACGCCACCGCTCGTCGCGTACATTTGCCCGGCGTGTCAGGCGGAAGTGGAGGCGCCGGAACAGGTGCCCGATCAGACGAGTCCCTGTCCGCGCTGCGGGGCGCAGGTGCATTTTCGACGGAAGTTGCGGTTGAAGTCAGCGGAGCCGGTGACGATTTTACCCACGCCGAATCGCTGGCGGCGGGTGGTGGCGCTGGTGATTTTGGTGGCGTTTGCCGGGTTGGTGACGGCGGTGTTTCTGCGCATCCACGCGGCGCTGCAACAATAAAACAATCCGTCAGCGCGGGGCGGAGTTTTGCCACTGGCCGGCTTGCATGAGGACGCCGTGATTGCCGGGCAGGCCGGAGTCGCGCTGTTTCCATTCGGCGATCCGCTGGGCGCGGAGTTGTTGTTGAAGCCGCCGGGCTTGGCTTTTGACGGCCGGTAAATTTTCCCACTGGGCTTTCAACGAATCCAGTTCGAGGCAGTCCGGTTTGGCAGTCGGGACGGGCGGGCCGGCGGCTTGTTCCCATTTGGTGATGGCTTGGGTGGCTTCGCGGAGTTGGGTGGTGAGGGTGGCGGTTTCGGCGGCGAGTTTGGTTTTTTCCTGTTCGACGGCGGTCAGTTTGGCGGCTTGCTCCTGGGAGGCGCGGAGCGCAGTGGCGAGTTCTTGTTTGCCGCTTTCGACTTGCTGTTGGGCCTGCCGGAGCTGGGCTTCGATGACGGATTTGGCGGATTCCACCGCGGCGATTTGCTGTTTGAGTTCGGTGGTGAGCGCGGTGTGTTGGGTTTGGAAGGCGGCGAATTCAGTTTTGACCGTCTGGAGGGATTGCTGGGTGGTGGCGAGTTCGGCCTGGGTGGCGGTGATGGTCGCGCGGTCGGCTTGGTATTGGCGGACGAAGACGACGCCGAGGACGATGGTCAGGATGCCGAGGAGGATGGTGATGAGTCTCATAATCTGGTGGAAACGATATGTGGTTTTTGTTGCCGAAAAGCCAGCGCGAAATGTGGCGGGTTTTCTTCTTCGCCGCGGTGCTCGCGGCGCGACCGCCCTGCCGGAAAACTGAAATCTCCTGGCACTGCCGCCATTGTAGCCGCGAGCGTGCTCGCGGGGGGACGTTGTTTTCGTTTCTGATCTGGTCAGGCCGCGGGCAGGCTCGCGGCTACAATCACCCAAGTTCGGCGAAAGTATTTCGAGCTGCCCGAGGGGGCACGCTGCCGGTTTGCGATTGACGCCCGGCGGTTGCCGGGACATTCTCCGCCTGGAAGAAACAGCCACCCCGCAAGGTGAAAGGAATACTGCCGTGATTGAAATCTTACTCTATGTCGCCATCGGTCTGGCCGCGCTGGCGGTCATTATGGAAATTGTCGCGTTCCGCAAAAATGCCACGGTGGATCTCCCCCGGCTGTGGCAGACGCTCGAATCGTTGGAGAAAACTTCCCAGGCGACCGAGCGCAATCTCCGCGAGGATTTTACCCGGCATGGCGACGCGATGCGCGCCGAACTGGCGCAGGTCCGCGCGGAAGCCACCGCCGCCGCGCAGGAAGCCCGGACGGAAACTGCCACGGCATTGCAACAGATCGAGGCGACTTTCCGGCAAGGATTGATGCAGGCGCTGATGACCGTGGACGCGAATTTGCAGAAGCACCAGCAAGACACGGTGAGCCAGTTGACGACGTTGCGGACGGATGCGTTGGCGAGCGCGAAGGGGCAGCGGGAGGAAATCGCGAAGGTTTTGGCCGGCAATCAGGAAGCGGTGGTGAAGAGTCTGGGCGAAGCCGGCAAACAGCAGCAGGCGCAGGTGGAGGCGTTGAAGACGGCGGTGGACGCCAAGCTCCACGGGTTGCAGTTGGAGATGGCGAAGCAGGTGGCCGATGTGCGGGCGACGCTGGACGCGAAGTTGGCGGGGGCCGAGAAGCGGCTGGTGGATTCGTTCCAGGCGGCCGGGGAGCGGGTCGAGCAATCAGTGGCGCGGTTGAACGCGCCCCGGTAAGCCGCGCGGATGGCGACGAACAGTTATTGGGCCGGCTGGGCCGATGCTTACCCGTGGTTGCACCGGGATTTCTGTGGCAACGAACTCTGGCAGTATGGGGCGTTTTTCGTTTATGTGCTGGCGGCGGTGGTGTTGTCGAAACTCGCCGATGTGATCGTGTCGAAGTGGGCGCAGCGGTGGGCGGCCAAGACGGCGACGCTCTGGGATGACCGGTTGCTCCAGGTGGTGCATGGCCCGATCAAAATGGTCGTGTTTTTGTTTTTCATGCATCTCGGCGTGGGCGTGATGCGCGTGACGGATTGGCTGCAAGTCTATCTGCGCCGCGGGTTCGGCGTCATCGTCGGCGCGGTCATCACCTTTGCGATTCTGCGGATTGTGGATTTGACGCATGATGTGTTGGCCCAGCGGTTTCAACAACAGGACCAGCGGGTCAACGTGCAGATCCTGGTGCTGTTGCGGAAGGCGGTGAAGGTCTTCGTGATCGCCACCGCCGTCCTGGTGACAGCCGACAACATCGGGATCAAAATTACCGGGGTGCTGGCCGGGTTGGGCGTGACCGGGTTGGCGGTGGCGATGGCGTCGCAGGAAACCTTGGCGAATCTCCTCGGCTCGATTGTGATTCTGGCGGACCGGCCGTTTTTCCTCGGCGACCGGATCAAGATCGGGCCGGACGAAGGCGTGGTCGAACATATCGGGGTGCGGAGCACCCGGTTGCGCACGGCGGAGGGCGACATCATCACCATTCCGAATAAGAATATTACCGGGGCCACCGTCCGCAATTTTTCCAAGACGACGCAGCAACTCACGCAATCGCCGCCGGCAACTTAGAGCGTGTTTGGAAAGTCGGTCTTGCTTCCTGATTGTAGCCGCGAGCCTGCTCGCGGCCTTCGAAAAACGCGTCGCGCCAACGCCTGCCGCGAGCAGGCTCGCGGCTACAAAACCACCATCCCAACAGGCGCTGGGGCCGGCAGCAGACGAGCCGGCGGCTCGTCCCGACCCACGAATCACTTGCCGGTGTCGTCCGTGGGCGGCACGGCGCGGACGACTTCGTCCCAATCGTAGACGCCGACAGTATTCTGGCCGGGCGGGACGGTGAGAAAGTCCTGCGGATTCCATTGGCCGATCAGCAGTTGGTTGATGAGTCGCAGGCTGCCGGGGAGTTCGACACATTCCTTGCCGGCGGCGGCGGCTTTTTCCTGGAAGCGCTGGAGGTATTCCGGCGGGGTGGTCTCCGGCAGGTTGATGAAGACGGCTTTGGTCTGGGCGTTTTCCAATTCCGGCGGATGCATTTGCTCCCAGACGTATTTGGCATCTTCTTCGCCGTACTGCTTGACCAGTTCGGCGTAGCTGCTGCCGTAGTTGACGGTGCTGGTGCCGCCGTCCACGCGGAGGAAATACTCGCCGCGGTCGAGGTACCCGGCGGACGAGAACGGCGTGCTCGGGGCGTCCTTGAAATGCTGGGCGAACTTTTCCTTCGAGCCGAGGAGGATCGTGCAGCAGTCGTGGGCGCGCGGGATGACGAGTGGCGTCTGGCGCGCGCGCAAGCCGGCGGTGGCATTGCCGCAGAGGCCGAAGAGCAGGAGGATGGCGTCGTATTTCTTGCCGGCTTGTTCGGTGGCGTCAATTTTGGCTTGGATGAGGTCGCGCAGCCGGCCGCTGTGGGCGTGTTCGCCGAGTTCGGTGAACTCGAGGTCCACGATGTGCGGTGAGCGCGCGAGACACCAGCAGACTTCGCGTTGAAAGACGTTACAGGAAATCAGTTTCAGGAGCATGGGATGCGGGGAGCTTACGGCGGGGCGGGAGTCGGGTCAACCGGGTTTTGACCGGCGGCCAGCCACTCCGTCAGATGCGGGCTGATGAGTGGCGCCAGGTAGTCGGCGATCTGGGTGTGACCGGCCACATCCGGGTGACCGTCGTTGGGCATCGTGATTTTCCAGCCACTGTTATCAATGAAGATGCACTGCGTCTCCGCAGCCAGGGCTTGCACGAGGTCAAACTTCGCGGGGGCATGCGGCTTGAGCGGTGGAAACAGAAACAGGCGGGCCGGGGGATTGGCCTGGCGGACTTTCGCGAGCAGCAGCCGGTAAGAGTCCACGAACGGGGCCGGCTCGATGCCGTAGTCGTTGTGCCCGGCCTCGATGAGAATGGCGTCGAACGCCGGGTCGGTGTGGGGCACTCCCTGCAAGATGAACGGGTAGTTGTCGGCTGCCGGCGGCAGATCGTTGAAGGGTTTGGCAATCGCGGCCCCGCCGAAACAGTGGCACCAGACATCCGCGTGGAGGCGCGTGCCGAGTTGGTTGCCGAAATTCAGGCGGGCATTGGCGAAAGCCGGATAATTTGTCCACGCGGTGCCGCCGCGCATGAGCAGGCCCTCGCCGATGCTGTCGCCGATGAGCAACAGTTTTTTGGTGTGGCCGGTGGGATAGGGGGCAAGCTGACCGGTGGCGGCCAGAGTGACGCTGCGGAGGCCAACACCCTGCCGGCAACTCCAACGTTTGACTTGGAGCGGCACCGCCACGCCTTCGACCCACACGATCAGCGAATGCTCACCAGTCGGCAAACCCGTGAGCGCCAGCTCTGGCGCGAGGACGGTTCGGACCGGTGGTTGCCCGTCAATCGAATAGGAAAGTTCGGGCCGGAATTCACCCAAGGTAAACGGCTGGAAGGTCAGCGTCACACTGGAGCCAGTAAATTTGAATCGGAAACTTCCGCCGCTGGTGATGGCGAGGCGCAGGGGCCCGGTGGCCGTGGGCAGATCGGCCCAGCGGCCAGTATAGGTGATGTTCGAGTCGGTGGCTAAAAATTGGTTGGGCATGACGGCGGCCGGCCGCGAGTGCGTAACATACCGGAAAAGTGTTCACAAGAGCCAACCTGCCGGCGGGAGACGATTTCGGCTTCATCCGGGGCCGCCGTCTGCTACAGTGCCGCCGCCATGAACAACGAGGGGCCGGATTCCGTCGTCCGCCAGCGCCACGAGCAAATGCTCAAGCTGGTCGCCAAAGGGTTTTACAACGAACTCATCAATTATGGCGTCAACCGGGCCGAGATCCTGACCGTCACCAATCATCTGCTCGACAACATGCTCCAGCAGACGAACGCCACCCCAAAGTCCGCCGACTACTATAATCGCCTGTTCCGGTTGACCGACATCCGGGACGACTGGGCGGCGCATCAGCGGCTGGCAATCCACGAGGTCCATCTCGCGCCATTGACCCCGCCGCTGCTCCCGCTCCTGGCTGGTTGGCTGGCGGTGCCGCCAGTCCGCGACAGTTTCGTCGCGCCGTTTCCGGCCACCGTGACCGAATTGGCGGAGTACTTCCAACACCCGACGCGCGATTATCTGGGCATCTACTTTCAGGGCGAACCCGTTGGGATCATCGGCGCCGAGAACCTCGATCCGACCGCCGGTAAATGCGAGATGCGCAAGCTTGTCGGGACCGCAAGCCTGCGCGGCAAGGGGATCGGCAAACAGGCCACGCTGTTGTTCCTCTATTATGTCTTCGAGAAACGGCAACTGACGAAAATCTACCTGCATTCCACCGACACGAATATTCGAAACCTGAATCTCAACAGCAAATTCGGGTTTGAGCTTGAGGGGTTGTTTTTCGAGGACATCGTCACCGCCGGCCAGCGGCGCGACGTGGTCCGCATGGGCCTGCGCGCCGCCGTCTGGCGGAAATTGTTCGCTTAGCGGTCGGTGCCGGTGGAGGGCGGCGCTTCCGCGCCGCCACTGACAAGGGTGGTTGCGCGGAAGCGCAACCCTCCGCGGGAAATTCGCGATGTCCAAATTAACAGGCGGAGCTTGTCGAAGGCGGGTGGCGTTGAATTGCGCTTTCCTCCTTTTCCGCCCACCTGCTACAATCCGTGCCCATGACCAACCCGGCGACCTTCGCAAACTTCCAGCGTGAACTTGGTCGGCTGGTGGAATCCTTCGAGAAAAACTTCGCGCATTTCACGAGTCCCGCCTACGACGAGGCAACGCTCCGGCGCCAGTTTCTGGACCCGTTTTTTGCCGCGCTCGGGTACGACATGGAGAACCGCGCCGGATTGATTGCCGACAAATGCGAAGTCGAGATCGAGAGTCGCACCGATTCGGGGCGCGCCGATTATCTGTTTCGACCCGGTCGCAAGCCGCGGTTTGTCTGTGAAGCCAAGCGGCCTGCCGAAGAGTTGCCACCCTATGCTCAACAAGCCAAAAGCTACGCGTGGACGATTGGGGTGCCGCTGGCCGTGCTGACCGATTTCGAGGAGTTGAACATTTATATCGTTGGCAGTGTGCCGAAAGAGACAGAGCCGTTGGTTGGGCTTTGGAAAACTTACGCGTTCCGCGACTATCTCGCAAAAGCCCGTGACCTCTGGGATTTGCTGGCGCGCGACAATGTGGCGGGGGGAAGCATTGACCGGCTGATCGAATCACTACCGAAGAAACCGTTGCGGCTGGCGAAGGGGCAGTTCGTCATTCGGCCCGATCCAACGCAGAATTTTGACGCCAAGCTCCTCAACTTTCTGGATGGCGAGCGCCGGGCCCTTGCCTCCGATCTGATACGTCACAATGACCGCGCCGACTTGCTGGAGGGTACCCGACTCAATGAAGCCGTGCAATGCATCCTCGACCGGCTGCTGTTCATCCGCATCTCGGAAGCGCGTGGCATTGACATGGGGACAAAACTCGAATCGCTGCTGTTGACTTGGCGGCGGCGGGTTGGTCAAGTTCACGAGCCGCCCGCGCATTGGGGAGTTAGCGGCCTGACCGCACCGCGCGGGTCGCTGTGGTATTCCATTGTGCGCCACATCCGGGCATTGGATCGGCGCCCGCCGTCGTACGTGCCGTATTTCAATGGCAACCTGTTCAAGCTGCATTTTAGCGAAGAACTATTGGTGGGCGACGACTGGCTGAGCCAGTTTCTCGAATCCATCTGCAACAAGTATTCGGCCTATAAGTTCGGCTATGTGCCGGTGGAGATTCTGGGGACGATTTACGAACGTTTTCTGGGGAAGATCGTTCGGCCGCAAGGGCGCGGCGCGGTCATCGAGGAAAAGCCGGAGGTGCGCAAGGCCGGCGGCGTCTATTACACGCCACGCTACATCGTTGATTACATCGTGGAGCAGACCGTCGGCAAACTCCTCGAAGGAAAAAAGCCGGAGGAAACACTGCAACTCCGCTTCGTGGATCCGGCCTGTGGTTCGGGAAGTTTCCTGATTCGAGTGTTTGAGCGGGTGTGTGAGCACTGGCAGCAATGGCTCGCCGACAACCCCGGCAAACGCAAAAAAGAATGGTGTTGGATCAGTCCCGCGACAAACACACTGCATCTGACTGTCCGCGCCAAACGCCAGATTCTGCGTGAGACGATTTACGGCGTGGACATTGATCCGCAGGCGGTGGAGGTGACGCAGCTTTCGCTCTACCTCAAGATGCTGGAAGGTGAAACAAGCGAGACCCTTGAACGCGAACAGGATTTGTTCGGCGGTGACGAGGCAATTCTGCCGCCCTTGCACGATAACATCAAGTGCGGGAACTCGCTCGTCGGCCATGATTTCTCAATCATCCCAGATGACCTCGTACGAGTGAACGCCAAGGACTGGGACGTTCAATTTGCACCCATCATGAAAGCCGGCGGCTTTGATGCTGTGGTCGGCAATCCACCGTGGGGCGCAGACTTGGAAGTGCCAATTCGCAAATATCTCAGTGAGAAATTCGCCCGTGTCGTCGGACGTATGGTGGACTCTTACATCTATTTTACCGACCACGCTTTGCGAATAGTCCAGAAGGAGGGTCGTGTTGGTGTGGTGATTCCCAGCACAGTTCTAAACCAGGTTGACGCTCAGCCGCTTCGGAAGTTGCTGCTCGAATCAGGGCTAACGGCAGTCGTCAATTTGGGGAAGGATGTCTTTACAAAAAAAGTTCTCAACACGACGACGCTGATTGTAACAGCAGGCGGCAGACAGCCACCCCGCCTCTTTTTGGGAGACTTGTCGGCGGTGCCATTAGAAGCGCGTTCTGATGCACTGGCGAGTGTTAGAACAACAAACTCGAATGAATGGGTCAAACAAGTATCGGCAGACGCGACCACAACATTCTTTGCAAATTCGGATACAAGGACTGCACTTCTGTTGCGCCTTAAGTCAGAATATGAACCGCTTGGTGGCTACACTGAGGCGGGAATCGCACGCGGCGTGAGCCCCGACATTACCGAAGCCCACGTCCTTCGAGACAGAGCTCCAGTACTCAAACAGATTGAGAAGGCTGTTTTGCGCCGCAGCATATCCGGCAAGAGAATTAAACGTTACGGTGACGTTGTCCCTGACCAATGGATTGTCTACACTCACAAGGGATATTCCCCACGCGATATTCCACGCGCGATTGATCGGTTGCAGGAGTTTCGCAGCCAGAACACATGCAAAGAGGTTTTGGAGGGAAAACATCCTTGGTGGGCTTTGCATCGAGCACGTGACCCCGAAATCTTTCAGTCACCGAAGTTAATCGGATTAACCACAACCAAGAGCATTGAAATTATTTTTGATGAAGAGAAAGATTTGGTTGTGACCGACGCGATGTATGTATTTCGACTGAAGCCACAGTTCAATACGAAGGCAGCGCTCGGGGTCCTGCATTCCAAACTATTCCTTTTTCTTTACCGGGTTTCCAACCAAGGCGAGTCGCGTGTTATTCCGCAGATCAAAGCCGCGAAACTTGAGCCTTTGCCCTTTCCTGACCTCTCAAAGTCTGCCGACAAAGCCCGGCATGACAAGCTGGTGGCGCTGGTAGACAAGATGTTGGTCTTGATGCCGAAGCTGCGGGCGGCGACTGCGGACGCGGAACGGGCGACGTTGCAGAACGCGGTGACGGCGACCGACCGGCAGATTGATCAACTCGTCTATGAGTTGTACGGCTTGACGGCTGAAGAGATCGCGCTTGTGGAGTCCGCCACGGAGAGGAAGGAATGAAGCGGGCGGGGATATTCAAGAAGTCCGCGGTCGGGCTCGGGGTCGCGACCGCGCCGAGGGCGGGGCGATCCCGGCCCAGACTGCGGGCTGGGGACAGTCCGCCCTACCGGCCGGCTTTGCGAAAAGAAATCCGGGCCACCCTCGCGCCCGGGCTCGAACGCGACACGCAATTGAATCCGGTTTGGGTGGCGGAAGCCGTGGTGCAGGAAGCGGCCCGGTATGTGGCAGCCGACTTCCCGACCATCTACGCGACGTGGCTGGCCGAGAAAGCCGAGCATTGTTACGCCGGCAATCAGCGGTTTCACCGGCGGCTGCGTGGTGCTGGCAATGCCGGGCGCGGCTGGCTCTACGCGTTCATGCGCCACTGGCTGGCCGGCCTCCTGCACCGCGAGCGGCCCGACCTGTATTCGCAATTCCCGTATACCTGGGTGAACGGCCAGCAGTTGACCGGGCGCGCGACCGGGCTGTGCGTCAACTATGTCGAGGGCTGTCGCGGCAAGTCCGATTGGCCAACGCGGCCGCGGCCCAACCCGTTATTGCGGCGGTCGTGATGAACGCGAACACGTCACAAAACAACCAATCTGTCACCGCGCCCGGTCTTCCCAAGGATTATCCGCAGCCGCAGGACTTGGTGACGGGGGATTGGATTGCGGCCAGTGTGTGGGTGATGGAAGATCTGAGACTGGAGATTTGAGATGGGAGATTGGCGACCATGACCTACGAGCGATTTGAACAGTTGCCGGTGTGGCAAGCAGGGATGACGCTGACGGAACGTGTGTTCAAACTGACGGAGGACAAGAGTTTCAACTACAAGGGCGATATCCGGAATCAGTTGCAACGGGCGGCGCTGTCGGTGCCGAACAATGTCGCCGAAGGCTTCGAGCGCGGGACGACGCAGGAGTTGCTGACGTTTCTGTACATCGCACGCGGGTCGGCAGGGGAAGTGCGTTCGATGCTGTGCCTGCTGGAAAGGCTGACATACTTTACCCATTTGAAATCTGAGATTTCAGATCTGAAATCGCTGGCGGAATCGGTTTCCCGGCAACTGCGGGCGTGGGCGGAAAGCTTGCAGAACTCACCAATCACCGGCCACCGTTACCTGACCGAAAAGACGCGTCGGATCACGGAAGAAAAGCAGCGGGCAGATGCGTTTCTGGCCAAACTCAAGGAAGGCCGGCCACGCCCCCGGGCGTAGAATGGCCCCGCAACGATTCGACGTCCACCAGTGAAACGCGGGATGAAGCCGAGAACCGAAGTAAGAAACGGCTGGCGCAGATCGAGAAGGGCGAGCCAGTCGCCTCCCCGGTATTCCGAAGGATTATCCCAAGCCAAAGGAATTGGCGACGTGGGATTGGATTCAGGCGACTCAGTCGTAAGATGTGAGGTTGGTAAGCCAAGAGATGATTTCAAATGGAAACACCAGATTTTACCGTTTTTTCTTGATATTGGTACAGCGAAAAGATATAATGTATGTGAATGGATAATTTTAGGGATAAGGTAAACAATGCCGCAAAAGCACTCGAGGTGGCCAGAGACGGTTTTCTGGAAGCTTCGCGCGATTGTGCTCTGAGTACGTCCTCGGAAGAAGGAGCATACGCGCAGTCATTTCTTGCGATGGCTCGTCAGGTCGAAGAACTTCGACGCGAAGCCTTGAAGGTGTCTACTCAAGGTCCAAGAGTTGTCAGAATACGAACGAGATTCCCCGTGCGAAGTGGTGAGTTCCCACGGTTTGAGATCGTTGAAAACGCCCTGGTAAAAACCGGCCTGTCCAAAGACGGAACAACTTACCAACACGCGGTAGCGCGGGATACTTTTGAAGGGATTATCGCCGGACTGCGCGAATTCGCTGCACAATCGGAAAGTTTTGAAACTGAACGAGTGGTTGGACGAATGTCAGTTCCCATGTACCAAGTATATATAGTGATTGGTATCCTGCGTAAGTTGGGAATGATAAAGCTCGTCAAACGCGGGACTTTCAAATTTTCAGACGGCTTTATTCAGGAGTCAAAGGGAATTTGGGATCAATTAAAGAATAATGAATTGGAATAAATAAACATGAAAAAAGTTATAAGCGCAACGCGGCATAGTCGGCTCCGAATGCGCTAAGACATAAAAAACACGGAGCCGCGTGAGTTCATCCAGCAAGATATCCTCACGCGGCTCCCAGACTGCCCACAAACTCCGTCGACGGTTGAATGCCGATGGAGCTCAGGTTTTGTAACCTGCGCGAAATATAGACCGCGCCCTGCCTGAGTCAAGCCAGCATTCACGAAACTATAGGAGGGCTAATGGCATTACGACCATGCCCCGGTCCGGGCTACCGGCTGATCTTCGTTAAGTGGATCACCAACCGGAAGACCGGCCAGCGCATCTACCCGACCAACGGGAAGTGCTTCGCCATTTGGGTGAAGGACTAGCGCCAACACGGGAGCCGCCCGGCGAAATGCCGGGCGGCGTCCTCGTCGATTATTGAAACGAGTTTCCACTTGAAAGGAGGTGAAAACCAGATGGCCACCAATCCGCCGCGTGGTGACAACCACCGCCAAGGAGCAGTTCGCGACCGTTCGCAAGTCTTCAATCCGAAGACGCAGGAATGGGTCAAGCGCGACACGGGTACGGGACGGTTCATGGATCAGAAGTCCGATCCGAAGCCGTTCAAGGGCGTCCGCCGCGAGAAGTAGTTAGCGAAGCACGGAGGGCCGCTCGCTGGGTAGGCGGGCGGCTCTTTCGTTTCTAATTACGCCGCGTGCAAGCGCAGATCTTTGATGCGGGCGTGGGCGAATTCGTCGGGGAGTTCGACTTCTTCCGCATTAAAGACCGGTACGTCTTTGAGTTCCCGGCCATCCGCGAGGCTAACATCAACGCGTTGGTAGCCCATGCCAGACTCCGGCAGTTGGAGCAACCATGTTTTCCAGTGTTGGTCCAAGTGAACGCGCATTATGGTTATCTTACCGGAAATGGTTTTGTTCCGCGACGGCTTTTTAGCTATCGTTCGGCAGTTCACCAGCTGAGATGAAACCACCATTCACCCTAAAATCCGGCCACTGGTACGCGATGGAAGTCTGGGACGAGAACTGGCCGAGATTGCCGATGCCGTCTCCGATCAAGGTTTACCGCGTGACACCGCTGAAGCAGGGCAACGGGATGCTCCGAGTGAAGTTTTTCCATGCAAACTATCCGGCGGGCGTCCAGGACAAGGAATACGAGTTGCGGGTTCTGCATCGTTCGGCGTGCGCCTTGGCGGCAGTGAGTGCTGACTCCGGCGAAGACCGGGTTTTGGTTTTCTTCCCGCTGACGTTGGAATGGCTGCGCACTCACTGGCCAGATCTCGTTCGCGAAAAATGCGAGCAACCAATCGAGCAAATTATGGCGCGGTTGTTTCCGAAGGTATGAAGACGAATCCTCTTCCGCGTATCGAGTGGGATTTCGCCGCCGTTCCCGATTCCGAAATTACAGCCTGTTGTTATTGGGAGTACGCGCGGGAGTCGGCGTCACTGCGG
Organism: Verrucomicrobiia bacterium; assembly: GCA_022072455.1. Taxonomy (GTDB): domain Bacteria; phylum Verrucomicrobiota; class Verrucomicrobiia; order Palsa-1439; family Palsa-1439; genus CAINDI01. The sequence continues at coordinate 152,934 of JAJVHY010000021.1, read as the reverse complement.
GGCCTCCGAACTGAAATCTTGGCTGAATGGCGTGAGCGAGGCGCGAGGCGTGGGCTGACGATCGGTCAATACGAACGCACGGCGAAAATGTTTCGGAGGTCAGATAGCCGAACAAGCTCGATATTGCATCTGATTTTGGACACGCCACCTCGTAAATCGAAATCAGGGAACGAGAATTCCAACGATAATATCGGCAGTTCGTTTCCAGAGCATTGGCAAAATCTGTCGAAAGCCGAACAAGCGGGATGGGCGGCGGCCTTTAGCGGAAAATGGGATGACGGGGCAATCAGCAGACGTGACGAGATCTATCCAAGTGACCTTTGTCGCGAGTACGCGGTTTTCCCCGGACCGATGAAAAGGGGGACTCACAGGAAAAAGGGAACTATTCCAAATTCCTTTCTATATCCTGAAGGACGAGAGGGCATGCTCCTTGAAATTGCGTGGGGTGAATACACCAACAAGCAACTTGTCGGAGCATTTCGAAACTGGCTAAAAGAAAACCGTCCCAAGGACATTCGCGGGCCCGACGGTCGCGGACGAGGTCTTCGAGTCGCTCGTGCCGACCTTGTTCGTCTGGGTGTCATGCGACTTCTCGCGCGGTACACAGCGCTCCAAATTCTCGATCCGCGCCGTAACGCGTGTCCTGAAATCTGGCAATCCAAGCAATTTTCTGGGGCCAAGTGGCAAGACGCCACTAAATGGTATGATGCGCGAAGAGAGGCGCGGCGCGTTTTTCAAAGACTTTTTCCGGCCCTGCCAAAGGCGGAGAGTCCGCTCTCTTGGAGCCGAGCTCGACCCGCCGAAAAGCAGGCGATTCTACCACCCGTAAAATAGTTTTCTCATTCCAAGTCTCACGTTCGTACCAGTCTCTCCCTTATCCCTGCCATCAGACATCGACAAGACCGTCGGTGCAAAAAAGGAGACGATGATGACGAAGTTAACTGTTGCGATGTTAGCTCAAGGCCTGCGTTCAAACCGTCCGGGCGAGCAATCAGTGGAGAGCGCACTAGCAAAACTCTGTGGAAAGTACAAACCGCGGGAGCTACAGCCCTTTGAAGCGCGGTTGCGAGCATTGTTCATCGAGGCGTTGCGGAATCCCAGCCCGCGGAGGAAGCCATGATCGCAGTCAGGTCATCCAACCTGAAAGCCGTGGACTATGATGACGACGGTTTGCTCGTGGATTTTCACGGGGGACGCCGCTACCGGTTCTACGGCGTGCCGTACGACAAGTTCACCGGCCTGTTGAATGCCGGGTCGAAGGGCGAGTATTTCGCCGCACATATCAAAGGGCGCTACCGGTACCGGAGGATCCGGTGAACGGCAGAGATTCCTCGACAAGCTCGGAATGACAAACAGGAATAGCGCGGCGCGCTGGGACGGCTGGGGTTCAAAACGCACCCGTCAAGGGTGCGGCTACGGAAAGGGAATCTATGACGCGGAACGGTAAGATTGCCCGGCTGCCGTTTGCGGTGCGGGAGACGTTGAATCGCTGTCTGCGCGATGGTCAGCCCGGTACGGAACTCGTGGCGTGGTTGAACGCGTTGCCGGAAATGCACGCCCGGCCGCCAATCAGTCCGCAGAACTTGTCGGAGTGGAAGCAGGGTGGTTATCAGGATTGGTTGCGGCAGCAGGAGGCCACGGATCTTGCCCGTGTGTTGGCCGAACGGGCCGCCGTGGTGGGGGAGGCGGCCGGCACGGCCTCCGTCGGCGACCGGCTAGCGCCACTCCTCGCCGTCGAATTGGCGCAACAGATTCAGTCGGTGCTGGAGCAGACGACCGATCCGGAGGAACGGTGGACGAAGTTGGGCGAGGCGCTGCAGCATCTGGCCGGCTTACGCCGCGCGGATCATAGCGCGGGCTGGTTGCGTTTGGAGCAGGAACGGTGGAACTGCCAGCAGGCGGAACGGGAGGACAGCCAGGCGGAGCGGCAACGATTGGCCCCGCTGCTGGGCGCGACCACCCGCGAGACGTTGCGCAGTTTGGGGGTGGCGTGGCCGGCGGGGCCGGCGGCGAATCCGACTGAATCCAAGTGCATCCGACCGGATCAAACCAGTGGCGAAGGGGGCGGGGGCAATGGGGAAGGTTGAAACCGGGAGGCGAAGATGGGACATCTTGATATTGCCGTCGGTAGGGCGGGCTGTCCCAGCGCCGCGGTCTTTGAAATCTGATTTGACGGGGTGACGGAGGGCGGCGCTTCCGCGCCGCCACACCGGTGAGTGGTCGCGCAGAAGCGCGACCCTCCGAATGCATGTTGGCGGGGGCGAACTGTCAGGCGGATGAATTCGGCAGGCTGAAAAACGGGGGGGTAGATGGGTAACGATTCTGGTTGCATCACGAAAAGAAAGTCTGTTAGTCTCCCGGCTAGTTTCGCCAGAGTCTCAATGTGTTGGCGAGGTAGGGAGCGGCATAAATCCGAATCAGGGAACATCAGAGCCACGAAGCTGAGGATGCGAGTATTGAGCCATACGATTGTCAAGAAGGCGGGTTCAGCCGTTGTGAGTTTCTTTTCCAGCGATTTATGGCGGTCTTCTGTACCGGTGCCATGGGGTAGGGATTGATTTTGAAAGCGGTTCATTTGGAATGCTTCAACCACCAGCGAATTCGTCGCCATGAACGCGACCGTCGGGTGGCAAGCCATGACGAGAGAGGAGTCTTACGGATGAGTGCATCACGGGTTTGGACTTCAATTATTTGCAGCGCCCTGCTCGCAGGGTTGGGCGGGGCGACCCACGCGGCCACCCCCACCGGCAAAAGTGGACAGCGGGTGGTCGTTTATCCGGCCCCCGACGAATCCGTGGCCAGCTTGGAACAGGCCGGCCTTGCCAATATCAAGAAGCGCGGCTCGTATTGGCTCGCCGACGCAACGGACACACGGTGGCAGTCGGCCAAACGGAAACCGGGAACGCGGATCGAATCCGCCGACCATTTCACCAAGATCGAGTTGAGCGAAGTCAGCTTTGATGTCACGCAGGGCGAGCCGAACATCCCGGCGCATTTGCAGGAAGTGGTTGGCACCGGGACCGGGCTGCGGCTGGTGCAGTTCAAGGGGCCGGTGACGCCGGAGTGGCTGGAACAGTTAAAAGCCATTGCCGGGGTGCGGCTGATCCATCCCATTCCGAATAATGCGTATTTGATTGCGGTGCGCGACATGGCGGAAGACGGCGTCCTGCGGCTCATGGGAGAGAATGGCCCGCTGCAATGGGTGGGCGGGTATCATCCGTATTACAAGATTCCGGCGGTCTTGCGGACCGCGACCGGGTTGGTGGGCATCAAGGTTGCCGTGCTGGACGATGCGGACGAAGCGGCGACGGTGGCGGCGATCAAGCGGTTCGCGAACGGCCCCGTCGAAGCCCGCCGGTCGGGGTTGGGGCAGGTCATCGTGAATTTGCGGGTGAATGCGGCGGATGTGGCGGCGGTGGCGCAAATCGCCAGCGTGTTGTGGATTCAACCAGCCTTGCCCGTCACCACGCGGGATGAGGTGCAGGCGTTGGTGTTGACGGGCAACTTCGCGCCGGGGCCGGGTGATCCGGGTTACCTGACCTTTCTGGATGACCGGGGATTTTTGGCGGATCCGTCCTTATATCCGGTGTTGGACATTTGCGACACCGGGGTGGATGTTCCTTCGCCCTACTGCACGCCAGTGGATCAGTTCAGCACGTGGCATCCGGCGTTTTATTTTGGTTCGGCAGCGGTCAGCCCGGATTTTTCCTGTTGCCCGCCTCTAGGCAGCCGGAAAGTTTATTACTCCGGTATCAACAGCGATACGGATGGTCACGGAACGCGCGTGGCTTCCATCGCAATCGGCTTTGATACCCAGCCAGATGAAGTCATCAATTGCATTACACAGGGGTTTGTTTCAAATTGCGTGACCACCATCACGCCGCAACAGATTTGCACGACGAACGGCTTTAATTATTCCCCCTGTACCGGCAACTTCCCCCCTGAGTGCTGTACGAATCTCGTCGCCTATCCGTTTGGTTGTCCCGAGATCTCCTGTGTTGACGTCATTATTACCAATATCAGTTGCACCAGCAGTTGCGTGGTGAATGACGCCTCCATTGACAACAACAATCCGCCGCCGCCGTGGTATCTGTCGCGCCGGGATTTGAATGGCTTCCAATTGGGCTTGGGGGTTTCGCCCTACGGCTTGTTTGGTGTCAGTAGCATGGACTCCGCCAAGGACAATCCCGAAGGCGTCGCAGCCGGGATTTACATTTCGTATGCGCGCATCAGCAACAACAGTTGGACCGAAGTCTTGAATATCGGCGGCAATGATGGGGCGTATAATGATCTTTGCCAAAGCTACGACAAGTTGACCCGTGATACGCTCCCCACTGGCGTGACCAATTCGCCCGGCCAGCCGCCCAAGAATCAGCCCATGCTCTTTGTTTTTGCCGGCGGTAACGACAACGGCGCCAATCCCATTGGTGGTTACGGTGATGTCTTGATTACTCCGCCGGCCACAGCCAAGAATGTCATTACAGTTGGCGCCACTGTTTTGGGCCATTCGCTGTTAGGTTCCGCCAACCCCAATCAGATATCACCAGTCAGTTCCTTTGGCCCGACGCGGGATGGGCGGTTCAAGCCAGACCTCGTGGCCCCCGGGCAAGGGGTGGCAGGTGCTATTTCCCAAGCCGCCTATACTCATACTGATTGCGGTGGGTGCGATCCAAACAATCCCGTGCCGTTCGCCTGCGAAGAGAATTTCGCGACGCAACCCGCGATCTCCAAACTCTACAATACTACGGAACGCACTTTCCCGGCTTTCACCTCCTGGCCTTTTCCGAACGCAAACGGCCCCCAAGGGGTGACGAGTTATGCGGCCCCGGCAGTTTCTGGTGGGGCTCAGTTGCTCTATTGGTATATCCAGAGCAGCTTCAACCTCCTACCGCCCAGCCCCGCGTTGCTGAAAACCTATCTCCTCAACAGCGCCCGGTATCTCTCGATAATCAATCCGCTGACCGGGGCGCAAGATCAGTTGCCTTCCATTGCCCAAGGCATGGGGATGATGGATCTGGCTCGGATGTTTGATGGCATCCCGCGTCTGGTGCGCGATGAATCCACTCCGCGCGCGATTGATACGCCCTTGTATCCGACCAACAGCGTCGCCCAACAGACGTATTTGACCGCACCTGGTCAGACCTATGAAGTGGACGGTCAAATCGCCGATCCCGGCCAGGAGTTCCGCGTCACGATTGCTTGGACAGACGCCCCCGGCAATCCGTCCGTGTTGAAACAGCTTGTCAACAATCTGGACTTGGAAGTTACCGTCAACGGTCAGATCTACGCTGGGAATGACTTTGCCACGCGGTATTCCGCTGCCAAAGTGACGCCCCGATATGATTCGCTGAACAACGTTGAAAGCGTCTTCCTCCCCGCCGGCACGACCGGCACCTGGAAAGTTGTGGTGCGCGCGGTGGAAATTGCCGGCGACGGCGTCATCAACGTCGGCACGGGCACCGACCAGGATTTTGCGCTGGTCGTCTATAACGGCGCCAATCCCTCAGACAGCGATAACACGGCCACCAACAACGCGTGTCAGACCGCCAAGACCATCGGCGGTTTCCCGTTCAGCTGGACCAACCAACTGTCGAAAGCCGTTTATCGCAATACCCACCCGAGTCCGGCAACGGCGCGGGGTGGCAGCGACGAATTCTTCATCATCCCGCGCCCCTCACCGGGGACGACGTTCACGGTGGACACCTTTGGCAGTAATTTTGACACGGTTCTCTCCGTCTGGCGGGGGAGTTGCGGTTCGCTGGTGGAACAAGTTTCCAACAACAATTCCAGCAACACTTTCCAATCGGCGGTGAGTTTCACCGCGAATGGTCTTGATGATTATTTCATCGTTGCGGAACCGCACAATGATGGCCCCGGTGGCACCTTGGTGCTGAAAGTCAGCGCCAGTTTCTCGCCGGTCATCTTGTCGCCCAGCAGTTTGGCGTTCCCGGACCAAGTCTCCGGCGGCACAACCAGTGCGCTCCAAACTGTGACCCTCCAGAATGGACTCAGTGTTCCGCTCAACGTCCAGACTGTGGCGCTTGCTGGCTCGAACTCCACTGATTTCGTGATCCTGTCGGAGACCTGCTCCGGCTCATTCATCCAAACCAATGGCAGTTGCTCGATCAATATTGCTTTTGCTCCGGCAACGCCGGGATTGAAGACCGCCCAACTGGTTATTACTGACAGTGCCACCGGTAGCCCGCGGACTGTACCACTTTCCGGCACGGGTTTGGATCCCGCGCCACTGGTGTGTCTCAGCGCTCCCAATCTCTTTTTTGACAGTTCATTGATCGGGGTGACGTCGGCTGTCCCGCAGACGGTCAGCATTCAAAACTGTGGTACTGCCCCGTTGTTGATCTCCAGCAACACCATCAGCGGATTGGCCAGCGCGGACTTCTTCATTGTGGCCAACAGTTGCGGTACCCCCCCCGTCAGCATCGGGCCTGGGAGCAATTGCCTACTGACCATTGGCTTTTTGCCTACGACCAATGGCAATCGCAATGCGGTCCTCTCGTTTTTCGATACGGCCACCGACAGCCCGCAGTCAGTGTTCTTGCTTGGCAAGGGCTGCTCAACCGTCACGCTCCAACCACTGACACTCGCCAACCCTGTGGCCGGTAGTGCCTATAGTGAAGCGATTTCCGCCAGTGGCGGCGTAAGTCCATATTCCTTTAGCATCACAGCGGGCGGGTTACCGGCAGGATTATCGCTGGATGCAACTGGGTTGATTTCCGGTACGGCGACCAATTTGGGCGTGTTCACATTCACCGTGACCGCGACCGATGCGACCGGCTGCACCGGGACGCGGCAGTATAGCCTGACCGTCGGGTGCGGGACATTGACGGTGCAACCGGCCAGCTTGACCAATGCGGTGCAAGGCGTTTCTTATACCAATCAGTTTACCGTCTTGGGTGGAGTTGGAACCGTCAATTTTACCGTCAGCGCGGGTGCGTTGCCGCCCGGACTGTCCTTGGCATTAAACGGGACGCTGGCGGGAACGCCAAGTGCCGCCGGCTCCTACGTCTTCACCGTTTCAGCGTCGGACGCCAACGGGTGCGGCGGGAGTCAAGCCTATACAATGACCGTGACACCAACGGCGCCCATCATCAGTGTCACTCCGGCTAATTTGAATTTCCTCGACCAGTTGGTTGCCACAACCAGTGCGGTGCAACAGGTCACCATCAATAATGCCGGCTCGGCACCATTGACTATTGTCGGAGTGAGTTTGACCGGCGGCAATGCCGGCAGTTTCATCGTTACCGGAAATACCTGCTTGGGAGCGCCAATCGCACCGGGCGCCAGTTGCGTGATTGGGATTGCGGCCAGGCCCCAGCAGAGTGGGTTGTTGGACACCACGTTGCGGATTTTGAGTAATGCCGGGAGTGGGACGAATGATGTCGTAGTGCACGGTTCCGGCGTCGCGCCGGTCATGCAACTCAGCACCACCGCCTTGGATTTCGGCACCAATGCTGTCAATGTCACCAGTCCATCGCAGACGGTTGTGGTGCAGAACACCGGCAACTCGGTGTTGAGCATCAGCAGTATCACGATTGGGGGAGTGAATCCCGATGACTTTGCCATTGTGGCCAATAGCTGCCAGGGCGTCCTGATTTTGCCGGGGCAGGTGTGCCAGATTGAGATGACTTTCAAAACCACGACGACCTTGCCCCGGGCCGGGTTGCTGACGATTGTCAGTAATGCCACAAACACGCCGCAGGTTGTGACGTTGAGTGGGGTGGGGTTGAGTTGTCCGCTCATCACGGTGTTGCCGGCCTCTTTGACGAATGGGGTGACCGGGACGGCCTACAATCAGACGGTGACGGCGGCCAATGGGGTCGCGCCGTACACGTTTGCAGTCGCGACTGGTGAGCTGCCGCCTGGTTTGACGTTGAGCGCGGCCGGTGAAGTGACCGGAACGCCGACGGCGGCGGGGACGTATAATTTCAGCGTTCAAGCCACGGATGATATTGGTTGTTCGGCGAGTCGGGCGTACACGGTTACAATCACGTGTCCTGTTGTGGGTGTGGGGCCGGAAACATTGCCCGACGGACCGGTGGGAGTGGTTTATAGCCAATCGCTGACGGCCAGCAACGGGGTGGCGCCTTACGCATTCACGGTTACCAGTGGCGCGCTGCCGGTGGGGTTGACGCTCAGTAGTGGGGGGACGATTAGCGGGACACCGACAACGGTAGGAACTTTCGCATTTACGGTGCAGGCACTGGACGCGAATGGTTGCGCGGCCACGAAAGCGTACAGCCTCACAGTGGTTTGTCCGTTTATTGGGCTGGTGCCGAACACGCTGACGAATCTCTCGATTGGCATCAGTTTCAGTCGAACGATTGTGGCAACGAATGGAACGGCGCCGTACGTCTTTTCCGTGTTGACCGGATCGTTGCCACCGGGGTTGAACTTGAATGCGGCCGGGCTGCTGCAGGGGACGCCGACGACCGCCGGAACTTTCAACTTCACCATTCGGGCACTGGACACCAACAACTGTGCCGGTCTGCAGGCATACTCGGTTTCTGTCTCCTGCCCAAATATCACGCTGACCCCAGCCACGTTGCCGGCGTTGGTAACAGGCCAAGTGTTTAGTCAACCCATTACGGCGACCAACGGCGCGCCGCCCTACGCGTTTTCCATCGCGGCGGGCGCGTTACCACCGGGCTTGAACTTGACACCGACGGGCACTTTGACGGGGACGCCGACGGTAGTGGGTAATTATGCGTTTACCGTTCAGGCACTGGATGCGAATGATTGCGCCGGGACGCGGGCGTATTCGCTGTCAATCACGTGTCCCTTCACATTCCTGACGCCAGCCAACCTACCGGCGGGACAGGCTGGGAATTCCTACTTCGAGCAAATATCCATGGTCGGCGGGAGCGGGTTCGTGTTATTTGAAGTGACGAGTGGCGCGGTGCCGCCCGGCTTGACGTTGGACGACTTTGGGTACTTGTACGGGACGCCCACGACCCTTGGAACGTACACGTTCGAAGTGACCGGGACAGATGAGGCCGGCTGTTCGGCGAGCCGGAGCTACACGATTCCAATCACCTGTCCGACACTTGTTTACTTCGCGCCGGGTTCACCGTTGCCAGTGGCGACTCGTGGGGTGGCGTATTTCCAGACCATTCAGGCTTTGAGCTTGGTGGAGCCAATCAATTACACTATCACCAGCGGGACGTTGCCGCCGGGGCTGACGTTCGCCCTGAATGGCGAGTTGACTGGCACGCCGACGCTCTCGGGGACGTACACGTTTACCGTCAGGGCGGTTGACATCAATGGCTGTAATGGATCGAAGGTGTATTCGGTGACGGTCAGTTGTGATCCGATCACGGTGACACCGGCCACGCTGCCGAATCCAATTCTGGGTGTCGCCTATAGTCAGGCAATTTCTGCCCTGACGCCAACGGGGACGTTAACGTTTGCGCGGACGAGTGGAACGTTGCCGCCTGGCTTGACGTTGTCGAGTGGCGGCCTTTTGTCCGGCACGCCAACATTGCTCGGGACATTTACGTTCAAGGTCAGCGCGATCAATGAAGGTGGTTGCACGGGCGACCGCTTCTATACATTGACCGTCGGCTGCCCGACGTTGGCTGTCGCGCCGGCAACCTTGCCCATCGGAGAGGTCGGGGTGGCCTATAGTCAAACATTGACACCGAGTGGCGGGGCGGCACCGTATGTCATATCGCAAACGGCCGGTTCGTTGCCGGCTGGAATGACATTGTCGAGCGCGGGTGTTCTGTCCGGGACGCCGTTGAGCGGCAGCACCGTATTCACTGTGACCGTTACGGATGCGAACGGCTGTCAGAAGGCCATTACCTACACCTTGGTTTTGGCAAACAATTGCCCGACCATCTCGGTGACACCGGTTTCATTGGCGAATGGATTCGCCGGGGCGGCCTATAATCAGGCGTTGAGTGCGAGCGGGGGCGTTGCGCCGCATTCCTTCTCGATGTTCAGTGGCGCATTACCGAGTGGTTTGACGTTGTCCGCCGCCGGAGTTATTTCGGGAGCTCCGACGACGACCGGCACGGTGAGCTTCACGGTGGCCGCGTTGGATAGCAGTGGGTGCGCGGGATTCCAAACGTATTCGCTCGCGACCGTGTGTGCCACGATTACGGTGAACCCGGCGCAGGTGCTAACGGGAACCGTTGGCCAAGCGTATAGCCAAACCATTACTGCCACGGGCGGAGTTGCCCCGCAGACTTTTGCGGTGACCGGGGGCGCCTTACCCAGCGGATTGGCACTCGAAACGACTGGCGAGCTAAGTGGGACGCCGACCGCCGCCGGGACGTTTGCCTTCACTGTGACAGCGACGGATAGCACGGGCTGCACGGGAAGCCGGTTGTATTCATTGGTGGTCATTCCGGCTGCCAATCTGGCCCTGACTATGACGGGAAATCCGAATCCCGTGGTCGTCACCAGTAACCTGACCTATTCGTTGACCATCACCAATCTGGGGCCGTCATCGGCCACGGGGGTGACGGTGGTGGATGAGTTGCCGGCGGGGGTGGATTTTGTGGCTGCCTCCTCGGGCTGTGGTGAATCAAATGGGGTCGTGACCTGCGACTTGGGCACAGTGGCCAGCGGCGCAAGTGTCTTCATCAATATTGTGGTCGCTCCAACCACGTCAGGCACATTGAGCAATCAGGCGACCGTTTCGTCAGCGGTGCTCGACCTGAATGTGACGAATAATCTGGCCAGTGTGACCACGACTGTCAGTCCCATCGTGGAGTTAACTGCCCAACGGCAGATTGTGAGTCAGGGTGCCGGCAATGCCGTGCTGAATGTCACCCGGCAGGGGAATCCGAATTCCCTCGTAACTGTTCAATACGCGACCAGTGACGGCACGGCCGTGGCCGGGACGGATTATACTGCCACGGCTGGAACTGTGAGTTTTGCGCCTGGCGTCATGCAGGGCAGTATTGCGATTCCGTTGTTGACAAGTTCGACACCGGGCAAGAAAACGGTGAAACTCAATTTGCACAGCCCAACTGGGGGGGCGACGTTGGGGGCGCGGTCATCCGCCACAATTGAAATTGTCACCGGCACTACGGCGCAACCTGTGGTCTTTACGGACAGCGATGGGGATCAAGTGACCGTGACTCTCACCGGTCCGGGTTCGTTGGAGGTGGCCTTGGTGGGGGATGGTGATGGGCCGATTGATCAGATCGCAGTTTTGAATACCACCAGCAAGAGCAAGTTGAATGTGAAAGTCAAGCGCGCCGGCGGCGGCAATGGGCAGATTGACATTGGGAGCATCGTGGGCGCGGGCAGCCTGAAAGACCTGAACGCCAAAGCGGGGAATCTGACGGGGGCGGGAATCAACTTTGGCGGCGCACTCGGGAAAGTTACGTTGAACACCGTTGCGAATTCGCTCATTGCAGTGGGCTTTACGCCAAATTCGGCGGAGAATCCCATGGGCGGTGGGACATTTGCGGCGGCCAGCATCAGCAGCGTCAAGGTGGCTGGGCTCGTGAATAGCACAATTGCCGCCGCCCAGATCGGCAAGGTGCAATTGGCACAGGTGACCACACCTAATGCCGGCCAAGCGTTCGGGGTGTTGGCGCAGTCCAGCATCGGCGGGGTGACAGTCAAGACCCCGAGTTTCAAATGGAACAGCGCCGGCAGTAGCGATCAAGCCGTGGATGATTTCCACGTGAAACTTCAGTCCGGAACTTTGGTGAAACAGTGAAAATAAGCAAAAAACAGAGCTGGTTGTCCGCCGGAAGAATGACTGTGACAGCAAATGATTTGTTGAGGAGGATTCGATGAGAGCGTTGCGAGGAATGGTTGGGATTCTAATCGTGGTCAGTTTCATGGTGCCCTTGGCAAGCCGGGCCGCCAAAGGCAGTCCAAAAAAACTGAACAAGGTCATCATCTATCCTACAGCGGACGATTCGGTCGCCCAGCTTAAACAGGGCGGGGTGGAACAGGTGCGCGATTTTGGAAGCTATTGGATTGCGGAAGTAACGGACGAGCAGGTCAAGGGCTTGCAGCGGAAGCATGGGGACCGGCTGCAGAAGGCGGATCATTTTAACCGGCTGGAATTGGCGGCGACGACCTTTGATACAACCGTTGGCGAACCGGCCGTGCCGGTGCAACTCAAGGAACGCAGTGTTGCCGGGAAGCGGCGGTTGCGATTGGTGCAATTCAACGCTCCGGTGCAGCCGGGTTGGCTGGAGCAGTTACAGGCCGCCGGTAAGGTCAAGGTGATTAATTACGTGCCCAACAATGCGTTCTTGGTAATGGTTGATGCTGCGGCCGAAACCAAGCTTCAGACTCTCCGCGAACCGGCCGGCCCCATCCAATGGATCGGGGCGTACCATCCATATTACAAGCTGCCTGACTCGCTGCAAAACGTGACGGAACCCACAGTGAGAGTCCGCTTGGCCGTGGTGGATGATGCGGATGCCGCGCAAGCTGTGGAGGCAGTCCAGCGGTATGCGCTGGGACCGGTTAGCGCTCCCCGGTATTTACTCAATCAAATCAATCTGGAGTTGACCCTGCGGCCTGTTGATTTGCAGAATGTGGCTGCCTTGCCAAGTGTCCTGTGGGTCCGTCAGGTTTTGCCGATGCGGCAGATGGATGAACCGCAGGCATTGGTTCTGGCGACCAGTGATAGCGGCCCGGCTCCGGTCCGGTATTTGGATTTTCTCCAAAACAAAGTGGGGGCGTCCCAGAACCCGAACGACTATCCGGTGCTCGACATTGCCGATAGTGGGATTGATAGCACCCACCCGTGTTTTTCGGTGCCGACATTTTCGGTGTCGCCGGATATGTCGTGCTTCAATTTTTTTGGGTCCAAGATTGTTTACACATTTGGTAGCGATACCGATGGGCACGGAACCGTGGTGGCCTCAGTTGCGGCCGGGTTTGATGATTTTCCCGATGAAATTATCAATTGTATCACCGAGAAAACGGTTGAATCCTGCGTGACCAATTTAGTCTTCGGCTGTATCACCAACGGATTCACCATTGGCGGGGGAGTTGAATGTTCCGGGCCGACACCACCCGCTTGTTGTGCAACTCTCACCTGTACCAACTTCAACATCACGTGCGGATACACAACGAATGTGGTTTGCACCAACACTTGTGAGATTGTAACCAACAAACCTGCTCCGCCGTTCCCGGTCACCGTCTACCGTCAGGAAATCTCAAGTGGCCTGCAACTCGGAATGGGCATCTCGCCGTTTGGCCGAATTGGATCCAGCAAAGGCGGTGCGTCCGATGATTTCCTGGGCCCGTTCGATCATGCTTTGAACATCTATTTGCGTGCGGCCCGAATCAGTAACAATAGTTGGGGTGAAATCTGTTGTACCAGTGCGGGCGATTACAATGATTTTTCCCAAGCCTATGACGCCCTGACGCGCGATGCGGTCAATACCGGCTCGACGAATCCACCCACCCCGGGACCTTCGCCTGTCAATCAAGAGCTTTTATACGTTTTTGCCGGCGGGAATGCCAACGGCCTGGATGGTACCGGCGGTTTTGGTGATGTGCTCGTCACGCCACCGGCTACCGCCAAGAATATCATCACTGTGGGCGCCTCCACCAAGACCGATCCCGGTGGTTTGGCGAGCTTCACTTCATTTGGGCCGACTCTTGATGGACGATTCAAACCCGATATCATGGCTCCGGGGGTCGGCATCTATGGTGCGACTTCTCAAGACACGTACACCCAACCCCTCTGCGGTGGATGCGATCCCAATAGCCCATTCCCCGCGCCTTGTACGGAAGGATTTCACTTGGATCCGACAATTACCCTTTTGTATTCCCGGTTGGTCAACGGCATTACCGCCTACAGTGGCACCAGTGTTGCGGCTCCGGCCGTCGCGGGCGCGGCGCAGTTGCTCTGGTGGTATTTCCAGAATCGGCTGTTGATGTTACAGCCCAGTCCGGCGATGACCAAGGCCTACATCTGTAATGCGGCCCGGTACTTGCCGTTGCCCAATCCCCTGACCGGCACAACCGACCAGTTGCCATCGAGTGCGCAAGGCATGGGGCGGTTGGACTTGGATCGGATGTTTGATACTGTGCCACGCGTCATTCGTGATCAATCGATTGGCCGGGCAATTGATTCGCCATTGCTGACGACCAACCCGGTCACACAACAAACATACTTCAACCGGTCTGGTCAAAGCTATGAAGTCAGTGGTAGCGTTGCGGATTCGACCAAGCCTTTCCGAGTGACGTTGGCGTGGTCGGATGTCCCGGGGACGCCGGGCAATGGCCCACAATTGGTCAACAACCTTGACTTGGTATTGACGATTGGCGGTAAGTCGTATTTTGGGAACGTTTTCGACCGCGAATTCTCGAAGACCGGCGGTACGCCGGATGTGCTCAACAACATGGAGAGCGTCTTCCTTCCTGCCGGTCAGACAGGGAGTTGGAGTTTGGTGGTTCGGGCTGTCAATCTTCCGGGTAAAGCGTTGCCGAACATTGGCGCGTCGGTCAATCAAGACTTTGCCTTGGTGGTCTACAACGGAAATAATGCCTCAGACCTGCCGAACTTGGCCACCAATGACACCTGTCAAACGGCCATTGAAATTACCAGCTACCCATTCGCTTGGACCAATAATCTAACCCCGACGGTTTACCACAATAATCACCCAAGTCCGGCGGCGGGGCGGGGGGGGATCGAGGAGTTTTTCACGATCGTCTATCCGACCCCGGGAACCGTTTTCACCGCAAACACAATCGGCAGCAGCTTCAACACGCTGTTGTCAGTCTGGCGCGGGACGTGTGGCGGGTTGGAGGAAGTCACCTCCAATAATGACGCCTCGAACACCACCCAGTCGGCAGTGAGTTGGACTGTGAGTGACACGAATATCTATTACATCGTGGCGGAAGGACTTCAGGACAAGAGCGGTAAACTGGCGCTCCAAGTCACCGCGACTCCACCGCCGTTTGGGTTTACGACGGCGTTGGTGGATTTCGGCTCACACTATGTGGGGACTTCGACCAATATCACAGTGACGCTCCAGAACCAAACCACAGTGAGCGCCAACATCTTTGATGTGACAATTGGCGGGCTAAATCCGGGGGATTACTCAATTGAGTCAGACAATTGCAAAGGCTTGTCCATCCCACCGGGCGGAACCTGTACAATCACCATCTCGTTTGCGCCGACGGTCGTCGGCACCCGCACCGCGACACTGCTGGTGGCCGATGACATTACCGGCAGTCCGCATTCATTGCCACTGACAGGCGTCGGCTTGGCACCTGTGCCGTTGTTCTGCCCGAATGCGGTTAGTTCCTTGGCTTTTGGAGAAGTCACAACTGGCACATTCAGTCCTGAGCAGTTTCTCGTGATCACCAATTGTGGGACGGCGGATCTGCTCATTACCAATGCTGTTGTGGTTGGGGTGGCCTCGAATGAGTTTGTCATCACCACGGATCTTTGCAGTGGTAACCCCATTGCGCCCGGCGAAACATGCTCAATTGGCGTGAAGTTTGTGCCGGGAACCGCCGGGGTCCGCACCGCGACCTTGCGGATCAATGATAATACCGCCACCAGCCCGCACACAGTTGGCTTGAGTGGGACCGGGCGCGCTCCTGCCCCAGTAGTTTGCCTCAGTCCCACCAGTGTGAGTTTTGCGAATGTGCCCGTCGGCACAACCAGCGTAGTGACGAGTGTGACGGTGACCAATTGCGGCACCGCGCCGCTCACGATTACCAGCGTCAGCGTGATTGGGGCGAGTTCCAGCCAATTCGTTTTGGTGTCCAGTGACTGTGTTGGTGGGAGCATCGCGACCGGTGCTGCCTGTGTTGTGCAGGTTCAGTTTGCACCCACGAGCATCGGGCCGGCGACAGCCACGCTGCAGATCATTGACAATGCCGCCGGCAGTCCTCACACAGTCACCCTCAATGGATTAGGCACCGGCAGCCAGCCCGACGGGCAGATTGCCGCGAAGAACAAGGCGAAATACTATCTCGGCAACAACATCATCAACCTGACCGGGGACGCGCAGGAAGCGATCCAAAAAGGCAAACGCGCCAAACCCGGCAAGGCTGGGAAGCCGCGGTACTTCTACATCAGCGTGCAAAATGACGGGAACACCAGTGATAGCTACACGGTTGCCGGGCCGACTTCGCTGCCCGGTTTTGCCTCCATCCGCTACTTCCTTGGAGCCTCTCCGAAGCAGGATCTGTTGGATATCACCGGGGCCGTTGGGGCTGGCACGTATACGACCGCCAGCTTGGCGGTCGGCGCTACCACCGGGGATGCGACGCTCATTCGGGTTGAGTTCATAGTCGATTCACTCGCCGTGGCCGGCTCCCAGTCGTTCTTGGTGACGCTGACCTCAACCAGCAATCCCGCCAAGCAAGACGCCGTGAAGGCAACGATTACGGTTAAGTAAACAGCATGAACTCGTCGAAATCAGCAGGGCTGAAAATGAATATGACTGTTCGAGGCCGGTGGCTTGGTTTGATTGTGGCTGTCCTGACCGGGTGGCCGGCGGCTCACGCGGCCATTATTGTGACCCCAACCACCAACGCCACCCAAATCGCGAGTGCGCTGACTGCCGGTGGGGGCGCTGGGATTGCCGTGACTTCGGTGGAATTGAAGGCCCATGCACTTCCGAATGGCGAAGCTTCGAGTGGTGTGTATTCGCTGACCGGCCCGTTTCCGGATACCTACGGAATGGCGTTGCCGGGGATTATTCTGAGTTCGGGCAACGTCGCCAATTACGGGACTGGACCCAATTCAACACCGTCGCAGTCAACGTCATTTGGCGTCGCCGCCAACTCGGAACAAGAAGCCTTGCTCGATCCGATTACCGGCAACGCGGCGCATTTTGATTGCACCCAACTGGACATCACCTTCAACACATTGCCGGGGTTTGGGAATGTCTTCTTTCAGGTTGTTTTTGGCTCGGAAGAGTATCCCGAATTCGTCAACAGTCCGTTTAATGATGGCTTTGGGTTGTTCTTGAACGGGACCAATATTGCCGCGGTTGCCGGTGCCCCCATCAACATCAAGCACCCCGGCATGGCGGCGGTTGCCGGGACGCAGTTGGACGGAGTCTTGACGCCCGGGGGGACCAATTCGATCATGACCTTTTTCCTGTCCATCGGCCCGAATGTCACCGGTAACAAGCTGACCATCATTCTCTCCGATACCGCCGATAACGCTTACGATACGACGGTTTATGTGATGGCGTTGGGCGGCGGCACCCCGGAGCCACCCGCGGTCGAATGCACGCCCCAAACACAACTCGCCCAGCACCCGGACTGCATCACCCGACCGGCGCGGTTCTGGTTTTCGCATTCGGAAACCAATGACCCGAATTGCGTGACGTTGAAGCGCGCCATTGAGGCCAACGGCGGTCAGGTTTGCTTGGGATTTCAGACGTTGCCGGTTGAGTACCAAAACGATGATAACGTCAAAGATGCCGGTGATGCGATGATTGAGGCATTGGGCCTGTATTGGCGGGGGCAAAAGTCGACCGGCGAAGACCGCGGGACACAGACATTGCGCTTGCCGGGGTCAAAGTTGTGTCGGGAGCGGAAGCGGCTCGCGGTGGAGTTGATTGCCGCCCAAGCGAACAACGCCCTGTTGGGAACGGCACCGGGAAATTGCTCGTATTATAACGGTGTGACACAGGTCAATTTTCCTTCCGATCTCATTGAGCTGGCTGGCGCGGCCTGTCGTGGGGATGATATTCTGCAGGTCCGGTTGTTCACGGCGCTGTTGCAGAAGTTTAACAACAGTGGCGTCACCAATGATTTTCCGGTCGGCCTCTTTGAGTGTTCGGAGGTGAAAGCCAAGGTGTTGCGGAAGCTCGCCAAAGATCCGACCACCCAAACAACGTGCCCCGGCATCAATGACCGGGCTGCGACTGCGGAATCCATCGTGAGTTTCCCCTTCAAGCAATCAGTGGACTTGACCAAGTATTCCAACGCGGTTGGTCCGACCGATTGCGGGGATGGGGGAGTTGACGCCGTGTGGAAGATCAAACCGGAGGAAGCGATTCTGGGGAGCCAATTTACGGCCAAAACCTCCGGCAGCAATATTCAGCCGATGGTGTCGGTTTGGAAGAGCGATGGTGACCTCCTTTCGCTCGTCAACTGTGATGCTCCAACGGTTGGTGAGGCCAGCGTGTCGTTCACCGCGGACGGCACCAGTACCTATTACATCGTGGCCGAGGGCGCGAGTGGCGGGGTCGGGAAATTCAAATTGCAGGTTACGGCACCCTGAGGCATTCGCTATGAAAAAGAATTCAGCATCGGAGATCAGCGTGAAGCCCTGTCGCTTGAGTTGCATTGGGTGGATGACGGTGGCCTGTGGCATTATCGTGAGCGGCGCAGCCGCTTGGGCGCAGACCAGCCCCAAGGTGGGACGGGGCGGCACGCTGGAAGCCGGCAATAGCTTCTATCGCGTGTTTGTGGAAGATGCGGTCGGCTCCGGAGTCGGCCAATATACCGTGACCACGGGCCCGGCGCATCCGGCGGGCCCCGGCCTCAATGTTTTGTTCGGCAGCGGGAGTCCCGGGACATCATTCAACACCATTCGGTCCTATCTCACCGCGACTGATTACATTCAAGACCTCGGCAGTAAATCCTCAAGCTATACCAATGTCACCCTGGATCCATTTGGGGTCGCGCAAATGCTCGGCACCACCGGGGTGCGGACAACCTACGACTTGTCGGGGCCGCCGATCACGCCGGACCGGTTGACGATCATCCAGGATGTCCGGGTCAACGGCGACAGCTTCGAAACAACGACAGTCGAAGTCACGACGACCATTCGCAACACGGGCTTTATCTCCGCGCGAGTCGGCATCCGCTATCTGTGGGATTTCCAAGTTGGCACCGATGACGGGCCGACGTTCCAAGTCAATAAACCCATTTGCAGCCCGGTCATCACCGAAGCCCAGTTTAATGGCCCGACATTTGACGCCTACCGGATTGAAGATAACGACGTCAATCCCGCGCCGCCGACATTTTCAATCTTTGGCACGGTGGCGGGGCCGGCATCTGTTGAACCGCTCCCGGTGCCGCCTGATTTAGTGCAGTACACCTGCTGGCCATCGGCGGTTGGAACGGCATTTGAGTACACCGTTGATCCGGCGCGCCCCATTGCAACCGCGGACTCGAACTGCCAAAGCGGCACCGGTGGCGGCGATACGGCGGTGCTCTATTATTGGGGGAACAACGCCGCCAAATCCATCAACATCCCGCCGGGACAGGAATACACGGTCTCCGCGTCGTTGTTTTTGACGCCGCCGCAACCGCCCCCGCCGCCTGGACCGTGTGTGACGCGGAGTGCCCGGTTCTGGCTGAGTCATCCCGACTCGACCGAGGCCGGCAATTGCGTCACCCTCCGGAAAGCCATTCAGGCCAGTTGCGAAGGCGGCTTGAATCTGGGTTTCATTTCCCTGCCGACCTTGCCGCGGTATAACAATGTGACCGAGCCCAGTGAACTCGCGATGATTGAAGCGTTGGGGCTGTATTGGCGCAGCACCAAGGTGACCGGTGAAGGTGGTGGCACCCAAAACCAAAAACTGCGCGGCGCCAAATTATGTCAGGCCCGGAAAAAATTGGCCGCCGAACTGATTGCTGCGATTGGCAACACGGTGTTGCTCGGGGCGGATCCAGCGGTATGTAATGCCAATTTCCCGGCGGATCTGGTTGACCAAGCCCGGATCGTGGCCGGGGGGGAGGACTTGGCGGCGACGCTCGCCATGACGAAGTTGTTGCGGTTGTTCAACAACAGCGGCGTTACCAACAGTCTGCCGGACGGGTGGGTCGAGTGCTCCGCCTTCGATACGAAAGCCCTGCGCTCCATCGGTCGCGATCCGACGACACAGTTGTCTTGTCCGGGAATCAATGATTCCTGTTCGAATGCGCTGGCGATTACGAGTATCCCGTTCAAGGCCGGAGCGAACACCACCCGCTACACGGCTCAATTTCAGGATTCAGTTTGTGGGACTGGTGGCGCGGATGTCGTCTGGAAACTCACCCCACCGGTGGCGGCTCCGAATCGCCATTTTACGCTCGATGCTTCGGACAGCAATATCGCGACGATCTTTTCGGTCTGGAAGGGGACTTGTGATGGACTCGTGCCGGTGAACTGTGGGAGCACGTCGCCAAGTTTTCCCAGCCCGGGGTTGACGTTCCGGACTGATGGGACCAACACGTATTATATCGTCGGTGAGGGCGGCGCGGGTAAGATCAAGATGAAGCTCAGCAGCCCCTAGCCGGACTCAATCCGCTCCGGCGGTGAGTAAGGCAATGGCGCGCTCCAAGGGGGGCACCCGGCTCGGGTCGTTTGCCGTATAAATCGCGTGCAGATTCCGGCACAGCCGGGTCATGATTTGCCGGGTGGACGCCGCACTCAACGAACTCGACCGGAATTTCAGCCCCATCTGTGTACAGTATTCCCGGCAATCCGCCTCGGTTAACACGCGGCCTTCGTTGAAAGGATCGATGAAAAACTTCGCCAGCCGCGATTGCCATTGGATGACGAAATGCCCCGGCAAATTCACGCCGCTGAGCGGCAAGTGCAACCGCCGGCCCACGAGCAGATACAAAACTGATAACGAAATCGGGATCCCCAACCGCCGATCCAGCACGCGATTCAAATAGCTGTTGTCGGGATCATAATAGTCGCGCTTGTTTCCGCGGAACCCCAGTGTCCCAAACAGATGCCGGTTCACCACCTCGATGGTGCCCCGGGGCGTTTCGCGACCGGTCAACCGGGCGCGCAACTCCTGCGCCATTTCAGCCACGCGCGCCTCATACGCGGTGGCGTCCAATTCCGGATAGCGCGTTTTGGCCAGGAACCAACAGCCCCGACTCAAGTCGGCTGGCGAATCGCAGATCGCACAAAACTGCGCGAGCGCTTCGGCTGCCTCGCGCTCCTGCAGCGAGCGCTTGATCCACTGCGCGCCGCGGTGGGCGCCAGTCTCGGGAGTTTGCAGAAGATCATCGAGAAAATCGCGACCGTCCTGGCCCATCACAGCGAACCGTTCCTCCAGCAACCGCCACACAGTCGGGTCGTCGTCTGTGAGTAATTTTACCAATGCCAGCCGGTCGGCTTCACGCAACATGCCCCAACCATATTCACTTCTGCCCTAAAATCCAGTCCACTGCCGCACCGACAGTCGCGGCCACGTGGTCCGGTCGCGCTTCGCCTTTGGCCAGCGTCTCCGCGCCCGCGCCGGTCAACACCAAGACTGCCCGCGCGCCGGCATTCTGGCCGCATTCCACGTCACTGCGTCGGTCCCCGATCATATAACACTGCTTCAGATCGAGTGCGAACTCCGCCGCTGCTTGTTGGAGCAACTTCGGACTCGGTTTCCGGCACGCGCATTTGTCTTCGGGATGATGCGGACAGACATAATATCGTTCAATCCGCGCCCCGACCTTGGCGAACTCCCGGTCGAGCAACGCATGGATTTCATCCACCGCTTGGCGGGTAAAATAGCCGCGCCCGACGCCTGACTGGTTCGTCACGACAAACACCCGAAAGCCGGCCTCCTGCAACCGTCGGACCGCGTGTGGTGCGCTGTCGAGAATGACCACGCGCTCCACGTGGCCCACATAATTGGAGTCCTGCATCAACACGCCATCGCGATCCAAAAACACAGCTCGGTTGCTCATTGGCGGCGGATTGTAATGTGAAACATCCCCCCGGCAAGGCGCAATTCTCCGGGCGGCTTGCGGTTTGCGGTACTCACGCTAGAATCGTCGCAGCATGACCCACGACGCGGGCGATTCTTTTACCCCACGCTTCACTCCCCGGCTGACGCGCTGGCTCGCTTTCGGTTGGGGCCTGGCGGTGGCGACGGTTTTCTTTTTTCACTTTCACGCCTGGCTCTATCCGGTCTGGTTGGCGGAAAACTTACCGGCGTGGACGGTGGGCGAGCACTTTGGCGACTTCTGGCTCCGGCGCTTCGGCGATGGCTTGTGGTGTTTGGCGGTCTTGGTAACGGCGTTTGCCGGCGGGGCGGTGGTGCTCGACCGGCTCGTGCGGGAGCGGACATTGTTGACCGGTTTGTTTGCGCTCGCAGTTGGACTATGGCTCATGGCGACCGGTGTTTTGGTCATTGGTTGCTTCGCCACCGGCAAAGTGGGGTGGATTTTTCTTCTGGCAGCGGCTTGGTTATTGCCGGCGCCACGGGCGTACTTTCGCAACTGGAGCCGACCGGAGGGCGCGGGATGGTTGTGGCCGGTGATTCTGCTGGCCGTCTTGCTCTGTCTGTTCGGCGCGGTCACGCCGCCGTTTGAATACGACGAACTCGAATATCATCTTGGCGCACCCAGCGAATACTTGAAAGCTGGGCGGATCATTTTCCTCCCACACAACTTCTATTCCAATCTGCCGCAACTGACCGAGATGCTGTATCTGCTGGGCTTGGTCACCCGGTCGGATATCGCCACGAAAATGTTGCATTGGTGTTTCGGCTGGTTGAGCGCGCTGGCCGTCTACGCCGTCGCCGGTAAATTATGGTCGCGCCGGGTCGGGCTGCTGGCGGCGGCCTTGTTCTACTGCGTGCCCTTTATCCAAGACCTGAGCCAGACGGCGCGCATCGATTTGGCGACGACGTTCTATGCGACGCTGGCGTTTGGTGGTGTGCTGCTCGCATTTGACGGCAACCGGTGGATCTGGCTGGCCGGGCTGGCGGCTGGCGGCGCGGTGGCAACGAAGTGGACTGCCATCCCGGTCGTGCTCTTGCCTTGCGGGCTCTGGCTGTTGGTGTTGCGCCGGTCAGTCTGGGGAATCTTCCTGGCCGGCATTGCGCCCTTACCGTGGTTGCTCAAGAACTGGTCGTTGACAGGGAATCCGATCTATCCGTTGCTATCGCGCAGTGAATTGTGGACGACGGAACAAGCCGGAGTGTTTGCCGCAAAACATTATGCAAGCTTTGACACGACCGGCCTCGCGCAATTCGTCGAGCGGATCTGGCAATACTCGTTTATCGAAAACGGGGCGGTGCCGACGCTGTTGCTGGCGGCGCCGCTGGCATTGTTGATTCGCGACAATGGCCGGGTGCGGCGGGCGGCGGGGTTGTTTGTGTTGGCGTATCTCGGGTGGTACCTCCTGACGTTCCGCCCGTGGCGGTTTTTGTTTCCGGTATTGCCGGTGGTGGCGCTGCTGGGTGCCTGTGCCTTGGACTCCGTGGGGAAGTGGTGCCGGGGAATTGTGGCGGCGGTGTGGTTGACCGGGTTGGCGTGGATGGGGGCGGTGCTCCCGTGGAATCTGCTGCTGGGACAAGTGAGCGAACGTGAGTTTCTTGTCGAATTGGGACGCGGTGTGTTTGCGCCAATTGTGTGGATGAATGAGAATCTACCGGCGACGGCGCGGGTGTTGTACATCGGCGAGGCGCGCGTTCATCATGCCCGGCATCCGGTGGTGTGGGCGTCGGCGTTTGATCGGTTCCCGGCCAACGCTACGAACGGAGTGACACATATTTATGTCAATCCGTCGGAGTTGAAGCGGATCAGTCGGAATTACGGTTACCCGCGCGGGCTGGACTTGGGGATGGTGGAACGGCATTGTGGCCGGGAAATTCATCGCGGAGTATTTGAATGGCAGCCCTGAAAGTGTGTCACGTCATCACCCGGCTGATCGTCGGCGGCGCGCAGGAGAACACGATCGCCACGTGTCGCGGTTTACGGCGACTCGGGTATGAATGTGATTTGGTGACCGGCCCGCAGACGGGACCGGAAGGTTCACTGGCCGCCGGGGTGCCGACGATAGTGCTCGATGAATTACGCCGCGAACTAAATCCTTGGTTGGATGTGCAGGCCTGTCGGGCCTTGCGCCGGTTGTTTGAGAAGAACCGGTACGACATCGTCCACACGCATTCCGGTAAGGCGGGGTTTGTCGGGCGTCTGGCAGCGCGATTGGCGGGTGTGCCGGTGGTGGTGCATACGATTCATGGGCCGTCGTTTTACCGGTATCAGAATCCGCTCGGGAATTGGCTCTTCCGCTGGGCAGAACAGGTCGCGGGGCAGTGGACGACGCAGTTTGTTTCGGTGGCTGATGCGATGACGGAGCAGTATCAGGCGGCCGGGATTGGCGGGAAGTATGTGACGATTCGCAGTGGGATGAAGATTGACGCGTTTCTGGAGGGAAAGCGGCGGGGTGATTTTGTGGTGGGGAAGGTGGCGCGATTGTTTCGGTTGAAGGGGCACGAGTATTTGTTTGAAGCCGCCCCGCAGATAGTCGCGGCGGTGCCGCAGGTGAAGTTTTTGTTGGTGGGGGACGGGATTTACCGCGAGAAGTATGAGCGGTGGGCGGCGGAAATGGGGATGAGCGATCGGTTTATCTTTACCGGGTTGGTGCGACCGGAGGAGATTCCCAGCTATATGGCGCAGATGGATGTGCTGGTGCATTTGTCGTTGCGCGAAGGGTTGCCGCGAACGGTGTCGCAGGCATTGGCGAGCGGGGTGCCGGTCGTGGCGTTCGATGTGGACGGGGCACGCGAGGTTTGCCGGGATGGCGAGACGGGTTTTTTGGTGCGGGCGGAGGATGCCGGCGGGGTGGCGGCGGCGGTGATTCGGTTGTTGCGCGACCGGGAGCTGGCGACTAAATTCGGCGCACAAGGCCGACAATTGGTGCGGGAGGAGTTTGCGGAGGAGTTGATGGTGCGGCGAATTGACGAATTGTATCGCGAGCTGACCTGAGATGAACTGGATTCTTGTTTATTTCTTTATCTTTGACATGGCGTTTCTGCTGGCGTTGGTGTTCACGCCGATTTTCAAACGGCTCTCGATTCAGTGGGGTTATGTGGATCAGCCGGACCTTGAACGGAAGATTCATACGCAGGCGATGCCGTTGTTGGGGGGCGTCGCGGTGTTTGGGGCGTTTGCGTTGACGGTGGGATTTAACTATCTGGTGATGCTGCCGATGGTGGCCCGCGTTGACCTGCCATTTTTGGATCTTGAGGAGATGCGCGTGTATATCGACGGCGCGTTGTCGGTCTGGCGGAAACTGGTGGTGTTGCTGGTTGGCGGCGGGTTGATGGTGGCGCTGGGGATGTACGATGACAAACACGATCTTGGGGCGCGGACGAAGTTAGCGGGGCAGGTGGTGATTGCGTTGTTGGTTTGGGCGGCCGGGATCCGGATCACGCTGTTCATGGAGAGTCAGATTGTGAGTCTGCTTCTGACGGTGTTGTGGATTGTCACCATCACGAATGCGCTGAATTTCCTCGATAACATGGACGGCCTCTGTGCCGGCATCGGGTTGGTGTGCGCGCTGGTCTTTGCGTTTATCGCCGGGATGCAGGAGCAATATTTTGTCTGTGTGATGGGGCTGGCCTTGGCCGGGGCGTTGCTTGGTTTTCTCCCGCATAATTTCAAACCAGCCAGCATTTTTCTCGGCGATGCCGGCAGTCATTTTGTGGGATACATGCTGGCGGTGTTGCCGGTACTGGGTACGTATTACGGGGAAGCCCAACCGACATATTTGCCGGTTTTGATTCCGTTGCTTGTCCTGGCGGTGCCGTTGTTTGATTTGGTGATGGTGATGTGGATTCGGATGCGGCGGGGCGAGCCGGTTTACATCGGTGACCGGAATCATATTTCGCACCGATTGGTCCGACTCGGCTTGCCACAGAGTTGGGCGGTGACATTGATTTATCTGATTACGCTGACGATGGGGTTGGGGGCGACGGTGTTGTTGTGGTCGGAGTGGACGGCGGCACTTATCATTATTGTGCAGTCCGTTTGCATGCTCGCCATCGTGACGTTGCTGGAGCAGCTCGGCAGCAAACGATAGGGTCAAATGGCCGCAAGCCGGCACCACGTCAGTTCATGTCGGTTGTGGTGCAGGTGGAGAAGCCGTGACCCAGGAATGGCGGCAAAGGCCCGCGTGGTGGTATGATCAGTTGCGCCTTTGAACTTGAGCGTGCAGACGATGTTCGCCGCGACCGGTAACCAGCGTTCCACCAGTTTGAGAAGCCGGGCTGGCTCACAAATCACATCGCTGAAAAGCCAATCTGTCGGTTCTGGCTTCAACCCAAATGCGCTCTCTTGCCGGCATTCGACCAGTTTCGCGACGCGCGGCGCGAGCGGGGCCTTGTCCACCGCGACAACGTGCGCGCCCAAGCCCTGCAAAACCCAGGTCCAACCACCGGGACTCGCGCCGAGATCCAAACAACGTTCGCCGGCCTTCGGCCAAACTTGGAGACGCGAGAAGAGTTCCCAGAGTTTCAAGTACGCCCGGCTGGGTGGTTCGGTGTGATTTTCGGCAAAGTTGATTTCACCGAGTGGGAAGGGACAGGAACGTTGCGTTGCCGCGAGAATCGTTTTCTCGTCCAACAACGTCCAGCCGCCGATCAGGGCGCGCGGTGGAGTGGCCGGGAAGGGAAACTCCTGTCTGCTGTGCTGCCAAGGTTCGTTGATGAGCTGCGCCCGCCGGTGAAGATGAAATGAATAGAGCGCCCACTGCCGGCTCCGCGCCCGAAGTGCTTTCCTGCCGTCGTTGATGGACGTGATCGCGATGCGCTCGGGATTCAGCCAAACGTCCGCAGCCCAAGCAGCCGGCCGCCGCGGGCCGGGCGCGATGACCAACCGGCCGTGAACGGCGGAGACTTCACCGAGTTCAGCCAGCAGCTCGGTGACGAACCCATCCGCTGCAAGGTACGCGATCACAGATTCGCGCCGTTCGTTTCGATGACGCGCTTGTACCAGTACGCGCTATCCTTCGGAATGCGCCGCTGAGTCGGGTAGTCAACGTAGACGAGGCCGAAGCGTTGCTTGTAGCCTTCATTCCACTCGAAGTTATCCATGATTGACCACTGGAAGTAGCCGCGCACATCTACGCCGTCCGCGCAGGCGCGGCGCAACTCGCGGAGATGGCGGTGGAGAAAATCAATGCGCTGCGGGTCGTGGACTTGGCCATCCAGTGAAATCCAATCAGTGTTGCCCATGCCATTCTCGGTGATGATGACCGGAACTTTGTAACGTTCCTGCAAGAACCGCGGGCCCCAGTACAGCGCCTCGGGCGTGACTGTCCAACCATACGTCGTAAGCGCGTGGCCGACCGCCGGTGGGATTTGCTTGCCGCCGCGAATGATGTCGCCCCAGTATATGTTGACACCGAAGAAATCGAGCGGTTGCTGGATCGTCTGCATGTCGCCCGGTTCGATCTTCGGCGCGTCAGCGCCAAAAACTTTCAGCCCTTCGGCGGGGTAACGGCCGAAAAATACCGGGTCGCTCCACCACGTGTGTTGCCACAACGTGCGCTCGGTGATTGTAAACATCGCGGCGCGCGCCGACTGGATGTCGTTGGGCGTGGCCGGGATGCAAGTCCGCCCACACGGCGCCCAGCCGATCTGTGGTTTGAGTTTTCCATGCGAGCGGATGACTTGCACGGCGCGGCCGTGTGAGCGCAACACATTGTGGACGACTCGCAACGTCTCCGCCCACGCATGCTTGTCGCCGGGCGCATGCTGACCGCTTTGGTGGCCGACGCCGACGAACGCAAAGGGCTCGTTCAATGTCATCCAGTGCTTGACCCGGTCGGACAGTTTCGCCACAACAATTTTGGTATAGTCGGCAAACCACTCCGCGCTGTCGCGGTTGAGCCAGCCACCCCGGTTGTACAGCGGCAGCGGATAATCCCAATGGAACAGCGTCACAAACGGTTGGATGTCGGCCGCGAGCAATTCATCAATGAGCTTGTCATAAAAGGCCAATCCCTTCGCGTTCGTCTTGCCGGTGCCGTTCGGAATCACGCGTGGCCACGCGACCGACAGCCGGTAGGCTTGAAGCCCGAGTGATTTCATCATGGCGACGTCGCGCTTAAACCGCCGGTAATGGTCACAGGCGACGGCCCCCGATTGTCCATTCCAGACGGCCCCGGGCTTGCGGCAGAACATGTCCCAAACAGATTCGCCGCGGCCATCGGCCCGTGCTGCGCCTTCGATTTGATACGCAGCGGCGGCGGCACCCCAGAGGAAGTTTTTTGGAAAGCTCATGATGCAATCATCAGCATAATGGCCCGCTGACTGCGAGTTGAAAAGGCCGGCCTTGCACTCGGAGACTGCCCTCGCTACAACTTCCACACTGCATCAATGAGTCAGCCGCCATTCGCCAACATGCCAAGTCGCGGGTTTCATGTGTCTGGTTGGGTTGCGGTTTTCTTGGCGGCGGTCATTCTGGCCCCATGGGTGGTGGTGTGGCGGTGGCGACCGGAGGAGCGCCGGACAGATGTTCCGACCACAAATTCGGTTGTGCTGCTGGAGCAACGGATTCAGCGTTGTCGGCCTGGGCCATGGGGCGAACTCGAATATACGCGGATCTTGATTGAGCCACCGCTCGAATACATTCCGATGCACTTTGATAACATTGAGCCGGTCCGCTGGGTTTTGCCGGCGCCGACATCGGCAGATTTTGGGATGTTCTTGGCGGCGGTGCCGCTGACGGAGGCTGAGCGCCGGGAGCTGTTGGCCCCAGAGCGCAGTGAACGAACAACGGATAATTTGACTATCTGTCCGCGGCCGGAATTCGTCATGGGGTTAAGCCCGGCGACGCGCGCGGCGTTCTACACATTGTTGGGCAAGAATCCCGCCAACATCACGCAGTTTCGCCCCGCGCGAATCCGCGCGGAGGTGGCGGCGGAGTGGTTTGCGGACAGTGGGCTGGCGCCCGCTACCGTGGCTCTGGTGGAGAAATTAGTGTACCGACGGGGCAATGCGTTGCTGTTTGCCGATCAGGCGACTGTCCTGCCGTTGTTGGAGTCTGACGCAGAGCGGAGCCGGTTGATCAAAACGCTGGCACGGAAAGCGGCATTGCACGTCAATCTTCGACTGCGGCCGGAGGCGGATATTGACGCCTTGGTGCGCTACTGGTCGCCGGCAACCCGCGCCAAAGATATCGAGCCGTTGCTGCGGTCGTTGCCGAAAACAGCTGACGGTTATTTGCTGGATATCGTGCATCTACTGCCCCGATTCGCGCGGATGCGATTGTACACGTATCCAGAGCCGCGTGCCGATGCGGACACGGTCTACACGGATTGTCATTGGAGTTCGTTCAACTTTTTTGCGGCGACGCCTGAAAATCGGTTTAGTCAAGCGAGCGTTGTGGCTGAGACTCTGGCGCATGATTACTACCGTGTGCCGGGAGAAACGGAGTTTGGGGATGTGATTATGTTTGTCCGGCCTGATGGCGTGGCCATTCATTCGTGCGTGTATATTGCCGATGACATCGTCTTCACCAAGAACGGTGGGGATACCGATATTCCGTGGATTCTGATGCAAATGGCGGACCTGTTGCCGTGGTATGCTGCGGATGGTCCTGTGGAAGTGCGAGCATACCGGCGGCGGCGAGAGTGAGTGGGCGCTGAAATACTTGATTGCCAGTTAGCTTGTTGTCACACCTCAGACAAAAACCGCAGGTGGCATCTTACCCGATTGAAACCCAGTTGCCGTTTGAGGCGGTCAGCTTGAAACCAATCATGCCATAGTTGGACCGGCGCGTGGGGCGCCGATGAGTTGATTGCTGTTGGATCTGATTTGCTCGTAGTTCGCCGTCACCCCTTTTTCACGAGGATATCGGCGGAGACTTTGCCGCGCTGGCTGGTTGCGTGGTTAGCGGCGTTGAGGTGTAGCGCAGCGGCACCGAAGCGAACGTTGGCATAGAGAGCCGGGTTTCCCCATTTAAATTCGTTTGTGAATCCAAGGGGGCGCGACCTAAAACACGAGCGATCGCTGGAAGTCGTTGAGGTCGAAAATAGGAACGACCACGCACACTTTCATCCTCCGGTAACCGCCTGGATCCACGCCTGCGCCATGCGGTAATGACCGGCGGCGGTGGGATGGACGCCGTCACCGGTCCAATACTCCGGTGGTGCCTGTTTCTGGGCGGCATCGAACATGGCTTGGAAAGGAACGAAAACGGTGTTGAATTGTTGGGAAAGTTTCTTCACGACGGCGCGGCGTTGATCCATTTCCACGATCCAATCTTTTGTGACGTGGCCGCACGGTAAGACGAATGGTTCGCAGAGCACGAGGGAGATGTCGGGTAATGCCGCCTTCACTTCGTTCAGGAAATCCGTGTAGACCCGTTCGTATTTGGGGACCGCGACACCGTTCTTGCTGCCAAATTCGTGCCACGTATCGTTCACGCCGATGAGCACGGAGAGAACGGCGGGTTTGAGGTTGATGACATCCGCTTTGATGCGCGCGTAGAGGTCAACGATGCGGTTGCCGGAGATGCCGCGGTTGAGAAACTGGAGTTTATCCGCCGGCCGGTCGGCCAGCAATGCGGCCGCCGTCAAAAACGCGTAACCGCGCCCAAGACCGGCATTCGCGCCGGTTGCCTCGCGTTCCCGGCCAGCGTCGGTGATGGAGTCGCCTTGAAAGAGAATGATGTCGTTGGGTTTGATCATACTTGGACACTTATCGTCAGTATTCCTGCTGTTGCAACCAAAATGCTTGGCCCAGCGTGGCCAGCTTGTCCACGGTAGCCGGGGGGATGACCGTCAGGCGGCGGTTGAAACCCAGCAAACGGGCGGCCCGTTCATATAAGCTCGCAACCGGCGCGCGCGCGGCGAGCACGACCGGGTGGCGTGGCGGAATGGCCTGCCATTCTGCGCCGATCAAAAGGCCGCTCAAGAACGCTGCCCCATCACCGGTACTTGCGCGCTGCAACAGTTGCCGGGTGCGGACTTGGAAGAGGGCGGCCGTCACCGGCAATTTCGTGGCGGCTTCCACACCGGCGGTGAAAGCCAGGCTATGAGGGGAGACCGGGCCGCGCACCGAATGACGCAAGACACTGTGTTCGCTCAACACCGCGAACAGTTCACCGGTGAGAAAAGTTTGGAAACTCACCATGTGTCCGCGGTCCACTGAAATGTGTTTGGAGTGCGTTCCCGGCAGAATAACCATGGCGCGGTCGAGGTGGTGGATGCGGGATAAGCCAATCAGTTCGGTTTCCTCGCCGCGCAGCACGTCCGTGTCGCTGCGCACGCCGGACAACAACGTGACTCCCGGTTCGACTTGGTGTGCCACGAGATTGCTGCCATCGAGCGCAAAGGGCAATCGCGCATACGGCAGTTCATGCCAGCCGATTGAGGAGGCCGCCATGCCGGAGATCACGACGGGTGTTTTGTTGTCCGGCGGGCGGAGGCGGCGGATGGCGCTTCGCAAGACTCGGTGAAATGCCGTCGAACGATCGGACGCATTGGCAAAACTGGCGACACCGCGCGGGGCGGCGACTTGGCGGAGGACTCGCGTGCCGGCTACCAAGCGCAATCGAAAGTGGGTCGTGCCCCAATCGCAACTCAGGAAGCGCGGCATCGGCGAACTGCCCTATGCCTGCGCCGGACGTGCAATCCCGAGCGCGGCTTTGGTTAGCGTGATGATCTCAGTCCATTTCTTTTCCGCGATGAGCTTCTTATCGCAGATCCATGAGCCACCGATGGCGGCGACGTTTGGCAGGGCGAGGTATTCGGCCATGTTTTGCGCGTTGATGCCGCCGAGCGGAATGAATTTTACTCCGGTATGCCCGTAGGGGCTGGCCAGTGCTTTCAAGAGTTTCACCCCGCCGAGAACGTCGGCCGGGAAGAGTTTTTGGATTTTGCAGCCGAGCTCGAGCGCCCGTTCGACTTCGCTGGCCGTCGCCACGCCGGGAACAAAAGGCATGCCGGCGGCGAGGGACGCTTGGACGACGACCGCGTTCAGGCCGGGCGCGACGCCAAATTGCGCGCCGGCCTCGCGGGCTTGCCGGACTTGGTTCACCTCAATCAACGTACCGGCCCCGACCAACATGCCAGGATGCGCTTTCGTGATCGCGCGGATGGCAGCCGGCGCGGCGGCGGTGCGGAAGGTGACTTCGATGATGTCGAGACCGGCCGCCAAGAGCGCGTCGGCCAGCGGGACGGCATCTTCGACTTTCTCAATGACGGCGACGGGAACGACTCGTTTCTGCAAGATTTGATTCATGGGTTGTCAAACTCCTCAGCGGCATGCTAGGAAACTCAGCGTCAGGATGCCAGCATGAAGATTAACGCCCGACTCACCCCGGCCAGTCTCACGCGCAAAATTGCGCGGATGTGGGAACTCTCGGCGCGGAAAATCACCGACCTCGAAACGAACTACGATGTGCGCAAAGGCTCGCCGGTCTTCACCGTGCGCGGCAAGTACACGGCGCGCGGGTGGACGGAGTGGACGCAAGGCTTTCAATACGGCGGCGCGATCCTCCAGTTTGATGCGACGGGCGATACCGCCATGTTGGAGATCGGCCGCCGCAACACCGTCGCGAAAATGGCGCCGCACGTCAGTCATTTCGGCGTCCATGACCATGGGTTCAACAACGTCTCCACTTACGGCAATCTGCTTCGGCTGATGAACGAAGGCCGCTTGCCGGAGAACGGGTGGGAGCGGAACTTTTACGAATTGGCGCTCAAAATCTCCGGCGCGGCGCAAGCCCGGCGGTGGTCGGGGAATTACATCTACTCGTTCAACGGCCCACATTCGCTGTTTGTGGACACGATCCGGTCGCTGCGTTCGCTCGCGCTCGCGCACCAGCTTGGGCATGTCGGCATGGAAGAGAATGACCGGAAAGTTTCGTTGCTCGACCGGCTCAAACAACATGGCCTGACGACGGCGAAATACTCCGTGTTTTATGGCGAAGGCCGGGATGCGTACGATGTGTGGGGCCGTACGACGCACGAAGCGATCTTCAACGTCAACGACGGCAATTACCGGTGTCCGAACTCGCAGCAAGGCTATTCGCCGTTCAGCACGTGGACGCGCGGCCTTGCGTGGGCGATGCTCGGCTTCCCGGAACAAATCGAGTACCTCGGCAAGAACGCACCGCCGGAATTTCTGAAAGCTGCCAAAGCGACCTGCGATTTCTACATCGACAACGCGACCGCCTCCGACGGCATTCCGTATTGGGATACCGGCGCTCCGTTGTTGCACAAGCTCGGCAACTGGCAGGCGCGTCCGGCTGATCCATATAATCAGTACGAGCCGGTTGATAGCAGCGCCGCCGCCATTGGTGCTCAAGGGTTGCTCCGGCTCGGTCGCATTCTGAAGAACAAGCGCTATTGGCAAGCCGGTCTCACCGTGCTCGACACATTACTCAACGAGCCCTACCTGAGCACGAGCGCGAAGCATCAAGGCCTTTTACTCCACAGCGTCTATCACCGGCCAAACGGTTGGGACTGCATTCCGGCCGGCCAGAAAGTTCCGTGCGGCGAATCGAGCATGTGGGGCGACTACCATCTCCGGGAAGCCGCGCTCTACGTTCAGCGCATCGCCAACAATGAGCCGTATTACACGTTCTTCTCATGAGCTTCGTCCAAATCACTCGCATCCCGAGCCTGAAAACGCCGCAAGCGTTTCGCGACTACTGCGGCAAGATTGGCGCGGACTTGCAGATCGAGGACAGCATCGTCACCGGCAACGGGTCGCCGTTGATGAAACCGCTGAATTGGAACGGACGCACTATCGGAAACAGCTTCTGCATTCATCCGATGGAAGGTTGGGACGGCACAGAGACCGGCGGCGCGACTGAACCGATGATCCGCCGCTGGCAACGCTTCGGCGAGAGTGGCGCGAAGATCATCTTCGGCGGCGAAGCGATGGCTGTCCGGCCTGATGGCCGGGCGAACCCAAATCAACTCCTCTGCCTCGAGCAAAACAAAAAAGATCTCGCGTTGCTCCGCGAGACTGCGCTCAAGGCGCACCCCGGCAAGACGGACGACCTCGTCATCGGTTTCCAACTCACGCATTCCGGTCGGTTCTGCAAGCCGAACGACAAAAAGCGTTTTGAATCCAGAGTCGCGTACCGGCATCCGATCCTCGACAAGAAGTTCAGCATCACGAGCGACGCGCAGGTGTTTACCGACGACGAACTCAAACGCCTCATTGAAGACTACGGTCGCGCCGCGAAGATCGCCTTCGACGTGGGTGCCGATTTCGTGGACATCAAACATTGCCACGGGTATTTGCTCCATGAACTTCTCGGCGCGCATACGCGGCCCGGTCTATTTGGCGGTTCGTTGGAAAATCGCACGCGGATGCTTCGCGAAATCGTCGCGCTGATCCGCAGCACCGTGCCGAAGCTCGGCCTCGCGGTGCGCGTCAGCATTTTCGATCTCGTCCCGTTCAAGCCCGACCCGGCCTTAAGCAAGCCCGGCGCACTCGGCCCCGGCATCCCCGAAGATTACTCGCAATGCCTCCCGTACCGGTACGGCTTCGGCGTGAACCAGCAGAACCCGACGCAATACGATCTCACCGAGCCGGTCGAGTTTCTGAAGATTTGCGAATCGCTCGGAATTACGCTGATTAACATTTCTGGGGGCAGTCCGTACTACAATCCACACGTTTCGCGCCCCGCCGCGTATCCTCCGAGCGACGGTTATCAGCCGCCCGAAGAACCACTCATCGGCGTCGCCCGGCATATCAACGTCGTCAAGCAACTCAAGGCGAAATTCCCGAAACTGATTCTCATTGGCACGGCATACACGTATTTGCAGGAATACCTCCCGCACGTCGCGCAGCATTACCTCCGGCACGGCCACGTCGACAGCGTCGGCCTTGGTCGCGTCGTCCTCAGCTATCCACGCCTCCTTGCTGACGCGGTGGAGAAGGGTGATACCGAGCGACGGTTGATCTGCCGGACGTTCAGCGATTGCACGACCGCGCCGCGCAACGGCCTGCGTTCCGGTTGCTATCCGCTCGATGAGTATTACAAGAAGCAACCGGAAGCCGCGCAGGTGAAGCAGATCAAACTCACGATGGGCGCGAAATGAAAAAGGTCGCCCTGGTTACCGGCGGCAGCCGCGGCATTGGACTCGGCGTTGCGCAAGCGTTGCTGAAGGATGGCTTTGAAGTCGCCATCTGCGGGATGCGGCCGACGTGTGACTTGAAGGAGTTTTTCTACGTCCCGTGCGATGTTTCCGACCGGCCAGCGCGCGAGAAGATGCTCGCCGCCATCCGGGACCGCTTCGGCTGCCTCGATGTCCTCGTCAATAATGCCGGTATCGCTCCGAAGGTTCGCGCCGACATTCTTGAGGCGACCGAGGAAAGTTTTGAGCAACTCATCCGCACCAATCTGCAAGGTCCATATTTTCTCACGCAAGCCGTTGCGAAGTGGATGATCGAGCGAAAAACCGGCTGCATCGTCAACGTCTCATCAATCTCCGCGATGGTCGCGAGCGTGAATCGCGGCGATTATTGCATCTCGAAGGCCGGCGTCGCGATGGCGACGCAGTTGTGGTCGGCGCGGCTCGGCGAGTTCAATATTCCGGTTTACGAAGTCCGGCCGGGCGTCATTAAAACCGATATGACTGCCGGTGTGACCGAGAAGTACGACAAGTTGCTGGCCGGGGGATTGGCGATTCAAGCCCGCTGGGGAATGCCGGAAGATGTCGGCCGGGCGGTGGCGGCGTTGGCACGCGGGGATTTTCCGTATTCCAGCGGACAGGTGATCATGGTTGACGGTGGCTTGACTGTGCAGCGGCTCTGATTCTCACGCGCGCTCGGAGCCGGCCCCATTGCTGGTTCGTGGGCAGGTGATGTGGAAAGCGCCGGCATCAAGGCTGCGGCTCCGGTTCTGGGATGGGAGAAGGATGGGTTACCGGCGGGAGCGGGCGTCGTACTCGCGCCAGAAATCGGCAGCAGATTGGGTTTCGTCGAGGAGTGGTTTCGTGCCGCGGGCGGGGGCGGCGATGCGCGCGAGACGGGCCCCAATCTCGTCACGCGCGCCACTGCCAAAGCGTTGTGGGCTGGCGATGCGGGTCAGCTTGGGGAGTGAGCGGAGCGCGTCGAGATTCACCGGTTGCGGCGGCAGAATGAGCGTCTCCAATTCCCGGCAGTCCGCCAATGGTTCGAGGTCGGTCAGATTACGGCACCCTGCAAGGATCAAAACTTTGAGCGGCGCGCCGCGCAACGGTTCGAGATCGGCGACGGGTGTGCCGGCGAGATTGAGAAATTGCAGCGGCGCGCCGCGCAACGGCGACAAATCCCGGACCTCCGTGAGCATCAATTGCAGTTCCTTCAGCGGCAGATCGCGCAAGGCCGCGATTGTGTCAATCTTGTTGCGATTCAGATTCAAAGTGAATAATCCGGACGCGTCCACAATGAATTGCGAGGGGCCTTTGGATTTGTCGAGCAAGCCTTCGCGTTCGAGGACTTGGCGCCAGGTGGCGAGGGCGGTCACGGTATCCTTGCCCAGCCGGCGCACCATCGCCAACGCCTCGGCGGACCGGCCCTGCTTGAGCATGGCGGCCTGTAATTCGTTCATGCTGGCGGGTAGTAATTCCTCCCGGCCGGAATTATCCTTGAGCAGTTTTTCGCACAGCGCGAGGTTTTGTTGTGCCACTTCGGAATTGGGTTCGAGTTCAAGGGCGCGGGCGTAGGTGTCGCGCGCGTCAGCCAGCCGCAGTTGCGATTGGAGGATGTTGCCTTTCAACACGTGAAAATCCACGCGCGCCGGAATGAGGTCGAGGGCAGTGCTGATTTTGCCGAGCGCCTCGTCGAATTTGTGCGCCTCGATCAACGAATTGGCCTGGCTTGCGTACGCCGGGGCGGCAGCCCGCAAGGCGCGGAGCGAGTCTTCCGCCTGTTGTTGACTCGCGACGATGCGCGCCACCGAGGCGCCGGCCACTGCAAACACGGCCATCAGCGCCACTGCCAGCAAGACGAACTCGGCTTTGCGGCGCCGGACCAGCAGAACCAACTGCTTGAATGTACTCGCTTGTTCCGCACTCGTGGCAAAACCACCCTGATAGGCTTCAACGTCTTTCTGCAGGGCGCGCACCGTTGGATACCGCGCCTCTGGCCGGTATTGGAGTGCCTTCATCGCAACGGCGGCCAGTGATGACGGGCTATAGCGTTTCGGGGCGGCTTCCGCTGGCGGCGGAATGTTGCCGGCGCGGATGCGCTGCAGGGCTTCCTTGGCGGTCGCACCGGGAAATGGTGGATCGAGCGTCAGGATGCTGTAGAGCACCCCTCCCAACATGAAAATATCGGTCCGCACATCGAGCTCTTCGATCTTGCCCTCGGCTTGTTCGGGCGACATGTAATGCGGAGTGCCCAATACCGCCCCGTCGGCCGTGTGAAATGCCGGTAGGTTGGCGACCTGCGTTTCATCCAGCCGGGTTTCGGTGTGGCCGGTGCGTTTGGCCAACCCCCAGTCCATCAGGAGCACTTCACCGAAGTCACCGATCATGATGTTCTCGGGTTTGATGTCGCGGTGGATGATGCCTTTCGAATGGGCGAATGCGACGGCGTCGCAGGCTTTCTGGAAAATGGTGAGCAACCGGCTGAGCGGGAATTGTTGGATTGTGTCCTGCTTGCCGGTGGCAATGTCGTCGAGCACCACTTTCAAGGTCAACCCACGGACGAACTTCATCGTGTAGTACGGCTGATCGTTCTCATCAATGCCGAGGTCGTACACGGGGACGATATTCGGGTGCTCGAGCTGGCCGGTGACCTGCGCTTCTTCCACGAAGCGGAGCCGCTTCGCGAGGGTGTCCACCGCGGTTGGCGACATCAGTTTCATGGCAACTGGCCGCCGGATTCGCAGATCTTTGGCGCGGCGCACGACGCCCATCCCGCCCATTGCGACGACATCGCCCAACTCGTACTTGTGGTCGTGGAGCAACGCTTCGGTCGCCGCCGCCACGTCGGGAACATACGTTTCCACCACGGTGGCTTGCGTCCCCGGTTGCTGAGTTGCCCAGCGGGGTTGCATCACCACCATGCCGATTTCGATTTTCTGGCCGGGTGCGAGCGCGACGCGACCTTCGGCGCGGACGCCGTCCACATAGGTGCCGTTGGCGCTGCCAAGGTCCTGGATGAACACCGCGTCTTCCGCCACCGTCAACCGCGCATGCCGGCGCGAGACGGCGTCACTGGGAATGCGCACCTCACAAGCGGCATCGCGCCCGACGACAAACTCACCGCTGCCGAGCGTGAGACGCGCTGTTTCGGCATTGTTCTCCTTGAGAATCAGCTCCAGTTCCATGGTGCCACTTATATGCGACGGATGTTGGGCGTTCTTACCGGCTACTTGAGACGTGAATAGCGCTGGGCCGCAGCCTGAAATTCTTTCCGGTCGGCCAACGACGCGGTCAGGAGACAGTCCTGAACATTGGCTGCGGTAATGATGAACGCACGGTCGCGGTTAACCATGATGCCGACCAATTTCCCATCCGCCGTGACCAGATAATCGCCGGTATCGGCGCGGTAGGCCGGGTTTTCAAACCAAGTGGCCGGACCGCGCAATGTGCGCTTGATGACGACATAGCGGGCGTCGGCGAGGTCGGGCGAAACTTCGACTTCGAAACTCAGGCCGGTCGCGGTGCTTTTGAAGATGTTGAGCTTGCGCTGATCCTGTTGGAGCACGGCGTCGGGGCCGGCCAGTTCCATCACCGTCAAGCCGGGAATGGTCTGCGCCAGTTCGACGGCAGCGACAACTGGGTTTGCGCGGAGTACGCAGGCGGCGCTGGTCAGAACTCCGGCCCACGGCGTCTCACCGGTGCGCGAGAGCATGAAGATGAAATCGGTCAGTTCATTGGCGGGATCACCGGCGGCGTGCCACGCGAGACCGAGCGTGCGCGCAGTGGCCACAATGTAGGCGCGACCTTCAACCGTAATGACCGGCGGATACGCGGCGGCTTGAAAACTCGCGGTGGTTGCTTCGCGCGGGTCGCGCGTGGCGAGGTTGACCTGGACTGCCAGGCGGGCGCCTTGGACGGCTTTGAAGGGTCCGGGGCCGCGGGCTTTGATGGATTCGATTTGGTCGCCGAGTTTGGCGGTCTGTTGCCGGAGGGCGTCTTGGCCGGCGAGGATTGTGGTGAGACTTTCGCCGACTTGGCCGCCGGTGCCCGACTTGAGCAGCGTGTCGAGTTGCGATTGCAGACCTTGTTGACCTTTCGCCACATCGGCGACGGCTTGGAGAAGTTTGGCGCGTTCTTCGGCATTGAGCGCGGCGGTCAACGTTTTGACGTCTTCCGCGAGCGCGGCGGCATTCTGTTGCGTGACTTCCTGTTCTTTGCGGACTTCTGCGACACTGGTTTGCAAGACCGCCGGCAATGTGCGCGAGAATTCATCGAGTCGCGTCAGCGTCGCGGCAAGTTGTTGCTGGCCGAGCGCGACGTCGCTGAGTTGGGTTTCGACGCGGGTTTGTGAGGTGCGCACTTCCTCGCTCAACGTGGTGATAACCGCTTGCTGGCTGACAACGGTCTTGCCGAGTTGCGCGGCGTGTTGTTCGAGTTCGACTTTTTGTTGTTGGAGTTGCTGTTGTTCAGTCTGGAGGCGGGCGAGACTTTCTTTCGTGGCTTCGCCTTCCTTGGCCAACTTCTCACGTTCGGCGGCGACCCGGCCGAGTTGGGTCTCGACCCCGGCCAGTTCTTTTTCGGTCTGCGCTTTGGCTTGTTCGACGCGGGCTTTTTCCTCCGCGAGTCGCTGGGCGGCGGTGGTGGTTTCGCTGAGCCGCGCTTGGAGTTGTTCTTTGGCGGTGGTTTCGGCTTGGAGTTGGGTCAGGAGCGCGTCTTGTTCGTAGGCGCGGTTCCATTCCGACTGTTGGGATTGGAGCGCGGCCGGCGAGAACTCGGCGTGAACGGCCGGAGTGGCGGAGGTGGCGCTGGTGGTCTGGTCGCCGCCGGTGCCCACGACGAACATCAACAGCGAGCAGACCAGAAAATCCAACATCACAATGAGGATGGACGGCTTCATGTCACTTCGCTTGGATGAGACGTTCCTTCAACGGATATAAATACCGGATGCGCAGCGAGACGGCCGAAAGAATCCCCACGACCGTCGCGGTGTAAGCAAAATGGCGGCTCATGCCGGCGTTGAGGGTGATGAGGATGAACGCCACCACCGTCAGCGCCAGGCCGGTAAACAACGGGAGATCGAGGAACACGTCAAGGTTCTCCAATCGCTTCAAACGCAGTTCCACCGTCGCGGTCTCATCCTCTTCGACTTGCCGGAGTTTACCGCGGACGATGAACCAGACGACGGCGTGAATCGCCAGCGATATGAGCACGACCAAGCCGGATAGCAGCGGGTTCTCCGCGGCAGAGGTAGCAGTTGTCGTGGCTTCGCCGGTCGCGGTCGCGGTCAGTGTGGGCGATTCGATGGCCGGACTGGCGGCCAGCGACAAGAGATACGCCAAACCGCTGAGGATGATCCCGACGGCGAGCGCCGAGAGAAAATAATGGAACGCGCCGGGAACGATGTCCGCACCGGGCCGTGCGACGAGTTGTTCGAGATACCGGCCGGGGACGACGACGAGGACTAGCAACGCGGCCAGCAAGGTGATGAGGAGATATTTTGCTGCCGTGACCACGGCCCCGTACTCGTGCCGGAGCGATTGATAGGTGGCTTGGATGCCGGTCGGCGCTGGCGTGTTGCCGGGGGTGAAGCCGGGATGCGCGATGGTGAACTTGAGACCGGCCACGCCTTTGTCGAGCGCGGCGGCGAGCGCATCCAATCCTTTCGGCCCGAAGCGCATGATGTGGTCGAGCGCGCCGGTCACAGTGGCGCGACCATCCGACGCGGCCACGGCGAGGACCGCACTGAGTCGCTGCGCGGCGGCGGGTGAGCCGGTCGCCATCTTGGTAAGCACCTTCAATTGATCCGGGCTGTCGGCTTGCCGGAGGATGGTTTGGAATTCGTCCCAGGTCCGGCATTGCTTGGCCAACTCGAAGACCGGCATGAAATTGTCACGGAATTTTTCCACGGCCAACGCGGAGCGCGGCTCGGCTTGGATTTGGGTCAGGATGTTCCGGAACTGTTTCGTGAGGGTGGCGTTGATCGCGCCGGCTTCGAGCGCCGCCTTGGTCAAGGCGATTCCACCGGCGGCAGCCGGAAAGACTGTCGTCATGGGCCGGAGTTTTTCGAGGAGGTCGTCGGCGGGTTGCGTCACCGGCGTGGTGAGAGTGCCGGCGAGAATGCCGTCGGCGACTGTGCCGCCGGCGAGATTCTCAAACGAGTTGCCGGTGACGGGCCGGTCCAGACGCGCCACCGCCGGCAAGCGTTGGTAGAGCACAGCCGGGGAATCGAGCGGTACGTCCGCGAGTTGAACGACAGCAATAAGTGCTGCAAATAACAGCACGCCCCAAACAATTTTGAATCCCTTCATAGTACCACCTTAAGTTGTCGCGCTCGGGTCCTTGGTCGCGAACGCCGGGTTCAATGAACGTGATTTTCCGCAATAACTCAAGCCGGAAGCGCAACTTTCGCACGTTTCAGCGCGGCTCCCCGGTAGGGATAGAGCGCATCGATCTTGTCGAGCATGGCCGGGGTGATTTCGGCTTCGGTTGGGATGCGACCGAGTTCGCGGGCAAGATTTTGGAGGTAGAGTTCGACTTCGCGCTTGGAGGCGCTGCGTTTGGGTTTTCGGACCGAGGCGCGCGGCACGTCGGGCGTGGCGAGTTTGGCGGTGGTGATGCTGACGTAATTCGGGTCAACGTCGGTGACGACAAACCGGCGGCCGAGTTTTCTGGCGGCCAACGCGGTGGTGCCGGCCCCGCAGAACGGATCGAAGACAAGGTCGCCGGGATTGGTGGTGAGGAGAATGATGCGTTCCATCAGTTTTTCCGGCAACTGACAGGGATGGGCGTCGCGGTCGCGTTTGTGTTTGATGCGGAAGACGTCGAACCAGATATCGGTGAGTTCGCACTCGGCGGATTGCCGGGTGGTGCGGCAGGCGGCGCGGGCGCACCGGTCGGGGGCGTCGGTGGTGAGTGGATGGAATGTGGGAGTGCCGCCGGGTTTGGTGTAGTAGAGCAGGGCGTAGTGCGCCGGCATGAGTTTGCCGCGCGGATCGGAAAGCGCGTCCCAGACGATCCAATGCCGGAAATCGAGCCGGTCATTCAGGAATGCCGCGTGATAGATCGCCCACTTGGGGAGGTTGAGAACGAAGAGGCTGCCACCGGGTTTGAGTGTGTCCGCCATGCCGGCGAGCCAGGCGTTGCACCAGTCGAGGTAAGCTTGCTCGGCGAGGGTGTCGTCGTATTGATCGTAAAGTTTTTTGAGGTTGTAAGGCGGGTCGGCAAACGCGAGGTCGAACACGCCGCCGGGGTGTTCGGCTTTGATTTGCCGGAGATATTCGACGCAATCGCCGAGGTGGACGTAGTCGGTTTTCATGCGGCGACGAGGTGGTAATCGCCGGCGAGGGCGCGGATCCGTTGGGCGACGTCGGCCGGTAGTTTCGCGCCGCGAACCGGCCGGCGGGGAAGGTCGCGCCAGACATCGGCGAGGGCGGCGCCGGCGGGGTTCATCAGATGTTTTTTGCCGCCCCAATCTTTGAGCGGCCGGCGACAGACGGCACAGTTCTGGTGCGGGATGCGGACGGCTTTGGCGTTGAGCGGGTAGGGCTCGTAGCGTTTGGGTTTCCAGAAAAGCAGCAAGCCTTGGTGCGTCGGTTTCAGGAAGCCGGCGGAGGGAGTGTCGTTGATGTCGAGGGCAATCCAGTATTTGAAGGTCAAGTGCCGCATGAGTT
The DNA here is from genome assembly GCA_022072455.1 of Verrucomicrobiia bacterium. Taxonomy (GTDB): domain Bacteria; phylum Verrucomicrobiota; class Verrucomicrobiia; order Palsa-1439; family Palsa-1439; genus CAINDI01. Next base: position 110,502 of record JAJVHY010000021.1, on the reverse strand, counting down.
CCACACCCCAAGCCGGTAAGTCGCGCGGCGCGCCGTAAACAAAGAGCAGGCCGCCCGGTTGGAGGGCGCGAACACAGTCGTTAAGAATGGCCGGGACGACCGGCGCAGACGCGGTGATGACGATGGTCGGCTGGCTGTCGGTAATTTGTTTCACTTGGGGTACCCCAATTTTCAGACTACAGGGTTAACCTCAATGACCTAATCTTTAATGTAAAGACTCCTACGTAAAGCCCCACCCAGTGCTGGGTAGCCGAATTGTAAGGTAGTCAAATCAAAAGACTGTACTAGTTCCACCGCGGTTGGATGTTTTTGTTGTGGAGTCTCGACATAATATCCTAGCGCGTCTTTGACTGATTTAGTCACGAACTCATCGCTAAGCAACCGTTGGATGGGATACTCCGTGGCCTCTGGGAATTCGAAAGCAAGCCGAAGAATGGCAAAACCAAGTTTAGAGGAGCGAGTAAAATACGGTCTTTCCAACGAGAGCCGACTTAGAAAGCTCACCGCGCTTTCGGGTGAAAAACAATGCAGGGTTTTCCTCTTGAGTAGTAATTCCACGAGCCAGCTAGTCGGGTCCGACGATATTGCAACCGCTATTGCCACAGGTTCTGGATAATCTCTTACGTACTCGTCCACACATGCAGAGAATGACGCTTTGACCAAATAGGTGGCGGCTAAGTATTCCTGCAACGATAGGTGCGAGAATTCATAGCTATCGGTGGCACCTTCGAAAATTAGGCCCGTGTGACTCTCTATCTCTTTGACAACTTCTTTTGCCTCGCTAGCCGGCAATCTGAAGCTCTCGCAAACCAATCTATACGCGTCAATAAGGTCAACCTCACTAAATGTTTTCCTGCGTAAATGATAAGTCAGTTGGAATGATAATGCGGCAAGGAACTCTAGCTTACGATCTGGCATGAAGCTCGAATAGATAGAATCGCGCGCAATTCTCCTTTGCGAATCCCAAAGCTCCAGCATCAAGTGGACTATTTTCTTATAAATTGTGCCCGGCTGTTCGGGAAGTTGCCCGTGATTCTGGAAAAGAATAATTAGGTGGGTAAGAAACAGTGGACGATCACCAAGATCCGAGTACGGCATTTGGTCCAAAGTGTTTAAGAAACGATCCGCATCTGGTAACCATTTTTTTGCAATTGTGACTTTTTGATCCCTGCTTAACGGGCATAGCTCCATAACATGGAAGCCATCGAGAGTGCGAGTGTACTCCCCCGAACGACAAGTTACCACGATCTTGCTTTCTCTTAAGGATGCTGACAGAGCTTCTATTTCTTGAACCGTATCGGCATGCCTGTCTTGAGAGAGTTCGTCCAACCCATCGAGGAGAATAAGGGTATTAGTAGTTGAAAAAACATCATGCAAGACATGCATCAGCTTTGTATTCAGCACGTACCTTTGGCGAATTTGTTTTACCCTGAAAGCTGGGTTGCCTTTAGCATCATATTCAATTCTCCCATCAGATCGGCTACTCTTAGCCAAAGCAGACACGCTTTGCTTATTGAACGTCCGCTCCATCCATGTAATTTTTTCGCGAATCTCTTCATTACGCGTCTCAAAAGGGATCCCGAAGGTCGCCGCAATGTGCTCAAGTAGAGAATATCCTTGATCCAAATCGCGCAGTCGGACAACTACAGGAAACTGCCAACGATCATCACTATCTGGTTCTTCAAGTAATACTCTTCTTGCCATGCGTTTGAGTGTGGTCGTTTTTCCTGAACCAGGATCACCTAAGAGGATGTATTGATAGCTGTCGTGAATCAGCGCAAGTTCATCCACCTCCTTCCCTCTTGACGTTTTCCCGCGAAATTTCCGGGGCAGAGTGTCGATTGTAAGCGGTATTGTGGCGGCAGCAGTATCTTTCGCGACAGCCATTCCGTGAAACTGAACTGTCTGGGACCAATTGGCTACAAACGACATATGCTCTGCGATTCTTACTTCTATATCGTTGTCGCGAACTGTCTTTTTCCCTAGATGCTCGAGAAGTTTAGGCATCAAGGCTTTAACAATCTCAGTTACTATTAAACTGTGTGGCTCCATGAAAGTCGAATTATGCGTACATAAGTGAAACTATACTTCGAAGGCAATGAGAATTAAGATTCTTACTTACCATCGAGGTCAACATTTTCCACGTTCCAAAGCTCGAAAATGAAGCAAGCAGGGCGGTAGCTATCAGCTGTCCTGAAAGCTACATTGTTTTGCACTCGGTTTTCAGCTGCCGGCAATAATCGGCACCTGTTCAACTCGACTTTCAAAACGCCATCCTAGAATTAGAAATTCCATAACTTCGTTTGCTAAGGTTTAGGGAAGGTGAAGGTGCCGGGTTTGGATTGAGTCCAAGTGGTGATGTTGGAACCGTAGTCGTTGCCGACGGTGAAGCTGACTTGAATGACCGGGTTTGTCTGCGGGCCGGGGAAGTTGAAGTTGCTGAGGGCGATTTTGAAGGTGCCTTTGACGCTGTCGAACGTGCCGGCGAAAGTTGGAATTGCGCCGGGAATGGTTTTGATGCGGACGACGGCGCCTTTGTGAGAACGGCCAATCGCATTCGGGAGGATGGTCATGGTCAATGGATCGGCCAGGTCGCCAACGGAGAGCAGAACGTAGTCATGGCTGGTGAAGACGCGGTCGGAGTTGTTGGTGAAGACGAGGCGACCGGAAAGTTTGACGCGCGAGCCGAGTGGTTGGGGGGAGACACTTAGGCTGCCGGATTTGGGGAGGATGTCGAACGTCGGGAGGTCGCTCGACGGCGCGACAGTCAGCGAAAATTTCTGAGTGTCGTAGGGGTGGAGTCCATCGGTGACGCCGAGCACCAGATTGACGGTGCCGGTCACCGCCAATTCCGGCAGCAACCAGAGCCGGCTGGTCAGTGGATCAACGGCGGCATCCAATCCATCGGGGAAGTCTTGGGTGTCGTCGTCAAGCAGTTGCAGGCTCACGTTGTTATTTTCGACATCGGTGGTCGTGAGGATGAAAGACGCGGCCATCGCTTGCGTGACGACGAACGCGCTCGGTATCGGGCCGAGGAACGGCGGGGTGTTGATGGGGTTGGCGATGACGCGGACGCGGAGAGTTTGGGTGTCCTTTTGCTTGTTGGCGTTCGCGGCGCTGACGACCACGGTGACTTCACCTGTGAACCCCGGCAAGGCGGTCAGGCGGAGGACGGCGGCTTGCGGGTCGGAGATAATCGTGGCTTGTTGGACGATATTGGAGTTGACCGGTGATTCGCCGTCGACCGGCGTGTTCATGAGTTTGTCCACGATATCAAAGCCGCGGGTCAACTGGCCGAACAACGGATACTTGAAATCGAATGACCGGGGCGAGGGCTTGTTCGTGGAGCCGACGCTGAGGTCAACGTCGGTAATGAAAATTTGCGAGTCACCGGAGTCGTCGATGAGCCCGGTAAAAAAACCGGCCGTTTTCGCGAGGCCGAGTTGGCCGAAGCCATTGTAGAAGAGGGTGCGTTCGTACTCGTCGTCGAGGGTAACGCCCGAACTGTCGGCCCCGGTCTGGCAGACGAGATCCGGCGCAACGCGGTGAAAGATCAGGCCGTTGTAGAAGTTGCTTTGGACGAGTTCAATGATGCGGGCAGTGGTCCGGGGGACGAGATCTTCAAAAAGTTGGAGGACGATCGTGCCGGCGAAGGGCTGGTCGTTGGAGTCCACGCCGGTAACGTCAAGTTGAAGGCTGCGATTCGTTGCCGGTGCAAGCGCGGCTCTGACGGCGCGCCAACTGACGGATTCGACTTTGAATTGGAGCGGCCCGGCGATGTTGTTGGAGCCGGTCAACGGCATTTGAAACGTGGTGCCGACCGGCATCGAGATGGTGTTGGTGACGAGGAGGAGTTCCACCGCCTGCGCCGGTAATGCCGCAGCAAGGAGAACAAGGAAAAATGTGGGACGAATCATGCGCTGACGGAACCAATACCGTTACCCGCAACAGGCGTCAAGGCGGGGCACAATCGCGCTTGTCGGTATCGCAGCGAAACTGCTAAGACTGACGACATGGGAGCACAATGGAAACAGAAGGGCCGCGAAATCAGCGCGCTGAAACGCGGTCAGTTGTTCGGGAAATTAGCCAAGGAAATTGTCGTGGCCGCGAAGTTGGGCGGGCCGGATCCCGATTTGAACGCCCGGCTGGCCGTTGCCATTGAGGCCGCGAAAAAGCAATCTGTGCCGCGCGATACCATCGAGCGGGCTGTGAAAAAAGGCGCGGGTCTGACCGGCGAGACGGTGAATTATGAGTTGGTCACGTACGAAGGCTTTGCGCCGGGCAAGGTGCCGCTGATCGTGGAATGTCTGACCGATAACCGCAATCGGACGGCGCCGGAGATTCGGATGCTGTTCAAGGACGGCCAATTGGGCGCGCCCGGCAGTGTGATGTGGATGTTCGAACACGTCGGGATCGTGGACGCGCATATTGCCGGGGCGGGGGTTGATTTGGAAGGCGTGGCGATCGAAGCGGGCGCGCAAAACGTCGAGCCGCTCGCCGAAGCGCCCGCGGGCGAGGTGGGAGCGCGGTTTATTTGCGACCGGGCGGATTTGGATTCCGTGACCAAGTACCTCAAGAAAGCTGGCTGGAGCGTGACGACTTCGGAGATGAGTTACCTCGCGAAAAATGCAGTGGAAGTTCCCGAATCGCAGAAGGCAGTTGTCGTGGAATTCATCAACGCCATCGACGAACACGACGACGTGCATCGCATCTACACCGCGCTGAAGTAACGTAGCGCAGGTTTGACGGCACTTGGCTTGCTGTCAATGACCCATTATGTCAGAATTATCTTGGGTCGTTTGGAGGGGAGACTAATCTTCTGGCTACCGCGAAGGCATATCTTGTGAAGATTGAACCTGACGGTTTTGAAGGTGACCGTTGGGAAATATCCGACAAACCATTGATGATCGGCCGGAGCAAGGAGGCCAATGTTGTCCTGTTCAGCCGGAAAGTCTCGCGGGTTCACTGCGTCATCTCAATTCAAGGCGACGGCCCGTTCACCTTGGCGGATCTGCATTCCACGAACGGAACACGGATCAATGACCAATTGATTGACGGCAAGGTTGTGACGTTGCAGCCCTACGACCGGATCGCCATCGGTGAAGCGCAATTCGTTTTCAAACTGCACTGACCGCCGGCCATTCGACGGGCCGGTATAGTCGAGCAAGTTTGCGACGCCCCGCGTTCATCGAGAAACCACGTGATTGTTTGGTCAAGTGACTGGTCCGGCGCGATCACCCGCTGCGGGTCATCGCTTGGATACCGGCCTTCGATCCACATGCTGCCGGCGACGAGTACCAGAAGCGCGGTGCATCCTGCCGCACAGACGAGGAGAAATTGTTTGGAATTCTTCATGGCCCGATCACGTCGGTCAATAGTTCCAACCCCTTGGCGCACCCCTTGTCGGTGCCGCTGGCGGGGCGGGGGCAGGTGTCGTTGGTGGGCGTGGTATCGGGGTTGCCGTCAATGACCGCGTGATTGACCTGCGCCGTGAATCGGTAATCTTCGTGGCCGAGGCCGGCCGCAGCATCGTTGGCGCAGTCGAGTGTGACGGTGTAGGAGAGTTTCAGCGACTTGCCGGGACTGAGCACGACCGGCAACAGCTTCGGCGGCGTCAAGACCGGCCCGGGGACGGGGCAGCCGCCGAGGGATTCGATGGTGATCTTCACCAGGTTGGTGAGCATGGCGAGCGTCGTGATGGTTTCGGTGTTCGGGCCGGCATTGCGAACGGTGAGTTTCATCTTGTCGGGTTTGGGTAGGACTCCGGCTTTGAGGGTGACTTTTTTCGGAGCTTTGAACGCGGTGATTGCGAGATCGTGGATTGGCCGGACGACTTGGGTGATGACGACGGCGGAGTTGTTCGACGGATCGGGGTCGGGTTGCGTGGCGGTGACGCTGGCGGTATTGGTCAGCCGCCCATCGGTGCTGGCGCTCAATTGCAGCGTGACCGTGGCGGCGGCGGTGAGGGTGCCGAGTTGGCAGGTCAGAAGATTGCCTTGGAGTTGACAAGTTCCTTGGCTCGGTACCGCGGAGAGAAACGCCGTGGTCGCCGGCAAGGTATCGGTTAGTACGACAGTGGTTGCTTGGTCGGGGCCGAGGTTGGTGACGAGCAGGGTGTAGGCGATCGGGGCGCTGATTGGGGCGTCGCCGGCGGGGCCGGTTTTTGTGAGATGTAAATCGGCTTGGGGTGGGCTGGGAATGTTGCTGAGTTTGGTGACGAAACTGTCGCGGAATCCGCTGCGGGTGGTGCTGATGGCGCCGCCGGTCGTGGGGAAATTCGTCGCGTCGGTGTAACCGGTGACGTAGATGTTGGCCGCACTGTCGAGGGCGATGCCATACGCGCCGTCGCCGAGGAAGGTTGAATATTCCAAGTCTGTGCCGCCGACGTTCAGTTTGGCGACGAAACCACCGGGCGAATTGGTATTCACCGCGTCGGGGGTGACCGGGAACGTGAAAGCGCGTCCTTCGCCGGCCACGTAGGCGCTTTGGTGCGCGTCCACTGCGATGGCGTAACCGCCATCCAACCCGGACGAGCCGCCGAGATACGTCGAGAACACCGCTGCCGTGCCGTTGCTATTGAGCTTCGTGACGAACGCATCGCCCAAACCGGTGTTGACACTGCTAAACGCGCCGGGCGAGACCGGGAAGTTTGTCGAAGTCGTGTCGCCGGTGACATACGCGTTGCCTTTTATGTCCGCGGCAATGGCGTAACTGTTGTCCTCGCGCGCGCCGCCGAGATACGTCGAGTAGACCAGTGCGCTGCCGGCGGGATTGAGTTTGGCAACAAAGCCGTCCGCGCACGGCACCGAATTGTTGAAACACAACCCGCCCCCAAACGTCCGATCAAAAGCCCCGGCAGTCGTGGGAAAGTTGCTCGACCGGGTCAGACCGGCCACATACGCGGCCTCCGTTGCATCAATGGCGACTCCATATGCTCCGTCGTACGAACTGCCGCCCAAGTACGTGCCGTACACCAAACCGGTGCCGGTGGCGTCGAGTTTGACTACAAACGCATCGCTCGGCCCGCTCAAGAACTGTTTGTGCGCGCCGCTGGTCGTAGGGAAGTCGGCCGAGGTGGTGATGCCGGCGACAAAGGCGTTGCCGGCGGTGTTGACGGCGACGCCGCCGAGAGCGAAGACGTTGTTCTCGTCGCCGCTGCCGCCGAGGTACGTCGAGTACACCAGCGCGCCGGTGGCCGACAACTTCACCACGAACGCGTCCGACGGGCCACCGTACGTCGTGTCGAACGCGCCAACCGTCGTCGGAAAATCCGCCGATTGCGTCACGCCGCCGATGTAGGCGTTGCCGTCCTTATCCACTGCGAGGCCGTGGCCTTGTTCAATTCCGGTGCCGCCGATGTAGGTGGCGAACAACAGCGCGGTGCCGGCTGCATTCAACTTCGCCACATACGCGTCGCGGGTGCCGCCGAGCGAACCGGTGGCCGACGGAAAGTTCGCCGATTCCGTGTAGCCGGTCACGTAGACTTGCCCGTTCGTGTGGACAGCGATGGATTGGCCGATCTCCGTGCCGGTGCCACCGAGGTATGTTGAGAACACCAAGACCGGGTCAATTACCAGTTCCCGGCTCGGGTCGTACTCGCCCACGACAAATCCCGCGGTGCCGTCGGTGTCGAGGCAATAGCCACCGGCGATCTGACGGTTGCCCTGGAAGATGACGGGCCGGCGCAAGCGAAACTCGCCGGTGGTGAGTTCACCGTCGGGTGTGAGAGCAAACTTGCCGGCGCGCAGCCGAATCTGATTCGGGTCCGCGCCCGGCGCGACGATGAAATCGTGTTCGAGGTGCTGGTCGGTGCCGTAGTACACGACGTCCACGCCCGGATACACACCGCGAAACTCGACGCGTTCATAGAGCGGCACGCCGACTCGCCATTGGGCCGGGTCATTGCCGAGATAGTAATTGGCTACACCCGCCAAGCGATTTAGGCCGGTGCCCTCCGCCGACCGGTTGGCGCCGACCAGTTCCAGAAATGTGATGCCGGTCGGGGTTAGCGCGAGTGGTTGGCGCAGCCCATGGGTGATGAAGGCACCGTCGCGGGCTTCAAAACTCAGCGGCAGATGGCCGGCTTCAGCCAGCCCGGCCAGCAGGCCGAGCGCGATGAGTTTGAAGCACGTTTTCATACGGCAGGTTAGGGAATCGCCGGAATCGCCGGGCTGGCGGCGGTGTTGTTGGTTTCGTTGGATTCGTCGACGGCATTGAGGCCGGTTTTGCCGGGGGCGTCCACGACGGCGAGGATGTGGCGATCGGTGAGATCCACGCCCTTGGGTAGCTTGAAGCTGACCTTGACCGGCTTGCCTTTGAAAAAGGCTTTGATGGCCTTGTTCAACGGCACAATCGCCAGCAACGAGTCCGCGGCATCGAACGCGGTGTCGGTCGAGAGATAAAACGCCACAGTGTGATCCGCCAAGCCCGTGAGATCCAGTTCGTTGAGAGTGAGGATGCCCTTGATCTTGCACTTGGGTGGCACGGTGTTGGTGGCGCAGGATTTGAGGAGTTCGACGGTGGCATCGCCGTAGATGATGCCGTTGTTCAGGAGCAGGAGTTGCGCGATGAGCGGACAGTCCACGCCTTTCTTACCGGCGGCGCAATCGGCGAAATCAACATCGATGGCCGCCGTCAGGTCGGGCGGGAGCGTCTGCGCCAGCTCGGTAACGAAGATGGATTCGTTGTCGGTGGCCACGGCTTCGGATTGGTCGGCCACGGCGCTGACGGTATTGGTGACGATGCCGATGCGGGCCGGGGCCACGTCGAGGGTGATGGTCGCCATGGCGCGCGGCGGGAGATCGCCCAACTCACAGGTCACGATTCCGTCAATGTTTGTGCAAGTGCCAGTGCTGGAGGTGAACGCCAGCAAGTCCACCTTGGCCGGCAAAAAGTCGGTGACGATGACGTTGGTGTTGGTGACGTTCCAGAGGTTCACGACGGTGATGGTGTAGGTGAAGTTGGAACTGACCGAGACGGCTTTGAAGCTGGCTTTCTTGCTGATGGCGAGGTTGGCGCCGACCGGCTCGCCTGACGAAGATTGAAAGCCGAGGGTGATGCGCATCCGTTGGTTTTGGCCGACCGTGTTGCCCATGGTGGTGTGGGTTTGGAGGTCGCCGTCAATGCAGTTAAACACGGTGGTGGGGACGGCATTGTCGCCGAGCGCGAGGAAGCTGGCGACGTAGAGGCCGTATTCCGTCGCGCCGCCGCTAAAGTTCAGGGTGATCTCCGCGAGGTTCAACGCGCCGCCGGCCGGTGCGGTGGAGCTGTACACACCTTCGATGGTCAGAAACTCGCCATCCGCGTTCGGAGTGCCATCAACGTCCGAGTAGAACACGTCGTAGAACTCCTTGTCCGGCACGCCGGCAAAATCATTGTTGTTGATGCTGAGCGGATCCGCCCGCCGGGTGGTCATCCGGGGATCGTCAATCAGAAACATTTGCGCGACGGGCGCTGAGCCGCCGGTTCGTTCATGATACGTCACGGCAGTGAGGCCGGGAATCTGGCGCACCGGTACGGCGGAAGCCAGGCTGGCCAGCGTAAGAAACAGGGCGCTGAGAATGAGTGGTGTCGGTTGCATAGTTCCTCGAGTGGTTGTGGGTTTCATTTATTTCACAATGACATCGGTGCGGGCCGGTAACCCTTTGTTACACCCCTTGTCAGCTCCACTGGCCCCCCGTGGGCAAGTGTTGTTGGCGGAGTTGGCATCGGTGGCACCGATGGCAGTTAAATTGAGCTCGACGCTGTATTCGTAATCCGCATGGTCGGCCGTTTTGGATGAAGCCAGCGGATCGTTGGCGCAATCAATGGGCAGCAACCCAGCCACCGTCAATTTCTTCTTGGGAGCGAGCAGGACCGGAAATGTCGTTGGCGACAACAAGACCAGCTCGGGTGTCGGACATCCACCGCGCGAGGTGATGAGGAGATTCAGCAGATTCTCCAACGCCGTGAGATTGGGAATCGTGAGGGTTTGATTGCCGGTGTTTTGGACGGCGATGCTGAGCTTACCGGGTTTGGGTTCTTTACCATCTTGCAGCGTGACTTTCTTCGGGGCCTTGAGGCTGACGACGGCCAAGTCAAAGATCGGGTCGGTTTCGCCGCCACCGCCACCACCACCTCCGCCGCCATTCCCGGTCAGGTCGAAAGCGAACACCGTCCCTTGGTTATTGCCCAGCAACGTGCCGCCCAGTTGGGTGATGCCGAATAGTTTTGTGCCGATCTTCAGCGGCGTGCCCCACGGCCATTGCCCGTCTGGATCGGTGATCGGGAACAGGAACGTATACAGTTGTTTGTAGTTGCTGCCGTCGGTGTTGATCCGGATGATCGCGCCGCCGCCGAGGTTGGAGCTGAAGATGTTCGTCACGCCGCCTTTGGTGAAACCGTACAGCGTCGTGCCGTCCCGAATCAGATCGCCTTGAGGAAAATGCGCCTCGGTCAGCGCGAAGTTGTGCATGATCTGAAAGCCGGTGCCGTTGGATTGAATCTGGAAAATGATCCCGGCATTGTTCGCCCCGCCATTTTGGGCCATGCCGTACAGCGTGGTGCCGTCGATGATGAGTGAGCCGTTGGGCTGCGAGCCGTCCGTGCTCGTGCCGGTAAAGTTGTGCAACACCTGATAGTTGCTGCCATCCGCATCCACGGCCCAGATGCCACCTTGGCTGCCGGTGCCGCCGAGACGCGTCATGCCATACAATCTTCCCCCGGCAAGCAGGGGCGTGCCATAGGGCGTCAACAGGCCGCTGTTGGCCACGTCGAAATGCCGCAGGATCTGGTAGCCAGATCCGCTGGTGTCGATCTTGAACAAAACGCCAATCGCAGAGTTGCTGCCACCGTTAGAAGTCAGGCCGTAGAGCGTCGAACCATCTTTCACCAGTCCGCCCACGGGCTGATAGCCGTCGAGGCTGCTGCCGAAGTGATGCAGCACTTGAAACGCGCTGCCATCGGTGTTCATCCGCCAGACTGTGCCGAACCCGTTGCTGCCGCCCAACGCCGTCATCCCGTACAACACTCCGGCATCGAGCAAGGGCGTGCCGTACGCCACTGAGCCATCGTTCTTCGATCCGGTCGGGTTTAAGAACAGGTCATACCCGTTGAAGTGGTGGAGCACCTGGTAGCCCGTGCCGGTGGTGCTGACCTTGAACACCACACCGTTGCTGCTCGTGCCGCCATTGGCAGTCACGCCGTACAACGTCGTGCCGGTCGCCACAAGCGACGCGCCCCACCAAGGTGTCGCGCCGTCGTTCGGACTGCCACCGAATGCGTGGAGGAGTTGAAACTGCGCCTGTGCCGGTAAGACGCTCAGGCCGGCAGTCAAAGTTCCAAGGATCAGGCAACGGAGCAGTGGGGTGGTTTTCATGGGTGCGGACCTTTCATTGTTGGTGAACATCGGTGAGCACGAGGCGGCCCTTGTTGCAGCCTTTGTCCACGCTGACCGGCGGGCGGGGACACTCGTTGTTTGCGGAATTGGGATCGTCGTACGGATTTATGCGCGCGGTGAACCGGTAATCTTCCCGGCCGGAGCCACTGCCGGCGTCATTGGCGCAGTCAAACGTGACGGTATACCGAAGTGTGATTTTCCTCTCGGGCGCCAGCGTGACGGGGAGTTTTTTCGGCGGGACGATGGTCGCGGTTGGGGTCGGGCAGTCGCCGAGAGATTCGATTTGGATCTGGATGAGGTTCGTGAGCGTGGACAAGTTCGAGAAAGTCACGTTTGCCGGGCCGCGGTTTTGCAGAGTCACCGTCACGGTCTTGGGGCGGACCGGTAGTTTGATTTTCTTGGGGGCCTTGAGGCGGGTGATGGCCAAGTCGCTGCCTGACACCTCGGTGACAGCATAAATTTTCCCTTGGAAAAGTGAGACGACGTAGAGTTTGCCGTCCGGTCCGACTTTGAGACTGCTGATGCCGTCGAAGCCGGTGCCGAGGACCACGCTGTCGAGTTCGTTGGCGTTATCCGCGACGGTATCGCTCAAGCCGCCGGTCAATGCCAGCGCGTCGCGCTGGGCGTTGAGGTCGAAGTGATAGAGGTAACCGTTGTTGAAATCGCCGACGAACAAATCGTTTTCATACGCGCTGCCCAACGCGGTGGAATTTAGAAAAACAAGGCCGGTCGGCGCGACGGTTTCGAGCCAGGAAAAAACCGGGTCGGCATATTGGCCGCCGGTAAGGTTGACGAGGTTGTTAGTTCCGCTGGGATTGCGCGCTGCCGGCCCCATGATCTCCCGCCAGCCGCTGTTGAAGCCCGGTAAAACGCGATTGATTTCGTCATAAGCCTGCGCGCCGTTTTCCGTATTCCACAGCTCGCCCGACAAGGGATCGAACGCCATACCGAATGAGTTGCGGATCCCATAGGCGTAATATTTCACGGCGTCGCCGGCGGCCACTGCGAGCGGATTGTCTGCGGGGATTGAACCATCATCGTTGAGGCGGACGATGACGCTGGTATCGTCCAGAGGGCCGGTCGGTTGGTTTTGGAGCGGCCCGAATTGCCCGTGGTCGCCGGTTACGGCATAGAGTTTTCCATCCGGGCCAAACGTCATCACGCCGCCCTGATGGTTGCTGATCCCGGTAAATGTGGGGAACGAAAAAATGTCGGTCGGATCCACCAACGCGCTGCCGTTCCAAGTGTAGCGCTGGATGCACACACAGTTGCCGGCGCTGGGTGTGTGGCAGAGGTAGATGAAGTTGTTGGTCGCGAAGCCGGGATGTTTCACAATGCCGAGCAAGCCGCGCTCGTTCGCCGTGTCGACGTCCAGCACCAGGGCCGGTTGCGGTTGAATGACACCGGCAATGACCCGGCGCACTTGGCCGCTGTTTTTTTCGATGACGAGAAAATCGTTGGTCGCGAGGAATTCCATCCCAATCGGCAAGCTGAACCCGCTGGCCGCTTCGACCACGCCCAGAGTGGGATCCTGCAGGTTTTGCGCGCACACCAACGCGGGAGTGGGTGTCAGGAAGATGACCAAGTAACCGAGTCCATATCCCCAGTACCTCAGAATGCCCCGCAGAATAGCTGCGCCCACCATGTTTCTCCAAAGTAGATAACCCGCGACCCACTGCTATGGCTTCATAGCACGTTACCCCGATCGTGCCAAGCTCAAAGACTGTGACGAACTCGCAACAATCGACCGGCATTCGTCAGGGCTTGCATCAGGCTCAGCGCATCGCTACATTCCGCCACCATGTCGGTCGAAGACAAACTGACGAATGTCGCAGTGCGCCGGATTCTCACGAGTTGCTGGGTGGACATCACCCGCGTGCAAGTCCGCACGACCGGGGGTGTGGTCTATTTGGTCGGGACCATCCAACGCATGACCGCCTCCCATCAGGATTTGTCCGACACGGTTCTCCGCGAGATGGATCAGCGCATTCGGAAATTGGGTGGCGTCCGAGACGTGAAGTATCAACTCGACAACTGGGAACGCAAGCTAACCGCCCTCTGGGTGCCCACCGGCAAGTAGCCGTCAGTGCTTCGCCTGCTCCCGCAGCTCGTTCATGGATTTGATGTACGCTTCGAGCCGGTCAACTTCGTCCTGCATATCCTTCACCTTCAACATCGAACCCACCCGCACCTGCAATTCCGCGAGATTGACCGGCTTGCCCAGAAAATCATCCGCGCCCGCCACGATACTTTCTTCAAGCCGGTCCCGCGAATCGTACGCCGTCAACATGATGATACGGATGTGCCGCGTCGTCGGTCGTTCCCGCAACTGCCGGCACGTCTCCATTCCGTCCATGTTCGGCATCGCGATATCGAGCAAGATCAGATCGGGCTGCTCTTTCACCGCCATCAGCAACGCCTCCCGGCCGTCACTGGCGGTGAATACTGTATGCCCTTCGTCGGTCAGGATCTGATGGAGAAACTCCCGGATGGACGGTTCATCATCGACCACGAGAATCTTCGTCGGCTTGGCCTCACTCATGAGCGCGGACACTAACTGATTCCCCTCGCCGGGAAAAGCTCTTTTCACTATCGTCGCCGCCATGACCCCGGTGTTCCTCGTCGGCCCCACTGCCTCCGGCAAAACCGCCGTCGCCCACGCGCTCGGCCGGCCGGTCATCTCTGCCGACTCCATGCAAGTCTACCGCGGTATGGACATCGGCACCGCCAAAGACAAAGCCGCCCAACTCGTGGACATCTGCGACATCACAGAAGCCTTCGACGTCAAACGCTTCGTCGAGCTCGCCACGCCGTTGCTTCCCGGCGCCGTCGTTTGCGGCGGCACCGGCCTCTACATCCGCGCCCTCCGGCAAGGAATCTTTGACGGCCCGGTGCGCGACACCGCACTTCGCACTCGGCTCGAAGCATTGCCGGCGGCCGCGCTGTTTGCGGAACTCGAACGCCTCGATCCCAAAGCCGCCGCGACAATTGACCGGCACAACCCGCGCCGTCTCGTCCGCGCGCTCGAAGTCTTCCACACCACCGGTAAGTCCATCCGGGATTTCCAGACCCAGACCAGTTCCGGCGGCTTGATCTTCGGCCTCCACCGGGACCGGCAAGACCTCATCCAGCGCATCGAGCAACGCATCGAAGAACAAATGCGTGCCGGTTGGCTCGATGAAGTCCGGCAATTGATGGCGAAGGGGATCGAACAAAACCCCGTCGCCATGCAAGCCGCCGGCTACCGGGAACTCGTCGCCCACCTGCGCGGGAAGCTCTCCTTGCCGGAAGCCGTCGCCCTCATCAAAATCCGCACCCGGCAACTCGCCAAACGACAAATGACTTGGTTTCGCCGCGAGCCGGGACTACAGTGGCTCACGGTCGCAGTGGACGAAGCGCCCGCCGCGACCGCTGCAAAAATTTTGGAGAAACTGCCATCGCACTGAAGATGTACGACACGCAGGCGCCGCCGCCCGAGCACGCCCTGCTCATTGGATTAGAACGGCCGGGCTACGACCGCTGGGCTATCGAAGATTCCCTCGAAGAACTCCGCGAACTCGCCGAGTCCGCCGGTGCCACCGTTCTCGACTCTGTCACCCAGCGCCGCGACACGCCGAGCGCGCCCACATTCGTCGGTACCGGCAAGGCCGCCGAGATCGCCGCCCAATGCGCCGCAACCGGCGCCAACACCGTCATTTTCGACGACGACCTCACTCCCGCCCAGGGCCGCAACCTGATGGACATCTTCGGCAAGGATGTGAAGGTCATTGACCGGACGGAATTGATCCTCGACATCTTTGCCCAACGCGCCCGGACGCGCGAAGGCAAACTCCAGGTCGAACTCGCCCAACTCGAATACATGCTCCCGCGCCTCACCGGCCTCTGGACGCACCTTTCCCGCCAACGCGGCGGCATGGGCTGCCGCGGCCCCGGCGAAACGCAGCTCGAAGTCGACCGGCGGCGCGTTCAGGAAAAGATCAAGCGTCTGCAGGACCAACTCGAAGAAGTCCGCAAAAATCGGCGCATCGAACGCAGCGGCCGCTCCAAGCTCCACTGGCCGTCGGTCTCAATCATCGGCTACACCAACTCCGGCAAGAGCACGCTCATGAACAAGCTCACCAATGCCGGCGTTTTGGCCGAAGACAAACTCTTCGCGACGCTCGACCCGACCACCCGCAAATTCCGGTTGCCCAACAATCAAAATATTTTACTGAGCGACACCGTCGGCTTTCTCCGCAAACTTCCGCATCATCTCGTCGAATCCTTCAAAGCCACACTCGAAGAAACCGCCGAAGCCGACCTCCTCCTGCACGTTGTGGACGTGAGCCACCCGCAAGCCCACGAACAAATCAAGGCCGTCGGTGTCGTCCTTGAAGAAATCGAGTGCGTCGGCAAACCGACCATCGTCGCCCTCAACAAGATCGACCGGCTCGGCGACGATCAATCCATCCTCGAAAAATTCCAGCGCGAGTTTCCCCACAGCGTGCCCATTTCCGCCCGCCACGGCACCAATCTCGACCAGTTGCAGGATGAAATCGGCAACCAACTTCGCGCCCGGCGCGTGGATGTCACCTTATCCATCCCGGCGGACAAAGCCCCGACGATTGCGTTGGTCTACCGCTCCGGCTACGTGACCGCCCGCGAACACGACGGCGCACAGGTCATCCTCCGCGCCCAAATCCCCAAAGTCCTGGCCGGCGAATTAAAACCCTATGTGGTGGAAGAAGAATAGTTTCCTCGTCCTGCTGGTCGCGACCGGAATGTCGCTTCTTCACGCCGCGACGGCGCCGCCCCGGCAATGGCAATACATCATCATCCACCACAGCGCCACCCGCACCGGTAACGCGGAAGAATTCGACGCCGGCCATCGCGCCCGCGGCATGATCAACGGCTTGGCCTATCATTTCGTCATCAACAACGGCACCGCCGACCGGCCCGATGGCCACATCGAAGTTGGCGACCGGTGGGTCAACCAGATGCATGGCGGCCACTGCCGGCAAGGCCACATCAACGACCGCGGCATCGGCATCTGCCTCGTCGGCAACTTCACCGACGACCAGCCCACGGCGAAACAACTCGACGCGCTCGTCCTCTTGATTCGCGGCCTGCAACACCAATTCAAAATCCCCGCCGACAACGTGCTCGGTCACGGCGAAGTCATCGGCGAATTCAGCGAATGCCCCGGCAAGGAATTCCCTTGGGATGAGTTGCACAAGCGATTGAAGCAAAAATGAATTTGATTTACGAGATGCCCGAAGACGAGCGTCCGCGCGAACGACTCTGGAAACACGGCGCGGCCAAGCTGAAAACCGAGGAACTCATCGCGATCCTCCTGCGGACCGGGATGAAGGGTAAATCCGCCATCGCGCTTGCCGCCGAAATGCTCGCAGATAACAGTCATTCGCTGAACGCCCTCGCCAAACTGGAGCAAGCCGAGCTTGCGAGTAAAAAGGGTGTCGGCCGCATCAAGGCGATCCAGTTAAAAGCCGCCTTTGAGTTGGCCCGACGCATGACCGAAGAAACCATCCACCGCGAACCAATCAATGATCCCGCCCAAGCCGCCGCCTGTGTGCGCGAGGAATTCCGGTCCGAAGACCGGGAAGTCTTCCGTGTGCTTTTGCTCGACACAAAGAACCGGCTCATCCGCATCTGTCAGGTCACGGTTGGGACCGTCAACGCCAGCCTGGTCGAACCGCGCGAAGTCTTCAAACAAGCGATCACGCATTCGGCCACTTCCATCATTCTCGCGCACAATCACCCCAGCGGTGATCCGACGCCGAGCAGTGAGGATATCGCCATCACGAAGCGGTTGGTCAAAGCCGGCGAGTTGCTGAACATCAGCGTCCATGATCATGTCATCATCGGCTATGGACGCGAGCGCGATTACGTCAGCTTGAAGGAATTGGGATTGATGTAGCCGCAAGCCTGTAGCCGAGGCGTAAGCCTCGGACCGAAGCTCACGCTTCGGCTACAAAAAGGAATAATGACTGACCCATTCATGCAAGCCGCCATCGAGGAAGCCCGGCTCGGACTCCGCGAAGGCGGCATCCCTATCGGTTCCGTCCTCGTCAAAGCCGGCCAGATCGTCGGGCGCGGCCATAACCGGCGCGTTCAGGACGGCGACCCGATCACCCACGCGGAGATTGATTGCTTGCGAAATGCCGGCCGCCTCGGCAGCTACAAAGACACCATTCTCTACTCCACGCTCATGCCGTGTTATCTCTGCTCCGGCGCCGCCGTGCAATTCGCCATACCGAAAGTGATCGTGGGCGAATCCCAGACGTTCCCCGGCGGCCCCGAGTTCATGCGCGCCCACGGCATCGAAGTCATTGATCTCAATTTGCCGGAATGCGTCGAGATGATGCGTGACTTCATCGCCAAGCAGCCGCACCTTTGGAACGAAGACATCGGCGAACTGTGAACGTCCCGTATCAACACACCCAACACGCGCCACTGTACCGGCTTCTTCTCGTCATGGCGCTCGTGTTAGCGCTGATTGGCTCCGGACTAACCGGCGTGACGCCGGTCGGTCGGGTCTTCACTGTGGTTGCCCTCATTCTCGTGGCTCTGGCGTATTGTTTCAAAACGTTGACCGTCCAAGACGAGCGCACCCACCTCGCCATCCGGTACGGGCCAGTGCCGGTGTTTTCGAAGCGGGTTTCCTACGCGGCGATGACCGACGTCAAGCGTGCCCGCTCGACGTTTCTGGATGGATGGGGAATTCACTGGTCGCCGGGGCGTGGTTGGACGTACAACTTGTGGGGCTTCGATTGCGTCGAGATCCGGCTTGGCGGCAAACTCATCCGCATCGGCACCGATGACGCCGAGGCGCTGGCGCACTTCCTCCAATCAAAACTCCCGCCATCTCACGCTGTCGGCGCGTGATGGAAATGGGTATCCACGCCGGCGAATTGTTCCGAGGCCTTGAGAACCACCAACGTCGGCACCAGCGTCGCGAACAGGACATACGCTACGCCGGCGGTGAGAGTGCTCAAGATCGCCAGACTGATCAGCCCCATCACGGCTTCGGCCGCAAACGACAGCGGCAGGCTATCAAACAGGCTGAGAACCAACTCGAGCACCGCCGCCAATAACCACGCCGCGAGCAGGGGCACAAACCAAGTCACCGTCCCGGCAAACACCGGTGCCGTCCACGGCGACAGAGTCAGGAACAAGTGCGCGAGCGCAACCACGACCACATAGGTCAGATAAACATTTCGCACAACTTTCATCAGATACCTCCATTGAAACCTAGGCCGATTTCTTGGAAGCGCAAGGGACCGTCGACAATGCAGCGTTTGACCTCCAGCGTGCGCGCGGCTAAAACTGCCACGGATTCCTAACACCATGAAACGCGACTACTCTGACAAACTCTGGCAGGAAGCCTCCCAACTCTTTCCCGGCGGCGTGAATTCGCCGGTGCGTGCCTTCCGCGGCGTCGGCGGTACCCCGTTCTTCACGCAACGCGCGTCCGGCGCCAAACTCTGGGACGTGGATGGCAACGAGTACATCGATTACGTCGGCACCTGGGGGCCGGCCATCCTCGGTCACGCACACCCGAAAGTCGTCCGCGCCGTGCAGGAAGCCGCCCGCGAAGGCACGAGTTTCGGCACGCCCAATCCGCGTGAAATCCGCTTGGCGCAACTCGTCGTCGAAGCTTATCCCTCCATCGAGAAACTCCGCTTCGTCAACTCCGGCACCGAAGCCACGATGTCGGCCATCCGCCTGGCGCGTGGGTTCACGAAGCGCGACAAGATCGTGAAATTCGACGGCTGTTATCACGGCCACGCCGATTCGCTATTGGTCAAAGCCGGCAGTGGTGGCGCCACGTTCGACGTGCCCGACAGCGCGGGTGTACCGGCCGATTTCGCTCGCAACACGCTGACGTTGACCTTGAACGACGTGGCCGGCTTGCAGCGCGTGAAGTGGGACGAAATCGCCTGCGTCATCATCGAACCCGTCCCGGGGAACATGGGCTTGATTCCGCTAACGCCAGAATTCCTCCAAGCTCTCCGGCAAGTCACCCGCGACAGCGGCGCGTTGCTGATCCTGGACGAGGTCATGTGCGGCTTCCGCGTCGCGAAAGGTGGCGCGCAAGAGCTTTACCGGCTCAAAGCCGACCTCACGACCCTCGGCAAAATCATCGGCGGCGGCTTGCCGGTGGGGGCGTTTGGTGGTCGGGCCGAGATCATGGATTGTCTCGCGCCGACCGGCCCCGTCTACCAAGCCGGCACGCTCTCCGGCAATCCACTTGCCATGGCCGCCGGCATCGCGACCTTGGAAGAACTCTTCAAGCCCGGCAACTATCACAAACTCGACGTGCTCACGACGCAACTCTGTGACGGCCTGCGCGGTGCCGCTGCCATGGCGAACGTGCCGGTTTATCAAACGCGGATCGGCTCGAAATTCTGCACGTTTTTCACCGACCAGCCGGTGGTGGATTATGCCTCGGCCAAGCGCAGCGACACGAAACGCTACGGCAAATTCTTCCACGCGATGCTGGAGCGGGGCGTGTATCTCGCGCCATCGCAGTTCGAGGTTGGCTTCATGTCGCTGGCGCACACCAGCGAGGACATCGAGAAAACCATTCACGCCGCGTCCGAGGCGTTCAAACAGCTATGAAGATTGTCATCGCCATGACAGGTGCCAGCGGCGCGATTTATGCGCAACGCTTACTGGATAACCTAACCGGTCACGAGGTGCATTTCATCGCCACCAAACATGCCGGCGAAGTCGTGGCGTTGGAATTGCCGGGCGGACTGAAGGTGCCGGCCGGCGTGAAATGTTACGAGGAAAATGGCTCAATGTTCGTCCCGTTCGTCAGCGGCTCAGCGAAACTCGATGCGATGGTGATCGTGCCGGCTTCCATGGGCACTGTTGGCCGCATCGCCAGCGGTTGTTCTGACAGCACGATTGCACGGGCGGCGGACGTGTTTCTCAAGGAACGCCGCAAACTCATCATCGTCCCGCGTGAGTCACCGTTTAATCTCATCCATCTGCGCAACTTGGTGACGTTGACCGAAGCCGGCGCGACCATCATCCCGGCCAATCCGGCGTTCTACAACCAGCCGGCTACCATCACGGATTTGGTGGATACGATTGTCGCCCGCATTCTCGACCACCTCGGCATCGAACACCGCTTGGTCAAGCGCTGGCAGTCCGGCGATTAAGAAACGCCAACTGCCGATAGAGTGTTTCCAGCAGTGGCGACGGCACTCCGGCGGCTTGCGCGGCGCGGAGCGGGTTCCCGAAAATTGCTTCCACCTCCATCGGCCGGCCGGCGTCGAAATCAATCTTCATGCTCGTCCGGTACGGCGTCATTTTGTCGGTGTACTCCAACATCTTCGGGACAATCGCATCCTCCACCGGTACTCCACAGGCTTGGGCGTCAGCCACAACCTCGCGCAAGATCAACTCGACCAGCCGGCGCGAGTCGGGCTGCGCCATCAACACGTCCGTGTTGGCATTGAGAATGACCGAGAGGCCGTTGTACGGGATGTTCCAAACCAGCTTGTTCCATCGCGCCACCCGCAAATCATCGAGCAACTGCGTCTTGATGCCGGCCTGATTCAAATCCGCGGCAATCCCGCGCAGCCGGTCACTCACGCCGCGCTGCGCAAACTCGCCGAGCGACACCAACCCATAATCCAGATGCCGGATATGCCCCGGCCTGACTTTGTTGGAGCACAGAAAACACAACCCGCCCAGCACCCGGTCTGGCCCCACGATCCCGGCGATCAACTCCTCGCCGCCCAGCCCGTTTTGCAGCAACAACACCGCCCCGCGCGCCGGCAACAATTCCGGCAACAAATGATTCTGCGTGGCTTTCAACGCGACAATCACGACATCGCAAGCCGGCAAGTCCCGCGCGCTCCGGTACACATTCACCTTGGGCAGCGTGAAATCGCCGTCCTTCGATTCGATGACCCACCCATGCTGCCGGACGTGGTCGTAATCAGAGTGCAGCAGAAAATGAACCTCACAGCCGGCCTGCTGCAACCGCGCCCCGTAAAAACCGCCCAGCGCCCCGGCACCGATGACGGCGTAGCTTCTCATGAGAAAATCGAAGTCTCCGTACCGGGCGTCAGTTCCCAGTGGCGAATTTTGCCCCGGTATTTCACCGAACACTCCCGCGCTGAATCCGACCGGACCGTCGCCTGAGTGAGTTGCCCGGCAGTCCACGCAATACTTACCGTGTACCCGCCGCGCGCCCGCAGCCCGCGCACCGTACCGGTCGGCCAAGCGGCCGGCAAGGCCGGCAACAGGTGCAGAAAGCCTTCGTGACTTTGCAGCAACATTTCCGCAATGCCGGCGCAACCCCCGAAGTTGCCATCAATCTGGAAGGGCGGGTGCGTGTCGAACAGATTGGGCAGCGTGCTCTTGGCGAACAACAACCGGAGATGTTCGCCGGCGCGTTCCCCATCGCCGAAGCGCGCCCAGAAATTCACGATCCACGCCCGGCTCCAGCCGGTATGCCCGCCGCCAGCCGCCAACCGGGCCTCCAGTGATTTTTGCGCGGCGGCCATCAACTCCGGCGTTTTGCTCCACGTCAGTTGCCGGCCGGGATGCAGTCCGAATAGGTGGGAGATGTGGCGATGGCCGGGTTCGGGCTCGGCGTAATCCTCGATCCACTCTTGCATCCGTCCGGTCCGCGGACTGATTTGCAGCGGCGCGAGCCGGTCGAGTGCGCTCTGCAATTCGTCGCGGAACGGCTCCTCAGCCGGGTCGGCCAGCACCACGATGGCGGCGAGGCAGTTCGACAACAAATCATGCGCGATCTGCAGGTCCATCGTGGCGCCATACGTGAACTTGGATTTTGTGCCGTCTGGTTTGATGAATTCATTTTCTGGCGAGTGCGATGGATTCGTGACCAACTGGCCGGCGGGGGATTCGACGAGAAAATCGAGGATGAACCGCGCCGCGCCTTTCAGCAACGGCCAACCTTGCCGGCGAAGCCAGGCGAGGTCGTTGGTGAAGGCATAGTGTTCCCAACAATGTTGCGCCAGCCACGCGCCGCCGACCGGCCAGACGCCCCAGATCCCGTCCATCGGCGCGGTGCAGGCGAAAATATCCGACACGTGGTGCATCACCCAGCCACGCGCGCCGTAATGCGCCCGCGCCATGTGTTCGCCCGACGGCACGCAGGCGGTCATCCAGTCGAACAACGGCTGATGACATTCCGAAAGGTTCGCGACCTCGGCCGGCCAGTAGTTCATCTGAATATTGATGTTCGGGTGGTAATCGCTGTTCCACGGCGCCTTGATCAAATTGTTCCAGATGCCCTGCAAATTGGCGGGCTGGCTGCCCGGCCGCGAGGAGGCCATCAACAGATACCGGCCGTATTGGAAGTACAGCGCAGCAAAAGCCGGATTAGCGGTGCCGGTGGCCAAGAGTTGGTCGGTTGGAATTTGGGGCAGAGACCCGAGATCAAGGCTGACCCGGTCGAACAGCGCGGTGTGATCGGCGATGTGGGTGGCGAGCAATTGCGCGTATGTTTTGCCGGCGGCGCGGTCGAGGACCGCCCGGCAACGCGCAGCGGGATCGGCGGAATAATCCGTCGGGCTGACGTAACTCGTCGCGCCGGCAATTAGGATCACCATTTCGGATGCGCTGACCGGCAGGACGATGGCTTCAGCCCGGTAGAACAATCCGTCCGCACCGAGCCGGCCGGTTAAAACTAGGGGGTGACTTTCTTGCTCGCGCTCGAAGTGGAGTTGCACGGCGGTTTGACCGGTCAGCCTCACGACGATGACTTGGTCAGGAGCCGAGGCGAAAACTTCCTGGGTGGCGTTGCCGAAGGTGGTTCGGGCGATGCCGGTGCGGAGGTCGAGTTCACGCCGGTAGCCGGTCAGCAGGGCGGCCGGGCGGGTGATGATCAGGCTGGCGAGCGGTTGATAGGATTCGATGTTGACCGGGATGCCGAGCATGGATTGCGTGGCTAACTCGGTGGCTTCGGTATTGCGACCGGCGAAGAGTAAGCGGCGGACTTCCGGCAACGCCGGCAAGGCGGCGGGATTGGCGCGGTCAATGTACTTGCCGGCCCACACGGTATCTTCGTTGAGTTGGAGTTCTTCCCGGTCGACGCCGCCGTAGATCATCGCGCCGAGCCGGCCATTGCCCACAGGAAGCGCTTCAGTCCAGCGGGTGGCCGGTTGATGGTAGTAGAGTTTCACGCCGGCCAGTCGCAGAGGGATTCGACGTAGGCGGCGGAACCGTCGCGCAACCAGCCGTCGAGTTGGGCGATGTCTTTGAGTTGTTGACCGCGCCGGCGGGGGACGACGATGAACCGACAGTCCACTTCCGGCAAGGCGGTCATGTCGCTCCAGAGTTTTTCAAACTGCGCGACCGGGAAAACATCTTCCTGACCGTGACCCCAACGCTTTTTCACGTCCTTGAGCGTGATGTAGGTCGGCATCTTCGCGGCGAGCGCGCGAGTGGCGGCGGCGACTTTGGCAGCGTCGGTCAAGTCCGCACGGGTCAGGCCAAAGACGGCCAGAAGTTTGTCCACGCTGATCCATGTCGTCATCGTGTTGTAATAGCGCAAGGCGAATTCGTCTTCTTCGCGGGGGAGGGCGAGACCTTCGACGAGGCGCGGCCGGCCGTTGATGCGCGCCAAACCGCCACCGCGATCTTCGAGGCGGCGGGTGATGACTTCAAAACTCAGGGTCGCGCCCGACTGAATGTGTTGGCCGAGCAAGGCCGGGTCGAGGTCGGCGCCGGTGGTGTCAATGTTGTGGAGCATCAGCCAGCGCAGTTGCGGGCGTTGGGCGAGGACGCCGTTGCGGAGGAGGTTGGCGATCTCGTACCAGTGGCCGACCGGGTGCAGGCATTGTTCCGGCAAGTTGTCGGTGTAGTCACTCGCTTCGCCGGCGGATTGCGCCCAGCTGATCAGCGCGGTGTGCAGACTGTCGCGAACTTTTTGTTTTTGTTCGTCGAGCATCTGATGGGCGGTTTCCTCCCAGAGAAACCGGAGGTCGCGGACGGTCGGGATGAGGCGGAGGCCGACAGCGCGACCGGGCGAGAGAATGACCGGCAATCCGGCGGCTTCGATTTGCCGGTGCGTCAGGTAACTCGTTGTGACGATGTGCGGGAGGTCGGGCGAAATGCGCCGGGCTTTGGCGTGATGGACTTCCAGAAAACTGCGATGCCGGCCCCCCAGTTTGCAGAACGGATGCAATGCTTTGACGACCCCCGCGCCTTGCGTCCAACGGCTGCCGACGCCGGCGGCGAGTGAAACCACGGCGGCTTCGCCGGCGCGGATGGCGGCGAGGCCGAGTTGCCGGTGTTGATCGGTCACCGGGGTGACGTCGGAATCGCGGACGTCTTCAATGAGCGTGGTGGCGGCGAGCCGGTTTTGCGCGAGGCCAATACGCCCGTTTTTCAAGTCGGCGCGAATTTGTTCGTGGGCGACCCGGTCGAAGCCGAGTTCGTTGAGCAGGTCGTGCAACGACGATTTGCCGGCGGTGCTGGCGGGACGGGGGAAAAGCCGGTCAAATAACGTGTGCACCATGCCGGCGAGTTCGGGTTGCGTCCGGCAGGCAGCGCCGAACTTTTGCAGCTCGGCGCGTTGCGGCGTGGTCAATTCGGTTTTGAGCAGACGCGGGACGAGCAAGGCGTAGTAACTGGCCGGCAGAAGCGCTGCGTCGCCGGTCAGAAGTTCGGCGCGGGTGCCGTGTTCGTTGATGGCGAAATCGTAGACGACCGGTTCCATGGCGAAGGGCAGGGCGGATTGCAGTTCAAGTTTCGTTTGCGCCATAATCGCGGCGAGAGCTGTTTGACCGGCGGCTTTTTTCTCGGGCGCGAAGATGAACCCCATGCCGCCACCGCTCATGCCGCCGAGCATCCAAAAGCCCCAGAAGTCGGTACCAAACTGCTTTTTGACGCGGGCGATGATCGTCTCGGTGTAGAGATTGGTCGCCCACGGGATGATGGCTTGGAGGGGGCCGAAGAAGTTGCGGGTCGTCGCGGCAGCAATTCGCGGGACGTCACCGGCAGCGAGCGCGGCGATGATGTCGTCGAGGATCAATTTGGCGTCTTGCCGGGCGAGCCATTCGGACTCGGAACGGAGCAGGTATTTTTCCGTGACCATTTCGAGGATCGGGCCGACGTTTTGCGCCATGCCGCCGTGGACGAGGACGAGTGAATCTTGCAGGCGCGCGCCGATGGGCAACGCGGTGTGATTCGGGAGTAACCGGCCGCGGCTGATGCCGGCTTCGGGGTCGCCGGGTTGCGCGGGGACGCCTTGAATGAGTTTTGCGCCCGGCCAAACGCCGCCGGAATCCTGCCAGCCGCCGCCGCTGCCGCCGAGCCATTCGCCGAGAATTGCGCGGGCCGCAACGAGCCGGCGTTCGTCTTCCGAAAGAGTGCCGGTCAGGTGGCGGGCTTGGCCGGTGGCGCGCATGCAGACGGCGATGAGCGCGGCGAGTAGATTAGTCGAGACGGCGAGACGCGAGCCTTTCGGGATGTTGTTGACGCTACTGACGATTTCCAAACCGAAGCCGGGGCCGACGGTGCGGGCGAGAAGTTCGGCGAGGGATTCACCGGAGCCTTCGACGCCCGGCGGGACGATGCCGGCGGCGATGATGGCAGCTTTGAGGAGGCCGAGGTAGTCGCGCGCGAAATCGAAGACTTCGTCGAGTTGCCGGATGTCAACGGTCTGACCGAGGTCAACGCTGGTGAGGCGGAGGACGGGTTCGGTGATGACGCGGAGGTAGGCTTCGACGGGCGGGCGCGGCGCGGTGTCGCGGCCGTGGACGGCGAGGTCAATCGAGATGTTGAGAACACGCGCGCCTTCGGGGTAATCCATGCCGAGGAAGAAAATGTCGCTCCAGCCGGAGTGCGAGAGGTCCATGCGGACGGGAGTGAGTTCGCGGAGAATCGGGTAGGTCTGATCGGTGCCGGGATGGAGGAGTTCGGGGCGTATGCGGAGCGGTTGATCGGCCGGGTGGCCGATGCGGAACATCCATTGGTTGCCGCGGACGGAGCGGACGCTGCGGCGGACTTGGTTGGCGAGAGTTTGGAACGCGAGTTGGTGGTAGGCGGTGGCCAACGCGCTGGCGATGCCATCGGAGACCGGCAGGGCGAGGAATTCATCGAGGGCTTCTTCGAACCGGCGATTCAAGAGGCGGGAGTAGCCGGCGAAAGGAATCAGCGTCGCGCTGGTGGCCGGGAGTTTGGCCGGGAGGTGAAACCGGTAAATCGCGTAGAGGAAAAACAGGGCGCGAACGCGTTCGTAGAGATTGTCGCTTTGCCGGCGAAACGCGTCGAGGGCCGCGCACTCGATCAGCAACGCCGAGAAGTCGGCTTGCCGGCAGTAGGCGTCGAGGGATTGGTTGCGGCGGGCCGGGTCGGTGGCCGTGATGATCGAAACCAACTGGCTCATGGCTTGGGTTGGGTGGCGACGAGTTCGACGAGTTGAGTGAGGACTTCCGCGCGGTCATTGCCGGCAAGCGCGAGGGCAAGTTGCGCGGTGAGCAGGCCGTATTTGACGCCGATGTTGTAACGCTGGCCGGCGACTTCGTGGGCAAGGTAGCGTTCGCGGTCGGCGAGTTTGGCGAGGGCTGGGGAGAGTTGGATGTTGCGGTTGGCCGGTTGGGCAACTTCGTCGGCGAGGATTCCCAAGAGCGCCGGGGTGAGGATGTGCATGCCGAAGAAACAGAGGTAGTGACCGGCGCGCAGGCCGGGAACGATGAGGGTTTGTTCGGCTTCTGTCGGTGTTGGTTTTTCGGCGACGGTGGTGATTTCGTAGAGGTTCGGACGTTGCGGGACGCGGCGGCCACCGACGGTGCCGTAGTAGGGAAGCATGGTTTCACGGGTGGCGTGGACGGCTGAGACGGCACAATTTTCAGCAGAGGCGACGGCAACGAGTTGTTGGGCGCAGCGTTGGGGGCCGGTGCTGACGTAGAGGTGGTCGCTGACCAGATGGAGGAACGGTTCGTCGCCGGCAAAAGCGCGGGCGCAGTGAAGGGCGTGGCCGTAGCCGCGCGGTTCGGGTTGGGTGACGAATTGGAGTTGGGCGGCGCGGGGGCCGGCGGCGGTGCGGAACGAATCTTCGTCCCCAGGGCAGACGACGAGGCAGATTTCCTCGCAGCCGGCAGTGCCAGCTTCTTCGAGGATGATTTGCAGGGCGGTTTTGGAGTTGCCGTCGCGGTCAACGAGGCGTTGGAGCGGGAGGGAACGCTGGGATTGGCCCGCGGCCGTGATGATGGCTTTGCGAATTTTCACCGGTAGTCCTCTGATGGCTGTTGGCCGGCAGGCTATGCGGTTGAATTGCCAATGTCAAACAGCGAGAGGCTGGCCGGGGCGGGAAATTTTTTGACTTTGCGACACGCTGCTGACACACTGCCGCGGCGCAAGCGGTCAGCCGCTTTTGAGCACATGGACAACCCACAACCGACGACAACTGAATTGGATCTGGCTGCCGCCGGTGAGTCTTCCCAAAAGACGGAGCTGTGGCCGGCGCTGCGGCTTGGGCCGCACATCGCAGTCATCGCGGTGCTCGGGGCGGTGTTGTTGCTGGCGTTTGCCAACACGTTGCATAATACCGGGTTTGCGCTCGACAATAAGTTCATCATTCTTGAAGACCCGCGGTTACGGGATAATAAATCCGAAAACATCCAGCAGATCTTTCAGCAGGATTATTGGTGGCCCAAGGCGGTCAGCGGGTTGTACCGGCCGCTGACGACGTTGTCCTACATGATCAATTACACGGTGTTCGGGAACAAGGACAACTCGGCCGGCTATCATTGGGTCAATTTTTTCCTGCATTGGATCAATGCGATTTTGGTTTATCTGACGGTCTTGGTGTTGATGGAGAAATTGTGGCCGGCGATGTTTACGGCGGTTTTGTTTGCGGTTCACCCGGTCGTGACGGAGTCGGTGACGAATCTGGTGGGGCGGGCGGATCTGTTTGCGATGTTATCGGTGTTGTTGAGTTTCCTGCTGTATGCCAAGAGTGCCACGGTCGGCACGGATCGCCGGCCAGCTTGGTCGGTCGTGTTCGGCGCGGCGGTGGTGGCTGCGGTGGTGGTTGCGTTTATCGTGTTACACCGGGTGCAGCCGACCTTATTACCGGTGGGCTTGCGCGGTGCATGGTGGGCGGTGTTGGGGTTGGTCCTGTTGGCGGCAATGACGTTGAGTATTTGCTCGATGTTCGGCGGGTTTCGCAGTGCGTTTTGGTTGGGGTTGATGCTGGTGGTGACCACAACTGGGGTATTTTGCAAGGAGAGCGCGGTGGTGGTGATCGGGGTCGTCGGGTTGTACGATTTCACTTACCGGCTGGAACGGAAACATGCGAACTGGTTGGTCAGCCTCGTGTTGAACTTCTGGAGTTTTCTGTGGCGGGGTTACATCGCTTTTGTGCCAGCGATTTTGGCGTTGTGGTATGTGCGGTCATGGGTCTTCGGCCAGTTGCGACCGCCGGAATTGCCGTTCGTGGATAATCCGCTGGTTGGCGCCGATTTCTGGACGGCGCGCCTGACAGCCATCAAGGTGATCGGGCATTATTTTGCGTTGCTGGTCTGGCCGCAAACGTTGTCGTGTGATTACTCCTACAACCAGATTCCGCTGGTCACGTGGCGGTTTACTTCGTGGGAAGATATTCAGGCGTTGCTGGCGTTGGCGGCGATTGTGATCGTTCTGCTGGTAGCGTTGCGCAACTTCAAACGCAACAAGGCGGTGTTTTTCTTCATCCTCTTTTTCTTCGGCACGTTTTTGCCGACATCCAATCTTTTCCCGAAGCTCGGGGAACCGCTCTTCCAGAAAGAAACCTGGGTGATCGGCAGCATCATGGCGGAACGGTTCATGTATATGCCATCGTTGGGTTATGCCGGCTGCCTGGTGATTGCCGTCTACGCGATTTGCCGGCGCATCATTCCGCAGCTCGACATATCAGCGTGGGCCCAACGGATCTGGCTCCAAGTCGTCGCGCGCACCGCCTTGGCGCTTATCGTCGTCGGCTTCTGTGTCCGCACCTTTATTCGCAATTACGATTGGGAAGATGATGTCCGCCTCTGGCAACAAGCCGTGAAAGCGAGTCCCAATAGTTTCAAAACACACAAATCCCTCGCCTACGCGCTCTACGAAAAAGAAACCGCCGACTACAAAAACATTGATCGCATCATCGAGGAGGGGGAGAAAGCCGTCAAAATCACCGACCGGACCCAGATTGTCTTTCTCCACCTTGGCGCCTACTACCGGATCAAAGGCGACTTACTGGCCCAACGCGCCGCCGACGGCACACTCGTGCCCTCGCCGGCCAGCGTCCCGTGGTACCAGAAATCCGCCGATACCTTGGCGCGCGCCGTACCGCTCGACACCGAATTCAACACTGACAATCGCACCAAAGAACTCAAGCGAGGCCGGAAAGCCGAAGAGATCCCGGATATTGGCAATCACGAAATCTACTGGAATCTCGGTCTCTCGCACATGCGCCTCGGCAACCACGACGAAGCCTTGCGCGCCTACCTGTACATGCAGCACTTGGCCCCCACCAATCCCGACGCCTACCTGAGCATCGCTTCTGTCCACATCACCAGTGGCCGGAACGAAGAAGCCGCCGTCACCTTGCTCCAAGCCCTCCTGCTCGATAGCAACCGGCAAGAAGCCCTGCGTCTCCTCGTCGAAATTTACCGGCAAATTGACAAGGATGGCTGTGCCGTCATTTTCTCCCCCAGCCATCCGGTGCCGCAACTCAACGCCGATTGCCAGCTCGTCAAAACGCATATCTGTTACGCCTACGCCGGCTTGAGTCAGATCTTCCAACGCGCCAAACAGACTGGTTTGGCCGCCAGCACCCGCGACAACGCGACGAAAAACTACAAGTGTCCCGCAGAGTTGTTCGACCGCCCGGTTCCGCCATTACAGCCCGTGGTTGGTCCAGCGGCGGCGGCGCGCCCCTGACATGCGCTGGGAGACCTTCGCGCCCCTCGCTGACTACCGGCATGCCTGCACGCTTCGTGATCCAGCCGACGATACCCGGTCCGACTTTTTTGCCGGCGAGTTGACCAAGTCACTGGGCTTTGCTGGCTACGCGGCGGCAGAACAAACGCACGGGAACGCCGTCGCAGTCGTTGACGCCCCGGGTCTCTATCCAGGCGTGGACGCGCTCGTCACTCGACGGCCGAACCTGCCGCTGATCATCCGCTGTGCCGACTGCGCGCCAGTCTTCCTCGTAGACCGGCAGACACCGGCCATCGCGCTCATACACTCCGGCAAGAAAGGTACGCTGGCCAACGTCGTCGGCGAAACTTTGCAACACATCCGAGCTGACCTCGCAGTGATCGGTCCGTGCATCGGCCCCTGTCACTACGAGATGGATTTGTGGTCGGAGATTGAGCGGCAACTGGCTGGCTTGGAAGTTCACAATCCGCACCTCTGCACCGCCTGCCACCTCGACCGGTATTACTCCTATCGCGCCGAGAAAGGGCAGACGGGCCGGATGTTTGCGTTACTCGCGCTTTAGGTCCGGCGACCGCGCAAGTAGGCTTCGTAGCTCATCCGTTTACCGCCCGCCGGTTGGACTTCCACCAGTTCAACTGTGTCGTTCACCAGCGCCACGCGCCAAACCTTCAAGAATGTTCCATCGCGATCGGTGAATGCGCCGGGCCACGGGTTGAAAGCGCGGACTTGCCGGTCGATCGCGGCGGGGGATTTCGTCCAATCGATCCGGCCATCGTCTTTCGTGAACTTGCGCGCGTGCGTGACTAGCGTTTCATCTTGCCGGCGGCGCGGGGGGGTGCCGGCGGCGATGAGTTCGATGGTTTCCACCAACACGTGCGCCCCGAGTTGGGCGAGCCGGTCATGTAACGTCGCACTCGTGTCAGTGGGGTGAATCGGTTCGGGACGTTGGAGAATGATGTCGCCATGATCGAGTTGGGCGTCAATGTACATGGTGGTGACGCCGGTTTGCTGGTCGCCGGCCAGGATGGCGGATTGAATGGGGGACGCGCCACGCCACCGGGGCAGCAGGGAGGTGTGGACGTTGATACAGCCGAGGGGCGGGATGTCGAGTAAGGCTTGCGGGAGGATCTGGCCGTAGGCAACGACGACAATCAGGTCGGGCCGGTAGGCGGCGATTTCGGTCACGGACTCCCGGACCTTGACCGGCTGCGCCACCGGTAAGCCAAGTTTGGTGGCGGTGATTTTGACGGGTGGGGGAGTGAGGTGGAGCGACCGGCCTTTCGGTCGGTCGGGCTGAGTAATGACGCCGACGACGTTCCGACTGGCCAGTGCTTCGAGGCAGGGGCAAGCCAGTTCGGCGGTGCCCATGAACAAAATTCGCATGGGCGATGCGGTACCAGAGCGCGGGGCGCATTGCAAGCTTGCGCCCCGCGCCGCAGGACAGCTATGGCGCGATAGTGCCGAGCTTGGTGCCGAGGCTAAGTTTGCCCTTCAGCACCAGCACGTCGGAGGTGACGATTCCGAGATCGTCGGTGATGGTGGCATTGATGACACCCGTGACGGCAAAGCTGGCTTTCGTCGGGCAGCCATTGAGATCAAGGCTGGCTTTGCCGGTGAAGACCAGGTAGCCGCCATTGAGTGAATTGGCCAAGCCGCCCGTGGCGTTGACTTTGCCGGTAACCACGGCTACACCGGTTTTGGGATTGCCGGCGGTGTTGACTTCGGTGGGCGTCACGATTGTGACCAGACTTTGCTTGGTCACGGTGTCGAAGACAATGAGCCGCAAGGCCGCGTCGCAGTCGAGGACGACCGCGAGAACTTCACTGGGTGGAACAGCTGCATTGGGGGCGCGCCCACGGGCAATGTTGATCAGGTTGGCGGCGGTGGCTTTGACGGATTCGAGAGCCGGTTGCCCATTGACTTCATCCTGGGTTGTACCGGCGAAGCCGAACTTGACGCTGTAAACGTCAGCGGCCGGCACAGCGGTGGCGACGGTTACGGCAAGGGCGGCGATGACGAACGGTCTACAGAAGCGGAGCGCTTTCATGTTTGTCTCCTTTCAAGCAACAGTTTGTTTGCTCCATCGGGGCGGATGGGCGAACCGTTGCCCGCCGGCAGTCTCACGCCATTTCGCGGCGTCCGTCTCAGTTACAAACGTAGCATGGCGCGGCGTGGTGACAAGTGGAATTCTAATCGGGGTCGGCTTCGATGAGAGTGCCGATTCGTTTGGTGGCGGTGAGGTTTCCTTGGGAGACGGCGACGTTGTAGTTGGTGACGGTGTTGATGATTTCCACGGTGCCGTCGGGGACGCAATTGGTGACACAGAAGTCCACGTTGGTGGTGCTGCAGGAGACAAAGTTGGTGCAGGGAAAATTGGTGATGACGTATGGGAAAACCGCGCCGAGGGTGCCGATCATTTTACCCTTGAGGCTGGTGACGCAGTCGCTGCCTTTCGCGGTGGTCGTGGCAGTGAGTTTGAGTTCGCCGCCCGTCAAGCCGTTGGTCGCATCGCCGGTGGGGAGGATAATCAGGTCGGCGATGAGAGTGCGGCTGCGATCGCCGTTTTTCAGATTTTCCACTTCCAGCAATGATTGGATGTTGGCCACCGTCACGAGATTTTCACCGGAGTTGAGGTCATAGACAATCAAGCGCAGGTTGGGGGCGGCGCAGTCGCTGGCTAAAGCGAGGGCTTCGTTGGGGTTGATGAGGCTGCCGAGTGGGCGGCCGAAGGCAAAATTGATGAAGTCCGATGACGACACTTGGACGCGACTGCTGATCGGGTTGCTGACGACGCCGGATTGCACGACGCCTTGCAGGGTGACGTTGACCCGGAAGACCGCGCTCGTGGCAGCACGGCCGGTCGTTGTTGCCATCAGTCCCACCATCAATCCTGCGCTTACTGCTAACCATGATTTCATGAAAATATCTCCCGAAACTTTAGTTGACCGGCGCCACAACTGGTGGCACCGGCGGCACGGCGTGCAATTCCTCGGTTCGTCCGAGAATCGCGCTGAGAATATCATGCGCGACTTCAATTGGCGACTGTAACGCATCCACATCCACCCGCTTCTCCTGCGGGTAATACTGCAAGACTGGGCGCGATTCCCGGTCGTACACTTCCAGCCGGCGGCGAATCGTGTCTTCGTTGGCGTCGTCGAGCCGGTTATCTTTCAAGGCCCGTGATTTCAAGCGCCGCACCATTTCTTCGCGGTTGTGGACAGCCCGCAGACAGATGAGTTTGATGACCTCGATGTGCTCGTCGAGCATTTTGGCTTGGGCCACATTGCGCGGGATCCCATCGAGCACGAGCGTTTCGACATCCGGGCGAAAAGTTTTCACCGCCATGAGTTTGTTGATATGTTCGTTCCAGAGGCGGACGGTAAAATCATCGGGCACCAATTCCCCGCGGCTGGAATACTGGAGGAATACCTTGCCGACTTCGCTGTTGAGGTCAATTTGCCGGAACACATCGCCGCAGGCCAGATGCTTGTACCCCGGCAATGTGCCGAGCAATTTTCCTTGGGTGCCTTTGCCGCTGCCGGGCGCGCCAAACAGCAACACCGTCTTGATCCGATTAGCCATGGTGATCCTCGATTAGTTCAATAGCTGGTACCAATTATTACGCCGGTGCGGCTCGTAGCCCAACTCGGCAATCAACCGTTTCATTGTGTCTTCGTTGATCCGAAATGTCGCGCCCGCCTGCGAGACGACATTTTCTTCCATCATCACGCTGCCGAAATCATTCGCGCCAAACTGCAACGCAATCTGACCGATCTGCGGCCCCTGCGTCACCCAACTCGATTGCACGTTCGGAAAATTATCGAGGAAGATCCGCGCCAATGCCTGCATCCGCAAATATTCGTGCGCGCCGGCTGACGGTACACGCAGCCGGGTGTTTTCATTCTGAAACGTCCAACAGATGAACGCCGTGAACCCGTGCGTCCGATCCTGCACTTGCCGGAGCAGGTTCAGGTGTTCAATCCGATCTTCAATCGTCTCCACATGCCCAAACATCATCGTCGCCGACGAATTCAAGCCCAGCCCATGCGCCGTCTCCATCACATCAAGCCATTGCTGGCCGGAACACTTCAACGGCGCGATCCGCTTCCGCACTTTATCCACGAGAATTTCCCCGCCGCCTCCCGGTATCGAACCCAGTCCGGCCTCTTTGAATTGCCGGATCAATTCCTTGACCGGGATTCCGAACACATTCGCAAAATGCGTGAATTCCGGCGGCGAAAACCCGTGTACGTTGACCTGTGGGAACTTTTCCCGGATATACCGCAGCAGTTCAAGATAGTAATCGATTTTCAACTGCGGATGATGTCCGCCCTGCAGCAAGACTTGCACGCCATCGATGTCCACCAACTCCTGAATCTTCGCCCCGATCTGTTCCTTCGATAGCACGTACGAATCGTCGTCCTTCTCCTCGCGCATGAACGCGCAAAACGTGCAGTACACATCGCAGACATTGGTGTAGTTGATATTGCGATCAATGATGTACGTCACGCGCCGGTCGGGGTGCAGCCGTTGCCGGACCGCGTCGGCCAGCGCGCCGAGTTCGGGCAGAGGGAGCCGATAGAGTTCGAGCGCCTCCTCCGCGTCAACGCGCTCGCCCCCCAACACCTTCTCAACTGACATATCGCAAATCATGCACAGACTCGATCAACCCATATTCCTTCAATAACAGTTGGAACTGTCGCAACCCTTGTTTTTCCAATTCGCCCAAGTGATAGCTGACACACCGCGTCAAATACTCGCGCCGGTAACTCGCCGTGGCTTCCGCGGCATCTTGCACAATCTCCTCGAGGTGCGCAAGCCCATTGGCCTGCGCATTCCGCAACACCGACCGCAACCCCGCCGGTACCGCGCGCTGCAACGCCCACGCCGCATACACAAACGGCAACCCCGTCCACTCTTTCCAGGCCGCCCCCAAATCCCACAGGTTGGACGGACTCTGCATTCGATACCAAATTGCCTCATCGCCAATCATCAACATCGCTGGATGCTCAACCAACGTTGCTCCCGTCGGCAACGGATAAAACTCCGGCGTGATTCCGTAGCGCCCCTTCAACAGGACGCGCAACAACCACACCGATGTCCGCGACACCGGCGTCACCGCCACACGCGTCAATTTCTCCACCGGATCCCGGTGCGCCAAAATCACACTGTCAACCCGCCCATCAGAGGCAATCGCCACCCCATCCAACAAATCGTACCGGTCGTGCGCCAACACCTCCGCCACCGGCACGAGCGCCGCATCGAATTGCCCCCGATAAAGCAAATCCGCCAACCGCGCCGGCTCGGCCAACGTCACCTGCTCTTCGATTCCAAAAATCAACGGGCGCGCATTCAGAAATGGCACGCTCCCGATCCGCCAATTCACGCCGCGCCGCCTTCGCTGTTTGCGCCTGCCAACGTCGTCGCCTTCGCCCTGCCGTTCTCCGTGGCCTCTGTGTCACTGCGGTTCATTCCGACCGGGTTATAAAGTGAATCCCGCTGCACCGGCTCCCGGCCTGCTTCGCGAATCGCCCGCACCATCTCGGCCTGCGCCATCTGCTGCGGCGTCTGCGCCCCGGCCATGTGATAAATCTTCTCCTCGATGATTGTCCCATCAAGATCGTCTACGCCGTAACTCAACGACACCTGCGCGAGTTTCATCCCCATCAGAATCCAATACGCCTTGATGTGATCGACATTGTCGAGATAGATGCGCACAATCGCCAACGTCTTCAGCATGTCGAACCCGCTCGGCCCGGTCAGGTGCGACAGCTTCGTGTTCTCCGGATGAAACGCCAACGGCACGAACGCCGTAAAACCTTTCGTCTCATCCTGCAACGCCCGGAGTCTCCTCAGATGATCCACCCGGTGCTCCATCTGCTCGACATGCCCAATCAACATCGTACACGTCGAACGCCCGCCCATCTTGTGCCACATTCGATGCACATCGGCCCATTCCTCCGCCGACTCTTTCGCGTGACAAATCACCTTCCGCACTTCCGGATCAAAAATCTCCGCCCCGCCGCCGGTCAGCGAACCAAGCCCGGCTTCCCGCAATGCCGCCAGCGTTGCCGGCACGCTCCGTTTCCCGACCCATGACAAATGCATGATCTCGATTGCCGTGAACGCCTTCAAATGCAGCCGCGGATCGAGCTTCTTCAACTCCCGCAACATCTCGACATAATACTCCCACTTGAACGACGGATGCAGCCCACCGACGATGTGAATCTCGGTTATCCCGAGCTTCAAGGCCTCCCGCGCCTTCTCGATCATCTGCGGCAAATTATACTCATACGCTCCGGCATCCCGTCGTCGCCGGTAAAACGCGCAGAAATCGCAATCGAGAATGCAAATGTTCGAGTAGTTGATATGACGGTTGAGGATGTAGAAGGCCGCGTTGCCATTCTTCCGTTGCCGGATGGAATCCGCCATCGCGCCGATGGTTGCCAGATCGTTCGAGCGAAATAGCCGCAGGCAATCCGCCTCGTCGATACGGTGCCCCGCCTCGACCTTGTTATAAATGTCTTTGAGTTCCGACCGTTGAATCAAAATGTTCATCGCCAAAAAATGTCCGCCACAACCGCCGCCAAAAAAACGACACTGATCACCGCGTTCATGCGGAAAAAAGCCACATTCAGGCTTACCGGGTCTTGTTTGCGGGCCAGCCGATGCTGGACGATCAGACACACCGCGATCACCGTCAGCCCTGCGTAATAAGGCAAGCCCAGCCCCGAAATCAACCCGAATCCCCCCAAGCTCACCGCCATCAACGCATGCGCCACCTGCGCCACCCGCAGCGCCGCCGGTATCCCCAGTTTCGCCGGCAACGACCGCAGCCCGACCTGCCGGTCAAACTCCACGTCTTGCGTCGCGTAAATAATATCAAACCCCACCAACCACAACACGACCGCTCCCGCCAGCACCACCGGCTCCCAATCAAACCGGCCTCGCACCGCCAACCAAGCCCCCACCGGCGCTAGCCCCAACGCGATTCCGAGAAACACATGCGTATAATCCGTGAACCGTTTCGTCAGCGAATAACCGC
The DNA here is from genome assembly GCA_022072455.1 of Verrucomicrobiia bacterium. Classification (GTDB taxonomy): domain Bacteria; phylum Verrucomicrobiota; class Verrucomicrobiia; order Palsa-1439; family Palsa-1439; genus CAINDI01. The sequence goes on along the minus strand of JAJVHY010000021.1, from coordinate 73,180 downwards.
ACACCACCACGAGAGCTACCGGCGAAAGGTAAAAGCAGATTGGATTGATAAACCAACTCACGACAATCAATCCTAAGGCACTTAGTGACGTAAGCACATAGGCACTCGCCACCGTGATTTGCCCCGCCGGCAAATGCCGATTCTTCGTCCGAGGATTCGCCGCATCGAACTTCCGGTCGACAATCCGGTTAAATCCCATCGCCGCCGTTCGCGCACAAACCATCGCCGCAAGGATCAGTCCAAAAAACCGCCACCCCGGCCAGCCCGCGACAAACATTGCCGCAAGTGCAAACGGCAAGGCAAATACCGTGTGTGAGAAGCGGACGAACTCGAAGTATTTACGAATCATTACGAAGTCCGATGCATCTCGCAGATGCCGTCCTTGGCAGCGTCGAGAAATCCTGCAACGCGAGTCATAACTGCGCGTAGATTGCAGAGATTAACACGACTCAATGATTGGAGAGTTTTCTGATCTTTCGAATCTATCGGATACCGGAATCCTTGCGAGGACGTGTCCTCTTTGTGAAACCTCATAATGCAACCCTCAACAATTGAGAGCTCTTCGAGGTATTTCCCCGGCCAGATGTCCTCGAGGGCAGAACGTGCGTCTCTCCAAAGGCGCGACAGGTTGTGTTCGTTGGAAATGCCTGCTGCTTTGAGAGTGCACCTTCGGACATCACAGATTATCTCCTTCAGCGCTAACTCCAAGTAGTGGCGATACAGGTATCCCGCCGGGAATACGTCTAAATCCGGATATTGGATTGTCTTTCTTATTGCGCAGGCCACAACCCGGTCAGCCGCTTCCTTGTAGGCGGTCGCATAGACGCCAAAAGTGCGGTGCGCCATGTCGAGACAAGCTACATGCCGAGGCTTGCCCGTGGGGAGAAATGGATCATCACCTGCCTTAGGCCAATTAAGTTTTGGAATGCTTAACGATATCTTATTCATACGTATGCTCCCACACTCAGGCCGATTATCTTGCCGGCGGATTACCCCAATTCCTTGCCATCACATCTAATTCGCGGCGCACTCCGTCCGGTCGGAGCCAGCCGTAGCCGCGATGTTGGAGGTCTTTGATGAGTCCTTGGAATTGCTCTTCGGTCCAAGTCGGTTTTCCAACGCGAGTGAAGTCGTCAGTCAGAATTGGGCAATGGAGTGTCAGGAAGATATTCAGATAGGGACTGGCATCCTCGTGCCAATCTGCCCAGCCGGGAAATTCATACTCCCAATCTAGTTGCCACAACCATAGCTGGCTACCACACCCCAACAGCACCCGGTTTCCATCTGGACTGATCGCGATTGAACTTACGCTCCCTGAGTGTCCCTCGAATGCGCGTAGGCACTTGCCACTGGCTAAATTCCAGAGCCGAAGCGTCCCGTCCGAACTACCCGACAGCCCCCAACATCCGTCAGGAGTGACCGCGACGGAATTCACTCTACCTGAGTGCCCGTCAAATTCTCGCAGGCATTGGCTGGTGGCCAAATCCCATAGTCGAACCATACCATCTCGACTACCCGATAGTCCCCAGTGCCCATCTGGAGTAATCGCGACCGATAGCACCGATTCTGACAGCTCTTCAAATTCGCGCAAGCACTCTCCGCTGGCTAAATCCCATAGCCGAAGCGTGTCCCCACTCTCCTCCTCCCCGGTGTGCAACCCGCTCTCACTCCCGGACAGTCCCCAGCGCCCGTCTGGGCTGATTGCAACTGATGTCACACGATATGTATGCCCATCGTACACCGCACAGAACTCGCCACAGTCTAAAACCCACTGGTGAAGCTGATTGCCGACAGAACGTTCCCCAAAATCCCCACCACCCGATAGCCCCCAACACCCATCCGGGCTAATCGCGACTGAATTCACAGAATCTATGTGATACTCCAATGTGTGCCGGCACCGGCCGCAGGCCAGATCCCACAGTCGAAGTGTCTTGTCTGAACTTCCCGACAGTCCCCAGCGACCATCCGGGCTGATTGCGACCGAATTCACTCCACCTGAGTGCCCCTCGAATGCGCGCAGTTGCCAACCCCCGCGAATTGCAGTCTTTTTACAATAGCAAGCCACCCGCTCCAAGAGTACCATGGCGCGAGTATCTCGCTCGTATCCACGGATTGCCCGCCCCTCGGTCAGACAATGGAGCGCTGCACTCATCTCACTTTTAAGCAGGTTAGCTTCTGCCGTATCAATCAACCGAACAAATTCATCGCGCTGCCTCAACAACTCACGGGATTGCTGGGGAATCGCAGTTGCCAAACTGCTCCTGACAAATGGCAACACCAAACTCCATTGCCGAATAGTATTATCCCAACCTCCTGAGAGTCCCCACCGCCCATCTGGACTGATCGCAACCGAACTTACAGAACCTAAGTGCCTCTTGAACGTGCGCAGACATTGGCCGCTTGTTAAATCCCATAGTCGAACCGTCCGGTCCAAACCTCCTGACAGTCCCCTCCTTCCATCAGGGCTAAAAGCGACGGATTTCACCGAACTGCTGTGCCCAGCGAATACACGCAGGCATTGGCCATTCGCCAAATCCCACACCCGAAGTGTATTGTCACTACTCCCCGACAGCCCCCACCGACCATCCGGGCTGATTGCAACTGATTCCACAGAATCTGAGTGTCCCTCAAACGTGCGCACGGACTGGCCACTTGCCAAATCCCACAGCCGAAGCGTCTTGTCGCTACTTCCCGACAGCCCCCAGCGGCCATCTGGGCTAACCGCGACCGATTCCACTCTAGGCCGGTCTTTACTAGGAGGACTCGCTTGAGTGAGCGTGTCGAAATCAGGCTGTACTCCGAAAGTGCGCAGGCACCGGCCGCTCTCCAGATCCCATAGCCGGCATGGTTCGCCCCAACCACCCGTCAGTACACTTCGGCCATCTGGACAAATCGCGACCGAACTCATATCCTCTGTGTGTCCCTCAAATGTACGCAGGCACTGCCCACTGTCTAAATCCCACAGCCGAAGCACTCTGTCCGAACTACCCGATACCCCCCAGCGCCCATCTGGGCTAATCGCGACCGAACTCACTTCCTCTAAGTGCCCGACAAATACTCGTAAGCATTGTCCGCTGGCCAGTTCCCACAAACGGAGTGTATTATCCCAGCTTCCCGACAAGCCCCAGCGCCCGTCTGGACTGATCGCGACCGATGATACATATTTTGAGTGACCCTCAAATGCGCTTGGACGCCGCCCCCGCTTTTCTAGGTCTTGACGTGCCGTCATCAACGCCAGCCCGATTGCAGGCGATTGCGCCGCCTCGTTCGCAGCCCTGGAAAGCACACGCACTGCCGATTCAGCATCGCCCCGTTCTAGGTGGACTAAACCAATTAAATAGTTAGCGCGGGAATCGCCTGGATGGGATTTCCCAACCTCCTCCAATTGCTTGATTACCTGATCATCCGTAGTCTTCGCCGAGCGCCACAACAGCAAACCCCGGTTATACGTCGCTTCCAAGTGATGCGGGTCTGTCGCCAGCGCCTTCTCGAAAAGCTTTACCGCCTCTGGCTCTTTGCCCAAGTCCACCAGCGACAGCCCCCGGTTGTTCAAGCTGTCAGCCAGATGCTCTCCGGCTTTCGTTTCATAGCGCGGGTATGCTTGACCAATATTTGCGCGATAGATTGCCTGCAACTTCTTCACGATGGCCGGCATGTCTTTCGGACGGTCGTCTGGTTGTACGCACAGACATTGTTCAAGCAACGCTCCCAATTCTTTCGGCATCTTCACGACGAACTTCGGTCCCAGCAGACTCCGGTAATTTTTCAGCGTGTCCGGGGCTTGCAGTCCGTTCTGCCAGACGATTCCGCCGGTGAACATTTCCAATACCGACACCGCCCAACTCCAGATGTCCGTCGCGCGGCTCAGCCGGACACGACGTTCGCGGGGAGCTTTATCGAACTCCTGTTTAGCAGCCAAAACTTGCTCCGGTGAGCAGTAGGCGCGCGTGAAGATACCCGCCATTGTCACCATGTTGTCGGGCGTGGTGGCAGCGTTGTCGCCGGTGAAGGGCTTGGCCCGGGCCAACCCGAAGTCGGCCACCTTGGCGATGCCGTCGGAGGTCATCAGGACGTTGAGCGGTTTGACGTCTTGGTGGACGATGCCTTGTTCGTGCGCGGCGTGAAGTCCCCAAGCGAACTGAATCGCCACGTCGAGAATCTGGTCGAGTTGCGTCAGCTTCCGCTTCTTGATCCAACTGGCCAGCGTGCCGCCGGGGACGTACTCCGAAAAAATGCGCGGGATGCTGCCGATGGTGCGGACGTAGAAGCACTGGACGATGTTGGGATGCAGATTGAGGTTCACCCACGTTTCCGCTTCGCGGATAAAGTTCTCGACGGCCTTTTCTTCCGTGAACAAACCGGGCAGCGGGCTTTTCACCGCCAAGTCCATGTTCCATGACTTGTGGTGCACCTTGTACACCCGCCCCATGCCTCCTTGTCCCAAGATGCCGGTGACTTCGTAGATGCCGAGAATGTTGTCACCGACTTTCCATTCCACCGGCGCGAAGTTTTCGCCGAACACTTGGTTCAACAGGCCAGTCATCGACGGCGTATCGGCGGTCTCGAAGACGAATACCGCCCGTCCCTTGCCGCCGAAATCCACCTTGTCATTGGCCGCAAGCTGTACTGGTAGTGTAATCTTGCGACCGTTCACAAACGTGCCGTTGGTGGAATTGAGATCAAGCAGAAAGACTCGATTCCCATCGTGCAAGGCAAGCTGCGCATGCCGGCGGGAAACCATCGTGTCTTCCAGCACCACGTCCGCCTCTTTCGGCTCGCGGCCAATGACCAACCCGGCCTCTGGAATCGCCAGCCGCAGTCCCGAAAGCTCGCCATGTTGCCCATTCAAATAGCCGACCACAGTGCTCATCGGGTGTGAATTGTAGTCAGATCGCCGCGCTCTAACCAGACGAATCCCGTGTGGGAACCACTTTGTGATTCTTTGCGCCTTCTTGTGGCTGTAAAACCGGCCGGTAGAGCCGCAGCCCAGGCACCTTCTGAAAATGTTTATCCGTGCTGTAGACTTCCGTGTCCACTCCCTGCGCCAATACTGACAGCAACAGATCGGGCAGTGGCAACATCTTACCGGCGGCATCGAGCGAACGGCCCAATTCGTCCGTCCGCAACCAAGTGTCAATCTCCTCCTCGACGTACCGGAGCCCCAGCAACGCCTCCGGTGTTTCCGCCCGCCTACACGATGGCTTGGGTCTTGGAAGATGCGCCGTTCAATTTGACCAATTCCTCGATTGCTTTTTCCGGCAAGTCCGAGGTGGTTCTCATGCGACCATTCAGAGTAGATGTGTGATGCATATGTAACTGCTGCATCGCGCTGGCGCTGCCGGTGCCGCAATTCGGTGAAAATTGCCCTTGTCAGGTGGGGGTGGGGTGCCTATAGTCCGCCCGCCTTATGTAGTGGAGTGCCCTAGCTGACAAAGCAGTAAGCCCCCCGAAGGCAGGAGAAGAAACCACCAAATGGCTAACCCCATGGAGCAGTATCTCTCGGACGTGAAGCAATTCGTCGAGGGAAGCGTAGTGAAAGGCACGATCATCGAAGTCCGGGCCAACGAGGTCCTCGTGGACATCGGTTATAAATCCGAAGGCTTGGTTCCCAAGCACGAGTTCTACGACCCCGAATCGTTGTCCGTCGGCGCCGAGATCGAAGTCCTCCTCGAAAAAATCGAGGATGAAGATGGCTTGGTCGTGTTGTCTCACGAGAAAGCCGAGCAGAAGAAGAACTGGGATCACATCGTCACCGTCTGTCAGGAAGGCGGCACCATCGAAGGCCGCGTCCGCGGCAAGGTCAAGGGCGGTTTAACGGTTCACATCGGCGTCGAGGCATTCTTGCCGGCATCGCAGATTGATGTGATTCCGCCGCGCAATCTGGATGATTACGTTGGCAAAACTTTCAAATTCAAGGTCGTCAAGATCAACCAGGAACGCCGGAACATCGTGCTCTCGCGCCGGGAATTGATCGAGTACGAACGTGACGAGAAACGCCGGGGATTGCTCGGCGGCATGAAAGTCGGCGAAATCCGGGAAGGCGTCGTCAAGAACCTCACCGATTTCGGCGCGTTCATCGATCTCGATGGGTTGGATGGTTTGCTGCACATCACCGACATGAGCTGGGGGCGCATCAATCACCCCAGCGAAATGGTCAAGGTCGGCGAGAAGATCGAAGTCATGATCCTCGAAATCGATCGCGAAAAAGAACGCGTTTCCCTCGGCCTCAAGCAAAAGAACCGCAATCCGTGGGACGACATCGCGGCCAAGTTCCCGATCAACAGCAAAGTCCACGGCAAGGTTGTCAGTGTCGTGCCCTACGGCGCGTTTGTGGAGATCGAAGAAGGCATCGAAGGCATGGTGCACGTCAGCGAGTTGTCCTGGACCAAGCGGGTTGCCCGCGCCTCGGATGTGCTCAAAGTCGGTGACGAGATTGATGCGATGGTGTTGGAAATCAAACGCGACGAGCAGAAGATTTCCCTCGGCATCCGCCAACTCGAAGCCAATCCATGGACGCATGTGCCGAAGAAATATCCGGTCGGCACCAAGGTCACCGGCAAGGTTCGCAACCTCACCAACTTCGGCGCGTTCGTCGAAGTCGAAGAAGGCATCGACGGAATGGTGCATGTCTCCGACATGTCTTGGACGCGTAAAGTCACCAACCCAGCCGATATCCTCAAGAAGGGGCAGACTGTCGAAGCGATGGTGCTCGAAGTCGATCCGGCCAACCAGCGCATGTCACTTGGTTTGAAACAACTCGAAGTCGACCCGTGGCGCGAAATCGACAAGCACTACCGGATGGGCGATCTCGTGAAGGGCAAAGTCGTCAAACTCGCGAGCTTCGGCGCGTTCATCGAACTGCCGGACAAACTCGAAGGTCTCGTCCACATCAGCCAGATTCGCGAAGAGCGCATCGAGAAGATGAAGGACGTCCTCAAAGTCGGCGAAGAAGTCAACGCCCGCGTTATCAAGATCGACCAAGCCGAACGCCGCATCGGTCTGAGCATCAAGGCGGCGAACTACTCGATGGAGCAGCTCGAAGTCGAGAAGCGGATGTTCGAAGACGCCCTCAAGCCCGGCGAAGCGATCGTCGACTTGGAACACGCGTTCGACCAAGCGCAGGACGAGAAAAACCAGTAGGCTTTTCTCAGTAGATTCGTTACAACAAACCCCGGCACGAAAGTGTCGGGGTTTTGTTTTTCCGTGAAATCACCAGCTGAACAACTTGAGTTGCTTGTCACCGGTTGCGAGACCGTCGTGACGCGCGAAGAACTGCTCAAGAAGCTCGAAAAGAACCGGCCACTCCGAATCAAACTCGGGGCCGACCCGACCGCACCCGATTTGCATCTCGGCCACAGCGTCGTCCTCCGCAAGATGCGGCAGTTTCAAGACCTCGGGCACAAGGCGATTTTCATCATCGGCGATTACACCACACTCATCGGCGACCCGACCGGTCAGAATAAAACTCGCCCAATGCTCAACGCCGAGCAGATCAAGCAAAACGCCACGACTTATTTTCAGCAAGCCGGCAAGATTCTCGACATGTCGCCCGACAAACTCGAGATCCACTACAACAGCGAATGGCTCGCGACGATGTCGTTTGCCGACGTGATCCGGTTGGCAAGCCAGATGAGCGTCGCGCGAATGCTGGAACGTGACACGTTCGAGAAACGCTATAAAGCCGGTGAGCCAATCAGCGTCCACGAATTTCTCTACCCGTTGATGCAGGGTCATGACTCGGTTTGCATCAAGGCGGACGTCGAACTCGGCGGCAGCGATCAGCTTTTCAACAATCTTGTTGGTCGCGATCTGCAGCGGGATGCCGGGCAAGAGCCCCAATGCGTGATGATCCTGCCAATTCTCGAGGGCCTCGATGGCGTTGAGAAAATGTCCAAGAGCAAGGGCAACTACATCGGCCTCAGCGACAACCCGACCGACATCTTCGGCAAGACGATGAGCATCAGCGACGCCCTCATGGAAAAGTGGTACCGGCTCCTGCTCAACGCACAGCCGACCGGTCACCCGATGGATGCCAAGAAGACTCTCGCCCAAAAACTCGTCGCGCAATACCACGGCGAAGCGGCCGGCGCCCAGTCGCGGGAGGAGTTCGAGAAGCGCTTCTCGAAACAGGACTATAGCGCGGCTGAGACGTTGGCCGTACCGGCTGAGGTCTGGATTGTCGAACTGGTCGAGAAGACCGGTAAGTTCAAAAGCCGGGGTGACATTCGCCGGTTGATTCAGCAGGGCGGGGTGACGATTGACGGGCAGAAGATCACTGACGACAAGGCAAAACTCACCGTGAACCCCGGTCAGATCCTCAAAGCTGGCAAGCTTGTTGTCGTGAAACTTTCGTGCGTATGAACCGATTTGCGCTCAGACGTCGGTTACTGGTAGGGACGACCCGCCGGGGCGGCCTCAGTTTTTTTTTGCGACGGACGAGCCGGCGGCTCGCCCCTACCGTCAGCAGTCTCCCTGTTGCGACATTGGTTTGGTTGATCCTTGCCATCAGTGTCGCCCGCGCTGAAGAACCGCCACCGCCGACATTTGGCGGGATGATCGGCGGGTTACCCAGTCGCGATCATAGCTACATTGCGGAATCCTGGCTGGACTTGCCGGTGTTGCGGGTGGAACCGTTGACGCTGACCTACCGGTATGCGGAGACTTCACCGTTCTTCAAGGAGAACGCCCAAGCCCAGTTGCTGTATGCCCGGTACGAATTGCAGGCCGAACTCACGTTGTGTGACCAAGCCCGGTTGCTGGCGGTTGGTGGCTACCGGCAGACACAATTTCAAGACCGGCCGGGGTCGTTGAGCGCTTATGTTGTCGGCGCGGGACTGGGTTCGCCGCGGGGCCGGTCGTGGTTGGAGTGGGCGGTGGTGGCCGGGGGTTACTTGTCCCGTGAGCGGTTGGACTCGGATTGGTGGGCGGATGGGCACGCGATCTGGCGTGTGTGGCAGGGAGCGGAACGGAATGCGTTCGGCGGCCCGGTTCGACCGGCAGTGGGCTTGGCGGTTGATGTCGAGTCTGCCAATGAAGGTGGTGCATTTCGCGCCCGATATCGGGTTGGCCCAGTGGTGGAAATGCTGAGTGCTAACGGCAACCAACTTCGTTTCGAGGCGCGTTGGTATCACACGGATGGCAATCCATTCTATGAAGACCGCGATAGTGGTTTGGTGTTGGGAGTGGGCGTGGAGGCGGCGTTCGACCAAGACAAAGTCCTCAACGCCCGTGATGAGCGTCCCAGCGGCCTGTTGCCGGTGGTGTGGGGGCAGTATTCCGTTGGCTACGGCAACGCGCGGGCGATTCAGAAATTCGAAGTGAATGCCGAGGTGCATGACATTAAAATCCGTGATCACCGGATCACCCCGATTGTCTGGTATGAATCCCGGCAGGAACAGCGGGACGGTGATTACGATAACATCTCCTATTGCGTCAGTCCCGGCATCCAAGCACCGATTGGATTGGCTTCACCGGTCTCGCAGGGACAACCGCTCGTGTTGGGGGTGGATTACCTGCATCGGAGCGCGCATGCGTTGGCTCCCGATGCGGCGCGTGTTCCGCCGGGAACATTCCTGGAGCGCAACAGTGTCAACATCGTCCGGCTCCGATGGCAGACGCTCGGCTGGGATTTGCCCTACCGCGACCCGGCGATGTACGACCGGAAAACGGAATTTCTGAACTACCTCGATTGGCGCGTGACGCTTGGCTACGACTGGTACCATTCGCGGGATCGCCACAATCCGGCTGCGCAATTGGGATTGAATTGGGATGCGGCGACGATTCAGGGAAATGTGTTGTACGGTCGCGGTCTCATCTCGGTTGGCAACGAGATCCCAGACTGGTTCGCCGAGTGCGGAATCCGGCGACCGTGGGGAAAAGTTTTCTTCAGTGTCGAACGCGCTGGTTTGGAATCCCGGCTGGGCAGCGGGACCGCCGTGGTTGGTGGGATCGGCTTTCATTTGTAATCGCCGACCGTGCAGGGTGCGGCTACACATCCGCGCGCAGTTCGTACTTGAGCCCAACCATGCGGAAGTAGACCCGCAACAGCGGCGCGGTAATCACTGTGCTGAAGATCGCCATCAACACCAGCATCGTGAACACGTTCGGCGGGATGACGCCGAGATCGTAGCCGACGTTGATTACCACCAACTCCATCAACGCGCGTGTGTTCATCATGATTCCGAGACAACCGGCATCCGCCCAACTCAACCCGCAAGCCCGGGCGGCCGCGCCACAGCCCACGAACTTGCCGATGGTCGCTCCGCCGATGATGATCAGACACCAGCCCCACAGACCCCACGAATCGAGCCCGTTGACGTTTGTGCGCAGGCCGGTATAGGTGAAAAAGATCGGCAGGAAAAACACGGTCACAAAGTGCGAGACTGATTTGTTCCACGCCGCGACAAACCGGTGGTGGTCATGCAGCAAGACGCCCACGACAAACCCACCGAAGATCACAAACACTCCGAGCGAGTACGTGATCAGTCCGGACACAAATGTCACCGCAATCATCAGCGCCATCAACTCGTGGGGAATCTGCTCGCGCGTCCCCATGAGTTTGTCCACGAGCTTGCGCAACAGCGGCCGCGCCACGAGCAAACAGAACACCAGATGCAAACCCAACAAGCCGAGTTTGGTCAGAAATGACACCGCCGAAAACTCCGCCACCGTCAGCGCGCTGACGATCGCCAACAAAGTCCAACCGGCGATGTCATTCAGGGCGGCCGCCGTGATCGCGATGACTCCGAGCCGGGTTTTGGTGATTCCCAACTCCATCATGATGCGTCCCAGAATGGGAATCGCCGTGATGGACATGGCCGCGCCGAGGAAGAGCCGGTACCCCAGCGGATTGATTCCTGGTGCGAGCACCGGATGCGACCAATCCCCGATCAGCCAGCCCAAGCCAAATGGGAAAACAATCCCGGCCAGCGAGACCCACAGCATGGCGGTTCGATTCGGCTTTTCCTTCAAGTGCGCGAAATCGAACTCCAACCCGATTTGGAACATCAAGAACACCAGTCCGATTTGACTGAGGATCACCAAGGGGAGGGGCGCGATGGAATGAAAAACGAACTCGAATTGCGCCGGCAACAGCCGCCCAAAGAGCGACGGCCCGAGGAGCAGGCCGCCGACGATTTCACCGACAACGCGGGGTTGACCAAGTCGCTGCGCCGCCTTGCCGGCCAACCGCGCCGCGAGCAGAATCGCCAGCAACTCAAGCAGCGTGAAACAGACCAGCTTCTCGGTTTCGTGGACAGAAGAGGTGCCTGCCGCCAACAGCAGATTCATGTGCCGCGCACCCTAGCGAAATGCCGGTTCGACAACAATCAGATTTTGCCAAGCAACCAATGCGTTGCTAGGATGTCGCCGGTATGAAGACTGTGACAATTGTGGGCGCGGGACCGGCGGCATGCACTCTCGCCATCCTCTTACGGCGGGCGGGGCTGGAAGTGACGATGTTTTTTCAACCAAAACGCGCCCCGCTCATCGTCGGCGAGTCGCTCGTTCCAGCCATCATTCCGATCCTCCGATTGCTCGGCATTGAGGATGAAGTGAAGTCCTTTAGCCAGTTCAAACCCGGTGCCTGTTTCAACATCAGTCCTGACGTCAATTTTTCCTTCCCGTTCAACCGCGTTCGCAGCAACCTGCCGCCGTACGCCTACAACGTGCCCCGCGCGCAATTCGACGACTGTCTCACGGAAGCCGCCCGCCGCGCCGGGACCAATGTCATCGAGCAGGTCGCCACCTTGGAACGCATTGGCGATTCTGACCGCGTCCAGTTGGCCGGTTCCGCGTCACAACCGGACCTGATCGTGGACGCCACCGGTCGGCTGCGGATGATTCCCAATCTGCTTGGATTGCCAAGCGAACGGGGCCGGCGCGAAGACACGGCGCTGTTTGCGCATCTGGACAAGGCCCAACTCGATCACGAAGGCTACGTCCACACAACGCGGCTGGAACGCGGCTGGAGTTGGCGGATTCCATTACCGGGGCGCGTGTCGCTGGGTTGTGTGGTGCCGGCGGAGCACGCGACGAAGTTTGGCGCGACGGCCGAAGAACAATACGACAACCTGCTCCGGCAAGACCGCGTGTTGAAGGAAATCACGCGCGACTCCAAGCGCCTCACGCCAGTCGTCAAGCACACGAACTACCAGCTCGTCACCACCCGGTTGGTCGGCCCGAACTGGGTGTTGGTTGGCGACACGGCTGGGTTCATTGACCCGGTTTTCTCCAGCGGTTTGTTCATCGCGATGAACGGCGCGATCACCCTCGCCGACTGCATCCAGCACCACAACCTGCCGCAGTACGAGCGCCATGTCCGGAAGCATTTGCGGTCCTGGTTGCAGATCGTCGAGTACTTTTACAATGGCGAATTATTCAGTTGTTTCCGGCTGGGGCAGGAATACCGGGACACCCCGCCGGGAAAGGTGATTTTCCCGCACATGGACAAACACATGGGCCGGATCTTTACCGGCGCGGCGGCGATGGCACCGTACAGCCGGTGGTTGCTGGATTTCTCGATGACGATGACGCGCCTGAAGGTCGGCGCAGGCGCCGCCGACTTGGCCGTGGCGTAGCGTCAGGCCAGCCGGCATTTGAACAGCGTGTGGTACAAGCCCACGCCATCGCGATCTTCCACCACGCGCAAACCACTCTTGGCGACGCACTGAAGCATGTCGGTCGCGGCGTACATCTGACTGTTGCCATTCGCGATGCAGGTGAAATAGATCGAAGTCTGCTGCAGGCAATAGGCCGCCGTCTCGTTGTCTTGCCGGTCCCAGTAGGGTTCGAGGATGTAGAGCGCGCTATGCGGTGTCATCGCGCGCGCGGCCCGGCGGAGAATGCTGATGATTTGCTCCTCGGAAAAACAATCGAGGAACTGGCTCATCCAAATCACATCGTAGCCCGCCGGGAATTCTTGTTTGTCGTCCAACACATTGATTGGCACGAAATCAATCCGCTCCGTCAACCCGAGCTCCTCGACGTGCTTCCGCGCCATCGCGAGTTGCCCTGGCAAGTCCACCATCGTCACGTGCACCGCCGGGTCGTGCTGGACGCAATGCACCGCCCATTTACCGGTATTAGCGCCGATATCGAGCAACCGCTTCGGCCGGTCGGCAAACACCAGCGGCAGTGCGCCGGGAAAAGCGACATCGGAAAAATGCTGGTCGAACGCAAACCAGCTCTGCCGGACTTCCGTCGGCAAGGACGCGAGCGCCTCGTACACCGTTTCCCAATCCCCGAGCGTCTTCAAGCCGGTCGGCTGGCCGCTCGCGACTGAGTGTTCCAGATCGAACAAGCCCCGGTAACAAATGTGATGTGAGAAATCCATGCTCGCCCGGACGGTCGGGTCGCGCAGGATGAAATGCCCGAGTTTCGTCAGCGTGAACCGGCCATTATTGAGACACAACAGCCCGATCCCCAGCCCGGCTTCGAGCAGGATCTTGACGCCATACCGGGGGAGGTGGGAGGCGGCGACGAGTTCCGGCAACGTGCTGCCGGTCTTTTTGTGATTGAGGACCAGTTCCAACAAGCCGGATGTCCGCAATACGCGCGTCGCTTGAAAGGCCATCGGCGCATAAGCAAGCCGGAGCGCTTCTGATTTGGCTTCGTACGCGGTCAGTTTATCGGTTGCGAAAAGATGCATTTTGGAATCGAGGGTGGCGTTGCTGCGGATGACCTGAGCCAGCAACGGCAACGCGCGGTTGGCTTGGGCTACGTACGGATTGCTCTTGTCCCACACATAACCGGCCAGCACGGAACAAATCTGGCGCATGATGTCGGGGTTCTTGTTGGCCGCGAAGAAAATCTCCGGCAACACCCCGTCGTACCAGGCCGACACATACGCGCGGAACGTGTTGATCCCTTGCATCAGGTGCGCGGCGTACTCGGTGTTCCAGTCGACCAGCTCACCGCGCAACTGCCGGGCCGTCAATTGCGCCGCGCGGTTGGCCGACGCCAATGCCAGCGTGACGCCCGAACTGAAAATCGGATCGAGAAACTCCGTCGCATTCCCCACCAGGGCGAACCGCGGCCCGCAGAGTTGTTTGACCGAGCACGAATACCCGGTAATGCGTTGCGGCGTGAACAGGAACTTGGTGTCGGCCAGTCGTGCACGCGCATTCGGGTCGGCGGCGAGGATCGCACGCAACGATTCTTCGGGCGTGCCGGGATACTTCGCGAAAAAGCCCGGCTCGGCCACGGCGCCGACGCTGGTGCGACCGTCGGAGAAGGGAATGATCCACAGCCACGCGCCACCGGGATGCAGGCAGATCCAGATTTTTCCTTCCTCGCGGCCGGCGGGACGTTTGTCACCGGTCAGATGCGTGAACAACGCCTCGCGCACCGGGAAGTTCGACGGCTCCTCCAAATTGAGCAAGCGCGGCAAAACCCGGCCATACCCGCTGCAATCCAGGATAAACTTGGCGGTGACGGTCTGCAGTTTGCCGCTGGGCTCTTGCACGGTCACGGCTGCATTCGTCTCGCTGAAATTCACTGCCGTCACACCATGCCCGTACAAAATCTCCACGCCCTTGGCCGCGACCGCATCTGCCAACGTCTTGTCGAAATCCGCGCGCGGCACCTGGTACGTGTACGACCAACCGGCGGTGAACTGACTGGAGAAATCGAAATTGCACGTCTGAGTACCACGCAGGAAAACCGCGCCGCCCTTGTGCATGAACTTCTGGTCCTCGACATTCGTCAGCAACCCGGCTTCCTTCAACAAATCCATGCTGTGTGGCAACAAACTCTCGCCGATCACAAACCGCGGAAACTGCTGTTTCTCGACAACAAGCAACCGGAATCCTTCCCGGTGGAGCAGGGCGGCGGCCGTCGAACCGGCAGGGCCGGCTCCAATGATCAACACATCCACGTCAGTCTGCATCAGCGGAACCTCGCGGGGATAAACACTTTTCTTGGGCCGCCTCGGACTGGAGCAACGCCGTTACGCGCTCGATGTCCTCCGCCAGTGGCCGGTCATTCGTCAACGGCGCGGACACGCCGCGCACCAAATCATAAATCTGCCGGTAATCGTCGCCCATGACTTTCTTGTCGCCGCGCAGATCGGCGGCTTGCATCAACGCGAGCGCCTCGATGGCGGCGAGCTTCCACAACAACGGCAACGTCGTCCGCGTCATCTTCGCAGCAATGCAACCCATGCTCACCACATCCTGATTGTTCGCGTTGGTCGAAATCGTCTGGATGGAAGCCGGCGTACCAAGCAACCGGGCTTCCGCCGCCAGCGACGTCGCTAGCAACTGCGCGCCCCCGAAGCCGGTATTGAGTCCCGGCGCGCCACCCGCCAACAACGGCGGCAAGCCGCGACTGTAGCGCCAGTTCACAAGCCGTTCGATTTGCCGGTCAGCCAACAGCGCCAGCTTGATCAACCCCATCCGGCAATAATCGCTGACCATCGCGATCTGCTGCCCATAGAAATTCCCGCCGTGAATCACCGTCTTCGTGTCGGCGAAAATGAGCGGATTATCCGTGCTCGCGTTGAGTTCGCGGGTGACGACGGCCTCGACGTGCCAGAGCGATTCCTGAATCGCGCCGAGAATCTGCGGCGCGCACCGGAGCGAGTACGGGTCTTGAATTTCCGTGCCCGGATCGACCGGCTTCGCGAGCGAACCCCATTGATGTTCGTCAATCCGCCGCGCGTACTCGGGGTGCGTCCGCAAATGTTTCGCGATGCGTTGCGCCACCTGAAACTGCCCGCGAAATCCGCGCGCCCGGTGTACCTGTTCACAGAGCACCTCCGGTTCGCCGTCCAGCACTTGAAACAGACAAGCCGTCAACAACTCCATCCAACTCAACAACACCGCCGCTTCATGCGTGGCCAGCGCCGCCAAGCCGGTCATCACGGACGTGCCGTTGACAAGCGCGAGGCCTTCCTTGCATTGCAGTTCAACTGGCGCGAGTCCGACGGCTTTCAGTGCTTCAATGGCCGGCAGCCGTTGGCCCTTGTGCCGGGCGTAGCCGCGTCCGACGAGCAAATTGGCCATGTGCGCCAGCGGCACCAAGTCACCGCTCGCGCCCACCGACCCTTCGCTCGGAATCTCCGGCAGGACATCGTGATTCAATGCGCCGATCAACAGCTCCAACGTCGCCTCGCGGATTCCCGAAAACCCCCGTGCCAACGTATTCACCCGGGCCAGCATGATCGCGCGGGTTTCGGCCGGCGAAAACAACGCGCCCTGGCCGACGGTGAGGTGGTTGAGGAGATTGAGTTGATGTTGGGCGAGTTCGTTGGACGCCACCCGGAAACCGCTCAGCGGCCCGAAGCCGGTATTGATCCCGTAGATGGCGCGGGGCTGGGCGGCGACGGTTTCGACAAAGTCCCGGCACTGCCGGATGCGCGGTCGGGCGTCAGCGGCCAACGCACACGGTTGGTGCTGCGTCGCTATGCGCCAGACATCGGTGAGACTGAGATTGTGACCGTTACAGGCAATCATGAATTCCGATCCAACGGGGCGAGAAGTCCTACAATAAACGACTTGAACAAGCAAGTGCCCGGCAATATGACTTTCCCGCACTCATGGCCGAAAAATCCATCATCATCATTGGCGCGGGACTGGCCGGGTTGGCGACCGGCAGCTACGCGCAAATGAATGGTTACCGGAGCCGCATTTTCGAGCACCACTACGAACCCGGCGGCGTCGCCATTGCGTGGAAACGCGACGACTACCTGATTGATGGCGGCATCCATTATCTGATGGGGCATAAACCGGGACAGGTGTGCTACGACCTTTACTGGGAACTGGGCATCTTCAAGAACCGCACGTACCCTGATTTGCCGACGTTCATGAATTACATCGATGAAATCGGCGGCTGCCGGGTTCAATTCTCGCAAGACCTCGATCAACTCGCGCGCGACCTCAAGAAGTTCGCGCCGCAGGATACCGGGTTGATTGACGAACTCATGGCCGGCGTGCGGGCGATGCAGAAGACCGATCTGTTCGCCACGATGGTGACCGCGCCGGAGCTGCTCGGCCCCATCGGCGTCCTCAAACAATTCTGGGGACTGCGGCGCGTCCTCAAGTATTTCGGCGGCCCCTACAACGTCTCGATTGAAAAATTCGCCCAGCGCGCCAAGGACGAAAAGCTCCGCCGGTGGCTCATCAACCTGTTCCTGCCGGAAGTGCCCGTGTGGTTCGTGCTCCTGCTGCTGGCGTTGCTGGCCAACAAACAGATGGGAATGCTGACCGGCAGTTGCACGGATTTCGTCGCGAGCTTGGTGGAACGGTACCAGAGCCTCGGCGGCACCGTGACCTACCGGGCGACGGTGCAGGAAATCCTCGTCGAGAACAACCGGGCGGTCGGCATCAAGCTCGCCGATGGCACCGAACATCGCGCCGACCTCGTGATCTCCGCCGCCGACAGCTACAGCACGATCTTCAAAATGCTCGGCGGCCGGTACGTGGACGTCAAACTCAAGGAACGTTTCGAAAAATGGCCGTTGTTCCTCCCGATCATGACGGTCAGCTATGGCGTCAAACGCGAATACCCGAACGAGCCGGCCTTGAATTTCCTGTTCGTGAAAGAACCGCTCAACGTCGGCGGCGTGATTCTCGATGGCTTCCCGGTGCGCGTGTTCAATTACAGCCGCGTCTTTGCCCCCGCCGGCAAGACAATCGTGCAGGCGTTGGTGCATACCGACTGGAAATTCTGGAACGACCTCCAGCACGACCGGCCCCGGTATGAAGCCGAAAAACAGCGGGTTGCGGCGGACATTCTCCACCGGCTCGAACCGCATTATCCCGGGTTGACTGCGGCGCTGGAGTTGACCGACGTGGCAACGCCGTACACGACTTGGCGCTACACGTTGAATCACGAGGGAGCGTTCATGGGTTGGCGTCCGACACCGCAAGCGATGCGCGCCCAGTTGCCGAAAACTTTGCCGGGTTTGGCAAACTTCTACATGGCCGGTCAGTGGGTGATGCCGGGCGGCGGCGTGCCGCCGTGTCTATTCTCGGGCCGGCAGGTCATGCAACTCGTTTGCCGGCGCGATGGTCGACGCTTCGTTGCTACGGCTGACGAGAAGTCATTTCAAAACCTTTTTCTGTAGCCGCACCCTTTACGGGTGCGTTCGGTAACGCGCAGGCTAAAGCCTGCGGCTACAGGTTTTAGAACTATGTTCTAGCGGGAAAGCTCACCGGCGCGCTTTACCAGATCAGCGAACTCGCTCCGGTAACCGTTTGCGTCGCGACCGCGACCGGCGGTGGCTAGCTCGAACGCGAGGTTGAGGTTTGATTCGCTTTTCTGCGGGCTGTCGCGAAGCACCATTCCGAATGTGGCGACAGCAGCGGCGAATTGGAAGTCGTCGCTTGCGGTGCGCCAGCGCAGGCCGGAGTTCTTGAGCGCGGCGGTGAGAAGTTGGCTCTTGTCGGCGTCGGGATTTTTGTAGCGGAATTTGACTGTCGCCCATTCGCCGTTGACGGCGGGACGATTCTTGGCCGGTTGATACTTGAGTGCATCAACGCCGGGTTCGCCCACGGCTTCACCGGCCGGAACAATTTCGTATAACGCCGTGACCGTGTGGCCCGCGCCGATGTCGCCGGCGTCTTTGCGGTCATCATTGAAGTCGCGGGCCGCGAGGGCACGTTTCTCGTAACCGATCAGCCGGTAGGCTTGGACTTGGGCGGGGTTGAATTCCACCTGGAGTTTCACGTCCTTCGCGACGGTGATGATTGTGCTGCGGGCTTGATCCACAAGAACTTTGCGCGCTTCGTCGAGATCGTCGATGTAGGCGTAGTGGCCGTTGCCGTTATTCGCGAGCTTCTGCATGGTTGAATCCTTGAGGTTGCCCATACCGAACCCGAACACGCTCAGGAAAATGCCGCTCGCTGCCTTGTCTTTGATGAGGCGCGTGAGATCGCTCTGGTCCGTGATGCCGACGTTGAAGTCGCCGTCGGTGCAGAGGATGACGCGGTTGACGCCGCCTTTGATGAAATTCTCCGAGGCTTGTGCGTAGGCGTTTTGGATTCCCTCGCCGCCGTTGGTGCCGCCGTCAGCGTTGAGTTCGTCGATGACGGAGAGGATGCGCCGGTGTTGGTCGCCGCGGGTGGAGGGGAGTGCGACGCGGGCGTTGTTGGCGTAGACGACGATGGAAACCCGGTCGCGGGCGCTGAGTTGCGGGACAAGCAGCCGCAATGCTTGCTTGATCAACGGCAGTTTGTTCGCCGGCTGCATCGAGCCGGAGACATCGATCAGGAAGACGAGGTTGAGCGGCGGTTGTTCGCGGGCGGTGATGTCCTTGGCTTTGAGACCGACAAGCGCGAGTTGGTGCGCAGGATTCCACGGACATTCGCCCATCTCGACGTAGAGGGAGAACGGTTCGCGACCGCGCGGGGCGGGGTAGTCGTAGGAGAAATAGTTGAGCATCTCCTCGATGCGGACGGCGTCGCGCGGCGGCAACTGATTGTTCAGGAGAAACCGGCGGATGTTGGAGTACGACGCGGTGTCCACATCCAGTCCGAACGTGGAGAGCGGTTGGTCGGTGACGACGTAGAACGGATTGTCGTATACCGGCGCGTAGCTTTCGGTGCCGGGAGATTCTTTGACTGTCGCGAATTCAGACTCGCGCCGGAATGGGACTTGGCGAACCACACGCGATTCATTTTCCGGTCGATAGAGCCCGCCGCCACTGCCGGATGGCTTACGTGCAGACGCGATGTCCATATCGCCCCCAGCAGATCCAGGAGGACCAGACATAGGGGCTTTCGATAAAGTTGCATTTCGTAGACCGCCTTCGGAGCCAAACTGACCGCGTGGACCGCTTCCGTCTTGAAACGTCGGGTTGCTGTATGCACTGGTGGCGCGTAGTTGCACAGTTTCGGCATGAAGGCCACCGGATGAGCTCAGCTTGGAATCAAATACAGTGGCCGTGCCTCGGATGACTTTGATTTCCTTGTCTGAAGGTGGGGGGGACATTACCGGCGTTGGGAGGATGACTGGCTCTTCGACTGCCGGCGCCGCAACTGGAGCGGGGGTGGTGTTGAGGGCGTCGTCGACCTGATCCAAGGCTGGTCTCTCGCCCTTTGGCGGCGCGGTGAGCGCGAAACGTTCGTTGGCTTGGGAGTAAACCTGCAATTGCCGCGCCTTGCCGCGTGACGTGTTCAGCGCCGGTAGCATCAATCCAGCAATGAGAACCAACGCCGCCACACCTGCCAGCGCGCCGGCCCACCAGCGGAACCCGACCGGAGTTTCGGCGGGCGTGAGTTTCTCGTAGATGACGTTCCGCTGGGCTGGTTCGAGGCGCGGGCATGGCTCGCTGTCGAGTCGTTCTTTCAACATACCGGCAGCGAGTTGGATGCGCTCGACTTCCTGCCGGGCGGCGGGGTCTTCGGCCAACGCAGTCTCGAATGTTTGCCGGTCTGCGGCGGAAAGTTCGCCGAGGGCGTAGGCGGTGAGTTTGGGATCGTTCAAGTCAATCTTCATGGGCGCTCTCCTTCCGTAGAACGAGCATCTTGCTCGTTTTTGCGGGAATGAACGGGCTGGAAGCCCGTTCTACTATCGAGGGCGCGGACACGCTGGCGCATGGTTTTCAAGCCGGTGTGAATCAGGAAACCGACGTTGCTCTCGCTGAGTTTGGTGACGCGACTGATTTCCCGGTAGCTGAATCCGTTTTGGAATTTCAACCGGATCACTTCGGCCTGGTTCGCCGGTAAACCTTCAAGCGCGCGCAGGACATCGGCCTCGGCTTCGCGGTCGGCAGCTTGCGCGGCGGGCGTCGGCTCGGGGCTCGGGTGAGCGGCGAGTTCGGCGTCGGTGAGCGCGGTGAGCCGGCCTTCTTTGCGGAGGAGGTCGAGCGCGTGGTTGCGGCAGACGGTGAAAAGCCAGGCGGGTAGGTGGCTGTTGAGGCCTTCCCGGCTTTGTTCGCGGCAGAGTTTGACGAAGGTGTCTTGGACGACGTCGCGGGCGCGGTCGAGGCTGCCGGTCAAGCGCATGGCGTAACGCAGCAACGGGCCTTCGTGTTCTCTCAGGACGGAACGCATCCAATTTTCGTCAGCTTGCATGTGCCCTCACCGAGGATAACGGGCGACCGGCGATTTCCTTAGAAGAATATTTTCTGATCAATCGCATCAAGGGGTATGACACCGCTGGCGGGGAGAGGTTCCAAGGATCTGCGGCAGATTACCGGCTTGACGGGGGATGTTTGTTTGCTACCGTTCGACGCGCAAACAAACAAAATCGATAATCCCTGATGAGTTTCACTTCTGTTGCTTGTTCCTTGGCCGATTTGGTGGGCGCGAATGTTGTCACCGCAGCCGCCACGGCGCGCGCCTATTTGACCGGCGTCGATCCGGCAGCGCTCGTGCGGTTGGGAACTGACCGGGTTGAATTCTTTCCGGAGTCATTGCAGCGGCGGTTGCGGCAGTTTTTGCCGCAGGCCGGGCAGGTAGTGGGCGCACCGTTGACAGGCAGCCCAACCGGGGCTGGCTCGCGCGGTTTTGCGGCGGCAACAAAATCGCACATGGCGCCAGTGTCAGGCCTCGGGTATTTCCGCGTCGGTGAGGACGGGCGGTTGTATGTGATTTCCAAGAGCGAACATTATCATGCGCCGCTCGGACACAGTTTTCCCGGTTATCAATTGCTCGAACGGGCGCGCGCGTTGGGCATCCCGAACGCGACGCACAATAACACGCGCGGGCCGATTACGCGTCGGCTCGAAGAGGAATTGGTGCGGCTGGCCGGCGGCGGGTTGAACCGGGTGCTCAATCTCGAAACCGGCAGTCTCGCGGCGGAGGCGGCCTTCAAGCTCGTCCTCGGCAGGTTTTACCGGCATGAGCTGACAGGCGCGTCGCCGTTGTACGCGGGACGCACGCCGGTCTTTCTCGTGATGGGTGATGATGACGGGGCGGTGACCGGTAATTATCACGGGACGACGAATTTTACCCAGGTGCTGCGCGGACTGTGGCCGGAGTTGCGGACGAAACTGGAAGCGACCGGTGTGATGCGCGTCGTCGCGATTCGCCCGAACTCGATAGCCGACCTCGACGCGGCATTCCGGCAGTTCGAGCAAGCGCCGTTCAAGATTGCCGGGTTTTTCCATGAGATCGTCATGATGAATTATGGCGCGCGGCGGTTGACGGAGGAATTCCTGCAGCACGCGCACCGGCTGTGCGCCGCACACGATGTGCCGACGGTCGTAGACGAGATTCAATCGTGCATGTGGTACGACGGCTTGTTCCTGTTCCGGCAATATGGACTTCAGCCGACGATGGTGGTGCTCGGTAAAGGGTTTCCCGGCGGCGAATATCCGGCCTCGCGAATTTTGTTCAATGAACGGTTTGACTCGCTGCCGCAATTTGGTGCGCTGGTGACGAACGGGCAGGAGGAATTGGCGTCGCTGGCGTATCTCATCACGATGAGATGGACGCAGGCCAATGGCTCGGCCATCACCGCTGCCGGGCAGCGGCTCGAAACCGGCTGCCGGCAACTGGCCGGTGAATTTCCCGACACGTTGGCGGGCGTGGAGGGCCACGGGCATCTGTTGGGCCTGCGTTTCGCGGACATGGCGCACGGTCAGGCGTTTGTCGCCGCCATGAATGCGGCCGGATTCGATATCAGCGTGCAGAGTTACAAAGCGGAATGTCCGCCAGTCGCGCTGACGAAACTGCCGACCATTGCCGATGACGCGTTGATTGATTACACATTGCAGCGAATGCGCGATGCACTCACGACATCACGAAATCATTGAGTCGCTCCAAGCCGGGCGGTCGGTTTCCGTCGCGCGTCTGGCGGCGCGGTTTCGGGTGACGCCCGCCACGATTCGGCGCGACCTCGACGAGCTGCAAGCCGCCGGTCGGCTCGAACGCACGCACGGCGGCGCGGTGTTGTCGAAGCCGGGCCAGATTGAATTTCGGTTGCGGCGCCGCGAGGAGGTCATGGCGGCGGCGAAAAAAGCCATCGCGGCAGCGGCAGCCGGCCTGGTTTCGCCCGGCATGAGTGTCACCCTGGACACCGGCACGACGACGTTGGAAGTGGCACGAGCGTTGAGCGGGATCGAGAATCTGCGGGTGTTGACTTCCTCGCTTGCTGTGGCGGCGGCGTTGCATCCGTTCGAGGGCATCCGGCTGACGTTGCTGGGCGGCGAAGCACGACGGAACGAGCCGGACCTTTTTGGCGAGTTGACGGAAGAGAATCTGCGGCGATTTCGGGTGGATATTGCTTTCATCGGAGCGGATCGCGTCACGCCGGATGGATTGTTCACGAACAGTCCCGAAGTGGCGCGGGTGTCGCAGGCGATGATCCGCGGCGCGCAACAGTGTGTGCTCGTCGCTGACAGTTCGAAATTTGGCACGCCGTCGTTTTATCACTTTAGTTCTTGGGACAACATTCACACGGTGGTCACGGATACCGGCTTGAAGGATCGCCGCTGGGTGACACGGAACGCAAAACTGATTCTGGCAAAACCATGAACGAACTCTTACTGGCCATTGATCTCGGCACGACTGTCCTGAAATCCGGCGTGCTCGACCGGAAAACTGGCCGCGTGTTGGCGGTAGCCTCGCATCGGTTGCCGGTGCGCGCGGAAGCGGACGGGACGCGCGAGCAGTCACTTTCCGATGTCGATCGCGCGCTTGACCTCGTGATGGCGCAACTCCGGCGTCGGCTGGGGACGCGCTGGAAGCAGATTGCCGGCGTCGGGCTGGCGGCGCAGGGCGGCAGCTTCATCATCTGCAATCGAAACACCGGACGGGCGCTGACGCCGATGCGGTTGTGGAGTGATCAACGCCCGCTGCGCTTGCTGCCTAAAGTGGCCGGGATGAAGCCGGTCGCGTATTGGCAAAAGCTGGCATTCAACACCAACCCCGGTTGGGGACTGGCGCGGATGTTGTGGTTGCGGGAGCAAAATCCAAAACTTTTCACGGCGGACAACATTTATGTTGGGGCGGGCGAGTATGCGTTCTTCCAACTGACCGGCCAGTGGCGGCAGGATGCCGGCAACGCGATTCAGATCGGGTGTTACCGGGTACCGGAACGGCGGTTGGATGCGGGACCGTTGGCGTTGGTGGATGTTCCGGTGTCGTTTGTCGCGCCGATGCGGGAGGGGCATTCGACGGTGCCGTCGTTGTCGCGGTGGGGATTGCCGGCGGGGTTGCCGGTGGCGGGGCCATACTTTGACCACGAGGCCGGGTATCTGGCGGCAGTGGGCGTGAGCGACCGGCCGTTGCAGTGTTCGTTGGGGACGGCCTGGGTTGGGAATTTTACATTGCCGGCAAATGAGCGGGCGCAGTCGCCGAATCAGATTGTCGTCCCGGCCCCGCACCATGACGGCTGGATGATCGTGCAGGCGTTGTGGACCGGGAATGTGACGTGGGATTGGGCACTCGATACGTTCGTCGGTGGGCTGCGGAATGCAGCAGCGGTGTTCGAGAAGCAACTGTTGCCGCCGCCCGGCATGGTGGCGTTGCCGTGGATGCACATGCTGAATCCGCTCAAACGCGACGCGGTGGGAGCCGGCGGGTTTTATGGCGGGGGCGTGGCGGCGCAGCGCGAGGATTTTGTGCGGGCGGTGGCGTTGTCGATGTCGTACGAGATGTTGCGGATTTTCCGGCAAGTGCGCGACCAGCGAAAGGCCGACAGCGTGGTGTTGGGCGGCGGGGCGAGCAAGGGAGCTTGTTTCCGGCAGTACCTCGCGGCGTTGTTTGCGCCGTTGCCGGTGGATGCGTTGCAGGAGGAGGACGTGGCCGGGTTGCGGGGATGCGTCTATGCGTTCGGCAAGCACGCGTCGGCCGGGAAGGCGAAGCGCGTGGTGTTGCCGCGTGAGGCCGATAAAATCCGGGAAGGTTACGAAGTGTATGCGGAGTTGTTCGAGCGGGTGTTAGGACGCGAAGGAAATACGCCGTTGAAATTTTAAGGAGAGATCATGAAACGAAATCCGAAGATTGGGTTGTTGCCGCTCTATTTGAAATTGTACGACGACACGCTGCCGGAATGTCGGGCCGGGTTTGATCCGCTGCTGGTGGCGGTGGAGAAGGGGTTGAGCGCGCGGGGCGGGACGGTGCTGGCGGCGCAGGTGTGCCGGGTCGCGGCGGAGGTGACGGCGGCGGTGGGGTGGTTCGAGAAGCAGGACGTGGATTGCGTGGTGACGTTGCATCTCGCGTACTCGCCGTCGTTGGAGAGCGCGCCGATTTTGGCGAAGATGAAACGGCCGTTGATCGTGCTCGATACGACACTCGACGCGGATTTTGGGCGCGACGTTGATCCGAAGAAGATCATGTACAACCACGGGGTGCACGGCGTGATGGATTTGGCGTCGGTGCTGCGGCGTCTCGGCCGGCAATTCGAGGTGGTCGCGGGACATTTGACGGAATCGAACGCGTTGGAGCGCGTCGCGAGGTTGGCGGAAGCGGCAGTGGCGGCGCGGCGTTTTCGCGGTGGCAAGGTGTTGCGGATCGGGCCGTCGTTCAAAGGGATGGGCGATTTCGCGGTCGCGAACGAGGTGATGCGGAGCGCGTTTGGAGTGACGGTGGTGCAGGGTTCGGCGCAGGAGTTGGCGGCCGCGATCAAGACGGTGAAGCCAGCGGAGGTCGAGGCCGAGATGGCAGAAGACCGGCAGCGGTACGACATCCAGGTGAAGGACGATTTGCACCGGAAGGCGACGCAGGCCGGGCTGGGGCTGCGGAAGTTGCTCGGACGCGCGGACTATACCGGGTTCAGTGTGAACTTTCTGATTCTCGACAAGCCGACGTCACCGGCCATGCCGTTTGCGGAAATCTCGAAGGCGATGGAACGCGGCGTCGGCTTCGGCGGCGAAGGCGATATTCTCACGGCAAACCTGATGGGAGCGTTGGCGACCGGGTTTGGCGAGACGACGTTCACGGAGATCTTTTGTAGCGATTGGCATGGCGGTTCGTTGTTCCTGTCGCACATGGGTGAGATCGGTCTGGCAACGGTCGCCGGTAAGCCGCGGATGGCGGTGCGGGATTTTGGTTTTCTCGGGTGTCACACGACGGCGTTGGTCGGCGCGATTCGGCCGGGGCCGGCGGTGTATGTGAATCTCGTACCGGGGCCGAAGAACAGTTTTGATTTGATCGTGTCACCGGTCGAGATGTTGGGCGACACGACCCGCGAAGACATGAAGAACACGGTGCGCGGTTGGATGCAGCCCCGGCTAGGCGCGACGAAATTTTTGGAGGAATACTCGCGGCATGGCGGGACACATCATGCGGCGTTGGTACTCGGAGAAAGAACGGAAGAACTGGCGGCGTTCGCTCGCTTTGCCGGAATTGGATTGGTGACGATATGAACAAAATCACGAAACAGGAACTCGAGTTTTACCGGCGCGAGATCGCGCCGATGTTGCCGCCGAAGGTGCTGGATTTTCATACGCACATTTGGTCGTCGAAGAACTGGAAGGACGTACCGTGGAAAGTGGGCGCGAAAGGCGCGCAGTACATGGTCTCGGTGCCGGAGTATCCGGCCAAAATGTTGTTGGCGGATGGGCAGCGGACGTTTCCGGATCGGGAATATCACGCGGTAGCGTTTGGTTATCCCGTGCCGGTCACGGTTTGGGAAAAGGACACGGCATACATGGCGGCGGCTGCCCGGAAGCATCCGAACATCTATCCGCTGGTGTTGGCGGGGCCGGACCTCGGCATCAGCCGGGAGCGCTACATTCGCGCACTGGATGAAGGCGGGTTTTACGGTTTCAAGGTTTTCCTGAACTGGTTCGGCGACAACTACGGCGACAAGCGCGTTGAGGAGATGTTTGGGAAGACCGAACTCGAACTGATGAATGAACGTCGGTTGGTCACGATGTTGCATGTGCCGCGGTCCGGGCGGTTGGCGGATCCGGTGATACAGAAGGGCGTGCAATGGTTGGCGAAGGAGTGCCCGGAGGCGTCGATTGTTTTGGCGCACGGTGGGCGGTGTTACATCCCGTCGGAGATGAAACGTGCGATTCATTCGATTCGGAATCTGCCGAACGTGGTCATGGACGTTTCGATGGTGATGGAGCCGGTCTGTCTGCAACTGGCGCTCGACGTGATCGGACCGCAGCGGGTGTTGTACGCGACTGATTTTCCGGTGGCCAACATGCGCGGGCGCCGCGTCAGCGTGATGGATCATTGGGTGGACGTAGTGTTGCCGGGGTATCCGAAGAGTGCCTACCGCGTGGCCGGCGAGATTCACGCGACGTACATGTCAGTGGAGATTGCGCTGGCGTTGCGGTGGGCGGCGGATTTGGCGGGACTGAAGCAGAAAGAAGTGCACGGGATGTTTTGGGATTATGGAATGCGATTGTTGAAACGAGTGAAACGAAAATAGGAGAAATCATGGACGGACGTGAAATTCAGTTGAAGCGGTTGATGGGTGTCGGGCGGGCCGTGGTGGTGGCGATCGACCATGGGATGTTTGATGGGCCGATCCCGGCCATGGAAGACTTGCCGGCGACGGCGGAGAAGATCAATCCGGTGGTGGACGCGGTGTTGCTGGCGCCGGGCATGTTGCGGCATTGTGGGTCGATCTTTGCCGGGCAACGACGGCCGGTCGCGGCGGTGCGGCTGAATTGGAACACGGTGTATTGCTTTCACTGGAATTACCGGCAGGCGAAGAGCGTGGCGGCTTACGGTGTCGAGGATGCCCTGCGCGAGGGGATGGATGTGGCATTGGTGTCGTTGACGTTGCACACCGGCAGCGAGGAGCGGGATGCGGCGAACATCGAGAATTTCTGCGCGTTGACGACGGCGGCGCATCGCCTGGGTGTGCCGGTCATCGGCGAGTATTTCCCGACCGGGCATTTGGAGATGTCAGCGGAGGAGTTGCATTCGGATGTGAAGACGGGCTCGCGGATCGTGGCGGAATTGGGCGCGGATGTGATCAAGACGTTCAATACGGTCCGGTTTCAGGAAGTAACGAGCACGTGTCCGGTGCCGGTGCTCGGGTTGGGGGCGGAGAAGTTGCCGACGCAACTCGATGCGTTGAAGTTGGCGGAACGCGAAGTCAAAGCCGGTGCGGGTGGCGTGGTGTTTGGGCGGAATGCGATTCAGGTGAAGAACCCGCACGCGTTCCAAGCTGCGCTGAGCGAGGTGGTGAAAAATAATGCTTCGCCGGCCAGAATGGTGGCGAAGTACAAGCTGGGCTAGGGAGTGAACGCTTGGGATTGGGCGCTGATTCTCACCGTGTCGGTCATGGGCACGGCGGTGGCGTATTTGCGGAATCCGGAGCACAAGGCGTTTGTGCTGATGCTGCCCATCCCGTTTACGTTTGCGTTGCTGACCGTCGGCAAACCGCTGGATGCGACGAACGTCTGGGCGATGTTGTTGATGTTCGGGTATACGGTCGCGGCGTGGGCGTTGTACGTGCGCCTGAAGTTGCCGATCGTGGTGGCCATCGTGATTGCGGTGGCCGGCTACTGTTTGATCGGCACGGGAATCACCAGCTTGCAGTTGACGGGCGATGGCCATTTCTGGCTGGCGACGGTGGTGACATTCGCGGTGGGAGTGGCGTTGATTCGGTGGCTGCCGTATCGCGAGGAACCGCATCATCGCACGCCGTTGCCGTTGTGGATCAAGTTTCCAGCAATTGTGATGGTGATTTTGGGGGTGTTGCAGATCAAGAACCAGTTGGGTGGTTTCACCACGGCATTTCCGATGGTGGGAGTTGTCGCGACGTACGAAGCCCGGTACAGCTTGTGGACGAATGTGCGGCGGATTCCGTGGATCTTGGTGCTCGTCATTCCGATGATGATCTGCATTCGGTGCCTGCAACCGCAGCTTGGGATGGGCTGGGCGTTGGCGTTGTCGTGGGTTGTGTATTTGGCCGGTTTAGGAGTGTTTCACATGATTTCGCGGAAGGCGTTTGTGGAAGAGGCGGATTAACGAAAGGGAAAAAATGAGTAAAAAATTGATTCGAGTGGGCGTAATTGGCGTCGGGCGTGGACAATGTTTCGCGCACGGAGCGAGCGAATTGGTCGGGATGAAGCTGGTCGCGATTTGCGATCAGTGGAAAGACAAGGTCAAAGAAGTCGGGAAACGGTTCGGCGTCGCGACGTACACGGATTACGACAGGTTTCTGGAACACGACATGGATGCCGTGGTGCTGGCAAATTACTTCCATCAGCACGCGCCGTTTGCGATCAAAGCTCTCCGTGCCGGTAAACACGTGATGAGCGAGACTTCCTCCAACGCGACCTTGGCTGAGGGCGTCGCCCTCTGCCGGGAAGTCGAGCGGTCCAAGCGGATTTACATGTTGGCGGAGAACTATCCGTTCACGAAGTTCAACCTGGAGATGCGCCGCGTCTATCGCACCGGCGAGATCGGCCGCGTGACGTACGCTGAGGGTGAATACAACCACCCGATGAGCATTGATGACTTGAACAGCATCTCGCCCGGCACGAAGCATTGGCGCAATTGGCTGCCGTCAACGTACTACTGCACCCACGCGCTGGCGCCGTTGATGTACATCACGGACACGATGCCGGTCAGCGTCAATGGGTTGTCCATCGCCATCCCGGAACTCACCCGTCAGGCGCCGCGGTTCAATGATCCCGGCTCGGTGATTCTGTGCCGGATGAACAATGGCGCGGTATTCCGGATCTTTGGGCTATGGTCGCCCGGCCACAGCAATTGGTATCGCGTCCATGGCACGCACGGGGCGATGGAGATTGGGCGCGGGCCGGGATACTTCGGCCCCGGCAGTGTTCGCGTGTGGCATGATCCGTGGGACCAGAAATCCACGGTGGATCATGACCGGACTTATTATCCTGACTGGCCGGAACATGGCGACCTCGCGAATCGCGCCGGTCATGGTGGCGGCGATTTCTGGACGAACTTCTATTTTGCCGAAGCGATTCGCACGGGCCGGCAACCATTCCTCGATGTGTACCGGGGCGTGGCGATGAGCAGCGTCGGCATTCTCGCGTGGAAGAGCGCGCTGGAAAAGGGTGCGCCATTCGCGATGCCGGACTTCAAGAAGGAATCCGTCCGCCAGAAATTCGAGAACGACCACTGGTCGCCGTGGCCAGATGCGACCGGAGACGGCCAAGCCCCCGCCAGCGTGCTGGGGAAACTGACGATTGCGCCGAAGGTCCTCGCCCGCGCCAAAAAAACCTGGAAGCAACACGGCTATTCGGTGGATTGAGCGGCTTCGGTTTCGGATTTTAGTCAGGCAGGTGTTTTCGCGGTGTTTCAGGACTGTGTGCCGTTTTGAAACCGACGTCACTTGGCCGGATGCCGTGGCCGACGACGAACGGTGGATCACCAATAACCGCCGAAAATTGACGGACATTTAGTGCGTTTGCCGCTAACCCGATTGATATCAGGTCAAATCGATCTGGCGATTTGCCCTAATATATCAAGGCGGAAACCCAATTGATTTTGCGACCAGCCTCTTCGGTTATTGAATCTGCGGCGGTCAAGATAACCTTGACCGAACCACCGGTCGCGAATTAAATTCGCTTCTACAACAACTGGTCGGCGTGTTCGGCAACTTTTCGATACACATCGGCGAACTGTCTGATCTCCTCCGGCCGGTCGTGTTTGAACCAGGGGATCGTGTAGCAGTGTTGACCGATGTTCTCGGAGATCGGCAGCGTCCCGGGGCCTTGGCGGACGTCGCGCTGACCGAACGCGAGCATCGTGGGTTGGCCTTGGTGGAAGATATCGGCGGTGTGGAAGTAGGGGTGCAGATGCAACGCCGCGTTGCCGGCGGGCCAGCATTGCCGCCAACCTTCCGCCCGCACGGCTTCCGTGAACCGCGCACACGACAAGCCGCCCAGTTCTTCGGCGCGATACAAACCGGTCGCGGCGTACCAGCAGCCCATCGTCGAGCCGGAATCCTTCGGGGGCCGGTGCGCCTTCAAGCCCGGCACGCCGTCGAGTAAATCCCAAAACCGATTCAGCGCGTCCTGAATGGCTTGGATGCGTTCGGGGAACCGTTTGAGTTGGGTGCGGCCCAACGCGGCACAAGTCTGGTTCATCCGATGTTTGCATCCGCCCATCGGCATGCCGGCGTATTGTTTCAACTCGGGAAGTGAGATCACGTCCACGGCCGGGTTGTAACGTGAGGCGACGCCGGTGCGTTCGTAGTGGCCGAACGCGACGGCGCGTTGGTACAGCTCGTTATCGTTGGTCACGATCATGCCGGCTTCGCCGATGGCAAAACCTTTGCCGCCCATCATGCTCATCGGTGATATGTCACCAATCGACCCGAGCATCCGGCCTTTGTACAACGCGCCTTGTGCATGCGAGACGTCTTCGATGACCTTGACGTTGTGTTTGCGCGCGATGGCCATGATCGCGTCCATGTCGGCGGGATGGCCGGTGTAGTGGACCACGAGGATCGCCTTCGTGCGCGGGCTGATGCGGTGTTCGATGTCGTTCGGATCAATGCATAGCGTATTGCGATCCACGTCGGCGAAATTCACCGCCGCTCCCAGCATCAACGCCGGCGTGGCCGTCGCCCAGTACGTCATGCTCGGGCAAATCACCTCGTCGCCGGCGCCGACGCCGCACGCCCACAGCGACGCATGAATCGCCGCGGTACCGTTGCAGGTACCGAGTGCGTACTGCGTGCCGTTGTACGCCGCCCATTCCTTCTCGAATTCCTTCGTGATGTCGGTCCCGCTGAACTTGCCTTGGCGCATCACGTCGAGCACGGCGTCTTCGTCCTCTTTTGTGACGATGGGCCAGTGGAACAACTCCGGAACGTTGAGGTTGAAAGATTTCGGACCGCCGAGCAGCGCGAGCTTCGCGCTCATGGGTACTTCGTTCCGCACGGCGCGCTGCCGGTGAACGGCGACCACGTGTCTTTGGCGTGTTTACGCCGGCTGGCTTCCTTCTTGAAATCCGGCATCGCGAACGGCGCGCCGTTCTGCAACGCGCTCTTCCAAGCGAGAATGCCGACCACCGACATCGCGACACCCCGGTAAACATCGAGGAATGGTTGCTGGCCGGTGCGGATGGCTTGGCTGAAGAGGTAGTTCGTGAAGAAATCGCCCCCCCCGTGGCCGGCCGCTTCCGCGCCTTTCGCCCATTTCGGGAACTGCGGCATGACGACTTCCTCCGCTTTCTCGCCCGTCCGGCAATTCCATTCGTCAATCGCCACGCGCACGCCGTTTGGCCCGAAGTAGCCGGGGCCGCGCAACGTCTCCAATATCCCGCGTGTTCCATGCAGCCGGTACCAGATGCTGTGTCCGCCCATGCACAAGCCGAACAGCCGGAACACTGCGCCATTGTCCATCCGGCAAATGATCACCGAGCCGGTATCGCCGCGGCGAACGCTGTTCGGATGCCGGGGGGAGACGATGGAAAAACCGTTGACCGAGACCGGCCAGGTGTCGGTGATCTGCATCAACGGCGCGAGCGCGTGCGTGCAGTAGTAAGTGGACGGAATCCGATTGCGCCAATGCAGATTCGTCAGCGGCGGCCGTTTCGCCGGCGGCGGTCCGGGATGATTGTACTCGCCGTCGGCATACCGGACTTCCCCGAGCTTGCCGGCTTTGTAGAGGCGTTCCATCGTCAAACTGGCGGCGGTGAAGGGGTAATTCTCCGCGAACATGTAGATTTTCCCGGTACGCTCGACTTCCCGACACAACGCCACGCCTTCGGCCAGCGTTGAACACGCCGCCGTCTCGCTCATCACATGCTTGCCGGCGCGCAGCGCTTTGATCGCGAACGGGGTGTGTTCGTGAAAATAATTCGCGAGCACCACGCCATCCATGTCGTGTTCGAGAAATTTATCGTAGTCGGAGTATGTCGTGACGCCGTACTTCTTGGCGACCGCCTGTGCCCGCGCTTCCTGCTGGTCACAGATGGCAACCAGTTTCAGTCCGGTCGCCGCCGTCGCTCCTTCCATGAACGATTGTCCCCGACCCAGCCCCACCACCCCGATGCGAATAAGATTTTTCATAGGATTGCAATTTAACGATGCGGGAGAGTATTAGAAGTGCTCCCGCACTGCGGGCAAGAACATAATGAGCTTACGCATTGGCCTAATCGGACTCGACACGTCGCACGTCATGTCCTTTGCGGAAATTCTCAACAAAGGGCAAGTCCCCGGCGGCCAGATCGTCTGTGGCGTTCCCGCCGCCTCGCCCGACATGCCGGTCAGCATCAACCGCGTTGCCGGCTTCACGAAACGACTCCAGGATGAATACGGTGTCGCCATCCTCGACAGCCCGGCCGCCGTCGCCGCGCAAGCGGATCTCGTCTTCATCACCGCCGTGGATGGCCGCGCCCATCGCCGTCAATTCGCGGAGATCGCCAAATTCAAAAAGCCGGTCTTCATTGATAAACCCTTTGCCGTGACGGTGGCCGACGCGCAAGCCATCGCCGATCTCGCCGCGGAACACAACGTCCCGGTCGTGAGTTGTTCCGGTCTCCGCTACGTCGAAGCCCTGCGCACGACGGCCGACCATGGACGCATCCTCGGTCTGGATGTCTACGGCCCGCTCGATTTTCAACCGCCAACGCCCGGTTATTTCTGGTACGGAATTCACGGGATCGAAATGATTGTCGCCACGCTTGGCGTCGGTTGCCGGCGCGTCCATGTCACTGCGACTGACGATTACGATCTCGTCACGTTCGCGTGGAGCGATGGGCGGAGCGCATTTTACCGGGGACTGCGCAAAGCGCACTGGCAATTCGGGGCCGTGGTCCATCACCAGAAGACCTCCCGGCAAGTCGACGCGGCGGCGGCGAAACGTTCGCCCACCGTTTGCATGCTCGAAGCGATCCTGCGCACCCTGCCCGCCGGCAAGTCCGACGTGCCGGTGGCCGAAACACTTGAAATCGTCCGTATCATTTGTGCAGCCAACCAAAGCCGGGAAACGGGGCAACCCGTTGCGGTTGGATAGCCGGCGGCGGCGACAGGAAGTGCAACCCACCACGGTTGAAAGAAGACAATCATGCCTCGCAGAAGCAGTAAGCTCGCGCCCGGTTGGTGGGACTCCACCACGCTAGAACCGGAAATCCTCGCCACCGCCGCTAAATCATCCAGAACGCCCGCACGTCCGGCGGCGGGAACGTCGCGCTTGTGCCGGTGCAGGCGGCAACTGTTGGGCCGGTCGAGACGGGGAAGGCGGAACGGGTTACCATTTGGCATGCGTCTCAGCGCCCTGATGATCAGCCAGAAAATTCCCGATGCCGCCGTGCCAAGCTCGTTATTGGCGGATCATCCGAGTATCCATTTCCATTATTACCGGGGTGGGTTCGGGAGTGTCGCCGTTGAGATGCATTGAAGCGGGCCGGTCTACCGGGCGGGGGTAGTGAAGATTATCGGTGCAAATTCAAAGGGAAACCAGTAGTATCCGCCCTCAAGCTATTAACCCAAAGGAGATCCGACAATGGCTGCAAAAGCAAAACGTAAACCGAATGCCGCATTCATGAAGCCCGTGCAACCCAACGAGAAACTCGCTGTGGTTGTCGGCTCCAAGCCGCTTCCGCGCACCGAGCTGACGAAAAAGCTCTGGGCGTACATCAAGAAGAACGGCTTGCAGGACAAGAAAGTCCGCACCCAGATCAACGCGGACGACGCACTCGCCGCGGTGTTCGGTGGTAAGAAGAAAGTCAGCATGTTCGAGATGACCAAGCTGGTCTCGAAGAACGTGAAGTAAGACCACTCTTCTGCAAGAGTCGAAAAGGCAACCTCGTCACGAGGTTGCCTTTTTCGTTGGCCGGCGTCAGTACACTTTTTCGGTGTAGAGACTGGCAAGGTCGGCGGGCAGTAACTCGCGGGCGGAGACGTAGCGTTTGTCGATCACGGCCCGGTTGGCGGCATACCCGAGCAGTTCGGCGGCGAACGCCTGCTTGACCGTCGTCGCCGGAACAGCTTCGCCGCGCAACACTTGGTAGAAGTGTTTCATCATCTCGCCGTCGCCGTTGTAATGATTGCGCCGGAGGTAGTCGAATTTGTACTCCTGCTGGTCGGCGAGCGTGCCGTAGCGCGGACAGTAGAGAATTTTTCCAC
Source organism: Verrucomicrobiia bacterium (assembly GCA_022072455.1). Lineage (GTDB taxonomy): Bacteria > Verrucomicrobiota > Verrucomicrobiia > Palsa-1439 > Palsa-1439 > CAINDI01. The sequence continues at coordinate 38,263 of JAJVHY010000021.1, read as the reverse complement.
CGAACTCCGCGCCGAGATCCACTTCAAGCGCGCCGGCAGTGCCTTGGACTTCGTAGATCCGATGGTGATAGCTGCGCGGCGAGAAGAACCATTGGACGTACGTGCCGAAGGTGCCGTTGGCAAATTGAATGAGCGTGTGTTCGTTGTCCGGGATGTCCACGGCAGAACTGAAAACGCAGAGGTCATCGCACTGTTCGAGTTCTTCGACCTTGTACTGGCCGGCCCGCCAGCGGGTGTTTTGGATGCTCTCTGGGCACGTGGCGCGTTCAGCGCAGTCGCGGCAACGCAAGTCGGCCGGCTTGTCGCCGCCGAAGGCTTGCTGACCGGCGAAGGCGGCAATGGTGGCCGGCCACGTTTCGAGTAACCAGAGCATGATGTCGAAATCGTGGGTCGCTTTCTCGATGAACATCCCGCCGCTGCCGGCCAGCGTGCGCCGCCAGTTGTGGAACATGCCGTTGCCGTAGTGGCAATGCTGGACGAACCGCACCGAGCACACCTCGCCGATGTCACCGCGTGCGATCATCTTCTTCGCTTCCTGCAGGATCGGCGCGTAGCGCATGCTGTGACCGACGAGAATCGGGCCGTTGTAAGTTGTCGCGAAACGCACGACTTCACAAATTTTTTCAAACGAACTGTCCAACGGTTTTTCGAGCAGGATCGGCAGGCCGGACCCTTTCAGGTCGCGGAGATTTTCGAGATGAAAATGATTGGGGGTCGCGATCAGCACGCAGTCGAGGTCTTCTTTGGCGAGCATGTCTTGGACGGTGCGATACCGGCGCGGTTCGAACTCGAAGCGCTGGCAGCCTTTGCGGTACCGCTCATCGGATGGCTCAACGACAGCCACGGGCGCCAGCATTCCGCCGGTTGAATCGTAGCCATCACGGGCGACGCGCCCCCCGCGTCCATCCCAGCCGATGACTCCAAGTTTAAGGTGATATTTATTCATTAGGAACAGAAGCTAACCCGACAAGCTAGCTCTTGTCGGACGCAAATAAGCGAGTATCAAGTATGTACTACACTGTCAAGCGTGCGCAATTGTCACCGAATTGCTTCCGGTCAAGCAAATCTTCCGTGACGGACTTGGTAATCCTTGGTACAGCCAGTGAGGTATGACGATCTCCACGCTCCCGCTCTGGCCTGCGGGTTGTCCGAACAATCCGCCAGCCGACCAACCGCAACCCCGACTCGCCATTTTCCAACCCGACCGCCGCGAAACCAATCCGCGCGCCGCCGTCATCGTTTGTCCCGGCGGTGGCTATGCTGGGTTGGCGCCGCACGAAGGCGATCCGTTCGCGGCACTCTTCACAGCGCATGGCTTTGTCAGCGCCGTGTTGTACTACCGGGTCGCGCCTTGGAAATTTCCCGCGCCACAAGCCGATGCCTGCCGGGCGATTCGTCTCCTCCGCGCCAATGCCGGCCAATTCGGCGTGGATCCGCAGCGAATCGGTCTGATGGGCTTCAGTGCGGGCGGTCACTTGGTCGCCACTACTGCCGCGCAACCTGACTTGCACCACGACCAGCATGATGACCTGGTCGACACCGTTTCGGCCCGCCCCGACCGGGCGATCCTGGCGTACCCAGTGGCGTCCTTTGGTGAACACACCCACCTCGGCTCGGTGCATAATCTTCTCGGCAATCCACCTGACCCGCAAATGCGCGAGCAGCTTTCCAACGAAAAACACGTCACTGCCAATCATCCGCCGACGTTTTTGTTTCACACCGCAGATGATGACGGAGTTCCTGTGCAAAACTCGTTGCTCTATGCCGATGCCTGCCGGCGGGCGCGGGTGCCGGTGGAATTGCACGTCTACGAGAGCGGCTGGCACGGCGTCGGGCTGGCGTTGGACAACCCGGCCTTGTGCGGTTGGTCGAACCGGTTGCTCGACTGGCTGCGGCCATGGCGTTTGTAGTCAGCCACGAAGTCCGACGGAGTGGCGTTCGGGCGGACGGCACTCCGCTGCGCTATGTGTCTAACTACAAACTTCCCTGCGATACGGCATACCAAGTTGCGCGCCGGGCCGCGTCACGGCAATCGCCGCCGCCTTCACCGCTCGTCGCGCCGCCTCTTCGAGCGAAAGTCCCTCCGCGATTCCGACCGCCAGCCACGCCGTAAAACAATCACCGGCCCCAACCGTATCTACTGGCTTCACCTTCGGCGCCGGTATCCGTAGCTTGCCGACTTGCGCTCCACGCGCCCCGAGTGTGATCACGGTGTTCTGAGCCCCCGGCAGGACTTCGTGTTCGTTCGGCACGAGCGTGTGAACGAGCCGGAGCAGTGTGGCCGGCAGTTTCCGAACTGGCGCGGGATTCAGGATGAACGGAAGCCGGCCGCGTTCGCTCGCCGTGCCGCTTCGTGGACAACCGCGACCGGTATCTCAAGCTGACAAACGACAGCATCGTACCGGGAAAAATTCACACCGCGCAGGCTGACTTTCTCATTCGCGGACCGCGCGACGGCGATCAGATTCTCCCGCGTCTGGCCGCCGACAAGAATCAACGCGACGCCGCTCGGCGCATTGGTCGGGAGGAAATACCGGACATCAATGCCTTCGCGTTTCAATCCGACTTTCGCCGCGCGTCCAAAATCATCATTGCCGTGCGCGCCAACAAATGTGACGCGCGCGCCGGCACGAGCCGCGGCGACGGCCTGATTCGCGCCCTTGCCGCCGGCATACCGGGCGAACTCGCCACCGAGCAATGTCTCACCGGGTTTTGGCAGCCGGTCACACTGGATGACGAGATCGGTGTTGCTACTTCCGACGACGAGTAGGCGCGGCTTTGAGTGCGACATCGACCATTTCCTTCGCGAGTTTGCTGATTTTGACTTCGTGATAACCGGCGACGCCGGTCTGAACGAGGTCAGCGATCGGGCGCGTCCACTTCTTTGGCAACTTGTTGACGCCGTGTTTGACGCCCCACAGACTCCCGCAGGTCGCACCGTTGCAGTCGGTGTCGAACGCCGGCATGACAGCGCGTGTGATCGTCTTCTCGAAATCATCTTCACCGTAGAGCAAGCCAATGGCGACAATCTGTGCGTTGGAATTTGTATGACACCAGCCATGACTGGTCTTCTCGTCCCATTGCCGGTGGACGAGTTCGACCGCCTCGGCGTAGGACTTCGTCGCGAGAATCTTCTTGATGTCGGCCGTCAGCCGCGATTGCGCCGGGATCTGGGCGAGCCCGGCGCGGATGATTTTGATCCAATCCTTTTCGACGTAGGCGGCGGCCAACATGGCGGCGACCCACATCTCGCCGTAGATGCCGTTCTTGATATGGCTGATGGACGCGTCGCGCCAAGCCCATTCGGCGGCGCGGGCTGGGTTGCCGGGATTTGCGTAACCGAAGTAGTCGGCGCGGATCTGCGCGCCGATCCATTCCCGGTACGGATTCCGGTACGTCGCGCTGGCCGGCGGAACGATGCAGTTCGCAAAATTCCGGTAGGCAACGCGTTCGGCAGTGCAGGTGTGAAGGAGCGGGACGTTCTCGCACCAGAACGCGGCGACGGCCTGTTGTGTAAACTCCGGCCCGTGCGTCTTGACGATGGCGAAGCCGATGGTCGTGTAGTTGATGTCGTCATCCTCGACCATCCCGTGGATGTGGCCGCGCATGCAGGTGGGCCAACGACCGAACCGGAGTTTGAATTTCGGCTGACGCTGGTCAATGCGTTTCTCTTCGGCGGGGGTGGGGTAACGAAAGTAGTTCGTGAGCGGCCAGTTGCCGGTTTCTTCGGCCATGAGCTGGATGTTCTCGCGGTGCCAGCCTTCGACCGGCTTGCCGAGCAGGCAACCGCAGATGCGACCGAGCCAGCCGCCGTGCAACCGGCGCAAGAACTCTGCGCGGCTGCCGCGCCACGGTTTGAGCGCGACCGGCTTTGGCCGCGCGGCGCGGATGCCAGCGAGATTGCTGGGCTCGTGGTGGTGACACGGCAACTCTTGGATCCGGTCAAGCAACTTGCCGGCGGCGTCGAACCAGGCTTCGTCACGCGCGGGACTGGCCAGCAGCCGGTCGAACTCCGCCGCGATGCTCGTGAGGTCGCGGCCTTCCTGAGTGGCTTGTTGGCGTTCGGTAACGAGGTCAATGCCGGCCAACCACATGTGCCGGTTGATCCATTGGAGGCGGGCAGACATGCGCGTTCTTTGCGGTTTTCGTCGCTTAACTGCAAGCCCGGAGAATCTACTTTGTCCGGTCGGCGCGCTTTGTTAGCCTGCGGCCACTCATGCGCGGCGCATTTTTGCTTATACTCCTCCTCGGCCCGGTTCATGCCGACACCGTCCGCGTCGTCTCGCTCGCGCCGAGCCTGACCGAAATCATCTATGCCATCGGCGCGACCAACGAACTCGTGGGCCGCAGCAGCGCGTGCAAATACCCGGCCGCGGTGACGAATGTTCCGATTGCCGGCGACTTTGGCGTGCCGGCACTCGAAGCCCTCGCGCTCTGCAAGCCGGATATTGTCGTGACCGTAGACCTCGCCGAGAAAAATTCCGTCCGCGCCATCGAACGCCTCGGCATTCGCCACGTCAGCATCCCGTGCCGGTCACTCGACGACATTGCGACGGCCATTCGCACCCTGGGCATGTTGCTGCACCACGAACTCGCTGCCGACAAACTGGCCGCGACGTATGCGGTGCGGCTGATCACCTTGCGCGCCCAAAAACCCAAGCACCGCCGCCGCGTTTTCGTCGAAGTCTGGAACGATCCGCTCGTCACTGCCGGCAAACGCTCCTTCCTCAACGAACTCCTCACCTTGGCCGGCGGCGACAACATCGGTTCGGACGTGGACCGGGACTTCTACCAAATCTCGCCCGAAGCCGTCCTCGCACGCGATCCGGAAGTTGTCATCGTGCTCAACCCCAGCCGGCGCGAATGGAAAGCAAAACGAGTTTGCCGCGACCTCGACCGGGATTTGCTTTCCGTTCCCGGCCCGCGCGTGTTGGAGGTCGTGGATTCATTGAAGAATTGCATCGGAGTTGAACCGGCGTCGCGCCCGTTCGTTCCTGAAGCTTCGACAGGTGGGATGCCTGTTCAACAACAATGAAGAGTCGTTTACCAGTCTGGCCGCTCATTCTCGCCGCCCCGGTAATTCTCGTCGGCGCGACTCTCGTCGGCGTCGCCGGTATCTCGGCATGGGGGAGTCCGATCATGGAACTGCGTCTGCATCGTGTCCTGACCGGCTTTATCGTCGGCGCGGGACTGGCCGGCGCGGGAGTCGTCATGCAAGCGTTGTTGCGGAACCCGCTCGCCGAACCGTACGTGCTTGGCGTCAGCAGTGGCGCGGGACTCGGCGCCGCGGTCGCCGTCTATTTTGGCTGGAGCGCCGCGTTCGCGTGGTCGGTACCGGCGACGGCTTTCGTCGGTGGCATCGCGACCTTGACTCTTGTCTACGCGCTCGCCGCCCGCACCGGCGGTTCGATTTATGGCTTGCTGCTCAGCGGCATCATCATCAGCGCGGTGCTGGCGAATCTGCTGATGCTCATCGTCTCACTCGCCCCCATCGAAGGCATGCACAGCATCATGTGGTGGATTCTCGGCAACCTCCAACTCAGCGCCACCCCGCTCGTCATCACGGGCGGCACGATTGTCGTCATCGCGCTGATCGTGCTCACGCTCCTCGGATCACAAATCAATGCCCTGACGCTTGGCCGGGAAGCCGCCCATCATCTCGGCGTCCGGACCGGTCTGATGATTATCGTCTGCCTCGGTCTCGCGACATTGCTTGCAGCCACTGCCGTGGCCTTGGCCGGCTTGATTGGTTTTGTCGGACTTATCGTCCCGCACGTCGCACGGGCGTGGGTCGGGCCGGATCACCGCAAATTGCCGGTGTTCGCCGCGATTCTCGGCGGGTTGTTCCTGGTCGTGTGCGACACGCTCGCGCGAACATTGTTTGTCCCGCAGGAAATTCCCATCGGCGTCGTCACCGCTCTCGTCGGTGGCCCGTTTTTTCTGACGATTCTCCTGCGCCGCCGCAAAGGGAGTTGGCTCGAATGAACGCGGTTGTTTGCCAGAACGTCAACGCGGGGTACCGGGATTTGGGCGTGTTGCATGATGTGTCGTTGACGATTGCGGAGGGACAGATGATGGCGTTGCTCGGTCCCAACGGCGCCGGTAAGTCCACCTTGCTGCGCGTGTTGACGGGGTTGCATCCGCATCAGACCGGCGACGTGCGCCTGTTTGATCGCGACGTCCGCCACCTGCCGGCGAACGAACGCGCGCAGTTGGTCGCGGTCGTACCGCAGGAAGTCACGACACCGATGGCTTTCACCGTCGAGGAAATGGTGAAGCTCGGGCGTTGGGCGCGTCGGGATACGGCCGACATCGAGCCGGCATTGACGGCCACCGACACACTCGCCTTGCGTGACCGGCTCTATACGGAGTTGAGCGGCGGCGAGAAGCAGCGCGTCATCATCGCAATGGCCCTGGCCCAGGAGCCGAAACTGCTATTGCTTGACGAACCGACCGCCCACCTCGACATCAATCACCGGCTGGAGATTTTGGTTTTGTTGGAGAAGCTTAATCGTGAACGTGGGCTGACGGTGTTGATGACGAGCCACGACCTGAATCTCGCCGCCGAGTTTTTCCCGCAGCTGGTGCTGATGAACCACGGTCGGATCGTAGCCGCCGGTAAGCCCGAGGAAGTGTTTCAGGAAGCGCGCCTGGCGGAAGTATTCCATTGCCAGTTGCTGGTGCGTCCCGGCCCGACGGGCGCAATCACGGTGACCCCGAAACGATGAAATACACTCTCTGCATCGGCATGACACCCGCGGTTCAAGAACTGCGCGAATTCAAATCGTTCACGCTCGGCGAAGTGAACCGCTCGCCGGCCATTCATCGCAGCGTGGCCGGCAAAGGCCCGAACGTCGCGCGCGTGCTTCGGCAAGTCGGCGGGCGACCGCTGCTGCTCGGGTTTGTAGGGAGCGAATTCATCACCGATAACCTCCGACGCGAAGGCGTCGCCGAACGGATGATTCGAACGAAAGAACCGACGCGCGTTTGCACAACGCTGATGGATCACGCGACGGGCACAATCACCGAGTTGGTGGAAGAAGCGAAAATGCCCACCGCCAGCGAGTGGCGGCAATTCTTCGCGACGTTTCGGCGGTGTCTGCCGCAAGCCTGTTATGTCGTCATTGCCGGCGCGCTCATGCCAGGGGCATCGCCGGAGATTTATCGGAAGATCGCGCGCTGTGGCGTGCCGGTCATCATTGATTCGCAGCGCGAACCGTTGCTCGGCGTGCTCGAATTCAAGCCGTTCATCGTGAAGCTGAATGTTCACGAGTTGGAGAACACGCTCGGTAAGGTGGAGATCATTGCCGGTGCGCGTGAGTTACTAAAGCGCGGTGCGCAGAATGTCATCGTCACGCACGGCGCGAAGGGAGCGTGGTTGGTGAGCGGCACCGGTGTCTGGCAATTCCGGCCACCGCGGATCACGCCGGTCAATCCGATCGGCAGTGGCGATGCCGTGACGGCCGGTATTTGTCGGGCGCTGGAGCGTGGCGAAAATTTACCCGAAGCAGTTAGGTTCGGGATGGCGTGTGGTGCGGCAAACGCGCTGACGTTGATTGCCGGGACAGTGCAGTTACCCGATGTGCGGCGGTTGCTAGTTCAGGTCAGATTGCGCGCTTTGAAGAACTTGTAGGCGCGCATCCGCGTGTCGTCGGGGACGAAGATGCCGGCGGTCTTCGGCGGTAACTCGATCTGGATGTTGCCGGCTTCCATGTTCACGACCTGTGCCGGGTTCAGCAGATTCTTCATCGGTAACGCGTGGTAGAGGTGCGAGTGGGGGGTGAAGACGATTTGCCGGTAGGTTTGTGCTGAATTGTTAATCGCGATGAGTGCGGTCTCGTTGATCTGGTCGGTGTGACGGAGGAAGACGAGTTGAACGGCTTCGAGTGTCGTGAGTTGGCCGCGGCGCAACGCGGCGGTGGATTGCCGGATGGCGATGAGGTTTTTGTAGAATGACCGGGTGGCGTTGTCCCAACGTGATTCATCCCAGTTCATCGGGCGCCGGCAGTCGGGGTCACCGCCGCCGTCCATGCCGATTTCTTCGCCGTAGTAGATGAACGGGACGCCCGGGGCCGTGAATTGCGCGACGAGGGCGAGCCGGCGTTGCGCGACGTCGGGGAGTGAATGGCGGAGGCGCGGGGTGTCGTGGCTGGAGAGCATGTTCCACGAGCACGTTGCGCCACGATGACCGTAGCCGGTCGCGTAGTCATTCATCGCGGCGGAAACTTGCCGGGTGGTGATGTTGCCTTGGAGCCAGTTGGTGAGCGCGTCACGGAAGTAGTAGTTCATCACGCCGGTGAAGTCTTTGCACCAGCCGCCGGCATAGCACATAACCTCACCAAGCAAGACCGTGTCCGGCAAGGCTTCGCGCATCGCTTTGACAACCGGTAAGCCGACATCCACCGCCACGTCGAACCGCCAGCCGTCCACGCCCATCGCGCAGAACTTTTGGAGGACACTGTCGGGTTTCCGGAAAAGCAGGTCTTGGAGTTCGGGGTTGGCGAGGTTGAGTTCCGGCATGTGACCAAAGTCGCGCCAGCATTCGTTGGTCGTGTACTTGCCATGCCACGGATGTTTGTCGCTGATGTGGTTGAAGACGGCGTCGAGGATCAAACGCATCTTACGACGTTTCAATTCTGTGATAAGTCGCCGCAACGCTGGCTCGCCGCCGAATTGTGGGTCAATGGTGAAGAAGTCGGTGGTGTCGTATTTGTGGTTCGACGGCGCGATGAAGACCGGTGTGAGATAGATGAGCGTGGCGCCGAGGTCTTGGATATAATCGAGCTTTTCGCGGATGCCGTCGAGATCGCCGCCGAAGAAGTCTTTGCCGCGCGAGGGATTTTCCGGGAGTTCGTCCCACCGGCGGCGGGTGTAGTCACCGACTTGATATTCCGGTAATGCGAGCTTTGACTCCGAGGTGTGCGGTTTGCCGATGGCGAATCGGTCGGGAAAAATCTGGTAGGTGATTTGGTCGGCGAGCCAGAGCGGGTCAGTTCTCATGCGCGGAGTGTAGCGCGGCGGCAAGTGATTTTTCAATGGCGTCGCGGACGATGGGTTCGTCATTTCGGTAGAACTCGCGGGCGAGGGGGAGGGCGCGATCGTCGCCGAGTTTGGCGAGCGCTTCGAGGAGGTGCGGTTTGGCGCGGGGCGTGGCCTTGTCGTAGGCGGCACGCAAGCGCGGCGAGGCCGGTTTGCCGAAGGTGACGAGGGCATCTTGGGCGGCGTAGCGGACGCAGTAGATTTCGTCGTCGAGTTGCCGAATGAGATGAGGGATGGCGCGGCGGTTACCGGTTTTTCCGAGGGCTTGAGTAGCGCGTAGGCAGATGAGTTCTTTGGGGTCGTCGAGGGCGCGCACCGCGGGTGTGAAGGCTTCCGTCGCGCGAAGATGGCCGAGGGTGTAGAAGGCGGTCGTGCGAGTCTTGTCGCGCTTGAGAAGCGGGAGGACGGCTGGGATGGCGGCGCGGGCTTTTTCGTTGAAGCGGGCGAGGTAGTAACAGCAGAGTCGCGCGACTTCGTCGTCTTTCGTGGTTCGGATGCCGGCGATGAGGACGGGGATGGAGTTGGTGTCGAGGTGGTCCACGAGTTGTTCAACTTTGACGCGCACCATGACGTTGGGGCTGGCGAGGCGCGTGATGAGGTAGGGAAGATTTTCGGCGGCGTGAGCTTTGAGTTCCTCCCACGCCTTGCCGGCTTCGGGCCGGTCACTGGTGGCGACGCGGAAGAGATGTTCGATGGGATGATTGGGATCGACGGGAGCGGTGGTGTAGAGGCGGCCTTTGGATTGTGCCGCCAAATCGTCGTTTTGGAGGGCCACGCTCTGTCGTGGCCGCAGGTCGCCAACGGACGCGACGGAGCGCGTCCCTCCAGCAGATTCTGTGTCTAGCCCCGCGCCGTAAAACGGTTTGAGCCGCGCCGCATTGTTCGACTGGCCCTGTGGGTATGTGTCTATGCCGGCGAGATCGAGCAGTAGGGCAATCGAACCGTACTCACGTTTATCGCCATCGTGACCGGCGGCTTGGGATTGTTTTGCGTCGGTGCCGGTATAGGTGTCATCACCGGCGCGGTCGAGGAGGAGGGCGAAGGAGTTGTTGATGGCGGAGCCTTGGGCAGTTGTGTTGCCGGTGTATCTGTCATTGCCGGCACGATCGACGAGGATGCCAACGCTGTAATCGTGCGCGGCACCTTGGCAGATGGCGTGTGCGGTGTAAGTGTCGTCGCCACTCCAATCAATTAATGAGCCGGTGCTGAGGTGGATGCCGGCCCCTTGGCAGTATTGGTAGGCTTCGTAGGTGTCGTTGCCCTCGGCGTCGAGCAGGAGGCCGACCGCATACCAGTAGCTCGCGCCTTGGCCGTAGACACCGGCCTTGTAGCGGTCGTCACCTTTGAGGTCGCAGAGAATGCCGATGCCGCCGCCGGCATAAGGACGCATGCCGTAGCCGAAACCTTGGGAGAGCGAGAAGAATTGCCCCGGTGTCCAAGGGCACGGTTCCTTCCCGCCGGCAGCGTAGGAGTCATTGCCGGCAGAATCGAGCAGGAGTCCGGTGCCTTGGACACCGCCGAAACCTTGGGCGTATTTGTTGGCGGTGTAGGACGTGTCGCCGCCGCGTTGCCAGAGGATGCCAGTGCCGAACATGCCGGCGCCTTGGCAAAATGTGTCGGCCTCGAATGTCTGTTTGCCCTCGCCGGTCATGAGGATGCCGCAGCCGAAGAAGCCGGCACCTTGGGAGAAATGTTTCGCTTGAAAGGTGCAGTTGCTACCGAGCGCGGCGAGGATGCCGATGCCGAAGACGCCGGAGCCTTGGGAAAAACTATGCTTGGAGATGAACTGATCGTTGCCGGCGAGATCAATGAGGATGGAGATGGGACGACCGGCCAGACCGTTCGCACCGCCGGCGGAGTTGGAGTAGATGTCGTCGCCGCCGAGGTCGATAATGAGGAAGGCTTCGTTGGTGTAGATGTTCTTGCCGGTGCCGCCGACGACGATCTTGCCGAGTTCGGTGTCGGTTTCGAATTGGAACTCATTGGTCAAGTTGCCGGTTCGAAGTTGGGAAATGGCGTAGTCGACTGCGTGAGCAAGATGCATCGTAGCGGCTCGGAGTCTGGGCAAGTCAAACTTGTCGACCTCGTCGAGGATGAGATCAGCCGTTTCGGTGTCTTGGAGGATCAGGTTTTTGTCCCGATCAAGTAGTTCCTCCAAGTAGTTTGTATTCATGCCGAGTTGCCGCCAAGTAGCGAGTTCCCCCTGATCTTGATCCAGGTGCAACGCCTCTGGTGCGAAACCCGCAAGTGCCCTTGTTGGGGTCGCCCCCTTCTTGACGAGTGGAATTTTCCGAGCTAACCGCGCAACAGCGGTAAGGTAGCGGACCGGTCTTTCAACAGCTTGTGGCAGTTTCGTGATGAATTCCTGGTCCAACGAATCTTCTGCTTCGGCGCAGCCGCTCTCGAGTCTGCGTGAGGTTAGTTGCGCAAATGCGAGATCAACCAAATCCGCCAGATTAGTGGCGGTAGAACAACTGGTGCGTGCATCACTTCCGTAAGCCGGGAGCAAAAGAGGATTCTGAAGCAATAATCTCGATTGGCTAAGGATTAGTTCCGATTCGACGTTGGTTTTCGAGAAACCGAGATCGTGCTCGGACATCTTGATCGCGCGGAGTGCGAGTTCAATGGCGCGTTCGTCGGTGGAGTCGAGGGCATGCGGAGATGAACCACAGAGGCACAGAGGGCACAGAGAGAGGAAGACGGCGAGAGCCAGCCACTTCACGAGTAGCGCTCTTCTTTCCACGGGTCGGCGGTGTTGGAGTAGCCGCGGACTTCCCAGAAACCGGGTTGATCCACCGGTAAGAACTCGATCTCCTTGATCCACTTCGCGCCTTTCCAGGCGTAAATTTTTGAGACGACACCTCGCACCGGACCGCCGTGTTCGCGGCTGAGCGGCTGGCCTTCCCAGGTATGGACGAGGAGTAGATCATCCAACGCAACGTTCAGCGGCAGGTTCGTGGTGTAATCGTCGTAGCTTGCGCAGACGATGTGCGTGGCTTGCGGCGACGGCTTGACGATATCGCAGATGGTTTTGAATTCGACCCCGCGCCAGTGATTGTCGAACCGGCTCCAGGTGGTGACGCAGTGGAAATCACGGACGAGTTCGGCTTGCGGCAACTCCATGAATTCATCCCACGTGAATTGCCGGGGATTTGCGACAAGGCCGGAAATCGTGAGCGACCATTTCTCTTTCGGAATATCCGGTTGGATGCCGAGGTCGAGGACGGGCCAGTTTTTGACTTCGTGCTGGCCGGGTGGGAGACGGTCTTTCCCAGTCGCGGCGGGGCTGCTGTTCCTCGCGGTTTTCGCGAGCCGTTCTTTGGCTTCGATGAGCTTCTTGTTGATCACTTCTTCGGCTCAAATACGAGAGCCGCCGAGTTAATGCAATACCGGAGTCCCGTGGGCTTTGGGCCGTCCTCAAAGACGTGGCCGAGGTGGGCGTCGCAGCGGGCGCAGAGGACTTCGACGCGGCGCATGCCGTAGGAATTGTCCGGCTTTTTCGCGATGTTTTCGTCTGCGACCGGCTGGAAGAAACTCGGCCAGCCGGTGCCGGATTCAAATTTCGTGTCGGATTTGAAAAGGGGCGTGTTGCAACAGACACACCGGTACAAGCCTTCCTCGTGATTGTTCCAATACCCGGCCGAGCATTGGCGTTCGGTGCCGGCTTGGCGCGTGACTCGGTATTGTTCGGGCGTGAGTTGCTGGCGCCATTCGGCGTCGGTCTTGACGATCTTTTCCACGGTGACCACTCCTTTGCGTTCGCCGGTCTTGGTAAATTCGACAATCTTCACAGTATTGGTTGCCGCCCACAGCGGCAGCGCAATGAAGATGACCCAGAGGCGGTGCATGGTGTTGGTTAGATGCCGCAGGTGGGGGATTGGTTCAAGTTATCTTTTGGGAGGACGATCAATGGTGAAGCTGATGTCGGGTTCGAGTGCCCCCGGTCGACGTTCGCGTCCGCCATCATCCCGGCCATCCTCGCCGATACTCCAGACCACAATCCCGGTCTCTGTGCGCCGATACCGCAACGGCTGGCCATCAAATGGATCGGTCGGCACCGGCGCGACCAGTTGCTCTGGCCATTCCCCGTGCTCCAAGCGATAGCGCTCCGCTGCGATGGCGGCTTGGGTAACTCGCAACCGGGCGGAGCTTTTAAGCGATTTTTTCCCTGCTGAAGATAGGCTTGGGATAATCATCCGGGATATAAACAAATAAGCAGGGAGTGCATATGCCTTGTTTTCGAGGCGGTTGAACTCTTTCAGTGCCGCCGGACTGTCGAGACGACTCGCAGCCATGCCCTCGGTCATCAACCTCAAATAGTGTAGGTGATCCAGTTCCTTCAGGCCCGTTACAAGATAAAGCATTACAAAGCCCTTAAATGGAGGGTTGTGTATCGCGATGTCGCTCTCAATGAAATCTCTAGGAAAATCAAAAACGGAGTTTCCAAAACTTCGTTCTCCGACCAATTAAAAAAAATAGAGCCTGAGGTTTGTCTGCTTCCAGCACGGCAAGTTCGAGGATCTTTAGCTCAGCTTCCTGCAGTGGAGTCGCCCAGAGGGCACGCTCAAGTGCCAGCGTGGTGATTCCCAGACAGGCAATTCGCACCAACTGCGAGATGTGGAGTGGTTCGCTGCGCAACGACTCTCCTACCGCCAGGCCATTTTGAATCGCAGCGACGGTCGCACTTGGGTTGCCATTGCGGGCCGCGTAATCCGCTTGCAAAGCCAAGAGACGCGCCGATTTTCGAAGATATGTGAGGTGCGGTAACAACGTGGCCATCCCATTGGATAGATCAACTGGATACCGGCAGTGCTTCACCTGCGCTGCTTCGTGCAGCCGTCGTAAGGTGTCGGAGTTGTCCGACAGAAACACCTCCACAGCCTGTTGCATTTCTTCCGGCAACGGAACACCGACCGGCGGGAAGTTGGTTGAGCCAATAACGGGTAACCATCTTAATTGTTCCTCAGTCGGCTCTTTCCATGCCCGAAAAGCATTGGCGTAAAGGTCGGCGGCATTTGTTTCAGAAGGCGGGAGGACGTACCACTGATCCAATTCGGCGGCCGTGGCCGGCAATCCTTCGGCGCGGATCTTGGCAAGTTTCGTATTCACCTCCCGACGAAGTGATGTTTTCCACGCCACAAAGATACTGCCGACGACGAGGACAAGACCCAGAAACAGCAGGATCTGTTGCGGAGTCTTGTCGCGAGATGGTTGGGAATCGCTCATTGGCGTTTGCGTTTCACTTTGTTCATTGCGTCAAGAGTCGCGCTTGGTGGCGGCGGTGGTGCCGGTGGAGGTGTCGGCGTTGCCGGTTCCGGACTGACGGGCGCGGGAGCGACGGGTTGGGCTGGGGGGATTTTAACTTTTGGGGCGAACCGCGCCGGCCAGCGTTGGGCGTAGAGCAACCGGCGCATGGAGATTTCAACCACCCAACCGACCAACATGATCACCAGAAGCCACGGGCGCAAATCCACACCGACCGGCTTCCAGCGGGGAAGTTGAAAAACATCCGTCCACTGGTTGCGCAGTTTGCCGCCGGTCATTTCCAAAAGAGTCTGCACGCGTTCGTCGGTTTGGGTTGGTTCCCAGTAACGGTATTCGGCAGAGTAGGGGAGCACGACTGGCGCGGCGCGCACGATACCGGCGTCACCGAGGTGGGCGACGGCGTGGTAGAAACCGTTTTGTTCCATCGCGAACCGGGTGCTCCAAGTGCCGTCGGCTTGCTGGCGTAACGGCAGCAACTGCGGTTCGTCGCCGGTCTGAGGAGTGACAATCCGCAACGTCGGCGCGGCGGTGAGTCGCTGTTGCAGGTCACCGGCCATGTCGAGTGTTGCGACCAAGTCCTGGCCGTCCCGCCGTAGCTCCACTGTCGCGTCCGGCTCTTTGCCGGCCATCGTCCACCGAATCGTCGCGCCCAAGAAACCGGCAAAACCCGACCACGTTTGCAGCGCGCGTCCATCCGCGCCATCCACATCAAACAGCAACGCCGTGCTCCGCCCCACGCCACTCGCGCCGAACCCCCACAAGACCGTCGGATCGTCCTTGCTCTCCTTGGTGACCCACGCGGCTTGCGCTTGTGGTTTCAAGTAACCGAGATTGTACGCGGCCACTGCCGGGGCCGGTAATTCCCCCGGCAACGCGCTGAGGACCGCCAACCCCGCCGGTGATTGCTGGATGCTAACCGGGTTCTCGACGTAGGCGCTGCGGTCGGCGAGCAACGTCTCGTAACTGAACAATCGTGGTAGTTCCTCGGGCCGGTCCGTAAAGAATATCCGCCCTTCACCAAGCCGGGCGATGTCCTTGAGCAACGCGGCGTCGCTGTCGTGTTCCGTGCCCAGCCCGATGACGCTGACGGTCATGTTCTGTTGCCGGAATGTCTGGAGCAGTTTTTGATAATCGCCCGGCATCTCCGAATCCGCCGCGTCAGCGAACAAAATCATGTGCCGCACCTGCGTGTCCGCTTTCTGCAACTGCTTGAACCCGGCTTCCAACGCCTCGTAAATAAATATGCCGCCGCCCTCCGAGCGGATCTTCCGCACCTTCCCGATCAACGCCCCGGTATCATCCACCGCCGCCAACGGCACGATCACATGCGCCGCGCTGTCCACCGCGATCACGCTGATCCGGTCGAGCGGGCCGAGCATCTTGATGGCTTCGACCGCGCCGTTGTTCGCCAGATCCATCTTCTGCAACCCGCCCGGCACCGGCACGCTCATGCTGCCGGACCGATCCATCGCGATGGCCATGGACAACCGGCTTTTCCGAATCTCCTTCCGCGCCTCCAACGTCACCGGCAAGCAATCCTCGATCACCGAATTAAAATAACCGCCCACCCCAAAACTCTCGCGCCCGCCCGTCATCATCAATCCGCCGCCGAACGTCTTCACAAACTGCCGCACCGCCCGCATCCCATCCGGGCCGATACTCTGCGCGTTCACATTATCAATGATCACGCCAAGCTTGCCGGCGAGATTCTCCAACGCCAACGCTGCCGGCGCCTGATCGGGCGTCACAACTTCATGCGGAATCTGAAATGCGTCTAAAACCCGCGCCATGTTCCCCTGCGGTGCGCGCGTCACCAACGTCACCTTCCGTCCGCTGCGACAACTCACCACTGCTCGGGCCCGGTTATTGTCGGCCACGCGATCCTCACCGGGCGCGCTGACGACGAGTTCGTAACCATGCACGCCTTCCGTGACCAAAACATCCCGCAGCAAGACCGGCCGCAGCCCCGCGCCCACTGTCACCGTCCCGCGCGCGATCGCTTGCCGGTCGCGGCGCAATTCATAAGTCACCTCCGCCGGCGCACTGCTCTGCAACCACGCCGTAAACTGGAAGGGTCGTCCCACAGCCACTTCGGCCGGCAACTCCAACTCTGCCACCGACACGTCGCGCACTG
Organism: Verrucomicrobiia bacterium; assembly: GCA_022072455.1. Taxonomy (GTDB): domain Bacteria; phylum Verrucomicrobiota; class Verrucomicrobiia; order Palsa-1439; family Palsa-1439; genus CAINDI01. Next base: position 21,825 of record JAJVHY010000021.1, on the reverse strand, counting down.
CCGGCTTGCTCACACGGCACACATCCACCGGCACCCGCCGCGTCGCCGCGAGCCGCCCGGCTTCGTCGGTCGCCGCGCGCGACAATTCACCATCCGTCACCAAAACCAAACGGGCCGGCCGATTCTCCGGCGTGATCCGCAACGCCGTCTCGACCCCCGCCCGCACATCCGACCGGTGTTGCTGCCCCAAATCCAGCCACTCTCCGGGCAGCTTCTCGTCTTCGAGCCGTTTCTCGACCCGGGTCGCCCCCCCGAACCGCACAATCCCCAGCCGGTCACCGTCGCGCCGGTGTTTCTCCGCCTGCTTGACCAATTCCCGGTAACCCTGCCGTTCCACTTCCGTCACCGACAACGATTCGTCGAGCACCACGACCACGTCCGTGCCGCGTCCGCCCAAATGGATGCGCGGCCCCGCCAACACCAAACCGGCCAACGTCAACAACGCCAGCCGCAACGCGCCGTGCGGGCCGGTCGCGCGGAACCACCGCCAGTACACCCACCACATCACCGGCAACAGCCACAGCCAGAATGGTTGCGTGAAACTCACGCTGACCTCCGCCCGGTAAGCCACCACTCGCCGAAAATGATCGCCAGCAGCGCGATGATCAGGGCGATGATCCATTCGTCGTGCAGTGTTCGTTGCATGAGGGCCGTACTCGTGACCGGCGTGCGATAATCGCCGCCGGCAATCGCGCGCAGATCCGACGTCCCGACTTCGACGTGATGAATCGCCAATGGCCACGTCTCGTTGCCGACGACGACTTCAAACAAACCCACACGGTCCGCCGGTAACCGCAGTCCGGCCGGTTGCGCGGCGCATTCCTGCCACCCGTCTTGCCGGAGACAAAGCTCGCGGGCGTCGCGCGGCAGCCGGAATTCCAGTGTCTCGCCGAAACGCAAGTTCGGCGTCCGCAATCCCGGTTGGAATGACCGCGCGATCTCGACGGCATTTTGCGCGAGAATCGGAAAAGCCGGTTGCTTGGCGAGGTTGCTCTTGGCGATGTCGGCATGCAGGACAAACCGGCGGCTCCCGCGCCCCGGCAGTTCGGTCAGGACCGCGACATCTCGGGCACTGACGCGGGCGAGTTGGTTCGAGACCGTCGCGCCCGGCCACTGGCCGATGGCGAGCAGGCAACCGGCCCAGTCCAGTCCACGCAACAACGGATGCTGCGATTCGCTCAGAAACGGCGGCCGGTACAGCTTCGCCTCAGTCGCGCCGGAAGCGCAAACCAACACGCAGGCGGAGACAGTTTCATCCGTCAACCACCGGGGCGAGTCGCTCAAGATCAGCGTGGCGGTATTTGTGCCGGCCCGGAAGGTCGGGGCGACGGCGGCGACGACGCGATGCCAGGTTTCCCCGAGCGCGGCGTCGGTGAAATCAAACAGGATTTCGACCGGCGGTTGCAGCATTGGTGCAAGATGGACGCGGTTGTCAAAGGACAGGGCGTCATCCGGTAATTCGAGCACGTACGGTGTGTTCGTCTCCGGTAAATCCGCGGTGAACGTCCACGCGTTACCGGCGGGGATGGTGAAGGATTGGCGTGCGACGATTTGATTGCCGGCGCGGACTTGGAGTTCGCCGGTGGCGCGGCCGGTCTGGAAATTGTGGATGCTGGCGCGGAGGCGTTCCTGACCTGTGCCGGGGAGACGAATCCGGTTGGCCTCCACAATGGCGAGATTGTCCGCGGTGCCGCCGAGCGCGGTCAATTCGACACCGGCAACTTTCTTCCACGCATCCGTCAGGTTGTCGGTCAAAACCCAGAGCGTGCACCGGTCGAGGTCCCAGAGTTCGAGCAGCCGGAATGTCGCCTGCCAATCGGCGCGCGGCTGGGCCGGTTGCCACGCGGCGACGGCTTCCCGGGCTTCGGTCAGACCGGCGGCGCGGGCGGTGAGGAGTCGCGGCGTGGTGCCGTGTTCGATGACGGTGTACCGGCGGCCAGTCGTGAGCCGGGAATTCACGGCGGCGCGGATTTGGTCGGCGACGGTCTTATCCTGACTGAGCCGGGTTTGCAGCGAGTACGCGGAATCGAGGATGATGAGAATTTCCTTTTCGCCGGTGGACTTGAGAGTCTGCGGCCCGGCCAGCAACACGGTGAGCAACGTGGCGGCGAGGAGTTGGAGCCAGAGCGACAAGCTGCTGCGAATTGGTTTGCGCGTCCGGCCTTGCGTGTCGGTCTCGCGGAGTTGCCGCCAGAACATGACAGTGGCAACGGACTTGGTCTGATACCGGCGCCGAAAGAAATGCAGCGCGACAATTGCCGGCAACGCCAGCAAACCGAGCCAGCCCCAAGGATTCAGGAATTCCATTAGCAATTCATCCGAGGCTGAGGATGCCGACGGGGGTAAGCGTGTTGAGAACGAGTTCTTTCGTTTCGACTCCGGCATTGAGCGTGACGAACGCGCCGCCCCGCCGGCGGAGCGCCCGGCTGAGCAGGAGTTGGTGACCGGCGAGTTTTTCCCGGTATTGGGCGTGTTCGCGTTCGCCGATGATCAGTTCTTGGTGGTCGGCGCTGTCGGCGTCTTCCAGCCGGAATGCGCCGCGCCACGGCGGATCAATTTCTTCGGGGTCGAGAATCTGGAGGGCGAACAACGCCGTGGCGTCACGGGCGGCAACGGCGAGCAGGCGTTCGGCGGCCGTGGTGTCGAACAGGAAATCACTCAAGACGACGCGCAGCGCGCGATACCGGCCTTTCCAATGTTGCGTCAACGCTGCCGGCAACGAGTGGGTGGCGGAAAATTTCCACGGGAGATGTTGCAGTTCGTCGGGGCGCAAGGCGTCGGGGTCGTGGCCGAGACGTTGGATGGAGACGGTGTAACCGCCGTGGAGGCCGACGGTGGTGAGGAACCAAGTCCACCGGCGGAGCGCTTGTTCCTTGGCCGGCGTGACGGCCAGGCTGGCGCTGGTGTCGACGAGCAATTCGAGGAACGGCGAGATTTCTTCCTGATAGGTTTTCAGGAGCAATTGGTCAGTGCGGGCGTAGGCGCGCCAGTCAATTCGCCGCAGATCGTCGCCGGCGAAGTAGGGCCGGTGATCCTGAAAAATCAGCGAGCCGCCGGTGTGATCGCCAAGCGTACTGCCGGGGTTCAGGGTGTGGACGAGGACGCGTTGGTTGAACCGGCAATTGCGGGCGAGGGCTTCATCGGCAGCCGCGAGGTTCATCGGAGGTTGCGCCAGTTTTCACGGATGACCGGCCAGGCGCACAGGATGCCAATCAGCGGGGCGAAGAAGGCGCGCCAGATCAACGATCGATCCGTGGTGAGTGAGCCGAGGATGAAGGTTTCAAACGCGTTGTCGTTGGCAAACGGGCGCGCGCCCCACAGCAACGGCGCCCACATGATGACGCAGACGACCAACAGGAACCACGCCACGAAGATCACCCGGCGAAACCTGGTGCGTTGCATCAGGTGGTGCACAAGTAACGCGCAACCCAGCGGGAAAAGGCAGTAGAGCTTCAGCAACTCGGCGCGGATAAATTCAGAGTCGGTGAACTTGACCTTGCACCCGAAGTAGCCGGCGAACGCAAGGCCGGTCAGCAGCACGGCGTTGAGGATGACGTACACGAACGCCGACCCGCGTCCCGGCAAGTAGGGGAACGCCAACCGCCGGCTCAGCCGGCTCGCCGGCAACCCTTCCCGCATGCGGGGGGAAATTTGATTCGATTCGTTCAGAATCCACAGGCTGTACGCCAGCAAGAGCAGGAAGGAGATGATGTCAAAGCCGTAAACCAGTTCCTCCTCCCGGCTGGCGCCGAACCACGAGAAACCGTTGATGACGGCACCGGCAATCAGAAAGATTGCCGTGACACTGAGGCGCGGCAGCGTCGTGCGGTTGGCCGCTTCAAAGAGCAGGTTGCTCCGCGAAATCACCACACAAATTCCGACGGCCAACGCGGCACCGAGCGTTACCAAGCCGACGATCAACCAGGGAATCTCGGCCGGTAATCCGACCGGAAAACCACTCCTTCTTCCCAGAAACAAAAACGCCATGATCAGCGTCCAACCAATCGGCAATCCCATGAAGAGAATCCCGGCTCCGCCGAGAACGCGGACGACGGCGGTGATTCGCGGTGTCCGGCAAAACGACGCGACAGTCAGACCCGCCGCATTGGCGACGAGCGCGGCCAGTACGAGGAAATAGACGCTCCAGAGCACCGTGGACAATTCCAGTCCGCGAAACAAGTAGGCAAACACCACGAACGGAAAACTCATCAGGACAAACAAACCGACTTGCGCGAAAGCGACCAGCAGGAAACCGAACACGACCTGCAACGGACTGATCCGGCTGATCGTCAATAACTCCAGCGTTGCCTCTTTCCGGTCGCGGACGACGCGATTGAAGGTCGAGACCGGTAACACCAGCAAGAACACCACGGTCAGCCCGCCAATGACCCACGCGAAATATTGACCGCCCGGCCCGGTGAGCGACAGCCCGGCCTCGGTCGGTTCCAGCAGTGAAATGTAAATCAGGCTGATCAACAATTGCGCCAGCAGCCAGAGCACGCCGACCCACGCAAACATCCGGCTGCGGACGACTTGCTGATATTCCCGCAGCAAGACCGGGTTGATCCAATCCAAGCCGGCAATCATTCGGTGTCTCCCTTGGTCATCGCGAGGAACGCTTCTTCGAGGTTGCTTTGCACGAGCCGGCTCTCGACCACCGCGAAGCCTTCCCGGATCAGCGCGGCCAACAGTTGGCTGAAGTGGCGTTCGTCCGCCGCGAAATCAATCAGCAACTCATGGGCGTTCGTGGCGACTTTTTCGACGAACGGTTGTTCGAGGAGGAACCGCTCGACCTTGTCCACCGCCTCGAGCACCCGCAGCCGGTAACGGGTGAAACGGTTCGCCGCTTTCTGCGCGTGACCGACCGGGCCTTTGAATTTCATCTCGCCTTTTTCGATGATTGCGACGTGCGTGCAGATGTCGGCCAACTCCGTCAGGATGTGCGAGCTCACGAAGACCGTTTTGCCGCGCGCCGAGAGTTCCAAAATCAAATCGCGCAATTCCGCACGGGCGCGCGGGTCAAGCCCGGCGGCGGGTTCGTCGAACAACATCACTTGCGGATCATGAATCAACGTGCGCCCGAGGCAGAGCCGTTGTTTCATGCCTTTGGAGAGGTCGGTCATCAACTTGGTGCGGATCGGTCCGAGGCCGGTAAACTCGATCACCGCCTCGATCCTTTGCCGGCGGTCGCCGCCCTTGTACCGGTACGCCCGGGCGTAGAAATCAAGGTACTCCTCACAGGTCAGGTTTTCGTAATGGCCGTACTGGTCCGGCATGAACCCGAGTGCGTGGCGGACTTTGTCGGGATGTTGCAGCACGGAATGGCCGTTGACCCAGACCTCGCCGGCACTGGGCAATTCGATGGTGGCCATGATGCGCATCGCGGTCGTCTTGCCGGCGCCGTTGGGGCCGATGAAACCGCAGACCTCGCCGGGATGCAGCTCGAAGTCCAAGCCCTTCAACGCCCAGAAGCCGTTGAAATCTTTGCGCAGCCCTTCGACTCTGACCATGGGTTCGCTCATGTCACAGGAATCCGAAGATGGTGTGCGGCGTTGGTTTCACAGTCAGGCGCGGATGCGGTTTCTCAAACCCGAACGGTTCATTTGTTACCGCGATGTAGGCGTTCGTTGTGGGATGTGACCCAAGGGTCCACCAGGCATCATTCGCAACGTGCCACTCGTGAAGTGAACCGCGAAACGGTTCGAGCCGGGCGGTTTCGCCGTTGCGGACGGTGCCCGTCGAGAACAACTTACCACTGGTGTCGCGGTAGAGAAAACCCCTCAGATTCACGCCCAGACCATTTTGCACATGCCATTGGTCGCCGCGTAATTCCACCAGCGCCCGGCCGCGTTCCGTGCGCGGCTGCAAACTCCCGAACGCCCGAAGCAATCGCGGCGGCAAGTAACCTTCGCCCAACTGCCAGCCGGTCGTGCAATCAATGGACGCCCCGGTATCCTGCATCAGCTGCCGCCGGCCATACGCGGGGTTGAAGTCGTTCCCGAATTCCTTGCCGAATTTGTCCCAGACCAACGTGCCGCTCGGATACTGCAACGGCAGCGACGAAGTCGCATACACGCTCAGGCGTTGGCAGGTGACGGCTTGATGATCGCGTTGGAAAAGATACGTCAGGCCGCCGACCACCGCTTTCGCTTGCCGGCCCTCGACTCCCACAAAGAACAGCAACAGAATTAATCCAAACGCAATCGAGATGGCCGGCGCAGTGATGATGAACCACGGCAACCGGCCGCGTTTCCGCAAGACGCCGTAGTTGACCGGCCCGACAATAATCGCGAACGCCGCCATCAACCACCACAACGCCATGTACGACACGCGTGGAAAATCCGGTCGCGCCAAAAATTGCTCGGCCAAATCTTGCGCCGCCACCAAGCCGGCTGGCCGATTCAATTCCGCCAACCATCGCTCCCAGGCAGCGGCACCAGTCGGCGACCGGGGGAGTTGTTTGATCGTGCCCAAACCATACGTGATCTCGATGCCGGGATCGCCATTGGCCAACGTGCCGCGGTTACCCCACCATTGGCTGCACCACGCGGTATCGGCCGAGATGAGCAGCAGGGTGCCGCCGCTCGCGACGTAATCGGCGAGCGCGTTTTTACTGTCGGGACTGAGTTGTTCTGCGGCGGACTGCTCGAGCCAGACCGCGCTGAGGCCAGCCAACCCCAGCCACGAGGGTGGGACGGCTGTCGCGCCAACGCGAGCGAATGCGCCTTGTGAATTGCCGCGGCCGGATGACCCGACGCGCGCTTCGACCGCGTCCTGCAAACCGGTCAGGTCGAATTGCTGGCCCACGAGCAACAAACGCGGGATGTTCTTCTGGTCGAAATTGTAGTTCATCCCGAACGAAACCCCCTGCCAACGCTCGCGGGGTAGTGCGCCGGATTTCGACGCGCGGAAATAGACTTGGCCGTAGTTGTTCCACGACCCTTTCGCCATCGGCACGTAAAACCAACCAGTCACGCGCTCGCCGGAGTCGAGCCGGTGGGTGCGCGTGACTTGGACGCCGCCGTTCTGGTTGAAAACCACCTGAATCGATTGGGCGGGGCCGCGATTTTCCAACTGATACCGGACCGGTTGAATGGTGCCTTGCAGTACGCTCACACTCCAGGCCGGTTCAACAGAGAAACTCACACCATTGTAATCCACCGCCCAAGCCGGCGTGATCAACAGCAACAGCAACCAAAAGTTCCTCAAGACGATTTCTCCATGACGGCCAATTCCGGCAATGGCCGGCCCACTTCACTGACCTTGGCCAACAACTCCGCGATCACCGTTTCCGAAGTCACGCCTTCGATGCGCGCCGAATGTTGCAGCAAAATCCGGTGGCGCAACACCAGTGGGGCCGCGTGGCGGACATCCGTGAATCCACATTGCGGCCGGCCGTCCAGCAACGCGAACGCGCGCGCCGCCAGCCCCAACCCAATCGCCGCGCGCGGACTCGCGCCGAAACGCACCGTCTCTTTCACCATTGCCGGGGCCGACTCCGCGGTCGGCTGCGTCGCTGTGACGAGCCGGGAAATGTAATTCGCCACAGCGCGCGGCAACACCACGCGCGGCACCAGCGCGATCAAATCCGCCAACTGCACCAACGACATGACCGGCGTGATGGCCGGCGGCGTACCGGTTGGTCGTTCCGCCAACACCCGCTCCAGCACCTCGACCGGCGCCGCGCCGATGAGCACCTTGAACAAGAACCGGTCCACTTGCGCCTCCGGCAACGGGAACGTGCCCTCGAGATCAATCGGGTTCTGCGTCGCCAACACCACGAACGGTTCCGGCAACCGATGCGTCTCGCCCAGCACTGTCACTGTCCGCTCCTGCATCGCTTCGAGCAACGCCGACTGCGTTTTGGGCGACGCGCGGTTGATTTCGTCCGCGAGCAGGATTGCCGCAAAGACCGGCCCGCGTTGGAAGACCAGCCGGCGTTGTCCATCGCGTTCCTCCAACATCGAACTGCCGGTGATGTCGGAGGGCATCAAGTCCGGCGTGAACTGAATTCGCCGAAAGGACAAGTCGAGCAACTGCGCCAGGCCGCGCACCAATTCCGTCTTCCCCAATCCCGGCAATCCCTCGAACAACACATGGCCCCGGCAAATCAACGCCACCGTCACCGCCGTGGTCGCCTCGGTCCGGCCAAAGATGATCTTGTCCAATTGCTCGATGAGTGCGCGCAAGCGTTGCTGGGCGGGCGCGATTTGCTCGGCAGTCAGGAGGGTGGGGGTGGTCATATTATTTGGAGAAGTAGCGGCCGACCGCGGGGCGGTACCGCGGCGCGACGGTTGGGGGTTCGGAGGTTGTGTGTTCGGTCCCGATGCCGGCGGCGCCGCTCGAAACCGGCCGGCCCCATTGGTCGGTGGCGGGTTTCGGAGCGGCGGGTTTGTCGGTTTGTTCGAGCACCACGCCAGGATCATTCGCTTTGACTGCCGGTAAGAGCGCGTTGTTCATGGCCGCCTGAAGTTCCGGTGATTCGTTGCCGAACAACCGGTTATTCGTCCCCGGTCCCCTGTCCACGCCACCGCGGCCACCCTCGTCGCCGGCAGTTTCTTGGAAACCTTGCTCGGCCATTTGTTTGGCCAATGCTTCCGCCAGTCCGCCCGGCTCCGCGTCGGGGCGGAGTTGTTGCGCTTGCGCGGCGAGTTGTTCGAGTTGCCGGGCCAGTTTTTCTAATTCCTCCGCCGGCAACTGTTGGAGGGCTTTGGCCAGTTCCGCCAAGTTGCCGGCCTGCGCGGCGGCGGCGGCTTCGGGCAAGTCCTTGAGAAGTTCCGGCAAGGCTTGTGCGAGTGCTGTCAGGTCAGCCGCGTCCGCTGCGTTGAGATTGTGGAGTGCGGCGGCAGCGTGCGTCAGGGTGGACTGTGATTCCGCGAGCGCTTGGTCGAGTTTCTCGTTGAACTTGTCGTTGGCGTGCCAGAATTCCTCGGTGGACATTTTCTGGGTTGCCTCTTGGAATTCCTGTAACGCCGCTTCCAATTCTTCCTTTTTGGATTCCGGCAACAACGCGAGTTTGTCGAGTTCCTCGAGTTTCTCTTCCAACCGGCGGGTGGAGTGTGTCACCAACGGCGCCGGTAAGGGCGATTCCAATACCGGCACCTGAAAGACAAAGAACGTCGCGCACGCCGTGAGTGCGGCGCGCGTCGCGGCCCAACGCCAGCGAGTGGCCGGTACCGGGCCGGTGGCCGGTCCGTGTTCCATCAACACGTCGCCTTTGCCGCCGACCCACGAGTCCACGAACGCGCGGACTTCGGCTGGTTGGTACCGGCGTTGCCAGGTTTGCCACGCCGCCCAAGCCAGCACAGCCACCGCACCGGTCAGGAGTGTCGCCGTTACCGGAAACGGCCGGCGCAGGAAGAGATGAAATGTCACAGTCGGCGCGGCGACGAGCAGGGGGACGAGCAATGCGCGGGTGCCGCTGTGTTCGAGGAACACGAGCCAGTTCAGCTTGTGGCGGACGTGCGTCAGATATTGTGAGGTACTTGCTTCCATCCCGCGTCCTGCGCGAAGCAATACCGGTTTCGCCGCCGGAATGCAATCGTGCCGGGAATTGTTACAACAGCAGTTCGGCTTGAATCGGTAGTGTCGGCAGCGATTTGACAGGGGCGGGGGCGGGGCGTTCACGCAGCGCGGCGATTTGAGCGCGGGCGAGTTCATCGCAGCGTTCGTTGTCGGGATGGCCGGCATGGCCTTTCAGCCAGCGCCATTCGATCCGATGGGGGGCGGTCACGGCGTCCAACTCACGCCAGAGATCGGCGTTCTTGACCGGTTGCCGGGCGGTGGTGATCCAGCCATTGCGTTTCCAGCGGGTCAGCCATTTGGTGATGCCGTCTTTCACGTAGACGGAGTCGGTAAAGATTTCCACCATGTGCGGTGCCGGTAACGCGCGGAAGCCCTCGATGGCGGCGCGGAGTTCCATGCGGTTGTTGGTCGTGGCCGGTTCGCCGCCGCTGAGTTCGCGGACTTGGTCGCCGTGGCGCAAGACGACGGCCCAGCCGCCGGGGCCGGGATTGCCGGAACAGCCGCCGTCGGTGTGAATGGTGACTTTTTGCACCGCGCGTTCTTAGCAGGTGCCGCCGGCGCTGGCAACTGGATGTCCGCTCAGTCGGCCACGGCGAAGCCGACTTTGATGGTCACTTGCCAGTGGTGGACTTGGCCCTTGCTGAGGCTGCCGCGCGTTTCCACCACTTGGAACCAACTCAGGTTCTTGATGGTTTTGTGGGCGCGTTTGAGGACGTTGCTCACGGCGTCCTCGATGGACGTGGGGGAGGTGCCGGTGAGTTCGATGAGTTTATAGACGGGATTTTTCATGGGTGCTCCGGGAGGTTATTCCAAGCCGAGGATGGCGATGCGGTGAGCGATGAGGCTGGCTTCACCGGTCGTGAATTTGATTTCGACGGTGTTTCCGACCGTGAGGTCGTTGAGATCGGCGCCGCGGGGTTTGTCTTTGACAACGATCGCGGCATCGGTGGGGACGGTAAACGTCAACTTTTCCGTGGAGCTTTCGACGGTCAGCATCCGGGATTTCAGTTTCAGCGAGCGGATCACGCCGCTGTGCGTTTTGGCCGCACCGGTCTGGGCGTTGGTGCTGGCAGGCCAGGGGAGCAGCGCGAGACCCAGGCCGAGGGTGATGAGGTTGAATATTTTCATAGTGCAACGATTCCGGTTCGGCTGGTGTGAATGTGGGGCAAGCTACGGGTCGAGTCGCCCCTTCACAATAGGGTGAAGACCCTATAGCGCGGGCGGGTGATCGCGCCTAACGTCCCAGCATAGCTCGCACGGTCAGCTCATCTCACCATGGCATTCCCCAGCGCCAACCTCACCAAATAACGCTGGCTCGCGAGGCAAAAGAAGGAATGGGCCGGTCCCAAGATGGACAGGCCCTTCTTTCGGTAACGCCGGCGGGAAAGCCGGTGCCGCCAAATTGACGAAGCCGGTAATCTCTGGTATTGCGCTCGCTAATGAAACCGCCCATTACCATTGTCGCGTTTGGCGATTCGATTACCGCTGCCGGTGAACAAACTCCCGCGGCCCGTTGGCCGACCATCCTGTGGCAAATGCTCCAAGAACGGTTTCCGGATTGCGTTATCGAAGTGATTAATGCCGGGGTGGGCGGAAACACTTCGCGCGAAGGGTTGCGGCGGATCGAGTCGGATGTTCTCCGGCACGCCCCGCACTTTGTGCTCTTTGAATTCGGCAATGACTCCACTTATGAGCCGGACCGGCACGTGGACTTCGCCGAGTTCATCGCGAACTTGAACCAGATCCGGATTCAAGTGACGCAGCGGTGCAACGGCCGGGTGATTCCGCTGACTTTCCCGCCGCTCGTGGATGAGTGGAATCAATTCCGGGATCACGAATTCATCCGGCAGAACGGCGGGCCGGACGCTTCTATGGAAAAGTACCGGCAACTCACCCGGCAATTCGCGCGGGAGCACGCCCTCCCGTTGGCTGATGTTGACAATGCGGTGCGCGCAGAAATGACGCTCGCCGGTCCGGCCGCCGTCATCCTGCCCGACGGCGTCCATCTTACGGCACGCGGTAACCAAGTTGTCGCGGATTGTGTTGGCGCGGTCTTGAGTGGGGAGTTGGAGAAATACCTGCGGGCGGCATAGCCTGACGCGCGGGCGCGGGTGCCAGCTCTGGCAGTTTCTATAGGTAGTTTCCCCACGGGCAAATTACACACTTCTCCCGATTGTGATTCCAGCACGACATCGAATGCATTCCCTATGCAGAACGATTTCGGTGAGGGGAATGCGGAACGGCGGCAGGTTGTAGTGGCCTGACGCCGTTCTCGCTCGGTGAATATTATGAACTACCGACTCAGCCTTCAGAGCGCGACGTATCCCGTGGAAGACATCCGCATCCCGGCGGAATCCATTTTGGCGGATCAACCCGTTGGCCAACCGTTTTCGTTTGTCGCGCCGGTCCGCGTGGCGGTGGGACAGCCGTGCCTGTTGCGCGGCGATTCGGTCGGTTATCAACTGATGGTCAATAGTTGTTCCGGTTTCACGTATTCGGTGCGGTACTTGGTGTCGGGAACTATTGCGACCACCGCCGTGGCGGTCGCCGGCATTGCGTGAGCGAAAGGCGGATTCGGTTGCTCGCGTTGGCGGTGACTACCTGGGTGAGGTCAGGTGAGGCTAGGAGAAGCAAGTCACCCACCGTGGGGCGCTAGCAACCGAATCCATCACTATTGACCGCACCGCGCCCGAATTGTTCAAATCCTTGATCGAACAGGTTCCCGGCGCGGGAGCGATCAGGCCATTTTCAGGAACGCCCAAAGGATCATTCCTGCAAACGCAACGACCAGCGCCAGATAAGCGGCGCGCGGTGCTGGTTTTCTAATTTTGGTTTCCATAGACAGACCTCCATCGTGGTTGGGTGTTTGTTTCTATATTCTGCGGCAAGGTAAGGCGTGCCCGACCGTGCGGCAATGGGGCGTACACCCCAGAGCCCGCTGCGCCGTTAGGTCTTGCGGTGGTGCGCTTGTCGCTCTAGCATTCGGGCAACAAGGAGCCGTCGCCATGAAATCATTTCTTATTCTGTCGCTGATGCTGTTGGTTATTGGCAAGTTGGGGGCCGCGGACAATGACCCTGTCAAACCCGGCTCGTTGGCGTATTTGGATTCGCAATACGGATTTCGTGACTTGAAATTTGAGCAAGAATTGGCGGCGTGCCCGGGCATGACCTTGGTCGAAGATTCGGGTGACCTGAAATTCTATGCACGCCCAGCGGACGCGTTGGAGCAGGGGGGCGTCAAACTGAAGAGTATCGAGTATAGTTTTTACAAAGGGAAACTGGCCAACGTGATGTTGACGGTGGCCGGCGGGGTTGACCCGACACCGCTGTTCAAGAGTTTGCAGACTGACTACGGTACGGCGCAGCAGTCACCGAACAAGCCCGGTAAGTTCTATTGGTTTGGGAAGAAAGTGGTGGTGGATTACATCGGCGAGGGAGCGGGGCGGGGCACGGTTGGGATGTGGGCAAACCTTTGCAAGCCCAGCAAAAAGCTGACCGCCAGGTCAGAAAGTAAATCCCGTCAAGCCTTGACACTGCGGTGCCGGCGTAGTATCGCCTGTCCACTATGAAGCAACTTCTTATTGGTTTGATTGCGACGGTTTTAACCTTCACATTTTCGGCCACCACAAACGCTGCCGCCCCGGCCGTTGTCACGATTAATGGGCAAAGTGCCGGCCCGACGCCTTTCATCAGTCAACTGGACTTGACCGTCAGTCAGGCAAGTGCGTTGGCCGGGATTGAATTCATGGTTGAACCGAAACCGGGGTCAGCCACGCGGCCGGTCTCCGCCAGTTACTCGACCGCCTACCTGCAGAGTCGGGGCTTTTTTGACACGACCAACGGCCAGATCAATTTGCCGGTATTCGGGTTGTACGCGGATTACAGCAACACCGTGGTACTGACCTATTTGTTCAACAAAGGCTCCGCCCAGACCGCCAGCGTCACGATTCCAACTGCCGCGTTTGCCGACCCGACCGGGGTTTACACCAATCCGACGATTGTCCAAGCCCGTTCGCTCCAAACGAAAGATCTGAGCTATGACTTTGTCATGCTCAAGCAGTACGCGTCCTCCAACACCCCGGTCATTGTGGACACGGACGGCGAAGTGCGCTGGGTGGGCACGGCCGGGATCGCGATCTTTTCCTCCATTTTCTACGACAACGCGTTTTATGTGGCCAGCGGCACCGGGCTGGTACGCAATGAACTGGATGGGGCATTTGGTTTTATCGCCGATTATTCCAATCTCGGGGTGACCACGACTGGTCATCACAACTACGATCCCGGCAAGTTTGGCATCATTTTGGAAGTGGATACGACCAACGCCATCGAGAGCGTGAATATCGAAATTGACCGGCTGGGCAACGTTTTGAAGGTGTGGAATGTCGCGGACATCATCCGGGACGCGATGATTGCGGGCGGCGATGATCCGAGTGCGTTCGTGCGCGAGCCTGACGATTGGTTCCACAACAACGCCACGACCTACCGGAAATCCGACAACACCATCATCATGTCCGGTCGGGAAGATTTCGTGATTGCCTTCGACTATGACACCCAGGAGATCAAGTGGATCCTCGGAGACTCCTCCAAGGCTTGGTATCAATATCCGTCACTCCGGCAATTTGCGGTGACGCTCGGGAAAGATACGCTGCCGCCGATTGGGCAGCATGCCGTTTCGATCACCAAAGACAATTCGCTGTTGTTGTTCGACAATGGCGCGACCAGTTTGAATCACACCCCGCCCGGCACGAATCGCACCTACAGCGCCGCCCGGAAATACAAGATCAAGTCGCTCAAAAAACCGGCGCGCGAGGTTTGGACCTACGACCGCAATCAAACCATTAATAGTCCCTACTGCTCAAGCGTCTATGAGGATCGGGCGAAAAACTATCTGGTTACCTACTCGATGGGGGGACCCTTCGTTTACACCAAACTGGTTGGCTTAAGCTCCAAAGGTGCGGTGGTCTTTGAAATTGACTATCCCGCCATCAACGGCTGTGGTACCGCGTGGAATGCCATCCCGATCCACTTGGAAAACTTGGTCTTCGAGTAGAATCTGACCGGTGAAACGCCGTCCGATTTTGCGAGTACTACGCGGCACGCTCCGGCACTTGGAACTGATGCTCCCGTTGTTTCGGAGCTACCTCGAATTCTATCACGTCCCGGCCTCCGTCCCGGCCGCCCGGCGTTTTCTCCGGGCCCGATTGCGGCGCGGAGACTCGCAGGTTTACCTCGCTTTCCTCGGCGACTCGCCCGTTGGTTTCATGCAACTCTACCCGACCTTCAGTTCGCTCGCCATGCGCCCGGCGTGGCTGCTCTCCGACCTGTTTGTTGCCCCCACTGGCCGGCGGCGGGGCGTGGCGACCGCCTTACTACAACGGGCGCACCGGCTGGGTGAGACGACGGGCGCAGCCGAACTGGCTTTGGAAACAGCCCGCACCAACCACCCCGCCCAGCGGCTCTATGCCGGTCTGGGCTGGTGCCGTGATGACAAGTTTCTGGTCTACCGGCGGACTTGCCGGCGGCGAAAATAATTGGCCGGATTGAACAAATCCGGCTACACTCCTGTCCAACGTTGGAAATCAACCCATAGGAGCAGATCACAATGAAGAAAGTTCTCGGATTAGTATTGGCGACGGTCGTCGCCGTTGGCGTCAGCGCGAGTTTTGCCGGGGAAGGCTGTTGCGCGTCGAAAGCAAAGGCGCAAGCCGCTGGCGCATCCTGCACGGACGCGCTGTCGAAGCTGAACCTGACCGCCGAGCAGAAGGCGAAATTGGCCACGCTGCAAGAACAGGCCAAGCGCGCCCCCTCGACCTCAGAAGGTAACGCCATCTTGGCCGCCGGGATGGAGAAAATCCTGACGCCGGAACAATTGGCCGAGTGCAAGACCAATTGCTCCAAGGAAAAGGCCGGTGGCGGCTGTCCGTTCATGAGCAAGACCGACAAGAAGAGCTAACTGACTGAGTGTTTCACCCCGGAAGAACCCCGGCGTTTCGACGTCGGGGTTCTTCGTTTTTTTGCGTTGCCGATTTTTCCGGACCGGCTCATTCTCCCGGCATGCCTGACGAGAAACCCATAGTCGGACGCACCAAACACGGCGAACTCACTCTCGACCAACTTGCCGAACTCCAGCCCGGCCTCGGCACCCTGATGCGCGACATCAGCGACCGGTATTGGATTCTCTACTACGCGGCCCAAGGCGGCAATTGGGACCTAGCCGCCTATCAACTTCGTGGACTCCGCAGCCTCTACAAAAAAGGCAGCACCACGCGTCCGAAGTACGCCGGCATGCTGGCCGATTACGCCAAGAAGATTTTCGATCCGCTCCAACAACACATTGAAGCCAAAAACTTCCCGGAATTCGCCAAGGTCTATCAAGCCGGTATTGACCTCGCCAACGTCCTGCACGGTGCGACCAAGCACGGTGAAATCATCTGGAAACTGCCCCCGAACCCACCTCCGCACCTCGACCTCGGCCCGCCGCCGAAGTCTTAATCCAGCGTCCGCGCATATTTCACACCGAGCGCATCCAGCAGTTTGGTGTGCCGGGCCAGCCGCGTTTGGAAACCGGCGAAGTCGCGGCTTTCTTTGGGTGACCACAACACCTCCGCCAGCGCGCACGCGCGGGGATAGGTCATGTATTGGAGGTGCCCGTAATTCGGCATGTACTCTGTCCAAAGATTTGCGCCGCCGCCGAGAACGTGGTGGGTTTTCTCGGCCGGAATTTCCGGAACAACCGGCTCAAACTCGTAGACTTTCTCCAGCGGGATATAGCCGCCAATCGCTTTCGGTTGGCCGACCTTGCCTTGGTAAAAATCGAAGTAGCAGTGAGTGAAGGGTGTCATCACGACATCGTGACCGGCGGTGGCCGCTGCGATCCCACCGGCGACGCCGCGCCAACTCATCACCGTGGCATTGGGGGCGAGACCGCCTTCCAGAATTTCGTCCCAACCGATCAGCCGCCGCCCCTGCGCATTGATGAACTTCTCCACCCGGCGGATAAAATAGCTCTGCAACTCCTCCTCATTCTGTAACCCCTCGTTCCGCATGCGTTGCTGGCAGTGGGGGCATTTCTTCCAGTTGTCCTTCGGGACTTCATCGCCGCCGATGTGGATATATTGGCCGGGAAAGAGTTCGATGACTTCCGTGAGGATGTTCTGCAAAAACTCAAACGGCGCCTCTTTGCCGGCGCAGAAGATCCCGTGGAAAATACCGCCGTCTTGGTTCGTCGTGCAGGGGTTGCCGCTGCACGTCAATTCGCCGTGCGCCGTCAACGCTGCGCTCGAATGTCCCGGCATCTCGATCTCCGGCACGATGGTGATGTGTTGGCTGGCGGCATGGGCGACGATTTCGCGGATCTCGGCCTGCGTGTAAAAGCCGCCATACCGGCCATCGGCCCGGTAATTGCGACTCGCGCCGGGATCGAGGCCGAAGCCGATGCTGTTCCGCCACGCGGCGAGTTCCGTGAGCTTCGGGTACCGTTTGATTTCGATGCGCCAGCCTTGGTCGTCCACGAGATGCCAATGGAAGACGTTGAGTTTGTGCGCCGCCATTACGTCGAGGAAGTGTTTGATCTCGTCTTTCGTGAAGAAATGCCGGGCCACATCCACCATCAACCCGCGCCAGCCAAACCGGGGTTTGTCCCAGATTCGGCAACACGGCAACGAGCCGTCAGCCGCGCGCAGTTGCCGGAGGGTTTGCTGGCCGTAGAAGAAACCAGCCGGCGCATTGGCGTGCAAGGTGACACTGGTGGGTGTGATGTGAAGTTCGTACCCTTCGGTGCCGAGGGCGGGATCAGCGTTGCCGGCGGTGATGACCTCGGCGTTCGATTGACCGGGCAGTTCTTCGGCACGGACTGGTTGAGGGATGACGGGGAGTGGCATAGTGTTTTTGCTCTTCATTGTAGCGGCGCTCTATGAGCGCCGCCGGGTAACGCTGAAATACACGGCGGTCATAGACCGCCGCTACAACTTTAAGTTTTGAAACCAATCCCGGCCAGAAAGGCGCGTGCTAAAATCATGTGGCCGACGGTTGTTGGATGGATGCGATCCCACGCGAGAGTGGCCGGGTAGGTGTGTTTGAGGACTTTGTCGTAGGCGGCTTGGGTGTCCACGAATACGGTCCGGTGCTTGGCGGCCAGTTTTTTGACGATGACCCCGTATTCGTCCATGCGGACGCGCATGGCGTCGTGCCGGTTGGACTCGATATAGTAGGGGGTCATCAACACCAGCCCGTTGACGAGTGGCTTGGTCTTGGCAACGAGTTCGTCAAGTGTCGCGGCGTATTCGGCGGGGCCGACGTGAATCTCCTGCATCTTTGGTAGATCAAACTGCCGCCAGACATCGTTGATCCCGATCATGACCGACAGCCAGTCCGGCTTGAGGTTGATCACGTCGGTTTGCCAGCGTGCCTTGAGGTCGCGGACGGTGTTGCCACTGCTGCCGACGTTGACGACGCGGATCTTTTTTTCCGGACAGACTGCGCCAAAGGTGGCGTCCACGAGCGCGACGTAGCCTTTGCCAATCGCCCCGAAGAGTCCCTCGCCAACCGGGCGGGCGCGTTCACAGTCGGTGATTGAGTCGCCAATAAAGACGAGTTTGGAGTTCGGTGCGATTTTCATCGGGCCGCCCAGAGAATCCCGCGGCGCTGGATTTCTTTGGCTTCCGGCACCTCGAAATCTTTCGCGACGTGGCCGAGCGCCGAATAGAACACGCGGCCTTTCGCCCACTGACGTTTCCAGACGACCGGCATCACGGTGCCTTTGACCCACGGCGCTTCTTTATTGTCGCCGAAGGTCGTGGTCGCGAGCACGTCGTTGCCCGGATCGGTGTGCAGGTAGTACTGCTCCGAGTGCATCTTGAAATCAGCGATGCCTTTGACGATCGGGTCGTTGCGCTTGGTGATGTTGACCGTGTAGTCCACGATCCCATCCGGGTGTGCCACCCATTGGCCACCGGTCATGAACTGGTAGCCGGTCTGGATGCGGAACGAATCGCACATCCCGCCGTGCCAGCCCGCCAAGCCGACGCCGCTGGTGACGGCGTCCATCAACCCCTTGAGTTGTTCGTTTTTGATTTCGCTCATCGTCCAGATCGGGACGATGACGCTCAACGATTCCATGTATTCTGTTTCAGTGTAGACGTTGAGGTCGTTGACGACGCGGACCTCGAAACCCTCGTTGGCGAGGACGGCGCGGAAAATCTCCGCGCATTTGTCGGGTTCGTGACCGTTCCAACCGCCCCAATTGATCAATGCTTTTTTGCTCATTTAGTCTAATTCTCCCAATCCCAACCCGACCGGCAAGGCCGCCGGTCGTTCGCATGTGCTTTTGATGTTGATGTGTTTTCCTGTGGTGGATGCTTCCTCAAAGGCCGCCATCACGTCCAAGACGTGAAATGCCAATTCGCCGCTCGCCCGGTGTGGCCGGTTGGTGGCAATGCCCTGCGCCATGTCGGCCAAACCGCTCCCGCGCGCCAAATCCACCCGGTGCGTGAGCGGAACTTCCGTCCACTCGTTGGCGCCGGCCTTGGCGAGTTTGACCGGGCCGCCAAATCCATTCGGGTCCGGGATGTTGAGCGAACCTTCCGCGCCGTAGATTTCGAGGACCGGCAACGAATGTCTCCAAATGTCGAAACTCTGAATGATTGTGATCACGGCTCCGTTGGCGAAGTCGAGTGTGCCGGCCAGATGAGTCGGGGTTTCCACGGTGATGACCTTGCCGGCTTTGGGCTGGCTGGTGATCGTGCGGGTGGGGAAGGTGATGCGGGTTGAGCCGGTCACGCGTTTGACGGGGCCGAGCAGGTTGACCAACGCGGTGAGATAATACGGCCCCATGTCGAACATCGGGCCGCCGCCTTTCTCGTAATAGAATTCGGGGCTGGGATGCCAGGATTCATGGCCGTGGCCGCACATGAACGCCACGCCGGCGACCGGCTGCCCGATCGCGCCGTCGTCAATCAGCTTGCGGGCCGTTTGGGCGCCGCCGCCAAAGAACGTGTCGGGGGCGCAGCCGGTGCGGAGCTTTTTCTTTTTCGCCAGTGCAAGGACGGCTTTGCCCTCGGTACGATTCACGCCGAACGGTTTTTCCGCATAGGCATGTTTGCCAGCGGCAAGGGCGGCGGTATTGAGTGAGGCGTGGGCTTTCGGCACGGTCAGATTCAAAATGATCTGAATGTCCGGAGCGCCGAGGAGTTCGTCCACGGAACAAGACCGGATGCCGTGTTCCTTGGCTTTCGCCGCCGCCCGGGCCGCGTCGAGGTCGGCGCAGGCGAGGATGCTGACGTTTTTGTAGGGCGCGCAGCCTTTGAAGTAGGCATTGCTGATCGCGCCGCACCCGATGATGCCGACGTTAATTTTTGTTGCCACGCGCGAGTCCTTTTCCGACGAGGTAATCATAGCTTCTCTTCACTGCGGCCAGCATGTCGGTGGCGCAAGCGTCGAGTTCGACGATCATCCATTCCGCGGTCCCCGCACCGGCCTTGGCCACGGCCGGCAGATCCACCTTGCCGTCGCCGACGGCGGTCATTGGCTGGCCTTGCACGCACGGGCCGTCTTTGATGTGCAGTAATGGTGCCCGTTTCCCGATTTCCTTGATGACCGAGGCCGGGTTGCACCCGCCGGTCTGAATCCAGTAGACGTCGAGTTCAAACAACACACCGGGGTCGAGCTGCTCAAGCATGTACTGGTAGACCGGCTTGCCGTTGAGCGATTGGAATTCCCACCAGTGATTATGAATGCTGAAGGTCAGCCCGTTTTCCTTGGCAGCTTGGGCGGCTTGGTTGAAGAGAGCGCAGGTCTTCTTGATCAACTCCGGTGTCTTGAAATCATCCGGCCCTTTCCCGGAGACGATCCGGGTGATGCCGAGTGTTTTGGCGAGGTCAAGCACCTTGTTTTTATCGTCACCGAGAGGCAGTCCGGTGTGGGCACTACTGACCTGCAGACCGAGGCTTTTGAACAACTTCGCCGCCGCCTCCGCGGTCGTGCCGGGAAACCCGGCAGTCTCGACTCCGACATAGCCCATCGCGGCAATTTGGCGGATGGTAGGTTCGAACCCTTTCGCGAGCTGGTCGCGGACGGTATACAATTGAATTCCGATTGGTGCCGGCATTATCTCTCCTTGTGGGGTGAAATCTTATCGCTCTGGAACTGCCGGAGCTTTAGGGCGTCTTCCCCGGGAAATCCAGCGAAAAACAAACCGCGCCATTGGATCGGCCGGCGGGCGTTTCCCAATCGCGCGAAATCTGCGGTTGCTCGCGGCGTTGCTTTCGCACTGCGCCGCGACCGGCAGATGAGCCGACGGTAGGGGCGAGACGCCGGCTCGACCGCTCCGGTTAACCACGGCTTGCCCGCCAAAGGCCAGGCGACGGCGGGAATGCACGAGATGACACGAAAGGCAGAAGGTGGGAGCGGCCTCTGCGCCGCGACCGGCAGATGAGCCGGTGGTATTCACGAATACTGACTTCTGACTTCTGACTTCTGACTGCCGCCCCCTGCCCACTGTCCACTGAAAACTGCCACTGCGAACCGAGAGCGGATGGCTGAGATTGTAGGTAACGGCTGATTCCGGTACACTTTGTTCCCCGTTCCATGAAGGAGAGCTGAATTGATGAAAACCAAATCCAAGATGACGGCGAAGCGGAAGAAGACGACCGGCGGCACACTGGCCCCCGCCATTGAGGCCCTGACAAAACGCATGTGCCTCGAAGCGGTGAAAAAGCACGGCAACCTCGAGAAAGCCGCGCAGGAGTTGGGCGTGACTGCGGCCGGCCTTTACAAGATGTTACGGCGTCGTGGGATTCGGCTGCGTGTGAAGGTGACCCGCACGATTGAAATCAGCGACCCGCAGAAGTGACCGGCGCGGCGGTTTTCTGCAAACTTGCTGAGAGCTGAGAGCCGACAGCCTCCACGCTGTATACTTGTGGCAAAAGCGGGCACGCAAGCCGAGTCCGACGAGACGCGACGGTTGTTGTCTGTCGCAACTGATACCCGCTGTCGTTTGCGGTAATTCTCACTTCTGCCTTTTCCCAATCCGTCCACCGGTAACTGTTCACTGTTCACCGTAAGCTGTTAATTGGAATCCCTGCGCGTGGAGAGTGGGGAGTTGACCCCGGCGACAGAGTTGACCCCGCTGACCCCGCTGATTCCATCGGATTCGGCTTCGGCTATGGGCGGGCCGCTGTAACACAATAAATCGTTTGCGGGAAACGACACAGATCATTTGCGGGATACGCGGGCAGAAAAATTGCGTCGGCGCGGTGGCCGTCGCTTCGACTTGTCCGAGAATGTCTGAATTCCTTGGGCTAG